>CAYSWY010000005.1:0-2589 GCA_964434975.1 uncultured Lyngbya sp.
CCACATTTTTCTGCCAGATGTGAACGAATTCGACCTTTACGAATGAGTCGGTTTAGCATTCCTCGTAAGGCATCAGCATCAGTGCAAAAATGAGTTTCTAACTCAGCCAGAGACACTTTCTGGCGTTTGGCAAGATAAGTTTGGAGTTCGGTTAAAATCATAATTCGATGCTTAAGTTTCTGTCGCTATTGTTTCTGAGGCGCTTCCAGTATCAACCGGACGAGAAACCCGCAGGCCAAATATTGCGATCGCTGTTACCGCAGCCATTAACCCTAACCAAAAGGCAGAAAAAGCGGGATGTTGACCAAAGCGGGCAATTTGATAGAAACTACTGGCGACAACATAAGCCAGTCCAGTCGTCCATAATGCGATAAAGACCGTCCAACTGAGATTAGTTTCTCGGTAAACTGCCGCTGTTGCAGACACACAAGGGAAATACAACAACACAAATAATAAATAAGCAAATGCCCCGACTTTACCATCAAACCGTTTCGCCATTGCCCCAAAGGTTCCCACAGCCACTTCTTGTTCCTCGGCTGCGGTTTCGACATCGTCAGTATCGCCAATATTTATTCCTAATGGATCGAGTAAGGCGCTGGGAAGTTCTCCTAAGTTAGCTGGAATAGTGGCAAAGGCGTATCCAATACCGCCCCAGAAACTAAACTCATCTGCCTCTGCTGCCAATTCTGGGTTATCTTCAATTGCCAATTGACCATAAACTGCATCTAAGGTTCCCACCATGGCTTCTTTGGCAAAAACACCCGTAAATAAACCCACCGTAGCTGGCCAGTTTTCTTGAGTCACTCCCATCGGGGCAAATACAGGTGTAATGGCCTTACTGGTACGACTGAGAATGGAATTCTGACTATCTTGGTTACCAAACGATCCATCTGTTCCCAAAGAGTTTAATAATCCTAACACCATCACCATTAATACAATCACTTTCCCCGCTTTCCATAAAAAGGCTTTTAAGCGATCCCAAGTTCGTAATAAAACTCCTTTGATCTGCGGAATATGATAAGGCGGCAATTCCATCACAAAGGGAGAAATTTTATGTTTTAACAAGGTATGTTTCATCACTAACCCCGTGAAGATGGCTGCCACAATACCCAGTAGATAAAGTCCGAAGACGACATTCTGTCCGCCGATGGGAAAAAACGCGGCTGCAAATAACGCATAAACGGGTAATCTTGCCCCACAGGACATAAAGGGGTTCATTAAAATAGTCATCAGGCGATCGCGGGAATTCTCTAAAGTTCGAGTTGCCATAATTGCCGGAACATTACAACCAAACCCCACTAACATCGGCACAAAGGATTTTCCCGGCAGTCCCACAAACCGCATCAGTCGATCCATCACAAACGCCGCCCGCGCCATATAGCCAGAATCTTCTAAAATCGAGAGGAACAGGAACATAAACCCAATCACCGGAATAAAAGTGGCAACAGTTTGTATCCCACCCCCGGCCCCATCCGCTAACAGGGCAATTAACCATCCCGGTGTGCCGATACTATTTAATAATTGACCTAACCCATCAACAAAAATCGTTCCGGCTGCAATATCAAAAAAGTCAATAAAAGCGCTGCCCACGTTGATGGTAAACAGAAACATCAGGTACATGATGCCGAAAAAAACAGGTAAACCCAGCCAACGGTTCAAAACAATTTGATCGATTTTGTCTGAGACGGTATGACTGACTTGCCCGACTCGTTCTGTTGCCCCTTGAGTAACGCTTTGAATAAATCCGTAGCGACTATCAGCCACTAAAATATCAATATCTTCTCCTAATACTTGGTGGATTTTATGGCGATGTTTGGCAATAATATTGGTTAATTCTGAAGTCGATAACTCCGGTACAACTCGTTCATCGTACTGTAATAAATTAATCGCAGTCCAGCGCGGTTCAATCATCCGTTGACTGCTATTGTGGGTAATATAAATATAAGGAATAATTTCAACTAAAGCATCTTCAATCACAGCCGGATAGGCAATATAGCGAGGTGTTCGTGTTAGCTGAGGCAACATTTCCCCCACTTGTTCGATCAGTAATCTTACCCCTTTACCCGAAGCCGCGACAATGGGAATAATGGGATATCCTAACTTTTCTGATAACTGTTGCGGATGAATTTTAATTCCCCGTTTTTCAGCAATATCCATCATATTCAGGGCAATGACCATCGGCAGCCGCATTTCCATTAACTGGGTAGTCAAATAGAGGTTGCGTTCTAGGTTAGAGGCATCGATAATATTAATCACCAATTCAGCTTCCCCGGACAGCAGATAGTCCCTCGCGACCCGTTCATCCATACCTGTAGAACTGTCTTCGGCATCGAGGGAATAAACCCCCGGTAGATCCACAACCGTAATTGAGGTATCCTGATATTTAAATTGACCTTCTTTGCGGTCTACGGTCACTCCTGGCCAGTTTCCCGTGCGTTGGTTTGCCCCAGTCAAGGCGTTAAATAAAGTCGTTTTGCCACAGTTAGGATTTCCAATTAAGGCAATAGTTGGCTTAAGA
Source organism: uncultured Lyngbya sp. (assembly GCA_964434975.1). GTDB lineage: Bacteria > Cyanobacteriota > Cyanobacteriia > Cyanobacteriales > Microcoleaceae > JAAURB01. The sequence goes on from CAYSWY010000005.1 coordinate 2,519, forward strand.
TTGCTCATAACTTAATTCCTCATAATTGATTTTGATTAATAACAATTAGTCTTAAAGGTGTAGGGTGTAGG
>CAYSWY010000005.1:2689-49836 GCA_964434975.1 uncultured Lyngbya sp.
TCCTCATAATTGATTTTGATTAATAACAATTAGTCTTAAAGGTGTAGGGTGTAGGGAGTAGGGAGTAGGTATGAGAGGGAGTAGGTGTTAGGTATGAGATCGAACCAAACCCCCAAAACCCAAAACCAAACCCCCAAAACCCAAAACCAAACCCCCAAAACCCAAAACCTCACCCCCAAAATCTAAAACCTAATCCCCAAAACCCAAAACCAAACCCCCAAAATCTAAAACCTAATCCCCAAAACCTAAAACATCTCCACAATTAAGGCATCAGCTTCCTGTTTCCTGAGACTGAGGTTAAAGCCACGAATATTAATTTCGACCGGATCTCCTAACGGCGCAACCCGAATGACCGTAAATTCAGTACCAGGTGTTAACCCCATCGATAATAATTTGCTTTTAAACCCTCGGTAAGCTTTCTCATACCCTTTAACTCGTCCGCTGCTACCGTTTGGAAAGTTTCGCAATAAAGAAACAGTTTGATCATCCATCTCCGCCTCCGGTTGTGTGATGATAGGTTGGTCTGTTACCATAATTTGACCTGCCATTGCTGAACCCAGTCCTAAACGGTTATCTGCGATCGCCACCACAACAGAACCACTGGGTTGTATACTGAGGATTGTTAAGGGGGTTCCCGGAATTAATCCCATGGACAATAATCGACCGATCCCCGTTTTTTCCTGAAAATTCACAATCCACACAGTCATTCCCGTCTGGGCTTCACTTAGGGGAAAAGCTGACACAGAAGCGTTTTGATCGCTTTGAAGCGTTGGGTCAGGAGTGCCGCCATAGAACTCAAACTTCCACTGCTGTCCCTGAGGGTCTCGTTTTTGTGAACTTGAATCATGAGCCACACTTTCCTCCCCGCTTTATTAAAAATTTTTTGCAATTAGCATTAAAGTTTAATCTATCATTATCTCAATTCAACTGAGAATAATTTTCATAAAAACTTCACTTTTTGAGAATCTATAGTGGTGATAGATCTTTTAAAATCCCTGGTATTTCCGATATTGTGGCTTGTGTGATGGTGATGAGCGCAGCAGCGATGGCGAGATTTACTTGCAATATAAAATCAATAAATTTATCTAAACGATTTGATAGTAATCTGAAATAGGTCAAGTTCTGCTACGGATTAATCAGTCGGAAGTGGGTAATGAGAAATTTTGCAACCACCCACTCTCCACCTCTCAATCTGATGTAGCAACAATTTAAATATTTCATATCACAGGAGAATCACTTCCGTGACGGAAAATACGATTGCGCGCGCGCCAATCCGTCAATTATAATCTGCAATAGAGCATCAGTAGGAGTTAAAATACTTCTGCAAAAAATTGATACTCTCACAGGGGAAATTATGTCAGATTGGCAGGTGATTAGCGGGGGAATTACAGCCCCAAAAGGGTACAAAGCATCTGGAATCAAAGCGGGGTTAAAACCTTCTGGATCACCGGATTTAGCCCTAATTTTATCTGATATCGAAGCGATCGCAGCGGGAGTCTTTACCACGTCTCAGGTGCGGGCTGCTTGTGTTGATTATTGTCGGCAACGGCTACAAGCCAAACCCAGTGTTAAAGCCATTTTGTGTAACGCCGGACAAGCCAACGCCGCCACAGGAGAACAGGGGTGGGCCGATGCGGTTGATAGTGCGGAGACTTTGGGTAAGGCTTTAAATATTGATCCAGAGATGATTTTACTCGCTTCAACAGGCGTGATCGGCAAACGAATTAAAATGGATGCCCTTAAAGCTGCTATTCCTGAATTAGTCGCCCAAGCCTCGGAAAACGGCGGAGAAGCAGCCGCAAAAGCCATTATCACCACAGATTTAGTCACAAAATCAATCGCTTTAGAAACAATGTTTGGCGATCGCCCCGTCCGTATTGGTGGTATTTCTAAAGGATCGGGGATGATACATCCGAATATGGCAACAATGCTGGCTTTTGTCACTTGTGATGCGGCGGTATCTCCTCCCCTCTGGCAAGAGATGTTAAGCCGGGCCGCTAACCGTAGCTTCAATCAAATTACCGTTGATGGGGATACCAGTACCAATGATAGTTTAATTGCCCTCGCTAACGGTCAGTCTCGTACCCCCGCTATTACTAAAAGTAGCCCAGAAGCCGAGAAGTTAGAAGCGATGCTGACAGCAGTTTGTGAACATTTAGCCAAAGCGATCGCCAGAGATGGAGAAGGGGCAACTTGTTTAATTGAAGTCCAAGTCACGGGGGCAGCCAACGAAGCGGCAGCCAATCAGGTGGCTAAAACCATTGTCGGCTCATCTTTAGTGAAATCTGCTGTTTTTGGACATGATCCCAACTGGGGACGGATTGCCGGGGCGGCTGGACGGGCTGGAGTAAAGTTTGATCAAGAGAATTTAGAGATTAAATTGGGTGATTTTCTCATGTTAGAAAAAGGTCAACCGAAAGAATATGATCAAGCAGCCGCTAGTGCTTATCTCAAACAAGCCACTCTTGGGGAATATTTAAAGGAAGATACAGTATTAATTTCCGTCAAAATTGGGGATGGACCCGGCATAGGAAAAGCCTGGGGATGTGATCTCAGTTATGATTACGTCAAAATTAATGCTGAGTATACAACCTAAATCTCAGTCAAAATTACACCTATAAATGAGATTAAGTTGAGGGGGTTAATCGCCCCCTTGAGAGGATGATTGAATCTAAACCGCTGAAAATCAAGCAAATTTCCTCAGAACTTTCAGAAAATTACTAATTCTGTTCAAAGAGTATTAAAAATTGGGATATTATTTGTAACAGTATTCTTTTTTCATATTCAGCGTCTTTGAAACTATCGACGTAAAATTATTAGGGAAGTTTGTAACTAGCCACCCGAATATCAAGCTGACCTTGTTGAGGATTTTCTGTAAAAATAAATGCTCCAGAAGCGGTTTCACCTGCGGAGAGAAAATCAATTTGTTGTTCTCCGGTTTGTTGAATATTTTCGGCTTTAATCTGAAGTTTTCCAATTACCTGAACCGCTTTGACTGTTTGTCCTCCAGTATTAGAAACAGTAAACGGAATATAGTATTGATTTGCGGAATATCGAATTTCTTGGTCAACAATAATCGATAAAATAGGGGGTTTATCCTCTACAAACTTCCATTGATAAATAATTAAAACAATGAGCGTCGTTAACACTAAAACAGAAGCGGCAAAACTCAGACGTTCTGGGAAAGAACGCCGTCTTTTAGAATTGGATTTTGAAGCGTTTCCACTCATATCGCTAAACGTCCTGCTGCACCCCCAATACTGGCAGGGAGTCCTAGTATAATAGTATAGCGTATCCACAGAAACCAAGGATCAGAAAAACCTATTTTCTGAAAAAATAACAGCATTAATACAGAGGTAAATAGAGAAATTAAATAGGAGAAAATAGTTTCTCCCTCAGGGGTTTGAAATAAGCCTTGTTGTTGTTTCCGTTGTTTTTGATTGCCAAAACCCGCCGCAAAGACAATTAGATATGAGATCAGTAAAGAAGCAAAAATAATAGTAATTAACCAAACCGCAGAAGAGGCAACACCCAATTCCGTCACTTCATCAGTCGGGGCAATACTAAAAGCAATAATAATCGCTCCCGTAATGGTTCCGCCTAAATCGGATAATGTTTCATTTACACCTTTAACTTTTTGCAGGTTTTTATCCACAAAATCTGTTGGAGTTCGAGTTGGTTCTGAAAAGTTTTTGGGTTCATCTTCACTTAAAAACAATTGACTTAAGGCAACACCTAACGCAAAAGGAACACTCTCAAATACAATTTTTCCTAAGGCTTCTTGTAAAGAGGTATTCAATGTAATTCGCTGCAATAAAAACAGGCTTAATGTCGCGCAGATGATGGCGATCGCTAAGACTTCTATACTTTCTAAAGCCACCTCACTTAGATTTGCTCTTTTTTGACGACGAAAGCCTTCAACTCGGTTAAAGAAGAAAACAACTAGATATGTAATGGCTAAGAGAGATAACATGATAGCAGGTTTTAAATATGATCCGGCTTGCCATACTTCAAAAGTATATAATAAGGGGATACCAAATAAAAAACCTCCGGCTGCACCCCGAACTATTTCTTTTATTTCTCTTAGCCAAACTATAGGAATTCTGCTTTTGTGAATATATTTTTTCATTAAGTGAAGTCAAAAATTAAGTGATTTTTGAAAAATTTATGATTAAATTAGATTAACAGTATGTTGTTTATATTGACTGAAAAAAAAGAAAAATTTACAAAATATTGGGCTATTGAGATATATTTTATCATTTTTAACACTTTAGCCCTAAAATAATGAATGAAGATTTAGATTATTTAAGTATAGAAATGTTAAAACTTTATGGCGGTATCGTCAGTCGCGCTACGATTGTGCAATGGTATTTAGAAGAATTACAGGTCCCTTATGAGTTCGTAAAACTCGATTTACAAGCGGGAGAACATCAACAGCCTGAGTTTTTAGAAATTAATCCAATGGCAAAAGTTCCTGCCATTGAAGATGAAGGGTTTAAGCTATGGGAATCTGGCGCTATTTTACTTTATTTAGCACAAAAACATGGCAAAATGCCGAGTTCAATTCAACAGCAAGCCGAGATTTATCAGTGGATTTTATTTGCTAATTCTACCCTCAGTGGTGGAATCTTTAATGAAACGACTCGCGAGAAAGAAATGAATCAACTTTTGCAGCCATTAAATACTCGCTTACAACAACATCCTTACATGATGGGAACAGAATTTAGCGTGGTTGATGTGGCAGTCGGTTCTGTCTTATCTTATCTACAAATGATGTTTGAATTTGATTATGCTTCTTATCCTGGCGTGAAACGGTATGTGGAAGAAATGATATCTCGCCCCGCATTTAAAAAAATTATGGCACAACGTCAAAGTAACGACGATCAGTAAGATAGTTGGGGTAGGTATTGTATTGAATATCTATCCTATTTTATAGAAGATAAAATTTTAGATAATATATCTGCCATCGCCTCTAAACTATAATATTGAATACATCTTTCTCTCGCAGCCATTCCTCGTTTTTTTGCCTGTTCTAAATCCTCAAAAATATTCTTAATTTGTATAACAATTTCTTCAGGAGAACTCGGACTGACTAAATAGCCTGTATCAGCTAAAATATCAGGAATATCCCCAACTTGACTGGCAATAATCGGTTTTGCCATTGCCATACCATCGGTTAATTTTAAGGGAAATTGTGCTAATGCAGCCGGAGAATTACGCTGAGGAACCATAATAATATCCGCTGCTGCCACAACTTCTGGCATTTCAGTATAGGGAATTTTAGGCAGTTTAATAATCCATTTTCCCCATTGTTTCATTAGTTGTTGATCGTAATCATCATAGGGACTTCCTCCGACAATCACTAAGCGATAACGATCATCATTAAGTTGATCTAATGCAATTAAAATATCCTCAACGCCTTTATATGGACGAGGCGCGCCAGGAAACATTAAGATGCGATAATTAGTCAAATTATATTTTTCTTTACTTTGAATGGAGTTATATTTTTCTGGATTAAATACAGAGACATCTTTACCATTGGGTAAACAAATACCACCAAACTTTTTCTGTAAAAATTGATTATGAGTGGTAATAATATCTGCTTGATTCACCCAATTTTCAATCCATTGAATATAACGAGGATGATCGGGTTCTTGTAATGCACCATGAGGCTTAAATAAATCCCGAATTAACTGTTTCGGATGGGGACGATAACTATAGTTTTCTCCGCCATGCCAACTTAATTCCCAATCATCAATATCCAATAATAACGGCTTATTTTGAATCCATTTTTTGATTAAAGAAACACCAAAACTACTGGGTTTGAGTTTATACGCATAAATAATATCTCCATCAATTTGACTGAGTAATCTTTTAGCTGCCTGAATAAATTGAGGATATCCAGAATAAGAAATGGCTTTAATCGGGATTTCTGCTGTTTGAATGGCTGAGGTATTTTCGGCAACAAATCCAACAATTTCAACCTGATAATTCAAAGATTGAAGGACACGACTCAGTAAGAAGGGACGAACGCCACCCCCCGCCCAGCGACCTACCCCTTTTTCGGATAAATCACTCACAATAATTGAAACTTTTTGATGCTTTGAAGTTGTCATTGAGATTAACTTACCTCATTGAAAATACGATGTTTTAGGATTAACGGAACAGTATTAAACGCTTGAGTAATTAAAGATAGTTTTGTGGTTTCTGCTGCTACAGCGGTAATTAATTGTTGCAGTTGTTGACTAGAATGTTCCCAAGAAAACTCCTCTAGCGCCCGTTTTTGACCTGTATTTGCCAGTTGCTGACGAAGTTGAGTATTTTGTAATAACTTAATCATTGCAGTTGCGGTTTCTTCGGGTTTAAAAGGATTCACTAAAAACCCTGTTTCACCATCTATCACTGCATCCGGGACTCCTCCACTTCTCCCCGCAACCACAGGCAGTCCGCAAGCATTGGCTTCTAAATATACAATACCAAATCCTTCTACTTCATGACTACCGGGAGGTTGACGACTAATCATGGTAAATATAGTGGCTAATTGATAATAAGCGGGTAAATCTTCATCCCCCACTTCTCCGGCAAAAATAACGGCTTTTTCTACCCCCATTTGTTGGGTTAAAGTCTGTAAATTTTCTCGTTCTAACCCATCTCCAACGATTAAATAAACCGCATCGGGAACTTCAGATAAAATAGCTGGCATTGCCTGAATAACAGTATCATGACCTTTACGTTCATTCAATCTTCCTACCGTTAAAATAACAGGATGATTGCCAAGTTGATGCTGTTGGCGTAGCTTTTCTACTTGTTGAGAAGGTACTGTTTTAGTCCACTGTTGAGGTAGAATTCCTGGGGTTATGCGAACTATTTTATCGGCTGATACACCAAACTCTTTTAACAATCCAGCGGTATAATCACTATTCGCAACAACACGCGCGGCTGAATCAAATGCAATCCGCATTAGTTGTTCAGTTTCAGGTGTTTTTTGATTTTCTAAAATTTCTTTTCCATGAGTATAAATAATATAAGGAATTCCTAAAGTTTTTTGCAGTAACCATCCGGATAATCCATCGGGTAAAACTAAGCCACAATGAACTAAATCAATTTGATTTTTTTTACAGATGGCAATTAACATTTTTAACCACATCAAGCGACCTGGACGGCCCCAACGATACCATTTTTGACTGAGGCTAGGAATTCGAGAAATTGATAAGGGAGATTGACGATCAAACGCTTGATAATTTCCTTTTTTATCGGGTGTAATCACAACGGTTTGAGTCTGTTTGAGATGGCTAAACAGATGATTGTAGTAAGCTTCTCTGCCGCCGACGCGGGGAGAAAATGTATCAGTAATGAGTAAAGAATTCATAGTAAATTTAGAGTTGAGTAAGAATGTTATAGAAAAAAAAGTAGATTAAGACATAGATTGTTATGGATTCCTGTTTACAGGGTCGGGACAGCCTATATGAGTGTCCTAACTCTCTCTTTCTTTAGTATAGGTTATGGGTTAAGTTGAGAATACAAATATAACCCTGATAATTTAGCGATTGAACGATTTTTTTGATATTGTATTTAAGTTCATTTGCCAAAAGATTTGAGTCACTAAAAATGCTACCGTATTGGTTCTTTTTCCAGTATTGATATGATCTGTAAAAATAGATTGAATGGCTTTAGGAGTAATCCAGTTTGAGAGTAACTCTTGATTATCAAAAATAAATTCTTTAACAAAATCTTGTTGAAACCATTGGGGATATTTTGCATAGGAGACAATAGGTGCAGTTTTACGCTTATGTTTCCAATAAAATAAAGGCGCTTTAGAATACATTTTATTGCTAAACTCGCCTTGTTCAGGAAAGTTCATTAATTCAGGATAGGTTTGTTGAATGGCATAACGATGCCAATTATTTCCTAACCGCCATTTTCGCTTTAAATTCCAAATATCCCGCACCCATTCTCGACTCATAAAAGGCGCACACCAATTAATATTTTCAGAATATAATCTCATGCCATTTGACATAAAGTTCTGAACCCGTTGTTCTAAATAAAATCGTTCTAATCCACCCAATAATTGATTGTGGCTGAGTTGAGTTAAACGTTCAATTCTTTGTTGTTTTTTGTCTTCAGAAAATTCTTTCACTAATTCCGGTGTAATCTGTTGCAGTTCATCCGGTGTAAAAAAGGGTTTTAATCGACCTTTCCAGAGTTGATGTAATGTAGGAATAGAAGCAGTCATATTTTTATAAATCGCTAGAATTCCTTTGTCATAATAAAAGTTTTTAGCAAATCCGCCATTTGTGCCAATATACATTAACTGATTGTGGTCTAATTGTGCTTGGTAAGTATAGACATAAGTATGCCAATGACGGGAAGATTTGGTGCCGTTTGTTAAAGCTGAAATCGTTTGACCAAATTTAAAATAATCTTCAAAATTTAAGTTAACTAGGGATAAATCTAAACCGAAGTGATTGGCAATTTGTTTAGCAATGACAACATCAGTACTTTCCTCATATCCCATGGTAACCAAGGGGGGTTTATAACCCAGTTTTAAGACACTCCCTAAAATTAAGCGAGAATCAAATCCTCCCGACATTGAAACAACAACATCATCTGTGATCCATGCTTCTACTTCTTGATTAAAAGTATTAACAGCTTGTTGTGCCGAGGTCGGTTTAGGTGGATTCAATTCTTCCCAACTGAGGCTAGAAATATTCAGTTTTCCCTGCTTAAAATGTAAAATACTACCGGAAGAAACGCGATGAATATCCGGATGCAATGTATCCAGTTCTAAAGTATGATCCAGTAAAATTAAATCGGCAAAACTTTGCCAATTCCACGACCAATCAATTTGACTATTTTTTAAGACACCCAGAAGGGTTTGATCGTGAAACAGTTGATTGTCTTTAATCGTGTAATAATATTGGCAAACACAATAGGGAGACGTGATAATATAAGTTTCTTGATTATTTTCAATGACAATAGTATAATTTCCAGAGAGATTCACTAACTCTGAAACGCCATTTTGATTAAATTTTTGCTGAATTGCATTTTTGTCTAATTCACAATAGCCCAAAAGCTGAATTTGAGAAGTTGAATGATCCATCGTCAAAACCTAATTAATTCTTATCTTTCTCTATTAATATTGGGTCAGCTTTTCTCTTCTTAAGCTGTATTGATTTGCTGGAAATTTAATTGAAAGACAAAGTACACCCAACAACAAGAATTAATTCTCGTGGCTGTTGAGGCTGACTAATAAATGCATCCCTTGATATGTTCACATCGAACCCAATATTGCAACGATAGTTCGTTGATATTTCTATCCTAACTCAACTCTCTGATTCCCTAATCGGTAAAAATACCGAATTCCTTTAACGGATTGATCATTCAGGAATAAGAAGATTTAACGAGATTGGACTGAGTTATTATTAATTGTGGTAAAATTTTGTTATCTTTGAATTCGTTGGAGTTTTCCGGGTATTTTTAAAGCGGATAAATCCACACTTCCGGTACAAAATAACGTTGTGGTTAATTCATCCATCAAAAATTCAACGAATTCTTCAACCGCTGCTTCTGAGGTGACTGCCGCCTCTAGAAACGGCTTGGCTAACCCACCTAAATCAGCCCCTAAAGCAATCGCTTTGGCAACGTCTAATCCGTTTTTGAGTCCCCCTGAAGCAATCAAAGGAATCTCAGGCGCGATCGCCCGTATACTGGTAATACAGTCAGCGGTAGGAATACCCCAATCTGCAAAAATTTGTCCTAAGCGCCGTTGTTTAGCATCTTTCGCCCGTTGACTTTCGACTTTTGCCCAGGAAGTCCCCCCCGCGCCAGCCACATCGAGGGCAGTCACTCCCGCCTCAATTAACTGTTTGGCGACTACTCCAGAAATACCATTTCCCACCTCTTTAACGATGACAGGAATAGGCAATTGTTGGCAAAGTTGGCTAATTTTATTTAACAGTCCTTTAAAGTTTGTATCGCCGTGAGATTGTACACATTCTTGTAGCGGATTAAGATGTAATATTAAAGCATCTGCTTCTAGTAATTCCACTAACCGTAAGCATTCTTTGACACCACAGCCATAGTTCAGTTGTACTGCCCCTAAATTGGCTAACAGCAGGATATCTGGCGCAACGGAACGAACGGCGAAGGTGGGGGCTAAATCAGGCTGTTCTAGGGCAATACGCTGAGAACCAACCCCCATGGCGAGGCGATATTTTTGGGCAACGGTAGCGAGGCGGGTATTGACCAGACGGGCTAATTCAGTCCCTCCTGTCATCGAGGAAATGAGTAAGGGGGCATTGAGAGATTTGCCTAAAAACTGGGTTTGTAGATTAATATCCTGATAATCGAGTTCTGGCAAACCGCAATGGCTAAAGCGATACTGTTCTAACCCACTGGTAACCTGGCGAAATTCTACATCTTCTTCTAAGCAAACCCGCAAATGGTCAGCTTTACGGTTTTCAATTTCGGTGGTTGCATTCAGGGAAGAAGTGGTAGTCATAGAGATAGAAGTCAGTATTCAGCGAGTCAGTATTCAGGCGTAGAGATTGACATGTAACGTCTCTACAGAAGTTAGAAGCTTACCCAGGTAGGTTACAAATCAAACAATAAATCACTAATAATGACTCTATTTAATCTTAAATTGGAGTCAAGATCAATGATTATTTGTTAACAATCATTTCAATTAAATTATCAATTAACCGTTGTGACTCCATCGGCATGAGTTTTTTGCCTTGTAGAAGTTCTTGAACCATCATAAAATGTATGAGTGAACCCACAAAAATCCGGGCCGTTGCTTCTGGATCTTTGATGTGGAGTTCTTCTCCGGTTTCGAGATATTGAGTTAGGTGGCTAATGGCGGGTTGAACTAGGTTGGTGAGAAAAGTTTCGCATAAATCTGGACGTTTGGTAGATTCTGCGGTAATTAGCCGAATAAAACAAATATACTGTGGATCGTTAATATTATTTAATATTCTTTGGGCTAAACTGCGTAACACTTGATCGGGGTTTCCCTGGAGGGGTTGAGACCAAACAATTCTAAATTTTTCTGAGGCAATGCGTTCGACTAAAGCGGTAAACAGTCCATCTTTATCTCGAAAATGACTGTAGAGGGTTTGTTTAGAAACGCCTGCCGATTTAGCAATTTTATCCATACTGGTACAGTCATAACCGTTTCTGAGAAACTCTGGCATTGCCCCTTTAAGAATCTGTTCGGCTTTGTTAACTGTGGCTTGAGACTGTTGATAATTTTTGAGTTTTGGCATGATTTTATCTCCTTTAACAGATGATGGATATTTTATAATTTGATTCTTTGTCGTTTATATTTAGACTGTACAGTCTATTCTAACCAATAAAATGCAAAAAGTTCATCAATCTCGATGCAACCAGAATAGCTGCAATCTCCGATAAATTCTATAGAAACAGTGATACGTGATGGAATTGAGAGTAAATACTCAGGTCTATTTTATTCGGAGTCATCGAGGGAACATAATTTGAGATGATTGGAATTTGTTTGATTTTGTGATGGGTTTTGAGATTGACTTTGCAGATAATCCTCTAACCATTGACAGTTTTGCTGAATTTGATGATCAAGTTGACTGCCTTTTGTATCCCATAAAATAACAGTGCCATTATTTTGGGCGATCGCTAATACATCCCCAGTGGGACTAAAATCAACGCTATTGACCAAAACATCTTGATTAATCGTATCAATCGGTTGCAAAGTGGCCTCCGTCGAGGGACAATCCTGTTGTGGCCAGAGAGTATTTTCTACGGTTGAATTGATCTGCCATAACCTTACTTTTTTATCATCACTGGCTGTGGCTAAGGTTTGGCTACCGGGGTGAAAACTCAAACTCCTGACGGTTGCCTCGTGTGGCAGCGGACAAGATTCTCCTTTTTCTGAATTCCATAATATGACCGTTTGATCGACTGCGATCGCAAACACATTGAGAGATGCAATATAGTCAATAGTTTTGACATTACGACTGGAAAAGGATAAAACCCCGGTTGTTTCCCAACTGTCTCCTTGTTGTTGCCATAACTCTACCTGTCCCAGGGGAGGGACGCTACGTTTTGTCTGGCTAGACTCAGCAGCGGCAGCGGTGGTCACGGCGAGTAAATTCCCTTGAGGATTAAATTGCAAATCAACAACTGACCCGTCTTGGGTTAAAGTTTGAATCAGATCACCCTGGCGTGTCCACAGTTTAACGGTTTGATCCTCGCTACCGGAGGCGATAATTTCTCCGGTTTGTTGCCAGTCAACGGCTGTGACTTGTTGTTGATGGGATAACGTTTGGGTTAATTCCCCGGATGAATTCCACAATCGTAATTGAGAATCCTCACTCACTGTTGCTAACAATTCCCCATCGGGACTATATTCAAGGCGATTAACTTCTGCGGGATGGGATAATATTTGTGGCGTTTCGACTAATTCTCCGGCTTCTATTGGCCACAAACGGACGGTTTGATCATGACTCGCGGTCGCAATCGTTTTACCATCCGGACTCATACTCACGTCCCAAACGGCCCGACGATGTCCTTGTAAAATGGTATCAAGGGGATTACGGCGCGGTGCCCACAGTCGTATGGTATTATCTTCACTCGCTGTTGCAATGGTTTGGCTATCGGGGCTAAATTGAACGGCCCGAACATTATTGCGATGGCCGCTAAACGTCTCTAATAATGTGCCGCTGGCTGTCCATAATTTTACCGTTTGATCCTGGCTACCACTGACAATTTGGCTGCCATCGGGGCTAAAATTAACGCTTAACACCGCATCGTTGTGTCCTTCCAAGCTGAAGCGTTGTTTGCTGTTTTGCCAGTCCCATAATTTCACGGAACGATCGCCGCTAGCGGTGGCTAGGGTTTTGCCATCGGGACTAAAGCTAATATCATACACAAAACAGTCAAAATTGGAGTTCGGGTCGCAGTTAGACACCTGTAGGGTTTTGAGCAGTGTACCATTGGTTCGCCAGAGTTTGACTGTTCCATCAGCACTGGCGCTGGCTAAGATATTTCCTTGGGGATGATACTCCACATCTAAAATAATATCCCGGTGTCCGGTTAAGGTTTTGACGACATCCCCGTCATAATTCCAAATTTTAACGGTTTGATCGTAACTGCCACTGGCTAGCTGCCCAAGCTTGGGGTGAAAGCTAACGCTGGTGACGGCATCATCATGACTCATGGTTTCAGGATTGAGGCGATCGCCGTATTGATCCCATAACAATACTTTATTATTTTCCATATTATTGGGATCGGCAGTCCCAGTCGCGATCACTTTTCCGTTGGGACTAAAGCGAACTGTGGTGACCGCAGCGTCATGAATTAAGTCCTGTAGGTATACCCCATCGGCTTGCCACAGCTTCACTGTGCGGTCTAAACTGGCCGTGGCAATCCGCTCCCCATCCGGACTAAAACTCACGTCTAACACCCCATTTTGGTGGTCTGACAAGCGGTTATATTCTTGGATGTGGGAAATTAAAGGTCGCAGTCTGGCGGCAATTTGATTTTGAAGGGTTGCTTTGGCGTTGGTTTGTTGGATATTACGACCGAATTCTACACTGGCTTTTAATATGCCTAATTGATCTTGTTGATCGGCAACCACTAAGGCATCTGCGGCTGATTTTACGGCGGAAATTCCACCCGACACGGCTTGTTGTCGTTGCCAATAGGCTAACCCGGCAAAAGTGGCAACCCCTAGCCCAATAAATGCCCCTAAAAATCGTTCTAGTTGACGACTTTTATTTTCTGCTAAACGTTGTTTTTTCTGCGCTTCTACTAAGGCTTGACTCATTTGAGCCTGCCGATATAATTCTACATTTTCCTGTTGTAATTTTTCATATTTTGCTTCTAATTCATTTTGATGTTGTTGCCGAATAAAACCGACGAGATAATCATGCACCAGTTGATAAAATTCGGTTCCAACACTCACTTCTCGAGAAACTAAGCCCGATTTTTCTAAGATATAAAGCACTAAATATAACTGCTCACAATCAATATTAATTTGTAGTTTTTCTTGTAAGTCATCGGCTAATTCTGTCCGGGTTTTCAGGGGGCGAGTATTATTTTCATTCGTTAATAAATACAAAACTGATTTTGCAGCCCGCTCATTTTCTTTCCCACAATCTCTAATCGTTTCCCCTAAAAAGCGTTCTACTAAAGCTGCTTTAGGGCCTTTTTGTTGATAGGTTTCTAATGTAGTAATTTGTTCTGTTTGCAGTTGTGCGCCCACCACTTGGAGTTCAATCGGGCGAACTTCTCCTAATTCATTGGTTAAATCTTCGACTAATTGATGAATCAGTTGATCTTCTAGATAAAAATGAGATTGGTTACTCAAGCTTTTAATCACATTAAAGGCTTCATCCGGCTTTAAATTATCGAGGTAAAATAATATATTTTGGCTGAGAATATCATTATTAATCACTTCTAAATTGACCGAGCGCACACAATCTAATAATAAATGTAGACAATCGTCTCGTAAAGATAGCACAACTTTAACAAACGGCAAATTTAAGCATTGATTCAAAAATTCAAAGAAAACCTGACGTTTACTGGGTTCTTTGTATAAAAAGAAGAAGTCTTCAAATTGATCAAAAATCAAGACAACTAATCGATTTTCTGCGGTATGTTTTTGAATGGAACTGAGAACATTTTGTAAAATAGTGGCTTGAGTTTTAACGGGCGGCTGAGTCGGGGCAGATTTCGATTTTGTTACTATTTTAATTGCAGGCTTGGGGATAACAGTCTGTGGTTCTTCTTCTAACTTGAGATGCTTTTCTAACTCTTTTTCGTAAGTATTATAAGTTCTAATAACGGTAGGTAAAACTTGACGAGTATCAATGCTTCGTTGTTGTAATGCTGGAACTAATGCCACTCGAATTAAAGAGCTTTTTCCCACACCTGATTCGCCATATATTACCGTTAATTTGTATTGAGGTGTTGATAAACGTTGCAGTAATTGATTGACTGCGGTTTCTCGTCCAGAAGCATTTAATTCATCGACAATATCTGCTGATTTTGCAATCGTACCTAAACTGGGATCAATGGCAATTTCTCGAGGTTGTAATCGTCCGGCTCCAATAAAGGCAGTATAGCCAAAGATTGTAGATTGATTCCGCGCTTCTTTTTTAACATCAAAGGCTTTTTTGTATTGTTTTTGATGATAATAAAACTGCTGTAATTGTTTTAAAATTTTGAGATAAAGTTGAGGCGCATATTTGGGATAAGTGGCTTGATGAGCTTGTTCTAATTGAGCAATGGCTGCATCAATTTCTCCCGATTTTGCACAAGCTTGGGATAACAGTAAACGATATAATCCTAAATGTTGATTTTTTATGGGATTATCGATATCTTGACTAACAATTTCTAAGGCAACCGTTGCCAATTCTTTTGTTTTTTGCCAGTCGTTCCGATGCAGTGCAACTTCTGCTAAAAAGCCATAATCTTGTGCTTTTTGAATCACACTTAAGGTATCATTATCTTGATGAAGTTCTCGAGATTGTAGGGCAAGCTGTTCTAAAGCATCCCAATCTTGTAAATGACGCAGAACTTCTCCCAATTTATTAATAAATTTTCCGACTAAATCCGAACGATTTGCGGCTGTAAAACGCTCCAGACATTGTTGTAAATGAACTTTGGCTTTTTCCCAATCGCTATAGCCACTTTTTTGCAGATGTTGTTCTGCTTGATAGATATAACAAAGCCCAGTATGAAAACATAATAAACCTTGCCATTCTATCGGAGTTAATGTAAATTTTGTATTCTCAATTCCAATTGCCGAGGCAATGGTTTCTTCAGTCTGCCAAAACTGTAGCGCCACTTGATATTGTTCTAACGCCAGCTTAATTTGTTGATGGGTATAATAATAACGACCAAAGATTAATCTTAAACTCGCTTCTAAGGTATATAAAGTTGCAGGATCAAGCTTATTTAAGTCTTGATAAGCTGACTGTAACTCCGCCGCAGATTGTCTTCCTAAAATCTGCTCATTTGAGATAAACTGACTCGCCCCAGTCTCTAAAATTTGGGTTAATATTTGCTCTATTTTTTCAGACAGAAATTCAACTAACGCATCGGAACTAAGCAGAAATTCATAAGTGGTTGCCCAACTGGCAAAATCTGGCGCAACTCGATTCAGTTTTTGCCATAGCTTATCATTAATCCAAATAATGACTGGAAATGCAAAATGGCGGAAGACTTCTCTGGCTAAATTAGCCGCGTGTAAAACATTGTCAATGGCTGTAATAGTTTCTAAACCAAAAACAACAATAACTTCAGGTTTTTCTTCACCTAATTCGGTTTGAATTGCACCATAGAGAACTTGACTGGTTGTGGGTAGATGAACAGAACGAATGGGGATATTACACTGAGATTGAAGTTGTTGGGTGATTTGCTGTCTTAAACTGGCATAGTTACAGCGTGCAAATAACAAGGAAAATTGCCCTTGCGATAAACCAATGGTTCGGGATAATGCATTAAGCTGAATCTGGTTATGGGTGGTAATATCATTTTCAGCGTCTAGGTTCATAGCAAACTTTAGTCTTTAAGTGGTAGAGGAAATAATCACAAATGGTTGTCTGTAGAATCTATCGTTTGAAATGGCTTTAATGGACTGAATAGACAATCACACTTATGAAGAAAAGTTAAGAATATAAAATATATCTTGCGGAAGATTTATGATAAACCATCATAGTGTAGCGTAGATACGTTGGAATAAACATAAAATAAAAAAGAATGACAGCAGCCGATATTTCCAAAAGCAATCAAGCGTTCTTAGAAAAGGTGCAAGCAAAAGCGGGCTTAAATGACTTGTATGAGGCTCGGGACTTAGCTGAAGTTGTCTTCCGAACTATGCGGGATTTAATGACAACAGAAGCATCTGAGAGAGTGGCTTCTGAACTTCACCAAGAGGCTCAGCAGGCAGATGACAAATCTCTGCAAAAAGAAATCTCTGAGTTGTGGAAAGATACGAATCCTATTGTAGCTTGGTTGAGTCGAGTTCGTCCGCCTTTATCATTTGAAGATACAACATTTATCCGACGCATTGAACAAGAAGGTGCTGTTCCTCGCGGTGTGACTGGAGAAGCCGTCGTCACAGCAGTTTTCGCCGCAACAAAGGCTGAGCTTTCCCAAGAACGAATCAAAGAAATTAGTTCATTTTTACCCGGTCAAATTCAACAAATTTGGCAACAAGCTTAGTCAATTCGTAAAGTCAATTAAAAGGAGCGATTACTTCAGGACAGAACGCAATAATGATGCCTGAGGAATCGTTCTGATTATTTATTTTTAAAATTACTTTTATTATTCCTTAATCAAAAAATCATTCTTAAGGTAGATGAATTCAGCCGGAGATTTATCTACCATCTACATAGTTTACACCGATTTTAAGAGGTAAGTTAAAGATGAAAACAATCTTATCTAAAGTTTTAAATATTCGTCCCGCCCGATTTTTAGTTGCTGCTTTCTTGGGTGCTGTATTATTATTTTCTAATGCATTACCCAGTTTTGCTGTGAGTAGCAGTCTGACTAAAGGAGAAGATCAACTCAAGCAAATTGAAAAGGAATCAGTAGAAGTCTTAAAATCTAATCCCCGTTCTTTAGAAGAAGTTCAAGCGGATACAGAAGGCGGACTCAATGGAGTTCAAGGAAAAGCAAATAAGAATAAAATGAGCAATCCCCAAAATACAGGGATGGCAACATCAGTAGAACAGCAAATTGACGAAAAGTTAAAGGAATTAAAATAATAGTTTTAAACCATAACATAGATACTTAGAATCTATTGTTAGTAAGGTGCGTCGCTCAACTCATTAGGCGGCGCTTTTCAATGAATTCTATTATTTTATATCTGTTTAATTTCACCTAAATTTATTATACTTCAGTTAAAAATACTATTATTTATACCCCTCATAGAATGGTTAGATTTTATCAGAAATTAAATATAATAATCACCCTTTTTGGATCTTGTTTAATATTAACCACAACAAGCATCGCTCAAGAAGCAATACCTTTGCCGCCAGCTTCTCCGAGTCCAAATCCTAATACAACAACATCTCCTGCATCCCTGACTGAACTCTATTTTGCGGATATTATTGTTCGGGGTAGACCTATTTTTCAAATCGGCAGTTTATCCGATATTAATGCCAGTACTAGAGCGCAAATTATTAATCGTCGAATTGCCAGTTTATTATCTCAATCAGACGCTGTAGAAGCCGTTACAATTCAACCGGATAATCCTCGTAAAATAGCCACTTTACGAGTAAATAATCGGGTAATTATGACCATTACAGATCAAGATGCTCAAGACTTTGGACTCAGTGTAGAAGCCTTAGCAGAGCGTTGGGCAGCCGAACTCAATCAAGCCTTAAATAAGCCGCCTTTATTTGTTGATGTCAGCCAAAGACTCTATCAAACGGTGCGGGGTTTGTCTCGAAATACAATAGAAAATTTACCCTTATTTTTAGGTGCAATTATTGTTGTAATTTTCACCTGGTTAGTGGCTCGAGGCGTGCGTTATCTGGCGTTTAGTTGGGCGCAAAAAACAGAAGGAGATAGTAACACTGAAGTTTTAATTGGCAGGTTGAGTTATGGTGGAGTTTGGATTATTGGGAGTGTAATTGCCCTAGGTGTTTTAGGATTAGATTTTGGCGCATTACTCGGCGCTTTAGGGTTAACCAGTGTTGCCATTGGTTTTAGTTTAAAAGATGTTTTGAGTAACTATATTTCCGGTGTTATTTTACTCGCTGCTCGACCGTTTAAAATTAATGATCAAGTTGTTATTAAAGACTATGAAGGAACGATTACACAGATTCAATTGCGCGCCACAACCCTAAGAACTTATGATGGTCGTTTAGTTTATATTCCGAATCAAGAAGTCTTTCAAACGAGTATTACTAATAATACCGCTTCTCCCCGTCGTCGCAGTTCTGTAATTGTTGGGATTGATTATGAAGCAGATATTAGCCAGGCAAAAACAGTGATTTTAGAGACTTTAAAATCCCTTCAACAAGTCGAACCCAATCCTCAATCTGAAGTGTTGGTGATGGAATTAGCAGCCAGTACCGTTAACTTAGAAGTTCGCTTTTGGGTTGATTCTAGACGGGCGGGTTATCTAACCACAACCTCTTTAGTGGCACAAGGAATTAAGGAAGCATTAGAAGCTGAAGGAATTGAGATGCCAACTGATATTTATACTCTTGTTTTCCGCAATTCTCCTATTCCTACTCTTGATATTACGGCTGAATAGAT
This sequence comes from uncultured Lyngbya sp., assembly GCA_964434975.1. Classification (GTDB taxonomy): domain Bacteria; phylum Cyanobacteriota; class Cyanobacteriia; order Cyanobacteriales; family Microcoleaceae; genus JAAURB01. The sequence goes on from CAYSWY010000005.1 coordinate 21,938, forward strand.
ACAATGTTTTTTCTAGGTTTTAGGTATTTAATAAATATAACAATAGATCAGGCAATGGCAGAATATTCTGTCTCCAGACTCGGAGTAAAAACGTTCCATGGAACGTCTCTACTGACTGGGTGTTTCTCACAAGCCATAAATGAATTTCTATAGGATAAACTTTAATATTTTAACAATTGTTTCTCTCATTCCTGAAGAGGTTAGGTGAGGTAAGAAGTTAAGATAATAAAAAACCAGGTTAATATTTGCATTAACCCAGTTAGTATCTGTCGTAAATCGGGGAAATCTTATATAATGATATATTGAGATTAATAGCTTTCTACACTAGCTTGTTCTGCTTGCTTTGTCATCACCCAAACGGCGTGGATAGAACCGGGTAACCAACCGAGGAAGGTGAGTAAGACATTGATGAAAAATGCAGAACTTATTCCTGTTGTCAGAAATACACCTGCCGGGGGTAGAACAATACCGAGTAAAATTCTTAGAAGTTTCATTTATATTTATTCCTAACGCTGTCTATAATGCTTTTATTATGCTCATTTTTTCTCGAGCTCACCTCTATCTGAAGAGATATTGTCAGTTAAAATAACAGAATATTTTTCTTTTTAGAATAAATTAACTTGCCCTTGACTGACAACAGTTTCACTCAAACCGGGAACACCTACTACAATATTATTACCCGTTGTGGCGATCGCTGTACCAAAATTGAGGGGAATTTCATTATTATCTGAAATGGGATTAAGATAAGTTTGTTGAAAGATAGCGCTTCTGAGTTCAAATTCAAACACACTCCCGGCATCCGACAACCCATATCCAGGCGCACCCACTAAAACATTATTTCCTAAACGGCTAAATGCCGCCCCAAAGTTACCGGAATTTTCGATATTGGCAGGAGTATAACTTTGAAACGTTGCGGCTGTAATGCCATCGACTAAAAACGCCGCCCCCGCATCAATTCCTCGACTATCATCTCCCGGCGCACCAATTAAAATATCTCGCCCTATTCCTGTCCAGGCAACCGTTGCGCCAAATTCATCCACACTGGGATTAGGATTTTGGAAGCTTTGTATTAACTCCCCGGTGGCGCTGTCAAATATATGGGCAACCCCAGGACGTTGGCTGCTTTCACCGTTTAAACTGCCCGGCGCACCCACCAGCACCCAGTCCCCCACCGCCGCCACATCCGCCCCAAAATAGTCCTGCACTTGCGGGTTAGGATTGTTAATCGTTCGCAATAACTGCCCCGTATTGCCATCAAATAGGTATACCACCCCGGTTTGAAAGCCGCTGCTACTGTCGTTAGGTGCGCCGACAATCACCGTTGTTCCAATCGTTGCGATAGAAAAGCCAAATAAATCAAAAGCGTCTGGTGTCGGGTTAATCAAGGTTTGAACGATGCCTCCTGTTACCGGACTGAGACGATAAACCGCGCCAGTTTTCAAGGCTAAACTGCTATCTCCAGGGGCTGAAACTAATATATCTCCGGCAATAAATGCAACATCTGAACCGAATTCTGATGCGCCTGATGTCGGTTCAAAATTTTGAAAGGTTTGTAAGATTTGCCCTGTATTGCTATCAAATAAATAAGCTATTCCTTCGCCGCTTTCCTGTCCGGGTGCGCCCACTAATAAGTTATTAATATTGGTGGCAATTGCTTCTCCAAATTGTGAAAATGCTTGAGGATTTGGATTTTCAAAGGTTTGAATGGTTTCTGGACGCGGTTCATTATCAATAATATTTAAAATAGCTTCAGTGGGATTTCCTAATGTCACTAAGCCCGTGGGATTTGTTAACGTTAATTGTACTTTATCATTTGATTCTACAATATTATCATCTTGAATTCCAATATTAATGGTTTTGGGATTAAAATCTCCGGCTGCAAATTCTACTAAAATTGGAGTGGTATCAATATCTTCTGCAATAGATGAAACGGGTGTCGGAATAACAGTTACACTGACTTCGCCACTACTGCCGCCAATGCGGTTAATAGTAATGGGATCAATCATTGTACCGTTTTCTGTGACACTAAATTCTGTGGCATTAAAATTAATAATACCGGGTACAAAAAAGTCAGAGGAATTGATTATTTCTGGCGTTATATTTTGTAGAATTAGGAAAAACTCACCATTGGGTATGGCAACGAGTGTATTTCTAGAATTACGAGGATCGGCAATAATTTCTAACTGTTCAAATGCAATATCACCCAATAAAAAAATTAAATCTTCACCCGGTGTAAAGTCAAAAATCCAGTTAGCTGTTTCTAGACTATTTCCACCTGTTCCTGGTTCTAAAATAAACCGATCATTGCCTTCTCCTCCCACTAAAGTATCACTTCCTTGATCGCCATAAAGTTGATCATCTCCGGCCTCTCCCAATAACCGATCATTACCCTCTCCACCAAATAGAAAATCATCCCCTTCACTCCCCGATAAAAAGTCCTGTCCATCTTCTCCCCGCAATACATCATCCCCACCATCTCCCCGTAATTGATCGTTTTCTAAACCTCCTAAAAGACTATCATTACCCTCACCGCCAAATAGGCGATCGCCTCCTTTTTCTCCTAATAGAAAATCATTCCCTATTCCTCCTAGTAAAGAGTCACTATCTGCCCCACCAAATAGGGTATCATTGCCACTATCACCATTAATTTCATCTGCTGCTAAACCCCCTAACAGACTATCATCTCCTACCCCACCATAAAGTAAATCTTCCGCCTTTTCACCAAATATTAAATCGTCACCTGCCTCTCCTTGTAATTGATCGTTATTTTGTCCCCCTAATAACGTATCATTACCGCCGCCACCCAATAACAAATCATTATCCTGGTTTCCTTTAATTAATTCTCCATCACTCGACCCTTGTACTGTATCATTTCCAGCTAACATCAAAACCCCTTGAGGAAACACACCCAATTCACCGGGAAAAAAGGTAACATTTTCTGGAAAATTATTGCCTAATAGGCGGAGTTCACCCGTTACAGGATCAGTTTCAGGTCGGAGTACCATAGTTAAAAAAATCAGATTAGTGATGTTGCCAAAGCTTATTTATCGTAACAAACTTATATCCTTTTTCCAAGAGTTTCGGGATTATTTTTGCGGCAGACTTCGCCACATCTCTGCCACCACAATAGCCATCATGCAGCACAATAATTGAACCCGAAACTGTTGTTTTTATCACTCGTTTCACCACTGTATCAACTCCCGGATGTACCCAATCTTCCGGGACAACACTCCACATTACCGGACGATAATTCCATTGTTGTAATACTGTTAAAATCTTCGGGGTAAATAATCCATTGGGAGGGCGAACATCCAGAACTAAATTAGCCTCTAAATTACAGGCTTTTACAATAGCTGTTTGAGTTTTAATTAAGCTGTCTTGAATTTGTGGTAAAGTTAACACTGGAAAAGAATAATGTTGATAACCATGTAAACCTATCCAATGTTTCCGTTGATAAATTTCTCTAGCAATTTGAGGATAACGATCTACACAGTATCCTAACCAAAAGAAACTCGCCGGAATTTGATAATAATCTAAAACAGTAAGTAATTCTGGGGTATATTCAGGATTAGGGCCGTCATCAAAGGTTAAAGCAATCTCATTCTGTTGATTATTTCCCTGCCATAAACATTGAGGAAATGCAGTCTTTAAAACGGGATGAATTAGGGGAAATAAAGGATAATATTGCATAATTTATTATTGAATTATCTTATTATAAGCTGTGTCTGACCTCTCCCCAACCCCTCTCACCTCTCCCTGCCCTCTCCTAGGAGGAGAGGGAAATTGTGTCCTAAGAGGACTGTTTATTAATCGAGAGGGACAAGAAAATGCTGATAAGTAATGCCCTTTTTAATATACAATACATACGGATAAAAATGAGGTTAAAGCATCTAAAGATATGGCCAGAAAACTCCAAGAACTAATCCCTAAGGATCGAGATAGTCAGTCTTTTGAATATATCCTAGAATACGGTACATCAAAACCTTTTGAAAATAAACCCAGTATTCTTTTAATTGGGGGCGCAGAAGGCGGTTCAGCCGGGGAAAATGCTGCAACGGAATGGTTTTTGAAACGGTGTAATAAAGGCAATTATTTAGTCTTACGCAGCGGTGGCGTTGGCAGTCAAGCGGCATGGGTGGCAGATTATTATCGTGATTTTATTCAGTCTGCTGCTGAACTTTCTATTGATAGTCGCGCGGCTGCAAATAACCCAGAAGTCGTGCAATATATTAAACAAGCAGATGCATTATTTATTGCTGGGGGAGATCAAAATAAATACGAGGATTATTGGCAAGGAACCGCCACAGAAACCGCTATTAACTATTTAATTAATCAGAAAAAAATTCCCGTCGCAGGAACCAGTGCAGGCATGGCAATTTTAGGGGATTATTATTATGCACCCGCCACTCAAGGTGTGATTAGTTCAGAAATATTAGATGATCCTTTTCATCCTCATAGTCATGATATTTATCGCAGTGATTTTATTCAAATCCCCTTTCTCAAAAGCGTGATTACAGATACCCATTTAGATCGGCAAAATGATGTTCATCCAGACACCCGATATGGTAGAATATTTGGATTACTTGCCCGTATTTTTCAAGATTGTAGCTATCAACATCCTGCCTATGCCATTGGTTTAGAAGAAGGGGCATTTATTGCCATTGATGAAAACGGAATTGCCCAGGTTTTTGGTAATGGTAAAGAAGCCGGACAAGATGCTTATTTTCTACAAGCAACTGGCGCACCTCCCGAAAGAATGGAACCCGGTTCGCCTTTAGTTTGGGATAATAATGGACAAGCCGTCAAAGTGTATCGTATTGCTGGCAAAACCACAGGAAGCGGTTCCTTTGACCTGAAAAATTGGTCTACGGCATCCGGGGGAGAATGGGAATATTGGTATACAACAGATGGATGGCCCGGTTTTAAACGGCAAAATAAGGATTAGGAGTAGACCTCTCCCCAACCCCTCTCACCTCTCCCTGCCCTCTCCTCCTAGGAGAGGGAAATTGTGTCCTAAGAGGACTGTTTATTAATCGAGAGGGGCAAGAAAATTCATCACACGACTGTTAAACGGTTAAGAGATTTTTCTTATTCCCCTCCTTGTAGGAGGGGCTAGGGGAGACTTTCAAGTGTATGTTTTTAAGAATTCCGGATGGAGATAGGTAGAATAAAGGGTGTAGCTCAAACTGACTTAGGTTGATTAAAGGTGAAGAAGAATTATTCCCAAATCTATCAACAATGGCTACGGATGGTACTCAAACAAATGTCTCATTTGAGTAAACCCCAAGCAGTAGTGCTAGGAATGTGGAGCTTTGCTATCGCCATGACTCATAGTTGTGGACTATCGACAGTAACAGTTTTTTAGGTGAGATTTTAGAGCCACCTGAAAATACTGTCCGAGAAAGATTAAGGCAATGGTATTGTCAGGCAAGGATACATGCTACCTGTGGTATCAAAGCTGAAAACAATTTCAATCATGCGACAAGCCATTGCTGTCCTCCATTGAAAGATAGTTGAACGACTGCTTGCTTTTGTCTTTGAGCGATCGCAAACGCTGCTTGAAGCAAAAGCTGTAGCTATTGTACCCAGCGATTCTCTGTTGTCCTTCAGCTCAATTTCAGTCTGTTTTCCCCCGATAGTCATCTCTGAGTATTGGAAGCCGTCACAGGATGTCAATGAGTGCAATAATGGTTCAATGGTATTTAGTTAAAATGTCGTTTTTACGTTTTACTTGGATCAATCTGCTGAATACGTCAATATGTCTTTAACCACTCCAACAATTATCACTCTCGCTCTGTATGTTGTGTTAGCAGGAGCCTATCTGCTCGTTGTACCCGGCTTAATGTACGCTTATCTCAATAGCCGCTGGTACGTTGCTAGCTCTTTTGAACGGGCTTTTATGTATTTCATGGTATTCTTTTTCCTGCCCGGTATGATTGTCCTGGCCCCCTTCCTCAACTTCCGTCCTAAACCTCGCTCAATTGAAAGCTAATGCGACGGATAGATGTAATTGGAATTGGCATTGGCATTTTTGCCGCCGGAGGGATAGTCTATTTAGGGTTTGTCAAGTTCGGATTTGATCCCACTGATGCTGGTATCTGGAGTCAAGTGGTATTGGTGGCCGGACTGGTCGGTTGGATGCTGACCTATCTGCTGCGTGCGGTTACCCAGAATATGACCTACAACCAACAGTTGAAAGACTATGAAGATGCGGTATTGCAAAAACGGCTTGAATCTATGACCCCTGAAGAATTGGCTCAACTCCAAGCAGAAATAGAAATGGAAAAACAGCAGTTACAGGTTCAGGATCAATCTTCTCAGTCTCAACCAGAAAACTCAACCTCTGAATAATCCTATTATTATTAAGTCATTAGCGAATGAATTCTGTTTCTGAATGTTTTAGCGCTCTAAAAACCGCTGATGGTCAGCGTCAGTGTGCCTTGATCCCGTTTATCACAGCCGGCGATCCGGATTTGGAAACAACGGCTCAAGCGTTGCAGGTCTTGGATCAAAATGGTGCAGATTTGATTGAGTTAGGAGTCCCTTATTCCGATCCCTTAGCCGATGGCCCGGTGATTCAAGCTGCTGCCACTCGTGCTTTAGAGCGAGGGACTCAATTAGATGATGTGCTGGCAATGTTGCAGTCGGTGTCTCCTAAACTCAACGCACCAGTGATTTTGTTTACCTATTACAACCCGATTTTACATCGCGGTATTGAACCGTTTTTACAACAAATCCATGCAGCCGGGGCGCGGGGATTGGTTGTGCCCGATTTACCGTTAGAAGAGGCTCACACGTTATTGCAACCCGCTAAAGAGATGGGGATTGCGGTCACATTATTGGTAGCCCCCACCAGTCCTCAGGAACGAATCGAAGCGATCGCCCGCCAGTCTCAAGGATTCATTTATTTGGTCAGTGTGACTGGGGTAACGGGAATGCGAACTCAAGTTCAAACCAAAGTGCAAGATTTGTTGCAACAAATGCGCCAAATTACCGATCAACCCATTGGGGTAGGATTCGGTATTTCTCAGCCAGAACAAGCGCGTCAGATGAAAGATTGGGGAGCAGATGCGGTGATTGTGGGCAGTGCGATTGTAAAACGTTTGGCTGAAGGATCGCCTCAGGACGGATTAACTGCGATCGCAGAATTTTGCAGTCAGCTTAAAGCTGCCATTACCTAAGATCACAAGCGTTCTGAGTCAGATCTTCTCAACTCTTATCCTCAGATAGTTTCCAAAAAATATATTGTATGTTATAATAAATGAGAGAAAATCATTAAGGTTTAGGTTAAAGCTTGGCCGAAGTGATAAACCTATGTTTTAATGGAAATAGTATGCCTTTCAATCCCATCAAGCTTGGTTAATTTTTGTGTTCTGAGTTAAATGTAGCCAATGACTAACCTCGGCTACTGTAATAACGTTCCCAGCGATTTAGATAAAGATACACCCTGATAGATAGTAGTAGATGACCCTGTAAGAAACCCTCTAATCAACAAGCTAAATCAATCTAATTGACCTTATCAAAGGTTCAAGTCTTGTACTTTCAAGAAGTAAAAAGGCTGGAAGATTTGTGCTCCCATAAACACATAACTTCCAGCTCCTTGAAACCCTCGTAATGTGCCTTTCTGTTTTGATTATTACAGCCCAAAATGGGGATTGCAAGAGGTCTTTTGCAATTACCCACTTTTTGGCATGGTGTTTAGCTCACACAGGAACAAGCTAAGCCAGGTATAGCGCGATGTGTAGGGGTTAAGTGGCGCGGTTTTAGAGACTGAAAACCGTGTTGCACCGAGTGCCCGTTGCAAGAGCGCTAATTATTTCTTCTGCGCGAGGTGAAGGAGGAATGGGCTTGCGGTTAGAAGGGGGGTTAAGGATTTGACAAAAATGACGAATGATATAAAATCTATCCTTAGAGGGATGTGGGTTCACTCAAGAATAATATATGTCGAATAACTGCACGCAGCATCACACTAAACTCCAAAACCCACTTGATTAAAATTAAGTAAATATACTTTATTAGAATGTACATAAAAGTATAAATATTTTCTTAAAGACTTGTGTTTAAAATAGAGATATAAAATCTTTGCATTATTATTCTGCATGAAAGTCAGTCAATTACTGCATTACTATGAGCAGGGAGAAACAGACTTTACCGGAGTTGATTTAGAAGGAGCTGACTTAAGGCGAGTGATTTTGATGGGGGTAAATCTCTCTCACGCTAATCTCACGGGAGCAAACCTAAGTCGTGCCTTTTTAATTAAATCTTGCTTAAATGGTGCGATTTTACATCGAGCAAATCTAAGTTTTGCGAAGATGAATGAAGCCCAACTGGTAAAGGCTGAACTCACAAAAGCGAATTTATCAGGGACATTTCTGGTAAAGTCCACATTATCCGATGCTAAAGTGACGGGTACAAAATTAATTGGAACCAATTTACGAGCATCGAACTTAGAGAAGGTTAATTTTTGTGGTGCTGATTTAACTGAAGCCAATTTACGCAGTACTGATTTGAGTCATGCGAACTTAAAGTGGACAAATCTTTCTGGTGCTAAATTAAGTGGAGCCAAATTAGATCAGGCGCTATTAACTGGAGCCAATTTACGTCACGCCTATCTCAATGGCGTTAATCTCAGTCGGGCTGAATTGGAGGGTTTAAACTTTAGTAACGCTAAACTAAATTATGCTAACTTAGCTGGAGCCAACCTGAAAGCGGCTAATTTAAGTCAGGCTAAAATGCACGGTGTTCGCTTAGCAGATGCCATGTTAAAAGGGGCAAACTTAGAAGCGGCGTATTTAGTCAGAGCTAATCTAAACTTTGCTCAACTCTCTCAAGCGAATCTTGCTAATGCGGATTTGAGAGGCTCAAGTCTCTGGGGCACTCAATTAGAAGGATCAAACCTAGACAATATGATCTTATCAGAAACGATGAAACGGGACTTGGAACGTCGAGCCAACAACCCCTTTGGCAATCATCAAACCATGAGTGCAATATAGATGAATCGGACAACTTGTTATGGTGTTGTATTCGTCACAGCAAGTTCACGCGCTGAGGCTGAAGCCATTGCAACTGCTTTAGTTCAAGCTCGACTGGCTGCTTGCGTCAGCTTCACCCCGATTCATTCTATATACACTTGGGAGGGAGAAGTCTGTTCAGACGAAGAATGGCAACTGATGATTAAAACAGATTTGAATCAGTTTGAAGCCCTAGAAACTAAAATTTTATCGCTTCATTCCTACGAAGTTCCAGAAATTATTGCAATCCCAATTGTTACCGGATCGAGTAGTTATTTAAACTGGATCGGTACAATGGTCAACGCTACACCAGATATAAAATCCGATGAGGTGCGTTGAACGCGGCAACAGGTTAAAATAATATCGCAACAAATCGCGATCGCGTTCCTGTGAAATCTCGTTCTAGTTATTGGCAACTGCTGCCGTTTATTTCTCCTCAATGGCAAACCATTGCCAAGGCATTAGCTTGCACCCTAATTTTTACCATTTTCTGGCCATTACTGGCTGCATTAGTGGGAAAAATTGCCCAATATGTAGGGGCGGGAAATGTCAGAGCGATCGCTCAATTGGCAGGTGTGACAGCGGTTATATTTTTAGTGCGAGGAATCGTGCAATATGGCCAAGATACATTAATGGCAAAAGCCGCCTTAACGATTGCCTTAAATCTCAGAAAGCACATTTATACCCATCTGCATCACCTCAGTATTCGTTACTTTGAAACCGCTAAAACGGGAGATTTATCCTATCGCTTAACAGAAGATATTGATCGAGTCGGAGAAGTCATTTATAAATTCTTTCATCAGTTTATTCCCTGCATTTTACAGTTAATTGTGGTGTTGGGATATATGGTTTATCTTAACTGGCAACTCACCTCGGTAACATTGATTATTGCACCGTTAATGGCATTGCTGATTGGTTGGTTTGGAGAAAAATTACTCAACTTTAGCCGTCAAAGCCAGACCCGAATTTCTAACTTATCCGCATTACTGACAGAAGTGATCTCTGGAATTCGCTTAGTTCAAGCTTTTTCTGCCCAAGAATACGAAATCTCTCGTTTTACCTTAGAAGCAGAACAAAACCGACGGGCAAAATATCGCACAGAACAATCAAAAGCCTTACAATTTGTCGTGGTCGGCTTTCTAGAAGCCATGAGTGTTGTGGTGTTATTTTTACTCGGAGGATGGCAAATTTCACGGGGGAATTTAACCGGGACTGGGTTTATTAGTTATGTCACCGCAGTGGCGTTACTCATCGATCCGATCTCTTTAACCACCAGTAATTATAGTGAATTTAAACAAGGAGAAGCCTCTTGTGATCGGATTTTTGAATTGTTATCCCATCAACCCGAAATTAAAGAAAACCCAGATGCTAAAATTTTACCGCCTGTAAAAGGAAAAGTAGAATATTGTAATATCCATTTTTCTTATCAACCCGAAAACCCAGTTTTACAACGGTTAAATTTTAAGGTTCAACCGGGAGAAATGATTGCTTTAGTGGGGGCATCGGGAGCCGGAAAAACCACATTAGTTAATCTATTACCTCGATTTTATCACCCTCAAAGGGGAACTATTTTAATCGATGATATTGATATTCAAACAGTAACACTCAACAGCTTACGCCAACAAATTGGGATTGTACCCCAAGAGGTGATTTTATTCTCTGGAACTGTCGCTCAAAATATTGCCTTTGGTCAGGCGTATTATGAGATGAAACAGGTAGAAAATGCCGCTAAAATTGCAAATGCTGATCGATTTATTACTGAACTTCCTCAAGGTTATGAAACGTTAATTGGAGAGAGAGGGGTTAATTTATCCGGTGGACAACGGCAACGGATTGCGATTGCCCGCGCAGTATTACTGAATCCAAAAATTTTAATTTTAGATGAAGCCACCAGCGCCTTAGATTCAGAATCAGAAGCCTTAGTTCAAGAAGCCTTAGAACGATTAATGCAAGGACGAACCGTATTTATTATTGCCCATCGCTTGGCTACAGTTCGTCAAGCCCATCGTATTTTAGTGATTGAAAAAGGAACTGTAATTGAGTCCGGAACCCATCAACAACTCTTACAAAAAGGCGATCGCTACGCCTATTTTTATGCCCAACAATTTAATTAAATTAACAGGATATTTGAGAGGGAATATACCAAGTGTTAATTGAGAGACTTTAGACTTTCTCTCCCCCAGAATTGGGGGCTGGGGGGCTGCCAAGCTTGATTTTAAGGTTCAACCACTACCGTTGTTCCCATATCCACCTGTTCAAATAAAGCCACCACATCTTCATTACGCATCCGTACACAACCATGAGAAGCCGCCTGTCCAATAGATTCTACTGTCGGTGTGCCATGAAAGCCAATCACATCTTTGCCGTTACTCCAAAATCCAATCCAACGCAAACCCAAGGCACTATCTGGCCCCGGTGGCCGTACTTCCCCTGTCCAGGGATTTTGCCAAGCCGGATTTTCAATCATAGTGGTGATTTCAAACGTACCTGTGGGGGTTTCCCAGCCGGGTTTTCCAATGGCTACGGGATAGCTGGCCAGTTCCTGTTCACCCCGATACAGATAAACCCGACGTTCACCCAAACGTAAAACAACCCGTGTTTGATAAAGCTGATTTAGCGGTAAAAATTGTTCAGGGTCACTCAGTGGGGGAATTGTCGGCCCTAACAAATTCCTTAAAATACTTCCAGAACTTGCTTGAGTAGAGTTAGGGCTAGAAGCCATTGCAATACCTGGATGGGTGAGTTCCATCATCAGCAAGGCAAAACCCACCCACAGAGACCGTTGTTGTAATGTTGGGGATTTCATCTTATTTGTCACAAACTCCTCACAGCTTGGCGAAACAGGATTTCTTAATTGCAGGATAACATCATCTTTAGCAAACGAGATCGAGTTCTAAGCAATTATTCCCCTATTCTCCTCAGACTGAGGATCGTACGAGGGGTCGAACCCTTTATCATATCTTTAACAAAACCTCAGTATTTCCTCAAGCTTTTGTAAAATATGCTACTTGTTATAGGCAACCTCTAAAAATTTTGTTGAACTAGGAAATGAAGCTGCTGTGATGGGAGTATTAATCTCAATCCTTGGTAATAAAGCACAGTAGCTTTTTTTTGAAAGCTGAACTAGGACTATTTTCTAATTCAATCACCGTAAAAATACTGATTTTATATAACAAATAAGTAGCTATGCATACTCGCAACATTTTACTCTCAACTGCCCTGACCACTTTAGGATGTTTAAGTTTATCTACTGCCGCCGATGCTTTTAGTTTAGGGGGTCACATGACCTCAGAAGGATACGATGCCGATAAGGCTTACAATGCGCTGTTTCCAGACGAAAACTCTGCCGATGACACCGCTTTTGTCGCAGAAAGCCGTTATGGTGACGCAGGAGGCGCAGCCCAATATGAATTTAAGATTTTTGACCATCAAGACGGTGGCGGCTTGGATGAAGCTAATTTTAACTGGGGGAATGGTACATCCTATGACTTCTCCCTGGAGTACACAGACTTAGGCTGGACTTATAGCCTGTTTGAATTCGGTACAGAAAATCTTTTGACTTCGGTGACAGAAGCCTTCAGCGCACCTTTTTCTGATATCTTTATCCGTACCCGTGCTAATAACGGTACAAGCGCTGTGGTGGATAATTTATTTCTTGATGGTGTGGCAGTGGGCGATCGCTCAGCAGTAGAAAATGTTGAAGGTAACTTTGGGGTAGACTATCTCCGTATTAGTGATATTTCAGAACCCTTTACTCTAACTGGAACTTCTACCATGAGTTGGACAGAAGGCGCTAAAACAAAAGGCTCTAAACTAGCATATCAAATCAAAGTGGTTAATTTAGAAGATACCCAACCTGTACCAGAACCCACTATTTTAGTCGGTTTAGGAATGAGTTTATTAGGACTAACTCGTCTGCGTCGAACTCGTTTCTAAAACAGCGTTATTCTCTGAGTCATCGCAGTCAGACTATTAAGTGATCCGGTTTGGAAGTCCAAGCCGGTTTTTTTGTGTGCTTGTGTAGGCAAAGCCAAAGCGCTATCACAGTAGCCTCATAGCAATTACTTTTTTAAATCGTTTGTCTATCTTTTTATTTCAGGCCAACTAACAGATCCGTCTAAATCCTAAAATCATCACTGGTACCTTCTGATCCTCAGTAACTTCACTGATATTTCTTACGTCACACTAGGATAACGACGCAGTTAAATTTCCGTATAACTGCTCTTGGATATCAAACTGATCATAACTTACCCTAGTATTAGACGAATTAAAATTTTTGCTTTTTCTGGAGTGACTAGCGACAGATCGTAAAAAATAATTAATAAGTATGATATTTTACTTTATTTTTCTATTTTTATAAAAAAATAATCAATTTAAATAATATAATTTTTAGTCAGATGAAACCCATAACAAGCTAAACAATATGATGATGACTCAGCCAACCAATCAAACCCTCCAAGATGAGCTAAATAATACAATTTTAGTGATTGATGACAATCCCACTAACTTAAGAATCGCTGTGAATTCTCTCGAAGATCATGGATTTAATGTTTTAATTGCTCGGGATGGCGAAAGTGGTATTAAACGAGTCAAGTATGCACATCCTAATTTAGTTTTGCTCGATGTATTGATGCCTGGAATCAATGGCTTTGAAACCTGTTATCAATTAAAAGCCTCCTCAGAAACTCGAAATATTCCAGTTATTTTTATGACCGCTCTTTCTAACCCAGAAGATAAAATCAAAGGATTTGAAGTGGGTGCGGTTGATTATGTCACAAAACCGATTCAAGTCGAAGAATTAATGGCGCGCGTTAATTTGCATTTAAATTTATATATCCTCAATCAAAAATTAGAACAGCGAGTCCAGGAAAGAACAGCAGAATTGAGTCAAGCATTAGAAGAATTAAATCAGTCGCAGTTAAAGTTAGTACAAAGTGAAAAAATGTCAGCATTAGGTCAGCTCATGGCTGGAATTAATCATGAAATTAATAATCCGGTAGGTTTTGTTTCCGGTAATTTAGTTCATGTCAAAGAATACTTAAAAGACTTAACAGATCATTTACAGCTTTATCAAAAATATTTTCCTAATCCTGGACAAGAGATTCAACAAAATGCTGAAGAAATTGAATTAGATTATTTATTAGAAGACTTACCCGAAATGCTCTCATCAATGCAAATAGGTATTAATCGAATTCGAGAGATTAGTAGCTCAATGCGAATCTTCTCCCGTGCAGATACAGATAAAAAAGTTTCTTTCGATTTACATGAAGGAATTGATAGTACTTTGCTAATCTTAAAACATAGACTTAAGTCAAAGGATAATCGTCCTAAAGTTAAAGTGATTAAGCAATATGGAAACTTGCCTCAAATGATCGGATTTCCCGGACAATTGAATCAAGTATTTATGAATATTATTGCTAATGCCATTGATGTTTTTGATGAGATGGGTGAATCTATGACATCAACAGAAATGAATAAACATGATTGTCAAATTAATATCAAAACTCAACTGAGTACAGATAAAAAAAAGGTAGTTATTCAAATAGAAGATAACGGTCAAGGAATACCAGAAAATGTAAAATCAAAAATATTTGATAACTTATTTACAACTAAACCTGTCGGTAAAGGAACAGGATTAGGTTTATCTCTTTCCCGGCAAATTATTGAAGAAAAACATGGCGGTCAAATTCAATGTGAATCACACTTTGGTAGAGGGACACAATTCATTATTGTTCTACCTATCAGTTAATTAATAGTTGACTCAAAAAATTAAATATATGATAAAAAAAATAAGTTCTTTAAATGCCACTGAAGAACCTCAAGTTAGAAAACAGATTCTTCCACCTGTTGTGATAGTTATTCTCATATTACAAGGAACATTTGTTTGGAATTTTTCCCTTGAAAAAAAGTACAGTATAAATCAAAGCAGAAAGATTACAACTCAAAGAGTACAGGATTTACTCAAAGAGGAAATGATCCATGATGTCGAAAAAATGAGTATGGCAATGGAAGCGATTATTCGTGATCCAATTTTAACAAGTGATTTTCAACAACAGAATGAAGAAGAGTTATTAGCTAGAGCAAATCCATTATTTGAAAGACTGAAAAATAGCTCAAAAGTTACTCATTTCTATTTCCATTTACCTAATCGTACTAATTTAATTCGACTGCATAAGTCTCTAAAAAGAGATTTAATTAATCGTGAGACCATTAAAAATGCTGAAGCAACAGGTCAACCCAGTGCAGGACTGGAGCAAGGACCAACAGGAAATCCAGTTTTGCGAGTCGTTTATCCGTGGCGAAGTGATTTTCCTCAGCGACGTGACAGTGACTTATTTACTCCACCTTGGCAAAGTGAATTAATCGGATATTTAGAATTAGGAATTGAGTTTGAAGATATTGCTGAACAAGTTCATCATCTCTTAAATGTTAATTTAATTTTAGCGGTTGATAAACAGTTTTTAGATCGTAAAAGATGGGAAAATAGAAATAAAAAATTCGGTAAACAATCAGATTGGGATGCATTTTCTGAGCTTGTAATTATTGATAAAACGATTGAAAGTGTTCCTGAGTTAATCTCTCAGGCTATGGCTAAATCAACGATTTATAATCATCAGGAGTTACAATTTGTAGAGCAGGATCGAACCTTAGAAGCTATTTTTCTACCTTTAGTTGATATCAATGGTCAACATTTAGGTTATGTTATTGTCTTAAAAGATATTTCTAATATTATTAGGACAGCTCAAGAATCTATTCTACTCACTTCTTTAGTTTGCACAATCGTAGGATTAAGTCTAGTCATTTTATTTTATATTTTATTGGGTCAAGTTGAAGCCAGTATTATTGAAAAAACTTTAAATTTGGCAGAAGCAAAACAAAAGCTACAGGAATATTCTCAAAACTTAGAAATAAAAGTACTTGAACGCACTCAACAATTTCAGCAAGCTAAGCAGAAAGCAGAAGCTGCTAACAACGCCAAAAGTGAATTTTTATCCAATATGAGCCACGAATTAAGAACGCCTTTAAATGGAATTTTAGGCTATGCTCAGATTCTCAAACGAAACCAGAACTTAACGTCTTCTCAATCTCAGGGTTTGAACATCATTCAAAATAGTGGTCAACACTTATTAACCTTAATTAATGATATTTTAGATTTATCTAAAGTAGAAGCTCGTAAGATGGAGCTATATTTAAACGAACTTCATTTTCCGAGTTTTCTCGAAGGTGTTGTCGGTCTTATTAAAATGCGTGCTTTAGAGAAAGATATTTTATTTATATATGAACCGAGTCAGGATTTACCTGTTGGAATAAAAGCCGATGAAAAACGATTACGGCAAGTTTTATTAAATTTACTCGGAAATGCAATAAAATTTACTGACCAGGGTGAAGTAAAATTTCAAATTAATACGACTAATATTAACTCCAGTCAAGCTAAAATTTGTTTTGAAATTATCGATACAGGTGTGGGAATGACACCTGAACAAATGACACATATTTTTCAACCTTTTGAACAAGTGGGAGATGTCAAACGTCGGGCAGAAGGAACAGGATTAGGATTGACAATTACAAGACAATTAGTAGATTTAATGGGAGGTGAACTCAAAGTGAGTAGTACAATGGGTCAAGGCTCAGCATTTCGCTTTGAAACTGTATTTACTGTACTCCTAAAAGCGCCCAATACTCCAATTGAAACCACCGCTCAAATTGTGGGATATAAAGGTAAAAAACAAACAATTTTAGTCGTAGATGATAAACTAGAAAATCGTCTGGTTTTGCAAAATCTGCTAGAACCTTTAGGGTTTCATATTATTCAGGGTGAAAATGGTCAGCAAGAAGTTGAATTGGCTCAGAATATCTTGCCCGATTTGATTTTAACCGATTTAGTCATGCCCATTAAAACCGGGTTTGAAGCAGCTAAAGAAATTAGACAAATTCTAGCACTCAAAAATATTCCAATTATTGCCGTTTCAGCTAGTGTGATGGATATAGATTTAAAGCAAAGTCGGGTTGCAGGTTGCGATGACTTTTTACCCAAACCAGTAGAGGAGAATAAGTTACTCAATGTCTTAGAAAAATACTTACAGTTAGAATGGATTTATGAACAATCCACTGATGATCAAGAGATCTATCAAGAGGATTCATTAATAATAGAAATACCTCCTAGACAAGAGATAGAATTATTATATGATTTAGCCCGGCTAGGGAATATGCGAAAAATTCAAGAAAAAGCAACTGATTTAGAAGAATTAAATCAAAAATATAGTCCATTTGCTCAAAAACTTAAAACCCTATCTTTAAACTTTCAAGATCAAAAAATTGTAGCTATGATAGAACAATATCTATTTTAAACTCAAGGATTTATTTTGATTATGATCTCCCGTTCTATAGTGATTGGTTTAACTGTCATTCTAACAGCAATGGGGGGTGATATATTAATAAATTTGTCACCCACTCAGGCTGAAGTGATCAGTCAAGACAAGCCGATTAATTCTAAATCTAAACCCATCAAAGTGGGTGTAATGTCCATTCGAGGGATTGAAATTACCCAAGAAAAATGGCAACCGACTCTTGATTATTTGAGTGAAACAATTCCGGATCATACTTTTGAGCTTGTCCCATTAGAATTTGATATGATAGAGGAGATTATTGGCAAGGGACAAGTTGATTTTGTCTTGCTGAATCCGGGAATGTATGTAGAATTAGAATGGATTTATGGTGCTAGACGAATTGCTACGTTAAAAAACTTACGTTTAGGTCAACCTTATACTCAATTTGGTGGAGTTATTTTTCGGCATTCAGATCGCAATGATATTCGAGACTTAAAAGACTTAAAAAATAAAACCTTCATGGCAGTTAGTGAGAATGCTTTTGGAGGATGGCAAATGGCTTGGGAAACCTTAAAAGAAGCAGGAGTTGATCCCTATCGTCAGTTTAAAGACTTACAATTTGGTGGTAGCCATGATGCAGTCGTTTATGCCGTACGAGATGGTATTGTTGATGCGGGAACTGTTCGGACTGATACTTTAGAACGGATGGCATTAGAAGGTAAAATAAACTTCAATGACTTTGTTATTTTAAATCAGAAAAATCAGCCAGAATTTCCATTTGCGCTCAGCACAAAACTGTATCCGGAATGGCCTTTTGCAGTGATGCCATATACCCCTGTAACCCTGGCAGAAGATGTGGCAATTGCACTGATTAAAATGCCGCCAGATCATCCCGCAGCTAACGCGGGTCGTTATCAGGGTTGGACGATTCCTGCTAATTATCAACCCAGCCATGAAACCTTACGAAATCTACGAGTTCGTCCCTATGAAAACTGGGGAAAAGTTTCTTTCAAACAAGCTTTATATCAGTATCGTTATTGGCTCATTTTTGTTGGAATTTCTATCGTTGGACTCAGTTATGGATTGGTACATTTAGCAGAACGAAAACGAAATGAAGCAGAACTACGAACTATTAATATAGATTTAGAAAATCGGGTAAGAACACGAACCGTTGAATTAGAAAAAGCGAAACAAAAAGCAGAAGTTGCAAATCATGCCAAAAGTGAATTTATTTCTAATATGAGTCATGAATTGAGAACGCCTTTAAATGGAATTTTAGGTTATGCTCAGATTCTCAAACGATGCCAAGATTTAACCCCAATTCAAACACAAGGATTAAATACGATTCAAAATAGTGGTCAACACTTATTAACCTTAATTAATGATATTTTAGATTTATCTAAAGTAGAAGCTCGTAAGATGGAGCTATATTTAAACGAACTTCATTTTCCGAGTTTTCTCGAAGGTGTTGTCGGTCTTATTAAAATGCGTGCTTTAGAGAAAGATATTTTATTTATATATGAACCGAGTCAGGATTTACCTGTTGGAATAAAAGCCGATGAAAAACGATTACGGCAAGTTTTATTAAATTTACTCGGAAATGCAATAAAATTTACTGACCAGGGTGAAGTAAAATTTCAAATTAATACGACTAATATTAACTCCAGTCAAGCTAAAATTTGTTTTGAAATTATCGATACAGGTGTGGGAATGACACCTGAACAAATGACACATATTTTTCAACCTTTTGAACAAGTGGGAGATGTCAAACGTCGGGCAGAAGGAACAGGATTAGGATTGACAATTACAAGACAATTAGTAGATTTAATGGGAGGTGAACTCAAAGTGAGTAGTACAATGGGTCAAGGCTCAGCATTTCGCTTTGAAACTGTATTTACTGTACTCCTAAAAGCGCCCAATACTCCAATTGAAACCACCGCTCAAATTGTGGGATATAAAGGTAAAAAACAAACAATTTTAGTCGTAGATGATAAACTAGAAAATCGTCTGGTTTTGCAAAATCTGCTAGAACCTTTAGGGTTTCATATTATTCAGGGTGAAAATGGTCAGCAAGAAGTTGAATTGGCTCAGAATATCTTGCCCGATTTGATTTTAACCGATTTAGTCATGCCCATTAAAACCGGGTTTGAAGCAGCTAAAGAAATTAGACAAATTCTAGCACTCAAAAATATTCCAATTATTGCCGTTTCAGCTAGTGTGATGGATATAGATTTAAAGCAAAGTCGGGTTGCAGGTTGCGATGACTTTTTACCCAAACCAGTAGAGGAGAATAAGTTACTCAATGTCTTAGAAAAATACTTACAGTTAGAATGGATTTATCAGCCTGTAAGCTCTTCAAATCTAGTAGATTCAGAAGAGACTACAATGGAGATTCCTCCTCAAGAACAACTCACTCAGCTCTCTAATTTATTAAACCAAGGATTTCTCAGTCAAGTCAAGCAACAAATAGAAAAACTTAAATATCATTCCCCTCAATACACGCTTTTTGCTGAAAAAGTTGAGAAACTCGCTGATGATTTTGAAATCGAACAGCTACAAATATTCTTAGAAAAATATCACAGTCAAGAGCATAAAATTATTCAATCTATCAAAAGCCTACCCCTAGAGGAAATGGAAGTATTATACGAGTTAGCAATGCTGGGAAATATGCGAAAAATCCAAGAACGTGCTATTTATTTAGAAGAATTAGATCAAAAATATAGCCCATTTGCTCAAAAACTAAAAACTCTTGCTCAGGAATTTAAAGATGAAGAGATTGTTTCATTAGTTGAAAAAGCAATCTTAGAAGAGCTTTAAATAGTATAAAAAGTTCCGCTAATATTTTAGAAATATCTCAATCATGAGGGACTTTGAGATAAGATTTTGCTAACTTTCACACCAATTGATGGATAATAAGAAATTGTCCAATTAACACAGACTAGCGATGAATACAACATCTGTCACCCAACAACCCATTCGTGTTGGAATATTGGGGTTTGGTGGACTCGGACAGGCTGCCACTCGAGTCTTAGCCCCCAAACAAGAAATGCACCTGCTTGCCGCCGCTGACCAAAAAGGATACGCCTACTCTGCCACAGGACTCAACCCAGATGAGTGTATCAGCCTGTATAATACTCAAGGCTCCCTTGGATACCTCGAACCCCACGGAACCCTCAGTAACAATAGTATTGCTGATTTAATTAACCAAGCATCCATGGTGGATGGCTATTTCCTCGCCTTGCCGAACTTACCCAATACATTTATGGCATCGGTTGCGAAACAGTTTATTCAGTCCGGTTGGCGAGGTGTCTTAGTTGATGCGATGAAGCGCACCAGTGCCGTAGAACAGCTTTTAGAATTACAATCGGAGTTACAAGCCGCAGGTATTACCTATCTCACAGGTTGTGGTGCAACGCCTGGACTCCTAACCGCAGCATCCGCGATCGCAGCTCAGAGTTATGCAGAAATTCATAGTGTTAAAATTACCTTTGGGGTCGGTATTGCCAATTGGGAAGCCTATCGGGCAACTATTCGGGAAGATATTGGTCATTTACCCGGTTATAGCATTGAACAAGCCAAAGCGATGAGCGATGAAGAAGTTGCCAGTTTATTAGATCAAACTAACGGTATTTTAACCTTAGAAAATATGGAACACGCCGATGATATTATGCTGGAATTGGCGGGAATTTGCGATCGCGACCGTGTTACCGTTGGTGGAGTAGTTGATACTCGTAACCCGAAAAAACCTTTGAGTACAAATGTTCAAGTTACCGGCCGAACGTTTGAAGGAAAAATCTCAACTCATACCTTTACTTTGGGGGATGAAACCAGTATGGCGGCTAACGTTTGCGGCCCTGCATTTGGCTATTTAAAAGCCGGTGTAGAATTTCATCAACGGGGAATTTATGGTTTATTAACGGCGGCTGAAGTCATGCCTAAATTTGTTCGCTGAACCCTCTATAGAGGCGTTACATTAACGTCTCTCTCTGCAAAAAAAACACCAGAACCAAAGTTCTGATGCCGTCAGAAATTCCACATTTTTAACGAATTCATATAAAGCAGTGAGAGATAATAATGCTAATCTTAATAAATATTATAGGGAACGGGGAACGGGGAACGGGGAACGGGAAACGGGGAACAGTAGACTATGAAAGGAAAGGGTTTTAGAATATAAAATTGTCCCAATCCATCTGCGTATTGCTATTATTTATTGTCAGATTATATTAAGCTTCTATCGCTTCTGCAATCTGATAATAATCGATATCCTCTGCTTGAATTAAAGCCTGTTCGTACTCTAAAACCGGGAGTAAGCTAGCTTCTAAGTTTTGTTTTTTAGTTTGACAAATAATTTGATTAGCCATCTTAAAGTCTCCGGCCCGACGATAAAGATCAGCGAGAAAAATAGTTTCTATCCCCGGTTGATTGACATCGATATAGCCTGTCAAAATTGCCGCTTGAAATAGTTTTGCTGCTTTCAAGTGATTGGCTTGACTTAGGTTAATCGGTTGATCGATAACAGATTTACTCAGTGTCCAATCCTCACGACTAGGGGGATCAATATTCCTAACGCTCAATGCAGGATCGTCAGTTTGATAAGTTTTAGCCATTACTCTTGTTCACAACTAAAAACTGCAATCTGAGATTACCGAAAACTGCAATCTTTACTTCTGGGTAAATCATCATTCTCGTCCTCTTCTATCCCTACACTTAACTAGTTTGCTTCATCAACATAGAATTGTCGATAGGGATAAGTTCAGGACTTTCTTAAACGTAAGAAATCACCGATCACAGCTTACCACTAATTTAGATAATAAAAAGAAAGAAAAGTTCAGGATTAATCTAAACTTCTTCTAAATCTTTCTCTTATTAGTCACCTCAGTTTGTCCCTAATCGTTGATCTATCCATCCCTTCGCTTTTCTAACTGCTTCTGAACGAGTCAAAGCACAAGGCACAGCAACAGCACAACCTTGTTGAGAATTCACCCAAACCGCATAAATTTCTTGACCTTTAAACCGATCTTGCTCAATCTCAACAAAAAATCCTCGGTAAGTAAATGACAAAATAATATGAGGATAGTGTGGGTCAATCATTGCTATATCGCTTTATAAAAAAAAGAGCAAACGAAATTTCGCTTATTTTAACCCAGTTTTACCCTCAATCCGGGTGTGATTTTCCTTTTATTGTCATCACCTCAATACTTGTGAGAGTCAAAGAAGGATTTGATTTGGATTGGAGGGATTTTCCGGATCGGACTAAATCTTATTGAATTAACAGTTAAAAGCCTTATCCTCTAATTAATTGAACCGATAATGGATA
Source organism: uncultured Lyngbya sp. (assembly GCA_964434975.1). Taxonomy (GTDB): domain Bacteria; phylum Cyanobacteriota; class Cyanobacteriia; order Cyanobacteriales; family Microcoleaceae; genus JAAURB01. The sequence goes on from CAYSWY010000005.1 coordinate 44,593, forward strand.
AAATATTCATCACTTTATAATCACTCAATCCTCAAAATTGGGGGGGATAACAGAGCAGCAGCAGTTATCAATTAGTCAATATAATATTTTTTCCAAGCTCAACTAAGCTTCTACTGGTGTTGTGAATCATTTCTGACTGCTATCGTACTCATCATAGACTTTAAAACAATGACTCATACTATTCTAGAAAAATTATCGGACACTATTGCTGCTAACTATAATTTTGATATTGAAGCAAAAATCCACTCCGAAGATTGGCAAGAACTCCAGAAGCTGTGTCAACGAGCCGAACAAGAAAAAGCTTATTTAAACATTAGTAATATTGCAGATAAAAATCATCAATATGTTGATTTGGTGATGGAGGGGGGTGGTGTATTGGGTATCGCCTTCATTGGCTATATTTTAGCTTTAGAATCTGTGGGAATTCGTTTTTTAAATATTGGTGGGGCATCGGCTGGTTCAATTACCGCTTTGTTATTAGCAGCGGCTGACAAACCAGCAGAAGAAAAATCACAGAAGTTGATGCAGATTATGGGTAATATTCCGATGGCAACATTTCTTGATAGTGAAAATAAAAAAGTTAAACAGTTAATTCTCGATTATGCAGCAGGCAAGATCAATATCCATCTCAATTCTGTTCAGGATGTAATTTCTCATTTACCCTGGTTGTTATTAACAGGCTTACCGGTGTTTAAGATCCTTAAAAAACATTATGGCTTATGCAAAGGAGAAGCATTTCTTAACTGGATTCACAATCAGGCTTTACAGCAGTTAAACTGTCTCGATACATCTACCCTGTATCAGCGGATGAATGACTTGCCTGACGGGATTAAAACAGCCATTAACAAGCACCGCCACCAACAGAGAATTGTCACTGATAAAAATTATGCTTCCCTCTGCCTAATTGCCACGGATCTTACAACGGAAACCCGGTTACAATTTCCCAAAGATGAACCATTATTTGAGTTTCATTCAAACAATCACCTGGCAGAATTTGTCCGCTGTAGCATGAGTATTCCACTGGTTTTTCAGCCTTACCCGTTAAAAACAATTCCCGCCCAAGAAAAATTGTGGCAAAAAGTCACAGGTCGCCCTTTATCTACTGTTAAGATTCCAGAAAAATGTTATATCGTAGATGGGGGCATCGTCTCTAACTTTCCGATTGATGTCTTTCATAGTCCAAAAATGCCTGCTTGCCCGACATTTGGTGCAAAATTGCGACTGGATAACTTTTCAACAAAAATTGAAAGATTAAGCCAATTCTTGGGACAAAATATTAACGCCGCCCGCAATAGTCTTGAACGAGAATTTATCCGTAAAAACATTGACTACCAAAACCTAGTCAGCATTATTGATACAGGAGATCATTCCTGGTTGAATTTCAACATGAATCAGCAGGATCAGATTGATTTGATCCTCCGGGGTTTTCAAGAAGGACTGACATTTCTGTTTGGCAGTAACGATGGTCAGCGCAAAGGCTTTGACTGGGAACACTACCAAAACATTCGTCGAAACCTACTCCAACAAAGAACCCAATCTAATGTAACGGATTTTCCCAAATCTGCTTAAACACTTCGGGGCAGATTTCACCCGGAGAAATTCAACCCAAACCAATGATAACTTTACGGCATCACTCACTATCCCCCTATAATTTAAAAACAGTTTCAACTGCCAGTAAGTGAAGTGTCATGGTTTTTAATTGGTTTCGTCGTCAGAAAAAGTCCAGTGAGTCTGCCTCAGAGGTAAAACCTGCCTCGCCTACGCCAGAACCATCACCGACTCCTCAGGCCGAAAGCCCAGCTCAACAGACCGCCCAAAGTCCTGAAGATTATCTGAAGTGGGCAAAAGCGGCTTATCAAAATATTCAACAGCAAAATACAGAAACGCCTCAAGTTGCAGAGGAAGAGACAGAACCCATTGCTGAGACGACTGAGACGCAGACGGAACCGACAGAAACTGTCGCAAAACAACCCAGTTCACCTGAAGTTGAAACCGTTGCAGAAGAGATTCCAGCGCCTCTAACTGAAGAACCAACAGAAGAAGCGACAACTTCTACAGAAACAGTTAAGAGTGAAACTGTTCCCTTAGTTAGCGCAACCGAACCTGAAAATATTACGGTTGAGGCAGAAACTCCAGAAACTCCAGAAACTCCAGAAACTCCAGAATTGGCTCGACAATCCCCTGTAGCAGCAACTGAACCCGAAACGGCAGAAACGTCAGAATCTACAGAACCTACAGAATCAACCCCAGCCATGCCCCTGTGGGCGCAAACTCAGGCAGACCGTCAAGCCCGAATGGAACGACTGCGGGAAACAGCCATCGAGGATGAAGTTGACGTGGCTGCAACAAGTGCCAGTACAGAAGAAAATATTGCCTTTGATGAGATGTTCTTATGGACGGCTGAAGTTCTAGCCAATCAAGGTCGCCGTCCGGATGAAGTGGCAATTGAAGAAATTACATGGTTGCAGAAACTCTGGAGAGGACTGGGACGAACTCGCCGCAATTTACTCAACCAACTTAAAGCCATTGTCGGACAAGGGCCACTGAATCAGGCGGCCGTTGATGAAATTGAATCGTTATTGCTGCAAGCCGATGTGGGAATTGATGCCACAGACCGAATTATTACCGCGTTACAGGATAAGTTAAAACAAGAAGCCTTACCCCCCGAAGAAGCGATCGCCTATCTGAAACAAGTGTTGCGGGATCTTTTGGAACAGCCCTATCAAAATGGTTATTCTCCCACCTTTGCCCCTGAAAAAGAAACTTTGAATATTTGGTTGATTACAGGTGTCAATGGAGCCGGAAAAACAACTACAATTGGTAAAATTGCTCATTTAGCTCGCAAGTCGGAGTACAATTGCTTAATTGCAGCGGGTGATACATTCCGAGCAGCGGCCGTGGAGCAAGTTAAGGTGTGGGGAGAACGCAGCGGGGTAGATGTTATTGCTAACCCCGGTAAAAATACAGACCCAGCAGCGGTTGTGTTTGATGCCATTGCAGCAGCGCAAAGCCGAGACACAGAATTACTCTTAGTCGATACTGCGGGTCGTCTTCAGAATAAAAAGAACTTAATGGAGGAACTCAGTAAAGTTCGTCGCATCATCAATAAAAAAGCGCCCAACGCAGTGATTGAATCCCTGCTGGTGTTAGACTCAACTCTGGGACAAAATGGTCTCAGACAAGCGGAGGTTTTCGCGCAAGCGGCTCAACTCAGCGGGGTGATCTTGACAAAGTTAGACGGAACTGCTAAAGGTGGTGTGGCACTGGCAGTCGTTCAGCAGTTAGGCTTACCCATTCGATTTATTGGGGTGGGAGAAAGTATCGAAGACTTGCGTCCGTTTTCCAGTTACGAGTTTATCGAAGCTTTGTTAAGTGGTTAATCGTAGCACTCAACTCTCCGGTGCTATACCCCCAATATAATTGGCAGATTGGCATTGGCAAAATTCACCGATTACTTTAAAACAGTAAAGAACGACTCGATGTTGAGCGCGATCGCCATCTTTCACAGCTGATGGCTGTCTAAACTCAGACAATACAATCAGCCACTGGCATCTATTACCTTGGACTCATTCGATTCAGGATAGATCTAGGGTTAATATAGACAGATTTAAAACATTTATTACTTTGTGAAGTTGCATCTGCACCCTCAAGTCAATCAAACTTGAGCTAACTAACCTCTCGCACTATCGCTCTGCGTGAACGCTACACCGGACTTGATGTTCGATGCAATACCTGCAGTAGCAATAACGCAGTCACAATACCTTTTAAAATCCATCCCGACTTGATATGACAGCAGTGCCCCTACCTCAACACTCAAACCACTCTGTAGATTGGGCTTCTCCCACTCCTCCCCCAATGACTCCCGTCATTACACTCAAGGAATTAGTCGCCCGTTTGCATCGAGAGCAGCAAAATGTTAATGAATTACTCAGTTCTCTGGGGTTTGCACTCCGTAGCTTTAATAACCTCAATCAATTCTTAGAACTGACCCCCCTTGTCGTCAGTCGTGTCACGGATGCAGACGGCGGCGCTTTGGTTTTACTCAAATCAAACGGTCAAGTCCGGTTTCAGCGGCTTCATTGTCAAGAAGGTCGTCAATGTCAAGATATCCGTTTTGCCCTAGAGACGGCCACTCGCCAGGTGCTGAGTCAATCTATCCCAGGATCAGCCGATCAATTTGCCCAAGCAGTTCCCCTGTCTTATGCCGCCAGTTTAGACTATCAAGTGAGTCATTATCTCGGTAAAGGCGTTCAATTGTTCGGGACTCCGGTACTAGTCAATAATGAAGAACGGGGACGACTCTACGTTTTTAGTCATGAACCCAATTATCGTTGGACTCCTACCCGACAAAAGTTAATTCGCCTCGTTGCCGATCAAACCGCAGTCGCGATCGCTAATGATGAATTAGCCGTTTCTCTACGGGAAAAAGAACGCCTTGATCGAGAATTGGAAATTGGGGCAGAAATTCAACTGCAACTATTACCCCGTAAATGCCCAAAAATCCCAGGTATGGAAGTTCGCGCCCGCTGTGAAACCGCCAACCGAGTCGGAGGGGATTATTATGATTTTATTCCTTCTAACTTTGACCAACAAGCCGATGAACGCGCCGATACGAATGTGCATTGGAGTATCGTGATCGGGGATGTGATGGGAAAAGGCGTTCCGGCTGGCTTAATTATGACCATGACACGGGGAATGTTACGGGCAGAAGTGTTGAACCGTCACTCTCCTGGGCAGATTTTACAACACCTCAATCAAGTCATGTACGCCGACTTGGAAAATTCCAATCGATTTGTGACGCTATTTTACTCAGAATACGATCCGAAAACCCGGATTTTATCCTATAGTAATGCCGCCCATAATCCACCCCTATTGTGGCAAGCCGCAACTCATAGCATTCAACGCTTAGATACCGTTGGGATGTTGGTGGGTTTAGATGCTGATACCCGCTATTCAGAAGCCCAAATTAAGCTCAATCCGGGTGATACGATCATCTACTATACCGATGGGTTTACTGACGCAGCCAATCAACAAGGCGATCGCTTTGATGAGGAAAATTTACAAGCTGCTTTTCAATGGGCGTGTGAAAATTGTGACGATGCAGAGGCGATTCTAGATTATATTTTTGATCAAGTGAATCAATTTGTCGGCCCGGGTAGTCATAATATTGATGATATGACCCTCGTGGTGGTACAAGTACAGCCCGATCATTCTACAGAAACTTATCATGTATCCTCAAATTCT
>CAYSWY010000005.1:49936-204896 GCA_964434975.1 uncultured Lyngbya sp.
CTATCCATTTTTGACAACTTTTTGGGAGTTACATTGAGGGCAAAGCATATTTACATCTGGATGCACAACCCCTCACTGTATCATTACTATGCACTACTACCAACAAAAGAATCCCTTCAAAACAACAACTCATTTCAGAAATTGATGCCTGGCAAGCACAACGAAATCTTCAAAAAGCCAAAATTAATTGGGGCCTATCAAAATATAGCGCTGATGAAAAACTCCGAAAATACTATACATAGCATCATGTCGCGGATGAGGCACTACTCTGTTAAAATTTTTGGTACTTTAAAGTAGTCCCCATCTTGTTCTGGGGCATTATCCAGTAAAGACTCTCGGTTAGGATAAGTTTCGAGTTTATCGTTGCGAGTAATATTACTCACATCAATTGCTCGAGTTGTCGGGGGAACATTGTCGGTATCAAGTTCTTGCAATTGTTCGACGTATTCTAAAATACTGCCCAATTCCCGAGTAAATTGTTCTTCCTCTGCCTCGGTTAGTTCTAAACGGGCAAGATGGGCAACCTTACGGACTTGTTCGCGATCAATCATTGAAAGTCAATTAATAATACTAAAAATAAATATCGATATTAGCACGTCCTGTGGTTTTCAGCCAGTTTTGCGCTTCGATATAATTATTGGGTGCTAAACGAATAGCCCTTACCCAATATTCAGCGGCTTGCTTAAATTCTTCTTCTGCTTTTTCTTCATCTCCGGCATCTTTTGCCGCTTCCCCTAGATAGTGATGAATGACAGCAATATTATTAAAAGCTTGAGGCATTCTCGGATTATAATCTAATGCTTGATGATAATAATCCAACGCCTTATCATGCTCCCCATTACTGGCATGGATCAACGCAATATTATATAAAATATAACTGCGATCATTGGGATCTTCCTCTAGCTTTAGGGCTTCGTAATAGTTATCTAAGGCTTCTGCATATTCCCCATCCGCTTGGGCAGACATACCATCGCGATAGTAAGCAAACGCTTCCTTAGAAGCCTTATTCGTCGGTAAAATCTTTAGAATGATGTCAGCCATCACCGTAAAGCTTTTGTCAATAAAGTTATCGTTGCGTTGAGTTCTAGGCATTTGAGTTGAGTCTCCAACCTTACTGAATGATGGTTAAACGGGTCGCCGTAGAGAGTGCCAATATTATAACGCTGTAGAACAGAATAAGGAACGATTAATCTGCAACAGTTTATTACTTTCATCTCAAAGTATTGCCTGTCGTTGAATTTGGTAAGATCAAATAGGATCGGTAATCTAGCTAAGCGCAGTCGCCCTAGACCCATGCCGAAAAACCTATACTGAAAAAAGATGGGTCATTAACGATGAGGAGAAATGTATGACTCCAAACCCTTCAATTATGAAAGCCGTTGAGAAGCTGGACTATCGAGTCACCAGCGGGGATGTGGCGGCGCAAGCTGGGATGAATGTAGAAATTGCTGAACAGCAGTTATTAGCTTTAGCAACAGAGGCTGGAGGACATTTACAAGTTTCAGAAGCCGGAGAAATTGCCTTTGATTTTCCTAAGAATTTTCGATCAATTTTACGGAATAAATCTTGGCAACTCCAATGGCAGGAATGGTGGCAAAAAGTCTGGCGGATTTTGTTTTATCTCATCCGGATTTCTTTTGGGATTGTTTTAATTGTTTCAATTGCCCTGATTGTTGTTAGTATTTCTATTCTAATTATTGCCCTGAATTCGAGTCAAGATAATAATAATTCGGGAGGAAATTCTTCTCGTGGTGGTGGGGGATTAATCTTTTTACCCCGTTTTTGGATTAGTCCTGATTTATTTTGGTTCTTTCATTGGAATAGTTATTCTTCTCCCCGAAGAAGACGCTTATCTCGAAAATCCAGAACATCTGGCGATCCGAACCAGATGAACTTTTTTGAGGCAGTCTTCTCCTTTCTGTTTGGCGATGGCAACCCAGATTATGACTTAGAAGAAAGACGCTGGCGCACTATTGCCACAGTGATTCGTAATCATGACGGTGCTGTTGTTGCAGAACAAATGGCTCCTTATTTAGATGATTTAGGATCGAGTTTAAGTCAAGAAAATGAAGACTATATGCTGCCCGTCTTAACCCGGTTTAATGGTCGCCCTGAAGTCAGTCCAGATGGACAACTGGTTTATCATTTTCCTGAGCTTCAAACTACCGCAAAACAGATCGGACAGCAGCCAGTTCCTGCTTATTTAAAAGAACAATCTTGGGCTTTTAGTAATGCGGGTTCAGGTCAATTGACTTTAGCTGGTGGATTAGGAATATTCAATTTAGCAGGAGCCATTGCTTTAGGCTATTTACTTCAAGATCCAGCTTTAGTGGCTGAACTGGGAGGATTAATTGCTTTTGTTGATTTAATTTTCCCAATTTTACTACTCTATGGAATTGGATTTTTAGTAGTTCCAATGATTCGTTATTTTTGGATTAAGCGACGTAACGCTAAAGTGAATGATCGCAATCAACAACGGCAAAATAGAGCCGTAGAATTAAACCAGGCTGACCCAATAATTTTGAAAAAAATGAGTTACGCCCGTCAATTTGCCAGTCAAACTATTGTGGATCAAAAGAATTTAGCTTATACGACAGAGCAAGACTTAATAGAACAAGAACTCGAACAAGCAGATAAAATTGATGCCGAATGGCAAAAACGGTTAAATGAATCCCAGGATTGATAAACAATTAAATTAATGAATTAGAAAATAAACTGAGGAAACTAAAACGCTTAGCTTCCCCAGATGCTAGAGTGGAGCCACGAAAGGTTCAGGATATGGCAAACTGGGAGTACACAGATCGCTATAATTGGACTCAATGCAGATCTCATGGTGTGATTGACATCAGTAAGATTGACAATTTCACAAAAAGCTTAACCCAGTGCCGTAGTCCTGATTCCACTATTGAGTGTAATCTACTTCTCAAATTTGCAATAGTCCCTCATTTGAGTGACATCTGTTGCTTGATTCTCCACAAATCCGTGAATTTGAACCGTCTGGCTTTACAATAATAAAGAGCAATTATTCATGGTTTAGGAGAGGACACCAATGCCACCACGTTGGCCCAGAGAACCGGATCGTAATGATCCAGACTACCGCCGCTTGGAAGATCGGATCAATTTTGCCGTTCATGTGGCGCTATTTGCCGCTTGTAACTCCGGTGTTTGGTTTTTCCATAATTTTCAAAAGGCTGACTGGCCTTGGATTAATTGGTTTACTGGGGTCTGGATGACAATATTATTCCTACATGGTGTTTATATTTTTGCGATCGCAGATTACTCTCCTACGGTCTCTAAAAAGTCAGGTTCAAGTTAAATTCTTTTCCTTAGAATTATTGACACATTCACGATTAATCTAGAATTATGGCAACTACCGCAGAAATTGAAAAATTAGCAGCAGAAATTGGCGAAAATATTTATATTGATGTGGCTAAATGGCATCTTTATCTTTCTGATGCCCATCTTCATACCCCTTTAGCTGAACAGCTTTATCCGATCTTAGAATCTAATGATTTCAATGAAAAAGCTTTAGAAGATATTTTACAAGGAATCTCTGTTCAGTTAGGCGGTGGAAAAGTGAGCTTACCTTTATCCGATCTAATTCCTAATGCAGTTCAAGCAGATTTGGTCAAACTTTTAGAAGATTTTAAACCCTAAATTTAAGCTTCAGAACTTAAGGAAATATTGGCTTAAAATAGCAAAAAATATTGACCTATACCAAACAATGAGAGAGTTAGGATCAAATATAAGCTGTCATTCCCTGTGACTCCCTGTGACTCTCTGTCATTCCCGCTTAGGCGGGAATCCATCATTATCCATATCCTAAATAGATTATCTCCCCATTCATTATAGGAATTAACGATGACTCTGTTTCCTCAGTCCCGTCAGTCTCTGCTGGACACTGAAGTAATCGCCGCTTGGATTTTCCTAACTCCAGCTTTAATCCTCATGGGATTATTTATTATATGGCCGATTATTTATTTAGCCTATCTCAGCTTAACCTCCGGAAGTTTTACCTTATCTGGCGTTCGTTTCGTTGGGTTAATTAATTATTGGCGGTTAATTATTAGCCCTGATTTTTGGCAGGTTTTATTTAATACAATTTATTTTACCATTGCTACCGTTATTCCCAGTTTAATCATTCCGTTAGGACTGGCTGTTTTACTCAATCTAGCCATTGCTGGACGCGGATTATTAAGAACGGCTTATTTTATTCCTTCAATTACTTCTTTAGTGGCTGTCGGTTTAGGATGGCGTTGGTTATTTCAAACTCAAGGGCCAGTCAATGGATTATTAACCTCTTTCGGCATCAATCCGATTCCATGGCTAAGTAGTACAATTTGGGCAATGCCTGTATTAATTTTACTCAGTATTTGGAAACAATTAGGCTTTAACTTAGTGGTTTTCCTCGCCGGACTGCAAGCCATTCCTCAGAGTCGTTATGAAGCAGCAGAATTAGACGGCGCAAACTCCTTGCAACAGTTTTGGTACATTACTCTACCCGGTTTAAGACCTACATTAGTGTTTGTAACCGTTACTACTGTTATTTTTACGTTACGAAGTTTTGAACAAGTTTATGTGATCACAGGGGGAGGGCCGCTGAACTCCACTAACCTATTAGTTTATTATATCTACGAACAAGCCTTTGCTCAATTTGACTTCGGTTACGCTGCCGCTGCTGCCACATTATTATTGATTATTGCCTTAATTTTAGTCTACTTACAACTGAAAGTATTTGGAGAGGAAAATTAAACCTTAGAAATACGGGTGGCTAGGGATCAGGGTTGAAATACCTCAAGTGATTCACCCCTATATTTTTGAGCTTGATATCTATAGCATTTCCATTTAAAATCAGCTATATAGTAAACACATATACTCGATTTGCAAGCAAATCGAAAAAAGAATTTCAAGATCACTTTGAAATCAAGTCATTTTGAATTCTTTCTTAAAGCAGATCATCAACCTGTTTAATAGCTTGGCTTGATCGAATTAGAAACGAGCATTCTTATCATGACAATACCTTCTTATTTCTATCCTCTTGCTGCCCCTTTTCTGGTTCCTGTAGCGCGTCAGTTGGGTCAGCAGTTGATGAATCTAATTAGGAATCCTCAATCTTCTACTCAGTCTGAAATCAACTTACCTGATTTTACCCAAAAAATCTATAACGATCCACGCTATATTGAAGCGATTATAGAATATTCTTACCGTCAATCTAAACGAGAGTTAGAGTATCAAGCCATATCGCGCAATCAGATCGAACATCATTTAAAAATTCAGCAACAAGAACAGCAAGATCGTTTAGAAATTAGCCGGCTGCAGCGGGAATTAATTCGAGACTTACAACGTCAGGCGATTCAATTTAAGCTACAAGAAATAGATGAACTTTGGAATCGAGAAAAATGGTTTTCTAACCTGAGTCGGCAGGAAACAGAACGAATTTTATCCCGGAGAATTCAACAGCATCGACTGTTAATGTTAGTTGCACCTCCAGATATGAGTTCAGATTGTCCAGAACCTTTTAAACAACATTTGAAAAAAGATGTTGCTAATGGTTTAAGGCGTTTTTTAAGTCAATATTATCCGGATAATGACGATTTACGACCTGTAGAATTTTATGCAGATTATTTTAATCGTCCATTAGGGGATATTGAAGTGTATAAACTTCAAGCGGTATTAGCCCCTGTACCGACTTTAATTTTATATGGCGATATTAATGATTATGAAATTAATATTCAGATCGGATTTTGGGGGTTAGAGAGTGAAAGTGTTTCTCTAATTCCTATCCAGCCCTGGAACTGGGAAGCAGCCGTTAGAGAGTTGGAGTTAGGAGGACAATCTTATGCCCAAGCTATTCGTCAAGTTAGACAATTTATCGTTCAACTCTATCAAATATTAGCGGCTTTCTTGGTGGATTGGTATTATTTAAGCATTGATTATAACTACTCCCCTCAGCTTTTTCAACTGAGAGATGTTTTTAGTCAAGAATTGCTCAAAGATTACATTGATGTGATTCAATCAATCCAGAAAAAACAAAAAAAGATACATGATAATAAAATTAAGGAGATTGTAAAAGATTTACCTTCTAGACCACCAGAAACTATTAACTCAAATATAGAGAATTGGCAATATTTCAAAACGATTCAAACCGATCAAAAACCCATCTATAGTCTAGCGATTTCTCCCAATAATCAATTTATAGTCAGTGGTGGGGTTGAGAGTTCAGTTCAACTTCATGCTTTAAAAACAGAAGGAATGGAAGGAACGCTTTATGGTCATGTTAATTCTGTCACTGCATTAGCTGTTAGTCCAGATGGAAAATGGATTATTAGCGGGGGTCTGGATAATACGATTAAAATTTGGTCAGCTTCCTCTCAAGTTTTACAGCAAACATTACTCGGGCATAAAGACTTCATTAGTACTCTTGCTGTTAGTTCAAATAGTGAAATATTAGTGAGTGGGAGTGGAGATAATTTAATCAGAATTTGGTCGATAAAAACCGGGGAACTCTTGCGGACTTTGGTCGGTCATACTAATATGATTAATGAGGTTAAAATTAGTTCTGATTCTCAATGGTTGGTCAGCGCTAGTATTGATGATATTGTGAAAATTTGGTCAATAAAAACCGGAAAAGTCAAACAAAGCTTAGTTCAGCCCAAGAAAAAGATTCAGTCTGTTTTGATTAGTCCAGATGCTGAATATATCTTATATTGCGGTTGGGATAATTCAATTCAAATTTGGTCCGTTGAAACAGCAACTTTAAAATCAACTATTCCAGCCAATACTCAAGAAAATATGATGGCAATTAGTCCAGGTTGCCGCTGGATAGCGAGTATGAGTCAAGATTATAAAATTCGGATTCGTTGCTTAGAAACAGGTCGTTTACTCAAAAGTTTTATTGGACATCAATGTGAAATTACTCAATTGGTCTTTAGTGTAGATAGTCAATTTTTAATTAGTGGCAGTAGTGATGGAGAAATAAAAATTTGGTGTTCTGCTGAAATTGCCCAGTCTGATTTAAACTAAGAAAAGATTTAGAGAATATATAGTTGTGGGTGATGAATGTTTTGAGTCTATCTCAAAGGAAATATTTAATCTATTATTTCTTCTTCTTAATTAGTTTTGCCGGAATGGGGTGTCAGTCTCAGACGGTTAAAATGGCTGATCTCGAACAAAGTTCAGAAGCGATGGTGGTTTCGGCGGATGCTTTGGCAAGCGATGCTGGGGTTGAGATCTTGAAAAAAGGCGGAAATGCCATTGATGCAGCGGTGGCTACAACCTTTGCAATTTCAGTGGTAGAACCGTTTTCAGCCGGAATTGGCGGCGGTGGATTTTTACTTGTGGGTTTTCCCCCAGAAGATACAAATAATAATACTAATTCAGCTTACAATATTCAGGCGTTAGATTTTCGCGAACGCGCCCCGAAAGCCGCCACACGGGATATGTATCTCGATGATGCAGGTGAGGTGAAGCCACGGGCCAGTTTAGATGGACATCTCGCAGCGGGGGTTCCGGGAACCGTTGCCGGGTTGTATACCGTTCATCGCTACTTCGGTCAATTGCCCTGGAAACAAGTGGTAGAACCCTCAATCCGCCTGGCTGAGGAGGGGTTTGAAGTGGGGGATTATTTCATCAAGTCCGTTGAACGTCGTCAAGCTGTAATTAATAATAATCCGGCAGCCCGTGCTATCTTTACAAACGATGGGGCAATGTATCAACCGGGGGAAGTTCTCAAACAGCAAGATTTAGCCAATACCCTCAAAATAATTGCTGAAGATCCTCAACAATTCTACACCGGAGAAATTGCCGAAGCGATCGCCACCGATATGGCAGCCAATGGCGGACTCATTACCACAGAAGATTTAGCCGCTTATACTCCGATCTGGCGTGAACCGATTTGTGGTACATTTCAACAAGCCAGAGTTTGTTCAATGCCGCCGCCTTCTTCTGGAGGGGTTCATCTATTACAAATTCTTAGTTTAATTGAACCGACGGATTTAAATCAATGGGGACATAATTCCCCCGATACGTTGCATCTGTTAACCGAAGCGATGCGAATTGCTTACGCAGATCGGGCAGAATATTTAGGTGATCCGGATTTTGTGGAAGTTCCAGTCCGGGCTTTAACCAGTCCTAATTATCTTAACGCTCAGCGGCAACAAATTGATCTGCAAACCGCTAGACCTTCAGATACTGTTAAACCCATAGATGAAGACTCGTTAAACCGTTATCTATGGGAGTCCCCTGAAACCAGTCATCTAACCGTTGTCGATCGCGATCGCAATGTTGTTAGTTTAACCTTTACCGTTAATGGTGGGTTTGGGGCAGGTGTAGTGACAGCGGGAACCGGAATACTGTTAAATAATGAAATGGATGATTTTGCCGTTGCCCCTGGAGTCCCCAATTTATTCGGGTTAGTGGGTGGAGAAGCCAATGCGATCGCCCCCTTTAAAACCCCATTATCCAGTATGACTCCTACAGTTGTCACCCAAGACGGCAAGTTAATTATGGCAGCAGGTTCACCCGGAGGCAGTACGATTATTACAACTGTATTGCAATTGGTATTAAATGTTTTAGAATTTAACATGAATGCCGCCGAAGCTGTTTCTGCCCCCCGCATTCACCATCAGTGGTTACCGGATAATTTGATAGTGGAAAAAGGTCGGCTTGATCCTCAAACATTAGAAGTATTGAAACAACGGGGACATCAACTCAGACCCTGGGAAGGCTGGGGAAATGCTAATCTGATTCGAGTCACTTCTGAAGGGACATTAGAAGGGGCAGCCGATCCCCGTCGAGAAGGGACGGCACAGGGACTTTAATCTTTAATCAAAATTATAATGCAGAATAAACCATTAATTATTGGTGTCTCCGGCGCATCAGGACTGATTTATGCCGTTAGAGCGCTAAAATATCTATTGCAGGCAGACTTTACAATTGAGTTAGTTGCCTCAAAGGCCGCTTACATCGTGTGGCAGAGTGAGTCAGATATTCGGATGCCAGGAGATCCGATCAACCAAGAGACATTTTGGCGACAACAAACCGGGGTCGAAACAAACGGTAAATTACGGTGTCATCCCTGGCAAGATGTGGGGGCAAATATTGCCAGTGGTTCATTTAGAACTCAAGGTATGATTGTGATTCCCTGTAGTATGGGAACTGTGGCAAAATTAGCAGGAGGATTAAGTTCAGACTTGTTAGAAAGGGCTGCCGATGTCCAAATTAAAGAAGGACGACCTTTGGTTTTAGTTCCCCGTGAAACCCCCTTTAGTCTGATTCATTTACGGAACTTAACCACTCTGGCTGAAGTCGGAGTTCGTATTGTTCCTGCTATTCCCGCCTGGTACAACCAACCTCAAACCATTGAAGATTTAGTAGATTTTGTGGTTGCCCGGACTCTAGATCAACTTAACATTGATTGTGTTCCTTTGAAACGTTGGAAAGAAAAAGAGTAAGAATAAAGGGAAGAAGAACAATCAATCAGCGATAACAAATAATCAATAACGTTAGAAACAATAGCAGTGAGGAGAGAGAGAATAGCGAAGAACAAATGATCAATAACAAACAACCAACAACGAATGACTAACTTAATTATTATTTTTACAATTATCGCTGGGTTGATCTTGTTTGCTTGGCAAAACCTCTCACCCGCTTTGGCTTTAAACTTTCTGGGTTTGCAGTCACCCACCCTACCCTTATCGGTCTGGATATTAATTGCGATCGCGGCTGGCTTTTTTAGTGCTATTTTAATTAGTAGTTTGTTTCAACTGTTCCAATCTCTCAGCGAACCCGATTATCCCGCCTCATCCTCTTCAACTCCGGCTTCTCCCCCGCCTCAATACAGTCAGAATATTGAACCAGAAGAACTTGAAGAATTTAACCAACCGAATCATTCTCAGTGGCAAGTCAAGACACCACCTGTCACCCCCTCAGTTGAACCTCAACGGTCGAAAAGTCGAATTTTAGCTGAAGATTGGGAAACAGACGTAAGACCCCTAGAACCGTCCTGGAGTTCTAACCCCCCCTCTACCACTACTGAGAAGGGATTTAATCTCGATAAAGAACAACGTTACACTTCTAAAACACAGGAAGATGACGAAAATTGGGTTGATGATGACTCCCCAGAATCTCGGTCAGATTCAATGTATGCTTATGGTAATCGAGATCCGGATGAATCCGGCGTGGGTCAAAGTGAATCAGTGTATGATGCCGATTATCGTGTGATTGTACCCCCCAGCAATACTCAAATTCAACCCGATGATGATGATGATGAAGATTGGATAGAGGATGAAGATGAAGAAGGCCCGGATTTGAGAAAATATTAACGCGAAGCTTTAGGAAATGGGGAACAGTAGACTACAAGAGGATTTCAGGATATAGAAATATTCTAACTAATCTGCGTAGTCCTATAAAAGATGAAGATAAACCCCAGCCGCTATATAGCAATGTTACTTGAACGCGCGAAAAATCGATCATCTAAGCCCCCATGTTTGACGAGCGACCCCGCGCCTTTGTAAGGCGCTAGGGAACGCGCGAGGAAGGGGTTTGGGGGCAATGGCGTTTACAAATAAAAACAGCAATTGCTATACACTATTTTCCTCAATCTTAAAATCAACTGTTGTGACTTTTCCCGAATCAATAGTAACAATTTGATGATAAGGTTCTGTACTATTTTCTGTTGGCAAATCCAGCGATAAATCATACACACCATCAGGAATTTCAACCGCGCCAAACCAACCTTTACCATCCGTTTGCAGTTGATAAGTTCCCCCTGAACCCACTTGTCGAGTTAAGGTTAAATTCATCGGATTACATATCGTTTGGCACAGTGCTATTTTACCTTCAATTGCACCCGTTTGAGGATCAGTTTTCCAAGGTAATTCTGGAACGGATGCCGGATTTAACCAAACCGGTTGAGTCGTAGAATGAGTGGATTTTATCGGCTGAGATAACGCTGCATAAGTCCATTGGTTACTTTGAGGATTTCCATCTGCATTTCGGTGACTGGCAGCATAGGAAAATAAGACTTGACCCTGTAAATGCTGACCCGTTTTAGACGGTTTTTGGGCGCGACGAATTTGATCTAAAGTATCTTCAAACGTATTTAAATAAGCCCCTGCCCCAATAGCAGTATACCGTTGATATTGATGATTACTGGCAAATTCTACCCAGTCATCATACCACTGTCTTTGTTTTGGATTGAAGCCGCGCATATAAACCATCGGCATGGCAATATCAATAATGCCTTCTTGTAACCAACTTTGCCAGTCTTGAAACACCTTAGTATAGGCGCTACTTTTATACCAATCTGCCTCAGTTTTTGGGCCACGACCCCAGGCAATCACTGCCGCTGAGATTTTAACATTGGGTTTAATGGCTAAACTTTTAATATAAAGTTTTCGCACTAAATTTGTTACTTGGTCTCGTCGCCATTGCATCCAAGCCGGGTCTGTGGGTTGAGGAATGCCACTGCGTCCCGTAAACCCATTAAACCGCGCTATTGAAGTCGGGTTATAACCAAAATCTTGATCATCATAACGAATATAGTCAAGATGCAACCCATCAACCTCGTAATGTTGCAACACATCTAAATACACCGATACGGTATAGTCAGCCGCATCTGGATGACCGGGGTCGAGATAACCCGGCGCTTGACCACTGTAAGTTAACATCGCCCAATTCTCCTCTATTGGCGCATTCGGCCCGTGTTTTTTCCAAACATGAGAAGGAACCTGTGGGGACGTTTTCTGACGGTAGACAGGCAAGGCAACCAGCCAAGCATGAACTTCTATCCCTTCGCCATGGGCTTGATCAATCAAGTCTTGTAAGGGGTCAAAACCTGGAGTCAGGGTCACATCAGCCGTCCGAGGTTCAATATTGCTGAGATAATAGGCATCTCCCCGCCGACGAACTTGCGCTAAAATCGCGTTGGCATTAGCCGCTTTAGCATCTGCCACCAATTGAGAAATTTGAGTTGGGGTTTTCAAGCCAGGGTTATAGGCATCCACCCAAAAGCCGCGAAATTCCGCCTCTGTGATGGCTTGGGTGGGAGAGGAAAATAGAAAACTGAAGGCTAAACCGAAACTAAATAATAGGGAGAGGAAAACACCTTTATATTGTCTCATGAAGAATCTGACAAACAAGCATCTTATAGTTCGTTAGGTATTTTCTCATATAACTTCCTCAATATTCCGGTTATTTCGAGTTGATGATTCTAAAAATTCTGAAGAGATTATCGGGTATTCTCCCGGATGTGAAAAAGGATGATTTTTTCCCCCTAACTCTAATGTTTGATCAATTACTCCGAAAGAACGCGCAGAAGTCGGTTAATTTGATACAAAAAATGTTTATATTTGTACGTATTATTCATTGCTTTTTAAATTATTTTGTTGGATAAAAAGTAAAATCCTAAGAAAAACTAGCTAATTTTTATATTTTAAATAACTTTATTCTTACTTCAAAAAAAAGTAGTTTTTCTTACAGAAAAGTGATGACTTTTTTCAAATTATTGTCTATCTTAGAAATAAGAGAAATAAAGCACAGATTATTCAAGGAGCTAGACATAATGATGATTCGCAATATCAAAAACGTTGTCGGAACAATTGCTGCAACCGCTTGCTTAAGTTTTATGGTCGGACAAACCGCTCAAGCAGGACAGCTTCACAATGGTTGGAACTATAGTATTGATTCTTTTTCTGATGGTTCTGGTGGTGCTGACTATGAAATTAAAGGACTTGCAATTAAAGAATTAGAAGATAGTATTGTAGTTGGTTTGAGTGGTGGCGTATCTTGGGACGAGAACTCAAAGAATATTACTTGGGCTGATATGTTTTTTAACTTCTCAGGGCAAGATTTCCAAACAGCTAGTCAGAATGGAGATTTACTTGGAATTAAGTTTGCTAACAATGATACAGACTTAGCATTAGGAGTCTATCAAAACGTAACTGCTTCTGCCATCACAAATGCTGACCAAGATATGTATAAAGGTTTAAAACATTACTATGGTAAGGGTTTTGAGCGTTCAAACACAATGGGAACCGATATTTCAACCAAGCGAGAAGCATACGATTATTTTGGTAAAAATAATATGGATTATGTGATTGGTTCTGGTGAAAAAGTCGGCAATATTAACAAATTAAATGGCTCTCAGTTAGCCAATATGGGATTAGATTTCGGTCACTTCTCTGCGAATGGACCTGAGATTTTAGGATTTGAGTTTAGCAAATCTATCATTCAAAATGGCGATTTTGAAAATGGTGACTACTTAGCACATTTATTTATGGAATGTGGTAATGATGCTGTCGCTTTAGCCGGAAATATTGAAGACATTCCTGAACCTGCTAGTTTAGGTGGTTTAGCAATTGTTGGTTTAGCTTTAGCAGGTCGTCGTAAACTCAAAAAATCTTAGGGAATGCATAACCACAGCAAATAATAGCTTGCGGCAAGTTCTAACGAATTAAACAATTAGAATGAAAATGGTAGAGAGAGGACGCTTTCTCTACTATTTTATTTTTTATAGTTTTAATTGAATTATTTCTCTGTTAGTGATTCGTTTAATTAAATCATAAGTTGTAATTTGCTTTAATCTTATAAAATATGAAAGAGAGTCAGTCACCCAGTCAAGTTTTATCCGGTTTTAATCTTGAGTCTTGCGGATAACACGATACATTCAGAACGTTTGACTCAATCTGTTTAAAATGATTATGCAATTGAAAAGTGAATCTCCCTTTAATATAACTTAAATGATATGATAATTGATAATTTAATGAATAGATATATTCTACTTTTTAGTAAGTCTTGACACAGACTTTCTGATCAAGCTATATATTTATATAGATAAGCAAATATAGCTAATTTATCTCAGGGGTGAGAAATATGAAGCGTCCGTTACTCGGGTCTATCCTGACGATTGCTGCTGCTTCTGCGGCATTCGGTAGTTTTGTTATGCCAGCCAAAGCAATTGGACTGGTACCGACTCAAGAAGGTGAAATCGATGTTGGTGTTGACATTGAAGGTGCGGAATATCTCAGTAATGACTTATTTCCATTCATTGAAAGCATCGTTTCTGAAGTCGATGAAACCACAGGGTCAAGAAGTCGTTTGTTTGTTGACGATTTCAGTACTGCAAATGAGTATGCAGGTGGCGTTAGCTTCGGCAATGAAGATGCGGGAACAAATCCCGAGGGGTTTTGGTTCCGTCCTTCCGAATATAACGAAGAGACTGGACTATCTGAAGAACAAGGTAAACTTGAAGTTGGAACATACACATTTAACTTCAATACCGTCTTTGAAGAGTTAACTCTCAGTTATTTTGATACTGAGACTATTGATAGTACTGGTGCAATTGCAATTAATGGTGTGGCACTCGAAAATCCCAATTGGGTACCTAAAGGCAGCAACGGTAATATGTTTACTCAAACCTTTCAAGATATTGAGTCTATTACCCTAAAATTAGGTAGAGACTTTGAGGATGGAAAGGGAGATGGAGTTGACTTTCAGATAGCGGGTACTCCTACACCTGTAACTGTTCCTGAACCCGCTACTTTAGGCGGTTTAGCGATTATTGGTTTAGCCTTAGCTAGTCGTCGTCAACGGCAATTGCGTAACGATGCATAACCACGGGAACTGATGGTTAAGAGCAAATATATCCTTCATTTGTTAGTCATTCACTGATTGAGTAGGGAGAGGAAACTTTCTCTACTCTTTTTGTGTTTCAGGGTAGTATATGATAGGGTTCTGTCATCATTTTTGACTTCATATTTCCCCTTCCCCTCCCGCTTCGGGTTGTGTTTGTTCTAATTCTAACTGGCTAAAATTTTCAAAACTTTCATAAGATTCAGCTAATTCCACTGTTGAATAAATAGTAGGAGTTTGAATCACAAAAGGTAAATGAGTGCCTTTTAAACCGCGTTGAATTCGTTCGGGTGTTTCCGGCAATAATACAAACAAAGGATAGATTTTTTCTGCTTCTTGTGAATAGACAGAACTGTAATGATCGGGCATTACCCATTCATATGTTTTATCTAACCAAATTTGAGTTAAACGCCAGCGAGTCAGTAGATCAGAAAAGTCTTCATTAGGACGATGAATAAAGATAAAAATTTCTACCCCAACTTTAACTTTCCACTCTGGATCACACATAATCACAGCAATATCACAAGGTAAGCTAACAGCTTGTCCGGCTGATATGCTAATTTTTGATTGCCCGGAGTTAGACACATCCTCTTGTAAACGAACAATCGGTAAAGGAATCGCAATCGTACTTTCTTCTGGACGACGCAAACTCGGAATCATTTCCCAATAGGGACGATACTGTTTGAGTAAAGTAATAGCGGCTTCAGCGTTACTATATTCTGCAAGTAATGTTTCGTATTCCGCAGTATGAACAGACATAAGAATCAGCAAATTTAAGCTATTTTTTCAGCAATGAATTTCTGTGAAAGACTGCTTTAATTCTTCCAAGATTTGAGGATTTTACAAGGATTCAAATACCTTAAACATGGGTAAATACATTGACAACAGAACCACCGCAACAATTCCCCCAACGACTACAATCATTAACGGTTCTAAAGCACTGGTTAATCCTTTTACCGCTTCTTCTACTTCTGTTTCATAAAATTGACCCACTTTCATTAACATTTTATCCAATTCCCCAGATTCTTCTCCAATGGCAATCATTTGCACCGCCAAATCCGGGAAAACTCGCTCTTCTTGAATCGCTAAACTAATTAATCCCCCTTGCATAATTTCCTCGCGGGCGTGTTCAATCGCATTAGCAATGGCTTGATTTCCGGCAACATCTCGGACAATTTCAAGGGAACTCATAATCGGTACACCAGAGCGCGTTAAACTACCGAAAATGACACAAAAACGAGCCACGGCTGACTTTTCAATTAATGGCCCAAATAAGGGTAATTTGAGATAAATTTTATCTAAAGCTAATCGACCCACTGGGGTTTTATAAAAGGCTTGATAAGCAAAGTAAAATGCAATAATTGATCCGATGGCAATGGCTTGAGGAATGGGCGGCATTTGGGTACAAAAATCACTAATCATCAGCATGAAAATCGTCAGTGCCGGTAATTCCGTCCCAATTTGTTCAAAGATATTAGCAAATGTCGGTAATAAGAAAATTGTCATCCCAAAAAATACCGCAACGGCAATAAACAATACGGTTTTCGGATAAGACATTGCTGACTTAATTTCACTTTGAGTTTTATGGTTTTTTTCCATCATGGTTGCGAGTCTTTCTAGAACTTCATCTAGAACCCCCCCAACCTCCCCGGCTGCCACCATACTAATAAATAATTTGTCAAAGACATCAGGAAACTTTTTCATGGATTCTGATAGAGAAGTCCCTTCTTCTACGTCTGCCCGAACGGTATCAAGGGCTCGTTTTAGCTTAGCGTTAGGACATTGTTCAGCCAGTACACTCAAACAGCGTGCCATGGCAATCCCGGCGTTAAACATCGCCGCAAATTGTCGGGCAAAAATTGCTAAATCTTTAACCGTAATTGAAGCGAGAGCAACGTTAAGATTTTCCTCTAGTTTCTTGAGATCAAAGCCTTGATTTCTAGAGTTAGTTCTCAGTTTATTGGTAGTCATAATTTATCTTCATTGCCATTAGGGCATTAAGTCTCTTAATCAAATTTAAGTTCCGTTCACCCTGTACTGTCTAAAAACGGATCATTATTGTATTGCGTAGAGACATTATTGCTAACATCTCTACGGTTATTCGGGTTAAGTGACTTAAATATTAAATCTTGAACCCTTATTTTAACGCGAATCCCTAACGCGCTCTGGCTTTTTGTGCTTTACCCGCTTTCGGAGCCGGGCCAATTAAGCGTTCGAGTTCATCGGCTTTAGAACTTTTACTCATGGCAGCTTCCCAGCTCACTTTACCCTCTTGATAAATTTTAGCCAGAGACATTTCCATGGTTTGCATCCCTAGTTTTGCCCCCATTTGAATTTGAGAGTAAATTTGTGAGGTTTTACCTTCCCGAATCAGGTTCCCCATGGCAGGGGTATTAATCATAATTTCCTGACACGCACAACGGCCACCACTGAGGGTGGGAACCAAGTTTTGACTACAAACCCCAACCAATGATTGCGACAACTGAGCCCGAACCTGAGGCTGCTGAATGGGGGGGAAT
Organism: uncultured Lyngbya sp.; assembly: GCA_964434975.1. Taxonomy (GTDB): domain Bacteria; phylum Cyanobacteriota; class Cyanobacteriia; order Cyanobacteriales; family Microcoleaceae; genus JAAURB01. The sequence goes on from CAYSWY010000005.1 coordinate 67,087, forward strand.
ACATCCAAAATCCGGTCAACAGTGGCAGAAGCGGAGTTAGTGTGTAACGTTCCAAACACTAAGTGACCCGTTTCTGCGGCAGAAATCGCCAAACCAATGGTTTCTAAGTCCCGCATTTCCCCTACCAGGATGATATCAGGATCTTCCCGTAAAGCCGCTTTCAGGGCGTTGGCAAAACTTTTGGTATCTTCCCCTTTTTGGCGTTGGTGGAACAAACTCTTAACATTGGGAAAGACATATTCAATCGGGTCTTCTACAGTGAGAATATGCTCAGCGCGGGTGCGGTTAATCAAATCCAGTAACGCCGCCATTGTGGTGGTTTTACCTGAACCCGTTTGACCTGTAATCAAAATCATCCCTCGAGGCCGTTCTGTTAAATCCCGTAGAATTTGAGGCACACCCAATTTATCCGCGTTCGGAATTTTCGAGGCTAGCGCCCGTAAACAAGCCGCCCAGCAGCCCCGTTCCCGGTAGACATTCACCCGAAACCGAGCCAGTCCTTTTACCCCATAAGCACAGTCTAACTCCCAGTTTTGCTCTAACTGTTTGCGTTGCATATTGTTGAGCATTTGGAAAATTAAAGCCTGCACCTCTTCAGGAGCCATCATTTCACCAAACTGAGGCTGGGGTGTGAGTTTCCCGCTTAAGCGAAAAAAGATCGGGGCACCTGCTTGAATATGCATATCCGAGCCACCTTGCTCAATCAAAGACTCCATCACATCTTCAATCATTAAACCTGGCATTGTGCTAAATCCTCCGTTCTATAAAACTTTGTATTTTCGTCATTTCCATCTTTTTAATGATGGACTCAATCTAATCGGTAAAGCGGGGAGTGAGGCAATAGGGACAATCCAACCATTCGGGTTTGAGTTCAGCGCTACAACATTTACAAGTTAAGCCCTGCTTACGTTTGGCTTTCAATTCCGACTCTAACCCTGAGTCAGTGAATGTCACCCGTTCGACTTCTTCAAAACTGGTGTGTCCATCCATCACCAACTCTAAGCTATAAGCCAGTAAGGTTTTCATCCCTTCTTCCACCGCCGCTTCTTTAATTTGTTCGGTTGGTGCCCCTTGAGTAATCAGGGTTTGCAGGCGTTCAGTCACTTTGAGGAATTCGTATACCCCAACACGACCTTTGTATCCTAAACCGCCACACTTCTTACAGAGTTCCCCGCGATCGCTTAATTCTTTCCGCTGTTCTGCTGCGATGGTATTGGCTTTGTAAACCGTCAGATCCACTGATTGAGACGTTGATAAGCCATAGCGGCCCAATTCTTCTGCACTGGGTTGATAAGGTATCCGACATTCGGTACACACCCGCCGCATCAGCCGCTGAGCCAGAATACCCAACAGTGCCGCCGACACCATAAACGGTTCAACCCCCATCTCATCCAAACGAGCAACCGCCCCGGCCGCGTCATTGGTGTGGAGGGTGGTTAGAACTAAGTGACCCGTCAGAGCCGCTTCAATCGCCGTTTTAGCCGTTTCTAAATCTCGGGTTTCCCCCACCAGCAATACATCAGGATCTTGCCGTAGAAACGCCCGTAGAATCGTCGCAAACGTGAGATTTTTTTCTCGGATGACTTGACATTGAGTAATACCCGGCAGGGCGTATTCAATTGGATCTTCGGCTGTACTAATATTAATGGCTGGATCGTTCCGTTCAGCCAGAACTGAATACAAGGTTGTGGATTTACCCGAACCCGTTGGCCCGGTGACCAAAATCAATCCAAACGGACGCTGAGACACTTCTCGAACTTTGCTTAAAGTTTCCTGATCTGAAATTAAGATATCTAATCCCAGTTGAGTCGAGGAACTATCTAAGATCCGTAGTACAATTTTTTCACCATAACGACTGGGTAAACTGTTAACCCGGAAATCGACTTTACGGCCTTTGTAAATCCGCCGAATCCGACCATCTTGGGCTTGACGGCGTTCCGCGATATCCATATTCGCTAGAATTTTAAAGCGAGAGGTGACAGCCGGAACCACCTTTTTAGGAAAACGGAAATATTCTTGTAATACTCCGTCTTTACGCATCCGCACTTGCATATCATTTTCTTGGGGTTCAACGTGAATATCAGAAACCCCTTCTGATAATGCTTTAGCCAAGATCACGTTAACGGCTTTAATGACGGGGGCGGTTTCAGACTCGTCAATCTCATCGGCAAGATCGCGTCCCCCTTCCTCGCCGTATTCTTCTAGTTCAGCGTCTTCAAAGTCTCCGGCGGTAAATTGCAGCTTTTCATCTTCTTCACGGGCTGCTTCTGCCTGTTTGCGTTTGACGACTGTGTTGCTATAGGCTGAAATCAGTAGGTCATAATCCTCCTGGGTAATCACCCGTCGTTGCAACACTAACCCCCTGGGTCGTAAAACCTGATTTTTTAATTCATCTAACGCACTCAGGTTATCGGGATCAACCATAGCAATGCGGATTGCTTTCGGTTCAGTCTCGAGAATCTCTAAAGGAATAAAGCGATGACGTTTACAGGTTTCAATAGAAGTTTCTAAGGTTTTCACCAGCCCGTCGATGACTTCAACCGGGATTTGTTCCATTTCGATATCAAATGCGTCTACCCCGTATAGAATTTTTAGTTCAAATAGGAGTTGTTTTTTATAGTGGCGCGCCAGTTCTGGGGGCAATGGCTTGCCGCTAATTGATTCTAGAACTTCTGTTAAGGATTTCCCCGTTCTGCTGGCTTTTAAGGCTTGTTGAAATTGTTCAGGGCTAACATAGCCAGCCTGAATTAACTTATTGCCAAACGGAGTCGTACTCTGGGCGACTAATGCCGTGCGTCGCTGGGATAAGTTAGTCATAAGTGAGGTTACGATCTTTAATCAGTATAGATTTCCCAAAGGAATGAATAAAGTTTACCCAATGGCTCAGTGTGACCGAGATCACTCACATCCACCGGAACAGGCAAACTAGAAGAACTGTATTGAGTGAAATAGATCAGAGCGCAATGGGGAGAGATAACAAGTTTCGTTGAAGACTTCAGTCCAAAGCGCGAATCATGAGGGATTGATATTGATAATAACGTGTTCCTACCCTAAGCGTTGTGATTTGAGAGACGATTATCAACGACTTCTACATAATATGCAGACTGGGTGTTGGAAATATGTCATGATCAGCCCCAGAGTCAACTGATAGTTTAACAAAGTTTGCAGATTTTATGATTCAGATTTCTGCAAGGATTCAGAATTTCAATGAGTCACCTTTTGTTACATTTGCTGCCATGGTCAGTCAATACAATGGTGTTTTGACAGAAGCCTACTATATGCCACCACTAAACTCAATTTATGTTTCGTGAGATTAATGTTCAAGAGACTTACAGCCTCTCCTTAGACATCTCAAATGGGTTCTATATTCATGGCTAGGCAGTAAAAGCGTCTTGTTGAAGACACCATACAGGTTGCGGTTGTGAGTTTTCTGGTGTACAAACTATCCTAAACCCTCAGCGTTGTTATGGCGAGTGAAAACTTCCGATAGCTGAACTGAGGCTATCTATTTTTAGCCTATCTTTCTAAGCTGACAAGTTTGAACCCAAAAAACTTACCCTATTCCTAACCCTGAAACAGAAGTAATATATTATACTACTATTGAGTGATAATCTCTCTAATTTTACGGGACTGACGGGGCTCGAACCCGCAACTTCCGCCGTGACAGGGCGGTGCTCTAACCAATTGAACTACAGTCCCTTGTTTTTCGCGCCAATTACTATTATGCAGATATTTAGCCTGAGTGTCAACAGATCACCCTGAAAAAAATTGGCTTAGGTATAAATCATCAAGTCGAATCAGTTTGACTAACCGACTCTTAACCCTACCTCTACGGCAATCCTAGCTTAGCTAATTGTCCGAATGAGGAGGATGTTGCTCGGGTTGCTTGGATGGCTTTTGTTGGGGCATTGCGGCCATAGACCAAGTTAAATGAACCATCATTGCTTTGGCTAAAGCTTTCATTTCCTTTGTATCTTCTGACTGATTAGGATTAGTCTTTGGCTTATGTGAGTCGTTTGTCATCGCTGAACCTCTGCTTACAACAAATAGAAACTGCAATTCTTCTATCTATTTTTTGATTTTTTAGATGAGAAGAGTAGAGAAGTTTTGATCTATTTTAATCTTTGCTCAGACCAAAATATAACACAAATCTTCTTTCTAAATCAAGCTTCAATTTCAAACAAGATTATTCCGGAATACTGAGAAAAATCTCAAAGAGTTTATCCAGTTGAAGACAGTTAATATCCGTATCCTTCATCTCTCATTTAAATTGATTAAATATTTTCTGAATTTAAATCCATGAGGGAAACCACATTTTCAATCTCCACTCTGTTATCGATAACGATAATCCTAAATAAATAGGCAGCCAAAATAAGAATGCAATGATTGATAGAAAGATGAGACTAATCGCAATAACTCTAAATACTTTTATAGAACTGTATAATCCCTGTTCTATCCACCACGATACAATCAGAATAGTAAATCCCAGAGTATTTAGATAGTGATAAATAAAGGTACAGCGGGAAATAATCGCCCAGGGCAACCAATTGATCAATGCATTTAAACACAGATAAAATAATATCCAATATTGGGTAGGTACAAGCTGAAATTCCCTGTAATGCTGAGGTTGATTTATTCCTCGCCTACGTTGATATTTCAGAGTCCACCAAGACCTGATATGACTATATAAAATCCAAATTGATAGAATGAGTGCAGTAGCGGATAACCACCACAATATTGGGTTTCCCATACCATGAACCGCATAGACAAACGGAGGGGATAAATGATTAACTTGGGGCAAAGTGGGATCAATTTGTTGTAGGTTTTCTACCTTTTCAAAAAAATAGGCAATGGGCCGAATCATTAATGGCCAACTGTACCATTTAGAACAGTAAGGATGAATTTCTGTCCCATCTCCTAAATTTCGATGAAAGCTAAGAATTTGCTGATGAAGTTTCCAGAGTCCCGGAGTCGGATTCAGTTGTAAATGAGGAATCCAGAGTAATAAATAAACAAGAATGGGTAAAATAAATAAGCAGAATAGGAATTGAATTGGGGTGATAGCTGTAATATTTCGTAGCGGCGTTTTTCGGGATAAATCAGTCGTATCAGATCCGATAAAATATTTGATTATAAAAGTAATAAAAATCAGGAAATAAGCCCCTAGTAAAAAACTTAAGCCATTCCATTTAACAGCAATTGTTGCGCCAAAACTGATTCCTGATAAAATTAAAAAAATCCAACGTTGCTTTCTGTTTTTATTCAGTGCTATTATTAAACATAAATTTGCTATAAGTCCAAAAAAAACAATATAAATACTGCTGAGGGCATAACGAGATTCAACTAAAAATAATCCTTCCACTGCCATGATTAATGTGGCAATGAAGCAATAGCTACGTCGATGAGTCAGTTGGTAAGCAATGGCTCCAATTATTAACGGAATCAATGAGCCGATGAAAGCATTAAACCAACGATAACTAAAAGTCGAAAGGGTTGAACCTGTTAGATTATTAACTGTTTCTTGTCCAAAAGGCAGATGAGATCCTATCCAAATTCCAATTGCAATTAAATATTGAGCCAGAGGCGGATGGGCATTAAAAAAAGGTGTTTGTGTTAAATAATTATTGCCAAATTTAGCATAATAAATTTCATCAAACACTAGAGTATTAAAACGACTCAGCCCCCAAAATCTTAAACCGAATGAAAATAAAAATATAGCAATCATGCCAAGCTGAAAGCCCGAAAGCTTTCGCCAAAACCGCCGACCTGGAAAAATAATAAACATAAAAATAAAATAGAGACGCTTAATCAAACGCCTCTATCATTGTTTTAATTCATTCACTATTCTGCGGAAGTATTCGTTTCTAGCTGTTGCTGTTGTAATAATTGCTGTTGTTTCTCCCGAAATGAAGCAGCGGCATCTTGAATACTTTGGTCTTGCCGCATTTGCACCGCTTCATAATCAATACCAAATCTTCCCTGTTGCGCTTTATGAATTAAATCAAACATGGTATTCTGATTTAAACCATTTCCTGACTCCCCTTCAACATTGCGACGATTTAAATCCTGTAACGGGTTTACTCCGCCTTGAGACTGTGCCGCTGCTTGTTGTGATAGGGTGATGAGACTGATGCTAAATGCAGTCACCATTAACCCCACTCGTCTCACGCCTAATTTTAAATTAGATAATTTCATGGTTTTTGAGACAATAACTTTAGCCATATTTTAACCCCTTAGAAGAATCTAAGGGGTATCGAATTTAATTCAGTTGTTCCAACTAACGAGAATTTAAGCAAAACGACGGCGTAAAAGGGGTTGGATGATGAGTAATGCAACCAATGCAAACCCTGCTAACACCAATAATGCCGCCCCGAATGTGACGTTACCAAAGGGTGCGCTCATCACGACACTATTAAAAGACCACTCACTGTAAGTATACAGGTAACGAATCGGTTCAATCGCGTAACTCAACGGGTTTAAACTGGCAACCCATTGTAACCAAGTTGGCATAAATGATAACGGCGCTAAGGCTGTACTAGCAAATAATAGGGGTAAATTGGTAACAAAAATAACGGCAATAAGTTCAATATGTCCCGGCAAGGCAAAGGCTAAGCCTAAACTTAACCCCGTTACCCCTAAAACCAGTAAAAACACAATTAAACCAATAATACCCAGTCCGCCAATACCCGGTAAACCTGCCCCCATGAAAACGCCAGCCGCCACGATAAACGCCGCTTGAATAAAGCTGAGGGTGATAATATAAATGGCAGAGGCTAAAACAATGGAAAACCGAGAAGCCAGAGGCGCAACTAACAAACGGTTGAGAAAGCCAAATTCTCGGTCAAACATCACGGGTAAACCTGCATTTAAAGCCCCGGCAAAGGCAGTAAACACAATCACACCCGCCCCTAAAAATTGGGCATAATTATCCGTTTCGCCGAATAACCCTTGCGGGGCATTTTGAAACAACGCCCCAAATAAAATTAACCACATTAACGGCTGAATAATACCTGCAATTAAAGTAGAAGGGCGACGTTGTAATTGGATAAATAACCGCCGAGTTAAGGCTGTGGTTTCTTGAATTAAATCTCCTAACGCACTCGATGCCGTTGCTTCTGTCCGGGCAGGAGATAATAAGTCAGATTGAACAGATGGTGTACTACTACTCATAATTTAAATAAATTGCTATCATACCTACATGATAGTGTGGGGTAAGGTTTGCTTCAACATTACTGACGAAACTGAGGAGAAGACTCACACCTGAGATAGAGAAAATAAAGCGCTGATACTCCTCAACGGTTGGTTAGCCAAGGCGGCAGAGAAAAACGGAGAGGCTGTTAATATTACTGACGATCTTTTTTTCGAGGGGTTTGACTATCCTGAAGAGATGAACCAATTCCTTGTAAAACGCCTTTACCAATTAATCCAATACCACGACCAATAACCTGAGTTAAAACATAGACGACACCACTGCCTAAAAAGGCAACTGTTGCCCGCACTCGAGGGGCGACTGCATCCCGACTTTCTAATGCTAATGTGACGGCTAATGGAATTCCAGATAACAGTTCCAGTTCTGATTTACGAGGAGAATAAATCACTTTTTGCTGAATTCCTATTTCACCGAATACCCAGATATTATAAGAACTTTCAAAAATAGAAGTCGGTTCTTTGACTAATTTTTCAATCCGATATTTCCAGGATAAGTCATTTCTAAATTTCTCAATTTCTCGGGTAGATAGATACTTACGATGATAATATTTTTCTTTTATTTCTTCAAAATCTGCAAAATAATTAATCAAGGGTTGAATCACAGCATTTGCGACTTGAATGACTAAATTATGTAGTAGTGCTTCTGCTCTAATCATCGCTTCTGGGCTACCAACAGAACAGGATATATTATCGATTTTTAAAGGAATTTGATATAAAAAATGAGCAATTAAATCTGGAACTAATGGAATTTTTTCTAATATTTCAATTTGAATTTGAGGTGCATCTCGTAATAAGATTGGAATCACTTCAAAAATGCGATCGCCTTCTGTAACTTCATAATATTTTCCAAAAAAGTCAAGGGTTGATGCTTCCCAAATATCCCGTAAAATGATAGTGGTTTTCTCAGGCAGTTGCTGAGGTTGAGATCCTGAAAGTTTCAATTCATCTAAAATACGCTCAAATTGTTGTAATACAAGTAAAAATAATTCTTTTTTATGGGAAGATTTTAATAAGTCTACTTCTAAAGGAATATTGGTTTTATTGTCGATCTGAGATTGTAATTTTGCTACTGTTGTATCGAATAAATTCGATTTTAATTCACTGGATAATACCGTTTGAGTTTGAGCCGCTAAATTACTATCTTTTTGTAAAATAATTGCTGTATTTTCTTCTATTTCTGAGGATTGAGATAGGGGAGGAGACGGATTTTTTTGACGAATTTCTGCTTTAATTGTTTCCGGTAAAAGCTGACTAATCATCCAACGCGCAGCCCTTAGTTCTCGACGACGACCCGTGACTAATAACCAGTTGAGAATAATCTGAGGATCTCCATTAGATAACTGGGGAGTTTCTCTCAAAAACGGGGATAACTTCGCTAAAGCAGCATCAATTTGCTGAACACCTGAACGATATAAATTGTAGCGCAACTTTCCCACAATCGATAATGTTTCAGTTGATTGAATCGGGATTTTTTGATTAATTTCAGTCTTATTCCAGTACAGATTTCCGGCTGCAACTTGACGAACGGCTGTAATAAATTCTTCAATCTTAATCCCTTTCAGACAATAGCCTTCAACCCCTGCTTGTTGCGCCGCAGAGAGTAAAATAGGCTGTTGAATAGTCGTGAATAAAAGAATGGGAATTTGAGGATATTCTGCTTTTAATTGCTGGCAAAATTCTACCCCACCCATCCCCATGGAGCGATATTGTGGTAAAGTTGCCGTCAGATGTGCTGTGGCTAACTCTAATACAATTATGTTTAAACAATTGTCTTGATTCTGTGAGTTTGCCGTTTCAGCAGTAATCATAGCCAATGCGGCTTCTGTTGTTTCTGCCTCGGCAGTCACCTCTATTTCATCCCAGGATGCACAAGCTGCTCGTAAACCCATACGAAAGATGGCATCATCATCAATTAATAGTAAACGTAATAGAGGGAGCTGGCTCATGGGTGATTTATTCTAGGTCACTGATTCCAAGTTATTTATTAGTGTATGACGATAGGGGGTACGATGGAGAGTGTTATATGAGCCGCTTGTTCCCCCCCCTATTTTCAACTTAATTTCATAACATTTCTGTCGCATATTGCAACTGTCACCTCAGGACAAATCACGAATAACTCTACCCAACTACTCTAAGAAGAAATCTGTTGGCGGAGGAGCGCTGTATTGGGGAGCTGCGGGTGCGGGAGCGGGTGGAGTGTAACTGGGTGCTGGAGGTGCATAACTGGGTTCCGGTTCGTAATAGGTCGGCGCTGGCGGTGCGTAACTGGGTTCCGGTTCGTAATAACCCGAATAACCCGAAGAATAACCCGAAGAGCCCGAGGAGTAATCAGAATATCCTGATGAACCCGAAGAGTAGTTATCTTGGCTATAAGAAGAACTGTAAGCTTCTTGCTCTCGTTGTTGAGCCGCCCAAATAGCATCTCGTTTAGCCGCCCAAGTACTGATAGAACCCCGTGCTTCATAATATAACGCTCGACCATAACCAATCCGAGAGGCTTCTGCAATAGCACCGCCATAATTACCCTGTCGTGCCAGACGCGCTGCTCGGTTGAGAATAGGACGATCTTCAGCAATTTGAATCGTCGCCACCCAGTCCCCGACTTTATCTTGAGCTTGACCATATAAAGCCCGCCCTGCGCCAATTTCAGAGGCTTTGTCAATGGCCGCACTAAGTTTACCCGCTTCAGCTAAAGCAATGGCCTCAGTTAACAAGGGTTGATCTTCAATAATCTGAACCCGCTTTGTCCACTCTGCAATTAAGGTTTGAGCTTCAATGCGTAATGGACTGCCTAATTTAACTTGGGTAGCATGGTTAAGCGCTGCTCTGAAGCCATCTAAATCTTCTGATTTTGCTAACTGCCGAGCCAGCACGATATAAGGGCGATCTTCAATCCGTTGAACTTCCTTGCGCCAGTGGGCCACTAAAGTTTGAGCATGAACCCGCCGTGGACGTTGAGGGTCAATGGTTTGGGCTTGTTCAATTGCCCATTGATAAGTGAGAGGATGACCAATCTTAGACAATGCCGTTGCCATTTGTAAGCTCATCAAGTCTTGAACTTGTCCGGAGAGTTGATCGACTTGAACTTGAGCCTCTTGATATTCTGGGCGTTGAGATTGAATTTTATCCAGAGCCGATTGACCTTCTAGCAAGACAAACATCTGTTCTAATAACGGTTTGTCAGAGGCTTGAGTCCCAACAACATGATGCACTCGGCTTAACAGGATCACATCTTGTGCTTCTTGATAGAGAGGTGAGTATTTTGGCACTCGTCCCGCCGTATTAATTACCCCTTTGAGATTTTTTTGTTCTAAAGATTCACTCGCCTTATCCAGTAAAACCCGACTCCAATTTTGAATCTCTTTTTTAGCCACCTGACTGACATACAACTTATTATTAATCCGATTGGCAACATCGATGGCTTCGGCTAAGTCGCGGGGTTGATTTTTCTTAGCAATATCACGAGCTTCTTCCAGGCGTTGGTTACCCTGCTTTTCCACCGACATTCGATCCACCAATTCATTGAAGCGCTTTTCACTCCAGAGGGGATTATTTAACTTCGTCAGCGCTTGAATATAATTAAACGTTGTTTTCCAATCTTGAGTCTTCAGCGCCGCGATCGCTTTATCATAAATTTGCTGACCTTTATCCCAGTCATTTTTCCACCCGGCGATCGCTTTTTCGACTCGTTCATAAGCGCGGGTCTCTTTCGGAACAAGATTAACTAATTCAATCGCCCCTTGTAAATCTCCCTGATCGATAATCTCATTGGCTCGAGCAATTAATACTCTTGACCATTGCTGCATCATTTGTTGTGCTTGGGATTGCAGGGGATGATTCTCTGGCCAACTTTCAACTAAAGCAAAAGCCCCTTTCACGGCCTCAACTTCCCCAGACTTCGCGGCAACATCGGCGCAATACAGGCGATCGCCATCGACAGACAGGGGTGAAATTTCCTCACAGCGAGCGGGGGGTGGAGCCGTTAACAGCCACAATAATGCTCCCGTACCCATTGTACTAAATCCGAGCAACACCACAAGCCACAGGAGCTGCCAGCCCCAAAACCCCTTGGGAATTCTAATGGAATGTGATTTCGCTACAGTTTTGTTAGATTGAGCGTCTTCTGGAATCGGTATATCCGAGGCTGCACGAGCAGAGGCAGAAGCGCTGTATTCTATTGCAGGTACGCTGGATGGTTCAGATTGTGGTGTCGTCATGACTTCACCATACTCCTCAATAAGTTAGTGTTGCATCCTACTGAAAAAATCAATAGGTTTTTAGGCATTTAGCGTGGTAGATGAGCCAGGGCGGTTTTATTGACGATATTAGCGGGGTATAAAACAGAATCCTTATCTTTCGAGAGTCTCGTTTAGCCTGGTTTTAGCACTAACAACATTAGATTGACAACATCTCTAGTATTGCAATAAGTGCCAGTGAGCTGATACAGACTGGAGTAAACGTTTGAAACGATCGCTCCTATTTCGAGAGAATCTTAGCAAATTCTGTCAAAATTTTAATATAATTTTTGCTGAATTAGGTATCTATGCCCAATGATTTAGATCATTGAGTGATTCAGATAGCCCAGGCTGCAATGGGTGATGCGATCTTAATGATTTTCAAACCATTGTTGCAGGCCTAGCTGAATACAGTCTCAACCTGAATAAGATCATTCTACCGCCGATTTCGCTCAAGAGAGTTAAGACAGATTAGGAAGCTTGTGGGGTTTTTTTCAATTCTTTGTCATCTTGAGTTGATGTCATAGAACGATAACCATAAAAGTTAACTTGATAATCTGTAATTTTAACACCCGTTTGTTGTTCAACTTGCTGAATAATCTCAGGCGGTAATTCCACCTGTACGTCTATAATTTTGTGAGTATCAAGGCAATTTACATGGGAATGAGACTCACTAATATGACCGTACAGACGACCTTCTGAGCGTTCAACACACTCAATTACATTCTGTTGAGAGAGAGCTTCTAGGTTTTGATACACTGAAGTGTGACCAATTGCCTTACCTTCTTGATTTAAACGATCATAAATCTCTCGAGCGGATAAATGTTCTTGCACCTGCCATAGTAATTCTAGGATAAAACGCCGCTGACGACTCAAACGCATCCCCTTTTCTTGACAGTAGTTTAGTGCATCTTCTAATGATTGAATGGATTTCACTGCAATCGCCTCAGTTAAGTTAAATTTATCTTATATAGGTTATATATAATTTTTAAATAGTCACTGGGATGACCCTTTGTCTTTATATTGTATCTTAGGTATTTCTTGAGTGCAGAATTAGACAGAGAAAGAATCACTCACTGTTTTTATTGATCACCCATAGAGACGTGGCAAAGACGTAGCAGACTTTACATACATCCTAATGCCTCGCCCCTGCTGTTTGTTAGCGATGATCAACCCTCAACAAATAACCACTCAACGAGGACAAACAACCGCATTATAAATGATCCAAAAAAGTCACTCCGATATTGTGATCTTATCGAATGGTCCAGGAGAAATTACCACTTGGGTGCGTCCAACTGTACAGGCATTGCGACAACAGGAAAAGGCACTGAATTTAAATATACGGATTTCTGTGATACTTTCTCCCTGTCCCCATGCAATGGGAAATGAAGCGACTGTAGTCGAGGCTTATCCGGAGGTGGATCGGGTTCAGGCAGCGGATGATTTTTGGCAATTTTTACTCTGGGGAAAAACAGCCCAGACTTGGGACTGGTTCTCACAAGGGGTTGTATTGTTTCTCGGCGGGGATCAATTTTTTGCTGTGGCGATCGCTAAACGTTTAAAATACCGCAGCGTTATTTATGCGGAATGGCAAGGGCGATGGTGGCGTTGGGTGGATCGCTTTGCTGCCATGAACTCAGACGTTCTCAATCCGGTTTCACCACAGTATCATCACAAGTTTAGTGTTATTGGGGATTTAATGGCAGATGTTTCTGTCTCTGCCAAAGATACTTCTAATTTACCTTTAACTAAACCCCTTCAACCTGAATCAGAATTAATCGGTATCTTACCCGGATCGAAACCCATGAAGTTAGCCTTGGGCGTCCCTTTTACTTTAGCGATCGCCCAAAAAATTTACAACCGTCGTCCTCAAACCCATTTTGTCATTGCTGTTGCTCCTACAGTTGATTTAGAGACCATTAGTCGTTATGCTGACGAACAATACAATCCGATTATCAAACAAATTAACGGATTATCCGCCACTCTCAAGTTAGATAAAATCCCCTATTTAGAAACGCCTCAAGGTTTGCGAGTCCAACTGTGGACATCTACCCCAGCGTATGATTTATTTCGTCAATGTAATCTGTGTTTAACCACAATTGGAGCCAATACAGCAGAACTCGGATCTTTAGCCGTTCCTATGCTCGTTCTGATTCCCACCCATCAGCTCGACGTAATCAAAGTTGTAGACGGCTTACCGGGCTTTTTTGCTAATTTACCCTTTTTAGGCTCATTGTTGGCTTCTCGGCTCAATCGCTGGGTCTTACGACAGGATAAACTGTACGCCTGGCCGAATATTTGGGCAAAACAGGAAATTGTCCCGGAATTAATTGGACAAATAACCCCGGCAGAAATCGCAGATTTAGTAATAAACTATTTAGAACATCCGGAAAAACTAGCTGATATGCGCGATCGCTTACGTCAGGTTCGAGGTGAAACTGGAGCAGCCCAGCGGTTAGCAAACATTATTTTAGAACAGATTAGTTGCGTTAGCTCTTAGGAAAATAAGTACAGTTTTTGTAGTCAATGAATATTCATCTGGCTCTATTTTTTACCATTATTACTACTTTCAGATTGAGTTTAAATTCGTTATCCTTTAGATATTTAATAATTGATAAAATTAAAAGCGATTTAATTTAAAGTGATGTAATCTTATTCAGTTAATTGTTCAAATTAAGTATTTTATTATCGCTTAAAAATTATCAATTCTATACTCTTTTAAGTAAGTTTTCTCTCCAATAACTTATAGATATCATCCAATCATAAAAGCAACCCGCAGTATACTTTACAGCAAAAATATCCGACTACTTAACAGAAAAATACTTAACTTACTATTATTCCCCACCTTGCCTCACAAGCAGTAAAGCTAATCTCTGAAGAGATAGGTGGGGACAAATATGATCTGGTGCTTGTCGGTTAACGGGTTTATTCTTCGTCGTCTTCGTCCTCATCTGTCGGATAATAAAAGCCTTCAGCACGGCCAGTTAAGACAGATTTACCTAATGATAAGGCTCTTTCAGCCTGTGTTCTAGCTTTACGCTTCCACGTTGCTTTACGCATATTACGCTTTGATTTAGACGTGCGCTTCTTTGGAACTGCCATGGGACTTAAATAAAGTAAAATTGAATAGACAAACTACTATCTTATCTTATTTTCAGGTAGGCATTCACAATTTGAGGGCTGACTTTCTGAGGGCTGACTAAGGGCGACGAATTAACCCTGACTAAGATTTGGGAGTGAAATTCACACATCCACTATCTTAGGGTCTAGTCTTCATGATCCTCAAAGGGGTCACTGAGTTCCTGGGAAGGGGGGCCGAACGCCAGGTACACCGCATAGCCCGTAAGGCTAACGACAACGGCGGCAATTGAAATGTTAAGAGCTATTGCAGGTTCCATCGGATTAATCTATTATGAACTGGATACTTTTATAATATTACGAAAGTTTAACAATTGTTGTCGAACACATTCTAGGTAGACTATGGCACAGCAAACTCGATTAGGCAATCTGTTACGTCCCCTTAACTCAGAATACGGTAAAGTCTCTCCTGGCTGGGGAACCACCGCACTCATGGGTGTTTTCATGGCACTGTTTTTTGTATTTTTGCTGATTATCTTACAGATTTACAATTCTTCTCTGTTGCTAGAAGGCGTAAATGTAGATTGGGCTAACTTAACCAAGTAGACAATTTCCTCTAAAATTGGATCTTAGAGAGTGTAGAGGCATTTTATTGAATGTCTCTATATTGCTATTGTTATTATCCATAACAAATGCTCTGGACACATCACTCGTAAAAATTAACAGATTAGGAGAAAAATCATGAATATCTTTGGGATTGGCTTACCAGAAATGGCAGTAATTTTTACGCTTGCCCTACTGATTTTTGGGCCTAAAAAGTTACCCGAAATTGGTCGGAGTTTAGGTAAAGCCATTCGAGGTTTTCAGGATGCTTCTCAGGAATTTGAACAAGAATTTAAGCGAGAAGCCCAACAGTTAGACCGCAAACCCACGACCGCATCCCTGGAAAGCGAAGAAGCCAAAGCCACTGCTAACAATCATAATACGACCGCATAAACAACGCTTAAACCGTTTCTTTAGAAGTCCTGCATAAGTCCTGCATACCCATTGACTATGACCTCTAATTCTGCGACTAAACCCCTGTTAATTCCTCAGCTAATTGTGGGGTTGGGTAATCCTGAACCAAAATATGACCGAACTCGCCATAATATTGGATTTGCAGCAATTGATGCCCTCTCAAAAACCCAATTTATTCCGATGTCAGACCATCGAAAGTTTCAGGCAGAATATGGGGAAGGGATGTTTCGAGGCGAGAAACTGCGGTTATTAAAGCCTTTAACCTATATGAACCGTTCTGGCCAGTCCATTCGGGCTGTTGTGGATTGGTATAAACTTGATCCGCAAGCGGTCTTAGTGATTTATGATGATATGGATTTACCACTGGGTAGAATCCGCATCCGCCCTGGGGGGTCAGCCGGAGGCCATAATGGGATGAAATCTACAATAACTCATTTAGGGACGCAAAATTTTCCTCGCCTGCGAATTGGAATTGGTAAGCCTCAACAGCCGAATTCTGTTGCGAATAAACAAACAGTGTCTCATGTTCTGGGAAAATTCACCCCAGATGAAACCCAAGTGATGGAAAAAGTGCTTAAACTGATGATAGAGGCTGTGGAGTCTTGTCTCAAACAAGGCATTGATAAAACCATGAGTCTTTATAATTCTCGTAGTGCATGTTGAATTGGCAACAGTGAGTTCTAAACGTTTACCTGAAACCACTGCTTATCTCCGAGTCACTCACCAATCCTGGCAACAGGGTATTCTAGTCGGTGAAATTAGTGCCGGAAGTTATCAATGGCAGTTTCAATGGCAATTTAGACAGGGTAAAACCCTCGCAATTCAGCCTTCCCAAGGACGGGCATTAATTCAAGAACCTCTGGGACGTTTCCTGGAAAAATGGGATTATCAGCTAGAACCTGGAGGTGATTATTCTTTTACCATTCGGGCTAAATTTTAAATCAGCAAAAGCTTAGATGAGTAAAACTGACTATTTGCTGGAAGTCGAGAGCCTGGTATGCTAAGTTTTATCAAGTTTTTTTACCAATCCTGTATCTGAGTTATGGAGCTTCCAATTCCAGAGTCAATTAAACCCTGGCTCAATTTCTTTCATCCTGCTTTAATGTGGATTTTACTTGGGTTATCAGTTTACGCCTTGTATTTAGGGATTCAAATTCGCCGCATCCGCAGTGTTGACGCAGAAACACGCAAAGAATTAGTTAAAGGAAAGTTTGGTGCCAAGCATCACCAAATTGGTTCTATCTTACTGTCGTTCATGGTACTGGGAAGTATTGGTGCAATGGCAGTGACTTACATTAATAACGGTAAGCTTTTCGTTGGGCCACATTTACTGGTGGGTTTAGGAATGACAGGCATGATTGCTGTCTCAGCCTCTCTCACGCCTTTGATGCAGAAAGGTGTCAACTGGGCAAGATACACTCATATTAGTCTGAATGTAACACTGCTGGGCTTGTTTGGATGGCAAGCTTTGACTGGCTTAGAAATATTACAACGGATTATCAGCAAAATGTAAACGAAATCTCGAAGATTGTGCGCTATTTCCATTCCATTCACTCTCGATAATATTGGGTTATTGATAGACGGTCATAAAATCGTCACACAAAGATCTGTGTTGTTCAATAATTTCGAGAGAATAAATATAGCGCTTAACTGTTTTTGCCCCCCTACTACGATTCAGTGGTGGGGTTGTTTATTTTGCTGTGCATCATATGGACAGTTCATTAACTGTCACCCATCTCATTGAATTTCTCATAAACCCTTTAGGGTCTATTTACAAAGGCTGTAGCTCAGGGAGAGAATGTATTGACATAAGGAGTATCAGCCATCTCAGACAACAGTGTTAAGCTTATCGTTTGAATTGACTCCAACCTCTAACCTGATCTGATTATTTTATCGTCACCTTAACTTCAAAAATCCGGTATGATTGAAGCTTAAAGCATACATAGACAAATACTTGATTCTGATTAAGTTAAAGTTTGAGATCGAATTGTGATGAAAGAAAATATCTTGAAATGGTTAAACCGTTTACTCGTGGCTGATGTTTTTCTGGTATTATTAAGCTTTCTATGGCTGGCGATCGCTGTGATTGGCCGAGGACTAAAAATTTCGTTAGGTTTAGATTTGTGGTATCAGCTTTGGGAACCTGTTTTTACACCTGCAATTGGTATTTTAATGGGCGGTGCAATTTTAAGTGGTATTATCAGTTGGATTTCTAAACGGTTCTTTTCCTCCTCAACTCATTCTTAAAGTAGTTTTTCCCTGAATTATACTAATTTTTTTAAATTAATTTTGATTAAAATCTGCTTGACAAGTTTTGAGAATGTGATTATCTGTTTGACTCAACGTTTCGATGGGATGAAACCCTTCTAAACTCACAGACTGATTGACTCCCTGTAGGGTACTAGCAGCAACGGTTGAAGTGTTAGAGTATGCAATAGAATAGTCATGAACTTCTTGAGAATAGCTATCTACGATATTCAGCGCTAATTGATTCCCCTCGACTGTACCGGAGAAGCAATCAAACGAAGATCGAGGCGTATAGAAGCCACCAATCAATTGTCCTTGAATGACTTGAAATACCATGTAAGCCTGTCCCAGTTGCTCGGGCTGAGGAGACTGACCATAAAGATAAACGCCATCCTCTAAAAATAAATGAGATTTGACTTTAAGCTGTTTAGCGATCGCTTTTTTGTCTGTTATAACATCTGTTAAATTATCGGCCCCAGCGGCAGTTATTCCCCAGCCATGACTGACAAAGCCTAGGACTAGACCAATAGAAATCCAGTTCAAGCTTCTCCTAATAGGGCGGTTAATATCCCATGCAAAAATTAAACTCTGTAGATGACGAAACATAGTGCAGATCCGAATCGAAGGTATCACTCATCAAGGTAAAATCGCTTTGTTTATGCTTTGCCTTGCAATTATCAAGCTCAATTCCACCATACAATACTAATCGTCAACGCGGCATCACTCAAACGAGGTAATTTAATTAAGAATTATCAATCTTGTCCGACTTTATCCCATTCTATTTAGCTTCATCACAGTCCGACTCGATTAACTCGTTCTCACCTCAACAGTTGCTTTAGAAATAATAATTTAAAAATATCAGCTAGAATTCCGATTTAGAAGGGTTTTTCTAAAAAAATACTATCAATTGAAGCAGAAGAATTGAGTATGCTTGGAAATAACAATCAACCTATAATTCTGTTACAATTTTTTACAGAAAAAATAAGTGATTTTGAGCGCTTTTTTTGTAGGTTGTTATCATTCTTAATGAGCTTTTTACAGCACTTTTTATTATGATTCTCATCCCCTGTTTAGAGAATGGGAACCATAATAGAACTGATTTAAATTACGGCTAGCTTTGTTAACTGCTTGCCGTAAAAATAACATCTGGAAATTTCAGTTTTGCTTCGGTCATCGGGCGACCTTTGCCTTCTTCTTGCCAATAGTTAATCAAATCAGTTGCTCTGTTGAGCAGTATATTACAATCATATTCAGGAATCCAAGAGCGTCTATTCTCCATTTCTGTTTTTAGCTGTTCCCAAGCGTCTTCCTGCGGCCAAAAATAGTAAATTGTAATGGGGCTGCTTCCTTTACTCAAAACCTGGTCAATGGCTAAACCTAACTTGTTTTCTAACCAGACAACCCTCAAAGCCACCTTAGATGACGAAACCTCCGTAGTTGACATACACAAACCATAAAATTACTACAACACTCTATAATACCTCAGGGGAAAGTGTGTGAGCCATCTTTATCTAAAAATACAGGGCAATTGCGCCAGACAATAGCGATACAATAGCCGGGGAAAGGTTTTGATTACCTGTTAATTTGCTGGCTCTGAGGTAACATGAGACTGAGTCGGAGATTTTTTGCTGTCAGAACTATTGTCTGAGGCTTTCCAAGTTTGAGTGGTAAACTGAGGTAATATATCTTTGGTAAATGCTTCTGCTGCTTTTGATTGGTAACGATTCGGATTGACAATTACCGATAACATTCGTTTCACCACAACTCCTTCAATAGGTGCATGATGTAAAACATTCATTTGCAGTTCTTTTTCAATGGCAGAAGTGGATAAGAATGCCGCCCCCATTCCGGCTTGTACGGTATTTTTAATCGCTTCAATGGAGTTGAGTTCCATTTCCACCTTTAACCGCCTTGGATCGATGCTACAGCGGGTTAAGACTTGGTCAATCACCTTGCGAATGGTAGATTGAGAATCTAACGCCACAAATTGTAGTTTATACAAATCTTCTTTTTGAATTCGATCCTGTTGAGCAAAGTGATGAAACACGGGTAAAATTAAAGCTAATTCATCCTCAATGTAAGGTTGAACAGTCAGAGAGTCTTGTAACTCAGGAGGAACTTCTCCCCCAATAATGGCTAAATCAATTTGTCCGTTGGCAACACTCCAAGCCGTCCGACGAGTCGAATGAACATGAAGTTGTACCGCTACATCTGGGTATTTTTGGCGAAATAACCCAATCATCCGAGGTAGCAAATAAGTTCCTGTGGTTTGGGATGCGCCGACAATTAAAGTTCCCCCTTGGAGATTTTGTAGATCTTCAATGGCCCGACAGGTTTCTTGACACAGACTGAGGATTTTTTCGCCATAACTCAGTAACAGGTGTCCAGCTTCAGTCAGTTTTGCCCGACGACCGCCGCGATCAAATAACGGTACATTCAGTTGTCGTTCTAAATTTTGGACTTGTAAGCTAATAGCAGGCTGCGACACATATAAACTATCTGCGGCCCGTTTAAAACTACCTTCTGCGGCGATCGCCTTCAGAATGCGTAACTGGTCTAAAGTGAAAGGAACGTCTGACATTTTTGATAATATTGTGAATTTAAAGTTAAGTGAAATAGAAACATTCAAAGTCGATGATTTGAATTAAGCGGGTTTTTCTCGGATTTGCATTTTCTGCCGAGTAAGTCCGGTAAAATAGTGAAAAATATTACCGATTGCTTGATCCAACGATAAAACGCGATCAGGGTCTCTGTTGCAGAAAAAATTAATTTGTCTTGTTGATTTTTGATGCCAGACAGACAGAAACTGAGCTTCAAGCAGATAATTATAGAATGGGGCGCTAAGGGGTAATATTTTCAATTGACGATAACTCCATACCCACTCAGACATAATCATTTACCCCACTTGAGTTGAGACAAAAGCAGTGATTCTTCGCCTCCAACTAACGAATGCGGTCGCCCGCTTGAGGCAAACCTCAAGTTTGATAATATTGGAGTTGGGAGATTAATGATCATATTTTTAATCCCAATAACGAAGATTTGAGAGAAAATGAAAGGGGATCAACTTTTTTCAGCATACTGCGTAGTGATCTGTACTAGAGTTAATTTTGTTATCAACTCAAGAGGTAAGAATGTCTGAACCTTGGCTCACACCCAGCCATTTGATTATGCTAGGTTTACTTTTGGGGTTTGCCGTTGCCCATAGTGGGCTGGCAGCCTTACGTTCCTGGGGAGAAACCAAAATTGGCCCGAGACCGTATCGGATTTTGTTTGCTTTAGTGAGTTTACCACTCGCGGTGGTGCTGATTATCTATTTCTTCAACCATCGTTACGATGGGATGCAACTGTGGCAGGCACAGGGGATCGTCGGAGTACAACCGTTTGTGTGGATATTATCTGCAATTTCTTTCCTGTTTCTCTATCCCTCTACCTTCAATCTATTAGAAATCGCCGCTATCAATAAACCATCAGTTTATCTTCATGAAACTGGAATTATTCGTATCACTCGTCATCCTCAGATGGTTGGCCAAGTGATTTGGTGTATTGCCCATACGCTATGGATCGGAACCAGTTTTATGGTCGTCACATCCATTGGCTTAATTTTACATCATTGCTTTGGGGTGTGGCATGGCGATCGCCGTTTGCAGGCCCGTTATGGTGAGGCGTTTGAGAAGTTAAAATCACGGACTTCTGTCATACCGTTTCTGGCTATTTTAGATGGACGACAAACCCTAGACATTCGAGAGTTTTTCCGCTGGGCTTATCTAGGAGTCGCTGGATTTGTTTTACTCTTTTGGTATGCCCATCCCCTTTTAATTCGTGCCACTAGCCACGTCGCCTGGTAGCATAAGGACAATACACACCAATATAGGAGAACCCATTTTACAATGACTGAAAAACAAACTGTTATTTCCCCGTCAATTTTATCTGCTGATTTTAGCCGTTTAGGTGAAGAAATCAAGGCAGTTGATGCAGCCGGAGCAGATTGGATTCATGTAGACGTAATGGATGGTCGTTTTGTTCCCAATATCACCATTGGGCCGTTAATTGTAGAAGCCATCCGCCCTGTGACGCAAAAACCCCTTGATGTTCACTTAATGATTGTTGAACCGGAGAAATATGTGGCAGATTTTGCTAAAGCAGGGGCTGATATTATCACCGTTCATGCTGAACATAATGCTTCTCCCCATTTACACCGGACATTATGCCAAATTCGCGAACTCGGTAAACAATCGGGTGTAGTTTTAAATCCTTCTACACCTTTAGAATTGATTGAGTATGTGCTAGAAGTCAGTGACTTAATCTTATTAATGAGTGTTAACCCCGGTTTTGGTGGTCAGAAGTTTATCCCCGGAGTTGTTCCCAAAATTCGTAAGCTGCGTCAAATGTGTGATGAACGCGGTTTAGATCCGTGGATCGAAGTCGATGGCGGTTTAAAGGTAGATAATACTTGGCAGGTTTTAGAAGCGGGAGCCAATGCAATTGTAGCAGGTTCTGCGGTATTTAAAGCGGCAGATTATGCGACTGCGATTGAAGGCATTCGTAATAGCAAACGTCCCTCACCCGAATTAGCAACAGTTTAATTCCTGCTTATAGAGGCGTTCTGTTGAGCGTCTCTATCTGTCATGGCTTGGGACGATAAGGAGTCACCGAGTCAGCGAGACGGAGAGTCACCGAGTCAGAATATTCTGCCATTGCCTTTTCTAAACAAAATTTCTGACAACTCAGATAAAATTGCTATTAAAAAAATAATAATAATAAAAGTCAGCTATTTTTTTTATATCTCGTAAATTTCTAAAGGTAAATTATCTGGATCTTTGAAAAAAGTAAATTGCTTTCCTGTAATTTCATCGAGTCGAATGGGTTCTACCTCAATTCCCTTATTTTCTAATTCTTTAACAGATTCTGTTAAATCTTCTACTGCAAACGAAAGATGTCTTAAACCACAAGCTTCAGGTTGACTCGGGCGTTGAGGGGGATGAGGAAAAGAAAATAATTCAATTTGATCACCATTACCTACTTTTAAATCCAACTTATAAGAATCTCTTTCTGCTCGATAAGTTTCTTGAATGATTGAAAATCCCAGTAAATTAACATAAAAATTTTTAGAACATTCGTAATCAGAACAAATAATAGCAATATGATGAATTTTAGTAATTTTCATAATTTAGTTATTTATTGTTAATTCTTTATGATTGAAGAAAGTTTCAGTTTGATCGCCATCGCCTATTACGGTATTCCTTGAGCTAATAAAAGGCTAACAAATAACGAGTGACAAACAACTAATCTCTAAATCCCCCCTAGACAAACACCATATCTACCCTTATAATTAATATCCCATCCCGATGAAGTCTATATGTAGCGTGCATAGGAAACAAAGGATGATCCCAGAGTCTAGGTGTCACAATGTCTAAAAATTTGATTACAGCCAAAATTGTTAATCCAACCCAATGGCCTTTAGCGCGGGTGTGGTTGGAAGTGGCGGCAGTGTTGAAGACAGCCCCCCGACAAATTGAACGGCTAGAGTTCTGGCCTCATCTGATTTGGGTCAATATTGTAGGATATGGAGCCGTATTTGTCAGTTATCGCAGTTTACCCTTGTGGGTAGAACATTCTCTAGCGGCGATTGAGCGTTGTGGCGATCGCACAGAACTCGATCAACTCGGAGACTTATTCAAAGCTGAAATTAAATCTCATCGCAAACATTATACACCTAAAGTGGTGGAACAGTGGCGTTCGGCTTGGGCAGAAAAAGCCAAACAGTTTAAATTAGAAGACCTCCGTCAAGCCCAGGAGGAAGAACGCCTCAGACCCTACAGAGAGCGTCAGCAAGCCTGTCAAAATTGGCAACAGGCATGGAAAAGCGTTTTACACCATTGTCAGTCTTTAGAGGCTTTAGAACGGCTGCAACCGGAGTTACAAACCCAAACTCAGAATTTTCTGGATGTCACCGATGCAGAAAAGACGATGCAATTATGGCAAGATCGTAAACGGGAAATTATAGAAGCGAGTGCGTAATTGTTATTCTGATTCGTTATAGGTTATTCGTTATGAGTTAATCACACTCAGTTTTACAGCACCTTAAAAGGTTTCACTAGCTTTTTGCTTTTATAAATCTCTTAACGCGCTTTGCGCGCGTGCTATACCAATGAAAAACAACGAATGACCCATAACGAATAATGAGTATCGATGAAAATTTGGCAAGTCAGTATTGATGTTAGGAAGTTTGCCTCTATCTATCTATCTATTTGACTGATAATAATGGAGAGCTACTGCACTGGTATCCTGATTGGTCATATTTCGATGGGCAAATAGTAGGTGTAAACTGGTCTATCCCAACAGCAAAGCTTCAAGAAGGAAAAAGAGTAGGCAATTTTGTAGATCTAGATCCAGGAGTCTTAATTTGCGATCCTTTTGCATGGATATGTTTGGAAAAATATATACAGAATGAAGTTGAGGTATTAGGTATTGATGTTGAAGGGTTGGAAATGAAAATATTAAATATCATCAATATTGTTGATTGTTTAGATGAAAATAAAAGTGAAGTATTATATTTCAAGGATAATAAGAGAATTATGCATATAAAAAAGTACTCGTTTAAAAAAGAATTCTTAACTAAAACGATGCTTGTTAAAATGCCTCAACTATCTCGCAGTTATATTTTCGCAACTGATTTATTCCGAGAGAAAGTATTAAAGTATAAATTAACAGGATTAGAGTTTAATTTTATTTTTGAGTAATAGAAGAGAAACATGAGTATTTTAACAGATGCACTTAATCGAATTATGGCTTGGCTAGAAGAGCATCAACCAGAGCATGCTGCATCATATTTACCGGGTTGATCTCGATCCGAAATAGATAAATTTATTCAGCCTTTCAATATTATAATCCCAGAATAAATTTATAAATTATATCAATGGCGTAACGGTAGACATATAAAACCATTCAATACAAGTATTACTGTCTATCTATTCACGATTTTTTACCATTACATAATGCCTTAGAAGAAGATTTAATTGGATGGATAAATGAGCTAAAAATAGATGGAGATTGCTCAACTCCAGAATATAAATATCAAGGTAAGACTCTCTTTCCCTTTCTGGGATATTTTGATCCTTGCCTATATATTACTGCTGTTAGTCATAAACGAGAAAAACGCTATATGGTAATGGAAATAATAACTGAGTATCACGATCCTCAACCTATTTGTCTGAGTATTACCAGCATGATATCTATATTCGCAGAAGCTTATGAAACAGGAGCTTATTATCTTGATGAGAAAAAATGTATGCGTTCAGATTTTGATAAGTTGTGGGATATTGTAGAAAAATACGGTGCTGCTCATGTCTTTGGTTAGTAGACTTTAAGCATTATCTGTTAATATCACTAATCTGAATGTGTCTAATCAACGCGCTGATAGGATTAGAATTAATATATCTTCAAAAATAGATGATGGGTCTATGGGTTAAAATAGTAAATTACTTAGTTCAAGCAAATCGTATTTGAGTACGATGACAGACCATGTCCAACGCTGATTTTACCGATCAACTCCAGTGGCAACCGGAAGCGCAAGTCAAACTGAAAAATATTCCCTATTTTGTCCGCGCGCAAGCCCGTAAACGCATTGAACAGTTGGCGCGAGAAGCCGAACTAGAGATTGTAACAGTTGAGCTTGTTGAACAAGCACGGCAAGAGTTTGGTCAATAACGAATTATTTTTTTCACCCGTGCAACTTGTCTACTCGGTTCTCTCCAAAATCCCATTGTAATCGCATTGTATAAGAGTCGATAGCAGTGTGATAGAGACGTGATGTTGATTAGGATCATCGCTTTGAGATTTTGAACTTTACTATTCATATCAGCCTTAGTGATAAATTGTTTGATCAAAAATGCCCCCAGACAATATACACTAGAGTTCTGCATCCAAAAATGTATTGTGCGGTTATTGAGTTGAACAGTGAGAAAACAGATTATTGCAGGAAACTGGAAGATGTACAAGACTCAAGCCGAAGCGGCTGAGTTTTTGATAGGGTTAATGTCACAGTTAGACGGGACTCCTGAAGAACGGGAAATAGTTTTATGTGTCCCTTTTACAGATTTATGGAGTTTGTCGAAAAGTTTACACGGCAGTCGGGTGAAATTGGGAGCGCAGAATATTCATTGGGAAGATGAAGGAGCTTACACCGGAGAAGTGGCTGGGGCGATGTTAACAGAAATCGGTGTTCGTTATGTGATTGTTGGTCATAGTGAACGGCGACAATATTTTGGTGAAACCGATAAAACGGTTAATTTACGCTTAAAAGCTGCTCAACGTCATGGCTTAACTCCAATTTTATGTGTGGGAGAATCTATTCAGCAGCGAGATGCTAAAGAAACAGAGAATCATATTTTTGCTCAACTGCAAGAGGATTTAGACGGTATTGACCAGAGTAATTTAGTGATTGCCTATGAACCGATCTGGGCAATTGGAACAGGAGAGACTTGCGAAGCAAAAGAAGCGAACCGAGTAATTGGGTTAATTCGTAGCAAGTTAACGAACCCGGATGTTTCGATACAATATGGCGGTTCAGTTAAACCGAATAATGTTGATGAAATTATGGCTCAACCCGAAATTGATGGAGCATTAGTGGGGGGTGCAAGTTTAGAACCAGATAGTTTTGCTCGTTTAGTGAATTTTCAGTAGGTGTGGGATAGATATACAGTGTAGGCAATGGGTAAAACCTCCTGTCGCCATCTCGAATATCTCTTGCGCTTTCCCAGAGTAACTTTATGACCCAACCTCTAATGATCCGAAATCAACGGTTTGACTGGGGGAGTCGAACTTACCTGATGGGAATTCTTAATGTTACACCCGATAGCTTTAGTGACGGGGGAGAATTTTCAACTGTTGAAAAGGCAGTTATTCAAGCTCAACGCATGGTTAAAGCTGGGGTCGATATTATTGATATTGGCGGACAGTCTACTCGACCTGGCGCAGAGACTATTTCCTTAGAAGAAGAAATTCGTCGAGTTATTCCTGTCATTAAAGCCATCCGTAGTGCGACTCAACCCTTATCACAAATTCCTATTTCTGTCGATACCACTCGGGCAACGGTTGCAGAAGCGTCTGTGTATGCGGGTGCTGATTGGGTGAATGATATTTCCGGTGCAACATTTGACTTTGATATGTTATCCACTGTTGCTCGGTTGAAAGTTCCAATTGTACTCATGCATATCCGAGGAACTCCTAAAACGATGCAAACTCTGACAGATTATTCAGATTTGATGGTAGACATCGCTCAGTTTCTCACAGATAGAGTAGTCGCCAGTCAACAAGCCGGTATTGACCGCTCCCACATTATTCTTGATCCAGGCATTGGCTTTGCCAAGACATATCAGCAGAATATCACAATTTTACAGCAACTGCCTCAACTGCGTGCTTTAGGGTATCCCCTACTCGTGGGTGTTTCCCGTAAAAGTTTTATTGGTCATCTGCTGAATCAACCCGACCCGAAACAAAGGGTATGGGGAACAGCGGCTGCAAATTCTGCTGCTATTGCCAAGGGTGCCGATATTCTTCGAGTCCATGACGTTGAAGAAATGTATGATGTTTGTCGCGTTAGCGATGGGATTTATCGCTGAAACCGAGAGCGATTTTGTACCGTCAGTAATCCAGCAACTAAACCGAGTCCGAGTAATGTCGCAGGTTCAGGTACAGATTCAGGATCATCGGCGGCTAAACCAATGATTTTGAGGTCAGGGCCATTAAATTCTGTGCCTCGGCTAATTAATCGAATTCCCGCTATCCCAGTCTCAGTCGTGCCAAACTCTGCTAAGTCTAAACCCAAAGAACTGACAGACTGAGCCTCGTCAATTTCTAGGGTATCTAAGCGATAACCTGCAAAATCCCAATCGGCAGAATTCAAACTCAATAGATTACCGACGAGGTTACCGTCTAGATCAAGGGCTTGAACATCCACGCGGCTATTGCCACCCCGTTCCCACAGTAAAACATGATCCGCTGCTTCTGTAAAAAACAGGTCAATGGCAAACCGACCATCTTCTTCTACATCTAGAATACTGCTGAGATAAGGATTTCCCAGGGCTTCAACCACCTGTTGATCGGTGATATTTTCTGCGCTCAGACCAACGGTTGCTAAATCTCCTTTGTCTGCACTTGCACCACCGCTTTTACTATCTCCTGTGAAGATATCGTTACTCACCACAGAGGCTTGATTGACAAAGACAAAATCAGAGAAGACTTCGCCATCATACTCAACTGACTCGAGCAAAATATCCCCTTTCGCTTCATCCGCCCCAGTCAGGGCAGCTTCATAGTTTGTGGTAAAGGAAATGGCGTGAGCCGCGCTCGAAAAAATCCCAGTACAAGCTAGAGCAC
Source organism: uncultured Lyngbya sp. (assembly GCA_964434975.1). GTDB lineage: Bacteria > Cyanobacteriota > Cyanobacteriia > Cyanobacteriales > Microcoleaceae > JAAURB01. Next base: position 95,250 of record CAYSWY010000005.1, read on the forward strand.
TCAGTATGCTCCGAATATATAATTTGTTCATGGTGATAATTCTAATTTCCTGTCGTCAAAATTCAGCCTTGAGTCGGCGGATTTGAGGGTTTGTAACTAGACTTGGTGCGAACATAGATGCAGAGCTGTTACTTTAATATTAAGGGTTTATACTGATATCGTCCAGAAAAAAGTTCTAAGTAAAACACCCATATCTCAGTAATTTTGTCAAATTTAACCCAGTTTTTTGTTACATCTTGCAATAAAATTTGTGCATCGAAGCCGCCGATTATCCGACTTGTCAAGCCCCTTAACTGACGAAATACTTAACTTTGAGGAGGATAAAAAAGTAAAAGAGTAGAACAATGCCTTAGATTATTTAAATAATACTGGTACTGCAAACCCTTGTCAATCCGTTAAATATAAAGAAAGTTTTCTAGAAAATTAAGTTTTATAACTTGATTAAATTTAAAATTTCTGATGATTTTTATAAAAATATATTAGTTAAGTCAATAATAGAACAGAAATCTCCAAGCTACAATACTATCACCCATGATCTGCATAATAGCCAAAGAATCTATCACCCATGATCGAAGTTGAAAACCTATGTAAAGTTTATGGTTCTACCTCGGCGTTGCAGGATGTATCATTTTCAGTCAAACCCGGGGAAATCTTAGGCTTCTTGGGGCCAAATGGCGCGGGAAAAACCACAACATTACGAATATTATCTGGCTATTTACCCGCTTCTAGCGGCACTGCAACAGTCGCTGGATATGATGTTCATGAACAATCAATGGCAGTCAGACAACGGATTGGTTATCTGCCAGAAACACCGCCTTTGTATCCCGATATGACGGTGGAAGATTTTTTGTATTTTGTATCGCGAATTAAACAAGTTAAAGGCAGTCTGCGTAAACGGAGTGTAGAATCAGCAATGGTTCGGTGTGGACTAGAAGATCGGCGTAATCAACTGATTCGTAAACTGTCTAAAGGCTATCGACAACGGGTAGGAATTGCTCAAGCCATTGTTCATGATCCGCCAGTGATTGTGTTAGATGAACCCACCGTGGGTTTAGATCCGAGGCAAATTATTGAAGTGCGTAATTTGATTAAAAGTTTAGCCGGAGATCATACAATTATTCTTTCGACTCATATTTTGCCAGAAGTGAGTATGACTTGCGATCGCGTTACGATTATTAATCGCGGTCAAGTGGTGGCAACGGGTGCATTAGATGATTTAATGGCAGAATTAACCGCAGGTTCTGGATATGAATTGGAAATAGAAGGAGAACTTAATCCACAAAAATTAAATAGTTTAGAACAGATTAAAGGGATACGAACCATACAACCGTTAGACACCTTATCGGTTGACTGCCGTCATCGTTTACGAGTATTGTGTGAACCGCAAACTGAACCGGGGCCAGAAATAGTATCGGCTTTGATTTTATCTGGATTAAAACTATATGAAATGCGTCGAACTCGCGCCAGTTTAGAAGAAGTGTTCTTAGACTTAACCACTCAACAAGATACTGTGACAACTGAATCTGAATCTGAATCTGAATCTGGATCTGGATCTGAATCTGAAGAAACGATTAATTCAATAGAAGAACAGACAAAAATCTCCCTAGCTTCGTCTGAGTTAGGAGAAGAAGATAGTCCGGACAATCTTGAAAACACAGAAGAACCGCAAGGATTATCTGAATCAATTGAAGAAGAGGAAAACAGAGAGTAATCAGTATAAATCTTTGATTGAAGTTATAAATCCCTAATTCAAACTTATAACTTCTGTCTGTTACTCGTTACTCCATACCCATTGCCTGTTTCCTATTCCCTCCAATAAAAATAACGAATAACAAAGAACCCATTTTATGTTTACTGTTTTAAGTAATATATTTGCGATTTATCGCCGAGAACTACAAGGCTATTTTGCCTCTCCCTTAGCCTATGCAATTGCCGGAGTCTTTTGGTTACTCACCGGATACTTTTTCGTTGCCCTTTTACTGGGTCCAGAAGGCTTAATTCAACAAGCGGCTTATCGAGATCAACTGGGTATTACTGACCCTCCGATAGATTTACCCTACCAATTTTTACAGGTTTACTTGAGTTTGCTGGGTTCAATGGCGCTATTTATTTTACCCATGTTATCCATGGGACTCTATACCGAAGAACGTAAACAGAAAACCTTAGAACTGTTAGCCACTTCCCCGATTACAAACTGGGTGGTTGCGGTCGGTAAACTCCTCGGGGTTGCCACATTTTTTCTAACGATTATTTTACCGTTAATGCTACTGGAAGCCATCGCCTTAAATACTGCCACCCCAAACTTATCCCCAGCCATTTTCCTGACGGCCCATCTCGGCTTAATTTTACTGGCAACTGCGGTGTTATCTTTGGGAATGTTTATTTCTTCTTTGACCGAAAGTACGATTCTTTCTGCCATTCTCACCTTTGCCCTGGTTTTGTTTCTGTGGGTGATAGATTTAATTGGGAATAATATCGGGGGCGGCTTTGGCGATGCCCTGACTCATATTTCTCTAATTTCTAACTATACGAACTTCGTTCAAGGTATTATCGATAGCAGCAGTATCGTTTTACTCGTCAGTTATATTATTCTCGGCATTTTTCTGACTGCCCAATCTATTGATGCCTTGAGGTTTCAGCGGTCATAATTATGAATCAGCGCAGCAAAACAACGTGGCAATTTCTCAAACTCTTATTTTGGCTGGGCCCAGTCCTAATCATTATGGGGTTATCAGCGGGTGTCGTCTCTAGGACTTGGCAACCTCTCCCGTTCGGCTTAATCATTGCTGGAGTTGTAATCATTGGGTTATGGCTGCTGTTTCGCGGCTATTTTCAACCCCAAGATCATCATAAAAATCCCTATTGGAGTCGTCGTTCAACTCAAGCAGGAACAAATGCCATTGCTGCGACACTTTCTGTACTATTAATTTTAGGCTTAATTAATTTTCTCGCTGTTCGAGATGCCCTGCGGCTAGATTTAACCGAAAACCAACAATTTACCCTATCTCCCCAAACCCAAACATTAATTACCAATTTAGAACAACCCGTTAAAGTCTGGATTTTTGATCAACGTAAAGATCGTCAAACTCAAGATCTCTTAGATAACTATCGCCGTATTCAACCGGGAAAATTCAGCTACGAATTTATCGACCCGCAATTACAACCGGGTGTGGCTGAGTCATTCGGTATCCAAGATTTTGGAGAAGTTTACTTAGAGTCAGGAGATAAACGTCAGGCTGTCAGAAAAGAAGGACTCGAACCGTTAACAGAAGTTAAACTGACTAATAGCATCGAACAGCTTTTCTCTGAGAGAACACCAACAGTCTATTTTCTACAAGGACATGGTGAACGATCATTAGAAGATCAACAAGGGGGGTTTGCTGAAGCTGTTAATAGCCTCAGTCAGAAAAATGTTCAAACCCAAACTTTAACTTTAGCCCAACAATCTGCTATTCCAGATGATGCTGATGTGATTATTATTGCTGGCCCCAAACGGTCGCTGCTGCAAGGAGAAGTGGAAGCATTAACCGCTTTTGTGAACCAAGGCAAAGGATTAATGTTAATGTTAGACCCAGAGATAGATGCGGGTTTAGAAGAACTGTTAGAACAATGGGGTGTAAAATTAGATGATCGTCTGGCAATTGATGCCTCCGGCAAAGGTCGGCTAGTGGGGTTAGGGCCTACTGTGATTATTGTTCAGGAATACGGAGAACATCCCATTACCCGAGAGTTTGCTAATGGTATTTCTTTTTATCCTTCTGTCCGTCCCGTAGAAACTCGTCCGGTGGACGGAATATTAGAAAGTCCTCTGGTTTGGAGTGATAGTCAAAGCTGGGCAGAAGCAAATCTACAACAACAAGAATTACAATTTGATCCTCAAGTAGACCGTCAGGGGCCGTTATCATTAGGAGTGGCATTGAGTCGGAATTCTCAACAGACTCCTACTTCTACAACGCCTGAAAATAGTAATGAAACAGTCGCAGAAAATACAGATATTACAGCCACAGAAGAGACTGAAACGCCTGCGGAAATACCTCCCGAGGAGAATAACGTAGAAGAGACTGAAAGTAATGATGAAACAGTAGCGGAGAATACAGACACACTGCCTGAAACATCTGAGTCTACAACAGAGTCTCGGTTAGTCGTGTTTGGTACATCCCAATTTGCAGCCAATGGCTGGTTTGACCAGCAACTTAACGGAGATGTGTTTCTCAATGCCGTCAGTTGGCTAACTCAGTCTGATGCTGAATCATTATCTATTCGTCCGAAACCCGCCACAAACCGCCGTCTGGCGATGACACCGATACTAGCGCGATCGCTCAGTTGGGTAGCGATTGTTATTTTACCACTATTTGGTTTGATCATGGCTGCAATTGTTTGGTGGCGCAAGCGATAAGATGTATTGTTATTCGTCATTCATTATTGGTTCTTTGTTATTATTCCAATCAGACTGTTTTAATTTCACCAACTGATAACTAACAACCAACGACTAATAACTAATCTATTATGAAATTACAACGATCCACTTTAATTTTACTCTTAGTTGCCTTAGGTTTAGCTGGGGCAGTCTATATTTTTGAAATTAGAGTATCTGAAAAACAAGAACAAATTGCTACCCAAAAAGAGCAAATCTTTACATTTTCGGCGGACGATGTACAGTCACTAACGGTTACAATACCCAGTCAAACTATTACAATTGAACGAATAGAAGCAGAGGATACAGAGGCAGCTTCCCCTTGGAGATTAACTAAACCCCTTCAAACTTCAGCCAACCCCGCAGCGGTTAATGAGTTAATTACTCAATTAATAAAAAGTCAAACTGACCCCACAACTAATACAGGAATTCGACAGTTAAATATCTCAGAAACTGAATTATCTAACTATGGTTTAGATAACCCTGAAAAAACAATAGAAGTTAAACTAAAGAATAATAAAATCCATCGTTTAATTTTTGGTCAATTAGATTTTAATGCTCGTTCTGTTTATGCCAAAACTGACTCCGAAATAGATACAGAAACTGTTGCAGTTTTAGTGATTCCAAAAGAGATTTTAACAACAGTTGAAAAACCTTTAGAAGATTGGAAATTGGCAAAAATCAAGGAATAATCTCAAGAATAAGATTACAGATTTATTCTAATCTATATAAATTAACCCGTTAAATTTTATTGTTTCAATGATTAACTTTTTCCAATACTTTCTAATACTGTAGCTTGTTGATAAATCGTTAATGCAATTGAATCAATTAATTTAATCGTCTCAATCGACAATTCCTCTTGAGCGCTATTTGTCTCTCCTTTTCTAAAGAAGTTTTTGTATCCTCCTACTTCGTTAAAGCCTAAGATTGAGTGATCTTCTAAACTCGCTTTATTTTTAAGCTTTTTGAATTTTTGGTTTTTAACAGCTTGTTTACACATCTTTCGGCTAGCTTTTAATCCAATGAAATTAGCAACTAATTGTAAAGCTAAAATTGGACGCTTTTTGAGAGTCTCATAAGAGAGAAAGAAGAAATCAGATGATGTTTTCTCTTGAGCTTGAAGATAGATTTTAATATGTCTGCACCACTGATCGACAGAATTCTGACAGTATTGATCTAGCCCTATACCTTGATCAATAAATTTTTGAACTCTGTCAAGCTTATAATAGTAAAAAGAACATAAAGAATCGGCAGGATTACGGAATAGATAAATAATTTTCTGATAACATTCTTCGTAATATTCGTGAGTTTTAATAATCCGAAAATTGAGCTGACTTATTCGATCATCTTGATTCCATTGTTCAATATTGACCTTATAAACATCGGGAATAATATTACCCCCAGTATTAGTAGAAAAACCCTGGGTCTGTAAAATTAAGTCACTCAACAATAGTCGCATCCACGTATTACCCGAACGAGGATAAGATGCTAAAAAAACATCCTGGCTATTAAACAAGCTTTTATTGTCTTGGTAGATTTTGCTATTGGAAAACATCTATGCTAAAAATTGGAAAGCTATTGATATCTAGTTTTCACGAGTTTAGGACATGAGTGAGGTAAAGTGAGGAGCGATACGACTACCGTCACACGCGCGCGATCGCGCAAATCTCCATTGCCAAATATCGGCAATCGTATTTTAAGTGAAAAGACACCAAAACTTAACGACAATTTCCGATTAAGACGGTGGTAACAAGTCCTTAATTTGATTGACAAATGCTTGATGATCAACCACAGGTTTCGAGATGTAAGAATCCGCACCACTCTGAGCCAAAAAATCCTCGCGATCGCCGGCCATCGCATGAGCCGTAACCAGAATAATCGGGAGTTTTGCAGTTTCTGGGTCAGCTTTAAGGATCTGAGTAATTTTAATCCCATCGACAGATTGACCTTGATAAACGCTTCTAGCCAGAGAAACATCCATTAAAATCAGGTCAGCCTCGTGGTTACGAGCAATTTGAATCACTTCTTCGACGTCTTCTGTATGTTTAACGCTTAATCCTCCTCGTTTTGTCAAAATTTTTGAAAAAACACGAGCATTTACCTGATCATCTTCTACAATCAACACAGTCTTCATCTCTATCTCCCACTGGACAAATACTCCAGTTACGATGTGCCATCATAACATGCTCTCTCTATGGAGCGGGTTTGTGGTTGGATCGAACCTAGACAAGATTACGCCTAGATCATCATCAGCCTACTTTATGCTACCCTACTTCTCTCCACAGATCAGTCTCAATTCATCGTTATCGAGGGATACCCCTGCACAGACAGTTTAGGCATGATCCTTGCCAATTCCCCAAGTAGAAGGCTATCCTGCACCAAAGTGAGTTCTCCACTAAACGAGGACGACTGAATTATAAAGTGATACAAATAAATTATTGGCATTAGCAATTGACTGAGCTGAAAGATCTCAATTAAACGGATCAAATGTGATAGGTTCCCCGGATTTGCTCATTCGGGGCTTGCCTATCACCGCATTGCGCGGTCAGAATAAAAAAACTGATAAGGTGAAACAACTTGCTTTCGCTATCAATCCAAAACAATCATTTTTAAGCGCTACGCGATCGCCAATGCGCTGATCGGGAGAATCTAGAGTCCTCAGCGACAGCGGGACTGTTACCGCCTGTCCATCATGCCAAACTCGGAATAACCGACAAAAATGATTTTTAGAGTATTTTTTGTTCTAAGTCTCTGAAGATCTCTCCATCTCCTCTACTCCACTCAATACTGAATTCAAACAAACTCATGGCTAGACAGTTAAATCTACTCTCCGGGCAAGTGATCGCCACTGCACTTCACACTGAGATGCAGCAGTCATACTTAGAATATGCCATGAGTGTGATTGTGGGCCGGGCGTTGCCGGATGTGCGCGATGGCCTCAAACCGGTGCATCGTCGGATCATGTATGCGATGCATGAATTGGGACTGACCCCAGACCGACCTTATCGTAAATGCGCCAGAGTGGTGGGGGATGTGTTAGGTAAATATCACCCCCATGGCGATCAGTCGGTGTATGATGCCTTAGTCAGGCTGGTTCAGGACTTTTCGAGTCGTTATCCGTTACTGTCGGGGCATGGTAATTTTGGTTCGGTGGATAACGATCCCGCCGCTGCCATGCGTTATACTGAAACCCGTTTATCTGCCATGGGGCAAGAGGGTTTACTCAGCCAGGTGGGAGAAGCCACGGTTGATTTTGTCAGTAATTTTGATAATTCTCAACAAGAACCGACGGTATTACCCGCCCAATTGCCGATTTTACTCCTCAACGGTAGTTCTGGAATTGCGGTGGGCATGGCAACCAATGTGCCGCCTCATAATTTGGGGGAAGTGGTAGATGGAATCATCGCTTTAATTGATAAACCCGATCTCTGCGATCAGAAACTCTTCCGCATTATCCCAGGGCCAGATTTTCCCACGGGGGGCGAAATTATCAATACAGAGGGAATTGTCGATGCTTATACCCAAGGAAAAGGTAGTATTACCGTCCGAGGGGTAGCAAAAATTGAACAAGTTCCCACGGCCCAACGTCGCCGGATGAAAACCGCTATTGTGGTGACAGAATTGCCCTTTCAGGTGAATAAAGCCAGTTGGATTGAAAAAATGGCTGGATTTGTCAATTCGGGGCGCTTAGAGGGGATTTCTGATATCCGAGATGAAAGCGATCGCGAAGGCATTCGGGTTGTGATTGAATTAAAACGGGAAGCTGTCCCAGAAATTGTTTTACATCATCTGTATCAACAAACTGATTTAATGACACGGTTTGGGGCAATTTTCCTGGCGTTGGTGGATGGACAGCCTCGGCAGTTGAGTTTAAAGCAGATTTTACAGGAGTTTATCAGTTTCCGCGAACAAACTCTGATTCGTCAATATACCCATGAGTTGGAAGCCGCAGAACGTCGCGCCCATGTGGTAGAAGGGTTATTGTTGGCGTTAACCAACCTCGATGATGTGATTGAGATTTTACGTCATTCTCCCGATGGCAGTACGGCAAAGGTGGCTTTACAAGAGAATTTAGGATTGAGTGAGTCTCAAGCTGATGCTATTTTAGCCATGCCAATGCGGCGTTTAACTGGACTTGAACAACAAAAGTTACAGGAAGAATTTGAAAGCTTAATTGCCCGCATTGAACAATTACGGCGGTTAATTGAACAACGTCCCGAATTGTTAAAGGCTTTGAAGAAAGAATTGCGATCGCTAAAACGTCAATTTGGAGATGAACGCCGGACGCGCATTGTTGAGCCTTCTCCTGAAGTAGATTCTACTGCGGCATCGGGTAAAAGTAAATCTTCTCGTCGAGGTAAATCTAATACCAAATCGGGGGAAATTTTACAACCGTTGGTTCCTCTGGCTGAAGATACGGTGGTAGAATTTAGCGATCGCGGTTATGTACGGCGACTGTCTGGGAAAGCGGCGGAGAATAAGTCTAGTAATATTCCGAAAAAAGTGACGGTTGAAACGGCAGAAGATTTTACGGTGAGTCGTTACGACACAAAAACAGATCGCAGTGTGGTGATTTTAACCCGTACTGGAAAAGCTTATCCGTTGAATATTGCCGACATCCCATCCGGTTCGAGTCGTTCTCGTGGCACCCCGTTAATTACATTATTACCCTCTTCGGCAGCAAAAGATGAATCGGTCAGTCGTCAGGAATTGGTGTTAAAGCAATTTATTGTGGCTGAACACGCTAATAAAACCGATATTATTACCCTGACTCAACAAGGTAAAATTAAGCGCCTGCCGTTAGCTGAATTTGCTGAGTTAACTAACCGGGGAATGACGGTAGTGAAGTTAAAAGAGGAAGATGAGTTAAGTTATGCGGCGTTATGCCAACCTCAAGATCAGGTTTTGATTGCCACCTCTGGCGGCCGACTGTTACGATTACCGATTAATGATGAACAGTTACCCATTATGGGACGTACTGCCCAAGGTTCCCAGGTAACGCGGCTGCGAAAAGAAGAAATTTTGGTCGGTTTGGCAACGGCGACAGTCAAAGGCAGTGTATTGTTATTCTCTGCCATGGGGGATGTTAAACGCATTGGGATTAATCAATTACGCAGTAGTCGGCGGGGGGCCATCGGTACACAGGTGTTTCAATTTAAACAGCCAACCGATCAGTTAGTGGGAATTGCCACGGTACAACCTGAAAGCGTGATTCATTTGGTCACCAGTGAAAACCGATTGGTAAATTTTGCCTGTGAAAGTATTAAGCTGAAAGATAAAGATACAAAAGGCGATCAGATCTTTAAACTCGCAAAAGGAGAAACCGTTATAGAGGTTAAAATCGAGTCATAATGGCATGAAACCGATCAAATTATCGAGTTAAAATTCATTCCAAATTCTCTAAAACCTGCTAGATTTAAAGGTTCAACAGAAGCTTTGAGTAAATATCCGATATGAAGAGACAGCATTGGCGTTTATGGCAACAATTCCCTTTCCTTTTATGGGGAGTTTCTAGTATCGGATTATTATTTGTTTGTGGCTTAGTGTTTCTGTGGAATTTAGGCAGCGTGGGTTTAGTGGATGAAACTGAACCTTTGTTTGCTGAAGCTGCCCGTCAAATGACAGTTACAGGTAATTGGATTACACCTTATTTTAATCAAGACACTCGATTTGATAAACCCCCATTAGTCTATTGGTTAATGGCAGTGGGCTATCAAGTTTTAGGAGTAAATGAATGGGCTGTCCGTTTACCCTCTGCTATGGCGGCAATTCTGCTAACAATTGCTATCTTTTTAATCTTACGTTTCTTTGGATTTTTACCGAGTTCTTCGACTGCTAAACCCCAACAATTATGGCTATCTGCCTGGATCGGTGCGGTCATCGCTGCATTCAATTTAGAAACGATTGTTTGGGCGCGTCAAGGGGTTTCTGATATGCTATTAAATGGCTGTATGGGAACCGGATTAATTTGTTTTTTTTGGGGATATGCCGCTTCTGAAAAAGCACCCCAACCGCCTCGAATCTTTCCTCATATCGGCTATTTATTATTTTATATTTTTACCGCATTCGCTGTATTAACTAAAGGGCCTGTTGGAATTGTTTTACCCGGAATTATTATCCTCAGCTTTTTACTCTATCTCAAGCAATTAAAAGCGGTAATTCAAGAAAGTAATCTATTATTGGGAAGCTTTATTTTCTTTGCAATTACTGTACCTTGGTTTGTTTTAGTTACCCTAGAAAATGGTAACGCTTATATTGATTCTTTTTTCGGCTATCATAATGTTGAACGATTTACTCAAGTCGTTAATGGTCATTCTGCCCCTTGGTATTTCTATTTTTTAGTGGTGTTAATTGGCTTCTTACCTTGGTCTATTTATTTACCAATTTCTATCCACTATTTACAATTCTGGAAACGTTCTCTATGGATCAATCAAACTCGTTCTAATCATCTGGGTTTATTTGCTTTTTTCTGGTTTATCAGTATCTTCATATTTTTCTCTATTTCTGTCACCAAGCTTCCCAGTTATGTCTTACCTTTAATGCCAGCAGCCGCAATTTTAGTTTCTTTATTCTGGAGTGATATTATTATCTCTAAACCGTCCAGAAATCCAGGTCTTTTGTGGAGCATTATTTTTAATATTATAATTCTGGTTAGTACTGCAATTTTTTGCTTTTATAGCCCTCGCTTAATTAGTAGCGATCCAGCCATTGTTAATTTACCCGAAGCAGTTGCCCAATCAACTTTACCAGAAATAGCCGGATTAATTTGGTTAATTACTGCATTATTAATTGCAATAACTCTAATTCAAAAACAGAGAAAAAAATGGATTATCAGTATTAATATTATTGGATTTATTGCCTTTTTTATCTTCGTAATTAATCCCGCCTTATTTTTTATTGATGATATTCGTCAACTTCCCTTAAGACAACTCTCGTTACAAATTCCTCAAGTCCAACAACCTTACGAAGAAGTTATTATGATCGGCTTTAAAAAGCCTAGTGTTGTTTTTTATAGTCAGCAACCCGTTGAATATTTGACAACCCGAAATTTTTTTAAACCCAATAATCAACCGATTGAATATCTAAAAGACGCTGTTCTAAACTCACCCCAAACGTTTAATGCATTAGTGATAAGTCGCCCAAAAGATTTGAATCAAATCGGACTACAACCTCAAGATTATCAAGTTTTAAATCAACAAGGTTCTTATCTACTCGTTCGTATCGATAAACGAATGATTCTCAATCGAGTGTTAAATTTATATCCTTCCTAAAGATCGGTGAGTTTAAGCAAAATTATCAAATAAACGCTAAGATAATCTAGAGGTTAAGTTTTGTAAAGAACATTGACTGCTCATTTAGAACTCACAGAACCGATTCAATATCCTCTGGCTTGGCATCGCTTACACCCTCAATGGCAAGGGGGAGAAGCCGCTATCCGTCAAGGATTACCCCATTCTCAACTCTCTCCACCCTGGCAAATTTTACTGTTGGGAGATGGTTCACCCACGCGACATTTACAACTATTGACGAGGGAACCCACAGAAGTTGATGTGATTGATATGTCCCCCGTGGAAATGGATACCGACGGCGCACCAGACCTAATTCAAGCTGTCCCTGGCCCTCGCTTACGTCGTCAGGTGTGGTTAAGAACGGCTTCTGGCCAACGGTTAGCTTATGCCACGTCTTGGTGGGAAGCCAGTCATGTCGATGAATATTTACAAAATCGTTCAATTCCCATTTGGGCCAGTTTAGCCCGGTTACGAACAGAACTGTATCGGGATGTTCAAGGCTTATATTATGGCAATTCTAAAGCCTTAGAATCAGCGTTTGGATATTCCGGGCCGTTTTGGGGTCGCCATTACTTATTTTGGCATCATGGTAAACCTTTAACTTTAATTTATGAAGTCTTTTCTCCTTATTTAACCCAATATTTAGGGCCAATGCAACTTTCAGAATCAGAGGTTCACAAAGCTTAAGGTTATACTTGTCAAATCATCTAACTTCTGCCATGATCGCTGCTAAAGTATCAGGGCAATATGATGGCAATTTCTGAGTATGAATTTAGTAAAAGCCAAAATGAACTCATTGGCGATTTAGGCAAAAAGATGAGTTTTGTAGCGACTTTATCGATTGTAGTCGGGGTCATTTTCTTGATTTTTGGCATTATTATACTGATTTCAGCGTTTTCACAACCTCAAAGTTTTGCAGAAGCGATTAATACTTTAATTCAAGGTATTTTCTTTTTATTGATTGGAATATGGACAAGAAATGCAGGCTCAGCATTTAAACGGATTGTTACAACTTCTGGCGCAGATATTGAGAACTTAATGGGAGCTTTGGGAGAACTGCGTAAGCTTTATACGCTGCAATATTGGTTAGTCATTTTAGTCTTAGTATTTGTTATTTTAGCAATTGTTGGTGGAATTATTTTAGGATTTTTGGCATCTGGAGTATAGCGCGTGCGCGAAGCGTCAGAAGTTGGAAGTCATTCGTCAGAAGTTTATTACGAAGGACTTTACGCCTTTAGCGCAGCCAAGCGCGGTAGCCATGCCGTCAGGCTATTGCCGTTTTTGCTATACGTGCGGTCACGCATACAGCCTTTACTAATGTCAATCGCGCAATCACATAGCGCTATATCAGAAAACTGCAAATTTAAGCAAATTCAAACTTTCTCAAACTTTTTAAATTGACCTATTTGAATTAAACAAGGTGCGTCTGTCGGACGCACCCTACAATGTTGATATTTTTAAGAATATTAGTTATTTTAGACAAATTAACTTGAATAAAAATTAGCTCAATCCCAACGAAAAAAAGAGTAAAAATAAAGTTTATCTTTCAAGTTGTTGTAAACCATCTAATACACCATTGCGAACTAAAGGTTCAATTTCAGTTCGTAACATTAGCCGGAAACATTCTGCCAGTTGCGATCGCGTGAAAAGAGTTGTAGCAGTTCTTGGGTTAGTATTAGACTCAGAACGCAGAATAAGCTGAGTCAGTTTACGGACGGCAATTAAACGGTGTAATGCATCTTCGTGGGTTAATTCTGTGAGTAATTGCTCTTGACGAGTTTGTGTTTGATGGGTTTGTTTTTGTAATAGTTGCCAGAGTAACAGGGCAGCGATCGCCACAATTCCACCATTTTGTAAAATTAAACTTAAAATTACCCAAATATTTTCACCCGATGAAAGTAAAGACAACACCCAATAAGTAGCAATGGAAACTAAACCCCCGCTTAGAACTGCACCCGTTAACAGACGATTGGCTGGGCTAAAAAGTTGGTATAATAAAGCTCTGTATTGTTGCCAGTTGGAGCGAGGCAGTTGATAAACTGCGATCATTGTTCCCATGCCCAGTATCGTAGAAAGTAATAGAGTGCTGTTCCATTTTGCCCAAAAGACAATAACGGTTAATCCCAATAGCCACAGTCCAGGACGAGTGAAACGTTGAACTTCAAGCCGATCCCACCACTGGCTAAAAGTAGAATCCTCTGAGGATATACGGGTTGAGACAATAGCTGCTTCTCGGTTGAGGGTAGAATAAAATAATTCAGGAATACTGGCAGGTGGATTGGGTGATGATTGTGGCGATCGCTTAATACGGCTCATTTTCTGGCGTGACTGACTATCATTAAATACTATCTCACGTCTATTAATCTTGCGGTTGAGATTTGGGATCGAAAATTCAACCGCACTACAGATTACGGCTCTCCTCACTGCCATCTGTTGCACAATAAAGGTACAGTAGAAATACTAAATACATAAAAGTTTACATCTATGAGGTTTGGTGAGACGATCGTCCCACATCTTCCAAGAAGAGACTAAAGTAGATAAAACCGTTATTACGAGGCAGTAGGAGACGATGTTTGAATATTTTTCAGACAAAGCAATAAAGGTGGTGATGTTGTCTCAGGAAGAGGCTCGTCGCCTAGGACATAATTTTGTCGGAACCGAGCAATTGTTGCTAGGGATTTTAGGGGAAGGGACTAGCGTTGCTGCGAAACTATTATCTGACAGGGGAATTACCCTCGAAGATGCTCGTCAAGAAGTTGAAGCCATTATTGGTAGAGGCTCAGGGATGATGCCGCCAGAAATACCCTTTACGCCACGAGCAAAACGGGTATTTGAGTCAGCCTTGAAAGAAGGCCGTCAACTGGGAGATAACTACATTAATCCCGAACATATCTTACTGGGTTTACTGGCTGATGGGGAAGGGGTCGCTGCCAAAGTGTTAGAAAACTTTGATGTAGACTCAGCCAATCTGCGTAATGATGTGATTCGATCTTTAGGTGAAGTCGCCGGTGCCGTTCCAGGTGGCGGACGTACCAATGGAGAACGTCAAAAAGCAGTCACTCTTGATGAGTTTGGCCGTAATTTAACCCAGTCGGCTATGGAAGGGAAACTTGACCCTATTGTCGGCCGGGAAAAAGAAATTGAACGAGTGATTCAAATTCTTGGCCGTCGTACCAAGAATAATCCAGTTTTAGTGGGTGAACCGGGTGTAGGTAAAACCGCAATAGCCGAAGGGTTAGCCCAACGTATTACTCACAATAATGTCCCTGAATTACTGCTCGATAAGCAAGTTTATAGCTTGGATATGGGGGCGTTGGTGTCTGGGACTCGCTTCCGGGGAGAATTTGAAGAACGTCTCAAGAAAATTGTTGAGGAAGTCCAGACCGCCGGAAATATTATCCTTGTGATCGATGAAATTCATACCTTAGTGGGGGCGGGGGCTGTTGAAGGCAGTATGGATGCAGCGAACCTGCTCAAACCCGCTTTAGCCCGAGGTGAATTGCAATGTTTAGGGGCAACCACCCTCGATGAATACCGCAAGCATATCGAACGTGATGCGGCTTTAGAACGTCGTTTTCAGCCCGTTATGGTGGGTGAACCGACCGTGACTGATACGATTGAGATTCTGTTTGGTTTACGCCCAGCTTACGAAGATCATCACCAGTTAACGATTTTGGATGAAGCGTTGTATGCTGCGGCACAACTGTCTGATCGTTATATCTCAGATCGGTTCTTGCCCGATAAAGCCATTGATTTAATGGATGAAGCAGGTTCTCGGGTACGAGTACGCAATTCTAAGCCTTCTGAAGCCACACGGGCGTTGAAGCAAGAGTTAACCGCAGTCATTAAAGAAAAAGAAATGGCGGTGGGATCTCAAGATTTTGAGAAAGCGGCTCAACTGCGGGATCAAGAACTTGAATTAAAAGAAAATATTGAGACGGCCAAGGGCAACAACTCCACAGAAAAGACTTCATTATCGGTCACCGAAGAAGACATTGCGGATGTTCTCTCCGCTTGGACTGGAATTCCGGTGAATAAGATGACTGAGTCTGAAGCCGAGAAACTGATGCACATGGAAGATACCTTACATCAGCGGATTATTGGTCAAGATGAAGCCGTTACCGCCGTTTCTAAGGCGATTCGCCGGGCGCGAGTGGGCTTACAGAACCCCAACCGTCCGATTGCTAGTTTCATCTTCTCAGGGCCCACTGGGGTGGGTAAGACTGAGTTAACCAAAGCCTTGGCATCTTATTTCTTTGGTTCAGAAGAAGCCATGGTGCGGTTGGATATGTCGGAATTTATGGAACGCCACACCGTTTCTAAGTTAGTGGGATCTCCTCCTGGATTTGTCGGTTATGATGAAGGCGGTCAACTGACTGAAGCTGTGCGCCGTCGTCCCTACACTGTGGTGTTGTTTGATGAGATTGAAAAAGCGCATCCTGATGTGTTCAACACCATGTTACAAATCCTAGAAGATGGTCGTTTAACTGATTCTAAAGGTCGCACCGTTAGTTTTAAAAATACCTTAATTATTATGACTTCCAATATTGGATCAAAAGTCATTGAGAAAGGGGGCGGCGGTTTAGGATTTGAATTCGCCGGTGACGGGGAAGATTTACAATATAACCGGATTCGTAACTTAGTCAATGAGGAATTGAAGCAATATTTCCGTCCGGAGTTTCTCAACCGTTTAGATGAGATTATTGTCTTCCGTCAGTTACAGCGATCAGAGATTAAAGAAATTGCTGATATTCTGTTAAAAGATGTCTTCCAACGTTTAAGTGAAAAAGGTATTACTCTACAAGTGAGTGAAGCCTTTAAAAATCATTTAGCTGAAGTGGGATACGACCCCAATTATGGCGCGCGTCCCCTCCGTCGGGCAATTATGAACTTGTTAGAAGATGCTTTAGCTGAAGCAATGTTAGCGGGTGATATTGCCGAAGGTGATGCGGCTGTGGTTGATATTGATGAGGAGAAACAAGTTAAATTTGTTCCTGCCTCCGAACATCCCGAAGCGGTTTCTGAATTCGTCCTTACGAAAAGTTAAGGTTATTCCTGCATTTTAATATCAAGTAGGGTGCGTAAGTCACGCACCTTTTTTTATTTAAACTAGCTGATTGATGTGAGGCTCAAGACAGATAAAACTGAGTCAATTTAACCCTGAAGTACACGATAAACGAAAGCTTCCATAATTGCTGTCTGAGAAACCAAAGGTATATCTTGAAAGGGTTTAGGATGTTCTATGAGTTGCCACCATCCCTCTTTTTCTAAAGTATTCATTTTTTGACGGAAGCTATCAATATAGTCAGCCATATCAACCCGAATTGTAAAAATGATAAAACCTTGGGGTTTGACAATGCGAATGAGTTCGTCAAATGATTCAGGGGGTGCATGATTAGGGGTAAAAGTTCCAGCACTTACAACCGCATCAAACTCATTACCCGGAAAGTCTAAAGGTTGCCCTAATGCCATTTGTTTCAAATCTTGATAGATTTGCTTTTCATGAGCAATTTCTAACATACCCTGGGATAAATCAATACCCACTAGGTTAGTATATCCAAGAATAGAAAGAAGTTTTCCTACTATTCCCGTCCCCACCCCAGCATCTAATATCTTGGCATCAGTAGATTGGATAAATCTTCCTACCAATCCATTAATTACAGCGGGAGAGTTATAGCCAAAGCTGAGAACACTTTCGTCATACTCTTGTGACCAACTATCGTAGATATTAGATAACTCTCGATCATTTTGAGCAGAGCGTACTTGCTTCATCCAATGGGATTTATCAACTGGCATCATCAATTCTCCTAATAATTTTAAATAGATAAAAGATATTCTTTCAAAATTGTTCTCAAGCGGGTGGCAATATCATCAATATCTTGCCGTGTGGACACCAGAGGCGGCACAACCGGAATCACATTATTTTCAGCAGGTCTTCTGAATAATAAACCATATTTTCTGGCAAAAGGAGCAAGATTGGCGGCATCATGTTGATCAACTAACTTGACTCCATACATATAACCGCGTCCCCAAACCTGCTCAACAATCTCGAATTCATCATCTAAAGTTTGCATTTGTTGACAGAAATAATCGGCATTATCCTTAACATGATTGAGAATTCCCTCATCGTGCAAGATATCTAGGGTTTTACTAGCGGCGGCACAAGCAATCGGATGTCCCCCATGGGTAAAGCCATGATTTAATGTCACATCTTTTGTCATAAAAGGCTCAGCAATTTTAGCGCTCACCAATACTCCTCCCAGGGGCGCATAGCCCGATGTGATGGCTTTGCCAAGGGTGATTAAATCGGGAATAATACCAATGTCTTGATAGGCAAATAAGTGACCCGTGCGTCCATATCCTGTGACAATTTCATCTAAAATCAGTAGGATATTATGCTCAACACAAAACTGTTTGATTGCTTGAATCAGTTGAGGTGGAATCGGAATAATTCCTCCGGCTGCAATCACAGGTTCCATGACAATAGCAGCCACAGTTTCCACATCCTGAGCTAAAATATAGTACTCGATTTTCTCTAAATACTCGCTCCAATTTGCTGGATTAATGTCGTAAGATAGGGGAATTTCAAAGCTATCCGGTGGAATTGGCCCTACATTTTTCCGAATTGAGGGAATTCCCATAACGCTTAAAGCCCCCAAGGAAACGCCATGATAGGAGTTGCTGAAGTGAGCGATTTTAGTTTTGCGGGGATTGCCTGTAACGCAATGATAAGCACGACTCATTTTGAGGGCGGTTTCAATGGCTTCTGAGCCTCCGGAAGTATAAAAAATCTTAGAAAAATCACCATTGAGACAAGTTAAGAGTTTCTCAGCGTAGTCTACAGCCGCTTGATGAGCCCGCCCAAATAGCGGTAAACAAGACAATTCTTGAGCTTGATTTGTCATCGCTTCGATGATGTCCTGCCGTCCGTAGCCCAGACTTAAACTCCATAAGCAAGCATTGACATCTAAATAGCAATTGCCTTGGTCATCATATAGATTAATCCCTTTTCCTTTTGTCAAAATTAGCGGGTCTTCTAAAAACTCGCCCATATTGGTAAAGGGATGCCAAACTGAATAAGACACAATAACTCTCCTCAATCAATTTAAATTATTTTCCTAATTCCTACAGTATTTTAGTTGAATCTGGCACAATTCTATGCTGATACATTTTTTGGTAGAAAGGTAAACTGTACTCGTAAAGTTCTCTGATTCTATGATTATTAGTCACATTCTCTTTATATTGATTAATATCCTTCTGATGAATTTGAGTGCTAGATGCCACCTCAGCGTGCCAAATCTTCCAAATATCCCATTGTTGATCGTAGGATTTTTCCCATTGCAATACTTCAGGAATAAATTTAATGTTGAGCCGATGACAATAGGACGCTAAGATTTCTTTGGGATAATGTTGTAAATCGTCAGCATCGATTAAAATAGGAGTTTTATTAGATAAATTCGTCACTTTTTGAAACAGATGATACTGTTGCTCATAACCGATTTCATCCTCAATAATATTGGGATCTAAAAAATAATAGGAAGGGATGGATTTGGCGGGATCTCGAATAATAAAGGTGTGCTCTAAACTTTTTAAAAATTCTAGATCTTTGATTAAATATTCATAACCATGATAAGCCTGATCTTTTAAAAAAATAGGCTGATCTTGGGATTGTTTGAGAATATCATCCTTAATCTCTTCATATCGGATTGGATGCTCTGGATCGATAATCATCCCTATAGCAGGTGCTTTCTTGTCCAAAACATAATAGATATAAGCAAAAGGTTCATGGACAATTTTAAAGTCTTCCCTTTGCATCATCATCCGTTCAAATACTGTCGAAAGAGATCGTGGATGTGCCCACAATGCAACAAGATTATTTTTCATTACATTCAAACGAATCACTATCAATTTAAATTCCGGGTTTCGCCCCTTGACCGGTGAACCCAGACAGAGGAGATTATAGAGGAGTGTTTCAGGAAATGATTCCTCTAGAATCACTCTCAAAACTAACAAATACCTCTTAAGATATTAGAGTCCGTCATTACCCAGCTCGTATTCTACCACACAGAATATTACCGCTTAGATTTGACAGATACTATCTTGGACAGTACCATCAAATTGGCTCAATTATCAAATTCAGTTAATAATGGCAAAAGTTCTTATTATTGGCGCAGGCGGAGTGGGTAATGTAGTGACTCAAAAATGCGCTCAAGCCCAATCAGTATTCTCTGAGATTTTGTTAGCTAGCAGAACAAAAGAAAAATGTGATGCTATCGTCAAGTCTATTACTCATCCCTCATTAACAACAGCCCAAGTTGATGCGGATCAAGTTGACGAAATGGTAGCCCTGATTAATGATTTTCAGCCTGATCTTGTGATTAATGTGGCGCTACCGTATCAAGATTTGCCCATTATGGAGGCTTGCTTGAAAACAGGGGTAAATTATCTCGACACGGCTAATTATGAACCCCCTGATGAAGCCAAATTTGAATATAAATGGCAGTGGGATTATCACAAAAAATACCAAGAAGCTGGAATTTTAGCAGTCCTCGGATGTGGATTCGATCCGGGTGTCACTGGGGTATTTACGGCTTATGCTCTTAAACATCATTTTGACGAGATTCATTATCTTGATATTATTGATTGTAATGCCGGAGATCATGGTCGTTCTTTTGCGACTAACTTTAATCCAGAGATTAATATTAGAGAGATTACCCAGAAAGGAAAATACTATGAAAAGGGCAACTGGATAGAGATTGAACCGTTTTCAATTCATCGTCCTATCAATTATCCGGATATCGGTAAAAGAGAGTCCTATTTGTTGTATCATGAAGAGCTAGAATCCCTCGTTAAGCATATTCCGACAATTAAACGAGCACGCTTTTGGATGACATTTTCAGAAAGTTATTTAACCCACCTTGAAGTGCTTCAAAATGTAGGATTAACCCGGATTGAACCGATTGAATATGAAGGTCATCAAATCGTCCCTTTACAGTTCTTGAAAGCGGTTCTGCCTTCACCTTCCTCCCTCGGTGAAAATTATCAAGGACAAACATCGATTGGCTGTCACATTCGAGGGATAAAAAACGGTAAACCTCAAAGCTATTACATTTATAATAATTGCGATCATGCCGCCGCTTATCAAGAGTTAGGCGCACAAGCTGTTTCCTACACGACAGGTGTACCCGCCATGTTGGGTGCGATGATGGTTTTAACAGGTCAATGGAAAGGTCAAGGCGTATTTAATGTGGAACAATTTGATCCCGATCCATTCTTAGAAAAGTTAGGAAAATATGGATTAGAGTGGCATGAGTCCATTAACCACTCAGAAGAATTTATTGATGAGTGAGTCAGATGATTGATTATTCAAAAATCCCTTCCCCTTGCTATGTGCTGGAAGAAGAAAAGCTAATTCAGAACCTTGAACTGATTGATTCTGTTCAACAAAGAGTAGGAATTACGATTATTCTGGCACTCAAAGGGTTTGCAATGTTTAGTGCCTTTCCCATTATCAAGAAATACTTAAAAGGAACAACTGCAAGTTCTCTGTTTGAAGCCCGCTTAGGACGAGAAGAATTTGGTGGACAGCTTCACCTTTATGCCCCAGTCTACTTAGAAGATGAGTTTTTAGAGCAAATTCAAGGAGCAACCCATATCTCGTTTAACTCCCTCAGTCAATGGCAGCAATTTAAACAAAAAACCCTCTCAACTCAAGTCTCTCCGGGTTTACGAATTAATCCAGAATATTCTCCCGTAGAACAAGATATTTATAATCCTTCCTCTCCCCTGTCTCGTCTCGGTATCCGCGCTGAAGTCTTAGGCGATAAGCTGCCAGAAGGTATTGAAGGACTCCATTGCCACAATTTATGTGAAAGCAACTCCCAGGCTTTAGCACAGACTTTAGAACAGATCAAAACCCTGTTTGGGCATCATCTTTCCCAGATCAAATGGCTCAATTTAGGGGGTGGACATCTGATGACGGCGAAAGACTATGATATTGAACATCTGATTCAGGTGTTAACGGACTTTAAAGCAAGCTATCCTCACCTGGAGATTTACATGGAGCCGGGTTCAGCGGTGGCTTGGGAGACAGGACTGCTGCGAGCAACAGTTATAGATATAATTGAAACTTCTGGTCCTACTATTGCCATGGTGGATGTCTCCTTTACCGCCCATATGCCGGATTGTTTGGAGATGCCCTATAAACCCCAAATTCGAGGGGCAAGGAACCCTAAAGCAAATGAACCCACCTATCGCATGGGAGGCTTAACCTGCTTGGCAGGAGATGTTATGGGAATGGGAGATTATTATTTTGAAACCCCTTTACAGGTGGGTGATACCCTGGTGTTTGAAGATATGATGCACTATACAATGGTGAAAACTTCTATGTTTAATGGTATTAAACACCCGGCTATTGGTATTGTTCGTCCGGATGGTCACTTTAACTTAGTCAGAACGTTTAACTATGAAGATTACAAATATCGATTATCTTAGACTCACCAACTCGAAGCCATGATCAATTCCTCCAGTCAGAATGAATCTTGGATCACTTTGAGAACCCTCACCTGGAGATGGGAAGCTGAACTGATGCAACAAATTCTAACTGCTCAACAGATCCCTTGCCGGATGATTGACCTTGGTATTGTATCTTATCTGGGCATGAGTAGCCCCACCGCATTGCAAGTTCCGACACAATATCTCTGGGCAGCAAGACTGCTTTTGAGTCCTGTTGAAGAGTCAGATTAAACCTTTAGTGTGTTTGCGGACGTATCGCGTTTTGTGCCATGAGTGTGTTTGTCGTTCATAATGATTTTAAATTCATATAAAATTGATCATGAGTCAACCCCCACCCAAACTCAATATAGATCCGGGTACTTTACTGTTTATTATTGTTGCTTTATTGTTTATTCCCTTAGTGATTTCTGGGTTTTTACCGTAATCTTCTCTTCGTCAAACTTACATTAACAGAAAATAGCGATCGCTACTATTTTAAATCCGAGCGCGATCGCCATTATTATCTGTAAGATATAGAGAAAGATGAATTAGCTAAGAGACTCTAAGTAGTCACGAACTCGGTTGCGACGCTTGGGTTGACGCAGTTTTTGTAGTGCTTTGGCTTCAATTTGACGAACCCGTTCCCGAGATAGTTCTAATGCCCGACCAATTTCAGCTAAAGAATAAGGATGACCATCTCCTAAACCGTAACGCATGAGAATTACATCCCGTTCTCGACTGGTTAAATCCGCTAAAAGATGTTGTAAATCACGTTGAAGAGATTCTCGCATTAAGATTTCTTCTGGGGAAATCTCTTCAGTTTCGAGTAAATCTCCGAGTTCAGTATCTTTATCACTACCAACTTTTGTCTCTAATGAAACAGAACGAGGAACCCGTAATAAGACTTCCCGAACTTGAGCGGGTGTCATATCCAACTCTACACCAATATCATCAATGGTTGCAGTCCGGCCTTTTTCTTGAGAAATTTTACGCTGAGCTTTCTTGATTTTGTTGAGTTTTTCGGTAATATGTACAGGGAGGCGAATTGTACGGCTTTGAGTGGCGATCGCTCGCGTAATCCCTTGACGAATCCACCAATAAGAGTAAGTACTAAAACGATAACCTCGAGTCGGGTCAAACTTTTCAACCGCCCGTTCTAAGCCTAAAGTCCCTTCCTGAATTAAGTCTAAGAGTTCTAATCCCCGATTTTGATATTTCTTGGCAACAGAGACCACTAAACGAAGGTTTGCCTTGATCATATGATCTTTAGCGCGAATTCCTTGGGTTTGAATCTTTTCCAGTTCAGTGGTGGTAATATCGGCAAGTTCTGCCCAGCAGCGTTTACCAATCGCTAACATGGGTTTGAGTTGGGTATTTTCAATCTCTGCGGTTTTTGCCCATCGTTCAAAGGAAGGTCGATGCCCTAACTGAGCCGCCAGTTGATCTCTGGTCTGAATGAGTTTAACATAGATACGAAGAGTGATTAAACCAACACAAAGCGACAGATTAGAGTTAAACGCTTGCCACATTAAACGGCTATTAACAGGAAACTCTATCAACTGACTATAAAGCTGGAACAGACTTTCATCTTGCTCAGTAATCGCATCGCGTAATTCAATCAGTTTCAGGTAGCGCTGAACTTTTTGAGCTTCTGCAACTTCTTCATCCCGTCCCAGTAAACGAACACGACCAATTTCTTGCAAATATAAACGCACCATATCCGTCGTCCGACGGTTTGAAGTTGTGGTAGATTTTGTCTTTCCAGATGCGTCGCTGGTTGAGTTAGCGTTAAGTTCGTGAGCATCAAAGTCAGTTGAAGAATCCATTTGATCTAATGAGTTTGAATCCATCCCTGACTTCTGGTTCATATCGGTTTCAATAAGCATTTTGTTGGTGGCTGGCATAGTTATTCTCTCGATTGCTCCAGTAACGTGAGACTGCACGTACAGGGGTCTGTTGTAATTTAAGATGCCCACAAGTGATAGAGTCTCTATCATTGCTCCCTGCAATACCTGAAATATAAGCTGCTAATCGTGTTTCCCCTGCCGTACGTCCTACTTGTCTGACTGTCTAGGCATCACCTATGACGAGTGTTGTTAGACGGTAGGCATCATTTATTCGGCACATAGTTGCTGTTCACGGTGGCTCTCTCTAGCTTGATTGCTAGTATATCGGGGTTGAAGCCACAAAGAAGTGACTTTTATCAGGCTCTAAATTAATCTTTATCACCCTAGATATGGGTTCGAGATCACTGCGGTCAAATCTGGAAATTTTATTTAAAAGTTACACAATGCTAGATTGATGAAATTCTGACAGGATCTAGAATTGCTGGTGAATCTTAATGCATGAAACTGTTGAGGTGGCTCAGTCTTTTGGAGAGATTTAAGCATATTGATATAACAATAATTTAGCGATTGATACCCGGTTTTGTTGTGACTTGGATCACTGCAATCATTGAAAATATTAAAGCTGAAATCGAGCTCAACCAGATGATTAACGACGTTAACCACTTTTTCCCACCCATAACCCGTGATAAATGTTCATCCTGATACAGAATATTAGTGTCTATGAAATCATGATTGTGTGTAAGCACAGTCAAGTTGAAAATTTTTGGATTAGAGTAGATATTAGTAGTAGAACATTTTTGATTTTGGATTGTCTCCCCTATTCCAGAGCCGGTTATTTTTTTCGGTGTTGATCAGGAGAAACTCACATCAACCATGGGTTTAGGCATATTCCATACCCTATCATAACAGGAAGTTCCGAGCAGATCTAAAGACTGTTGATCCAATGATAGGGTTAAGTTAAATAGCAGGTATCGTAACCTGGTCGCTTTTCCCTGTAAACTGAACGAATGACAACTTTGGCGAATATTTTAAGAGGAATTACCTGATTTAACCACCAAACGCAGATGAACTTATCTCTGAAACAGTTAACCATTTACTTATCTTTACTTTCGATTGGGGGAGGCAGTGGATGGCTGGGAAATCGCTATCTTTATGCCCAAAATCAACTAAAACAATCGACCGCTGTTCCGGTTGTGCGACCGGTTGCTCCTAATCAACCTCCCCGAATTCGGGAAAATCGAGTCATTGTTCGTCACAGTTCTAATTTTATTGCCGAAGCGGCGGAGAAAGTGGGGCCCGCAGTTGTCCGAATTGACGCCACAAAGCGACTGAAAAATTCTTCAAATACATTAAACAATCCTCTGTTAAAACGGTTTTTTGGCGACCAGTTACCCACCCCGAAAGAAAGAGTTCGTCATGGCACTGGATCTGGCTTTATTATTTCTGCCGATGGTGAAATATTGACCAATGCTCATGTGGTGAATGGGGCAGATGTGGTTCAGGTGACCTTGAAAGATGGTCGTCGGTTTGAAGGCAAGGTCAAAGGCGTTGACGATGTGACGGATATTGCCGCAGTCAAACTTGATTTAAAAGAAGAATTACCCTCTACTCCTATTGGTCGCTCAGATATCATCGTACCCGGTCAGTGGGCGATCGCCATTGGTAATCCATTAGGGTTAGATAATACAATTACTGTAGGAATTATTAGCGCTACGGGTCGTTCTAGTTCACAAGTCGGCATTCCCGATAAACGAGTTCGTTTTATTCAAACTGATGCCGCAATTAATCCAGGTAATTCGGGTGGGCCGTTGTTGAATGATGAAGGAAAAGTCATCGGGATTAACACTGCAATTCGAGCCAATGCCCAGGGACTTGGATTTGCCATCCCAATTGAAACAGCATTACGAATTGGGACTCAGCTTTTTGATAAAGGGAAAGCCGATCATCCTTTTCTCGGTGTGCAAATGATGGAGTTGAGTGCTGCCAATGTTGAGGATATGGCAGAACAACTTGAGGTTAATATTGCCCAAACTCAGGGAGTACTGGTCGTCAGGGTGGTAGAAGACTCTCCCGCCGCAGTTGCAGGCATTAAAAAAGGAGATGTTTTACAAAAAATTGGAGGTATAGCTGTCAATACACCCACTCAGGTGCAAGAAGTTGTAGAAATGAGTTTGATTGGTGAAGAACTTGAAATTGAAGTGAATCGTTCAGATCAAATCAAACGTTTAAAGGTGAAACCCACTGCGTTTCCCGAATCAGCACTAGCAACAGAAAATTAAATTTCGTATAAAATTTTTAGCCATCATGGACTAGAGAGAATTGGGGATAGGTTAATGATCTGAGTGTTTTCGTTCTCTCCTAGTCCCTTCAGACTCAGGATTTTGGATAACTCTCCTGTAAAAGCCGATCAACCTGCATCCATTGAGCCTGTTTTAGACAGGTTATGATCTAAATGCATCCGCCGTTCCATTTGACTGAGAAAATACCCCGTCATCATTGCTGAGGCTAATAAACCAGCTAAATTTTCCCGGTTCGTGGTAATCTGTACATCAAAGTCTTCTGTGGGCAATACACCAATTAAACCTTGGACATTTCGAGAGATTATCTCTTTCACCTCCGAGCTAGCTGACTGAGCTACATGAGTCAGAACCTCAGGATGCTGATGCTGAAGGTAGTCCAAAAGAGAATTCTCCGAAATTTCGCGATCATTGGATTTAAGAAAATCGGGGTTAAATACCATGAGGTGAGCCTGAATATCTGACTGTGTACTTATAGTGTAGTCTATTGTGTCCAAGAGTCGTAAAACGATCTTTGTAAAGATATCCGATCTAACGGCTAAATAAAAGTAAAATTTAGCAAATCTACTACAATTATCGATTAATTCAACCGGATACACTGATTATTTGTTAAAACAGCTACACTTTATCTAACTTTTACACTTCAAGTTGTTGATTTTCAGCTTCAGAAATGGATGGATCTATTTTTGTAGTTTCATCTGCATCACGAGTTTCAAATTGTAAGGCTAATTGATGAGGAAGTTGATCGACTTGAAAATACTGATGAAATTTTTTAGTGACTTGCAACCAATAAGAACGAGTTTCTGCTTGTTTGCGTTTATGAACAAATCCTTGTTCGACCAATTCTTGCACCTGTTGATAAGCGCCTGAACCTCGGAGTTCGACGAGTTGGGTTTGTGCCATACCTTTATTGAGAGCGATGGCAGCCAGGGTTCTTAATGCTCCCACACCTAATTCCGGGGGAATTAAAGTATTAATTAGATCTCGATAAGTTTCTTTCAATTGTAATGTATATTTGCCTTTAATTTCTATCACTTCTAAGGCGGTTTCTCGTTGAGCATAATCAGATATTATCTCTGTCAAAGCTTGTTTAACCACTTTGCGCTCTGCTTGAACCATTTCAACAATCTCTTTGAGATCTAGAAGTTCGCCCTTGAGATATAAAATCGCTTCAATTTTAGCAATCAAACTCATACTTTATACAATCTGTAATTCGCGATTTATCCTTAGCATTGTTGCATCACACGCCTCAGCTAGCTAATCTAGTCAAGTTAAATAGCTCAATCCAATAATATCAACAAAATATCAATATTTATAGAGTTAGTTAAAATTGTCGTAAAAACAGAATTAAACTAATTTTTTCTATCGTGTTTATGTATCTATAAATAGAGACGCTCTCATTGAACGTCTCTACATTGCAGCTAACAGTTTATGAGGCTACCCGTGCCGCTGTACGAGTACGCCGCCGTCCTGTTGGTGTTGGGGTTGAAGCAGTCGAAGAAGCAGAAGAGGAAGAATTAGAAGAATTGGAAGAATTGGAAGGATTAGAAGAATTGGAAGAATTAGAAGAGGTGGCTGTGGCTGACTGCTCTGGAGTATTCACAAGTAATACCAGCAATGGATTACTTTGCATTTCCCGTCGCAGCAGTCGCTGTAATGAACGTTCAATTTCTGTTTTGACTCCCACCCAATCAATTTCTTTCTCGCCATTTTCAAACGAACGCGCTAACTCTGACCAACGGTCATTTAAAGTTTTTTCGATGGTTTGGGTCATGAGCTTTTGTAACAATGCTCCATCGGCACTACTGACCACCCCTTTAAGATGAACTTGAGGTTGAGTTAACAATTGACCTTCTAAACCCACCGCAGCAGCAACGGTTACCACGCCATCTTCTGCCAGTTGTTGCCGTTCTTTGAGAACATCATCTCGAACAAAACCAGAGCGAGACGAGTCAACCGGTTCAATTCCAGATTGAACTTTATCCCCGATGCCAATAGCATCTTCGGTTAATTCCACCACATCCCCATTATCAATAATGATCATATTTTCTGGGGGAACACCCATACTTTGGGCCGTTTGAGAATGTTTAATTAACATCCGGTGTTCGCCGTGGACAGGGACAAAAAATCGAGGACGAGTTAAAGCCAGCATCAGTTTATGGTCTTCTTGGCAACCATGTCCGGAAACGTGAATTCCTTGATGACGACCATAAACTACGTTTGCTCCCAACATCATTAACTTGTCAATTGTCCGAACCACAGCAATGGTATTACCGGGAATGGGGTTAGCAGAAAAGACAACGGTATCGCCTTGTTTAATCCGAATTTGACGGTGTGCGCCATTGGCAATGCGAGTTAAAGCAGATAAGGGTTCTCCTTGGGAACCTGTCGTTAAAATCAAGACTTTTTCATCAGGTAAATCTCGAATGGCATTGAGGGGAACAAACAGGTCATCTCGACATTTAACATATCCTAAGTTCCGAGCATGGGCAATCACATTGAGCATCGAACGTCCGACCACAGCGACAGAACGTCCAATTTTGTCAGCAATTCCTAATATGATATTTAAACGGTGAACAGAAGAGGCAAAAGTTGTGACTAAAACCCGTCCTTTCGCCTGAGAAAATACCCGTTCCAGGTTAGGTGCAACGGACGCTTCTGAAGGGGTAAAGCCAGGGGTTTCTGCATTGGTTGAATCACTTAACAAACAGTGAACGCCTTTTTCACCATATTCTGCTAAACGTTGTAAATCAAACCGTTCCCCATCAACAGGAGTGTGGTCAATTTTGAAGTCCCCAGTATGAATGACCACACCAATGGGGGTATTAATGGCAACGGTAAAACTATCGGCCATGGAGTGGGTATTGCGGATATATTCGACTAAGAAATGCTTCCCAATGCGGACAATATCGCGAGGACGAACTGATCTTAATTCTGTACGGTCAGAAACCCCAGCTTCTTCTAATTTTCCTTGCAATAATGCCATTGCTAAACGGGGGCCGTATATGACCGGGATATCAAATTGTTTGAGGTGAAATGCAATTCCGCCAATATGATCTTCGTGACCGTGAGTCACAATCATTCCTTTAATTTTATCGGCATTTTCCCGCAGATAGGTCACATCCGGCAGGACAATATTAACCCCATGCATACCATCTGTCGGAAATCCTAAACCGGCATCTAAGAGGATAATTTCATCCTCATATTCAAACACACAGGTGTTCTTACCAATTTCATGGAGTCCCCCTAAGGGAATGATTTTTAATGTGGGTTGATCGGAATGGGTTTTAATCACTTTACGATTAGAGTTACGAGTTTTGAGAATCGGTGCATTTTTACTGGTGACCATTTTTATTTCGAGTTAAGTTGACAATATGAGTGCTAACAATTGGATAGACAAACCTTGATATAAAGCTCTAAGTTTTAGTGAAGTTAGCAAAAACTATAGGAGTCGTAATTCACTTGAATTAGTATTTTGTTGAGTTATTTAAAACCGAAAAAAGGGATCAAGTCTGAATTAAATTCAATTCACTTAAAGTCTTTTTCAGCGTTTGGATAACATCTGTTGAAGGTGGAGTTAAAGGAAGACGAGTCTCGCCCACGTTCCAACCTTGTAACTTTAGTGCTGCCTTGACAGGAATTGGATTGGCTACGACAAATAGCGCTTTAAACAATCCAAATAGCTTGAGATGAATTTGGCTTGCCGTCTTTACCTGGCCTGCTTCAAAGGCTTGAATCATCTGCTGTAGCTGATCTCCGACCAGATGACTGGCTACACTGACAACACCACTCGCGCCAACTGCAAGCATGGGTAATGTTAAAGAATCATCTCCAGAGTAAATCTTAAATTCAGGAGGTGTCAAGCGTCGAATCTGACTGACTTGATCGAGGCTACCACTTGCTTCTTTAACGGCAACGATATTCGGCACCTCTGCCAAACGTGCAACCGTTTCGGGTTTGATATTGCATCCAGTCCGCCCAGGTACATTGTAGAGCATAATTGGAAAATCTGCCGCAGCCATCGCGATCGCCTTGAAGTGTTCGTAGAGACCCTCTTGCTCCGGCTTGTTGTAATAAGGGGTCACTTGCAGAGAACCATCTAACCCGAGATGGGCGGCTTTTTGAGTGGCAATAATTGCCTCTTTAGTCGAATTTGAACCCGTTCCCGCCATCACTTTGGCTTTAGTTCCCACTGCCTTTTTAATCACCTGAAACAGTTCGTATTCTTCATCCCAGGTAATGGTAGGCGATTCACCCGTTGTCCCACAGACGACTAAAGTATCTGTACCATGATCTGCCAAATAAGCCGCGAATTGTTCAGCCACGGCATAATTGACCATTCCTTCTTCTGTAAACGGCGTAATCATTGCCGTCATCACCGATCCAAAACTTACCATCTGTCCTTTATAACATTGTGCCAGTTGCTCAGCCACTCAACAGCAGAGGTTGAGCGTGAGCGTGAATAGATCCTCAAACCCCTAAAATTCTAATGATGGGTTGCCAATGCCGGGCGGTTAACAAGCCAATTTCGATTCACTAACAGTTCTGCAATTTGAACTGCATTCAAGGCAGCGCCTTTACGCACTTGGTCGCCACTGAGCCATAATTCTAACCCACAAGGGTGAGAAAGATCTTGACGAATACGACCGACTAAAACCGGATCTTGTCCTGTGGCATCGATGGGCATGGGAAAATAATTAGCATCCCAATCTTCAACTAATTTTACCCCGGGTGAATCGGCTAAAATTTCCTTGGCTTGAGCCACATCAAACGGTTGAGCAAATTCCAAGTTAATCGCTTCTGAATGAGCCCGTAGCACAGGAACCCTAACACAAGTGGCAGAGACTCGCAAATCCTCTACCCCGAAAATTTTACGAGTTTCGTTCACCATTTTCATCTCTTCTTGACAATATCCCGCCTCATTCAAGGGAGAATTGTGGGGAAACAGATTAAAGGCTAAGGGATAAGGAAATAACTCTGCTTTAGGATCTTCCCCATTGAGAATGGCTCTGGCTTGAGTTTTCACCTCTTCCATTGCCCTGGCTCCAGCGCCACTAGCTGATTGATAAGTGGCCACCACAATTCGTTGGATGGGTTGTACCTGATGCAATGGCCATACTGCAACAGCCATCAAAATTGTGGTGCAATTGGGATTAGCAATAATACCCTGATGCTGGGCTGCGGCTTCTGGGTTCACCTCCGGCACCACTAAAGGCACATCGGTTTCCATTCTAAAGGCACTGGAATTGTCAATCACCACCGCCCCGGCTTCAACCGCTTTGGGGGCCCAGGTTTTAGAGGTTGACCCACCAGCAGATGCTAACACCAAATCTATGTTATTGAAGGCTTGGTCATTGACGGATTCAACGGTGAGAGATTCTCCTTTAAAGTTTAAAGTGGTTCCCGACGAGCGGGGAGAGGCTAACAGTTTTAACTCCGCTACTGGAAAGTTGCGACTCTCCAACAACTCCAGCAGTTCGGCTCCCACTGCCCCCGTTGCCCCTAAAATTGCGACCCGATAAGAGTTTGACAAGTTGCTTTCCTCCACACAAAGATGATTTTTTTAAATAAATTTGAAATTTATAATTTTATCGATGCAATGATGCATTCTGTAACTTAGAATAAATAGGTTGTTCCTGATTAAAACCGATCATAACTGTCCGTTTCAGGAGGGTTGACACGGACACCACTGCCCATAATAATCAACAAGGCGCTTGAACTGGCGTAGGATACCCTTGAACAACGAACATCCTAATCTCTTAATCTCAAATTATAGTCCCCCAGAATCAATTCGTGCCGGGGGTGATTAAATTCAGCATATCACGACTATGAAAGTAACCCAGGAAAAACTTCCCAATAGCCAAATTGGTATCGATATTGAAATTCCACCCGAAAAATCTAAAACAGCCTATGAACAGGTTATTCGCAACTATGCCAAAAACGCGAATATTCCTGGGTTCCGTAGAGGGAAGGTTCCCCGTCAGATTCTGGTGCAACGCCTCGGGGCTGAACGCATCAAAGCAACTGTTCTCGATGAGCTGATGCAAGAATGTCTCCCCAAAGCGGTAGAACAAGAGAATATTGAACCTATTGGTGAGTTTGAGTTACGGGGAGATGTGGATCAACTGGTTCAACAGTTTCAACCGGGCCAGCCCATTACCATTCAGGCGGCGGTTGATGTCAAACCGGAGGCGAATCTAGAAACCTATACAGGGTGGACGGTGCAAGCCGAGGAAGTGGCTTATGATCCAGAGCAAGTGAATACGGTTTTAGAACAGGAACGGGCTAAACTAGCAACGTTAATCCCGATTGAAGATCGACCCGCTCAGGAAGGAGATGTGGCTTTTATTGATTTTAAGGGTGTTTTTGCCGATGGGGCTGAAGGAGAAGAACCCACAGAAATTCCGGGGGGACAAGCAGAAAATTTTGAGGTTCTGATTACCGAAGGGCAATTTATTCCAGGGTTTACAGAAGGAATTGTGGGGATGAATCCGGGGGAAACAAAGGAATTAAGTTTGAGTTTTCCTGAAGATTATGGCAACGAAGATTTGGCAGGACAAGCGGCAGTTTTTACGATTACTTTAAATGAAATTAAGGAAAAAGAACTTCCCGAACTCGATGATGATTTTGCCCAGGAAGCCAGCGAATTTGAAACCATTGCAGAACTGCGAGAGTCTTTAGAAAAACGCTATCGCGAAGAAGCAGAAGAAAAAACCCGCGCCAATAAAGAAACTGCTTTGGCTAAAGCGTTGGTCGAAGCAATGGAGGTCGAATTACCCGAAACAATGATTCGTCAAGAAGTGGATCAAATGCTGACTCAGCAAGCGATGCAGCTCAGCCAAATGGGAATTGATGTCAAACAGTTTTTTACCAGTGATATGGTTCCTAAAATGCGAGAAAATGCTCGTCCTGAAGCCATTCAACAGCTTAAAAAATCTTTAGGCATTCAACACGTGGCGAAGAAGGAATCTATTACTGTTGAAGAAGAGGAAATCAAAGCAGAGTCCGCTAAAATTCTGGAGCAACTGAAAGATCAAGAAGTCGATCCCCAACGACTCAGGGAAGTCGTAGAAAATGATTTAACCACCAAGAAAGCATTCGCTTGGTTAGAGGAACATTCTACCGTTGAGTTGGTTCCTGAAGGGACTTTGAGTGAGTCGGAGGATGGCGAAGTCACGGGTGAAGGGGAAATGGTGACAGATGAAGTCAGCGCCGAAACCGCGACTGTTGATGTTGAAGCCGTAGACTCATCTGAGGAAGAGTAAGGAATCTTGATGGGTTATTCGTTGGCGCGTTGTTTGTGGTTAAAAGTAGAGTATGGAATTTTCTAGAATGATATCCTTAAAAGTGGTAGTCCTAAGTAGGCTGTAAGGTACAACCTAGAACAGTAACCTAAGCAATAACTTCGGACGAATAACGAATGACTCATCACTAACACCCCCATTTCTTGTAAAAGTGCGCCATAATTAAAGGCAATCTTAAATTAAAGGCAATCACTTATGCATCCGTGATCATCTTTAAAAATTGGCAATATTGATCAATATGGTCGGATACCCACCCCATACGACAGACCTAAAATTTGTCTACAATTGCTCCAAAAGTCGTTAAAAATTTAGTATTTTCTTGATTTTTGTGTTTTATGATTTGGTCTGAATCTTTCAATCGCCCTGTCCACAGCTATTGCGATTACGACATCGCGAGTAACCGCCAAGTTGAAGTCAACTTAGGCCCATCGAATGTAGTTCCGATGGTGGTCGAACAATCTGGTATGGGAGAACGGGCATTTGACCTGTATTCCCGTTTGTTGCGAGAGCATATCATCTTTCTGGGCACTCCGATTGATGATGATGTCGCCAATGCTGTCAGCGCTCAGATGTTGTTTCTAGAAGCTGAAAACCCAGAAAAAGATATTCAGCTCTATATCAATTCTCCAGGGGGCTCTGTCACGGCTGGGATGGGAATTTATGACACGATGCAACAAATTCGCCCCGATGTAGTCACTATATGCTATGGTTTAGCGGCGAGTATGGGAGCGTTTTTGTTAGCAGCGGGTACAGCCGGAAAGCGGATGTCTCTACCCAACTCCCGAATTATGATTCACCAACCCCTAGGCGGAGCCCAAGGGCAAGCGGTGGATATTGAAATTCAAGCCAAAGAAATCCTGTATCATAAGCAAACTCTCAATCAGCTCTTAGCCAATCATACTGGCCAGCCGATAGAGCGAATTGAGGTAGATACTGAACGGGACTTCTTTATGGCTGCCCAAGAGGCAAAGGAATATGGTCTAATAGATCAAGTGATCACTAAACAGAATTTCCCTGTGCCTGGAGAATCTGTTCCAGCAGTCTAAAAATGAGGCAAATATGTCTAAGTACGACTCCTATCTAAAATGTTCTTTCTGTGGAAAATCCCAGGAGCAAGTTCGTAAACTGATTGCAGGCCCGGGTGTCTATATTTGTGATGAATGTGTCGAACTGTGCAATGAGATTTTAGATGAGGAGTTGTTCGACTCCACCTCAACATCCGCCCCAACTACAGCAAACCGACCCCAAGCAGCTCCTGTTGCGAAGCGACGTTCTCGTCCGAGCCGCGTGGCCTTGAATCAAGTGCCTAAACCTCGAGAAATCAAAGTTTATCTCGACGAACACGTTATTGGTCAAGATGATGCTAAGAAAGTCTTGTCTGTTGCGGTTTATAATCACTACAAGCGCTTAGGGTTTATTCAAGCGAAAGGCAACCGCACTTCGCCAGATGAAAATATTAAACTGCAAAAATCAAATATTCTTTTGGTAGGGCCAACGGGTTCGGGTAAAACCCTATTAGCGGAAACCCTAGCCAAAATGCTAGATGTTCCCTTTGCGGTTGCCGATGCCACGACTTTAACCGAAGCGGGATATGTGGGGGAAGATGTAGAAAATATTCTGTTACGGTTGTTACAAGTTGCCGATTTTGATGTGGAAGAGGCACAGCGAGGCATTGTTTATATCGATGAACTTGATAAAATTGCTCGTAAAAGTGAAAATCCTTCCATTACCCGCGATGTTTCAGGGGAAGGGGTTCAACAAGCCTTACTGAAAATGTTAGAGGGGACTGTGGCAAATGTTCCCCCTCAAGGTGGCAGAAAACATCCCTATCAAGATTGTATTCAAATCGATACCAGTAATATTCTATTCGTCTGTGGTGGGGCGTTTGTCGGCTTAGAAAAAATTATTGACCAGAGAACGGGTAAAAAGTCAATGGGCTTTATTCAATCGGGTGAACAAAAACCCGTTGATGACCAGAGTAGTGAGTTAATTAAAGGCATGGAACCCGATGACCTGGTGAAATTTGGTCTAATTCCTGAATTAATCGGGCGAATTCCCGTCGTAGCTGTTTTAGAACCCCTAGACGAAAAAACACTGATGGCAATTTTAACTGAACCCCGGAGTGCATTGGTCAAACAATATCAAAAGTTACTGCGGATGGATAATGTTCAGCTAGAATTTGACCCAGAAGCGATTGAAGCGATCGCTGCTGAAGCCTATCGTCGTAAAACAGGCGCGCGGGCATTACGAGGAATTGTAGAAGAACTTATGCTCGATGTCATGTATGAACTTCCCTCCCGCAAAGATGTCAAACGCTGCCGAATCACCAAAGAAATGGTAGAAAAACGATCAACGGCAGAATTACTCGTGCATCCCTCCTCTTTACCCAAACCTGAATCTGCTTAAGGTTTAGACACGGCTACAGAATCGGTTAAATACCATCGCCAGGGAATCTCAGTTCCTTGAGAAATTCCAATACGAGTCGTTTGGGTTAATTGTATCGTATTTTGGGCAATAGCCGTCTGAAATTCAACGCTACGATGTTCTAGCCACAACGGCTGAGATGGATGTAACGGCAAAGCGGTTAAACTGCGATCAATTTCCATCACTTGACAGAGCTTACCTGGCCCTGCTGCTAAACGCTCTATTTGTTTTTTCGAGAACTTTTTATCCGGTTGTCGTTGAGTTACAACTGTGGTTGAGGCTGAGTCTAATTGTAACGCCCGAATTAATACCGCACTGGCTACTCCATCTAAATCAGTCACAATATTCAAACAGTGGTAAATGCCATAAATCAGATAAACATAACTCATCCCCGCCGGGCCAAACATGACTGCATTGCGAGGGGTACGTCGGCGATAAGCATGACAAGCCAGATCTCCGGTTTCATAAGCTTCTGTTTCGACAATAATTCCTCGAAGTTGCTCGCCATTGGGTAATTGTCGGACAATAGTGCAACCGATTAATTCTGGCGCTACCCTAGGAGATGGACGCGCTAACCAAGATGCGTCTACAATCTCATTGATCGAACCTGAAATCATTCAATAGGAGATATTTTGTAAATGGACATCAAACTCATTTTAGCGGGGTTAACCGTACTGTTTACCGTTGCTTGCCTTTTCTTTGGCACAAAGAACGGTTTTTATGATACAGATGACTACCACGGTAATGGCTGCGCTCACTAAGTTTAACAAAAAGCCCAGCATATTCAAGCATGAAATTACCAACAGTATAGATAGTCTTTAATTCTATCTTCTGAGGGTAGAGTTAGGTTATAGGTAAACTCTGAATCTGAAATTCAGGAAGCCTATAGCCTTTTTTGATCAATCAAGTCTTTACAGGGTTGTGTTTTGATCTCCTGATGACTTGCTATTAGGAGACAACACGATCAGACGAATTACAATAATTTTTATAAAGTTTATTTGAGATCCGGTTGAACCTACTCTCTAATAAATCGTCTAAAAGCTGGATAATCAAAGAAAAAATATCAAGATGATTAACCGGATTGAGCGTTAAAAATATGCTTGACACTTCGATAAAAAAACTGTGACAATTAAGCTATAAGCTAACAATAAAAGCGCTTCAAATCAGGGTGAATGATCGAATGAATTGATACAGAAAGGCTAGAAAAAAGCCTGCTTAGTGAGCGGATACATTACCCAAAAACAGAGCAAAATCGTATGAAATTTACATACAGAGGTAGTAAGTATAATTACAGTCCTACCGTAGAACCTGTACGGAAACAAGCAAATAACGAAAAATTTACTTACCGGGGCATTACATATAACTATAGCCCGCTTAAAGATACTCAGAACGTTACTGCATTAACCATTCATATTGTCTTTGTCACAGAAAATCGGCATCCCATTATTAATCAAAAACTTGAAAAACGGTTAAAAGAACTGATCTCTAGAATTTGTATCAAGCGTAATTGCTCTTTATTGAAGTGTCAGGCAGACTTAGGTAAACCCGATCATATTCATCTGATTATTGATAAAAGTCCTAATGTGACGGAGTCCGATTTGGCGATGCTGTTGAAAACAACCACAGACAGAGAAATTAAACGGGAGTTTGCCCAATACTTAAAATCTTATTATCCCAGACCGACTCTCTGGCAACGAGGCTACTGTATTGTTTCTGGAGGCGGTAATAATCTCCAGAAGTTGACCGAATATCTTAGCCAGTAAGCTTTCACATTCTTTCTATCAGCTTTATTTTAGAGTGAGCGGTTTTCTATGATGAAGACCGCTTTTTTACTCATCATCAAAAGCCTATGATACAAAGCTTCTAGCAATTTGTAGTGCCGTTCTACATAACACCTCTACAGGTTACTACTCTGACCAACGTCACTTGTTATCCAGTCAATACACCTCACCCGATGGGATAAATTTATCAGAGACACTTGACATTTTCTCTAAAAAAAGTAACAATAAATACAGAAATAAAAAACGTTCATCCTATGAGTTTGTATCAAACTGATTAAGATTGACTCACAAGCTCAGGACGGAAGTAGGGATAACTCCCGAAGGAACGCGCCTCCATCAACAAACT
Source organism: uncultured Lyngbya sp. (assembly GCA_964434975.1). Classification (GTDB taxonomy): domain Bacteria; phylum Cyanobacteriota; class Cyanobacteriia; order Cyanobacteriales; family Microcoleaceae; genus JAAURB01. The sequence goes on from CAYSWY010000005.1 coordinate 133,446, forward strand.
GATACATTAGTTAAAGAGGCGAAAATCATGAAACTCACATACCGTGGCATTGAATACAACTACAATCCTCCTCAAGTCGAAACAACAGTAGGCTGCAAAACAGGTAAATATCGCGGTCAAGATTGGCGGTTTCATAACCTGAAAAAGCCCCCAGTGCTGCAACCGACTCACAATCTGACTTACCGAGGCGTGAAATATTCTAATCATCCTGTTGCTGCTGAGTCTCCTGCAACTTCCTCAGCCATGGCTGAAAAAGCACGGATTTTGATGCTAAACCAAGAACGAACTACCTTAAAACGTGAGCAGTCAATGTTATCTCGTTTAGCTGAGGAAGTGGGTTTAGACAATCAATCTAAATCCTGTCATCACGCATAAGAACTGTTGTAGAACAATAAATCTGTTTCCCCGGCTATTAAGAGATAGTACGGGGAATCTTTGTAGCAATCTGAGATTGAGCAAAAGGGAACTCATTCTCTATCGATTTTCATGCTCAGTCAGTTTCTATCTTTATTTGCTATAACAATCAGTGATAAAATCTCAGAGAGTTTTAACCACCGCATTCATCCGCGAGATAACACATTGCTCGGAAGCGCAGATACATCAGTTCTTCATACAATGGATTGATTTTACACATCGGCGGAATCTCAAATAATAGCTTGCCATGAAAGCGAATTTCGCGGGCGAATGGACATTGAGCCGGAATCAGGTGACAAAATAACTCGGCGAGTTGAGGATTTTTCACTTCTATCTGATTCAGCCACTGTCGTAAGGGTTGGAAGGGAGTAAGCTGAGGCTTGAAGTGCAAGCCTTCTAGTACATGAGACAAACGAGTGCGAATGGAACGAATTGGCCTATGAGACCGAACCCAATTCGCGATCGCTAAACGAGATATGGTATGGTGTGCGATATTCATTATCTAATTCCTCAGATCAGGCGCTTAGCTGTTGAAACTCTTGACAATAGTAATAGTGCTTATGCATAGCAGTAACACTTCTAAGCTAAATTAGGTCATTCATAACTGATGCAGTCGGGTGATTAGCTTGATCAATCTATAGCCTAGGCGTGATGGATCGATACTTAGCTAATGGAAACTCTTATGATCGCTGTACAGTCTCTCCTAAGCGTGATCAGAATAACTTCTCAATTTCAGTGCAATGGAGACACAACAGCGCAGATAAATCGTGAGGTTAAATCCCTCAAGAATGATCAAACTGTTTTACCCCGCCATCAATGATTGTGCCTTAAACAAAGGTAGATTGTAACAAAATCTTAATCAAAACTATAAATGAAACCTATGTATTACATAAGAAAAAATTATATTTAGTGGGTTGACAAAATATAAAACAACAGGTCTAAAACAGAAAGTATAGCAGTGTAAAATAGGGTGTAACACAATTCTAAATTCTAGAACCCTATTACAGTCTGCTGTTGCCTGTGTTGGTACGCTATAGTTTAAAATTCAGGCTCAGTCCGATTAAAATAAAAAAATTATAAGAAACGACTAAAATTTAATTCTTAGGAGTCAGATCTCATTATGGCTGAAGAAGTAACCTCTCTTTCTTTTACCCCCCCGAATGTACAAAATTCAATTTCATTTGCCCCGTTTAGGTTACTTGGGATTTTGTGGGCATATCCAGCTTATAAGAAGGGTAATCGACTTTACGAAATACAACGCTACGAAGGGGCATACAGTTATTACGATATTGCCACACAAAAAAAACCAGACTGGTACAATGCATGGCTGCGGCGGGGAAATAGCCTCAAACAGCTTCAACGTTACAAAGATGCGCTGACTTCCTATAATCATGCGATTAAAATTAAGCCGAATGATTACTGGGGTTGGACATTTCGAGGCATTGCCTTAGCCCAATTAGAACGATACGAAGAAGCGATCGCCTCCTTTGACAAAGCGATTAAAATCGATCCAGAGAACTTTGAAGCCTGGTATGAGCGAGGTTTAGCCTTTGAAGGCACGTTTCAATTTAAAGCGGCAGCGGCTTCCTATAAACGCGCCATTGAAATTCAACCCGATCTCTCAGCAGTTTGGTATCACCAGGGTAATGCCTTGATGAATGAAGAACGGTATGCTGATGCAGTTGAAGCCTATGATCGATCTTTGCAACTGCAACCGGGTAACTACGAAGCTTGGTTTAACCGGGCAGAGATGTTGATGAATCAATATCGCTATGGAGATGCGATCAATTCTTACGATCAAGCCATTCGCCTCCAACCCGAGAGTTATGCAGCTTGGTTTAACCGGGGAATTGCCCTACAAAAGTTACACCGTTACCCCGAAGCTGTGGCTTCTTATGATCGGGTGATTCAACTGCAACCGGAAGATCATGAGGCGTGGCTGTACAAAGCAATGGCCCTTAAACCCAAATGGCCAGAAGCCGCGTTAGCTGCGATTGATTCTGCTCTACAAATTAACTCAGAGTCGGCAGCGATTTGGATTAGTCGGGGTCAAATTTTACTAGATTTAAAACAGTACGAATCGGCGATGGCAGCTTTTGACAAGGCAACTCAAGTCAATCCTAACTACCCGGAAGCCTGGTTGGGGCGAGGGATTGCTTTATCTGGCATTGAACATTATCCAGAAGCGATTATTGCCTTTGATAATGCCTTGCAAATTCAGCCTGACTTTTTAGAAGCCTGGAACTATCGAGGACGAACGCTAGACCAATTAGGACGCTATGAAGAGGCGTTAGTGGCTTATGATAAGGTGCTATTGTACACGTCTGGAGATCATGCCCTCGCGACCCAAGCGGGATTACAACGAGGAGAAGCCCTCGAACGCTTACAACGGTACGAAGAAGCGATCGCAGCTTATGAAACGGTGATTTTATCACAACCCAATCACTTTGAAGCCTGGATACAACTCGCAGCAGTCTTTGAGAAAACTCAACAACCCACTAAAGCAGTAGAAGCCTATGAACAAGCCTTAGGCATTTGGCCAGATAACGAAGCCGTCAGTTTAAAATACGGCGAAGCGTTAGAATCTGCTCGCTGGTATCAGGATGCCTTGAAAGTTTATGATCATCTGATTCAGCGTAAACCTGACTTTTGTGAGGCTTGGGTGCGTCGAGGTTTGACGTTTGAACAAATCTATCAGTATGAAGAAGCCCTTCGTTCTTATGGTGTTGCCCTAGAACTTCAACCGAATCATTCTGATGCGATCGCCCAACGTAACCGATTAGTGAAAGCGATGGGATATTAGTAAATGAATTGTAGACTGGGCTATTTATGGTATATAACTTTGCCCATTGTCTACATCGCGATACCTTACTTTCAATTTAAGCTTAATTGAGCGGCACAAAAAATACCCGCCTTAATAAATTCTGATGGCACTTGGTTATTTTGATTGGCTGCTTGATAAAGCGCTCTAAATTGCTCTAAAGTATACTTTGTTTTAAATTGTTCTAAGGTACAAGTACATAAATTTTGCGCTTGTTGTTGGGAAAAACCTTGCTCTGCTGTGACTTGTTGACAGGCACTCAAATAAGCTTGTTGTTCAGCTTCTGGATATTGATAAGCAGACGATAAATTTTCAGCCTGAGAAGTACTTTGAAAAATACATAATCCACTGAGTACGATTACATGAGTAAACAGCGATCGCGCAATCCATTTTGTGTTGAAATTAACCATGAGACAGGATTTACCATTAGGATGTACACTTCGTCCAGCTACGCCACAAGATATCAAAGCCATTCGTCGCTTAGTGTGGCAAGCTAAACTAGATCCAACTCAGTTGCGCTGGCAACAATTTTGGATCATTGAACGAGAGGAATGTTTGATTGCTTGTGGACAGTTACGCTGTCATGGAATGGTGCAAGAATTAGGGAGTTTAGTGGTTGCACCACAGCAACGTCATCAGGGATTAGGAAGTTATTTAGTACAGCATTTAATCCAGCAATCGACTCGACCGCTTTATTTAGAATGCTTAGGAAAAAAACTAAAACAATATTACCATCATTTTGGCTTTTTACCGATTTCTTGGACAGCATTACCCCCTGAATTAAAGTTGAAGTTTGGAATCTCTCAACTGGGAATAATTTTCTTAAGAATTCCTGTATTTTTTCTGATATTACCAGAAAATATTTCACCCAATATCACCCCATAAAAAATCAAATACGTTGCAGCAGGTAATGAGCTAACTTGAATCGTCAAAAAAACGTGACTAAAACAGTCTTTATCAATGTTTAATCTCTGCTTAAGGACTTTGATAGCCTTGAAGAGTTTCGGGTTCAAACTGCCGGAGAATGCGAGTGGCTTGGCGAGTCGAACTTTCTGAACCCCTCACGACTACTAAATACTTCCCAGCTTTGAGTCGGTTGCGGTAAGGTAAAGCATCTCCACCACCGATAATTAAGCCGACACCCCCGCCGACAACAACACTTCCCATACCACCAGAGATTGCACCCAATAATCCCCCAATAAAATGATTCCCAAATTCTCCTGCCCAGATAAAGGTATTGAGTCCTGTAATTAAACTGAATGTGAAACCAGCGGCAAACCCAAACGGAATCAGCCACGAAGCCATTAATTTTACTTGTTTCAGGGCCGTTTCATTCGGGTCAATTAAGCCAAACTCATCTGCACTTTGATACCCTTTTCCGAGGATAGAAACTTGTTTACTCGGTAAACCTTCTTTTTCTAAAGCAACTGAAGCACCTTCAGCCGAGATGCGATCGCTCAGCACAGCAACCAGATAATTCATATACTAATAGAGATAATACTCTTGATTTGTGAAAAATACGGAGTTGATTGAGATTCAATCTGTTGATGATTATACCGAAAATAGGGTTATAGCGCTGCAACTTGGTAAAAAATATACGACTCGGGACTTACCCTATCCTTGTGAATAATTCATCAAGACATCCAGAACGATATTTTAAGACGATAAAAATTCTAAAATAGCTTTTGCCGTTCTCTCAGGCTGTTCTAAGTGGGGAACATGACCGCAATCTTTCATCCAAATCAGTTGAGAATTCGCAAGGTTTCGATGAAATAAGGTTGCATCTTTTGTGCCTAAGGTTTCATCTTTATCACCCCATAAAATTAGGGTTGGATGTTTGATTTGAGAAATTCGGGGGGCTAAATTCCAATATCCCCCACTTTTCATAAAGGATATCATCGCGTCTTGCCAATAAGGCATGTTTAGGTGAAGTGAGGTAAACTTAATCGCTTCTATTTGACTCGCATTTATCCCTAAAAAGGGTGCTAAATTTAAGGCTTGTAACTTCCGTTGTCGCCAGAATTCGGTTGACAAATAATCAATCGGTGGAAACAATAATATTCCAATGGGAAAACTACCGGAATATCCTACGCTATCAATTAAAACTAATTTTTGAACTGCTTCAGGATAGGTTAAAGTAAAATCAATCGCGGCTGCACCTCCCATTGATGCACCGACTAAAATTACCGGGCGATTAATTAAGGTTTTCCAGGTTTGATAAAGATGAGATTTTAAGGTTTCAGAATTATAGTTAATTTCAGGAAGACGTTGGGTAAAACCAAATCCCAGTAAGTCAATTGATCCCGTTTGATATTGAGAGGAAATAAAGGGGATAATTCGACTAAATTCGAGTAAAGAGCTATCAAATCCATGTAAAAATAGAATCGGAGGTGATTCTTTACCTTGAAAAGTATAAGCTGTTTGAATTCCGGAAGGATAAAACGGGGTTGAAATTAGAGTTCTTTTAATACTTTTTGCGAGAGAAATTGAGGTATTTTCTGTTAAAGTATTGACTTCAGAGGGAAGAAAAAAGGGAAACATTTATTCAACGGCTAAATTCTTTTTACTTTGCTGTTCAAACCAGAAAATCACTTGTTTAACGGTTAAGTGTTCAACCGGTTTATTTTCTTCTCTGGCAATTTGCTTTAACGGCTTCAGTGAAGAAATGACTAACTTGGTAAAAAAAGTTTCAAAACTACTATCTAATTCAATTTGTTTTTGAATCGTTTCATCTTGCCGAATCCATGCTTGAATTTGTTCAGCTTGAATCAATTCAATATCAATTTGTTTTTCTTGAGAAATTTGTTGTAAACATCTTAAGGCATAAAGTGCTAGCCGAGTTGAAAACTTTTCTTTAGAAGATAATAGCGCAGCATCAACTTGAATCACTTCTGCTTGTGTTAAAAATTCCATTTTTATTAAATTAAAATAAAAGCAAATATAAATTAATGTTAAGCAAAAATACTTAACTTTCTGGAGTGATTAAATAACCACAGCGATGTTCACCATTCACAATCCAGTGAGTCCGTTCCACGGTACAATCAAACAATACTGCACTAAACATTTCGAGTTCATGACCACAAACGCTGGGAAATGACTCAGCGACGTTAGAAATCGCGCAATTATGTTCAGTCAAAATATACTGTTGCAGGTTTGCATCTGAATTTTGGTTTATATTTTTAGCCTCAACAGCATACCATTCTGCCATGTATCCTTCTGCTTTTCGCAATTCTACTAAATTTATCACTCGTTCTTTAACAGAACCATTTCCCACTTGATGACGATATTCTATTGCTTTACGTTGCCATTGTTTTTGCAGAATTTGACTCACTTGTTCTTTTCCCATCGTTTCGGTCAGGGTATCGAGGAAAGAAATGGCAAACTCATCATAACGGTTGGGAAAGTGGTTATGTCCCTGGGGAGTGAGGCGGTAAAAATGTTGAGGTCGTCCCATCCCCACTTGGACAGGTTCATGTTCAATCAACCCTTCTGCTTCTAAGTCTCTGAGATGGCGACGAATGCCTTGGGGTGTCAGTTCGAGGGCCTCTGCCAAGGTCTGCGCTTTGACTGAACCTCGCTTTAACAATTGTTGTAGAATATCTTGTTTGGTGGAATGCTGCTGGGAGGTGGCCATCATCTTAACAAAAGTTTACAGGTTTGGACTTTGACAATTCACTTGTTGTTAATGTAGCTTAAAATAGACATAAGAAACAAATTTGTTGTTTTAGTCGTGGGTAGGGAGTGGGCAGAGGGCAGAAGGGAAAACCCGACTTCTCCCTTATCTCTTGGGTACAAGCCTCCTCCAAACTCGAAAACTTCTTCTTTCTTCCGTCTTCCTTCTTCCTTCGGGTTGACTAACAACAAATGACACATACCCTTTGAGAACATCTCACCAATCGAACACTAACACTATAAGCTTATGAGCGCGTCTGTTAAAACCCTAGTTAACCAACCCTACAAGTACGGCTTTGTCACCGATATCGAGTCGGACACCATTGCAGCGGGATTAAATGAAGATATTGTTCGTTTGATTTCAGCGAAAAAAAATGAACCGGAATTTCTGTTAAACTTCCGACTGAAAGCGTATCGGCAATGGCTGAAAATGGAGGAACCGACATGGCCTCACGTCCATTATCCGGCAATTGACTATCAAAATATTATCTATTATTCTGCTCCTAAACTGCAAGAGAAAAAGGGGAGTTTAGATGAAGTTGACCCGACGCTACTCGATACATTTGAAAAGTTAGGAATTCCTTTATCCGAACAAAAGCGATTAGCAAATGTTGCGGTTGACGCGGTATTTGATAGTGTTTCGGTTGCCACAACTTTTAAAGAAAAATTAGCAGAAGATGGAGTCATTTTCTGTTCTATCTCCGAAGCCGTAAAAGACCATCCAGAATTAATTGAAAAATACCTAGGCAGTGTTGTTCCGGTTGGGGATAATTTCTTTGCCGCGTTGAATTCTGCGGTGTTTAGTGATGGGTCTTTTGTCTATATTCCCAAAGGGGTAAAATGTCCGATGGATTTGTCTACTTATTTCCGGATTAATAACGGAGATTCAGGACAGTTTGAACGGACATTAATTGTAGCAGAAGAAGGTAGTTCTGTGACCTATCTTGAAGGCTGTACTGCGCCGATGTTTGACACCAATCAACTTCATGCAGCCGTTGTAGAATTAGTGGCGTTAGATAATGCTGATATCAAGTATTCTACGGTGCAAAATTGGTTTGCTGGGGACGAAAACGGTAAAGGCGGAATTTATAACTTTGTAACGAAACGGGGATTGTGTAAAGGCATTAATTCTAAGATTTCCTGGACACAAGTAGAAACGGGTTCAGCGATTACTTGGAAATATCCCAGTTGTGTATTAGTGGGGGATAATTCGGTTGGGGAATTTTATTCTGTTGCGTTAACAAATAATATGCAACAAGCCGATACGGGGACTAAAATGGTTCATATTGGCAAAAACACCCGCAGTACAATTATTTCTAAAGGGATTTCTACGGGAAAATCTTCTAATAGTTATCGCGGTTTAGTTAAGATGGGGCCGAAAGCACAAGGGTCACGGAATTATTCTCAATGTGATTCGATGTTGATTGGTAATACTTCCCAAGCGAATACTTTTCCTTATATTCAAGTCGATAATAATACGGCGAAAGTTGAACATGAAGCCTCAACTTCAAAAATAGGAGAAGACCAGTTATTCTATCTAACTCAACGGGGAATTTCTGAAGAGGATGCAGTTTCCATGATTATCAGTGGTTTCTGTAAAGATGTCTTTAATGAGTTGCCGATGGAATTTGCCGCCGAAGCCGATAAATTATTGAGTTTGAAGTTAGAAGGCAGTGTGGGTTAAAATCTCTTAGCTGAAATCCGCATTTTTCAGTTTTTTTCTATCAATAAGTGACCAACAACAAATGACAAACAACGAAATTATTTTATCAGTTAATAATTTAACTGCCAATATTGACGATACTCCGATTCTAAAAGGCTTTAATCTGGAAATTAAAGCGGGCGAAATTCACGCCATTATGGGTCAGAATGGTTCAGGGAAAAGTACTTTTTCTAAAGTATTAGCGGGTCATCCTGCCTACGAAGTAACGGGGGGAGAAATTAGCTTTTTAGGACAGAATTTATTAGAACTTGAACCCAACGAACGGGCGTTAGCGGGCATCTTTTTAGCCTTTCAATATCCTTTAGAAATTCCTGGAGTCAGTAATCTTGATTTTCTTCGCGCCGCTTATAATGCCAAACAAAAAAGCAAGGGGTTAGAAGAATTAGATGCATTTGACTTTGATGATTTAATTCATGAAAAGTTAGACATTGTTAAAATGAAACCGGAATTCCTCGAAAGAAGTTTAAATGAAGGGTTTTCTGGCGGGGAAAAGAAACGCAATGAAATCTTACAAATGGCATTACTCGAACCGCGTTTAGCGATTTTAGATGAAACTGATTCTGGTTTGGATATTGATGCTTTGAGAATTGTTGCGGGTGGGGTTAACCAACTGGCAAATGAAACCAATTCAATGTTAGTGATTACTCACTATCAACGGTTATTAGATTATATTGTGCCGGATTATGTTCATGTTGTGGCCGATGGACGGATTATTAAAACAGGTACAAAAGAACTCGCCTTAGAATTAGAAGAAAAAGGCTATGACGAAGTCATTGAAGCAGCAACAGCAGGAGTGTAATTCATGGTAACAACAGTTCAAGATAAACCGGAAGTTCTTTATCTCAAGCAGTTGCTGCGTCTGGCTTCAGAAACATCAATTTCTGATAGTAAAATGGCTCATATTTTGCAACCATTACGGGAAAATGCGGCAACTTGGGCAAAAGAATTAGCCATTCCTACGAAAAAAGATGAAGATTGGCGGTTTACAGATTTATCCTCTTTACTCGATATTAAATTTCAATCTGCCGGAAAAGTTCAACTAGATGCTGAAGCTATTGCGCCTTTAGTTTTACCGGAATGTTCTCAAACACGTCTGGTATTTGTAGACGGACAATATGCGCCTAATTTATCCTCTGTTGCCGATATTGCTGAAGGCATTTTTATTGGAAATATAGGGGAAATACCAGCAGACTTAGAAAATAATTTAAGTGATTATCTCGCCCGTCAACCCGGTGGAAAAGCCGCATTTAGCGCCCTCAATACTGCGGCTTTAAGGGATGTGGCTATAGTTTGGGTGAGGAAAAATAAAGTCGCAGAAACACCCATTCATTTATTATTTATTTCCAGCAGTGGAGAAGCTTCAACTATTTCTCATCCTCGTGTTTTAGTCGTAGCAGAAATGGGTAGTGCGGCGACAATTGTAGAACATTATGCCACATTAACATTAGGCTGTTCTGACCATATAAATGCTTCTCCTTATTTAACCAATGCTGTTAGCGAAATTTGGTTAGAAGAGAATGCAGAATTAAAGCATATTCGTCTACAACGAGATGGCGGCAGTGCATTTCATATTAGTAAAACTGCGGTTTCTCAAGCAAAAAGTAGCCGTTATATTGGTCATGCTGTGAGTCTGGGGGCGAAATTATCTCGCCACGAAGTTGATATTAATCAAACGGGAGAAGCAACCGAAACCACCCTTAATAGTTTAACTTCGATAGAACAACAACAGTTAGCGGATACCCATAGCAATTTACTGTTAAATCATCCTCATGGCACTTTGAATCAAATTCATAAAATTATTTTAGATGATAGCGCCCACGGGGTATTTAATGGTCGAGTTGTTGTGCCGCAAGCCGCCCAATTAACTAATGCAAATCAACTCAGCCGCAACTTATTATTATCGCCGAAAGCGAGAGTAAATACAAAGCCCCAACTAGAAATAACAGCCGATGATGTAAAATGTTCCCACGGCGCTACTATTAGTCAATTAGAAGAAGATGAACTGTTTTATTTACGCAGTCGGGGTTTAGATGATACCAGCAGTCGTCAATTATTAATTGATGCTTTTGCTGGGGAAATTATCAATCAATTGCCCTTAAAGTCTTTACAACAAATGCTGTCTCGTTGTGTGGCGTGTCGGAGTTTATAACTGAAATAGAGGCGTTTTAATCAATGTCTCTATTTAGCTTAAATTTTATTCGTATACTGGCTGCTAAATTGTTCATCACCTAAATTAAAGGGATTAGAAATATGACATTAATTCAAGAAAAAACCTTAGCGGATAAAGTTCGTCAAGACTTCCCAATTCTGCATCAAACAGTCAATGACCATCCTCTTGTTTACCTAGATAATGCAGCAACTTCTCAAAAACCATTAGCCGTATTAGATGCAATTCAGGATTATTATCAACAATATAATTCTAATGTTCATCGCGGTATTCATGCATTAAGCGCCAAAGCAACCGATGCATACGAAGCTGCCCGTCAAAAAATCACTCGCTTTATTAACGCTAATTCCTATCAAGAAATAGTCTTTACTCGTAATGCCAGCGAAGCGATTAATTTAGTGGCTTATTCTTGGGGTTTAAGTAATCTCAAACCGGGGGATGAAATTATTTTAACCGTAATGGAACATCATAGTAACTTGGTTCCATGGCAAATGATAGCCCAAAAAACAGGGGCAGTATTAAAGTTTGTTGAATTAACAGAAACTCAAGAATTTGATTTAGAACAGTTTAAAAGCTTAATTTCAGATCAAACAAAACTGGTAACAGTCGTTCATGTTTCTAATACTTTAGGCTGTATTAGTCCCGTTGAAGAAATTATTAATATTTCCCATAAACAGGGTGCAAAAGTATTAATTGATGCTTGTCAAAGTTTACCTCATTTACCCATAGACGTTCAAAAAATGGACTGTGATTGGTTAGTGGGTTCTGGGCATAAAATGTGTGGGCCAACTGGGATTGGTTTTCTCTATGGTAAGAAAGATTTACTGTTAGAAATGCCTCCGTTTTTAGGCGGTGGAGAAATGATAGAAACGGTATCTTTAGAAGGATTTACAACGGGTGAATTACCCCATAAATTTGAAGCTGGAACCCCTGCCATTGGCGAAGCTATTGCACTCGGTGCAGCGGTAGAATATTTAATGGAAATTGGGATGGAAAACATCCATACTTATGAACAGGAACTCACCGCTTATTTATATGAAAAATTAAAAGAAGTTCCAGAAATTACCCTGTACGGTCCCCAACCCAATTCAGAGGGAGAAGGACGGGCAGCCTTAGCCACCTTTACAGCCGGAGAAATTCACGCCAACGACTTAGCAACCCTGTTAAATGACGCGGGTATTGCTATTCGTACCGGACATCATTGTACCCAACCTTTACATCAATATCTCGGAGTCAGTTCAACGGCGCGGGCAAGTTTTTACTTCTATAATACCCGTGATGAAATCGATCAATTTATCAAGGTTTTAAAAGAAGCAATTGCCTTTTTTAGTCAGATGTTATGACCCTGTAGGGTGCGTTGTTTGACGCACCTTAAAAATTAAACTAAAGCAAAACCATCAATTGTTTCACCCGCTAGCCCGTTTTCTGAGCCATTAAAAAATGAGCTAAAACCATTAGATTGATTGTAGATAAAGGCATCGCTACCCTCTCCACTTAAACCTGCTACTTCAAAAGCACCTTTTGTGGTTAAATAGATATCACCATTACTATCAATCCAAGTACCATCAATATCTTCAGTTCCTTTGCTAAGGGCCTGAGTAGACCCATCCAAAAATAACTCCCAGTCACCGCTGGTTGAATCTCCTAAACTGGTATGATTAAATAATAATAAGTCTTCATCTTGGGGTTGAGGCGAAGATAAACCAGGAAGCGTCGGATTACCTGTTGTACTAACGACTAAATCACCCTCTGAAGTCAGTCCAATGGCATCAATATCTTCTTTTTTAGTGGTTAAACCCACATCAGACCCATCAAAATACATTTCATAAGTCCCAGCAGTTTCGCTTCCGGTTGAAGTGGGAATAAACCGCACAATATCTGAATCATCTACTATTCCTAAACCCGGTAGGAAATTCGGAGTTTTAAAACTCATTAAAATACTGCCGTCGTCATTAATATGAAATGCATTCACATTCCCACCCCAAAGCACATCAGACCCATCGAAATGCATCGACCAACTGTCTGTGGTATTATCATAAGCAAGGATATCTTTCCCTTGAAAAGAAATCCCATCCACTGTACCTTTATCGGCTAAACTAACATAAAGCGTCGAGTCATCAACGGCATCATCAACGACTGTAAACGTATCGGTAATCATCGTTGAGCCATTATGCTGAAACTCAACTTCCCAAACTCCTACAGCCGCCTCATCCGGTAACTCAACTCCAGCCAACCACCAATTATATCGAATTTGAGGTGCTTCCCAAGACCAATGAGCAAATTCACTACCATCCGGCTGACGAAAGTAAAAATCTAAGCTGTCCCCTTCATCCACCCCATGCAAATGTACCCACATAAACGGTGTAATTCCCGGCCCCCGGGTAAATGTATCGACTGTTTCAGGGCGCTCCCGTAACTCAGGAAAAGAAGGAACATAATCTATAATATCATGATCTAAGGAGCCTACCACATCGCCAGCGTAAGGCATCGGCGACTCCCAGACATATTTATCACCCGGAAGATTGATTTCAATCAGATTACCATTATCGTAAACTGCAAAATCAAGGTGAGCGTCGGTGGAATTACCCGAACTACCTACTTCTGCAATGGTCTCACCAGCATCAACAACATCACCCACGGCAACAGAAGCTGAGTCTGTGCGTAAGTGGAAGTATCGAGTGATCAGTCCATCACCATGATCGATAATAATATAATTACCCGGCGTACTGCATGGATTTTCAGTAGAACAACGGTCAGGATGGCTATCCTCAACTGCGATAACTGTGCCAGGAAGGGAAGCATAAATGTCTACACCCTCATCCATTGCGGCAAAGTTGGCTAAGGTAAAATCGATAGCATCATGACCATCATAAGTATAGTTACCGCCTCTATAATCTAAGATACCAGGGCCTGGATCTAAATCAACATAATTAACGATTGTCCAGTCTTGATAAGGTACGCCACCAATGGGTGTTTGAAATACAATCTCTTCCGCCATATTCACCCTTCCTGTTTGTCAGATTTCTGTCACCTATCAATCAATATAGTTAGGGACCATAGGGCTTTGTTGCCAAAATGGCAAAAAGTTGAGTTAAATTGACAAACTCGGGGATAAAATAGAAAAATTGATGTGTTTAAAACATAAATTAATAAATCTATTGACTGCACCAAGCCGCCTCAAAAAATGCTAATTCACATTCCATTGCATAGCGATAAGTTGAACGGGCTTGCACTTCTTGATGAGTGATATAACGATTGATTAAATCTTCTAATTGTTGGGCTAATTGTTCAAATGCGGCATCATTATAAGTCTTAATCCAATCACTATATTGATGTGTTGAAGTTTGAGACTGTGCTAAACTTTGACCGAGAAAGGCATAGAGTCGTAAACAGGGTGTCATCGCGGCTGTAGTTAAACCGACATCTTGACCCCAAGCGGTTGCCTGCAAAAAGTCCGTGTAGTGGCGGGTGGCAATACCCGGTTGTATTTGTTGCAAGTCAACTTCCCATTCGGCAGCGTAACTTTGGTGTAAACGCAACTCTTCTAAGACCCCATCCCCTAAGTTATGAAACACAGTAAAGCCTTCCCAGTCAGGGGTTTTCGCCGCAGCAATACTGTAGGCGCGGGCAAAAGCTTTGAGAAAAAAGGCATCCTGACCGACATAATAGCGAAAACAGGCTTCAGGCAAGCTTCCCGTGGCAATGCCTTGCACAAAAGGATGTTGTAAACAAGCAGTTTTTAAGTCTGAGTTGGCGTTCCAAAGATTTCTCGATATCATAAAAGGGTGTATCTTAAAATCAGCAATAATATTTATGAGCGATATTATTGAATGAATCTACTTATTATTTTAGCTTAAATCCGTCTAATTTTTATTAGACTTAAAAATATTACGCAGATAATTATGGCAGACAAACAAGTTTTTCACCTGATTAACCGCATTGGTCTAGGCCCTAAACTAGAACAACTTCAATCTATTGAAAAGCAAGGAATTGAGGCTTATATTCAATCTCAGCTACAACCTCAAAAAAGTAAATATTCTGCGGAGTTAAAACAAAAAATACAGGCGCTGGATACTTTAAGGTTTACGCCGGCAAAAGCATTTAAAGAACTGAAACGAATTGAAAAAATGGCGGATGATTTAAAATTAAGCCGTCCAGAAAAACGCAAAGCTCGTAGTCAATTAGAAAATCAAGTACTTCAGCAAGCCCGCAGAGGACGATTCTTATTAGCTTTAGAAAGTCCTCGACAGTTAGAAGAAGTGATGGTTGATTTTTGGTATAACCATTTTAATGTTTTTGCTAAAAAATCAGGGCAAACTCGAATTCTATTTAGTTCTTATGAACAACTTGCAATTCGACCTCACGTACTCGGAAAATTTCGCCAGCTTTTAGGAGCAACGGCTCATCATCCAGCGATGTTATTATATCTAGATAATTGGCAAAATACTGATCCAAAAAGTAAAAAGGCAAAAGGAAGATTTAAAGGAATTAATGAAAACTATGCTAGAGAACTACTAGAATTACATACTTTAGGGGTTGATGGAGGTTATAGCCAACAAGATGTAATGGAACTAGCGCGGATTTTGACTGGGTGGGGATTACCCAATAATCCAAAACGTTCAACCGATGAAGATGGCTTTTATTTTGATGCAGAACGTCATGATTTCACCGATAAAGTATTATTGGGAAAAACGATAAAAGGTCGGGGAATTGAAGAAGGAGAAGAAGCACTTGATTTACTGGCAAGTCATCCTTCAACAGCAAAATTTATTAGTTATAAACTGGCTCAATTATTTATTGCTGATTATCCCCCAGAATCAATCGTTAAAAAGTTGTCTCAACGGTTTTTAGAAACCGATGGTAATATTGCAGCGACTCTTAAAACTCTATTTAAGAGTGATGAGTTTTGGGATACTCAATATTACAATGCTAAATTTAAAACTCCCTACCGTTATATTACGTCTGTGATGAGAAGTATTGGCACAGTGGATAACTATAAACCCATCAATGGTATTTTAAATCAATTCGGAATGCCTCTATATGAATGTCCGACTCCAGATGGTTATAAAAATACAGAAGATGCATGGCTTAACCCAGATGCAATGATTCGGCGCAGTAGCTTATCTGTTCCTTTATCGAATGGATTATTACAGGATACTAAACCGATTGATAAAGAGAAATTGGCTCAAACTTTAGAAGGTTTATTATCTACAAATAGTTTAGACATTATTAATCAAAATCCTGATAATTTAAAAGCAGCTTTAATGTTAGGAAGTCCTGAATTTATGCGATTTTAGATTTAAATCTTTTTCTGTAAAACTAAGATATCCTGATAACTATATGCTTGAGTTCGTCCACACCACATCCCATAATATTTTCCAATGACTGTTAAATTTAAATCGTTTAACCATTGCATTATTGTAGCTTCAGGATGTGCAATAGCATTTTCAGGATCATTGGGTTCAGCATAATAACTATTCTGTGCTTGATAAATAAAATTAAGCTTGCTTTTACCCGATTTCATTAACTGTTGAGTTTCTTCATTTAAAAGAAAAAATGTACATAAACATCGTCCTCCCGGTTTTAAAACTCGGGCGATTTGTTCAAGATAATTACGGACAGCAGCAGCATAAATATGTGTAAATACAGACGTTAAAAAAACAAATGTAAACTGTTGATCTTCGTAAGGAAACACTAACTCCTCAGCTTTAAAATTACCCTTAGGATTATAATGTTCGCTATACAAATTTACCCATTTAAAATTAAAGTTTGGATAACGATCATGAATATTCGCTTGACTCCAATCTATCCATTTTTTAACAATATCAAATCCTTCGTAACGAGCCGTTTTATCTAAATAATACGCCAGAGAATATGCCATTCTTCCGACACCACAACCCGCATCTAAAATCGTTTCATTCGGTTGTAAATTCGCTTTATTGACAAAATGACTTAAAAAGTCACAAGCAACAAACTTAAAGCTTCCTCCGACTCCGACTCTGTCTTCTTTTTCGGGTACAGGTAGGGAAGATTCTAATAAGTTAAATAAACTATCACTTTCTTGTCCATTAAAAATAGGGATGAGCCGAATCAAACAATCTGTGTGATATTTTTCTGGGATAGTATTGAGCGGAATATAAATTAAAAAACGAGATTGATCTGCATAACTTAATGTTGGGAATAGTTGAGCCACATCAGCACTGGGAAGCTGTTTTTTAACTTTAAAATCTGCGATTTCTTGCTCTCCAAAAAATAGTTTAAACTCTTCCACTGCACCTTGATTGATTGAAGCAACCCACCCTTTCAAACGGATAATATTATCTTCACAGGTAACTTGACCTAAGCATCCCCGCATCTCAACTCGTTCAGTTTGACTCATCTTTGAATAATAACACTTGACAATTTTATTTTACCTGAAAGTGGTATCATTAAGCGGAAGCATTTTAACGATCAGATGATTTAAATCTAGTTGTTGAATTTGATGATGATTGGTATCAGCAATATACAAGGTTGATCCTTTGATACTGAGTCCGGAAGGTTCAGAAAAAATATCTTGATTGCCAATAATGGTTTGACAAAGACCAGTATTAATTTCAACTTTCTTAATTTTATGATTATAAGTATCGGCTATCCAAAGAGAGTTTTGATGATATTCAATTCCTAAACAATGTTGTAATCTGACCTCAAAACCTTGTCCATCTATATCGCCAAACTTGAACAATTCTCCACTCCCACAAATTGTTCTAACTTGAGGACTTTCCCCTAATGTAATACCTCGAATACAACTGGTTTCACTATCTGCAATAAATAGTTCAATACCATTAGTTGTAATACCGCTAGGCTGAGCAAAAGCAGCTTCTATTGCCTCTCCATCAACACAAGATTCTGCACCTCGACCTGCATAAATTTGAAATAAATTTGTCTCTAAATTTAACAAACCAATTTGATGAGAACCAGCCAGTGTAATAAACAATTGATCATTGAGTTTTTCGATATCCCAAGGAGAATTTAATGGGGTTTCTATACCCTTTTGCGGCTGAGATAAAAGTTGTTGACTTTGTTGACCTGTCCCAGCAATTGTTGTTACATTTTCTTGAGTTAAATCAATAGCTCTAATAGTATGATTATCTGTATCTGCAATATATAAAATCTGCTTTTTTTGATCAAAGCTCATTCCTTGTGGAGTAAAAAATTGTGCCTGATTAAATTGACCATCTGTCAGTCCAGGTTGACCTATTCCAATCGTTTTTAACGTTTTACCTTGTAAATTAGTAATAATAATCCGATGCTGTCCAGAATCTGCAATAAAAAGACGGTTGCTATCTTGATCTGCTAGTATTTTTCCCGGAAAATACAAAGATTTTTTATTATTATTTTTCTCTGTTTCTAAGGTAAAATCTAATTTTTTTGAGTTAATCGTTTGGCTGGCTTGATGGGTTTGAATTAAAGTATTAATAGTTTCATCTATAGCGGTTAAATGTCCTTCTCCTGTAAAGCTTTTAACACAATACCCTTTGGGATCAATGATAATTAATGTCGGCCATCCTTTGACTGTATACTGTTGCCAAATATTATAATTTTGATCCACAATGACGGGATGTTTGATATGATATCGTAGAATAGCTTGACGAATATTTTCAATCTCTTGCTCATGATCAAATTTAGCAGAATGAACACCAATAACTGTTAAATATTGTGAATATTTTTGTTCTAGGTATTTCAGATCATGAAGAATATGCAAGCAGTTAATACAACAATATGTCCAAAAATCAAGTACTACAATTCGTCCTCTTAATTGAGCTAAAGAAACAGGGAAATCTGTATTTAACCAGGGATAAGATTGAGGAAGCTCCGGAGCGCGAATTCGTGACATAGAAATAATAAATATTGATTTTTATAACAAAGTTAATTTTACAGATTAATCTACAAAAACTTCAAGCGTCGCTTGTTATAATAAAGATATTACACGCTTACGTGCTTCTGAAACCAACGAATTGTTAGTGAGCCACTATGGAATACTATTTTACTGGATTTATTGTTGTATTTTTCTTAGCCTGTTATGGTTACAGCTATGTTCTTGTCAAATTAGCTAAGCAGAAAGGAGATCAGTATTTACTCTATGGAATGTTAGGCGGTTTATTTGTATTTATGCTTTTTTGTGCCGCATCCGTTCCTTTTCTGCATTGGGTATTCGATTAATTCAATAGCGTGAGTTATTACTATTTTAATTCATCCGTTAAGGTTAATTACCAATTGACGGAACAAACTTCTGATCTCCCAGTGCTATTATTATTGCATGGATTTATGGGAAATAGCAATGATTTTAAAGATTGTATTCCTCAACTTTGTCAATCTTTTCGCTGTTTATCCGTCGATTTACCAGGACATGGAAAGACTGAAGTATTAGGGGATGAAAGTTACTATACAATCTCTAAAACGGCGACTCTTTTAATCGGGTTGCTGAACCATTTAAACTTATCTAAAGTTTATCTATTCGGCTACTCAATGGGGGGTAGATTAGCCTTCTATTTAATGCTTCACTACCCTCAATATTTTCATAAAGTGATGATAGAATCCGCTTCTCCTGGTCTACGAACAAATCAAGCGCGATCGCAACGACTTCAAACGGATTTTAAGCGAGCTGAGCAATTAGAAAATCAACCGTTTAAGCAGTTTTTAATAGATTGGTATAATCAACCTTTATTTAATACATTAAAACAGCATTCAAAATTTAACTTAGTTTTTAATCGCCGCTTACAAAATAATCCTGATGAATTAGCAAAATCTCTCCGAAATCTGGGTACAGGTCGTCAGCCTTCTCTCTGGGATAAACTGGCTAGTCATAACATACCCCTATTATTAATCGTTGGAGAACTCGATCAAAAGTTTATGCAAATTAATCAAGAAATTGTTGGTTTATCTGATCATGCAAAATTAGACATCATACCTAAGTGTGGTCATAATATTCATATAGAAAATACAAATCAATGGATAAAAACAATTTTAGATTTTACCCAATTATTATAAAATATAAATCTTACGAAAATATACAAGCTCAACTGTAGTCAACTTATCTCTTAAAGAGTAGATTCATTTGTATAATTGTTATCATATCTGTTATTGCCAGGGTGAGGATGATTTACCAATTTAAGTTTGTTCCTTACAGTCGTCCATTTAAACCGCCACTCAAAACATATTATGGTACATGGAACGTTCGTAAAGGAATTATTCTAAAACTCACTGATGAAGCTGGACAAATTGGCTGGGGAGAAATTGCACCTTTAAGTTGGTTTGGTTCGGAAACATTCAAACAGGCAATTACATTTTGTTATCAATTACCCGTACAAATTACAACAGAAACAATTTTAACAATTCCGAATCAATTACCTGCTTGTCAGTTTGGTTTTGAGTCAGCATTGAGCGCAATACACAATCATATTTATGAGCATAATCATCTCAGCTTTAGTGGACTTTTACCAACAGGTCAGCAAGCATTGCAAAGCTGGAAAACTTTATATTATCAAGGATATCGAACTTTAAAGTGGAAAATAGGAGTTAAACCCATTAAAGAGGAATTAGATATTTTTCAAAAACTGATACATCAAATAAATGATACTGTAACAGTTAATTTAGATATTAATCCGATTTTATTAAGACTAGATGCAAATGGCGGCTTAACCTATGGAATGGCACATCGCTGGTTAAAAATGTGTGATTTTTTGAATTCTAGATTTAGTCATTTTAATTCAGTCAAAATAGAGTTTATAGAGCAACCTTTACCCATTGCTCAATTTCAGCTTATGCTAGAACTCAGCGATCAATATTCTACACCCATCGCATTAGATGAATCTGTGGCAACATTTAAGCAACTACAAATTTGCTGTCAACAAGGCTGGCCGGGAATTTTTGTGATTAAACCAGCAATTATTGGCTCACCTCGAAAACTCAAAAAGTTCTGTAGAAGTTATTCTCTTGATCTGGTTTTTTCATCTGCTTTTGAAACGTTAATTGGTCAAGCAGCCGCTTTACAATTAGCAGAAGATCTCACTTTCAAAGATCGTGCTGTTGGTTTTGGTGTACAACATTGGTTTGAGGAAGATCCAAAGATTTGGTTAGAAAGAGTTAAACAATCTATTTAAATAAATCATCTAAACAGATTCTAATATTAGGGAATAAATCGGATTGAATGAGTTGATTTTGAGAATACTTTGTGTTAATATATTCATCATTAATCAGTTTACAGACTGTAAAAGCAGGACGCTTAGGCTTACCAATAAAAGCAATTCCTCCTAAGCCTCGGTAGTCCACTCTCTTGGTGCGCGTTCCTTGGCTGCTTGAAAAGCAGCAGGGTCGCACCGCAATCCAGTATTCAGGAATACCTAAAAAGGCATATTCTTCTACCTTTCTTGCATAATCATCTTGCCAATTCGTACTAACCACTTCAACTACCAATTTAATAGTATTGCCATTACAAATAATAGGTTCTTGCTGCCATAAGGGTTCAGCTTGAAGTTGATTTTTATCTAAGACAATTACATCCGGACGTAAGGCAGTTGCTTCAGCCGCAGGGGGTTGAATTAGACAGTTTTTAGGAATCACCCGGGGTTTTTGAGATCGAATAATTTCCATGAAAATATAACCAGAAATTGTTCCAGCTACAGATTCATGGGGGCCAGTGGGTTCCATGCTGCGTAATTCTCCGTCAATTAATTCATAGTAAGGATTATCTCCGTATTGCTCTATAAATTCCTTCAAAGTGAACAATTTAGAAGTCGTAAAAGTCATGATAAAAACCTGAAATTATAGAGTTTTAAGCGCTGTAACCAACTGCTCAATTTCGGCAATTTCTGTTAAATAATGAACACAGGCTCTGACACAATCTGGATCTAAAATAGTTCTAAGAAAAATATTCTGTTTTTGTAAAGCCTGAACTACGGCAGCATGAGACATACCATTTTTCAGGGTAAACGAAACAAGTCCAGCTTCTGGCGGTGTATTTTTTAAACACTGAATATGGGGAATTTCTGATAATTTTTGCCACAAAATATGACTATAATCACGAATGCGTTGATATCGTTCTGCGGCATTTCCCCATTCTAAATGTAACTGAATTGCTTGCCATAATCCGGCATACAAAGGATAAGCAGAAGTGGCAATTTCATATCGTTGTCCGTCCGCTTGAAACCCCGTAGGTTTTCCGGTTTTATCTTTAGTAATTCCGCGCCAACCAATAAACGTCGGAGACAACTCTGGTAACGCTGCTGGACTGACATATAATCCCCCGATTCCGTCTGGGCCACACAACCATTTATGGCCGGTAAAAGCATAGAAATCTACCTCTAATTCTGCTAAACTTAAAGGTAAAACTCCCACTGATTGAGCCGCATCTACTAACACTCTAATCGGCTGATTTTGAGCCGTATGACACAGATTCATAATCTGTTTTAACGGTAAAACTTGACCCGTATTCCACAAAATATGACTAATCACAACCAAACGAGTATTCGGCTGTAAATATTCTTCAATCACAGCCACGGGATCACCTTGATTTAACGTCTCTAAAATTGGACAAACTGAAACTTCAATCTGAAACCGTCGTTGTAATTCCTCAGTTACTGCAATAATACCGGGATGTTCACAATCAGACAGTAATAGATGGTCTCCAGGCTGCCAATTTATCCCCCATAAGGCAATATTACAGCCCACCGTGACATCTTCGGTAATCGTAATGCTTCCTGGTGTCACCCCCAATTCTGTGGCGATCGCACTGCGGGTTAGATCCTGTTGTTGCTGGACAAAATCATAAGCAAATTGAGAAAACGGCCCTAGTTGCTGAATTTGTTCATAAAATTGACCAATAGCATCAATTGATTGTCTCGGAAGCGGCCCTTGTCCGCCATAATTGAAATAGGCTTTATCATTTAAAGCAGGAAACTGTCGTCGATGATTATCCACTTTAAAATTCGTCGTCATCTTCTTGCTCCGCTACGGCTTACTAAAATTCAATGCTGATTACTGATACCCAGCTTCTGTTTTACCAACGTTGTCCCCGTAGAGCCTTCCTAGATTATTATGGAGATTTTCACCAACAGCAACCTCCCAGCGATTTTTTACGGAAGTTAACTCAAGATAGTTTAGTCCATCAACAGCGTTTGCTGGAGTCATTGAGCTATCATCGACCTCAATATCCATACCGTGACTGGCAAGCGGGGATGGATGCCACCCTAGAATTAATGAAACAGGGGGTTGATCGAATTTATCGAGGGGTACTGTTATGGCAACCCCAGGACTTACAACAGGTTGATATAACGGCTCAGTTGGGAGAAATTACCCTTCAGAGTTGTCCCGATTTATTGGTGAAACAGCCAGGGATTTCTCAGTGGGGAAATTGGGTGTATGTTCCGGTGGAAATTAAACTGGGTAAACGCCCTAAATTAGATTATCAGATTGCGGCTGCTTTTCATGCTTATATTTTAGGCGCGGTTCAAGGGGAAATTCCACCCAAGGCTGAACTGATTTTACGACAAAAAGGCAATTATGCGGTGAATTTAAAGCAGCGTCTACCGCAAATGCAGCAAATCTTATTAGAATATGTGGAGATGTTGGCTCGTCAAGCAGAACCTGAAATTTTCATGGCGCGTCAAAAGTGTAGTTTATGTACCTGGTATGATAGCTGTTATGCGATCGCCAGCGCTGAAAATCATTTATCTTTACTTCCCGGAGTCACACCCAGCCGTTACACTCGTCTGAAAACGTTAGAGGTCACCACCGTTGAAACCTTAGCGCAAACTTCTCCCTATCAGTTAGAATCCTATCCTGAATTTACGACTGAAATCGCACAACAGTTAACTCAGCAAGCACAAGTCAAATGGCAAAATCAGCCTCGGTTGCGTCCGTCCGTCTCTTTATCCTATTTACCCGAAAATGCACCCGTTGAGATTTATTTTGATATCGAAGCCCAACCCGATTTAAACTTAGATTATTTGCATGGGGTGTTAGTGGTGGATCACCGTAACCAAACTGAAAAATTCTATCCCTTTTTAGCAGAAAACGAAACCGAAGAAGAGCAGATTTGGCTACAATTTTTAGACTTAGTTTGGTCTTATCCGATTTCGCCGATTTATCATTTTTGTGATTACGAAACTAAAACTGTTCAGCGTTTAGCTTTACTGTATCAAACCCCCGCTCATTTATGGCAACCCTTACTGAAACGATTTGTTGATATTCATCATCAAGTGACTCAAACGGTATTTTTACCTGTCGAAAGTTATGCCTTAAAATCAATTGCGCGTTGGTTAGGCTTTCAATGGCGAGATCCCGAAGCTAATGGCGCGCAGTCTGTTTGTTGGTATGAACAATGGCTAAAAAGTGGCGATCGCTCTCGACTTGATGCCATTATTCAATACAATGAAGATGATTGCCGTGCCACTTATCGTGTCAAACAATGGCTGCATCAATTTTTACGTCAATCCCAAACTTAGCTATTAATTTCAATCGCTTGACTCGGCTTGAGAGTAGATTTAATCCAAGATTTAAACGGCATTTTTCTTAATTTTTTCCAAATCAGCGTTTGCTTAATATAGCTTTTTAGACTATGGGGTGAGACAATCACTAAAACCGCTTTGCCAAAACTCTCAGACATTTTGGTAATATATCCCGGACGATCAATATTCAAACGTTGAATATAAGTGTTTGCCATCTTTTCATCATTGGTAAAAATATATTTATTCCCAGCAATCACAACCGGAAATAACGGATGTTCGGCTTCGATGAGATATTGACAAACCCCTTCAGAAACCCCTGGCCAAGCTTCATTAAAAAAGTCATCAATAATCACTAATCCGCCTGGTTTTAAGGCTTTACTGACGAGAGACAAATCATGATAAGTAATCTCAGCAGTATGTCCTCCATCAATCGAAAATAAACGAGGTTTGCTTTCACATTCTCGTTCAATCATATCTGCCGTTAAATTCATTGAATTTGCTGTAATCACTTTTATCCGATTTAAATCACACTTATTTTTTTGTAAATTTGCTTTAAAAATGGATTGATTTCCACATCCAGAGTGGTCAATATTTTCAGCCTGACGTTCAAATAAATCCCAAGCCACACTTTTCTCAAATTGACCCGTTAAAAAATGAATTAAAATAAATAACTTCCCATGGTGTACCCCAATTTCACCCACAGAACCCGTCATTCCTATTTCCTGCTGAACTGCTGCAAGTTCTGTAATAATATTAATCGCAATTGGAGATAACCAGCCATCAACTTTTTGATAGCCATTTTTAATGTATTTAAGTAATTCTGGTTTCATTTTGCTCCCTGTTTCTTAGCCACTTCGCCTATTATAACCCTATCAAATTGACTCGTCAAAACAGCATTTTCATTACATATAAATAGTTATATTAAATAGTAATATTTCTAGATTTAACTACAGATTAAAGATAGTTTTGAATGACTTTTACCGTTTGCTGTCCTGTAGATTCCCAAGTAAAATTCTCCGCTCTGATTAATCCTTTTTCTCGGAGTTGAGATCGTTGTAAAGAATCATCCGCTAATTCCTTCATTGCTGCTGTTATTTCAGTCACACTTTTAGGATTAATATAAATAACCGCTTCCCCACCCACTTCAGGCATTGAAGCACAATTAGACGTAATGACCGGTGTACCGCAAGCCATCGCTTCCAATACTGGAAAGCCAAATCCTTCCCATAAACTCGGAAAAACCAAGGCAATAGCTTGATTAATAATAAGGGTTAATTTTTCTGTTGAAACATAATCTAAAAACTTAATATTTTGAATTAATCCCAATTGTTGAACCTGCGCTTTCAATACAGGTGTATAAGTATTATCCGTCGGCCCTGCAAACCACAATTCATAATCTTTAGCGTTCGGTAAAGCAGCAAAAGCATCAATCAAACGCGACAGATTTTTATAAGCATCATGACGACCTAAATATAGAAAATAATTCTGCGTCGGTAAATCAAGAAACTTAAATTGATTTCGAGCATATCCCAGTGGAATCGGTGTTATTTTAGCCGCCGGAAGATCAAAGAAACCCATTAAATCATCTGCTGTTGCTTTTGAATTACAAACAATATGTTCAGCTTGGGTTAAAACTTGAGGAATATAATATTTAAAATAAGCCGTTAACCGAGATCCTTTCCGAGGAAACCTTAACGGAATCAGATCATGCGCCATCACAATCGAACGACATTTTGTATATAGCGGCGCTTCCGGTAAAGGAGAAAATAATAACTTTCCTTGTAACTGTTGATAAATAGAAGGTAAGCGAAACTGAGTCCAGACTAACCGCCGAAAATGTCCCTTTGTTCCCTGAGAAGGGGTCATATTTCCCGCAACTGGATAACAATTATAATCCGGCATCGATTCAGTAATTAATAACGTCGGATTAAGACATTGAAAAGCAGGCAAAATTTGACGCGCATAAATTGAAATCCCCGTAGGTTCTGGAATCAAAACCGATAAATTAATTAATAAATTATTAGACATAAATCTTACCTAAAAAACCACAAAGACATTGAAACGTTGTGTCCTTTGTGTCTTCGTGGTTTAGTCAATCTAACCTCTTTTAATTTAAGAAAACTGAACCATTTTCGGGAATATTCAAGGACTTTGTATCTTTGTCAAAATCACTCGTAGGTTGAAATTTCACCTCTAAAACCCCCGGTGCAACGGCGCGAGGAAACACCAGTAACAGTCCATCATCTTGACGCTGGTAAGTTAAAGTTAAAGGCAAAGGAAACCCTGGTAACTCAGCTTGAGATTTTTCTCCTAAAGTGAGTTCTCGTGTTCCGCCGATAATTTGGTAGTTAATTATTATATTACTAGGGTTAATCAGCCTCAAAGTCACCATACCATCCACTGGAGAAACCCTCGCACTCGGAAGGGGAAATCGATCGGGTTCTTCCATGGGGTGGGGGTCGGAGGCAGGGGGTGTGGTGGGATGTTCTTCTCTAACCGGTTTACCACTAGACTCGGCTTCAACTGGCTTTCCTTTTTTGTCTGGGGGAGGTGATCCAGCCGACGCAATCACTGCTAAGCTGAGGATTAAACTGCTACAGAATAAACAGGCAAACGTCCAACTGATTTTTCTAAGCTGCATGGGTCGCATCATCAATATTCCTCTAAAATTGAGAATCAACAGCCATGATTGCAGATGTTACTACGTTTAGCTACCCTCAAGATATAAAAGAACATAAAGAATAAGTCCCCGTTCTTCCCTAGGATAAGCGCTAAGAAGAGCGAAGACTTGATGATTAAACAGATGAGATATCTGCGGTTAGGCGCAGCTTGAATCAAAGGTTTAAGCGGATTGAGTATCTCCTTTGTTGTTGCGAAAACACCAACCTAAAATAGTTGCAACTAAAGTGAATTTGAGTAACTCTAAGCTAAAGTAGCTGAAGTGTAGTTGGTTCATGCCTGCGGGTAATTCAGTTGAGGAATTAAATAAGTTAAGGTTAAGACTTAATCCGCTCATTTGAGGCGTTAAACCATAAGTATAGACTAAAGCAATAGCCAGTAATATTGTTGAGAAACTAATTAACGTGCGAATGCGGTTACTAAAGCCTTCAGGTAAGGTACTGCCTAAAGCAATTAAACTGGTTAATCCAATGGCTGCACAGACAATTTCAAGATGATTAAATATGGAGAACATGGAAAAACCCACCGCTGCAAACCCGGCTTGATTCATCATGCCACCCGCTGACATACTCGGCATAATCACTAGATCGATTAAGAGGCTGCCACTCAGCCAAAACCCTAAAACAATGAGAATCAGAGACATCCAGCGAGAAGGATGTGATTGCTGTTGAGAGAATGTTGTCATGATAAATATGTATAATTTCTTAACACTTTCTGGGTGTCTTACTTCTGTATTGTAACTGATTTTGTCTGCGGAAATATGAAGTATTTTTTAAGTCTTAGTAATGTGAATTATTGTAAAGTTACTAGCGTCGGTAATTGTACTTATTAATTTTTTAAGAGTAATTTGTAATGCATTGATTGATTCAACAATTGCTTATTTCTGTGATGTAATGTAACTTTAGATTAAGCGAACTTGAACCGAACGCGCCTCTGTTGAGCGAATTGCCATCTCTGTTGTTCCCACCCGAATATGCAATGGCCCCCCAAACCCAGCAACTCGGAGAACTTCAATTGAGCGTTGAGGCACAATTCCTAAAGCAGCCAGTCGTTGCACAAACCCTGCGGTTTCCGGCGTTTGATCAACTTGCTCAATCACAGCAGTCTGACCCGGTTTTAACTCTGATAGACTAATAGAATTTGTCATTTTTTATGGGTTATTCGTGGCGCGACATTACTGTTACCCGTGCGCGAAGGCGATCGCCTCTCATGAGTGAGAATCGCCTATTCCTGAGCATTTGCCTGTCTAAGCTGTTGAATAATAGCCGGGTGTTGGTTAAATTCTGCTAACATCAAAGCCGTACAACCTCCTTGATTCTTGATATTGATGTTTGCTCCGGCTTGAATCAGGTGCTGAACGACCCTTGTATGCCCTTTGTAGGCAGCCCACATTAAAGAAGTACCCCCCGTCTCATCCGCCCTGTCAATCACGCTGCCATGAGCCAATAACACCTGAACCAGATTTAAATTTCCCCGCTCGGCTGCCTTAATTAAAGGGGTTTTTCCCTCTTGAGTGGGTGTATTAACGTTTGCCCCCGCACTCAATAATGCATGAACGATTTCAGCTTTTCCCCGCACTATCGCTAAAGTTAGGGCTGTTTCTCCAAACAGATCACAGTTGAGTAAATGCTGAACTTGCTCAGAAGTGGCTTGCTGCAACAATAAAGTCACAATCGAGGTATATCCTTGTAACACCGCTACCATCAACGGTGTATCCCCTAAACTATTTTCAGCATCAGCAACAGCTCCATTTTGCAGTAATACTTCGACAATCTCTAAGTGTCCTTCTACAACAGCTAAATGTAAAGCCGTTTCAAGATCGCTATCTCGGGCATGAACATCAGCCCCAGCTTCAATTAATTTTAAGACGACATGATGATTTCCCGCCGCCGCCGCCGCCATCAGAGCCGTTCCCCCCTCGTGGCTCGAGGCATTAACATCAGCCCCAGCCTTCAGTAACGCTCGCACAACGGGAAGTTGACCCAAGTCCGCCGCTAACATCAAAAGCGTTTCTCCGTCTTCGTAATCGCCATTAACATTAACGCCTGCTTGAATTAAGACTTGAACATACTGTAAATTTCCCTCCTCGATCAGTTGGCGCAGTAAAATCCGGGTAAAAGGGGATTTGGTTGTTGCGGCGGCTACAATCGCTTCTACAATATCGAGTTGACCTGCTTGCAAGGCTTGAATCAAAATTGCACTAAACTCTTGCTCTGTCTGTTCTGCCGTCGCATTATGAGCCAGCAGGAGTTGAACCATTTCTTGATCCCCTTTCATGCAGGCTGCCATTAGGGGGGTACGGTTTTCTTGATTTTTTAAGTTAACATTAGCGCCTTGCTCAATTAACAGTTTTGCAACTTCTAGATGATGACTCGCTGCGGCTAACATTAAAGCACTCATGCCGTATTGTTTACTGGTGGCATTAATGTCTGCACCATGGTCGAGCAATAGTGCGACAATTGGCAAATGACCGCCACGAGCCGCTAGCATCAGAGCTGTGATTCCTTCTTTATTTTTGGCATCAACATTGACCCCTTTAGCCAATAGAGCGCGAGTATGGATGAGATTACCTGTTTTAACCGCTTGAAGTAATACGTTATCTTGTAATTTAGCAGCCATAGCCGTTTTGTGATTTAACCCCATAGCAAGGAACGAAGGTCGGCGAGGGAGTCAACCCCATTGATCGCCTTGGGTTGGGTCAGTCTGGGTAGAGTCCGGGTCGAGGGAAAATTCACACATAACCCACAACTGATCGTTGTCTTGTCATCGACCTATTAGCAACAGTTTTGTTTGTTATCGATGAGTGGCAAAGAAGTGTCCCAAAGAAATGAACATCGACTCAGAACAACAGACCTACTTTCAAGCATAATCTCAGGATTTATCCATAATCGTCAACTGAATTGATCGCGTTGTGGTCGATCAATGGATGCTCATCGCCTGATGTATTTGCCGCAGTAGATTTCCTCACTGAATTGACTTGTAGATCAATCTGATGTCGTGGTAGACTTTATTTATCTAAAAAAAGTTAAAACTAAAGCTGCTCCTCGTTAATATTCTAAGAGAAAAGATGTGATCACGATGTAGTCATATTGATGATTCCAAAATCTTTTAGGGATGTGAGGTCATAGAAACTTTCATACCAACCGCAGGTGAGTTTCTGTAGCATTCTAAGCGAGAAGCTGAGCCGGCAAACGGTAACTACTTTAGTTTGACACGGTTCGATATCGTATTCCTTGGTAAAATTCAAAAATTGTGGTTTCATCGTTGTCAAGCTGATAATTTTTGAGTTTAGATATAATCGTCGTTAAAGCGCTCTCAAGTTAATAATGTTTAGGTAATGGTTTCTTGTTATATACGTAGATGAACTCTGATACAAACAGTTGGTTATCCAGCTCTATCTCGGCTCAAGCTTGGGCTGGGTTAGGTGCTGAACTGGTCTTCACTCAAAATGCATCAGGGGAGTACAATTCCTTCTATTGGCAGCAAGGGGCGCAATATCACCTCTCAGAAGCTGAGGTGGTGGGATATACCATCGGAGAAACAATTGGGCCGGTGCTGATCCCTCCTTATCTTGAACGGATTCGGCGGGTGCTGAAAAACTTAATTCCAGAACGTTTTAGTTATCCTTTTTGTTATCAAAATCAATATTTTCCCCTCGATTTAATCGTTAGTCCCATTCTTCAAAGTGACGGAGAAGCAGCCCAAGTCTTGGTGATGGGTCGAGTGTTGCAACAGCAAGAAGTAGATATCACGGCTGATTGGGAAGACATCGTCGCGTATCGTTCTTTACCATCAAATTTTGATATTCAGCAAAAAATGCTGGTTCAAATTGCCGGGACACTCTGTCGGACTGTGCCGCCGAGTTCTCAAATTTATCAAATTCTCCTCAGCCAAATTGCTCAAAAAATTCGCCGCACTCTAGATTTAAAGCAAATTTGGCAGCAAACGGTCAATAGTCTCGGGCAAGTGTTGCGGGTCAGTCGCTGTATTCTCTGTCCTTATCAACAGTCCTCGGCTCATCTGGGTCGGTCTCAAAAAACCCAAGTGGTGGCTGAGTATCGTCAGCGGCAAATTGCAATGATGTTAGGGTTGGATTTATCAGTAGAAGTAGAATTAGGCTGGACTCAAGCTTTAGCCACCTTAGAACCCGTTGTCATTGAACATACTTCCGCCGTTGATGATCCTTACCAGCGTCAATCTATCTTAGTCATTCCCACCGCCTATCTCGATCAGCCCAATGCTTTAATTTGTTTACATCAATGTGATGAAGTGCGTCAGTGGACGATTGCAGAAATTGATTTTGTCCGGGAATTAGCCACTCAGGTGGGAACCGCAATTGCTCACGCGACATTGTATCAAGAGTTAAAAGAAGCCCAAGCCGAAGCTGTTGCCTTATCTCGTCTCAAAAGTGAATTTCTTGCCAGTACCTCTCATGAACTACGCACCCCGCTGAACGGAATTATTGGTTCACTGAAGCTGGTGTTAGATGATATGGTCGATGACCCGGAAGAGGAACGGGAATTTGTTCAAGAAGCCCATCGCGCCGCCATTCATCTATTGAGTTTGATTAACGATGTTTTAGATATTGCCAAAATTGAAGCGGGTAAAATGGAGATTCAATTGGCATTGGTGAAAGTCAGTGAACTATTGGAGGAAGTCGAGAAGTTTACCCGGACTCAAATCCAACAAAAGGGACTGACTTTAACCGTGCGAACTCCACCCATTCAAGAGGAGATTATTGTTTATGCTAATGCTCAAAGATTATTACAAGTCTTGTTAAATTTAGTGGGAAATGCGATTAAATTTACCCATGAAGGCGGGGTGAGTATTAGTTTAGCAATTATCCACAACAAAATAGAAGTGAATAATCAAGAATTTCCCGGATTTGTAGAATTTCGAGTGGTAGACACCGGGATTGGGGTACCGATTGAAAAACAAAATCGACTCTTCAAAGCCTTTTCTCAAGTTGATACAGGCTACACTCGGCAATACGGCGGGACAGGGTTAGGACTTGTGATTTCTCAAAAACTCGTTCAGGCCATGGGGGGAACCGTTCGGTTTTATAGTTTGGGTGAAGGACTCGGTTCAACCGTTACCTTCACCGTTCCGTTGTATCAAGCGCCCGGCATTTCTAAATCAGAAAAACCCCAGCGCAATGGGATGATAGACAACTCTCAACGGGCTTAAAAGTTGAGTTTAAGCAGACTCTAATTGATCCAACCGTAACCAGATATTGGGTGTGGGAACCTGTCCAAATTTAACCAGAGCATAATCTCCCCTGGTGTCCATCACTTCTCCCTTCGTTTCAAAAAGATAGGGTGGAAACCGTTGATCGCTGGCTGTTGCTTCTGCACTATCCTCTAATTTCTCTCGGACTGCGTGGACAAATGAACCTTTCTTAATTGCCATGGTTAACTGCAATGAAATGATAATAATCTTTGATTATCCCACAGGGGGTTAACCTGGGAATTCAACAGACAATTTTTAGTTCAGTCTCTTCCTGTACCTGTAAATCCTCGCAAGGTAATTTTTTCAGCAACTGCGGGGTAGAATTAGCTTCCTGATACACTTCCAATTCAGCTATTATTGGGGCTTCAAATAGGAAGTATTCATACGGAAAGATCACACGCTCTAAATACCATTGGTGAACGTTACTGATTCTAGCTACTTGAACTTGAGCAGTATCATTGTAGTAACTGCATAATTTTTTATTTGTACATTCTACAGGTACGCGATCCAAAGTAGAACTCATAAATTTTAATCCCAAA
Source organism: uncultured Lyngbya sp. (assembly GCA_964434975.1). GTDB lineage: Bacteria > Cyanobacteriota > Cyanobacteriia > Cyanobacteriales > Microcoleaceae > JAAURB01. Next base: position 166,174 of record CAYSWY010000005.1, read on the forward strand.
TCTTAAATTGGTTTTGCATTGATGTCTAGGTCGGTGAATTCTAAATTGGAAAAAATATTATCTTTAGAATTCATGTTTCTTGATAGCTTGATCGGATTTAAATTAAAATTAATCAAAGCTACTAGAGATCAAAAAAGTATTTAAACTGAAGAGATGAATTTTTAATAGAACTAGCAGTATAACAGGAGATTTAGGCAAGAATAGACTAGCTTAAAACCTGTAAAACTTTATGAAAGTTTATGAGTCTCGCTCTATTAATCTATTCATAACCTTGATCCCCACTATTTAGTTCTATTTTTAATTGATCTCTGTTTTATATTTTAACGATCTTTTCCCAGGAAATGCAAGTTGTTCAATTGATTTTTATATCTAAAGTTAGAGATCTCTGATAAAGTACCTAAGTTCATTATTTTTTAATAAAAAAAATTCAGCCATAAATTGATATTTAGAGCTTTGCTGAGATTTAACAGAATTCATCAGCTCATGATACTGTTTTCAGCTTCTAGGGCAGTGATTTGAGCAAACACAGTCGCCAAAATCGTATTTGAGAATAAAAAACCTTCTGGATCAGTGAGTTTGATCCGCCTGCTGGGTGTTATAATCTCTGGGTATGGTGCTGGGGTCACGATCACCCAACCTTGCTGTTGATAGTCGGTCAAACTGGCTAAAATCGGTTCGAGGATCACTTCACCAAACCGTTGGCAGAGATGGGTTAGGTTAACACCTTCAGCTAAGCGTAACCCTAACATTAAGGTTTCTAACAGAATATCCGTTGGAGTCAAGGGATCATCCGCTTCAGTCGGAGAGAGGTTAGACTGCACCCATTGATAATATTTTTGCCGAGTTCGAGGTCGGGTAAAACGAGTCCGGCCAATATAACTGGCAGCCCCCATGCCTAAGCCGTAGTAGGGGGAATTATGCCAATAAACCCGATTATGTTGACATTGATATCCAGTATGTGCGTAATTAGAAATTTCGTAATGATCGTATCCGGCTTGAGTTAGGGTTTGCTGTGCTAAACGATACATTTGGGCTGTGGTTTCTTCGGTCGGCAGCGGCTCAACCCCTGGCTGATAATATCGCCCAAAGGCAGTTACAGGCTCTACAATTAAATCGTAAATCGAAACATGAGGCGGTGCAATTTCTAACACCGCTGCTAAAGACTGTTGCCAAAACTCTAAGCTTTGGTAAGGTAAGCCGGAAATGAGATCTAAACTAAAATTTTCAATTCCCCCTTGACGGAGGATGTCTACGGCTTGATAAATTTCTGCCACATTGTGCGATCGCCCACTTGCCGTTAATAATTGATCTTGAAACCCTTGCACCCCTAAACTGACCCTTGTGACTCCCGCTGCCACAAAACCGTTGAGTTTGTTTAAATCAAAGGTTCCAGGGTCCATTTCCATTGAAATTTCAGCCTCCCCAGCAATACCGATATGTTGGTTTAAAGCGGCTAAAATTTGATCCAATTGCGAAACAGATAATAAAGAAGGAGTGCCTCCGCCGAAAAATACCGTTTTTAGGGGTTGATGGAATATCGGTTGAGCGTAAATTTCGTCACAAAGTATATCAACATAGTGTTGAATGGGGGTAAAATTACTACCGTCTTTGCGATCGCCCACCACAGACACTGCAAAATCACAGTAATAACAGCGACGACGACAAAAGGGAATATGCAGATAAGCTGATGTGGGAATAGCCTCTATGAGGGGAAAATTTTCTGGCATTTTGCAGTTTAGTCGTCGGTTTCAATCGTTTATTTTTCCTTAAATCTTACAGTCGGGATAATTGTACGACTTTTGATAACGCTGAATGAATAAATATAAATTTTATGAGACTAAGAACAGGAGTCTAGATGAAAATTAAGAATTGCGACAATGATTAATTCGCCACCAAACTGCCTCAGTTCCCTCAAAATCGGATTTCACCATGATAAATTTTATTAATGAGAAATCAGATCATCATTTTTAAATTCAGACGGTTTACCCTATCTATCGCCGATCACTGAAAGAGCAGTTAAAAGATATAATAATAGGAACAATTAACAGGCTCGATTCCTCATATGGAATTTTGCTTGAATCTTATCTACATTCATTAAAGATGTTAGACGCAATCATTATCATTTTATTCATTATAGCCGGAGCAGGAACAGGCTTTTATAGCATTGAACTGCTGCCCAATCCGGTTCTCGATCAAGTCAGCAATATTGAAGGGTTACGATCCGTTGTCGCGGCGTTTTCTTCCTTAATTGGCGGCGTGTTTGGTTTGGTTGTACAAACCACCTACCGACGCTTAGAACAAAAAGTTCGTCAAATGCCATTAGATGTCTTAATTACCCGCGCTATCGGCTTGGTGGTTGGGTTATTAGTGGCAAACCTGATGTTAGCGCCATTATTTCTCCTACCCATTCCCAAAGAGTTTGGCTTTATCAAACCCCTACTGGCGATGCTGTGTAGTGTGATGTTTGGCTTTACCGGAATTAATCTGGCTGATACTCATGGACGGGCATTTTTACGCCTGATTAACCCCAATAGTTTAGACTCAATGTTAGTGGCTGAAGGAACGTTACAGTCTGTCAAAACCAAAGTGGTTGATACCAGTTGTATCATTGATGGTCGGATTGAACATCTCCTAGAAACAGGGTTTTTAGAAGGACAAATTCTGATTCCGCAGTTTATTTTACAAGAACTGCAACTGGTGGCGGATGCAGCTAACGATCAAAAACGGGCGCGGGGCCGACGGGGACTCGAAATTCTTAACCGGATGCGAGATGATTATCCCAAGCGGATTCAAATTCATCCCGCAGACTATGATGATCCTCCCACTGTTGATGCCAAACTGGTGCGTTTAGCCCAAGAAATCAATGGTACGTTGCTAACGAATGATTACAATTTGTCTCAAGTTGCAACGGTACAACAAATCCCTGTTCTCAATATTAATGATCTCACCCAAGCGGTACGACCCACGTATCTACCGGGAGATACATTAGATCTGAAAATTCGTAAACAGGGTAAAGAACCCTCTCAAGGCATTGGCTACCTGGAAGATGGCACCATGGTGGTGGTTGAAGCAGGGAGTGACTGCCTCGGAGATCAACGTAAAGTTGTGGTCACCAGTTCATTGCAAACCTCTGCGGGACGGATGATTTTTGCCCGCTTGGATGAATCTTCTGTTGCGGCTTAATTTGAGGTGAATTCTTTAGGTGTGATGCAACAACCCAGCGTCATTTTTCTCGATGCAGTCGGGACATTATTTACGGTTAAGGGGAGTGTAGGAGAAGTTTATAGCCAACTTACCCAAGAATACGGCATTAATTCTGATCCTCACACCCTCAACTCAGCTTTTTTTCAAGCGTTTACCACTGCTACACCGATGGCATTTCCGAACGCCTCAGCAGAACAAATTCCTCAATTAGAATATCAATGGTGGGAAACTCTAGCGGTTGAAACGTTTAAAATTGCTGGAATTTATCAACAGTTTACTGATTTTTCTCAATTCTTTGCTCAACTTTACGATCATTTTGCCACCGTTCAACCTTGGTTTGTGTATCCCGATGTGCCACCAATACTCGAAAAATGGCAAAATCAAGGAATAGAATTAGGTGTGGTTTCTAACTTTGATTCTCGCCTATATCCAGTGTTAGAAGTACTAAATTTAGCCCCATTTTTTCAGTCTGTTACCATTTCAACCACAGTCGGGGCCGCTAAACCCAACCCAGAGATTTTTTATACAGCTTTAGAAAAACATAACTGTTCTCCAGAACAAGTCTTACATATTGGAGATAGTGTTAGCGCCGATTATCAGGGGGCAAAACAAGCCGGAATACAGGCAATGATAGTTAACCGAGAAGCGGATGAAACCGTCCGTTCACGCCTCAGTCAACCCCAGGAAGAATTTTGTACCTGTTTAACAGAGATTGACTTTAATTGATCTGATTTAGACCTCTTTTAGCTGTTTTACTGTCTCCTGGGTGGCGTTATAAATAGCAGCTATTTTTGCTTCGACTTGAGGCGGTTTAGCTGTAAAACGGATATAAAAACTATTGATTTCTGCTGAATGTTGAGTCACTTTGGCATAAACATCTTCACTCCACTGAGACGAGGAATTATCCCAAATAAAATTTAGTTTAATATTGGTTAAAGACAGAGGAATACAATCATCAGAATCAGCTTGTGCTTGAATTATACCTCCTCTTTCTGAGAGTTCAATTAGTTGTCCGGGAAATACATTTTCATTGACGTGCTTTCCTTCTAAAATTGTGTAGTGCAGTAAAATTTCAGAGGATAAAGGTAAAAATATTTCTTGCTGTTGCGGTAAGAACAGATTATATTCTCCGGCAATTCCTCCAACTTCATAAATAATCAGCGGTCGTCTTGCACCTTTGGGTTGAACTTGGGTTTGTCCGATAATATTCAGAATAGAATACGCTTGATTAAAGGTTGATTCAGAAATTAAAATTTGACCCCCTGTCGTGTAAGATTCAATCCGATAAGCTAAATTCACTTGATTACCAACAACGCCATATTTTGCCCGTTTTTCTGAGCCAATATTTCCCACAACCACTTCCCCTGTATTAATTCCGATTCCCATTTCTAAGGCAGAAAAACCCCATTCTTTCATCTGTTGATTGACGGTTTCCATCTCTAACTGCATAGAAATTCCACAAGCAATAGCTCGCTGTGCATCATTTTCTCTAACTTTTGGTGCGCCAAATAACACTAAAATTCCATCTCCCATAAACTCATCAATTGTGCCATTATAGGCAGTAATAATATCTGCCATTTTCGAGAGATAAAAGTTTAATATTTTAACCACTTCTTCAGGAGGGAGTCGCTCTGAAAAAGCCGTAAATCCTCTCAAATCTGATGTTAACATGGTGACTGTTCTTCGTTCTCCCCCTAATTTCAAACCTTCATCAGTTTCTAATAAATTAGTTACAATTTCTTCAGTAATATATCGTCCAAATGTTTTACGAATATGCGCTTTCTCTGTGCGGAGTTGTTTAATTCTTAAATGAGTTTTAATTCGAGCCAATAATTCATCTTTATTCAAAGGTTTTGATAAATAATCATTAGCGCCGACTTCAAAGCCGGAGACTAAATCAGATACTTGATTTTTTGCCGTTAACATCATAATTGGGAGTTGGTGAGGCGGCCAGGTTTCCCGAATTTTTCGAGTCACTTCATAACCCGTCATCCGAGGCATCATGGCATCTAATAAAATTAAATCAGGGATATATCCATACTCTAAAAAACCAATCGCTTCTAAGCCACTTGTCGCCTGCATGACTGCATAATTATGTAAGTGTAAATAATTAACTAAAACCTGAAGATTAACAGGATCATCATCTACAATTAAAATTTTAAATTGATCAGATTGATAGGACAATACATCTGGATTTAAACGAGTTTCTAACGCTTCAGTTGGAGTAGAAATCGGTGTAAGAAGTTGTAAATTATTTTGTAAAGTAGGCTGAGAAAATAATGAAGTTAATTCTGATGTCCGTTCTGTATTTTGTTGTTTGATTGGTTCTACTGCTTCACTTTTCGGCAGAGTAAAGATAAAATCAGAACCTACCCCGACTGTAGACTCTACCCTAATTTCACTCCCATGTAAATTAACCAATTGTTGAGTCACAGCTAAACCTAAACCTGTACCACCATATTCCCGCGCTGTTGAACCATCTGCCTGTTCAAAAGATTCAAAAATCCGATCTAATTTATCTGCTGGAATACCAATTCCAGTATCAGAAACTTTGATATTAATTAATTGATTATTTGTCGTGGAGACCGAAGCAGAAACAGTAATGGTTCCTTTTTCTGTAAATTTAATCCCATTTCCAATCAGGTTATATAAAATCTGCTGTAAACGATTTTCGTCTGCATTCACTAACGGAAGATCGTCAGAAATTGTATTAATTAATTGGATAGGTTTGTGACCTGTTAAAGGCTGTACTAAATTTAATACTACTTCTGTAATTTCTCTTAAGCCAACGGGTTTAAGTTGTAATTCAATCGTATTATGGCGCAGTTTAGAAAAGTCTAAAATATCATTAACAAGTGTTGCCAATCGATGTCCACTTTGACCAATCATCGATAAGTTTTTACGCTGTACTTCTGTTAAACGACCCGCTGCACCGTCTAACATTGATTCTGCTAAACCAATCATTCCATTGAGTGGGGTTCGCAGTTCATGAGAGGTATTCGCTAAAAATTCATCTTTAATTTGATCTAATCGTTCTAATTCTATATTTTTTTGTTTTAACTGCGCGGTAAAGTTTTGTCGTTCCTTTTCTACAAGTTTTCGTTGAGTAATATCTTGAAAAACAACAGTTGCATAAATTACTTCCTTCTGATGATTAAAAATCGGTGTTCCGAGTACTTCACACGGAATAATTTGGTTAGAGTAACGAACTTCTAGATTATCAACTTTGATTGTTTTTCCTTTCAAAGCTCGCTTTAATGGAAACCCTTTCATGGGGTAAATTTTATCGGTCTCAGCTAAGTACATATTATGAGACTGAGGAAAATAATCAATATCTATTTCTGTATTAATGGACTGACCTAAAATTTGTTGCAGCTTTTGATTAGAAAAAACGATTTGTTTCTCAGCATTCACAACAAGAACTCCGACAGGTAATCCTTCTAAAAATTGATACAGCCGCTGCTGACTTTGAGCGAGTTTTTCATTCAAACCTTGCATGGCTGTATTTTGCTCTTCTAAAGACTGAAAATAATCTTGCAATTGAGTTGCCATCAGATTAAAAGAACAACCTAACTCTTTTAATTCATTACAACGAGATAACTTAACTTGTTGATTCCAATTTCCTTGAGTCAGATTTTTAGCGGCTTGATTTAATCTTAAAACAGGCTTAATAAGCCATCTTGAGGTTAAAAATCCTAAAATTGAAGCAATTAATAAAGCGATTATGCATAATAATATGGTGGTGCGAGTATTACTCTGAATTTGTGTCATAAAGTCGTTTTCCGGAACAACCACCACAATTAACCAATTTAGTCCGATTTGATCTCGGTAAGGCACAACTTGAATAAATTGCCGCTCACCTTTAAGCTGAAAATCAAGCTGATATGTTGTTTCAATTTGACTTAAATCACTAAAATAATTAGATAGATAATTTGCTGTTTTATTCGTTAAAAGATTTCTGCTGTGTGCTGCTGATAACCGTTGTGAGGGACTAAATTGACTTGCCCTTATGATGGGGGATTCCGGCGTTGAAGTGGCAACGATTAATCCGGAAGGTTCCATGATAAAAACCTGACCATTTTCACTAATATCAATCGTTTTTAAAAAATTACTAATTAAACTTAAAAGAATATCAACTCCAACAATACTTCTAATTTCTCCGTTGTCGCCTTCTAAAATAGCTGAGGCAGTAATCCCAATTTCACCGCCTGTAAAGGTATAAATTTCACTCCAATTCGGCTGACGTTTTTTGAGTGTTGCTAGATACCATGGCCTGACTCTTGGATCATATAAATCTACTTCTTGAAATTCACTACGAATTCCTTGATTATCTAATAAATAACTTTCTCGAGTAGGTGAATATTCTACGGCTTTAGCAATCAGTTGAGCATCTAATTGTCGTCTAACAGAAATAAATTGTCCCGCTTCATTCGCAATATAATTCGCATAAACAGAGGGAAATAATTGCACTTGCTGCCATAAAAAATATTCTGAGCGATCAATTTGATCAAAATCTAAGTAATTATTTTGTAGCGCTTGTGTGTTAATCTGATTAATCAGAGGGGGGATAGATAAATAATTTTGCAGGTGTAGTTGTACTCGTTCTGTGACTTCATGCCGAAGCTGGTAAGCTACATCATTGACAGCTTCCTGACCGTTGCGCCAAGATAAATATCCGGTCAAACCTACAGCAGCAGAAATTTGCAGGATAAATGGTACAATTAACGCAGTTTGTAGAGGCACTTGCCGAATAACGGGAGAGACTAACCGTTGAAAGAACTGACTCATCATCTTAATATTTATTTATTTCTCACCAAACCAACTATACTGATGCTCCCTAGTGCTGTAGAGGTTTGAAGCAGGCGGATGATACCTGATATACTGCCGTCACTCTCGACCTCTCAGTCATGGTTATTTCTACTATACTGGCACGCACTTTTTAAAACGGAAGAATATTGATGAGTAAATCTTAATTCCCTCGTGTCATTATCGCTTTGAGTCAGTTGTTAACTCATCAGATATGGTATGATTTGCTTACTTTGATTGAATGGGTAACTGAATCACAAATTCTGTACCTTTGCCAACTGCTGAATTACAGATGAGTTGACCGCCATGTTTTTCAACCACAATTTGATGAGCGATGGCTAATCCTAAACCTGTTCCTTTACCCACATCTTTCGTTGTAAATAAGTGGTCAAAAATCCGGGAGCTGACGGCTTCGGGCATTCCTTTTCCATTATCACTGATTCGGATTGTAATTAGATTTTTTTCTATCCTTTTCGTTTGAATAATAATCATTTGAGGTTGATATTTTGACTCAGTAAAAGTAGTATTTTGAGCCATTTCATCAAACATATCAATCGCATTTGCCAGAATATTCATAAATACCTGATTTAACTGTCCGGGGAAACAGTCAATTAAAGGTAACTCATCATAATCTTGAATCACTTCAATTGCCGGACGATATTCCGAGGCTTTCAGACGATATTTCAAAATTAACAGTGTACTATCAATACCGTCATGTAAATTAGCACTGACTTTGTACTCTGTATCAGCACGAGAAAAAGTTCTGAGGCTAGTACTAATTCCTTTAATTCGTTCAGTTGCGCCTTGCATAGATGTCAACAGTAAAGGTAAATCTTCTCGGATAAATTCTAAGTCAATTTCATCCGCATTTTCTAATATTGGAATAGCTGTATCAGAATGATGTTGCTGATAGAGTTCTATATGTTCGAGTAAGTCTTGAATATAATCTTTTGCATTAGTAATACTACCATTGAGAAAACCGAGAGGATTATTAATTTCATGAGCAACCCCGGCAACTAAATTACCCAATGCTGACATTTTTTCCGATTGTATCACTTGTGCTTGGGTTTGTTGCAGTTGAGTTAAAGTATTTTCTAATGCTTTGTTTTTTTCCTCTAACAATCTCTCAGCCGCTTTACGATCAGAAATATCCCGCGACATACAGAGAACTTTATTATCTTCCATCGGGATAATTCGAGCATCAAACCAAATTGTTTGATCGCCAATTAATAAGTCATACTCAACAGAAACAGTCTTTTGAGTATTGAGTGCTTGCTGAATTTTACTCACGAAAAAATCTGCAAAATCTAATGGTAAAGCTTCGTGAATCATTTTACCAATTAAATCAGGTGAAGGTCGATATAAAAGAGAACTCGAAGACGGTGCAATTTTGAGGTATTTCCCGTTACCGTCTAATACGATAAGTACATCCTCCATGGCTGTAAATATTGCTAGTAATTCTGCTTGTGAAGCTTTTAAAGCCGTTTCAGCCGCTTTTCGAGCGCTAATATCAACCGTTGTTAGAATAATTCGGTAAATTTGATTAGCTTCATTTATAACAGGACTGAGAGTCGTTAGCCACCACATCTCTTGATCTTGAAAAGGGACAAGTTCCTCGTAGGAAATTGTTGTTCCGGATGTTAAACAGCGCTGGTAGTTTTTTCTAATAATAGAACCCACTGTATCGCCTAATAATTCTTCTGGTGTTTTACCCATCACTTCTGATGTCTGAATACCCGTTAATTTATCCAGCATAGGATTCCATCCGACATATTTAAAATCACCACGTTCTGTTACATCAATGACACAGATTCCTTGACTGACTCCTTCATAAATACCCCGTAAGAATAGTTCATTTTCAAGGAGTTGATGTTCAGCCGCTTTACGATCCGTAATCTCAACAGTTGTTAGAATAATTCGGTAAATTTGATTGGCTTTATTTTTAATAGGATTAAGAGTGCTTAACCACCACATCTCTTGACCTTGGAAAGGGAGAAGTTTTTCGTGATAAATCGGAGTTCCAGATGTTATACAAAGCTGCAAATCTTTTCTAATCATAGAACCCATTGCATCACCAAATACTTCTTCTGGTGTTTTACCCATCACTTCTGATAGCTGAATACCCGTTAATTTCTCCACCAAAGGATTCCATCCGACATATTTAAAATCACCATGTTCTGTTACATCAATGACACAGATTCCTTGACTGACTCCTTCATAAATACTCCGTAAAAAGAGTTCATTTTCATGCAATTGTAATTCAGCGGCTTTGCGATCGCTAATATCAATAGATAATCCTTCTAATCTTAATAATTTTCCTTGCTCATCAAATACACCCTCACCTTTTTCCCACACCCATTTCTCCTTACCTTCTTTTGTCACAATGCGATAAGTGAGTTGAAACTGTTGATGCATTCCTAAGGCTTTTTGTACCTCCATATCGACCCTTTCCACGTCATCTGGATGAATTAAACTAGCATAGGTAATATTATTTTTTATAAAATCTTCTGGAGTATATCCGGTCAATTCGTAGCAACTTTTACTCGCAAAATACATCGTCCAATATTCATCATTAGCACAAGAATAAGCCATCCCTGGAAGATTGGTAAATAGTGTCTTTAATTGACGTTGACTTGTTTGAAGATCAGAATAAAGTCTGGCATTTTCTAAAGAAATAGCTGCTTGTGTACAGAGAACATCTAATAATTTAATCCGATTACGAGTAAAGGCATCGACTGTAATATGATTCTCTAAATACAAGATTGCAACCAGTTTTTCCTGTCGTATAATAGGAGTACAGAGAATACTTTTCGGTTTATTTTTAATTAAGTAATCATGATTTAATAAAGTCGAATCCGTTGCCGCATCAGCAATAATAATCGGTTGAATATTGTGTTTAACCTGGTTAATTAAAGCATGAGGAATCTCTTGACTATCATCAATAGAAATAGGGTCGATCTGTATCGGTTGATTAATATTAGCAACTGCTTCTACAAACCACTCCTGGTTATACGGCATCAGTAATACAGCTTTGTTTGCGCCTGCATTTTCTAATACGGTTTGCAGTAAGATTGCAAGCAGCTTATCGAGTTCTATTTCGCTTGATAATGCCTGAGACGTTTTCAGAAGCGTTTCTAAGTCAAGAATAGCAGAAATACTGCTACTGCCAGAGCTAGAAGACTGAGTTATAGAACTCTGAAATGAGGTCAACCCTGGGATAGAAAATACGGTTTCAGTGGTGGATAATGGGATTTGTTGCTGCTGTAAAATCGGTGCAAGTAGTTGAGGATAACGAGATTCTAAGTCTTGAACTTTAGCTTTTGCACCCCAGCGACTGTAGCAATAGTATGCATTTGTTAGATAATCTTGGGCAATTTTTTCTTTACCCCAATTCAAGTAAAATTTAGCCGCTAGTTCGTTTGCGAGGGCTTCTTCATGAATATATTGATGTTCTTTTGCACCTGCAATAGCGCGATCATAAAGTTCAATCGCTTCTGATTTTTGTCCTAAAACTCGATATTTCTCTGCTTCTACTAAATCATACTTATGTTGATAATTCATCGGGGCATGATGCGCCCATTCAGCCAGAGTGGTTAGATGGGTTTCTACTCGGATCAGAGTATTTTCTTGCTCTATTTCTGATTGGGTAGAGTACAATTCTAAGTCGGTTAATCCAGCATAAAAATGGAAAGCCGGAGTAAAAAATGCTCCTCCTGCTGCCATTAAATAGAGCTGAGATTCGACGATATAATCTAAAGCTTTAGTATAGTTACCAAACAGATAGGCAAGCATCAGTTTATAGATATAGGCAAAAGCTAGAGCTGTCAGTTCATTATCCTGATGATGCTGAGGAAACATTACTGTTTCATCGTATTTACTGCCACTTAAGATATCCGGTTGCTCAACAATTTCCGTTAAATTATGCACCACTTGTTGTGTGATCTTTAGGTAAGCTAAGGGAGAATATTGCTTCACATTCTCTAAGACAACACAGTAATTTTCAATTTCTAGTTGCCAATGATCTAGATAGACTCCGGCAAATAAATGAGCAAATACATAATTAGAGATGCAGTAACCCGCATATAGAAAATCACCCGTTTCCATTCCTGCTAGATAAGCTTCTTTTAGCACTGGGATTGTTGCCCTCAGTGCTTCGTGGCGATGCTGAAGAAAACCAGCAAATAGAAGTAAAGTGATAGACTTATATTCTCGCGCATTGAAGCGATCCAGTAAGTTCAGTGCAACTTGCCCAAAGCGATAACCTGTTTCTACTTCTCCTAAAAAAGCAGATAGCACCATGCCATAACTGACATAACCGATGATTGATGCGGGTGCATTGCCAAATTGCAGTGATAAACTTACCATTGTCGAACAAAGTAGCGGCAATAAGGCAGGCTTTGCCAGAAAAATAGGGGCAAACAACATGGCTAACAATTGCATCGCTGCAATAGTTTTTGGGTTGCTCATGACGGGCAAATCAATTAATTCTTCAATCTGTTTGCCTTGAAGTTGTGAGGCAAGGGTTTGTAATGCTTTACTTGTCAAGGCATCATCGGCTTCAGATGAAAATTCAACTCCTAATTGTCTGAGGGCATTCTCACCCACCGCCATGGCTTCAGACATATGACTCTGGCTGGTTAAGGCGCTGATTTGAATCTGATAAATTTTAACTTGATCTAAGATCGTCTGAGCTTTTTGTAACACCGTAACTGCCACTTTTTCCAGACTTTCAAACTCACCATTTAAGTAGGAAATTTCTGCTGTAGCGACGTAAAGATTTAAGGTTAATTCATATTGAGTTTGCCAGCAATTTGTACTCAGTAACTTCAGTCCGGTTTGTACAAAACCCATGGCACTTGCATAAGCTGTCGCATTTCTAGCTTTTTCTGCGGCAGCTAAGTTGAGTCGGGCTAAGGCTTCTCGATCTTCTGCTTGAGTGATTAATTCAGTGGCTAAATTGAAATGTCCAACAATATCAAATAGTTTTTCTTGACGCTCTAATTCTGAACTATTCTTCAGTAATAGTTGACCAATTTGTAAATGAGTTGCTTGTTTTTGGTCTTCTGGAATTAAAGAATAAGCCGCTTGTTGCACTCGGTCATGTAAAAAGCGATATTGTGGATTAACTGTATCTGCTGCATTAGATTGTTCTGCATCTTGAAAAAACTTATAAACTTGAGTGGTTGGTAAAATTAAACCGTCTTGTAGTGCTTTCCAGAGTGCTGTTGCGGCATCAGTCGGAGATTTTTCTGAAACAATTGCTAAGGTATTTAAATCAAATTGGTTACCAATACAAGCAGCTAACTTTAATATTTGTTGGGTTTCTGCGGGCAATTTCTGCAACTGCAATGCCATAAACTCCACCACATCATCAGTCAGAGATAATGCATGAATTTGAGTAATATCACATTCCCAATAGCGGCGCTCTTGATTAAACTTAATCTGTCCGTCTTCGTATAATGCTTTGAGAAACTGAGTTGTAAAAAAGGGATTTCCTTGTGTTTTTTGATAAATTAAGTGACTTAAAGGTTGAGCGAGTTCTACGGAACAATTTAATGTATCTGCAATTAAATGATTGATTTCATTAAGTTTTAAAGATGTCAGCGTAATTGTATTAACAGTTTCTCCTGCTTTCTTGAGTTCTTCTACTGTCATCATCAATGGATGGACAGGAGAAACCTCGTTATCCCGATAAGCCCCTAATATTAATAGATAGCAACTTTCATTCATTAATAGTTTTAATAGATTGAGTGAAGCTAAATCTGCCCACTGCAAATCATCTAAAAAGATAACTAACGGATGCTCTTTTGTCGTAAAAACTTTAATAAATTTTTGAAAGACTAAATTAAATCGATTTTGTGCCGCATTTCCAGACAGTTCCGGTGCATTCGGTTGTTTGCCAATAATATTTTCTAATTCATGAATAACTTCAATTAAAACTTGTCCGTTTTCCCCAACGGCTGCTAAAATTTTATTTTTCCATTGTTGTAACTTGATATCATTTTCACTTAATAATTGCCCCATTAAGTCTCGTAATGCTTGCACAAACGCGCTGAGTGGAATATCACGGTTAAACTGATCAAATTTTCCCTTGATAAAATAACCATCGGAACGAGTAATGGGTTTATGAACTTCATTAACAACAGCCGTTTTTCCAATTCCTGAAAATCCCGCTACCAGCATTATCTCTGAATTGTGAATCTGATTTCTATTTCCTTCTGCTGCTATTGTTTCTAGGCTAACTCTATCAAAAGCAGCCAACAACTGAGTAACTTCTGATTCTCTTCCATACAGCTTTTCTGGAATTAAAAAACGATCACTTAGATCTCGTTTTCCTAATTCAAAATCAGTAATTTTTCCAGTATTTTTCCACTGAAGAAGACATTGTTCTAAATCATATTTTAATCCTAAACTACTTTGATAACGATCTTCAGCATTCTTCGCCATCAATTTCATTATGATATCTGAAATCACTTCCGGAATCTCTTCCCGATTGCCTAATGAAGGCATCTTCGCTAAATGATAATGAATTAATTCCATCGGATTATTACTTTGGAATGGCAATTTTCCAGTCAGTAATTCATATAAAGTAATGCCTAAAGAATAAAAGTCTGTACGATAGTCAATTCCTCGATTCATCCGTCCTGTTTGTTCAGGAGAAATATAGGCTAATGTTCCTTCGAGTGTATTAATCGTTTGAATTTCTTGAGTTTCTTTGGGTAACAGAGAAGCAATACTAAAATCAATTAATTTAACCTGTTTTGTATCGGGATGAATCAGAATATTAGCAGGTTTAATATCTTTGTGAATGACACGAGATTGATGTAATTCGTGTAGACTTTGAGCCAGTTGAATCGTAAGATTCAGTATATCTACGAGGGAGAGAGATTGTTCTTTAACATACTGTTGTAGAGAAATTCCGCCATAATCTTCCATCACTAAGATATAGCTATTTCTGTAAGGTTCTAAGCTTTCTGGATGAATAATACCTGGAATATTTAAATTTTTAGTAATAATATATTGATTCCGAAATTGTAGCAATTCATGAAAGCTAGGATACTGATTGCGTAAGAGTTTGAGAATGACTAATTGAGCGTCTGCAATCCGTTGTGCGCGATACACTAGAGTCTTAGAACCACGATGTAAACAATCAATGATTTTATAGTTTTGAAATCCTGACAGTTGCTCAGTTTGAAACATCTTTGTGATTCTCCTTTCTGCTATTGCTGTCTATCTGAGTCAGGATTCCCAAATAATAGTTTTAGATAAACTTTTTCAGGATGAATTTATCGATTTAGTAAACATCTTCATCTTCTAATCCTGGGCGGGGCATCGGATGAATTTTAGCTTTATTCAGTTGTCGTAAACCCATTCCCCCCAAAACAGCTACAATCAAAGCTATCCAGCCAACAATAGGTTGCAGAAGCAGAAAACCTCCGACGGCAAATAATCCGCCAAACAGTAACAAAATCGCCGCTAATACTTTCTTAATATCTGTGGTTAAATCTTGTGCAGGTAATACTCCCGTTTGTAGCCGTTGAGTTTGCCAACCGATACCTCCCGGACGGGCTAAACGATAAAAGGCTTCTAAGGTGGCTTCAGATTCTGGTGGGGTTAAAAATAGGACAACTACCCACAACGCGGTAACACAGACGGTAATAAATAGGATGCGTAAGCCGAAATCTTCGATGGTTAATGCCGGAATTAAACTGGTTGCTGTCCCCACCAAAAAGCTGCCCACAATCGCAGTTAATTCAGCCGCAGCGTTAATTCTCCACCAAAACCAGCGCAACATTAAAATTAGTCCTGAACCTGTTCCAATGGCAATCACGAGGCGGAAAACAGTGGCAACATCGGTGGCAAAAAAGGCTGCAATTGCCCCTAAAGCGGTGACGATAACAGAAGAGAATCGACCAATAAAGACTAATTCTGATTGACTGGCATCGGGTTTAATAAAGCGTAAATATAAATCATTGGTAATAAAAGAAGCGCCCCAATTAATCGAAGTTGAAACCGTACTCATAAAGGCAGCAAGCAACGAAGCCACGACAATTCCTAAGATTCCTGGGGGTAAGAAATCCATCATTAATTTCGGATAACCGAGTTCTTTATCGGCTAAATCAGGATACAAAACAAGAGACGCTAAAGCGACTAAAATCCACGGCCAAGTCCGAATCACATAATGCATAATATTAAACGTCCAGGCGGCTTTTTCTGCTTCTATTTCATTTTTCGCCGCTGCAAACCGTTGGACAAATTCTCCGCCCCCATCACTCCGCCGCCAAGACCACCATTGGACTGCAATATAAGCAAAAAAGGTACTGGCTGTAATTCCAGCGGTTTTACTAAAACTAATAAAGCTATTGTCTTCGCCAAAAGTTACCGGAAATAACGATAAAATATCTTTATCCGGAGAAACAATTGCGACTTTTTCCACTAACGCTTCAATGCCTCCTACACTACTTAAAGCAAAAAATGCAACCACAATTGCCCCAAATAATGCGAGGAAAAATTGAAAGAAATCAGTGGCAACAACCCCCCATAATCCGGCTAAACCCGCATAAATTAAGACAAAAATACTAACACCAATTACACTAAAAAGTTTTAAATTGGTTTCATCTGCCGCAAATCCTAATGTTTGCCAAATTTCCAATGCATCGACAACTTTTACCATCGCTAACATCGCATATCCGATGGCAATACAATTCATTGGGACGGCAAAAATAAACGCTTTTACCCCCCGTAAAATTGCCCCCATGCGTCCGCCATAACGCAATTCAGTTAACTCTGCATCGGTGAGTACTTCTGAACGTCGCCACATTCGGGCAAAGATATAAATCATAATCACATGGGAAATGCCAAACGTCCACCATTCCCAATTCCCCGCAATACCTCTATTCGCCACCACTCCCGTAATATATAGCGGCGTATCAATGGAAAACGTTGTGGCTGCCATACTGATGCCCGCTAACCACCAAGGAAGCGATCGCCCCGATACAAAAAAGTCTGCCAAACTTTTCGATCCTTGTCGAGAGAGGTATAACCCCATCCCCATTGTTAAGATGAGATATAACAGGACAATCAGCCAATCAATTAATTGCATAAGTTAGCGGAAAATGCAGCAATAGCATTCTAGAGTCTACAGCTTAGCGATCCATTGTCGCAACTGTTGTTCTGCTGCAATTTCATCAACGGCGGCTTGAGTCAGAAATTCATATAACTTTGTTTTCACTAAAAATGGAAAAGTTGGACTATTTTCCACTTCTTGATAAGCATCGTTTTGCAATTGATAAATTCGTAAAATTTCCCCGTTATAACGCCAAAATTCTGGTATTCCTAAACTGGCATAAAGTTGAAGTTTATTAATATCTGTATGAGTAATATCTATTTCCACGACTAAATCTGGCGGCGGATCTTGTTCTAAATTAATTGTTTTCCCTGCCACTAAAGCATAATGGCTGAATATAGCGGTGCGACCGGGGGTGATTCGCAATCACGGGCGCGAACGCGCACCAAGAAAAATGCATTATCGGGTTCTGCCCCTCGATCTAAATCCTCTCGATTTAGCGTTGTTGAACCCATTGTTTTAATTTTACCTCCTGTTGCCGCTACCAAGAAATAAATAAACCGCCCAATTAAAGCACTATAAAATTCATGTTCCTCTAACGGCATTGTAATTTCTAAAGTCCCTTGATTGTAACTTAAACGGGCAGAACGATTTTCACCGACAGCTTGTAAAACTTGTTGGTATGCTTGCCAATTTAAGTGATAAAAAATCACCCGTTGTTCACCTTTAGGAGGAGAAGGTTTTACGGAAAAAGGAATAGCAGTCATAATCATTAATTTATTACACTTTAGTCAGAAAAACCTCTTCTTTAAACTCGCAGACTTCATAACTGTTCATAGTCCATTGGCATAGATTGACCTGCTGCAATTTCTTGCTTGGCTTTCCGCGCCGCAGCGACTAATTTATCCTGAGTTTGCTTAAATAGATGTATCGAGCAGCGTTTTTCTTCCTCTAAATCAGCGATATATTCCCGAATATGGTCTGCAACTTGTTCTTGCAATTCATCTGGCAAGGATTCGACCATCTTGACGATTGTAGTAATAGCAGGGGAGGACATAAGCAACTTATTAAATAACTCAATAAAGGATTGTCTTCATTTTATGTTGACTCAATTCTATCAGACTGTATTTGAAACTCCTCTTTGTGTCATGAGTATCTTTGTGGTTAATTATTTTCTAGACATCGCCAGCTCATAACAATTGTTAGGTGATAGATACATTAGTTGTTAGGTCTTGAAGCATATAAGTATTTCGACCTTTTCCCTTGGCTTTATAGAGAAGTTTATCGCTAAGCTGTAATAATCTTTCTAAGGAACTACTGGAATTAGGAATCATGGTAATAACTCCTAAACTAACGGTGACAAACCCAGTGGGTTTAGAGAGTATATGAGGAATTTTAAGAGAACGAATTCGTTTCAGAATGGCTTTTGAAATACCCTCGGCTCTTGTACTATTTGTATCCGGTAAAACGATAGCAAATTCTTCGCCACCATAACGAGCAACTAAGTCTAAATTTGTTCGAGTTACTTCTCTAATCGTATGAGCTAGTTGTTTTAAACATTGATCTCCGGCTAAATGACCATAAGTATCGTTATAGCTTTTAAAGTAGTCAACATCACAAAGAATCAGAGATAAAGGTTTACCCAGCTCTAACATTCGTTGCCATTCATGAGTGAGGAATTCATTGAATTTACGACGATTGACGACCTGGGTTAAATCATCTATTGCAGATAAATAGGTGAGTTCTGTATTGGTAATTTGTAGTTTTTGATTCAGTTGACGTAATTCATTAGTTTGACGATCAATCACCTCTTGCATTTGCTCCATAACATGATACATTTCAGCCGGATCGAGCATTTTCATGATTTGAGATTGAGTCACAATTCCGGCTAATTCACCTGTTGGATGGGCAATAACGAGTCGGCGTACACCCAATTGATCCATGCGCTGATTAACATTCCAAAGAGAGTCCTGCGGCTGCATTGTTGACAGGGGTGTACTCATCACACTTTCAGCAGAAATCTGATTTAAATCTAAACCCATTTGATGAAAACGGACAATATCACGCTCAGTAATAATTCCAATCGGAGTAAAATTTTGCTCGTCGATAATCACAACACAACTGATACGATAATCCGCCATTTTTTGAGATAAATTTATCACCAAATCCTTAGGTAATCCATGAATAACCTGTGTTTTTATCACATCAGTAACCCGAATATAGCGTAACAAATATTCTGGCTTTAGTAGTTTTCTAATCGTTTGAGGAGTAATAATTCCCAAAAGCTGACCTTGATGGTCTAAAACGGGAAGATGTCGAATTTTATTTTTACTGAAAAGCTTTGACAGAGTGAAAATATCTTTCGTCTCAGACACTGGAATAGTAATGATTTTTTTTGTCATTACTTCCGCTAAAATCTGATTTTTAACCAGTTTATTATTAGCTGTAATTCGTACAATATCTCGTTCTGTGAAAATCCCGAGAAGTTTTTGATTCTCAATAATTAGCACACAAGATTCTTTAGCCTCAGACATGATCTTGATTGCTTGCTGAATTAATGCTGATGGCGGCAAAGTTAGAAAGGTAGTTTGAATCAAGGGATGAGGGCTATTTTTTGATACCATCATGATGATTGGCCAAAAGTGACTTCTAATTATTACTTATATCATCTTTTATAACAATACGCTTAATGTATTCTTAACTAAAAAAAATGCAGCAATAGTATTTTAGAGTCTATCGGTTCTGGGTCAATTGCTGCAACTGTTGCTGTGTAAAGATGTTAACCACAAACATAAAAAGCGAAAGTTATTAAGTTAGCCGCAATCCCAAGTATATAGAATATTACTAAAGTTTTTTTGCTTTAAATCTGAAGGTTTGATAAAGAAATTGCAAACTCCTACATCTCCCCACATTATTTCCTCTTCTGAATCAATTTGTAATAGTAATTCGTAGGGTTCTTCTGAATGATCGAGGCTGTCACGGGGATCATCTTGCGTAAAACAAGGGTATCCACCTAACTTATGACCACAGGAATTAAATAAATCATCCTCTTCATCCCAATGTTCATCAATATAATCAGCTATCTTATTATCTAATTCATCTCCTAATAATTCGGGAGAGCGATAATCATGAGGACTAATAGGTTCATGCTGTGCAGTAAATTTCAGACCATAACATTGAGTAATGGGTAAATCCTCAGCTTCTGGGAGAAAATCAAAATCCTGAATTAAATTTTTAGGATTTAAACTGGGGTCTTCAAAATATAAAACCCGAAATCCGTTTTGTTGATTTAATTGTGAAAAATTGGCTCCATATAAATCATCATCAGCAATATAAAATTGTAAAATTCCTTTTTGCGGAAATCCGTCTATTGGGGGAACTTCTGAGAAATTGATTTGTGCTAAAAGATAAAGCGGTTTGCCTTCTGGAGTATGAGGATAGTCAAGATCTTTGGGAAAATAAGGAACTCCACCAAATTTACTTTGCCATAACGTCAGTTGACTCGCTTCTTCAACTTCAATTTCAACGAAAGGTTTAACGGTTTTCTCCAGTAGAGAACGATAGGCTTCTAAGTTGGGTGGTAAATCTAAAACAAATTGACGGCTCATTGTGAATTAATCATCATAAATAAATTAAACTTAATCTGTAAATCAAGTTATCATCAATTTTGCCATGAAAGATCACGTTATTTATGATGGAAATTGTAACCTTTGTGTGACCCTGGTTCAACTCTTGGAAGGCTTGGATCAAGGCCAACAGTTTCAGTATACGCCGATGCAAGATCTAGCCGGACTGAGTCAACTGGGGGTAACATCAACTGATTGTGAATTGGGGATGATTTTAGTTGATGGCAATAACCCAACTCGTCGCTGGCAGGGAAGCGATGCGGCTGAAGAGATTGGTAAACGGTTACCGGCCGGAGATATATTTGTTACCGCTTACCAAACCTTACCCGGTTTAAAATGGATGGGCGATCGCGTTTATGAACAAGTTCGCGATCATCGCTACAGTCTATTTGGTCAACGTTCCAGCACTTATCAGTCTGTTTATCCCAGTTGTTGTCAATACGAAGGAAGAGGGAAGACGGAAGAGGGAAGAAGTTTTCGGACTTGAAAGAGGCTTGTACCTTGACTAAGCTTCTGTCGGTCTTATTCATACGGGGCTTATATCCTCAACCCGGTTGAAGGAAGTCAGTTGTTTCCGAATAGCCTCTTCCTCCAACATCTTCCTTGAAGGGCGTTGCCCTGGTCAACAGGATAAAGAGAGGGTACTGTAAGACGTAATTCTTCTGCCTACTTCCGACTCCCTACCCCCTACTCTCAAGCGTCCTAAACTAAAGGTGCTTGTACTAAACCTGCCCCGACATCGAGGGGATCAAAACCGCTGGCGATGCGATCTAGTTTAGCTTGACCCACCAGTAACGCACTCAGTTGGGAAATCGGAACTGAATTGCGAGTTGATAATAACTTCTCTCCCCAGAGGGCAGCAATACCCGCTACGTGAGGGGTTGCCATACTGGTTCCAGTCAATTCTACATATCCTCCCCCTGTTTGTGCCGAGTAAATATTAACGCCAGGGCCAGAAATATTGGGGCCAGTATTGGAAAAATCACCCACCGTTAAGTTATTGTGAGGTTCTCCTGGGGTTTGTAAGGCCCCCACTGAGAGAATTCCATCGGCGGCTGCTGGAGGGGCAACAGCCAATTCGTAGTTTGGATCAATATCCCGTTTGCTTTCATTTCCCGCCGCCGCAATCATTAATGAGCCTTGGAAAAATGCCCCTCTCGCCTGCGCTAAGGCCGCTAAACGATCAAACAGCTTAACGTTTGCCCGATAGTCTTCTAGCGCCAGAGAAGTGGCTAAATCAACCGGATAATTACTATCAACCAACCGTTGAACTAAGCCCGGAAAATCTAATCCCAGGGACATTGAAATAACGTGCGCCCCTTCTTGCATTGCCCACAAAATTGCTTCATAAATTTGTTGAGTTGAACCACCCCCTTGGCTTCCCAACACTTTACCAATAACGGCTTTTTCAACACCTGGGGCAACCCCAAACCGATAACCATTCACCGCTTGCCCGAAAATTGTACCCGCACAGTGAGTGCCATGACCGTTACCATCCCCATCACCTTCTCCGGTAAAATCTCGCTGTATCAGTTGAACTCCTGCAAAGGCTTCATGGGTCGCATCAATTCCGGTATCGAGGACTGCAACGGTGATCCCTTGACCGCTAAACGGACTAGCCGCCGCCCCTGTGACTTCAACGCCCCAAGTTGTACCGCTTTCGCTGCGGGTTTGGGCAGACTCAGTGGCGGTGGGTTGAATTAACCGTACTGGCATCGAAGGGGCAATACTCACCACTTCCGGGTTACGCCGCAAGTCAGCAATATCAGCAGGTTCTAATTCTTCGACTTCTACCCGCATTCCAAAGCCGCCTATACCCGCAGTTGTCCTCATACCAAAAGGAACGGCAACGGGCGCTAGGGAACGACCTGAAAATGGATCGCCTAAGTCTGCCTGTAAGCTATCACAAAGGATAATATATTGACCTTTTCTCATAGTAGGATTATCAAACTCCAAATATTAAGTCGGTTTTATGATCAATTTGACACTAATATTGATAAGCTTTCAGGATACTTGATCGATGGCATTTAACCCTGAAGGGTTTCAGACTGCATTACTGTTGATGGGCAATAATACGACAAAACAGGTTTTTCCCGGTTGAGACTCAATCATTAAACTGCCCCGATGACGATTTTCAATAATTCGCCGGACTAAATCTAATCCTAAACCCGATCCTTTACCCATGGGTTTTGTGGTGAAAAACGGTTCAAGAATACGGCTTCTAACCTCTTGAGGAATACCGGGGCCATTATCCTCAATTTCAACTCGTAAATGATTATTCTTTTGACAAGTACGAATGATAATTTTTGGGGGGATATTATCCGGTGTTCCTTCGTTAAGGGCATCCACTGCATTATCAATTAAATTCGTCCAAACCTGGTTTAACTCACTGCCAAACGCCGTAATTTCTGGTAGATTTTGATCGTAATGGCGTTCAACTTTAATTCCATACTTTAGCTTAAAGCCAAATAAGCGTAACGTATCTTCAATGCCATGATGAATATTAACTTGCTGTTGGGCGCTACGATCCATGTAAGAATAGGATTTCATAGATTGTACTAACGTTGAGATCCGTTCTGCCCCATCCAAACCGCTTTTAATCATACTCATGACATCAAAAGATAAGGCTAACCAACGAATACCCATATCTCGTAACTCGCTGGAATGATCTCGCCAACGGTCTACGAGGGAGTCTAATGTTTCTGGCTGTATCTCCCCTGCTGCTAAGGGTTCAGCTAACTTCCAGGGTTCTTTAACCCCGTAGTCTTCTAGCCATTCTCCCAATGCATCTTCATAGTCTGCCTGTATCATCGGATCATTTTTGGGATTTGCGATCGCCTCAAACCCTCGATCTCGCAGATCTAGCCATTCTTGGGTATGTTCTTCATCGACTTGTTGTTCACCATAGACTAAATTCATCCGTTGCAGTTCTAAAATAGCGGGTTGCACATCCTTTAATACCCGGACTAAAGCCGCTGCTGGATTATTTAATTCATGGGCTAAACCTGCCGCTAATGTTCCTAAAGCCGCCATTTTTTCGCGATTTCTAATAAAAGATTCTAAACCCCGCAGACGTTGACTGACCATGCGGAAAATCTCTTTTTCAAACTCACGGCAACTATGAAGTAAGTCTAAAAAATCAGGACAATTTAAACGGAAAAGATTGGTTTCAATATCCGCTGTTAAGGTCACCGGAACAACATCTTCTGTTAAGACTTGAATTTCTCCAAAAAAGGAGTAGCCTTGATGACGACCCACAGGAATATCAACCCCATTACTGAGACGACTGACGGTAATTGAGCCATTCAACTGGATAAAAAAGCCTTTAACGGGTTCGTTTTCTTTGACTAAAATTTCCCCAGGGCCAAGCTGAATAGATTCACTATGTTCGCAAATCCATTCTAAACGTTCGTTGGGTAAAAGATGAAAGGGGTTAATCTCTGTGAGAACTTCAGGACAAAGCATAGTTATTGTTTGGGGGAGATGGGGAGACAAGGAGACAAGTAGGGGCGCATTGCATGCGCCCGTCAGATCTCGTGACGTTACATGTAACGTCTGTTATTGATATTTGATAATTCTGTTGCCTGTTCGCTGTTGCCTATTAAAGTTGAGCCAAGTAATTGTGAACAAATTGTACACAAATAGATCCTTCACCGACACCGGAAGCAACTCGTTTAACTGAACCATGGCGGACATCACCGACGGCAAACAGACCGGGTACATTGGTTTCGAGTAAATAGCGATCGCGTTCTAATGGCCAAGGAGTATTTTTTGATACATCAGCGCCCGTGTAAATAAAGCCTCGTTGGTCTCGTGTCACCATTCCATCTAACCATTCTGTACTGGGAGTTGCCCCAATAAAAATAAATAAAGAATTGGTTTCAAATGTCTTAACTTGATCCGTTTGAGAATCTTCAACTAAAATCTTTTCTAGGCGATCGCTGCCTAGGGCTTCAATTACACTATGAAAACACAGCACTTCAATATTATCTGTTGCATCAATTTGATCAATTAAATATTGCGACATACTTTTAGCCAGAGAGTCGCCTCTAACCAACATTCGCACTTTGCGGGCATATTTAGAAAAATACATTGCAGCTTGACCCGCAGAATTTGCCCCCCCCACAACATACACCTCCTCATCTTGACAGGCTGCCGCTTCAGTTTGGGCTGCACCATAATAGACCCCAGCCCCGCTAAATTTCTCAATTCCGGGAACTTTTAGCCGTCGCCATGATACCCCCATCGCTAGAATAACCGCATGACAACTAATTTCACTATTGTCTGAGAGGGTAACAGTATGATAATTATCCTCAGTTTGCAGGGTTTTCACTTCCTGAGGCGTGAGAATTTCGACCCCAAACCGTTTCGCTTGAGTTACAGCCCGACGGGCTAAATCTGCCCCACTCAAACCCACTGGAAACCCTAAATAATTTTCAATCCGAGAACTGGTTCCGGCCTGTCCTCCGGGGGCTTCGCGCTCAATCATCACCGTCCGTAAACCTTCTGAAGCCCCGTATACTGCTGCGGCCAATCCACCTGGCCCACCCCCGACAATAACTAAATCATAAAAGGGGTTACTGGCTTCGGTTTGCATCCCCACTTTCTGGGCTAATTCTGAGGTGTCTGGCTTCACTAATTTCTCGCCATTGGGTAACAAAACTAAGGGTAAACAAGGATTATCCTCTTCACCTGCGTAGTTAACCAGTTGTTGGGCTTCTGCGTTTTGTTCAATATCTAACCAGCGGTAAGGAACTTGGTTACGGGCTAAAAAATCTCTAAGATTATGGGAGTTCGGAGACCAGCGATCGCTAATAATTCTTACCCCTTGAAATTGCGGTTTAAAATTCGCTTGCCAGTCTCCGATTAAATCATCTAACATCGGGTAAAGCCGTTCTTCTGGCGGGTCCCAAGGCTTCAATAAATAGTAATCCAATTGAGCTTTATTTATCGCATCAATAGCAGCATTTGTATCAGCATAAGCCGTCAATAACGCTCGTTTTGCTGCTGGAAAAATCGTGATAGCTTGTTGTAAAAATTCTACTCCACTCATTTCTGGCATTCGTTGATCTGCCAGGAATATAGCCACCGTATTTCCTTTCAGTTTAAGCTGTTTAGTTGCTTCAATCGCCTTTTTACCGGAATCTGCCCGCATAATCCGAAAGCGATCGCCATATTGCTGTCGTAAATCTCGGGCGATTGTTTGTAGAACAGCCGGATCATCATCTATTGTGAAAATGACTGGTTTATCCATAGGAAATTAAAGTAAATTTAGGGATAGACAAATACCACGATCATTGATGCTTTAAGGGAATGCTTTAACAGCAATAGCAGTCTGACAGAACTATTAGATTTGAAGCTTGAGATTTCTTCATCTTTTCTCTCAACCGGACTGCCAGAGGACTAAGTAATTATTCTGGGGTTAAAATGATATGCTGAGCATGACATTATACAAAAAATATTCACTTCATTAATCATTGAGTTTTCAACTGAGAACAGAATTTAGATTATACCACCGAATCATATTAAAAAATTTACCTGGATTAACGGGAAAATTACAATCACGGTTAATGATATGATATTTTGTACGCTAAAGTCTCATTCCCGCGCTCTGATTTACGAGAGTCCGTTAGAGGGAACTCAGGCGGTAACGGGGAGTAAAATTGTACCGAATCATTCCAACATCTCCTATGAATTTTAGATACGTTTATACCCGGCTGAATGTCGAAAATTTTAAAGAATGCAAGGCTTTTTATCAAGATACCTTGGGATTTAATATCAAATTTGAGGATGATCAAGATGAATATGTCGAATTTGATACGGGTCAGATTTTGATCGCATTATTTAATCGTGAAAAGCTGGGTGACTTTATTGCCGATCAAGATTCCTTAACCTATGACAAGAATAGTGCCAGGATAGTGCTAGCCTTTCAAGTTCCTAACCTCGAAGAAGCAATCACTTATCTTCAGTCTAAAGGGATAGAAATGTTAAACGTCGCGACAAATTATCCAGATAGAGGCTTTATTTCAACCTGTTTCCGCGACCCCGATGGTAACTTAATTGAGTTAGAAGAAATGAGAGATATTTTAGTATCCTAATAGACTGGGTTTGAGGGTTGATAATACGGATGAAAAATAAATTCTCAACATCCTGAGTCGTTATACCCAGTGAGTTTAGATAAATACTCTATAATTAAGATGAAGAAACAATATTTTCGTCAATTCACTGTTCATCTATTAATACTTTCGTATCCCTTAAACTCACACATCCTATGGATAGACGGCAATTTCTGAAATTACTGGGACTGGTTGGGACTTCTGCGATCGCTACAGTCGGCACTCACAGTTGGGTTGCCCGGACGAACGCCCAGACAGCCGACCCCAAACGCCTAATTGTAATATTCTTACGAGGGGCTGTAGATGGATTAAATGTCGTTGTTCCCTACGGTGAACCAGAGTATTATGAAGCCCGACCCATTATCGCCATTCCTAAACCGGGAGAAGATCTAGGCGCATTAGATCTCGATGGTTTTTTTGGCTTACATCCGGCGTTAAGTTCTTTACTGCCGCTGTGGAAAGATAAAAATTTAGCCTTTATTCAGAGTTGCGGTTCAAACGCTGCCACCCGTTCTCACTTTGATGCACAATATTACATGGAAACGGGCGTTCCGGGAGATAAGAAAATCACCGAAGGTTGGATGAACCGTCTCTTAGCCGCCTTACCCGGACAAACTCCTGTAGAAGGTATCAGTGTCGGTGAATCAATTCCTCGGGCGTTGGTGGGGCCAGAATCGGTTGCTAATGTAAAGTTAGGGCGTAATTCTGCCCATAAATTACCCATCGATAGAGAACAAGTTCAAACCGCTTTTGATCAGCTTTATACCGCTGATGATTCCATGAGTGTAGCTTACAGGGAAGGTCGGACGGCGCGGGAACAACTCCTGAAAGAATTAGAAGCAGAAATGGATGCAGCCAGTCAAGGGGCACCGTTACCGGGTGGCTTTCCCGGAGAAGCCCAACAACTGGCTAGTTTAATTGCCCGCGACCCCACTATTCAGTTAGCGTTTATGGACTTAGGGGGTTGGGATACTCACGTTAACCAAGGCAGCAGCAAAGGTCAATTGGCAAACCGTTTAAAGCCCCTGGGAGAAGGACTCGCAGCGTTAGTTCAACGCTTGGGTTCAGTGTATCAAAATACAACCATTGTGGTAATGTCTGAGTTTGGTCGGACGGTAAAAGAAAATGGTAACGGCGGTACGGACCACGGTCATGGGAATGTATTGTGGTTACTCGGCGGAAACGTTCGCGGCGGACAAGTTTATGGTCAATGGCCGGGTTTATCAAAGTCAGAATTGTATGAAGGTCGAGACTTAGCCATCACAACAGACTTTCGGGATGTCATGTCTGCGGTATTAACCGATCAATTACGAGTCAAACCCAATAAAGTCGATCAAGTCTTTTTAGGGTATCGTCCGAGTCAACCCCTCAATTTATTTGTGGCTTAATGTTTTATTATTGTTAAATACATCTTTCAAAATATTCCCACAGATGGTTTAATAATAATCGATTAACTCCAAGGAAGACCGAAGAGCGGTGGGACCGGGCGTGATTTTTAATCACGAGCGCGTGCCGCGCACCAAGAGACGGAAGACGGAAGAAGACTAAAACGGCTTTCAACATCTTCCTCCGAACCTTAACATCCGGTTTAATATAGCAATAGTAGGGTGCGTCTAGTGACGCACCTTAGGGATTAAACTTTTATGATGAATAGACTTTTACGTTATGGTGCAGAGACTTATAACAATCTATTAAAAAAGAATCCGAAACATCAGTTAGCGATGAAGCACGCATTACGGATTTATCGTTCCAATGCAATTTATAGTTTTATTCCTAAAAATGCTTGTTCTACGATGCGGTTATCTTTAGCACTCGAAAATCAATGTATTAAAGATAAAGCAGATTTTAATTGGATTCATCAAAACAACGATACTTTTAGTGCCGATTTAGCCAGTTTAATTACAGCAGATTATACCTTTGTAATTTTACGTTGTCCTTATGGGCGTTTAGCGAGTTGTTATTTAGATAAAATTGTAGATCGTTCTTTAGATTCTTGGATACTTCAAAACTTAACAAACCATCGTTTAGATTTAAGTAAAGTTTCATTTGAAGCCTTTGTAAAATTAATGCAAAAAGCGGCTATTAAAAAAGGGAATATTCATTGGCAGCCGCAAGTTGATTTTTTAGTGTATGAGGAATACGATGACTATTTTTGTTTAGAAGAATTTAGTCAAGTTGCTCAAGTTTTACAAGAAAAAATCGGGTTATCAGTGGTTGATGCCCGAGATTTAACCAAACATGGTGCGAGTCAATTAAAATTTGTTGAGGATAGTTTACCCGAAGGAAAGTCTTATGCTAATCTCTCGCCGGATAATCTCTTTATGCTGAAACGTTCCGGTAAATGTCCTCATCCAAAATTACTGTATAATGATGAATTGATCGAAATTGTTCAAAACTGTTATCAACAAGATATTAAACTTTATTCTGACATTTTTGGATCAAAAAATCTGATGTTTTCTTAAGTCAGAACTAAAAACTAACAACAAGCCCTTAAAGTTGCATTTGACTAAATAATTGTAAGCCAGAACTCCAAACTAAATAACCATTTTGATTAAGATGTAAACCATCTGTACTCAATTCTGGTCTTAATTGACCTTGTTCATCTGTAAATAAAGGATGTAAATCTAGGAAAAATGCCCCTTCTGCTGTGGCAATGGTTTGTAATTCTCGATTCAGATAACGAATTCGGCGATTTGGAATATTGCTTAAGCGATCGCGTCCTTCCCAGGTGGCTTTCTCATCACTATGGGGTAAAATCGATTGGAGGACAATTTGGGCGTTGGGATGTGCCCAGCGTAAATCTTGGATAATGGCCCGTGAATTCTCGAGTAACGTTTCGTTATCAATGCCTCGCAGTAGGTCATTAATCCCAATCATGACAAACACCGTTTCAGGTTGAGTCACATCCAGTAGATTTAAACGCTTCAATAAACCGGCTGAAGTTTCCCCAGAAATGCCTTGATTTAGCCATGTGCGGTCACTGGGCAAGAGTTGAGGCGGAAACCATAAACTGAGAGAATCTCCTGCCAGGACGGTTAAATGCTGAGGCTGTTGTTCTGCGGCGGCTTGGGCTTCTCGGCGTAACTGAGTCACCCACTGTTGATAAGTCCAGCGATGTTTTGGCCCTAAGCGATGACTGGGTTGATAGTCTGGCGGAATTAATTCACGAGACTCTGAAGCTAATACCGCTGCGGGATTAGTTTGAGGATAATGAGATAAAGTTTGTCCCCGTATATTCAGCAGAACAATCCACAAGAGTAACAGTCCATTACCCATGAGGGAAAGTGCTGCCCAAGTTGGGATGGTTTTTAAACGGATAAACACGGGATATTAACTAAATCGATATAAACACTCTCAATCCCCATTTTCTCATTTTTCCGGCTATTTGCAGAAGCAGGAGAGATAACGAATCGGTCTGGGGGGAACCTTTGGGTATTAGAATAAATGCCTAGAAGTCCGCTGATAAGGCTTCCCTGACAAATATAGATTAAAATGTTTTTCCATTCCAGCCCCACATATTTCGGGGGGCATCAGCAAATTCAATATAAATACGGTTAATGGGAATATCTAATGATTGGTTAATTTTTTGACAAAATTCTTGACTCAAGGTCTGTGTTTTGCTGCTGGGTAAACCAATACTTTTAATTTCCATGTAACATACGGGGTCAGTTGTGCCTGCAAATGTCATGGGTACATCTGTCTCTAATGCAGTCATCACATAGGATTCAGGCTTGCCTAACTGTTGGGCTAAAGCAGCGGATAAATCTTTGAGTATGGCTTCTGCCTTAGATTTTTCGGGTTGAGAAACAGAGGTTTGAACCTTAATTAACGGCATTGTCTCGATATGTTGCAGATAGACTATTTTGAGTAGGATAGCAGATGGGGATGCCAGAGTGAAAACTCTTACCCCATCCCAGGTTAAATTATCCGCCGTAATTCCAACCCGTACTGGCTAAATTGAGAATTTCTCCCTCTCGGTGGACTCCTGCGGCTATCACTTCCCCGACGTAGACGGTATGGTCTCCTTGTTTGACACTACCGACGACTTTACACTCGACATAACCTAGCGAATCTGAGATAATTGGGCAACCTGTTTCTCCTTCGTAGAATTCTACATCTTCAAATTTATTACCCACACGACGCTGAGGTTTAAAGAACTTTTGCGCCATCTCTTTTTGACCGAGTTCTAGGAAACTTAAAGAGAATACACCACTGGCGGCAATCATATCATGGGATTTAGAATCATTTTTAACACAATTTACCACTAAAGGCGGTTCAAAGGAGGCTTGCATTACCCAACTGGCGGTAAAGCCGTTGACCTCTTCCCCATCTTTCACCCCACAGACATAGAGGGCATGGGGAATTTTTCTTAAAATAGTTTTTTTGGCTTGTGCATCTAATGCCATGAATAGATTTCTCCTAATATATATACGAAATTTACTTTAACATTTATAGTGAAAGTTATTCCTCTATCTTAATCAGTAATGACTTGGGTTGGGTTCAAATCATCACGGGTGTATCTGACCTTCTCGATTTTAATTATAATCATTTAGCAGTTTTGTCAAGTTGTTTGATATTTTTTCTGTAATTATATTGATGAAGACTGAGATTTAAACTTAAATATAGCAGTTCAGTTGTGATTCGTGAAAAGTTTAAAAACCTATAAAAAAAGCCTAAAATGATTTCTCAAGCTTGCCGACTTGCCGACTTGCCTGTTATTAATTTTTACTGTAACATCACCCCTAAAACATAATCATATTGATTCACAGAATGATTAGTGGAAATATCAAAGATAAAGCCATCCGCTTCGGCAAAAATATCAATAATTTTAGGCATTTGTCCGGATTTATTAAAGCTGAGAATTTGATAAATTTTTTGACCTTTTTTAATGGTGCTTCCTAATGCCACACGGGATTGAATCATACCGCCAAAAGGGGCATAATATCGTTTCAGTTTCTTTTTGGGGGTAAATAAAACCTCGTAATTGTTTGTTTCTGGCAAGGGATAATCTGGCAGGTTTAACATCCCTTTTGTAGCAAGATAGTTTTTAATGCCGCGAACACCTTTTTCGACAGAATTTGGGTTCATTGTCATCCCAGAACCGAGTTCAAGTGTCCAGGATTCAATATCAAATTGTATGGGTTTTCCGCAATCTGCTAAGGCTTGTTCTAAGGCTAGCCAAGGCTTGAGAAAGGCTTCATCAAACGCATCACCATCATAATCATTCATCAAAATTCCATGCTCCAACAGAAAGGCTTTTGCACTATCTTGACGCGCTTTAAAACAATATAAATAATCAATGGCTTGATTGGTAGAACTATGTAAATCTAGAACATAGTCCGCATCTAAACATAAAGATTGTAATTGATAGCGATAAGCTTCAGATAGTGGTAATGCTGTTTGAGAGTGAATTTTTTGTAAAATAGTTTGAAATTGATTAATAATTTGGTGACGATATTTTGGTTGTATTTCTGTAGGATTTAAATGATAATGAGATTGAGCAAAAGCCGTAATATCAGCATCGGTTTTTTCATAATCCCAAAAAATACGATTCCAATCTTTACCATCATAAATATTGTAACGACCCGAAGAAAAATGATGCGATCGCATTGAAGTACTGATGGGGTTACAAACGGGGACGAGGCAAATTTCTCCAGAAAGTTGAGACGCATCTAAACTGACTAAAAATTCGATCAATTGCTGAATAACGGCGTTGCCACTAATCTCAGCGCCATGTAAATTAGATTGAAGATAAGCCTTTTTTCCCGGTTTTAAGCCTTGAAATTGATAAATTTGTAGGGACAGTTGATCGCCTGAAGCTAACTGTATCAGGGGAATAGCATAAATTTTAGGTATCATTAGAAGAGCATTTATAAATATAATTTAAGCAATATTTTAGTGTTCGGAATTGCTATAGTAAGAAAATTAACCTCAATAGCACTATGCAGATCAGGCACGGGTATAAAAAAAAGTTTATAATCCTTCAATTCCTTAAATAGTAAGCTTTTTTCATCCAAGAGTGCCTATAGCAAAATTGCAAGAGTGCCTATTGCCTGCTACATAGCACCCTATGATTCGTTAAAATATTGTATCGCCTGAAGTGATTCAGGTGGCATATTCACCCACTGTTCACAGCCATAACACTTGTGTCCAACTCAATTGAACCGACTCCCACACTCGATCTCAGCACAATTTTCCCGTTTAAACTAGATCGGTTTCAACTTAACGCGATCGCTGCATTAGATGCCGGAAAGTCCGTTGTTGTCTGCGCCCCCACGGGTTCGGGTAAGACTTTAATTGGTGAATATGCCATTCATCGGGCATTGAGTCAAGGGAAACGAGTGTTTTATACTACGCCGTTAAAAGCGTTGTCCAACCAAAAATTACGGGACTTCAGAAACCAATTTGGGGCAGAATTGGTGGGGTTATTAACGGGAGACTCTTCCATTAACCGGGATGCTCCTATTTTGATCATGACGACGGAAATTTTCCGTAATATGTTATACGGTACGCCCATTGGAGAAGTGGGAACTTCTTTAGAAGGGGTAGAAGCAGTGGTATTAGATGAATGCCATTACATGAACGATCGCCAACGGGGTACAGTCTGGGAAGAGTCCATTATCTATTGTCCCCCCTCTATTCAATTGGTCGCCCTCTCTGCAACGGTTGCCAATAGCGACCAACTCACCGACTGGTTATCCAATGTTCACGGCCCCACTGAGTTAATTGACTCGGATCATCGTCCTGTGCCGTTATTATTTCATTTTTGCAATACAAAGGGAATGTTTCCCCTCCTAGATGATGACCGTAAAGCCATTAACCGCTTACTCAAACCGAAAAAGACCCATCACGGTAAACAAAACCCCCGTCGCCGTTATACCGAAGGTCAACAAGGGCGTAGTTTAGCAGGCGCGTTGAAAAGCTTAGAAAAACAAGACTTATTACCGACAATTTATTTAATCTCCGGTCGTCGAGGTTGCGATCGCGCGGTCACAGACTTAAAGTTAGAATCAGTTAATCTTCTCAGTCGTAAAGAAGCCACTGCTGTCGGAGAAGAGATCGACGCTTTCTTAAGAGAATATCCCCGCTTTCGTCAACAAAAATCGATAAAATCACTGTATCGCGGTCTGGCAACTTATCACGGTGATCTTGCCCCGATGTGGCGACAATTTATTGCTTATCTGTATCAACAGGGTTTAATTAAAGTTCTGTTTGTCCCAGAAACCCTGTATGCCATGCATCAGTTGCAACGCCGCCAGATGTTACCCGCTATTTACTTTATCTTTAGTCGCCGGGGTTGTGACTTAGCCATGGATGAATGTTACGCCGCCGTCCATGAATTACAAACATTCTCTCTGGTGACTCCAGAAGAAGCCGAAGAATTACATCACCGTATTGAAAGCTTTCTGGCCCGTAACCCCGAAGCAGGCCGTCCTCAACATCTCGAACCCTTGTATGCGGGTATTGCTGCCCACCATGCCGGTATTTTACCCGTTTGGAAAGTATTAGTTGAAGAGTTATTTACCCGAGGCTTAATTAAAGTGGTGTTTGCCACCGAAACTTTAGCAGCGGGAATTAATATGCCTGCCCGGACGACATTAATTTCTAGTTTATCGAAACGAACCGATGAAGGCATTCGCTTATTAAAACCGTCGGAATTTCTGCAAATGTCGGGACGGGCCGGACGACGGGGAATGGATCGAATTGGTCATGTTGTCACTATTCAAACGCCATTTGAAGGGGCAGAAGAAGCGGCTTATTTAGCAACCGTTGGGGCCGACCCATTGGTGAGTCAGTTTACCCCCAGTTATGGCATGGTATTAAACTTATTACAAACTCATGATTTAGCACAAGCTAAAAATTTAGTTGAACGGAGTTTTGGGCAATATCTCTCTACCAGTACTTTAGTCCCGGAAGAAGCAGCTATTGAGGCATTAGAAACTGAAGTTAAAGAAATAGAATCTCAGTTTAACTTACAAGCCGAACAATCTTTTACAGAATTAGAAGAAAATATTGCTAATTATGAGAAATTACAAGAACGTTTGCGGGAAGAGAAACGGTTATTAAAGACACTCGAACAACAAGCCGAAGAAAGCCGGACTCAGTATATGGCAGAAGCGTTAGAATATGCTGTATTGGGAACGGTATTAAGTTTGC
Source organism: uncultured Lyngbya sp. (assembly GCA_964434975.1). Lineage (GTDB taxonomy): Bacteria > Cyanobacteriota > Cyanobacteriia > Cyanobacteriales > Microcoleaceae > JAAURB01. Next base: position 201,150 of record CAYSWY010000005.1, read on the forward strand.
AAGGAAAACACGTTTCTAAAGGTAAAAGTGCCGATGCCCCTGTCGCTGCTACATTGGTGGCAAGGACTCCCAGTCCCGGACAATTGCCCTATTTACTCTGTCTCAGTCAAGATAACCGTTGGTATGTTGTCTCTGCCCAAGATGTGGTGGCCTTGCATGGAGACTTGCCCCGTGTAACGGGTGTAGATTATGTTGAAATTCCTAATATCCCCTTCAAGTTAGGTCAACGTCGTCGCGGAGAAGAAGTATCAGAAGCGGTTGCAGAACAAATTCCTGATGTTCCTAGTCCTCCTTTACCCCCGGAAGTTGCAACCCAATTACAACAGGTTCAAACGCTAGATGAACAGTTAGAAAGTCATCCTATTCATCAATGGGGAAAACCCCAGAAATTAATTAAACGGTGGCGACGTTGGACGGGGTTAAAACAGGAAATTCATCACCGTCGCAGCGAACTGCAAAAATATCTCGGTCGTCATTGGCAAGATTTTCTGGATTTAATTAATATCTTACAGGAATTTGAAGCGTTAAATGGATTAGAACCCACGCCTTTAGGACAGGCAACCGCAGCAGTTCGAGGCGATAATGAATTGTGGTTAGGGATGGCGTTAATGTCTAAGGAATTAGATCATTTAGCCCCTTCTCAGTTAGCCGCAGCTTGCGCTGTATTAGTGACAGAGGTTTCTCGTTCCGATAGCTGGACAAATTATCAACTGTCTGAAGAGATAGAAGATGCCCTCAGCCACCTCTGGGAGAGCCGTAAAGCCCTGATCAAAGCCCAAAGTGAACGGGGGGTCGAGTTCATGGTTTTACCGGAACGTTGGGAACATCAGCAAATTAGTGCCTTGGTGGAACAATGGGCTGAACAGGTCAGTTGGTCAGAGTTACTCAATAATACCAGTTTAGATGAAGGGGATTTAGTGCGGATATTTCGGCGGACGTTAGACTTCCTTTCTCAGATTCCCCATGTTCCTTATATTAGTATTCAATTGCAACAAAATGCCAAAGCCGCAAGGCAATTAATTGATAAGTTTCCGATTAATGAAACAGTGGGTTAAAAGTAATAAACTACAACAATACAAAGGGGGTTTAATTATTTTATCATTGTACAGAAAAAATTGCAGTTGAGATTAAAACGTTCTTAAGTGATTCGTTGCTAACAGATTACCATGCTGCATTAGGACAATTTTTAAATTATCGGCTTGCTTGAGAAATGAGTCAGCCAGAACGGACTCTTTATTTAGCAATACCTCTCAGTGCTTATGAAACTTTTTTTAAGCGAGAATTTGCACAAATTTCAGTAGAAAAATATCAGCTAAAATTAATTATTTATAACCCGAATAAAGAGGTGATCGTACAATGGATACCATAAAATTATATCGCAATATCATTCAATCGTTATTAACCGATTATGCTGCTATCCCGATAGCAAATGGAACGATTGATTCCTATACAGTTTTTGATACGAAACAAGATCATTATCAGGTAATGAATGTGGGATGGGATGGTCATCGGCGAGTTTATGGTTGTGTTTTGCATTTAGATATTAAACAAGGAAAAATTTGGATTGAGCAAAATACGACAGAAATGAAAATCGCTCAAAAACTCATAGAACAAGGAGTCTTAAAAGAAGATATTATATTAGGTTTTCAAGCGCCTGAAATGCGGCAATATACCGATTATGGAGTGGCTTAATTTGTTTGATTAAGTTCAGTATTTTCTTTCTGATTAACCCAACGTCGAAATAGTTCTACAACAATTTTCCAACCCTGTTGAGTTGGTTTAACAACATCATGACGTTTTAATGTTTTTAATGCCTTATTTATAATTGTTTCATCTAAATCTGTATTGTCATAAAGATGATTAACTGTTAATCCTTGAGAATTTTCTGCTAATGCTTTTAATATCTCTTGTTGTCCGATACAACCCTCAGCAGCTTGTCCCCAAACTCCAGTAAAATAATAGCGTCCTTGACTAAAAAAATCGGGATTATTAACAACAGCATTGACATCTTCAACAGTAAAAGTATCTTCACGAGACTGTTTGAATTCAAACACTTGATCGTTATAATGACGAACTAATGAAAATCCGATTAATTGGACTAAATAGGGTTGTCCGGATGTTAACTGATGGATTAAATCTAACGCTTCTCCAGTATAATTTAACAGAAACTCATTATTAGGATTTGTTAGAAGTTGACGTGTTGATGAGGCTGTTAGAAAACCCACATGAATATTCCTAACGCTACCAAATAAAGGATTAAAATAATCTTTCGTCATTTCATCTAAGGTATGCAAACCCGCCAATATAAAGGCAACTTTTGAATACTTTTGTATCCAAGTTCGTAATACCGCGATAAAATCCTGAGGAATTTTTCCAGCTTCTATTAATATTTCTATCATTTCAAATTCATCTAAGGCAATAATTAATCCTTTTTGATTCATCTGATCGACAACCTTTTTCAAGTAACGTTCAAACGTTCTTTCAGGTAGCCGTAATAATGCCTCGTCATCTGGTGGAGGAATTTCAAAAGCATCAGAAATACCATCACTAATTGCCATCAACACTTCTCCCATGCCTTCATTAACCGTTGCTAACCCTTGAAAGTTAATATAAACGATGATAATTTCTGCACCTAAACAATGACTAATATTTCGTAGAATTGAGGTTTTTCCCATGCGTCGATGTCCATAAAGAACAACAGACTGCAACTGTTGACTCATCACCCATAATTCCTCAAGTTGTCGCATAATATCATCTCGTCCGACAAACAAATTACCCTCAACTGGATCTCCAATTACATAGGGATTTTGTATTGGTTCAGTGATAGAAATATTACCAATATCCAAGGCAATATTTTCTAATATTGTTATCCAATTTTCAGCAATTTCAATAATTAAATTTTGTTCAGCTTGAGGAATGATATTACTCTGATCTAAAATAGTATTTAATTGACCAATAGCGCGGTTAAGGGCAAGAGAACGGGCTGCTTTTGAGGTTCCACCTTGAACCAGTTGTATATCTTTTATCACTTCACGTAAATTATCAATCACCTCCCACGTTTTAGGACGTAATGCTTCTTCTGAGGAATAATTTAACAGTTCAATATTTGCAATATCATCTGGATTTTCAACGGCTTGAAACTGAGTTAAACTATAAGCAAGAATATACATTTCTTCCCCATAAAGCAAATCACGAACAACAGTAAATGATTTTGTTGCTTCTAGAGGTTGTTTTTCATGAAGATACCAAAAACCTGCTGCTGTGGCATGATGAGGTGTATCTAAACGAGGTTCTGCAATTGAAGTGAAATCATCTGTATCTTCTTCAGAAGATCGAAAAAATTGCCTCAAAGAAAGTAACAAGAGTATACCCTGTTTAAATTGCGCTTTTAGTTCTTTATTTAAAGACGCTGAAGCAAATTTTATTAACTTCCATTCATAGGGATTTTCTGCCAGTTGAGAGACTCGAAAAATCAGATGGTCTAAAGGAGTTTCAGCCAAAACCTGATTAACCGCATTCACAACTGGGATAAACTGAAGACTATATTTTAATAATTCATTTGCATTTTTAACTCCCAGTAACCAATCTTGTTTTAACCAGGTTTTCAAGCGAGATTTTAGTAAAGGCAACGGAATGGGAGTAATACGGGGAAATAACCAACTCCCGTTTTGAAGTGATGGCAAATTCGGTAATAAAGCAATTAACCAACTCTCAGGACGAAAAATTACCACACCACTCGCCACACCA
>CAYSWY010000005.1:204996-215327 GCA_964434975.1 uncultured Lyngbya sp.
CGCCACACCAAACGCCACACCTAACGCCACACTTACCAACACACCACTCGCCACACCACTCGCCACACCAAACGCCACACCTAACGCCACACCAAACGCCACACCAAACGCCACACCACTCGCCACACCTAACGCCACACCTAACCAGTCAATAGAAAAGCCAATTTGTTCTAGTATTTTACAAACTACAAAAGGTACAATAACGGTTAATAATAATCCTTGAATTGAGAGTTTAAATTGATTGGGATTTTGACGTAGAAACTCTAATTGTTTCTGCCAAGTGGTTTGTTTGGCTAAACTTTCCCCACCGCCGTAGTTTTCTTCATACCATCGCAAGGCTTGGGGAAAATAAAAACACCAATATAGTAACCGTAAATAATCAAGAGGATTCCATAATGATAACGGTCGATTTAGTTTAGGGGCTAAATCTAATTCGGGGACAGGTTTAGATGGAGTCATGGCAGTTGAGAGTCAGTGATAGGGTTATTTTATTCAGTTTCATGGGTGGGGAAATATTTGCTATTGACCTCTCCCCCAACCCCTCTCCTACGAGGAGAGGGGAGAAAGAAGAAGTGTTTTATTTTGATTATTAAATATCTGAAACTGTAGTCATTTTAGATAATAATGAGAGCAATAAAAATTTATACTTATTGTGGCTAAAACGTTTAATTTTTAATAAAATCAAAACACTGTTTCATAGTTAATTGAAACAACTATATTAGTTACTCCCCCTTCCCTCGCAGGGAAGGGGGTAGGGGGGTTAGGTCATAAAATTTCTGGTCGAGAATGAAACAACCTTGGGGCTGGGGGGGATCTACTTTCACTATTACTGATAACTATTATAAAGTTCATAACACAATTTCATCAGTTGTTTAGGATGACCTTTACTATTTTCAGTTAATTCTGTAATTTCAGCCTCGCTAAATTGAACAGAAGTTTCTTTTAAACGATCTGTAATAAACTCACAACAAGTCTTTTTATCCCATCGTTTAATAATTTCTTCCTGGCAGATATTTTCAAACGGAGATACCATATTACTATCGGGAAATAGTTTATCTAAAGGGGTTCTTGCAGCAACAACTAAGCGTAATGGCGGGCCACCATCTGTGGCTAAAGCCCGAATTTGATCCCGAACTTGATTTGTAAATCCATCCCATGCCATTTTTTCTACATTATCTAATATTAGTAAAAGTCGATGCTTTTTTAACTCTCGAGATAAACGATAACCTTTTTGTTCTTCAATACCAACTTGATCACATAAAGCTAAATAAAAATCATGTTCATTTAAAACATCACTTAAATTTATATAAATCGGTTCACGAGAAGGGTTTAATTGTACTTTAGCTTGTGAACGGACTACTTGTAGAATTGAAGACTTACCAATTGCGGCTTCTCCAATTAAGGCAACACTACTACCGCTATTTAATAATTCAAATATTCGTCTAATTTCACGTTTTCGACTAAAAACTTTTAGAGGATTTTCAATACTTCCACTTAAGGGACTGAAGGGATGAGATGGAAGACTAAGTTCTGGAGTTGTTGGAGTTGGTAAAGTTTCGAGATTTTCAGTTTTCCAGTTTTCATATTCGTTATCCAGATATTTCTTTAATTCTTTTGCCTTTGTAGGGCCATTACTATAAATTTCAAATTTTTTGTAAATTCCAGTCAAACGAGTATTAATTGCCGTTGAACTAATATGAAGTTCATTTTGAATTTGTATTTTACTCTTTTCCTCTGCAAACATCGCCAGGAAAACCTCTTTCTCAGCTTCGGTAATATCTTTCTGACTCGCTAACTTATTTAAAAAATCCTTTGGAAAACCCATTGATCTCTATAACTAATCCCCTGAGTCTCAGTATACTCTTATTTTTAATAAAAGTCAGGCTAAGTCAGGAAAGTCAGCTTAGTTCAGATATAAGTCAGGGAAATAACTGCAAAACTATCATGCAATCATAAAGTCAGTTAAGTTTAGAACGAATAAAACCATGAATAAGTTTAAAATTACATCTGCTTTCCAATACGTCTTTTTTACTGCTGTCTCTTTAACTTTACTTTCCGGTGGATATTCTGTCTACTTAGCCAGCCAAGGAAACCTTACGCCTGAACAAAATCGTGTATTTGAAACCTGTAATACCACCTGGAATATGGGAATAGGGGCAATTTTTGGCTTGTTAGGCAGTAAAGCAACAGATTTGTTAGAAGATAATGAGGATAAAGAAGAATAAAATTAGATGGCGATACTGCTACCGCAAGGCTGTGCCAACGCTATAATTTTAATTGTAAAACTTTAAAGGTTTACTCTACTATTTATATTAAGCGCGATCGCCTAAAATTATAGAAATTATATCTATCTAAAAATTATGACAACAACAAATCAACTCATCTGGTACACTGAGCTTTATCATCAGGCAGTCAAGACAGGAATATTTGATGAACAAAATATTGAGTTATTGGAAGGAGAGTTAATAAAAATGTCTCCAGAAGGCGAACCCCATGCTAACCGTATCAGTCAATCAGTTCGATACTTAATTCGACAGTTAGGGAATAAAGCGGATGTTCGAGATGGTCATCCTGTCACGTTATCTCCGACTTCTGAACCTGAACCAGATATTGCAATTGTAGAGGATTTAGGTAGAGAATATGATACTCATCATCCTTATCCTAAAAATATCTTTTTAATTATTGAATTTGCCTATTCGAGTTTAGAACAAGATCTGGGTCAAAAACGTCTGATTTATGCAAAAGCGGGAATTCAAGAATATTGGGTGGTGAATTTAAAAGCGTCTCAAGTTCATATTTATCGCCAGCCAACAGAGGGAGATTATCAATACAGCGAAATTGTTAATTCAGGTAATATTTCTCCGATGGCATTTCCGGATATTTCGGTTGATGTTTCCTTTCTGTTGACGCAATAAATTCTATTCGTCTTTTTTTATATCCCTTTACTCGTTGAACAGGCGACTAAATCAATTTCACTTAACTGCTGATAAGCATTATCAATGATTCCTTTGCCTCGCAAAAACCCTGTATTCGCGCCAGGACAAATATAATCAAGGGTATCGGGGTTAAACTGTTGAATCAGTTTTTCAATGCTTTTAAGTTGTCGCGGCCAGTGAAATGTTTTAGCGGTTCGTAATGGTATTGGCTGACCTTGAGTATTCGGCAGCAGATGCCGTCCGGTAAACAAAACCCCTCCATGACTCGACCAATAAACACAGCTAGATCCGGGAGAATGTCCAGGTGTCCAAAGCGTCTCGATCTCGGGAGTAAGGTTAAATGTTTGTTCAAATGTAGTCAGTTCTACCTGGGGTAAGAGATAAGCAATTTGTTCTTGGATTAAAATAAGGCAGTTAGTTGCTTTTTGAATGGCGATCGCTTTGCCAATATTGCCGCGATGAGTAATCATTAAGCAATGAATTCCACCGAGATCTTGAATGAATTGTTGATTTTCTGCCGTCCAAGCGGGAGAATCGATCAAAATGTTCCCTTGGTTTTCTACAATAAGATATGCGGTTCCCCCTAAAGTATCCCGGTTGGGAGAAAAACGATAAAGATTATCTAGAATTTGTCGGGGTGCCTTTGGGGCCGAATGAGATTGTGTCATATGGATCGTTGAATTAGGATTTCAACTGTGCGACTTTCAATCTTAATCTAGGTTATTGACCTGAGCAAAACTCATAATTATGCTTTTCCAGCTTCTTTGGTTACTCCTGTTGGGGTTTATGACATATCTACTACTACGACGAGGGGTGGCTCAAATCACCACAACGTCAATCTGGTTATTATGGTTGGTGATTATGACTCCAGCTTTAAGCTGGGTAACCTGGGTTGCGGTTCATGGCGATCGCGCACCCATGCCTACATATTTTCTGGTGATGTTGTTTGTGCTGTGTTTGATGATGTATGGCCTGCTGGTTCAACTGGGCCGTAAAACCCCTCCCTCAACAGACGCAACGCCAGAAGAGTCTAATTCCGACTCGGCTGAATCTGAAGCCAGCAAACCGATTGAACCCCCTCGGCCCCCACGTCCCATTACAGAGGATGAAGAAACAACGCTGCGGACTTGTTTTCCTTGGACGGTATTTCCGCTACAAAATTTAGAATATCGACCACAAGCAGTAATTTGTCGAGGACAACTGCGATCTCAACCAGAAATTGCTTACAAAACCATTCGAGACAAGGTAGAAAATCAATTTGGCGATCGCTTTGTGATTGTATTGCAAAATGATTTTAACAATCGACCCTTTTTTGCTGTTGTTCTCAATCCTTATCGCCGTCACCGTTCCACTGACAGCAGTTCTGATCCCCTTAACCGTCCCCTACTGGCGATAGCATTATTGTTGATTACTGTCTTTACAACCACCGTTGCGGGTGTGGGAATGGTGGATATTTCGACGCAAGCTTGGTTATCTAACCCGAACTTATTATTACAAGGGTTGCCCTATGCTATCGCACTATTAGCTATTCTCGGAACTCATGAACTGATTCATTATTTGATCGCCCGGCGTTATCAAATTCGCACCACTTTACCCTTTTTTATTCCCATGCCTTTTTTCTTGGGAACTTTTGGCGCGATGACCCAAATGCGATCGCCGGTTCCCCATCGTAAGGCGTTATTTGATATTAATGCAGTCAGTCCTTGGGTGGGGTTTGTGCTGACGTTGGGGTGTTTATGGTGGGGTTTATCCAACTCTGAGGTGATTTCAATGCCGACAGAAGGGGCGGGTGTATTTAACTTTGATGCCCTTGATCCGAGCTTTTCGTTTTTCCTGACCGTTTTGAGTAAACTTGCCTTAGGAGAGGCGTTAACCGCCGCTAAAGCAATTGATTTACATCCCGTTGCGATCGCTGGATATTTAGGGTTAATTGTCACTGCGTTTAATCTCTTACCCATTGGACAACTCAATGGCGGACATATTGTTCATGCGATGTTTGGCCGCCGGACGGCGATGGTAATTGGCCAGATTACTCGGTTTTTGGTGTTGGCTTTATCTTTAATTCAGGGAGAATTTTTAGTCCTGGCAATTTTACTATTTTTCCTGCCTTTAAACGATGAACCTGCTTTGAATGATGTGACAGAATTAGATAATGCTCGGGACTTTATTGGTTTAATGACATTAACATTGTTATTATTGATTATTTTGCCCATGCCTCAAATGGTAGCGACATGGATGCAATATTAAGCCGAGTCGAATAAAAATAGGGTTGAGGCGGTTTGTACCGCCCTCGCTAAAATAATAACTCGGGTTGAGTTCAAAGAAGTTGAAGTGTTGAATCTCATCTGAGTTGTTGGAAGATAATATTAAAGATTAAGACATTCGCTTTTTACGATAAGCTCGTTGTTGACGTTGGTTAGCAATGGCTTTGCGCTTACGCTTTTCAGGGGGCGTTTCAAAGTGACGCTTTTTCCTAACATCTGCTAAAATCCCGGCTTTCGAGACTTCGCGTTTAAAGCGCCGCAACGCTGATTCTAACTGTTCGTTTTCTCCTAAAATGACTTGAGTCATAAGTTCTCCTTCAACTGAGTCACTATCAATCAATTTTACCAATCTGATAATGGCATACCGTAGAATCTGGGTAAACCCTTTTTACCTGATTTTGTGCAAACGAAGAAACCTTTGCTAGTGTTAGAGTGCTATAGAATATGGTTCAATTTCGGGGGGTCTCATCCAGAAATCCTCTTTGAGAGTTGTGATTCTTTCTGGTTGGCAGAGAAGCCTTGTCTATCTTAATATATTCAGCCTCACAAAACTTGATCCAGTTACTACAGAATTTTTGCATCGAACTAAAAACAAAATGGTCACGTCTGTGACTTCTTCTGATCAGCTTACCTATACCCCTCCGAGTGCCAAGGGATACTGCACACCCGTAAAGATATTACATCTAACGTCTCTACCTACACCGAAGAATACATCATGATGACAATCATCACTCACTTGATAAAGTTTTACTTTGATAAGAAATTAGGACTTAACAAAGAGGCGATAAAGGCTAAGAGTCCAAATAAAATACCGACATAGGTAAACATATCTTGACTGCAATAACTTTGACTGGCAACAGCAGAAGTATTGATCAGGGGCGATAACATATAACCCAATAGTCCACATCCTAATATTCCCCAAGTTAATAACCCGAAAACTGCCGCTAACATCGCATTCAATAATGCAGATATAATAGATGAGATAAACAGTTCGAGTTCAGAAAAAGTGGCAACTCCAACACAAAGTAGTGTTGTCACGACAATCATATTGATGACAAACATAGATGACATCCCTGATGAGTGAGAATCTAAAATCAATATTAAATTTTAAAATAAAATACACTAAAATCCAGCAAAATACTATACCAAATTTGTATAATATCCAATTTATTTTGAGATAGAATGACTTTCAACTTCTCTGGTAGTCCCTGATTTGCAGGCAGTAGAGCCATAATAGCTCAAATAATTTAAATATAATAATTCAGTGATTTATAGATTTTGTTATATTTGATAATATAAATAATAGATTGAAATATAGTAATCTTCTGGGAATGAGTGAAGCAGCCTTGAGAGATTCTCTCTAAAATACAGAAATCAGATTGATTCTCAAGATTGCTTTAACTGATTTTAATTGGATTAAATTATGGACTGTAATAATTCCAAGTCATTTTAGAACGGCGATAATGATCTTTTGTCCATAACCGGGGTTGATCTTGATTAAGATTGGGTTTAGGATTGGTATAAATTTGCAGTTGGTTACCATTTAAAACCATAACTTCTTCCCGCCAATCTCCCGAAACATCTGCGACATAAAGTCGATCTGATTCTTGGGGAAAACGATATAAAAACTCACCACTCAGTCCATCAAAAATAGCAACATCTCCTGAAGTATGGCGTTCTTTAGCGGCAATAAATTGTTCTTGATCTCCCGTCCAGTCAATTGTAAATATCACTTCAACGCCTTTTTTTGTCCAGTCTTCGGGCGCAACATTATCTAATTTATAAGTATTAATTAATTCACCGTTGGCATCAAAAACAAATGGCTTTTGATATTCCCGGTTACGGCTACGACACCAAATTTCTAAGCCAGGACGCTGAGGATCAAAATCACCAATCGCTGCGTTTTGAGGTTCTTTGCGTTTGTAGTCCGTTTCCCAAACTAACCCATCATAATTATAGAGAAAAACTCGATTAGTTTGGCGGGCAAATTGATTTAAAACTCGGTTACCTAAACGGAAGAAGCGGTTAGTTAGCGGTAAAATCCCATTTTCTCCTCCTTCTTCTAAAATAACCACTTCTAACCCCGGTAAATCAGGGCGAACATCTGCAATAAACAAAGAATCGACATGACCTTTAAGGGGAAGTTTATGTAATATTTTACCTTCTGAAGAAATTAGGTTTCCCCCCAATACTTCTTCTTTACCATCTCCATTTAAATCTGCGACTCTTGCACCATTATGAGCATTTGCAATAAAATCATTTTGAGTCCATAACGGTTGTGGTGTTTGAGAATTGAGTAATTCTGTAACTGAATAAGCAGCTAAATAACGCCCCATACGATAGCCATTGGCGTTAGTTGCTTGTAATAAGATATCGCGGTCACCTTCACCTCGGAAATTGCTAATCACAAGATGTTCCCAACGTCGGGTATTCTCTGGAGAAGGTAGATTAATACTGGCAATAGATTCACCATTTGTACCGTTGAGAATTTCTAACGTACCCTCTTTTGTCAGGAATAATACTTCTGTTTTATTGTCCCCATTCACATCACCTGCTTGTATGCCTGGCCCATGTAATCCCGGTAAACCATTATTCTCTGCTTTTTGAGTCACTTGAAGATTAATTTGTTTAGTCCAAAGAGATTGACCCTCATAATCTGTAACCGCAATATAACCCGGTTTTGTGACGATAAAATCTAGACGACCATCATTATTAACATCGGCTGTAATTAAACCCCCTTCACCCTCTGTATCTTGGGGTAAATCCAGTTGAATTGTATGAGGTTGTAGAGTAGAATTCGGAACATTAACAGAAGTTGATTCAGCCGTAGCTGTACATCCGGCGCTAAATAAACTCAAAATTGTTAATAATAAGCTTGACCGATTTTTGACATTAATAAATCTAATTTTTTTATTTTCTATAATCATTTTTGTCTGACTTCATTATCTAAAATTTTCATAAATGCCTTACTGTCCTATCCATTTCAAAAGACAGTAAACCCCTGATGAGATAGATTTCAAGCTGTTACTTATTATTGTAGCAATCCATTTTTAATTCAGGTAGTTCTGCATCTTGTGAATCAGATCAATACTGGGATAGAACACAGAATGTAATACAGTCGCTAAAATTTACTGTAGACTGTTATCTCAATTGCTGATGTCAACTCTCTCCACTCCATTACTGGTCAAGGACTCCGAACGTCTAGAAGCGCGGTTAAAAGAAATTCCTACGTCTCCGGGTGTTTACTTCATGCGCGATCGCACCGATAATATTCTCTATATTGGTAAATCCAAAAAGTTACGCTCACGGGTTCGTTCTTATTTTCGTGAGTCTAACAATCATTCTCCCCGCATCGACATGATGGTACAGCAAGTGGCTGAGATTGAATTTATCGCCACTGATACGGAAGCCGAAGCGTTAGCGTTAGAAGCCAATTTAATTAAAAAACATCAGCCTTATTTTAATGTTCTGCTAAAAGATGATAAAAAATATCCTTATGTTTGTATTACTTGGTCAGAAGATTATCCCCGAATTTTTATTACTCGTAAACGACGTTTAGGTCGGAAAAAAGATCGCTATTATGGTCCCTATGTGGATACTCGTTTGTTACGCAGTACCTTACATATTGTTAAACGAATTTTTCCCTTGCGACAACGTCCGAAACCTCTGTTTAAAGATCGACCTTGCTTAAATTATGATTTGGGTCGATGTCCTGGGGTTTGTCAAGGATTAATTACCCCTGAAGACTATCGTAAAATTGTACAAAAAATTGCAATGATTTTTCAGGGAAGAACCGGAGAATTAATTGATATTTTGACGGAAAAGATGGAGAAAGCGTCTGAAAGTTTAAATTTTGAATTAGCAGCACAACTTCGAGATCAATTACTGGGATTGCGATCTTTAAATGCCGATCAAAAAGTCTCTTTACCCGATGATAGAGTTTCTCGTGATGCTATTGCTTTAGCGGCTAATGATAAACAGGCTTGTATTCAACTTTTCCAAATTCGCGCCGGGCAATTAGTGGGAAGATTGGGATTTTTTGCTGAAGTTGCTAATTTAAAGAAAGGAGAAAATCAAGAAATTTCACCAGTGGAATTAGGCGCAATTTTACAACGGGTTCTAGAACAACATTATCAAACCGTTGATTCTGTTGAAATTCCCACAGAAATTTTAGTGCAATATGAATTACTAGATGAAAGTATTTTATCAAATTGGTTGAGTGAATATAAAGGCAGAAAAGTCACGATTATTAACCCGCAGCGGCAAACAAAAGCAGATTTAATTGAGATGGTTGAACGCAATGCAAATTATGAATTAGAACGAGTTCAGAAATTTAGCGATCGCAATACCGCAGCTCTGCAAGATTTAGCCGATATATTAGATTTAGCTGAACTGCCTCACCGGATTGAAGGTTATGATATTTCCCATGTTCAAGGGTCTGATGCAGTGGCTTCTCGGGTGGTATTTATTGATGGTTTACCCGCAAAACAACACTATCGTCATTATAAAATTAGAAACCCGGATGTTCATATCGGACGGTCTGATGATTTTGCCAGTTTAGCCGAAGTCATTAGTCGGCGGTTTAGAGAATATACCCCCGATAATATTAACGATCAAAGTGATAAACCGGATTTAATTATGATTGATGGCGGTAAAGGTCAGTTGTCTTCTGTAGTGGAAATATTGCGAGAAAAAGAGATTTTAGAAGATTTATCTGTCATTAGTTTAGCCAAACAACGAGAAGAAATATTCTTACCCGGAGAATCTTTGCCATTAGCAACAAATGCCGAACAATCCGGTGTACAATTAATCAGAAGATTGCGAGATGAAGCCCATCGCTTTGCCATTACTTTTCATCGAGATAAACGCAGTGAGAGGATGAAACGATCGCGTTTAGATGAAATTCCAGGGCTAGGACATCATCGTCAAAAGCAACTCCTGGCTCATTTTCGCTCTATTGATTATCTTCGGATAGCCACCCCTGAACAAATTGCCGAAGTATCAGGAATTGGGCCGAAATTAGCCCAGCAAATTTATGATTATTTTCATCCCACTGCTCCTGCATCTGTTTAAGATCTCTCTTCTGTCAAACTGGTTCGGTTAAATGGAGAAAAAAGCGACCCAAGCTAGA
>CAYSWY010000006.1:0-73412 GCA_964434975.1 uncultured Lyngbya sp.
CCTACCCAATTGTGTAGCGTTTGAGTAGGATTTTAGAGTGTTAAAGGAATTAATTAATTAATTAAAGTAATCCGGTATTTGCTCCAACTTTACCAGTTGCCAGTTCCACTTTAACAATTTTACCCCCCATTTTCATAATGCGTTGCTGTTCTTTAAACCAGTTATCATAAGGAACAAGCTTAGTAAAATAAGTATTTTGTAATTCCCGTTGTGTCCGAATTCGGGTTTGGCTGGGAACACAAGCAGTGACTCTAAACATTCTCATGGGTTATGAATCTCCTAAATTAGATTTTTACCTTTAATTAACTTTGGTGTGAATCAAATGTTTTAAATGGTAAAGCCGGGAGTCAAGAATCAATACTAACTCGTTAAAACTAATCACTTGTTTGAGATCAGCCTTTGACGCTTTAGCATTCATCCCAGACTTCCCAGGCTTCAATTTAAAGATGAATCGATAGAAAAATTAACGGATTAATCTTTCACAGTTTCATCGCGCGAAAACAGTCTAGCTTAAGCCAGAGCAGATGTAGTCGAAGTAAACGCCCATTTCTTTACCGGCATCTGAACCGACTAAACCAGCGGTGACTTCTTTCATGGCTTGAATGGCTTGAACAGTGCTACCGATGGGTACACCTAAGGAGTTGTAAGTTTCTTTTAAACCATTGAGCACGCGCTCATCAAGAATAGAAGGATCTCCCGCTAACATGGCATAAGTTGCATAACGGAGATAGTAGTCTAAGTCACGGATGCAAGCAGCATAGCGACGAGTGGTGTACATGTTACCGCCAGGACGAGTAACATCAGAGTACAGTAAAGACTTAGCAACTGCTTCTTTTACGATGTTTGCTGCGTTGGCACTGATAGCTGTTGCAGCCCGAACCCGTAATTCACCTGTGGCGAAGTAACCTTTGAGTTTATCTAAAGCTGAGGAATCAAGGTACTTTCCTTGAACATCAGAGGAATTAATAACAGAGGTAATTGCGTCTTGCATGATGATATTTGTTTAGCTTTCTTCAAAAAGTTGCTGAGTAAGAGATGATTCGTCGTTAAGAGATAATCAGGCTAATCCTACAAACTAGGAGGACATTGCACCGATAACATAGTCGAAGTAACCCGCTGCTTCAGCCGCGTCTTCACCGGATAATAAACCAGTGGCAACGCTTTTCATGGCGCGAACACCTTCGACAACCGCATCAATCGGAGTTCCTAAAGATTTATACATTTCGCGAACACCGACAATACCGATTTCTTCAATGGGAGTTATATCACCAGCAACAATTCCGTAGGTGATTAAACGCAGATAGTAATCTAAATCCCGTAAGCAGGTTGCAGTCATTTCATCACCATAAGCGTTACCCCCTGGAGAAGTGACATCAGGACGCTTTTGGAACAGTTGGTTGCCTGCTTCTTTAACGATACGCTCACGAGCACCACTCATGGTTTCAGCGATCCGAACACGACGCTCGCCGCTGGTCACAAAGGACTTGATGCGGTCTAATTCACCGGGGCTGAGATAACGAGCCTCAGCATCCGCATTAACAATGGATTTTGTAACGATACTCATTTTTTACCAAAACGTTTAGCTAACGTGTTCATTTTTTAAACCCATCACTTTCGCGAATCACCGCGCTTAGCTGTGGTTTACTTTTCAGTATCCTTAAATATCAAAAATATCAAAGATACTGATCGACGATGACACAAGGTGCATTCTGTGCTTGCGACACTGAACTAATCCTCTGCTACACCGAACTTCAAAGAATTGTACCACTTGCTGAGAAGTTAACCCCAGTCCTCAACAATTGTTAAGAAATTGCGATTCACCCAAAATTAGCCCTGGCCAGTTCAGGTATAAGTCCGGAAACAGCAGGTTGTGACATCACGACCTATCGCATGTATTTTCAGGCATGATGCTCACAATATGAGTCATTTTGTAATAGTTTTTAACATTTCTTCTCAGGGGAAGGGGGATTTATCCTTCGTTATCATGGGTTGTTCGTCAACGCGCGTAGCGCCATAACCCACAACGAATGACAAATAACTAATGGCGAATAACGATACAATACATCCCTAGCAAGTTAATTTGACTCTCTCACTCACATCATGCTCAACATCCGCTTTCTTCGTCGATGTCAGTCCATCATCAGAACGATTACCCTCATGAGTTGTCTTATATTAGCGATCGCATCGATGGTGATAACGCCACCGGTTTGGGCTGGGGTGAATGATGATCGCTTTGATGGCAATATTTTTGCCTTGTATGCAGGCAACGGCTCTTTGGTCCCTGCCCGAGTCACCTTAGCACAATCTCGATTAAAGTCGCGTCCAGCCTTACTGGTGTATTTTCTCGACGACAGTAAAGACTGTAAACAGTTCGTTGATACCATTTCCCAACTGCAACGTTACTATGGCGCGACGGCTGATTTTATTCCCGTTAACGTTGATACCCTTGCCTTAGAAAAGGTCGATAATCCAAACGAAGCCGGTTACTATTACAGTGGTTATGTACCGCAAACGGTTGTGATCGATGGGTCAGGTGAGGTTGTCCTGGATGAGGTGGGACAAGTGTCTTATGAGGCGATTGATGATGTGATGCGAGAAGTGTTTGATTTATTACCGCGTTCAGAATCAGTTGAACTCAAACGTCGGGCGTTTAATGAGTTTAACTCCGAATTAGTCCCGAGCGAATAAGCTCACTCATAGAGTTAATGGCCAACATACTATACGAAACTTTACAGATTTGCTACAATAGTCGCAAATCAAACTCGATAAACTTTGATGAACCTCATCCTGTAGCTCAGGTCAGCTCCAAATTTACGGTAACGATTTTAGAGATGACTTTGCTTGAGAGCGGGTAAATGATGGTTGTTTTTTTTAGGATTTTACCAGAACTTATGAATCCTCAATCTTCTCCTTCTACTCCAGACTCTACCAAACCCACAGAACCCCAACCCAGTTATGTCAAACTGGCCATGCGAAACATGGTGAGAAAAGGGGGAAAATCTTTATTTCACTTCACCCTAACCACAGTCGCTATATTGGGTGTACTGATTGGCGTTTCATACTTAACTCGTTGAGCCAGGAGCAATCAATGAATGTTGAGGTTGAAGTCAGTGTTCAAGCTGATTTTTGGCAACATCCCTCAGCCAGCGAGGCGCAAACCCGTCTGCGGTTAAGTTATCCAACGCCTCCAGTGTCTGCTGTCATGTGGCAGCAATGGTTGAGGGGATGGTTACAAGAACTTGCCACCGACTTACCCGATGCCCCTTGTTATGAACTCACCCTGCGTTTAACCAGCGACCCTGAAATTCGCCAGCTCAACGCCCAATATCGCCATCAGGATAAACCCACCGATGTGTTAGCTTTTGCCGCCTTAGAAGCCAATTTACCCTACGCTGCGGCATTCTTCCAATCTCAACCTCTAGAACTGGGTGATATCGTGATTTCTGTCGAAACCGCAGCGCGCCAAGCCCAACAACAGGGACATTCATTAACAACGGAATTAGCCTGGTTAGCCGCCCATGGCTGTTTGCATCTGTTGGGTTGGGATCATCGGGATCAAGACAGCTTCCAGCGAATGATCAATAAACAAGTCACTTTGCTAAGCGCGATTAATTTAGAAATCAATCAATACCCCATATTCACCCTAACGAATGAATCAGAAATACTTTGATCCATTAACATCTCATTCGATAGAGGGAAATTAGCCCCATCTGAGTAATGATTGTGTTAAATTTCAACCAGAATTGATCAAAGTGTTCTCGTCCAAACTGTGCTGACTTAAAACCTTCTCAATAATGGATCTAGACAAAACCACAATTTCCCCGGTATCGACTCAGTTATTCTCTCAATCTCAGGAAACTCAACAATCTGTTTCCTCAGACTCACATACCGCCGTGGGTGAAGATCGATCTCAATCCTGGCAAGTCGCAACTAATTTAGTCGTGAGTTTCCAGTATGCTTGGACGGGTATTACCTATGCATTTAAAACACAGCGTAATTTTCGGATTCATACGATCATTGGTCTTTTAGCCGTCAGCCTTAGTTTAATTCTACAGTTAAGTCCAGTCAAAATTGCAATTATTGGACTGACAATTGGGGCCGTGATGGCAATGGAATTGTTAAATACGGCTATTGAATCGATGGTGGATTTAAGTGTCGGACAATCCTTTCATGAACTGGCTAAAATCGCTAAAGATTGTGCAGCCGGGGCGGTGATGATCTTTGCCTTAGCGGCTGTATTAGTGGCAGGGGTATTAATCTTACCGCCTTTGTTCACTCAAATCATTCAATGGGTCTAAAAGGAGTCGGAAAAAGATGATTATCGTAATCGATAATTATGATAGTTTCACCTACAATATTGTTCAATATTTAGGGGAATTAGGGACGCAATTACCCGTGGCGGCTGAGGTTAAAGTTTATCGTAACGATCAAATTTCGATAGAAGAAATTCGTCAACTGCAACCCGACGGCATTGTCATTTCTCCAGGACCGGGTCGTCCAGAAGATGCCGGGATTTCTCTCAATTTAATTGAACAACTCGGGCCAACGTTTCCGATTTTAGGTGTCTGTTTAGGCCATCAAAGTATTGGGCAAGTGTTTAACGCGAAAGTGGTTTCTGCCCCAGAATTAATGCATGGTAAAACATCACAAGTGCATCATACAGGCGTAGGTGTGTTTGAAAATATAGATAATCCTTTTACCGCCACTCGCTATCATAGTTTAGTGATTGACCGTCCCAGTTGCCCAGATGTACTAGAAGTAACGGCATGGGTCGATGATGGCACGATTATGGGGGTTCGACATCGAGACTATCCCCATATTCAAGGGGTACAATTCCACCCCGAAAGCATTCTCACCCACAGCGGTAAACAACTACTGCGAAATTTTTTAACTACTTTGTCCAAAAAGCCTGTAGGATAATATACTGGAACGTTATGGCAGTGAACCCAATAGTGTTGACGGGTTTATGGAATAGTAAATGATAAAACCCTTGTATCGTAAGCTTTATAACCTCCTTTTCCCCGTTAAGCGTTCCCTGTAGTATGACTTCTAACGAATGACTTCTAACGAATGACTTCTGACTTCTAGTGGACTAGTCGTTGCCACAACAGTAATTGAGCATCTTAATCGATAAATTATGAAACGACGACAGTTTATCCAGTTTGCCCAACTTAGCGCTTTAAGTGCGATCGCGTCTAGCTTTGTTTTCCCCGCAAATCGTTCAACCGCACAAACCTCTAATCAGCTAACCATTCAGTGGCTGGGTCACACCTGCTTTTATTTTACCGGTGGCGGCTTACAGGTCTTAGTGAATCCTTTTAAACCCTTTAAGCAAACCGGCTGTACCGTCGGTTATCGTGACCCCAAAATTGATACCCAGTTAGTCCTGATTAGCAGTCGTCTATTGGATGAAGGATCAATTGATGGATTTGCTGGAAATCCTCTCTTACTCCATGAGTCAGGGGTTTATCAGCTAGACCAGACCCAAATTCAAGGCATTCGGACAGATAAAGATCGGCAAAAAGGACAACGCTTGGGGACGAATATCGCTTGGGTGTGGGAACAAGCCGGCATTAAAATTGTACACCTCGGTGGACTGGCAGGGCCGATTCAGGATGAAGAACGATATCTCATCGGTCGTCCGGATGTGATGTTAATTCCGGTGGGGGGTGATAAAAAGTCTTATACCCCAGAAGAGGCAAAACAAACGATTAACTTTTTAAAGCCTAAAATTGTCATCCCCACTCACTACAAAACTCAGGCGGCAGATGAGGCCACTTGTGATTTGATTTCAGTTGAACCCTTTTTACAGGTGATGGAAGGCAACACTATCCGTCAAGTTCCAGGAGATACTTTAACCTTAACTTCAGCAGGTATACCCCAGCAAGGAACCACGGTTGAAGTTCTCACCTATAATTTTGGTTCGGCAGTCTAACAGTTTAACCATTCCTCTGCCAACGTTTTTTCCATTGCGTGGTGGGTTCTAAGCTAGACTGAAGTTGTTCTTGTTGGCGACGTTGCACAATTGTTTCTTTAGCATCTGATAAATTGCGATCGCGATAAGGTATAGCAGCGCGAGTTTGTAGATGTTCAATTTCTTTTTGAGACAACGGCGTTAAACCCACCGTTGATAAACTAGCCAGAGTACCCGGTGTCCGTCGTCCGACAGGAGGGGTTGAACCAATCTTTAAATTAGCGGCGATTAACGCGGCTCTGGCGGAGGCAGAACAGACATAAGTGGCTAAATGACCATTTGGGGTCAAACATTGGGAGAGCAGGGTGAGAAACTCAACAGACCAAAGCTGTGGACAGGCTGGGGGAGAAAAGGGATCAAGAAAAATAGCATCGGCTTTGAACCCGGAATCATAAACCTGTTGCAAGGTTTGTCTGGCATCTCCAATCAGTAATTTCGCCTGAATTTTATCGGTTTGCAGTTGATGGGTTTTTGTAATGGTGGTTAAATATTCAGGAATTGGACCTGGATAACTCTTTAATAGATTGTAGGCGATCGCGGTTTGCGGCACAATTTCATCTAATTCTAAACCTATCCAATAAATATAACAGTCAGGGTTTGTTTGCCAGATGGCGGTGAAGGCAGCGGCGCTATTGTAGCCTAAACCATAACAAATATCGAGTAAATAAATAGAGGATTTTTCAGCTTTTTGTCTGATTTGTAGGGGTTCAACAAATTTACATTCAGCTTCTTGTTTCGCACCAAAATGACTATGAAAGGCTTGATTAAATTCAGTCGAAAAGAAGGTATAAGAACCATCCGCTGTGGGTTGTAAATCAAAGGGTTGAGTATGAGTCATCAATGCCAAACTACCGCGCTATTACTAGACCTCTTACAGCCATGAAACAAATAATCATTTCTAGTACAAATTGTCTCCATTCTTTCCTGCTATTCCCCTAAAACCTAAAACCTAACCCTTAAAACCCAACACCTAACACACCCAACACCCAACACCTCACCCAAGCGCTATAATAATCCGCGATAGCGAATAAACAGTAAAATTGCTGCCCATGAACCTAATGCCACTTTAATTGCCACTAATATATTTAAAATTGGGATCATTCCGCCACTGAATAATGTCCCCAGTTGTCCTTGGGGTAATTCCCCCCCCATTATAGTCATGGCAGCTAAGGCAATGAAAATCAAAACAGAGACTTTTTCCCATCTGGCGGCATTCCATCTTTTATAGACGGCTTCCATCCACTCCGAGGATGAAGTAATTGCAATTAGGCCAATGGCTGTACCGCCAGCCACACCAGCCGCAAACCCACCGCCGGGACTGAGATGACCCCGAATTGCCAGTTCAATACTCACCAATGCTGCAATTGTAGCGCCTAAACGGGCTAAAACAATCGAAGGGCGATCGCTAAATTGATGAACCATTTGGGTGGGTTTTTCATCGGACAGGAGATAACGAACCCCTAAAATCGCAATGGTAAATACAACCACTTCAAAAATAGTGTCATATAATCGATTTCTAAAAATAATCCCTGAAACCGCATTAGGAACTCCACTATCGGCAACAATTGATCCCACAATGGAAAATTCATCCCATTCGCCAATAGGATTGGGTAAAACAATCATTTTAATAAATAAAACGATGCCAGCGATGACATAAACCCATTTCATTAATGTTTTTCCTCCGAATTTGAGACTTGAATATAGCTTAGAGTTGTTTCGGGTGAAGTTAACTCAGTTTCAATAATTTCAAATAAACGATGAACTCGAACGGTTGTATGATAAATCCCTTTACTATTGGGTTCGAGTTGGGGTGTTTTGGTACAAGTGGCATGAATTTCTTGATCCTGTAACGCTTTTTCCAAGGCTTCTGAATCAGGATATTCTACCAACTCTAAACGTAAATAATATTGCTTGATGATTTGTTTAAGCGTCTTCGTTAAATCTTTGAAATAGTTATCTGTTTCTACAACCTCATCTTTTAGTATTCCTAAACGCATTACAAAAGAAGAACGCACAGCCACCACATACAAAGTAATGGCTAACATGGTTCCCACTAATGCTTCCGTTAGCGCCACATCCGCTGCCCCTAAAACAGCATAAACCAGTGCTGCAACCGCGCCTAATATTCCCCGAATGATTAAGGCTTGATAGGGATTAACTTGAATCACCACCATAATCGCCGTTAACGGCAGTAAAGCAATAATCACATAAACATAACTATCAATCATATGCTAAATTATTTCCTAAAATTGAGAGGTAAACAGCCGGGATGTTAATGATTATTCTGGTGGTATTTCAAGACTGGATTCACTACTCGAACAATAGGCTAAAACATATCCTAATACAGTATTCCAAATTGCCAAGGTAATAATTCCGAGAAGCAACAATGACCATTCACTGGGTATTCTTAACAGTAAACCCATGACAATACTCATCGAACCTAAAGTATCTGCAATTGAAAGACTATGCAGCTTAAACAACACAGATCGATTTCCTATTATTGGCCAGGTTCCCCAAAACCAGAAGATCACTCCAATCACAATACAACTGTAACTTAAAAAATTAATCATAATTCGCTTAATTGTTTAATTAAATGCGCCAGTAACATTAATCCAGCGTTGCCAACACTTAAAATAATAATCGCAACGACCCCAATTGACCAATCATCTCGCAACACAGAGATAAACAGCATGATAATTGAAGTTTTCGTGGCAATACTGGCAAAAGCAAGCATTGTTTGCCAAATATCATCATCTTGACAAGCTTCATAGATCGGAATTAACAACGCTACAATCATTGCAATTAACATGACATTCATGAGAATTGCTGAAAAGTTATTGATGGGAAATATCATTTTACCGTCTCCTACGATTACGTCTGCGAATCACTCGATGCACTTCATACCACCCCCGTTCATGGTATTTTAAAACAATTGTTTTGGGAGTGAAAGTAATCAGAAAGATATCTAAAAAGATTAATCCTAATGTTCTATTCGGTTTAACTTGTTCACAGATAATATCCTCAGTATTATGGGGACGAAAAATCATTTCTACCGCCTCGATATAAGCTTGAGGAATCGCTACAATAATTTCCCATATAATCTGCAACCAATCTTTTAATGCTCCCAAAGAAGCGCGGCCACGAGGCAATAGAAAAGCAATACCCACACCAATAATAATATTAGCAAGACTAAAATCCGCCGTGAGTAAAAACCAAATTGCCAGCCTTAAGGCGATATTGAAAAACGTAATTGCGTCCATACAATCCAAAAAAGAACAACTGCCATGATACTCATTACCCCAATGATATGATCAAATTCCTCTACCACACGGGGAAATTTTATATTTAACTTTTTGATAATAAACAGATAGCACAGCCAACCGATCACAATTGTAACCAAAGGCTTAATCAAATTCTTAACCGTATAAGCTTGAAAATAAAAGCCATTAGCCACCACTAACCCCCCCAGTAAAATCACCATGGCTGCCCATAAACCAGAGCGAATATTTCCTTTTTTTTTATTGCGTTCATAGGGAAGAAAGATAAATTTTGCAAAAGAAATTGCTGTTCCCAACGCCACAATATTCATGGCAATGATCTGCCAAGGTAAGTAATTTTTACTGGTTAAAACTTTAGCGCCAAAACCCGATAACAAAGGAAAACCTGAGATCGAAAAACTCGCAATCACCAGCGCTATCCATATCGAATTATTAATCGGTTGAGACTGAAGTTGTTTGAAGTTGCGACTGGGTAAATTCCCCGCCAATAGAAACAAAGCCGCTTTAACTAAGCCATGGGTTAAAGCATAAAAACCCGCCACCAGGGGGGCTGCTAATACAAATCCTAACTGAGAAATTGTATGAAAGGCAAGCATCCGCTTTGTATCTTTTTCAAACACAGCACAAGCCACCCCAAATAGAGCCGTACAGACACCAAACAGTCGGATAATGGGATCGAGCTCTTCTAGCAGCAAAGCACAGCGTACAAGGGGAAATACCCCGGCTTTCACCACCACACCCGAAAACATTGCCGATACCGGAGAGTCTGACTCTGAGTGAGTTAGGGGTAACCATAAACCCGAGACAAACACCCCCCCTTTCACCAACAATGCCATTAAAATTAACGCCACGGCTTCGGTGGGAGACCCTCGCAACCCCGCAAAGTTAAACGAATGATGGGCTTGATACACCAATACGGCCCCCACCAGGTAAAATAACATGGCGGTATTGCTGACAAATAGATAGCGTAATCCCACCCAAATTGAACGGTCACTGCGGGGATAAGCAATCAGTAAAAATGCCGCAATACTGATGACTTCTAATGCCACATACAGACTGATAAAATCAGAACAAATAAACGTGGCATTGACACTACCATGCAGAATAATCATCTGCATATAAAAGAATGCTGTTTTATCACTTCCCCAGCAATACACCACCACTGCTGCTGTGACTAAAGCGTTGGTGAGGATGAAAAATCCGCTGAGCCCGTCGATCATCAGACTCACGCCAAAATTATCAATTAATTGCAGGTTAAAAGATAAATTCGATGATAAGATTTGCCCGGCATAGGCGGTTGAAATCAGAGCAATTCCAAGAGCAAAAAACCGCGAAAGTTGGGGAATTAAATAAATGACAAATCCCATAAAAAAGGGAAGTGCCATCCAGACAATTGTCATCTCAGTCATGGTGTATTATCCCCAGTCTTCGTGGAATCTCTGAGAATCCAACGCTGTCACTTGGCTGAATTTGTATTGTTTTGATGATAGTTTACTCACGTCCCCCAGTTGAATTAATTAATACGTTATATTTAAGATTACGTGATCTGCAGTATTTAAGGCAAGAGATTTAGTATCAAGCGAGCCAGTTTATCAAAAATCGGATGTAGAGTCTGGTTAATTTTGTACTTGCACCATCCAGAAAACAATAATTAACATCACTGACATCATCCCAATTAAATGATTAAATTGTTCGGCGACACGGGGCAATTTAATCACAAACTTTTTAACAATGAAAAAGTAAATTAGCCAACCGATCACAATTAGACCTAAAGGCTTGAGCAAGTTCTCAACGGTATAGGCTTGGTAATAAAATCCGTTAGCCGCAATTAATCCACCCAGTAAGATTACAAGCGCGCCCCACAAACCCGATCTAACTTTCCCTTTTTCTCGGCTTTTTTTATAGGGTAAAAAGATGAATTTAGCATAGCAAATGGCTGTTCCCACTGCTATAACATTCATGGCGATGACCTGCCAGGGCAAGTAATTTTTACTGGTTAAAACTTTAGCGCCAAAACCCGATAACAAAGGAAAACCTGAGATGGAAAAACTCGCAATCACCAGCGCTATCCACATGGAATTACTGATAGGTTGAGACTGCAGTTGTTTGAAGCTGCGACTGGGTAAATTCCCCGCCAATAGAAATAAAGCCGCTTTGACTAAGCCATGGGTTAAAGCATAAAAACCCGCCACCATGGGGGCTGCTAAGACAAAACCCAGTTGAGAAACGGTACTAAATGCTAATGTGCGCTTTGTATCTGTTTCTGCGATCGCACCACACACCCCTAGAAAGGCAGTCGCCACCCCAAAGATGCGGACGACAGGGTTGATCTCTTCTAGCAGCAAAGCACAGCGTACAAGGGGAAATACCCCGGCTTTCACCACCACACCCGAAAACATTGCCGATACCGGAGAGTCTGACTCTGAGTGAGTTAGGGGTAACCATAAACCCGAGACAAACACCCCCCCTTTCACCAACAATGCCATTAAAATTAACGCCACGGCTTCGGTGGGAGACCCTCGCAACCCCGCAAAGTTAAACGAATGATGGGCTTGATACACCAATACGGCCCCCACCAGGTAAAATAACATGGCGGTATTGCTGACAAATAGATAGCGTAATCCCACCCAAATTGAACGGTCACTGCGGGGATAAGCAATCAGTAAAAATGCCGCAATACTGATGACTTCTAATGCCACATACAGACTGATAAAATCAGAACAAATAAACGTGGCATTGACACTACCATGCAGAATAATCATCTGCATATAAAAGAATGCTGTTTTATCACTTCCCCAGCAATACACCACCACTGCTGCTGTGACTAAAGCGTTGGTGAGGATGAAAAATCCACTGAGCCCGTCGATCATCAGACTCACGCCAAAATTATCGATTAATTGCAGGTTAAAAGAGGTATTGCTTGAGAGAACTTGTGCGGCATAGGCGGCTGAAGTTAGGGCAATTCCTAACACAAAAAAACGCGAAAGTTGGGGAATTAAATAAATGACAAATCCCATAAAAAACGGGAGTGCCATCCAGACAATTGTCATCTCAGTCATGGTGTATTATTCTCTTCAATTGTCTTGGTTTCTAAAGTGGGATTATCTTTGGCTAACTTCATCACTCCAACTAACATTAATGCTTGAATGGAAAAGCCAATGACGATTGCGGTTAAAATCACGGCTTGAGGCACCGGATCTGCATAAGAAACGCTACCGACTGTAGAAGTTGTAGAGGCAATAGGTGTGAATACACCTTCTCGTGATGACACTAGAACATAGTAAGCAATGACTCCTGTACTCATGATATCCATCGAAACAATTTTCATTACCAAGTTTTTCTTGAAAATTATTCCAAAAAAACCACATAATATCGTTGCAAAGATACAAGCTTCTAACATAAAAACGATCTTGATGAATATAGCTTTATTGGTATTATATTTTATGAGAAAAGAATACCTCTGTCTATCCGGTTATCTCAAGTCATATTCGAGCCATTGTACAAATTTATCAGTATTTATCTCAAGTTTGATAAATACATCAAGCTGAGCGCAGCAAAATATTGTGAAAAACTCAATACAATCCTGCTCTGTATAGACAGAAACACCTTTTTATTTAAACAGTATCTTTTTTAAGAAATATTATACAGGTATTCGGCTCAAAAGCAAATTAGAACTTAGTAATGTTAAGATTTGTGACGTAAATTCTCAATCTTTCAGCAATTTTGTTTTGAATTCTATCAATGATTCAAAAGATAATTAAGGTAAATCAATACTCGTCCACAGTGCCTCAGCCGGCACGTTACTGACAAATCCCAGAATTAGATTAGATGAATGATCTATAATGAATGTGCCTACCGTATCAAAAAGTACAGTATTCACTAAATTTATCTGATAAATATTAATATCATCAACGAGTTTAATTTGATCTTCTCCCACAATAAAATCAGTAATAATATCTACTTGATTGATATCAAAAGTGGCTTGAATTTTAGAAAAAATAAATGTATCTCTATCTAAACCCCCCGTTAAAGTATCTTGTCCATAATCACCACTTAAAATATCCGAACCTTCATTTCCATTCAAAATATCATCACCTTGACCCCCAAATAAACTATCATTACCAAAGCTACCAAAGATTGTATCATTCCCCAGAAAGCCATTCAGTTGATTATCTCCTAAATCACCCTCTAATAACTCATTATTGATATCTTCCAAAGTCAATTGAGTATTAACTGAAGGAAGGATTTCAACAGAATTAAAATTATTTTCTGAGGGATTAGCACCATATTGAAATAGCGGAAACGTACGATAATCAACTTCTCCAATTGAGGTTAGTTCTCCACTACTTAAATCTCGCTCAAATGGCTCAAAGTCTGAAATTCCGATAGCGTTAGGATTATTTGTAATGGGTAGAATTGGAACTAAACTCACCCCACCACCCGGTGCAGTTAAAGGAGTTGTTATTATATCTATATCAAAAAAATTACCTTCCCCTGCAATTGGCTCATTAGCAATAATTGGACGAGCATTAATTCCACTGGTAGCCTCAGTTAAAGACGGTGGATTAATTCCTCCAATATTAATAAATGCTGCACCGTTATCATTAATAAAATCAACCATTTTTTAATTAAAGTTTTAATATATTTCTGTCTATCTTATAATTTTTATAGCAATTCATATTTTGTTTGTGAGAAACTTACACATCTGCAAAGCGTCTTAAATACTTAATTATTGTATTACCTACTTCCGTCATAAATGAGATTGCTATGTAGATGACTAATGCTCTAATATAGAACGAATTCTGAGTGAAAACTCGATTAAATTATCGGAATTTTCACAAAACTGTTCGGCTGCTGTTGGCGACATTCCAATATCTTGCAGAAAGCTCACCATCACATTATAAAGCGTATCTTCAGCCAATTGTTGTTCTTCACTCTCTGTATTGCAATAGAGTAAATATTCAGACACACGAAGTTGTAATTCTCGATAGGTATAATTTGCAAATAATGATTGTCCTGCTATTTTCAAGTTCATAAAAAACGAAGGATTAACGTGACAAACAGTTTTCTGACTTTTTAGGTTATCAATACTATAACGTAAATTTGATAAAATCGGTGAGTTTTCACTTCGCTTAAAATCGCTAAATTCAGACAGTTTCTATCAAAAACTCAGTTTGTTCTCACATAACGGCTTTAGGATGAACTTAAGTCAGAAAAACACTAATAGCCTAGATGAAATGAAGACAAAAAACTTACGAAAAATATCTATCCGTTTTTTCATTCCTCTGGTGATGGGAATGGGTTTAGTGGTGGGTGGCTATGAACTTAAAAAATCTCTTGTTTCTAACAATATAATTGATCAATATGGTGCAGAAAATACTGGATTAACAGTTAAACAAACTCAGATTAGTCAAAACCTGCAAGCAAGAGTATTACCCCAAAGTCTTCAACAAAAATATAATAATTTAGATGTATTATATCAACAGGCAGCTATCGCTGATATTGAATTACAAAATATTGCTAAAAAATGGGCTGCCGCAACAGAAGGAACTGTTGTATTGCCACCAGGGGGTTTAAAAGGACGGCGACGCGCTGAGGAAAAAATAAAAATGGATTATCAGGGTGATGCCTCTAAAATTACTGATTTAGCTCGTCTTTCTATAGAATATGACTCTTTAGAACAGCTCTATTTTGCACTCCAAGCTATGCCAAAAACAGTTAATTTAGTTCGGATTAAAGATCGCTTTATTCAACCGACACCGGGAGGATATCGAGATATTTTATTAAATGTTAAGTTGTCAAATCAACATATTGCAGAAGTTCAGCTTAATTTAAAATCGATTAATCAAGTTCGTTTTGGCGCAGGTTATCAACTCTATCAACAAGTTCGTCAAATTCAAGTTAAAGCCATGAATGAAAACAGAGAGTTAACTTTAGCAGAGCAAGAAGAAATTGATAAACTGAATCAAGAATCTCAGAAACTGTATGATGCGGCTTTATATTCAATTGAACCTTAAAATATAATATTTAAATATAAATAAAGTATATCGATAGTCGTCAATCATAATAAAAACCATGGCAAGAGACGCTCATGCTTGAACGCCTCTATTTATTACTCTGATTTTATTTAAGTGAGTCCTAACAAAATGTAGTGAGGTGAGGTGATAGTCTTCAAGAAATTCTAAACAAACGATTCAGTTACTGTAGCACTATAAACTTCATAATCATTGCCATCCCAAGCTTGCCAAGTCACATAATTTCCAGTAATATCAGGATTTATTTCGTCCTCGAAACTAGTCGCTAAATACTGGATATCATTACCATCATGGAGATAAATATCAGTATCAAACAAACTGTATTGATGTTCCCAAACAACATAACCTAACTCAGATACTTGAGGATTTGTATCGTCAACAAAGTTATCGGTTAATTGTTCAGTGGTATTGGTAAGAATATCATGGCGATAAACTTCATAATCATTACCATCCCAAGCTTGCCAAGTCACATAATCACCCGCAATATCAGGGTTAATTTCATCGTAAATACTGGTGGCTAAGTAACGAGTTTCGCCAGTTTCATCTAAGTAGAGATAAATGTCACTGTCACCCACTGCGTACTCATATTCATAAACAACGGCAGCGTGATTTGAATAGCCATAATACTCATCATAAACAGAATAAGTTGAAACCTGGGCATTAGTTTCATCATTGCCACTTGCTGCAACAGTTGTAGTTGTACCATTGTAGAGATCGTACAAGTAAATATCGTTGTCACCAAAGGCATATTCAGAGTGATAAGTGACATAATTCCCATCAACATCTGGACCCCATTCATAGTCAATACTGGTAGCAATAGGAATCTCAGTATCGGTATAAGTATCGTAAGCGTAAATATCGTAATCGGAAACGCTATATTCTTCTTCGTAGACAATATAACTCCCATCAATTTGAGGATTTATTTCGTAGTTAAAGCTATCGATAACCGTTTCAGTTGTGCCGCTAAACCAATCGTAATATTCAATATTTGAATCAAAAGTTGTAGAATTATAAGATTCGTAAGCGACATCACCCCAATAAGAAATTTGAGGATTCGTTTCGTCGTCGAAACTACTCGCAATATAAGAAGTTATTCCATTTTCATAGTAGTAGATATCACGATCAAACAAACTATATTCATGTTCCCAAACGACTTCGCCAAATCCTGAAACCTGAGGGTTAGTATCATTAGAAAAGTTATCAGTAATTTGAGTGGTTGTAATAGTAGTCATGGTGAAACTCCGTCGATGGTAGATGTTAATAGTAGATAGGTGAAGTCTTCCGTGATTAAAAGGTGCCTATTAATGGAAGACTTTAGGGTGAAGAGGAAGCAATTTGAGTTGTATTTTGCTAACCCCATCTAACAGTACATATATCTGATATGAATCAAGTTATGCACTTTTTGTCGAAGATAGAAAAACAATTTGATGTTGTATGTTTCTCATCCCATCTGACAGTACATATATCTGATATGAATCAAGTTATGCACTTTTTGAGCGAAGATAGAAAAACAACTGGGTTAAACTGACTTGCCTCATCTACTCGTACATATATCGGATGAGATCGAAGTGATGTATTTTTTGAATGAATTGGAGTCAGGTAGGGGCGCATTGCGTGCGCCCGTTAAGAGAGGAGGAGACTTGGAGTCAAGAGTTATCCACCTCACCCAGTCTCCGAGTCACCTCCTCACCCACTGATCTCAGCAGATCCGTGCGGTCTGTAAAAGTTGTGTGAAAATAGGATTAATACTTGTGTAGGTTAGATATGGATGGGTAGTAAATAGTGCCGCCAACGAATTTATCAAAACCGCCGTATAACAGGGCCCGACAAACTCGACGGCAGTTTATACAAACGTCTCTAACAGCAATGGCCGCTTCAACCCTTTCGAGTTGTGGCTGGACATTAGCTGAAGTCAAAACAACACCGACCGCTCAAGTGGCATCTGATACCCTGTATATTTACACTTGGGCCGGATACACCGATCAAGATTTGCTCAACCGCTTTACCCAAGAAACAGGGATTAAAGTCGTTGCAGATGTGTTTGACTCAAATGAAGCCATGCTGGCTCGAATTCAGGCTGGGGGGGCAAGTGCCTATAGCGTGATTTACCCTTCTGACTATATGGTTCAGAAAATGGTTGAACTCGGCTTATTAATGGAGTTGGATCATTCTTTGGTCTTGGGAATAGAAGACCTCTTTCCCACATTTCAAGATCCCGTTTATGATCGCAATAATCAATATAGCGTCCCCATCAGTTGGGGAACCACTGGGTTAATTTACAATAGCCGTAAGTTATCCACTCAACCGACAGACTGGAACTATCTGTGGCAATATCAAGACCAAATTAATAAGCGCTTTACCCTCGTTAACGATGTGCGAGAAGTCATTGGGGCGGCGCTGCGAATGCTAGGATACTCCTATAATTCCACCAATCCAGAAGAGATTCGCCAAGCCTACGAAAAATTAACAGAGATAAAACCCGCGATCGCTTCTTTCACAACCGATGCTTGGCGACCTCAAATTATTGTCGGAGATCTATTACTCGCAATGTGCTATTCCTCTGATGCGGCTGAAGTCATGCCGGAAAATGAGGATTTAAATTATATTACCCCCGATAGTGGCTCTTCACTCTGGACAGATACCCTCGTCATTCCCAAAACGGCCCCTAACCCAGACGCAGCCTATAAATGGATTAACTTTATGTTACAACCCGATATTGCTGCGCGGATTGTTGAACGCTTGAGTTTTGCCACAGCCTCTCAATTGGCATTTAATAAATTACCCAAAACCATCAGCGGCGATCCGACCCTGTTCCCCCCTCAGTCTGTGATTGAAAAATGTGTCGGTCTGGCTCCGGTTGGGGAAGTCAGCGAAGTTTATGATCTGTATTGGACAAAACTCACCAGTGCGTAATTCACTCATTTGTTATTAGTCGTTGGTTATTCGTTTTTAAGCATCGCCAGTTGCGCTTAACGACTTGAGTAATATCAAAAGCAATAACAAACAACAAAAACCAGTAACCAATCAATA
Source organism: uncultured Lyngbya sp. (assembly GCA_964434975.1). GTDB lineage: Bacteria > Cyanobacteriota > Cyanobacteriia > Cyanobacteriales > Microcoleaceae > JAAURB01. The sequence continues at coordinate 18,318 of CAYSWY010000006.1, forward strand.
TGACTGTTTCACTGAATGAACCATCTCCTTCAACACCCCCAGAAAGTCCCCTAAAACCAGGACGAGGCGGCATTGGATCAAAATTAGTGGGGCCATTAACCCTGTTAGGGCCAGCCGGACTCTGGCTATTATTATTGTTGGTTTTGCCAACATTGGTGATTTTTCAACTCAGCTTAGTTGCAGATATCCGACCCGGTGATATTGTGATTCCAGATGGTATCGCCAACTATCTGCGAGTATTTCAAGCCATTAACTTACACGTCATTGGGCGATCGCTATTTTTTGCCACCGGAACAACTATTCTCTGTTTATTACTGGGTTTTCCGGTTGCCTATTGGATCGCCATTCTGGCCCCCCGTAAATGGCGTAACCTCTTGTTATTGGCGTTTGTCTTACCGTTATGGACTTCTTCCTTGCTGCGTTCCTACGCCTGGATTACCATCTTACGACCCACTGGGGTATTAAACTCATTTCTAGGCCTATTAGGTTTACCCGCCTTAGAATTACTCAACCGCACCCCAGCCGTTTTAATTGGCATGGCTTATAGTTATTTACCTTATATTGTCACAGTGCTTTATGCCTCTTTAGAAAAGCTAGACCGACAACTATTAGAAGCCTCCGCCGACCTGGGAGCAAAACCTACAGAAACCTTCTGGAAAGTCACCGTCCCCCAAACCTTACCCGGTATTGCAGCCGGATCGCTTTTAGTCTTTATTAGTGCGTTAGGGGATTTTGTCGATCCAGAACTCCTCGGCGGAGCCTCCAGTATGACGGTTTCGCGATTAATTTACAACCAATTTTTAGGCGCAACTCAAAACTGGGGCTTTGGTTCAGCTTTAAGTATGGTGTTAATTATGGGAGTCAGTTTAGCGATCGCATTACTATTGCGATACGGCGATGGTAGACCCTCGAAGTAGAAAGTCACGCCCGTCACCGTAGGGGCGCATTGCATGCGCCCCTGATCGCCCGTCAGGAGTAGAGACGTTACATGTAACGTCTCTACAGGAAAACCAACAACCATCCCTATTGCCTATTGCCGACTTGCCTATTCCTTCTAATAACAAATGACGAATAACCAATAACCAATAAAAAATGACAAATTCTGAAGAAATCCCAATAGAAATGAGACAAAAAAAGAAACAATTTAAGTTATCTTGGCAGGTAATTTTTGTCGGTGTAATGTTTTTTTATATGTACCTGCCGATTTTTGTATTAACCTTTTATAGTTTTAATCAATCCCGTTATAGTGCCGGATGGCAAGGCTTTACTTTGGAATGGTATCAAAAATTATTTGAAGATACCCGAATTTTAACCGCCTTAAAAAATAGCTTAATTGTCGGGTTAACAGCCGTGTTAATCTCCGCTGTGATTGGTACGTTAATGGCGGTGGGTTTAGCCAGATTTCGCTTTCCTGGAAAAAGTTTATATCAAGGAATTGCTTATTTACCCTTAATTGTCCCCGATATTGCGATCGCAGTTTCTACCTTAGTTTTCCTTGCTGCTGTTGCCATTCCCCTGAGTTTATGGACAATAGTTGCGGCTCACGTCGTCTTTTGTTTATCCTATGTAGCGTTAGTGGTTTCAACTCGTTTGGCCGATCTCGACCCTAACTTAGAAGAAGCCGCATTAGATCTCGGTGCAACCCCCGTCCAAGCCTTTATTCAAGTGCTTTTACCAGAATTAATGCCAGGAATTGTATCGGGTTGTTTACTCGCCTTTGTCCTCAGTATGGATGACTTTTTAATATCAAGTTTCACCGCCGGAAGTGGCGCAACCACATTACCCATGGAAATATTTAGCCGCATTCGGACAGGCGTAAAACCCGATATTAATGCCCTCAGTGTTATTCTAATTCTACTATCAGGAATTGTTGCATTTGTAGGAGAATATCTCAGAACAAAAGGAGAAAAAGTACAACGTTAATTTAACAACAAATTAGATCTTTTGCAGGCATTAAAAAAGCAATTTCCTATGTGTACAAATTGTCTCTATTCTTTCCAAAAGAGTGCCTATTGCCTATTGCCTATTGCCGCGCGTAGCGCTATATTATCCTGCTATTTTGGATTGTTCTAAATCTAAACCCCTCTGAGAAGATTGCCAAATCCGAGTATTGGCATCAAATGCATTTTCTGTTTTTTGAATGAGCGTATGCATCTCCCAACTGGCTGAAGTTTGGGGATAATCACTGCGATAATGTCCCCCCCGACTTTCAGTCCGAAATACTGCACTTTGAAGAATTAAATCAGCAATTGAAAGTAAATTTAACGTTTCGGCTATTGTCCGAATTTGCCCTTGAATTTTAACTGATTCTAATTGTACAGTTTGCTGTGGCTGCAAATTCAATAAATACTGAGTACTATTTAACGCTGCCAATTCCTCGCGCCAAACCTTCACTGTTGTCAACGCCTCAGATAACCCCGCTTGTGAGCGACAAATTCCCGTACTTTGCCACATCAATTGAGGTAAACTCTCTCGAATTGTATTAACTTTTTCTATTTCTTGAGTAATATCTAAAAATTCAGCCTTTAGTTGTGACAGTTGTGTTTCACTCTCTTTATCTTCACAACGAATATCCAACTTTGACAATTGAGTCGCAAATACAATACATTCTAATAAAGAGTTACTCGCTAACCGATTCGCACCATGCACCCCTGTACTCGCCGTTTCACCAATAGCATACAGTCCAGGAATAGACGTACAACTGTCTAAATTTGTCACAATTCCCCCCATCCAATAATGGGCCGCCGGAGATACCGGAATGGGTTGGCTAAACACATCAATTCCCCATTGTTGACAGACTTTGATGATATTCGGAAAACGATAGCGAATTCTTTCTGTGTCTATCGGTTGCAAATCTAAATAAACACAATAAGGTTGAGGTTGAGTGGTTTGTAAATGATTAAAAATAGCCCGACTGACAATATCTCTGGGGGCTAACTCTCCTTGAGGATGATAATTAAACGCAAAACGTTCCCCATTATCATCAACTAAATGCGCCCCTTCTCCGCGCACCGCTTCACTAATCAGAAAACGAGGCGCACCGGGGACTGTTAAAGCCGTGGGATGAAATTGGAAAAATTCTAAATCTCGCAGTAAAGCACCCCCACGCCCAGCTAATGCTACCCCATCCCCTGTGCTAACCGTGGGGTTTGTGGTTTGGGAAAAGACTTGTCCCCCGCCTCCTGTGGCTAAAATTACCGCTGCGGCGCGAATCCAGGTAATCTGTTGTTGATACAGTACACTAATACCTTGACACTGTCCTGTCGATTCATTTAGCCATAAATTGAGGGCAAAGGCTTGGGACAGTACGGTAATATTCGGCCGCTGTAAGACTTGTTGTGCCAACGTCTCAATAATCGCCCGACCTGTTGTATCGGCTGAATGCAGCACCCTAGCCCGAGAATGAGCCGCTTCTAGCGTTGTGGCTAATGCTTCACCGTGGCGATCAAAAGCAACCCCTAACTCGACTAAGGAAGCGATCGCCTCTGGGGCGTTTTCAACTAAATATTGTACCGCTTCAGGGTCGCAGAGTCCGGCACCGGCTTTGAGAGTATCTTCCAGGTGCAATACAGGAGTATCTGTTGGGTTAATTGCCGCTGCTATACCGCCTTGCGCCCAGTTACTAGACCCGGTTTTGAGGGTATCTTTGGTAATTAAGCCAACTTGTAAATCTGTCGATAAGCACAGGGCGGCGTAGAGTCCTGCCGCGCCACTACCCACAACAATAATATCGAACTGGGGACGAACAGGAGATTTTAAAGTTAAGTCTTTCACGGCTGGGTGATGCTCTAGTGGTTAATATTATACAGACTTCAATCCACCCTCATTAACCTTGGTTTAACTTTGCGTCTTCAGACGGTGACGGCAGAGGCTAGAAATGCCCCCCGTTGTGCCATGGTATACAAACCCATATGATGGGCAATATTTTGGGGATGAATGGCTGTTTTGGGCAGTCCTAAATGAGTGACCATTTCTGCGGTCAAATTAAAAGTAGAACAACCTTCGGTATCAACCACAATCTCTTTTAACGTTGGTGTCATGTCACCGCGAAGGAAGAGGGAAGAGGGAAGAGGGAAGAAGTCTAATATTTGTATGTAAATTAATCCTTCTTTCTTACGACCCAAGGGGATACAAGCCCCTTAATTTATTAATGGATAAATATAAACTCTTTCGAGATCAAATCCCCTTAATTTATTAATGGGGTTCCAACGATAGGCCCGTTCTTCTTACTTCAACATCCGTTAACACAAAATCCATCACACAAATATCAGTACAAATGCCAACAACCATTAATGCAACGCCGTTGATTTTGATTAATCCATTCAATTAAAGCGTTGTTGCCTGTTTTAATATTAATTGAACCAATAAATCCATTAATGCAGTCTTTTTGTATGAAAGTCACTTGAGGATGAGTTTCTAGCCATTCGAGTTGAGGCACTAACTGTTCTTCTCCTGAACCTCGCTCACAATGGGGTGGATAGGGTGGTTCACCTTTGCCGGGTTCATGGGTATCCAGAAACACTAACACAGGCATTTGTTTAGCAATAAAAGCGTTGGCTAGGCGATGACTTTCTGATATCATCCGCTCAATTTGTGGATTATATTCTGTCGGCGCTAAAGCACCACAACCGACGGTACAAAAGCCATTGATCACATCGACAATAATTAAACCTGTGGGGCGATCGCCAACAGCATAGGGTTGCGGATCAATCGGTAAAGCCGCTGCAATTGTAGCGAGGGTTAAATCCGTTGGATTGAAAGTTTTGACCATAATAATAAGTTCTTTATTGACGACAAACTACAGGCAATACCATCAATTTTAGTCAATCTTTCAAACTTGTTCGTTAGAATAGAACAATCCGATCAAATTCACGAACGGCATCCTGATTTAACAAATAGTCTCGGCTCACTTATAGAAATGGGTCAATGCTTGAATCTGTCCAGCACCCTTGAGCCAAACTGGGCAACGATCAGTACTAATCATGTCCAGTTTATCTAAAAAAAGCTTAAACGAATTCTTTATAAACTGAAATATTTCTTGAATTTTTATACTATATTATGCAACCCCTTAATTTGAGATTCAATATATAAACTTTTGTAAAAAAATCAACCAATATAACAAATGTAAGACATAATAAAACAGTCATAGAGCTTTTTAAATTTTTAAGTTCTATCCGGTTTCAAAAATTTGTCACAACTGTGAAAAAAGTATAAGGGTGTATTTTTTTCATGAAACTACGGGTTGAATGAAATAGAATTTTCATCACTTTTTTTAGACTGTATAGCATTGTAGAACCCAATCAGAGCAAGGCTGAAGTACTGCTGGGCTAAGGTGAAGAAATGCATTATTTTTTGATGCCAAAATCTCACGCCTGCAGTACTAAATAAATGCAACACTAGGCAAAACATTTGTTCAACAATAACCTCGAAATTAATCAATTTCGATTCAGGGAAACATTAAATTGAGGCCAATATTATGTTGAATTCAGCGTCTAAAGACACCATTCAAGAAGAACGGGGTCAAGTTCCGGTGCAGCCAAACTTAGAGAAACCCTCTACCACAGACTCAAAAGAAGCAATTACACAAACCCTAGATTCAGATTCTAGTAATTCTTTCAATACTATTACTCCAGAAAATATTCTCAATACTGAACCCAACGATACCATTTTCGAGGCAATTGAGACTGAAATTACTGGGGGAAATACTGAAAGCTTACTGCTGAGTAACGTCATCGGAGATAACCCCAATGTATTTGAGGTTGATGATGTTGACTTATATCAACTGCAACTCGAAGCATCGGATCTCCTGACGGTTGATATTGATGCAGCCGAATTCGGTTCATTTCTTGACCCAGTATTGCGGTTATTTGATGATGGTGGGTTTGAGTTGGCTGTTAGTGATGATGACCCCGCACCGGGTGAATTTGGCAGCCTAGATTCTTACCTTGAGTTTAACGCTTTCAGTGGCGGAACTTACTATGTTGGGGTGAGTAGTTTTTCCAACTTCGACTACGATCCATTCTCTGAAGGTAGCGGTATCGGTGGCAGTGAGGGTGATTATGATATTGAGTTTAATATTAATCCGGATGATATTACTCCGCCGCCACCCCCCCCAATAGGTGATGAACCTAACGATACGATTTTCGAGGCCATTGATACTGCAATAACCGGAGGAGTAACAGAAAGCTTCTTTAGCTTCAATTTCATCGGCGATAACCCGAATGTGTTTATTGATGATGATGTTGATTTATATCAAGTCCAATTAGAAGCCAATGATACGATCACGGCTGATATTGATGCGGCAGAATTTGGTTCACCTCTTGACTCAGTCCTACGTTTATTTGATGATAGTGGGTTTGAATTAACAGGCAGTGACGACGATCCAGCACCCGATGAATTTGGTACGGTAGATTCTTACTTTCAGTTTACCGTCTCTAATAGCGGAACTTACTATGTTGGGGTCAGTAGTTTTGATAACTTCTTCTATGATCCATTCGTTGAAGGTAGTGGTTTTGGGGGAAGTAGCGGAGATTATGATCTTGAGATTAATGTGAGTCCGGATGATATTACTCCTCCCCCTGGTGATGATGAACCTAACGATACAATTTTCGACGCAATTGACACTGAATTAAGCGCAGGAAGTTCAGATAATTTCTTCACTTTTAATCTCATCGGCGATAACCCGAATGTGTTTATTGATGATGATGTTGATGTTTACGAAGTTGAACTTAATAGTGGCGATCAAATTTTAGTTGATATTGATGCGGCAGAATTCGGTTCATTTCTCGATCCTGTTTTACGATTATTTGATGAGGGTGGGTTTGAGTTAGCTGTTAGTGATGATGACCCCGCACCCGATGAACTTCCTTCACTAGATTCTTACTTTGAGTTTACAGCCTCCAGTGACGGCACTTACTATGTTGGAGTCAGTAGTTTTTCCAACTTTAGCTACGATCCATTTGTTGAAGGTAGTGGTGTTGGGTTTAGTAGCGGAGATTACGATCTCAATATTGAATTAATTTCTGGAGGTGTTGAAACCGGATCAATTTCTGGGACAAAATGGAATGATCTTGATGGAGATGGAGTTCAAGATGATAATGAACCGGGTTTGGAAGACTGGACGATTTATATTGATGACAACCAAAACGGGGAATTAGATGACAATGAAGTTTCCACAACCACCGATAGTGAAGGGAGTTATTCTTTTACAGCGTTAGATCCAGCGACTTATATTGTTGCCGAAGAGTTACAACCGGGTTGGGAACAAACTTTCCCCAGCGTCGATGATCCTGACGAAGTCCCCGAGATTGAAAATAGTGGGTTTGAAGACGAATTTAGCGGCTGGGAAACTGTCGGGTTAACGTCAATTGAAACCAGTGATTTTGGTAGCGATCCGACGGAAGGAACTAATCAAGCTTTAATTAGCAATGATTTTGATGCAGTGACGGATGCTGAGTTAGAAACGTTCTTAAATCTTGATCCAGGAACTTTAGATGGTTTAGGCAGTGGGGACGCAACGGAAGGTAGCGCGATCGCACAAACTGTTACGGTATCTGCGGGGGATCAACTCAGTTTTGATTGGAATTATCTCACTAACGAAGGTAGCGGTTCAACCTTTAGCGATTTTGCCTTTATTTCTATTGAGTCGGAAGATAGCCAAGTTATTGCTGATACCTTCAGTCTTCTCGATCTTTCAGAGACTGGTGTATTCTCTCAAGAAACAGGATACAGTAGCTTTGAATATACCTTTGAGAACAGCGGGACTTATACTATCGGTGTTGGGATAGTTGATGTTGGGGATACAGGAGTCAGTAGCGGGTTACTGGTGGATAATTTCTCCTTCTCTGGTGGATCGGTAATTCCTGGAACTTATACCATACAACTCGATGCCGGGGAAGAGGTTGAGGGAATTGATTTCGGTAACCAAGAGGTAGATGCTTCTAACCCGCCTCCGACTGGAGTGATTTACGGGACTCCAGATAATGATGAATTAAATATCTTTGACGAAGATGTCCTGGTTTTTGCAGGCAACGGCGATGACTTGGTGGATACTTCAGCCAGTTCGGGTCAAAATCGCAGTTATGGCGGGCCAGGAAATGATATTCTGATTGGGGGTAATGGCGATCGCTTATTTGGTGGCGTTGGGGATGATAACCTGATTGCAGTCGGTGATGGTATCCTCATGAGTGGAGATCAAGGCGCAGATCAGTTCCTCGTCACCACAGCCTTTGTCCCCGGCAGTCCCACTATTGTGGCTGATTTTGAGGCGGGTATTGATGTGATTGGTATCGGTGGGTTAGGTCTGACGTTTGCTGATTTATCCATTACTCCCGATGGAGATGATGCAATTATTAATGGTTTAGGTAGCGATTTAGCGATTCTGCTGAATACAGAAGCCGATGATTTGGTTGCTGATGACTTTTTATTCTCTTAGGAAAGTTTATTTAACGACGGTTAATTAAATGACTGAGGTAGAGACGTTATGCGTGGTAACGTCTCTATTCTATTGTTTAATATTTACACTTGTTTAACTCTACAATCACAACTGGCTTGAGTTGTGAGGCGTTGTAAAATCCAATCAAACTTAGAAATTCCATCTTGAAATTGCTCAATATCTTCTGGATTAAGTATGGTTTGAGAAGATGAATTAGACTGAGATTCTTCACCAAAACGATTAACTGTATTCCGTAACCGCGAAGATAAAAACTTCGTCACAGCGCGATAAAATCTCAAGGCAAATAACACATCTTGTTCTAACTTTTCTGAGAGTTTATCTTGAGGAATCGATAAGATTAATACTGTATTCAAGGCTTTGACTGTGGCAGAGGGAAGACGACCGTCAATGAATGACATTTCTCCTAAAACTTCTCCTTTACCAATTCGACTAATTTCGCGATCGCCAACCGCCGCAACAGAAACACTCAGGTTACCATCGAGAACAATATACAAAGCATTAATCGGTTTTCCTTCATGGATGAGTATCATTCCACTTTCAATAGATTCTTGAATCCCATGATTAATCATCCAGTCTATATCTCGATGATTCAGTTCACTTAAAATAACCAGCGCTTTACTCATGACTTTTGCTCACTTATCGCAATTGAATAATTGATATAACTTAAAGAAAAATTGATGTATACATCCGCAACAAAAATTGAAAACCTAATTTCTGGTTTTGCAAAATTTAGTAAAGGCAAAGCATTAATTTTTGCCGATATTCTCGAGTTAAAGGATTATCATTTCCCAATAACTCAAATATCGTCAGCATGGCTTTTCTAGCACCATCATTTTTATATTTACGATCTTGTTCAACGATTGCTAGAAACAAGGGTAAAGCGGCAGCATAATCTTCTGATAGTGTTAAATGACAAGCTTTAGCATAGTCTTTGTCGATTGGAACTTCAGAGTTGTCACCTGCTGCAATTTTTAGTTCAATTAACTGTTTTAAAGCCGTTGCTTTTGCACCATATTGCCGATCATATTCTGAAATTGAACTCAGGATATTTTTAGCCGCTTCTATTTGATGATTTTGAATCATAAACTCAGCGGCTTTGATCGCCAATTTATAATTATTAGGATACTGTTTTAGCAGTTGTTCAAATAATGTTTGAGCAGACTGAATTTCTCCGGATTGAATATAGGTTTGAATCGTGTTAATCGCTGTTTCTAATCCTGACTTTAAATTAAACTTAGCCAGTAATTCTCGAATCTGTTCTTCTGGTAAAACACCCACAAATCCGGGTAAAACTTCCCCTTTTATGGCAATTCTTACATCTGGAACACCTTCTATACCATAGCGATTAGCTAACTCTGTATTTTGGTCAATATCGACTTTGGCTAAGACAAAATCATATTCTTGCAGCAGATTTTCTAACATCGGTTTTAACATCTGGCAAGGGCCACACCAAGTTGCAAAAAAGTCGATTAAAACAGGCTTTTCATTAGACTTTTCGATAACTTCCGCATGAAAATTGTTGGGGTTAATCTCAATAGAATATCCCATAGTAGTTGATTGGTTTAATATTGGCTAGTACGTCAATTGGGATAAAATGCGATGGTTTCAGACTGAGTCTGGCTCAAACTGATTAGGCGGTGAGGGAGAATCTGGGGAGAAAACGCTTCTTTGTCGGGTATAACTTAAGCATGCAGTTATAATCAGGGGTTTCTGGGTTAATGATTTACGAAAACTTGTTGAACAAGTTACCCTTAATGTCGGATAAGTATGCGGCTTTGTGCTGGAAATGAAGTTAATTAGAGACTCCTAATCCCGCTTTGTTTAGTGTACCCTGAAATCGAGCGATTAGGATTGTTAATTTATTTTCAGTTAAGGGTTTTACTGGATCTGATGTTTGGACTTTTCGTAATATTGTTGATGATCCCCTGATGCGAGATAATAGTCAGATGCCGGCTTAATTTCTGTGACAATGGCTTTGTCATATTTACCTGACATTTGCTGTTGTTGTTTAGAGGAGTAAGCCTCGGATTGCTGTTGGGAATTGTGATAAAAGATCACAGATCGATATTGTTCTCCGCGGTCAGGCCCCTGACGGTTTAGAGAGGTTGGATCATGAATCTGCCAGAATTGCTCTAGAAGCTGGCGATAAGAAATGATTTCAGGATTATATTCTATTCTTACCACTTCCGCATGACCAGTAATTCTAGCGCAAACATCCAGGTAAGATGGATTAGGAAAATGTCCACCCATATATCCCACAGAGGTAGAAATCACTCCTATTTGCTGACCGAAAGCCGCCTCGACTCCCCAAAAACACCCCGCACCAAACGTTGCTTTCTCCATTGTGATTTGTGTATAGCACTCTACAAGATAGTTTAAAACATTCTTGATGAAGTTTAAAGCAATTGTGAAGCAGCGTGATCAATATCACTCGCCAAGTTAGGATTTGATCACACATTGATCTTGTCAAACATCACTTGTCATCTCCGATGGATATCACGGAAGCTTCGCGAGAAACTCGGCATAATTAGAAATAGAGAAAACAGGTTGAAATTAATTATGTCTAATTATCATTCTAAAAAACGTTCATCTTATACCGCTTCATCTCTATCTTTAGAAGAACTATTCGGAGAGATTATGTTTTCCAGTCTCATTACCCGTAGTGATCGACAACGCCTGCTACAAGCATTAGACAGTGACTCCCTGAATGAGGATGAAACGGCAATTGTTCAAAGACTGCTATACAATATTCGTCGAGGATGGATTCGGCTGGTGGATGACTCCTCCCGTTTGACTCAGTCATTTTAGTCTCTAACCGTTAGCCTGAAGGAACTGTGAGATCATATTCTGAAACGGCATCGGTAAAGCCGTCAGATTAAGTTGAGGAAGGTCTGCTGGATTGAAATAGAGTAAGGCAATCAGTGGCAGAGTAATTGTATCCGATAGATTAAGAGAGTTAACGGGTTGAATCCCGATAGTTTTTAAAAACTGTTGATCTTGAGTCGTTAGAGTTTGTTCCCAGAAGCCACTATTTAACAAGATTTGATACGCTTGAATGATGGATGTTGAGGTGAGAGAAGCCAAGGCGGTTTGGGGAAGTTGAGTTAGATAGATAGCAACTTGTTGCCGCAATTGATACATTTCCTCAACCACGGATTGATGAGTGGGATCGATTTCATACAGATTTGCACAACCCGTTAAACGATTCAGAAATTGAGGGTTATCGAGATTAACAGGATTTAATTTTGTTTGCCGTTGTTTGATAGACTGCTGAATTTTTTCTAAGCTTTCTGGACTTTCAAAAACTTGTTGATAATCTCCATACAGCCATTGAGGTAAACGAGTTTTTGCATCTCGCACTAACATTTTTCCAGGAACATAATAAAGCATTGCTGCAATTAAATAATTTAAGGCATTTGGCTGTTTTAATCCCACGGCTATGGGTGTTAATTGATTAACAAATGTAGCTTCAGCTTCCGTTAAAGGTTCTTGCTGAATGCCACGATTTAATAAAATTTGGTAGCCTTTCCCCATATCACCTTGGTAATAAGTTTCTAAATAATTAACTGGAATATTTAACCAGTAATCTGCCATCACTTTACGAAATTGACGTAAGTTTTCTAGGGCTAATTGATCAGAATGATTTAAGTCATAACGATTAACATTTTCCACAATATCTGTTAAAAACTGTTGTCGTTGTTGGGGATTTTCTAAAGCAATAAAAGATGAAAAGGGTTGAGATATTGTTTCTTTTTTGAGTAATGATTTGAACAGTTTGGCTATTTTATGACTATAAGCTTGACTGTCTAAAAAGGGAGGTGAGGCTTGCATTTTATGCTGAATTTTTTGCCGAATAAATTGCCGCCACTTCAGGTTAATTGCGAGTTGAGTTGCCAGTTGAATATAAGAATTTTCATTATCTGTGATTAATTCAGAGAGTTGTATTTCTTGCAGCAAAGCAGCGGCTTGACGAAATCTTAATGCATTTGCGGTTGAAACAACAGTGGGTAAACCTATTTCTAATGGGTCAATTAAAGAGGTAGCGCCGCCATAAGGATAAGAATCTAAATAAATATCTGCTAGTTTTAGACAAGCTTTAATATCACTACGGTTGGGTAACGCTTTGATAATGACTAAGCGATTTGTTGAAATATTATACTGTTGAAATACAGATTGCATTTGATCAACAAATGTTGCGGTAGGATAGGTATTCGTCCAATTCGGATTAAAAGGATATAATACTAAAATAGAATTAGGGACTTGCGCGATAATTTTTGCCCACGTTTCTCGAACTTCTGGAATGATTTTATAAAAGTTTGCCCCCGAAATAAACACTGTTGTATCTTTATTTGCCCCCCAACTTTCTCGAGTGGGTGAAACGGTTTTTTCAGCTTCTTCGAGAGGATAACTAAAGCATAATCCTGAACCTTTGAGGTTAACTAATGTCTCGCAATATTGCTCTTGCATTGTATCTTTATTTACGGTTAAATCCCCGGCAATATAATAGTCAATCGAATTCATTCCTGTAGTTACAGGAGAAGCAATAGAAGTCATTTGTACAGGTGCAAGTTTATGTAAAGCCAGTAAGGTAGAATTTAGATTCACTGCGGTTAAATTAGAAGCAATCAATAGAATATCTAAGTGACTTTCTCGAATGGTTTGAGCTTGACGTTCTAAGTTAGTGGGTAAAGCAATAAATTGATCGGCGTGATTTTTGCAATATTGTTCTAAAGGATGATTATAAGATTTGATTGCATATAAAATAATTTCAAATTCAGATCTGTCCAAATATTCAAAAATAGGTAAAGCCGCATAAGTTTCGGTTTGAGGACTATAATGATCTTTGAGAATACCGATGCGAATTTTACTCGAGTTTGAACTATTTTTTTCAAAGCTAAAATCAAGCTGACAGTCCCGCTGTTTTAAGGCAACTTCGATTATTTCTGCTCGTTTTTGATAAACTGTTAATAGGTTTTCAGTTTGTGTAAAATAAAGGGGAATAAAGCTAACCGTTTGAGTAAACCAAAGGGCAATATCTTGCCAGACAGGAGAGTTGAATTCAGTGGTAACTTTGTCATGAATATAACCCATCCAATCTAAAAAATACTGATAATATTGATCGGCTTCTCCGGGTTTTTGAAAACTACTGGGAGAGGCAAACATAAATTTCAGATAATCATTGGCAAACCAGCGAGGAATAGGCGCATTTTGATACTGTAGCGGCAGTTGATCAGCCCGTTGATATAAAATCGCTGCCAATAAAGTATTTAAAGCAGTCGGATGACTCCAACCTTTAGCAATTTCAGTAGAAATATTTTGTACAAATTGTTGTTCGGTTTCGGTTAAAAATTCAGATTTAATTCCACTATTGATTAAGGATTTATGAATTTTACCCATTTCTTGAGAATAGAGATCAGATAAAGTTTCTGAGGATGAATTTAACCAAGACTCTGCTAATTGTTGACGTACTTTTCTTAAGTTTTCTAAGGCAGAATGATATTGTTGTGGCTGAATTTGATATTGATTAACCCAAGTTTGAACTTGTTTTAAAGTTTCTTCTGTAATGATTATATTTGGATTATCCTTAACTTTCTTTAAAAATCCATTGGTACACCAGGTTAAGTTATATCCGAAGAAATCACAGTAATTTTGATCAATTTCATACGCTTGTTGATGATTGGCTAAAAAGGCTTTTAATGCCCGATGGGGGCCGCTATTATAGGTTTTATCTTGAGTTAAATCTGAGATAATCCCATCTTCAATAATAATATAATCACCTCTTCGTAAATGAGGATGGAAGAAGTTTAAAACAGCATGGCTAGTGTCATAAGAATGATCCGCATCTTCTATCACCAGTAAAGGTCGAGGTAAAGAATTTATCCAATCTGTAGATAACAAATTTTCTAACTGACGACCATTTCCTGCCATGAATGTCACTCTTTCATGTTCTACCTCTGTCACGGGTACAATATCAATTGAAAAGATATGACCGTTGAGATTAAAGTTATTGAATAAATCACCAAACCAAATAGCACTCCCGCCATTTTTTGAACCAATTTCAATAATCGTTTGAGGTTTTAAATCCCAAATCAGTAATGGATATAAAGCAAAATCAAAAGGATTTTTAATCATTGAAATTCCGCGATAGGAATAGTAATGAGATCCTTTTTGAATAGACTGAAGTACAGACTGAGATAAACTCGTATTCCAAGGACGTTGATCGGTGGGTATTTTAGGAATTTCTCGAGTTAAAGATTGAGATAATTGTTGAACTTGTGCTGTTGCTTGGGAATGATTGGGATTAATTGCTAACTCTGCTTTTGCGGCAGCTAACGCTTCTTTATGCCGTCCTAAAGGAATTAAACATAAACAGTGCAAATAATTAACTTCAGGAACTTTCCCATCCACAGACAGTAGATTTTCAGCTATTTTTAAAGCCTCTAATGCTTTTCCCTGTTTAAGTAATTCAATAATCTTTTGAGTCATAACATTTTCCTGATAATTGTGCTGTTTTAATCCATTACTCACTGTATATCCTTGTAAATGTTCGGGCAATTGCCAATTCACTTTAGGGTCAGGTTGATGTTGTATGGGTATGACATTTCCTCGCCATGCCACCCCCATAATTTGCATAGTTTGATAAATCATCGTTTGCCAACCTTTCTGTTTAAAATAGGCTAAACCTTGAGCAACATCTGGGGAAGCTAAATCATGAAATAAAATAATGGCATCTTCTGCGGCTAATTTTTCACAAATAATCGCATCTTGTAATGGTCCCGGTGCATTATGATTACCATCAATAAAAATAAGTGACCATTGGTGTTGTTGAGTGGTTGCTAATTCTTCCACTTTCTGAGGACTATATCCAGCCACTAAATTAACAGTTTTCATCACACCAGCGGCAGTCAGAGACTGTTGAACACTTTGATAAAATTCTGTTCGACTGAGTAACGGATCAATCACATCTAATTGCACACCCGCAGTGGCTAAATGACAAGCAGACCATCCTAACCAACAGCCAATTTCTAACGCTTTTTTACCAGAAAATTGTAAGGCTGTATTATAGAGAATATGAACTTCATCTCTACTCAAAAAACCCACTTCTGGTTGACGTTGATCAACATACCAATTATGGGGAATTTCTCGCCGTAAATATTGCCACGAACTTGTATTTTTATCACCTATTGTTAAATGAGGAAAATAAGTATCTAGTTGAATAACCTTTAAATTCGCAGAGACATAATCCCCCGCAGGTAGTAACGCTCGTTGAATCACATTTAAGGTATTATCAATCATTCTTTCTGCTTGAAATAACTGTTGTGCCCGAGATTTACAAGCGTATCCAATGGATTGTCTTAACTCAGAATCAGTTGCCCATTGTTGTATCGTTTCAACTAATTCTGTAATCGCTTTTTGAGGATATTCTTTGGGGTTAGGTAAGAGTTTTCCCGTATTTCCTAACGCTTCTGGGATGCCACTCACGGCGGATGCAATCACAGGTAATCCTTTTGCCATCGCTTCAATAATTGCTAACGGCATTCCTTCCGCTTCTGAGGGTAAAATAAAGATATCGCTTGCATCTAACCACTCTGGAATATCCCAGCGTTGCCCAATTAATTTAACCTGATTTTCAATACCTAATGCTTTAATTTTATCTTTTAATTGCTGTTCTAAAACCCCTGTACCCGCCCAAACAAAATAAAGCTGAGAAAAAATATCTGTTTTTTGTAAATATTGAATGGCTGCAAGTTGATATTGAAAGCCTTTAACCGCAGAAAGTTGTGCAGAAGTAAAACAAACAATTGCATTTTCTGGAATATTATAGGTTTTTCGTAATGATTGACGAGTTGATAACTCAGGGGGATTAAAATATTGCTGAGGACGACCATTATAAATTAAAATTCCTTGAGTTTGAGGCAGTTTAAATAAACGATGCAGCAATTGTAAGTTATCTTGAGAAACCGCAATAACGGCTTGAGATTGAATATAAAAATTAGACAGTTGATTTAAATAGTTTTTAAAGCGGTCTGCTAAATAAGGGGCTGCAAAATGGTTAATAATTAAATAAGGAATTTTTAGGTTAATTGCCACCTGTTTGGCTGCAAAATTAGAGAGGGGACAACTATCACTAAACAGAATTAGATCCGGTTGAGTTTGGCTTAAGATTTCCTCAGCATCTTGCGGATTAACTAAGGTACGATGAAAATCTGTTACTGTATCAAACTCTAACCAAATATGGCGAATTCCTAACTGTTGTTGTTCTAGAATAACAGGATTTTGTTTGCGGGTTTGAACACAGGTGACTTGATAGCCTTGTTGAACTAAAGCCAGTAAAATAGAATGATTATATTGTGCAACGCCGCCTAATTGTGGGTCGTCTGTATATAAAAGAATATGTTGATTACGCTGGGGAGATTGTTTTGTATCTATTTTCGCAGATAAAGATGAAATAGCTCGCCCACTAAATAACGTTTTTTCGCTATAGTCATCTGCGTCAGTTTGAACTGCTATTTCAGCCGGATGCTTCAAGGGAAAGTTAATATCAACAGTCGGTAAATTCGCCACAAAATCAACCGTTGTGGTATGGGTTGCGTCTCGTCCAAAACCAATATTAGAAACTAAATTAACTTCTGGAAGTATCGTTAATCCTTGATTTAACCAGCAAGCAAATGTCCAGGCATATCCCCAAGAATTAAAGCCGTTGTAGTTAGCCTGAAACCGATTTGACCAATATTGAACCGCTTCTGGTGTTGATAAAATTTGAGATAAGAAATTATTTTGTTTGGCTTCTGGCCACTGCTGCATCGTGTTATCATAATATTGCCAAGCCCGTCGCCAGGTTGCCCATCCCCACAGATGATTATATCGAGAAAAATAATAACTATCAGGCGTTCTTTTTTGACCGAGTTGAAAGTTATTCCCTGAAATTACAAAAATATTTTGGGTATGGATATATCGATCAAGTAGTTCTTCACAAAATCGAAAAAAGCTTATGTCAGGTAAACAGTCATCTTCTAAAATAATCGCTGTTTCTACCTGTTGAAATACCCAGTTTAACCCACTAGAAACCCGCTGCCGACACCCTAAGTTAGTTTCGGAATAGTTTTTAAAAACTTCACAGTCCCAATCAATTCGAGCAATAATCTGTCGGGTAGCTGCACATTTATCAGCATCTTCAGGACAGTGAGGACGCGCCCCATCCGCAATAATAAATAGTTTCGGCGGTTGAACTTGCCGAATGACTTCAAACACTTTTTGAGTGGTTTGAGGGCGATTAAAAATAATAAAAACAACGGGTGTGTTTAATTGCCACTGGGTCATCATGGGAATTAGAAAGATTGAGGGAATTGTAAACTCATCGCTTTACGATAAAAAGCGATCGCGACTTCAAATTTTCCTTGCTGATCTAATATACCACCAATATTTGCATAAGCTTCAGCATCTTGAGGTCTTAGTTCAATCACTTTCTTATAGGCTCGAATGGCAGCTTCAAGTTTACCTTGCTGTTGTAAAATTGTCGCTAACCCCTGATAAGCTTCTACGGAGTTGGGTTGTTTTTTAATCATTTCATAACAGGCTGACAGGGATATTGGTAGGCGAGTTTGAAATTGATTCACTTTAGCATCTCGGAAGATTACTTCGCTATCCCAAGGATCAAATGGAATCAGTTTTTGAGAGGGTAAATGGGGGCGAAAGAAGAATTTACAGTGTTCATTGAGTAAGGAAGCAGCAAAGGAAAAGGAACTGTTAGAAATCGCTAAAACATCACAATGACTCAAAAAATAAAAATCAGGATAAAAGCTAGCGGGTGTTAACTCAACGCCTAAATCCTGTGCGGTTAGGGGTTGATATTCAGCAAAGTCTTTTACGACAATTTCTGGTTGATCGCTGGCAATAAATAGTACAGGATTATCTAAGGTTTCCCATAAGCCTTTTAACCACTCTAAATACCAAGCACTGGGGGCAACAAAAAAGTGTTCGTATCCATAATCTCCTCGGCGTAAATGTAATCCCACCACTGTTTTACCATTAAGTTGTAAACGTTTTAATCCGGGGCGGAGTTGTTGCTCAATTTTAGCAGTGGGTTGAAATAACGAACGAAAATGACTTTTATGAGGTTTATAATATTGGGTATGATATTGAAAATATCCCCATAAATCTCTATTTTTGAGAGGAATAGTAGAGTGAGGAATTTTGGCTTGAGATAAGATATTTGTGGTTTCTTTAAACTCCCGATACTTGCGGGTAATGCTTGAATCTTGATGTCCAAATAAAAATTGCCCAATCCATTGAGGGGTTTCTACTCTTAAATCATGTTCTTGAGCATAAACTTTGAGGAAGGCATATTGAAAAACTTGATTGGCAAATCGGCCATTTTTGCCTAAAGAAGACATTGAAATCACAGGTTTTCTAATGTAAAATGCATCTCCCCAGGAGGGATGATAAGGACTGGTGGTGGCGACTCTTTCAAATCCTTGCTCAGCGAGAAACTCATCTAAACGATCAATTAAAACACAGCCTTCATAAAGCTCTTCGTAGTTGACTTCTGTATTAATCGCATCGACAGACTTTAACCACTGTTTTGCACCTTTTAAAGCGAGAAGCTCTGCGCCTTGAATATCGATATTAAGAATATTAAAATCTGCAAAATTAAGCTTTAGTTCTTGAAACAAACTATCTATATTTCTGGCGGGTACAGAAACTTGTCCGGTTTCCTGAATTTCAGGATAAAATTGAGTGACTTGCTTTAACGGTAAGATAGAACTACTTTGTTCCAATGAGGTAATATGAAGCGTAGTTGTACCATTATGATCGCTAATTGCACAGTTCACGGCAATCACATTTCTTTCCTGTTCAACAGTACGAGCTAAGCGTTTAAAGACAACAGGATTTGCCTCGACTAACAGAATTCTTTCAAAGTTTAATTGCTGATATTTTTTAACTTCCTGCCCTTCATAAGCCCCGACATGAATTACCCCTCGAGGTTTAATCGAATATTGCTCCATAAGCTGGGATAAATCTAGCATTTGAGGCGGTTCTTTCAGAAAGCTTGCTTTTAAGCGCTGGTTAACCGCTAGAAAATTACTATACTCAAAGTTCTCAGAACTCGGAACAAATTCCGGAATATATTCTAAATGATTGGGATTAATTTTAAAGAAAGAATATTGAAACCGGGTTAAAAATTCAAAAATTTGCTTGAGTGTAATTCGAGCATTTCGATAACTTCCGCCGTACTCAAACTGAACATAATCAATCTTTCCTCGTTTTAAATAATCTGACGCGCCCTGTAAAACATCTAATTCACTGCCTTCGACATCAATTTTTAAAAAATGAATTCGCTCTATTTTATGTCGCTGACAGTAGAGATCTAAAGTGGTTTGTAAGACGGGGATAAATTGAGGAGAAGATAACTGATACTGAGCTTCGATATCTGATCGACGATAAAATGTACTCCAGTTGGGTTTATCTGAATAAAAGCAGAACTTTTGTAAGGATTCTTGATTCGATAAAGCAATATTATTAAAATACAGATGACTCACCTGCATCCGATAAGCACAATTTTTTAACAGTTGCTGATAAGTGGGTAAAGCCGGTTCAAATGAGTGTAGTTTTACCGTTGGACAATGTTTTAAAACCGCTTGACTCCAAGCACCGACATTGGCTCCAATATCAAAAATAACTTGATTAGAATCAATACATTTCTGAATGACTTTAAACTCTCCAGAATTAATTAAATTCTTATCAGAATGCAGCACCGATAATTCAGGCGGCTCATAAAATTCTCGACAAATTTCTTGTATCTTAAATTTAGAGAAATTACTGTGACGCAAACTAATAATATTGCCATAAATCGCCTGAGGGTGTAATATATTGTCAAGTTGTATATTGGGGTATCTGATGTCAAATAACACTTCTGTCGTATGAGGGGCAGAATCTATCCCAATGCTGAAGCCATAACCGCACTGTTGCAGCACCTTGAGACAAGCATAGGTTTTAGACAAAAATTCCTCAGACCAGCCCTTCTGACCACTGTCTCGACTGTCTCCGCCCCCATATTCAAACATCACCACAAACGGCAATAAAGATTCGGGTAACTCCAGCAACTGCCTCAGAATCGTTAACTCGACCCCCTCCACATCTAACTTAAGGCAGGTGATTTTCTGCGGGTTGACCTGAGATAATAAAGTCGGCAGTCTGAGCGATCGCACCGTTTGAGTCACCGTCGAAGCCCCCCACCAATGGGCCACTAAAGAGGACAAATTGACATCCACTGCCCCTTGATAAGTACCCAAATGTAACGTTTGAGTGCCATCGACATCCGATAGACAACTTTCAATCCACTGTATGCCATGGGATTGACACATTGCCCGAATAGCTGGTAATGGTAACGGTTCAACCGCCACCGTCTCAAATCCTAACTGAGCAAACAATTCACAATAAAACGCAAAAGTCCCCACCCCCACATCAATACAAATCCCCTGACGCTGAGGATCAACAGTGGGTAGAATTTGGGCAAGTAACGCTTGACAACAGTCTTCTACCTTCATAAATCTTAAAGAGGTCCCTTGCCCCTATATTCTCATAGAATGGGACATGGGTGATTTGTTATTCCTTCTCCCCCTATTGCCCCTAAGCTTTAATCATGCCATCTTCTAGATCTAAAATCCGATCGGCAACATCTACAATTCTAGGATCGTGGGTCACCATTAATACCGTTGCCCCTTCTTCTTTAGCCAAACGCCCCAACAAAGTAATCACATCATGACCACTCTTAGAGTCTAGAGCCGCCGTCGGTTCATCTGCCATAATTAAAGGGGGATGATCTGCTAAAGCTCGGGCGATCGCCACTCGTTGTTTTTGTCCGCCGGATAAATCCCGAGGCAATAAATTAGCTTTATCTCCTAATCCCACTTGATCTAATAATTGCTGGGCTTCTTGATGGGCTTTGGGGCCTTGAATGCCTTTAATCCCAAAAGCAACTTCTACATTTTCTCGCGCGGTTAAAGCGGGAAATAAATTAAATCCTTGGAAAATAAAACCAATATGATTTAAACGATATTGAGCCAAACGTTTACGAGACATTTTAGTAATTTCCTGCCCCAATAACAACACTTGTCCACTTGTCGGGGTAAGTAACCCAGCTAAAATCGAGAGTAGAGTTGTTTTTCCTGAACCACTTGGCCCCATCAACAGTTGAATATCGCCTCGTTGTACCTTTAAATCAATCCCTTTTAGTACCTTAAAACTTTGACGGCCTGAATGATAAATCATTTCTATCCCAGAAGCTTGGATGGCAGTCAAATTGCTATTAATATGGGTTGGATAATCAATCACCTGGCTCATATGTTTGGTATACATCGCCCAGTTTATTAGAACCTATCATATTTTGGCGCTGATCGCTGA
This sequence comes from uncultured Lyngbya sp., assembly GCA_964434975.1. GTDB lineage: Bacteria > Cyanobacteriota > Cyanobacteriia > Cyanobacteriales > Microcoleaceae > JAAURB01. The sequence goes on from CAYSWY010000006.1 coordinate 40,177, forward strand.
GGAAGACTCGCCATGATTATACTCCGAATCAATCTCCGGCACTGCTTTAGAAACCATTCAGCCAACAACACTCACTTCAACTCTTTAACCCATTCTCCATATCCCTATTCCCCACAGGCGTGCAAGATATCTATTCAGGGGCAACGCGATCGCAGCCATAGCCCGATTGCGCCCCGTTCAGGACTGGTATAGTTAGCTTTATACCGATACCTTATTAACAGAGAATGCTGTTAATTGTGTCAATCATTACGGGATTAAAAATCTGATTAATTTTTCTAATCTTAAATCCTTAGATCGACAACGTTTAGGTCAAGTGATTGAATATATTGAAGCGTATTTGACAGAAGATTTAAGTTTAAATGATTTAGCAACTGTGGCTGGTTTGAGTCAATTTCATTTCTCTCGGATATTTAAAGCCGCATTGGGTTTAACCCCCCATCAATATCTGATGAAACGACGCATCATCAAAAGCGATCGCTATTCTCAAACAAGATTCTCTGAGTTTAACCCCAGTTACCTATCAGTTTGGGTTTGTAGACCAATCTCATTTTACTCGAACCTTTAAGAAATCGAAGGCAATGACACCCAGGCCGTTTCTCAAGACAGTATAACCAGTCAACGTTCCAAAAGTCTATCTTTTTGCATATGTTGGAATCAGGGAGGGTTGAGTATATTAAATATATCTTAATATTCTAGGTGGCTGTCGTAAATTATGGGTGAATGAGTGAACTTGTGAACGCTATTTAATCAGAGGCGTAAAGCAATAACACTCATGAATGGCGATCGCCATCTGCTTACATAACATTTTAGGTAGTTCTATGGTTTCTATTGATCCGAAAAAAACTTCATCTCAACTTCAGCCAAAAACCGCAGAAGAAGCCAATGCTGAGGTTGAAGAAATCTCTGAAATCTCTTCTGATACTGATATAGATCTAGACTTTATCTTTACACGAGATATCGAATTTCGCCAAGAAACCCTTTATTTTATTGTTGTTGATCGCTTTCATGATGGCGATCAGAATAATAACGAAGGCCCAAATCCAGAATTATATGATCCCAGTCAGTCAGAATGGGGTAAATATTGGGGAGGAGATTTACAAGGGATTATTGATAAGTTAGATTATCTCAAGAACTTAGGGGTGACGGCTGTTTGGTTAACGCCTTTATTTGAACAAGTGGAAGGATTATTCTTTGAAACGGCTGCGATTCATGGCTATTGGACAAAGGATTTCAAACGAATTAATCCTCGCTTTATTAATCAAGGGGATAATCCGTCTCTAAACGCAACGCAAGACACTAAAGATACTGTATTTGATCGGTTAATTGAAGAACTTCATCAACGTAATATGAAGTTAATTTTGGATATTGTTTGTAACCATAGCAACCCTGATATTGAAGGGAATAAAGGTGAATTGTATGACGACGGGGTAAAAATTGCTGAATTTCATGATGATAAAAATAATTGGTATCATCATTACGGTGAAGTGAATGACTGGGAAGATGAATGGCAAGTTCAAAACTGTGAATTAGCAGGTTTAGCCTCATTTAATGAAAATAATATTGAATATCGTAATTATATTAAATCGGCGATTAAGCAATGGTTAGATCGAGGGGTTGATGCGCTACGGGTTGATACGGTTAAACATATGCCGATTTGGTTTTGGCAGGAATTTAACGCTGATATTACCACTTATCGCCCAGATGTTTTTATTTTTGGAGAATGGATTTATAGCAGTCCAGATGATGGTCTTTCTGTAGAATTTGCCAATGAATCTGGCATGTCGATGTTAGATTTCGGATTATGTATGGCAATTCGACGGGCATTAGGAAATTATGAAGAAGGGGGATTTCATTTAATTCAAGAAATCTTTGATAAAGACCATTATTATTACGGTGCAACCGAATTAGTCACGTTTATTGATAATCATGATATGCACCGTTTTCAAACCCTCAATCCTGACATCGAAGTGTTACGGTTGGCGGTGGCTTTAATTATGACTTCTCGAGGAATTCCTTGTCTTTATTACGGCACAGAACAGGGTCTTCATAATGATACCAATGGCGACCAAAATCCTTACGGTAATAATGATCCTTATAATCGTCCGATGATGGACAGTTGGGATACTGAAAGTTCACTCTATCGTGAGGTTCGATTACTCTCTGGTTTACGCCGATTAAATCCAGCGGTTTCTATGGGTAGTCAATGGCAAAAATATATTACTCCAGACGTTTATTGTTACACTCGCCGCTATCGAGATTCTACTTTATTTGTCGCCATGAACAGAGGGGAAACCGTGACGTTAGATGAAGTCGAAACTGAGTTACCCGATGGTGAACATTCAGATATTATGTCACCGGAAAAATATACTGTCGAAGACGGTAATATTTTTAACTTAACCTTGGATTCAAAACAGGTTATTGTGTTAAGTTTTGTCGGGGAAAGAGTCAAAGCCCAAACCATTGTCAGGGTACAACTTAATGGCGTTCAAACATTACCCGGTGAACGGATTATTATCATTGGAGATTGCCCCGAATTAGGCAACTGGGATATTGCTTATGGATATCCTTTAGAATACGTTAATACGAATACCTGGTTCGGTGAAATTCCGTTTAATGAAAGTGCAGGTAAATTGATTAATTACAAATATGCAATGATACGAGAAGGAGAATCTCCCCTGCGAGAAAATCTGGTCTCTCGTCGTTGGGTGATTGCCAGCGAAGGTATTGTCAAATGGCGGGATCAATGGGCTTCTGGACGGGAAGCTTAAGATCATTCGTTAAAGTCATCATGACGATAGGGTGCGTCAATCACGCGCCTTATTCTTTGCCTGTGTATTTGCACATCGGATTTAATTTTAACCGCGTTAAATGACCACATTGGGGTAAGATAATATTTATGTTGGAGACGTTAAGATGACATTGAAGCAAGTTCTTTTAGGTATTCTCACCCTACTCGCGATTGCCATTATGGGAGGTTCGCTACTGAGTAGTGTCACTCAACCTCAAATTCAAAATCGTTTAGAACTTTATCAAACTAATTTATTACTGCATGCAACAGAGTGGCAGAGTCAAGATAATTCTAACAATAGTTTAACCGCGCTTCAAACAGCAATTGCTGGGAAAGATGGGATTAAAACGGCTTTACAACAATACGAAGACACACAAGAATCGACTCAAACCCACCTCAATCAAGTTCAAGCATTACCCGAATTAACCACAACCGCTGAACTTAAGAAAACTCAGAATTTACTCACAGAAGTTACAATTAAAACCGGAATTTTACAAGCCACTCAAGGGGAAACCCATTCAGCCATTGATAACTGGAATCGGATTACAACAGTAGACAATAGTAATATAGAGTCATCAGCGATTGAAACGGCGAGAGTACTCACAGGACTCTGGAAGCAACCTGCAAAAATATTACCGGATGCCGAATCAATTCTCAATCAAAATTTAGACGGTTGGTTTCGCTATCAAGCCTTAACTCAACTCTATCAATTACAGGAAAGACAACAGGCATTAATTACGCTTCAAATCGAAGAACAAGCCGTTGCCAAACAAGCCTTAACTAAATTAGCAATTGTCAGTGCTATTCCGGGAGTTGGACTGGTTTTAGGAACCTTATTATTATTGAGTTTAGGGGTGCAATGGTTACTCAACCGAAAAGAATCTATTTTAGCCCGTAATAATAATAATCCTTGGGAAGTGCCGTGGAATTGGGAAATTTTACTTCAAGTGTTTCTAGTGGGATTTTTCTTAGTCGGACAACTGGTTGTGCCGCTATTGTTTTCTATCGCTTTAAGAGCGTTTAACCTACAACCGGGAACCTTTACCCCTCGTTCTCAAGCTATTTATGTATTCATTACTTATCTCACTTTAATGACCGGGGGATTATCCGTTTTATACTTTTCCATTCGATCTTTTTTCCCCTTATCATCCGGATGGTTTCAGTTTAATTGGGGTAAAAATTGGTTTTTATGGGGATTAGGTGGCTATTTAACGGCATTACCCAGCGTCATTTTAGTCTCCTTAATTAATCAACAAATTTGGGATGGACAAGGAGGAAGTAATCCGATTTTACCTATTGCTTTAGAAAATAGAGATGGCATCGCCTTATTTATCTTTTTTATTACCGCTTCTATCGCCGCACCCGTATTTGAAGAAATCTTTTTCAGAGGCTTTATTTTACCTTCCTTAACCCGATATTTACCCGTTTGGGGAGCTGTTTTACTCAGTAGCTTAATCTTTGCCGCAGCACACTTAAATATTTCTGAAGTGATTCCTTTAACCACATTAGGGATTATTTTAGGAATCGTTTATACTCGCTCAAGAAACTTACTCTCCTCAATGTTACTGCATGGACTCTGGAATAGTGGAACGTTGCTTAGTTTATATATTCTCGGAAGTGGTACAAATTGAATACTATCAGATATAACTTATAACAAAAAAAATAACATTACCCATCAAAAATAAATTATCAAAGATTTATTACCTTTGTCTCATGAGTGTCTTTGTCGTGATAATCATTCAAAAAGACTTATCATCGCCTAAAATAGAAAATTAAGAACGTTAAGATAGAAGTTAGAATTGTGGCTTTCAACATTGGTTTATTAGGCTTGGGAACGGTAGGGACAGGAACTGCAAAAATTTTACTCAACCCGCAAGATCGTCATCCCCTCTTAGACGGCTTAAACTTGCATCTCTGTGGGGTGCGATCGCTATCGAAACCCCGTCAAATTGAACTCAACTCAGAATTATTAACCACCGACTTAGAAGCAATTGTTACAGATCCAGATGTGGATATTGTGGTGGAATTAATCGGCGGACTTGAACCCGCGCGATCGCTAATTCTCCAAGCCATTGCCAACGGAAAACACGTCGTCACGGCGAATAAAGCAGTCATTTCTCGTTACAGTCATGAAATCTTTGAGGCAGCCAATAAAGCCGGAGTTTATGTGCTGTTAGAAGCAGCCGTTGGGGGCGGTATCCCGGTGATTTTACCCCTGAAACAATCCCTCGGGGCGAATAAAATTCAAGCCATTATGGGCATTGTTAACGGCACAACCAACTATATTTTGACGCGGATGCAAGCCGAAGGGGCAGATTTTGAAGATGTTCTGGCTGATGCCCAACGCTTAGGGTATGCTGAAGCCGATCCCACCGCTGATGTCGAGGGTTTAGACGCTGCCGATAAAATAGCAATTCTGGCTTCATTGGGGTTTGGCGGCCGAATTAAACTAGAAGATGTTTATTGTGAAGGCATTCGTCAAATTACCGCCACTGATATTGACTACGCCCAACGCCTGGGATTTGTGATTAAATTATTAGCTATTGCCAATCGAGATCCCAACGCCACGACAGAACAAGATTTGTTATCGGTACGAGTTCATCCCACATTAGTGCCTCAAGATCATCCGCTAGCCAGTATTAATGGTGTGAATAACGCGATTTTAATTGAAGGAGAACCCATCGGACAGGTGATGTTTTTTGGGCCAGGGGCTGGGGCGGGGCCAACTGCTAGCGCCGTGGTTGCCGATCTGCTTAATATTGCCGCTACTCTCAAAACTCAAGCCACAAACGCCATCAACCCCCAGTTAATTCATCCGTTAATGAGTTGTACCCATCAACATTATTGTCAACTCTCGCCGCTGAGCGATTTAGTGACGCGATTTTATGTCCGGTTTATGACCGTAGATCACCCCGGAGTATTGGGTAAGTTGGGAACCTGTTTTGGGAACCATCAAGTCAGTATTGAGTCGATGTTTCAAATAGATTCTCGTGAGGAATTAGCAGAAATTGTGGTGGTGACCCACGATGTTCAAGAAGGCAACTTCCGCACCGCTTTAGAAGAATTGCAACAGTCGGATATTGTCGAACGCATTCCCAGTATTTTACGGGTGTTGTAGTTTGGAAATTGCCGCTTAAATCCCTTCCGAAGCGCGTTCTCTGACATCAGAAATACACAGCAAGCAACACCTATTTGGGCGTGGGTAACACCATTGCGTCAGTCGTTACGTGTTAGAGCGATAGAGAAGTAACTTTGACATCAGACAACGTTTCAATCCAAACCTGCGCCCCATATTTAGGAGAATCAGGACGATAGACCACCCGACATCCTCCGAGTATTTCTACCTCATGCCCATAAAGGTTGAGAAGATTACTCTTTGTGGGTGGGCTAACTTTGGATGTCAATGGCGGAGTCTCTGAGAAAGAAGGGGTTGAGAGGCTGCGATTGCACCGCGTCTTAACTGTAATTACCGGTTGTTTCGTTGATTGTTTTTGATTTTGTCGAATTCTGTGTGAATTGACATGAATGATAGTTTTTGCTGGCGTTCTGGGATTCCGCCAACGGGGAGCCGGGCCTCTTTTACCTGGCTTAATAATGGGTTTGCCATCAAACAAAGGCATTAACCACATCTTTCCGGTCTTGTAAGCCCCTTCTACTCTGTCTGCAATGAGAAGAACTCTGAGACGAGCTGTGGAGATATTTAAAATCTTAGCCGCTTCTTACAAAGTTGAGCGGGACGGAAACCGACACCGCCCACTTTGCGCTTCTGTAGTACCAACAATCATTAAACAATATTCGGGCAATACCCAAAAAATATTTAAACTGTGAGAGCATCGCAATAGTTTAAAGTCTAACAAAAATTAGAGCAAGTTAACCTACATTTTGCTATGGTCTCTAAAACTGAAAATGATATGAATCTAACCGTTATCGTGATTGGGGGTGGGGCAGCCGGATTTTTTGGGGCCATTACCTGCGCCGCGACTTCTCCCCAGACTCGTGTTATTCTCCTCGAAGCCGGACGAGAACCGTTAGGTAAAGTTAGGATTTCTGGGGGAGGACGGTGTAACGTGACTCACGCCTGTTTTGACCCCATACAATTTATTCATCATTATCCGCGCGGGGGTAAAGCCTTGCGGGGGGCGTTTACCCGGTTTCAAGCCAAAGATACGGTAGATTGGTTTACTCGTCGCGGGGTAAAGCTGAAAACAGAAGCTGACGGTCGGATGTTTCCCACAACCGATAATTCAGCCACTATTGTTAATTGTTTGATGCAAGCAGCAGAAAAAACAGGGGTGAAACTGAGAACTTCTGCTAGAGTGAGTGATATTCAATTGATTGGTACTGAAGCACAGCCTCAATTTCAAGTCACGTTAAAATCTGGAGAACAGTTAAACTGCGATCGCTTATTGTTAGCTACCGGAAGTCAACCCATAGGATATCAATTTGCCCAACAACTCGGACATCAAATTATTCCACCTGTTCCATCTTTATTTACTTTTAAAATAAAAGATCAACGCTTACAAGATTTAGCTGGTGTTTCTACTGCAACGGCAAAAGTACAATTACCGGGCTGTAAATTAGAACAAACTGGGCCTGTTTTGATTACTCACTGGGGATTAAGCGGGCCAGCGGTTTTAAAACTTTCTGCTTGGGGGGCGCGTTTTTTACATGAATGTAATTATCAAACTTTATTAAAGGTGAATTGGTTACCGCAGATGAATTCTGAACAACTCAGAAAACATTTACTCAGTGTAAAATCTCAATTTCCGAAGAAAGTGATTGCGGGTTATTGCCCCGTTGAATTACCCAAACGGCTATGGCAAAAATTAGTCGAATTTAGTGATATTAAACCGCAGCAAAAGTGGGCGGAATTATCAAAAAAACAACTGAATCAATTGATTCAAGAATTAAATCAAGGTCAATATCAAATTTTGGGAAAAGGCATTTTTAAAGAGGAATTTGTTACCTGTGGGGGAGTGAATTTAAAACAAGTTAATTTTAAAACAATGGAAAGTCGCTGTTGTCGAGGGTTATATTTTGCTGGAGAAATCCTCGATATTGATGGAATTACTGGAGGATTTAATTTTCAAAATGCTTGGACAACCGGATGGTTAGCCGGTCACGGTATGGGTGATTCAAATCAATAATAAAGATTAGACTTTTGGGTTAAGCTGTTATACATCTAAATTGGTATAATTATCAATTGACAATCAACTCAATAGAGGAAGTATGGAGCGCAAAGAATCACCTAAAGCCAGAGCAAAGACAAAAACTGCAAAAAGCCTTAAAACAAGCAGAAAATGGAGATATTAGAGAGAGAATATTGATTTTATTATTACTCAATGATGGAAAAACACGCTTAAGAAATTGCTGAATTCATCGGTTGTTCAAAAAATAAAGTTTGTTTCTGGTGCGTGCATGGAGAGCCAGATCACTTAGAGAGTTTGAAAGACGACAGAATGAAAGGAAATAATCATAAAGCGATGGAGGAGTACATAGAAATATTATTGGAAACGATTGAAAAAGCTCCTCAAGAGCTAGGATATGAGTTTGGTAGATGATCCACCCAAAGATTGGCGACCTATTTAGAGGAAGTAACTCGAATCAAGTTGAGTGGCTCACAAGTGGGAAGAATTTTAGTAAAAAAGCGGTGCGACCCTGCGCCGTCGTACGGCGCTTTCGCGTGAGCGTGTGCGCCAGCACGTAAGGAACGCGCACCAAGAGAAAATATGTTTATATTGGGGTTAAATATAGCTTAGACTTCAAACAAAATTCGCAAAAAAGAAAAGCGCTTCGGAGTATTTAAAAATAGAAAAAGAAAGCCCTAATAGACATGCAGGTGTGTTTTTTTTATGAAAGTGGATGCCCGTTTAAAGGCAATCAGAATTCATGATTGGACTCAAACAGGAGATCGGAGGAAAAAACCAGGAGATAGGAGAAAAGGAAGAGTCTATGTGATGGGAGCCATGAGATATTCAGACAAGAAAAGATTTGTTGAATTTCTCAGTAAAAGCGACTCTATAAGTTTTTATGCAGTCTTAAAACCTTTTTTATCAAGAGTTAATAAATGAGTGGGTGGAGGCAGGAAATAATAGAGAAGATTTTGCCGAAAAAGGAGCAAAGATAGTTGTCATGAAAGGATCATGCTACTCCCATCCCGCTATAAGATTACTTAAAATAGGGAGTCAGCGGCTACCCATACCCCCTCATCAGTGTCAGCCTGGATTTGCTGATTGATGTTGTGTATCCATTCAACGTATCAATTCTATCAAAAGTCAGATACGCGATCGCCTAGAGTCAGCTTATACTACTATAATCTGTCAGACGACTGGAGTGTAGCTCTCTTTAAAGGTTATAGAGGGAAGCTTGAGCAATATAGCATCAAGATCTATAATTCTTCTGTTATCCCAGTTACAATCTCATAAATTGTGATATACTTATAAAAAGTTTACAAAAATTTGCACTCACTCAAAATGATTGAAGTGGGTTCTCTGTAAACGGGTATAAAAAATAACCTGTTACTCTCCTTAGTTAGAACAGTACAGGTCGGTAATCCTTAGTTTATTTTTTTCAGTTGTTAGGCAACAATTTTCCGTAACATTTTTCAGGAATGTTAGCGTAAAATCCGAGCTGTTCGCTTCGCAAGCATCATCAGTAAATATACTGTGAGGATGTAAGCAGTTGCCAAAATCGGAATGGTTAAAGGAAGGTTAGAGTATGTCATAGTCGCAGCAAATAACAGAGAGAGGAGCAAAACGAAAACGTAAAATTCGGACAATCGGAGTTTAAAGCAAACTACTCTGGGCGCTTTGGTCACAGAGACGAAACAGGGGTAACAACAAGCCTCACCCACACCTATGGGAAATCCTGAGGCTACTTCCAACCCACCTATACTGCTAACTTTTCTAGATATAATCTGCTCCTATACCTGAACATTGAGCTACTATTAGCAACTCATTTATTATCTCTAGGAGCTACTCTAAATCTGACGGAGAACAGTTTAATACAACCATTACCCTGTCATTTAATAATTCTTGCAGCGGCAGGCATCATGAATAAACGATTCGCCTTAGCTGCCCTTGATGTGTAGAATTATCTAAACTCTTATTTAATAAGATAACATATAAAGCAAAATTTTGAGTAATTTTTCTGAAAAAATTGTCAGCAATTGGTTAATGTTTGGATAAATTGTTGTCATTGAAAGTAAAGGGTCACTCTAGTATGAGGAAATAGTGGTTGAGCTCTGACTCGATGTTGTTAATCAAGTTAGGATCAACAATACGCGCATGAGCTGTACCCCACACAATACCGTGCTACAGTGATTCGGTTTGAGGCAGTCATCCTCCGCCCATAGAAAGCCCAGCAGAGATTGCTACAGAAGTCGATTAAACTTTATGGGGAGTTTAAAACGGTGAAGAATGAGTGTCACCCGGAGCGGATTAACGGGCGCAGATTAAAATTCTCACCTTAATCCCCAACCTTTCAAATGTTTTATATCACAAACAACATAATCGACAATCACTCAATCGCCATATTCCCTGACTCAGAAAGTTGAATGAATTGACTTAGAAACAGTGCATTATTTAATGTATAAATTGGTTTTAAATGTGTTTGTACTCCCAAATGCGCGATGAATGTAACAGAACATTTTTACCATTCGGCGCAAATAACTCAATACTAAGATCGCTCAAATACTCATGTTCAATCTCAACCTTGACCTAAATGCCTTGAATTAAACTCACCTCATCGACAACAATTTCACTACTCACTCCCAAAGGATCATTATCCGGAATGATTAATAATTCTGTATTCTGCCTTTCTACTAAACGAGACATCCCCTGTGCAATCTTACTGAGTTGGCTGTAGGACTTATAGCCTCAGACATTCCCCCACCGCAAGTTAAACCGAAACCTCGCGCGATCGCCTGAGGCGCGTTGAGTCGTCACATGGGCAAATAAAATAGTGATTTGATTGGTTAAATATAATACATCCACATCCCCCTCAACTTGGTATACATGACTACCATACTGAGTTTGATTAGACTGTCGAACCCACTCCATGGCGTGATCTTGCATCCGCTGCTTGGACTTGAACGGCTTCTAATCCAGCAGAGACGCTGTGCATATATTCTATGGGGACAGCCGATAAGCCGATAACGGCAATTATTCTACCTTGTGCTGTGGGTTAAATAATTTCAGCGTGAATCGATTGGGGACTTTGTGAATAGCTAATTCTTCTCCACCCCGTTGTAAAATCGAGCTGATACTGTTTTCAGGGACACCAATGGCTTGATATTCGGGTTGAATTCTGGGGTTTGATGCAGTCATATACAGTGTGGAGGAATGACGCTACACCTTCACTCAGTGGGTTAACAGTATGGTTCACTCCCTCTACTGTTCGTCTCCCCATCCGGCAGCTTTACCAAAGCTTTACAAAACTATGTTATAACTTTACCAATGCTTTTAATCTGATGGGTGAATCTCCCTTAGAATGTAAAGCAACAGATAACAATCGATTTAACTTGTTATCAAGAGCTATACTTCTCTAAAGCAGATTGATATCACCCTCACGCTAATGTGCCTTACTCCCTTAAATCCATTTTGATAGGGTTGATTAATAGGAGCTGAGGATTAATCCTGATATCTTTCAAAACTGAGAAGATATTCGTATAACCTTTAAACTTTACCCTAAAAAATAGATTATGTTACCTCAGCCTCAAATGATAATCCAAGAGAATCTCAAACAAACGCTCTCCCAGATTTTAGAGACGGGTCAAATTACTCGCAATGATCAATATAAATTGTGGGATTTAATGTCTTCTAATGCTCATTTAAGTTTTGATGAACAGAAAGGAATTAAAAAGATTATTGATGGCTTACAACGAGGATATTTTCAGATCCTGGACTAGCCACCATTCATATTTCTACTCTTTGTTTGATTAATTCGTTAATTTTAAACCTATATCTATAAGCCGGAGTTTTAACTCCAGTTTGAATGAAACCAAAGCTTGGATAATTGAGTTAATTATTATGCTTCAGCCTGTGGGGTGCATGAAGCATTGAAACAATAAATTTTATGGCTTGAGGTTGGTATTTCGTTTTAAAACAAAAAAGAAAGGTTGAGATAAAGCTTTATAATCCATAACTCCCAATACAGTATTATCATCGATTTTTCTAAATGTATCGTTAATCGGGAGATAATCGTAAATCATGGTGGCGCTAATTTTTCCCCGATATTCCATCATTCGCAACCGCGCTTGACTCTCTTCCGTTTTCAGCAAAGAATTTGTCATCGTCATTAAGGGTTTAAAAGCTTCATTTTTAAGCATTGGTAATTTTAAACTCCAACTCATTGCTTTAGGGTTGGGTGCAATTTTAATAATATTTTTCTGACTATCTAAAAATAATAAAGGGTGTACCGTTTCTGAATCAATAAATTCTTTGCCATACCAATTCGAGACTTCTAAAAAGCCATCCATCGGATGATTGGTATGCAGCCCAGACCCTTGCCACCGACCGATCATAAAGTCTAAATCAACGGGTTCTAAAGCATCAAACAATTCTAACGCTTTCTCGGTTGTGGTTTGACCCGCTTGTAGAATAGAGGGATAAGTTTCTAATATTTCCATTTTTTCCAAGTTATCATCATAAAAAACATTATTATAATCCGTTTGAAGAATTACAAAGAATGGTTAATTCCTTTGAACATATGATCGGCATTATACTAAATGCAATCGCGTTCTGTTCAGTCTATAGGTTCATATAATATCATTTTTAACCCAGTGAATATTGTCTCCGTTGCGATCAAGCAACAACGCCATCCCAACGCCAGATGTTTTGATGACTAAACTTTCCAAATGCCAGCATAAACCGTAAACCCCAAACCTTCTAACTTAGATTTAGAATCATCCAAGGTTTTTTGCACCGTTTCTAAGATCATTTGTCGTTCCTCCAGCGGACAACTCGTCGTCATTTCTGAAATCAGTTCTTTTCGTTGAGTCACAGAACCTTGAACCTGTTGACTCAGAACCACATAAGCAGAAATTAACGCAGCCCCCCGTTCATCCCGTGGACCAATTACCCAGTGAGTATCGACATGAATTTCGCGAATCTCCTTTGAACGCAAAAAGGCTAAATATCCTTCTGTCTCCTCAAATTCTAGAAATGCCATAATCGGTCAGAGCCATCCCCCAAATCTAATCCTGAATGATATAATAAAGCATCTCGCATCTGTTGATATTATCCGAGTCTCCCCAGCCATAAGATCAAGTAAAACTAACCTTACTCTGGCTGAGCTATTCTAACCTCACAAACTATGGGATTAGAGAGAAAAAGACAACGGATAATGTACAAACTCAGGTTAGGTGAACTCATGTGTTTTGAGCAAGGTTATGAATGAAGGGGATTTACTCAAGGGGCGCTACAGAATTATCCAAGACTTAAAGCGGGGTGCATTTGGCAAAACTTATTTAGCAGAAGACCAAAAGAGTTTGCCAGAAATTCTATGTATTATTAAAGAGCTGAAACCCAACACTACCACACCTGCTGTCTTAGAAGAAGCCCGACGAAGATTTGAGTTAGAAGCAATTACCTTAGAAAAGTTAGGGGATTTTGATCAAATTCCACGTTTACTCGATCATTTTGAAGAAAATAAAGAATTTTACCTGGTTCAAGAATTTATTGAAGGGCAAGATTTAAGTAGTGAAATTATTCCCGGAAAACAATTAACTGAAGCCAAAGTTGTTAGTTTCCTCTACGAAACATTAGAAGTTCTGAATTATATTCATCAGCAAAATGTCATTCATCGTGATATTAAACCCTCAAATTTACTGCGACGAAAATCAGATTATAAAATTGTTATTTTAGATTTTGGTGCCGTTAAAGAAATCGAAACGTTAGTGTTATCTGAAGCCGGACAGCCCAGTGGTTCGGTGGTGGGAACGCCCGGTTATATGCCGATTGAACACCTCAGCGGTCGTCCTCGTACTAATAGTGATTTATATGCGTTAGGGATGACAGCAATTGAAGCTTTAACCGGAATTCATCCTTTAAAATTACCGCGAGATTCACACAATGATCGGGTAACTTGGAAGCATTTAGTTTCAGTCAGTGATGAACTGAAGCAAATTTTAGATAAAATGGTACAGTTTAAGTCCAGGGAACGGTATCAAACGGCGAAAGAAGTTTTAGCAGATTTGCAGGGAATACATTATGAATTTTGTAATATTTATCGAATTGGTTCTGTCCTGAATCAACGTTACCAAATTCTGAGTTTACTCGGAGATGGTAAATATGGAAATACCTATTTAGTCGCCGATAAACAGCACAATAATAGTCGATGTATCGTTAGGGAAATTCAACCCCAAGCCGAACAACCTCAAGTTCGTTTAGAAGCCAAAAAGCTATTTGAAGCCGAAGCACAACTACTTTATAACCTGGGAAATCATGACCAAATCCCAGAATTATTAGATGACTTTCAAGATAATAAAGCCTTTTATTTAGTTCATGAATATGTTGATGGCGATCCCCTCAGTTATGAGATGAACTCTGGATATCCCTGGCCCGAAGCCGAAGCGATCGCCTTTCTAGAAGATGTCTTACAAATCTTAGTTTTTGTTCACCAACAAGCGATTCATTTTGATATTAAACCCTCTAATTTAATTCGTCGTGCCGTTGATGGCAAAATTGTATTAGTGGATTTTGCCGCCGTTAAACAAATCGCTACATTAGTGCTGAATTATCAAGGCCAACTCAGCATTACAGGCGTAGTGGGAACCCCAGGATATATGCCCGAAGAACAAAAAGCAGGCAAAGCGCGCCCCAACACCGATCTTTATGCCCTGGGACTCACCACCATTCAAGGCTTAACAGGCAAGTTACCGACGGAATTAGTCAGTGACACAGTGACGGGGGAGATGAGTTGGAAAAAATTAACTCCGATTAGCCCTAAGTTTGCTGCTATTCTAGATCGGATGATCCATCCTTATGTTCGCGCTCGTTATGAGTCTGCCGAACAAGTATTAAAAGATTTACAGAACCTAGAACAGGGAGAGGAAGTCGAAGAAGTCGCGCAATTAGAAACTGAACCGGATATATACACTGAACTAGAGCAGATCCCAACTGTAACCTCAGATGTGGAGCCACCTCAACCCCCGGTTACCCCCATTCCTCAGACCACTGCTGCCCCTGAAGCAGCCTCACTGACCCCCGTTGAGCCGCCTGGAGCCTTAATTAAACGTCCTCGTTCTCGTCGTAAACTCTGGTTAGGGTTACTGATGATAGGAGGAATGGCGACAGTTGCCTTTTTACCCTGGACACGGGGAAAATATTATACTTATCGATGCAATCAATTACTGAATGCTGAAAAACCCGAAGCAGCGCTGTCTCCCTGTGAACAAGCCGTTAATGCTCAACCCAATTCTCCAGAAAGCCTCAAAAACTTAGGAGATGTATTTTATGGTTTAGAACGCTACGAGGCAGCTCGAGTCAGCTATGAAAACGCTATTCAACAACAGTCGGATTATGCTTTAGCTTGGAATGGTTTAGGGCAAACCCGCTATCAGTTAAAACGCTACGATAAAGCTTTAGAAGCCTACGATAAAGCCGTAGAAATTGATCCTCGTGATGCCCGAGGGATGAAAGGACGGGGTTTAGGGTTTTTAGGTTTAAAAGAATATTCTAAAGCATTAACCGCCTTTGAATCCGCTATTTTAGCCGATCCCAATGATGTCGAAGCGTGGGAAAATAAAGGACTGGCGTTGGAATATTTAGGACAATCTCGTTCGTCGCGGCAAGCCTATGAAGAAGCGATCGCTTTAGCGGAAAAACAGCTTCGGGATAATCCAGAAAACGTTGTAGCCGCAGTTGACTTGGGTCGGGTCTTAAGCAAGTTACAGCGTCATTCAGAAGCGTTAGAAGCTTATAATCAAGCCATTGAAATTAACCCTCAGTTTTATCGAGCTTGGATTGGTAAAGGAAATACTTTATTCTTTTTACAACAGTTTGAAGAAGCCTTACAAGCTTACGATCAAGCCGCAGAAATTCGACCTAAATATTATTTAGTTTGGCATAACCGAGGTTCAGTCCTGATGGATGGACTACAACAGTCTGAAGCAGCCATTGAGTCTTATCAAACAGCCTTAGAACTCAACCCAGAATTTGATCCAGCTTGGCGAGATCAAGCTCAAGCTTATCTTCAATTGGAAAAATACACAGATGCTCTCAATGCGTTAGATCAAGCCATTAAGCTTAATCCAAATGATAGTCAGTCTTGGACAAATCGAGGAATTGCGCTGACTCAACTTCAACGGGACTCAGAAGCGATCGCAGCTTATCAAAAAGCCATTGATCTTAATCCTAAAGATCCCTTAGCCTGGGCTAATTTGGCATGGGCTTATGAGGAAATTAGACGCTATGGCGATGCCATCAAAGCTTACGATCAAGCGATTCAAATTAAGCCTGATTTTACCTCTGCCATTGAATCTCGTCAAACATTAATTCAACAGTTTGGTCGTTATTAATTCCAGCCTTCGGGGAGAAGAACTTGATCAATTAAAACAATTACACCATTGCGAGTGCCTTGGGAAGATTTAATCACACTATTTTGATTCAAAGTCAGTTGATCTTCCGCCTCATTCAGTTCAATTTTAACAGTGCTACCTTGTTGAGTTTCCACCATACCTTGTTCAACGTCCTCAACACTAACAGTACCCGGAATGACATGATAGTTAAGCAGTTGTAATAGTTTATCTTGATTTTCAGGGTTCAATAAATCCTGTTTGAGTTCAGTTGGCAATGCAGCAAAAGCTTCATCAGTGGGAACAAACACAGTAAAAGTGGTTTCTGTATTACGAAGCTGATCAATTAAACCCGCAGTTTGGGCTGCTTCTGCGAAGGTTTGATACGGTTGATAATATTTAATCGCTGCATCTAACTCTCCGCCAATTGTACCATCTGCACTGCGACTGGTGCGGCTGGGAGAAGGATTAAAGATACTCGAAGCATATCGATACTGCGCCAAAGCCGGAACACTGATACAAAGACTTGCACTCAGTAAAACACCAGTCACAGTACGCATCCAAATTGAACGATTCATGATTAAACACCCGATATATTATTTAGTCGTTTAATTCTGGCACAATCAGATGTTAGTCATCTACAGGGTAAAACCCCTCATGTATTTCAGCCTTAATATATCAGTAACCCTAGGAATTTATCCCATTTAGGGGTTAACCTAAAGGAGCATGAATCACCCCTCATATGTTCGTTATTTATAGGGCAAAACCCCTCGTGTATTTTAGCCTTAATATACTAGCAACCCTAGGAATTTATCCCGTTTAGGGGTTAACCTAAAGGAGCATGAATCACCCCTCGTATGTTAGTTATTTACAGGGCAAAACCCCTCATGTATTTCAACCTGAATAGATGAGTATCCCTAGGAACTGATCCCGTTTGGGGGTTAACCTAGAGGATAAAAAATTAATCCTCGTCATTTAGATTTCCAAAGACTACAAAAAAACTAAATAACAGAGAAATGCAAATCTGAATACTTTCCGGATTGAGACCGTCGGAAATATTGAGGTTTTAGAGTGATTTTACAACAAAATAATTCCATAAAAACTAATAGTTATACTCAGTAAAAAATATTTTTTAATACATTCTATGAATACCCGTTCTCAAAATAAAACCAAATTAATTCATCATCAAATTGATCTGTCTTATGCCACGGCATCTCCGGGGCAACAGCAGGCTTTAGTTCGACAAAAATATAAACTTTATATTGCCTATTCTTTACTGCCTTCTTCGCTGCCTTTAGCTTACTGTTTAGTGCCGACTTTAGCTCAGGCGCAACCCATTGTTCCGGCTCAAGATACGGGTACAGTCGTTCACCGCCAAGGGAATCTGATTCAAATTCAAGGCGGTCGAAGAGTAGGTGGTAATTTATTTCATAGCTTTAGTGCATTTGATGTTCATAGCGGACAAACGGCTCAATTTGCATCTACAGAAACCGTTCGGAATATATTAGCCCGAGTGGTCAGTGGAGAAGCTTCTATTATTAATGGAATTATTGAAGTTGCTGGGGGAAACTCTAATTTATATTTAATTAATCCAGCCGGAATTGTTTTCGGTGCAGAGGCTCAATTGAATATTCCGGCTTCTTTTGTCGCCACAACGGCAAGTCAGATTGAATTTGACGGAAAATGGTATACCGCCACTGGCTCAAATCATTACGAACAATTAACCGGAGATCCCACCGCATTTGCTTTTCCTAAAGGCAGTGATGGAGTCATTGTTAATGAGGGAAATTTAGCCGTTCCAGAAGGTGAAAGCCTGACATTACTCGCCGGAACAGTAATTAGTTTGGGGACGTTAGAAGCACCCGGCGGTCAAATTAATTTAGTGGCTGTTCCAGATGAACAAATTGTTCGTTTAAATCAAAATGGTCAATTATTAAACTTAGAAATTGCCGACTCTCGCTGGCAACAAGCCACCCGAAATAGTACCTCTGGTCAAGTTTCTCCCCTGACATTTCCCAAAATGTTAACAGGTGGAAATCGAAATCATGCTCAAGGTGTCAGTATTAATCATCAAGGTCAAATTGTGCTTTCAGGCGCTCAAAATGCGATTGAAGTGCCGCGAGGAACAGTGGTGGTGGCGGGTGAAATTAATACTTCCATGCCTAATTTAGCTCATCCCAATCAACCCAATTCTCCTCAACTTCAACCCGGCGGAAATATTGAAATTGCCGGAGATCATATTGTTTTGAGTGGGGCAAAAATTCAAGCCACCCCAGCTCATCATAATACCTCGATAGAATCGCCACAAAATCAAAACTTTACCTTAGGAAAAGTGAAATTAACTTCTTGGTCAAATTCAATCGAAATTAGTCCAGATGCCATCATGGTTGCCGATGAAATTCAGGTGAATCAACAACCCATAGCAGCAGTTCATCATCCGCCCGAACCTGCTTCTTCTCTGAGTCCATCTCAGACGATTGAATATCGTTTAGCAAAATTAAAGCTAAATCGTTTTAAAGCAACTGAACCGATTAATGTACCCAATATTAATCCGAATTCAACCCCTCAAGCCTTTAATAATACAGCCACCACTTCACCCCAGGTTTACCAGATGGTGCAGGGACTCGAAACAGTCAGAACAGAGACATATAATCCGTTAGGAAATCTCAATGCTGCTGACAGTTTAACGTTTTCTTCGATTCAAGATCGCTTGAAAACAATGAGTCAATCCGTTGATCAAAATCCAGCCATGGTTTATGTGGTTTCTAAAGATCAGCAATTAGAAATTATTTTAGTCACTGCCAATAATCGCCCTAAATATTATCGAATTCCCACGGCTAATCGAGCTAAATTTAACCAAAAAATTCAGCAATTAATTGCGGAGGTGAGTCGTTCTCCGGGTATCAGCAATTCTCATGACTATTTAGATCCGGCTCAGCAACTTTATGACTGGATGATTGCGCCATTAGAAGCCGAACTGCAACAGCAAGGCATTGATACATTAATCTTTTCTCTCGATCCTGGGATTCGTAATTTCCCCTTGGCAACGCTGCATGATGGTGAATCTTTTCTAGTCAAAAAATATAATTTAGGCTTAGTTCCCAGCTTAAATTTAACTGATACTCGTTATCAAAATATGAATAATTTATCCGTCTTAGCAATGGGGGCATCTGAATTTATGGATCAACACATTGTTGATTTGCCTGCGGTGGAATTAGAGTTATCAATGATTTTGGAAAACTGGCGCGGTCAGACTTTACTCAATCAAGATTTTACCCTGGAAAATCTCCAATCTCAGCGGGAAAAACAACCCTTTGAAATTCTGCATTTAGCGACTCATGGTGCGTTTAATTTACGCCAGCCTCAGGAATCTTATTTACAGTTATGGGATCAGAAATTACAATTTGAGCAACTCCGACAACTCAATCCGGGGGCTGAGCCTTTAGAATTATTGGTTTTGAGTGCTTGCGAAACTGCCTTTGGAGATACAGCAGCAGAGTTAGGCTTAGCGGGGTTAGCGGTGCAAACGGGGGTCAAGTCAGTGCTAGCGACGTTATGGCAAGTGGATGATGCGGCTACTTTGGGACTCATGAGTGAGTTTTACCGTCAGTTAAGCCGCATGACACACACTGTTAAAGCAGAAGCCCTGCGACAAGCACAAATTGCGATGATTGAGGGTGATATTCGGGTAGAAACAGGTCAGTTAAGGGGTTTAAGCCGGAGTGGACAACCCGTCAACTTACCCGCGTTACCCGCTGCGGGAGATATTGACTTATCTCATCCTTATTATTGGGCTTCTTTTGTGATGGTTGGGAGTCCTTGGTAAGTGATAATTCCTGGGGTGATTGCGATGAATGAGAATCAACTTAGGAAGACATCGGTATACTTTGAGTTTGAGAAGAGTTAGATTGTGGCAAACTCATGTAAGATAAAACCGATTGGGATAAACGAACTGTGGGACGTTCTACAGGATGTTGAACGGGTTCGAGAGCAACTGGTTTTTCGTAGTAAACCCCTTGTGCTTCTTCCAGATTAGCCCCCGTCATATCGGCTTGGTGAAGATTAGCGCCTGTTAAATTAGCACCGCTCAAGTTTGCCCCTCTTAAATTAGCATTCAGCAGATTAGCATCCCTTAAGTCAGCTCCACTCAAATCGGCTTGGCTTAAGTCGGCTCGCACGAGTCGAGCATCTCTTAAATTTGTATTCACTAAATAAGCACTATTGAGCTTAGCTTGACCCAGATTAACCCCATCTAAACTGGCTCCGGTTAAGTCAACACCGCTCAAGTCTGAGCCTATCAAATTTGCCCCGACTAAATCCGCACCACTGAGGTTGGCATGGGTTAATTTTGAGTTAATTAAATTAGCAAAACCTAAATCTGCACCGCAAAGTTCAGCCCCTTCGAGCTGAGCATCAAACAGATTAATTCCATGAGCGTTAATACCGTTAAGATTCGCGTTAGTTAAGGTGGCAGCCACAACATTAGCAAAACTTAAGTTTGCACCACTTAACACGCTTTGACTGAGGTCAGTCCCGTTGAGATTAGCAAAGCTCAGATCAGCTCCGCTTAGATTTGCTCCAGTCAAATTTAGACGCACTAGGCTAGCATTACTTAGCTTGCCTCCCTGACATTGTTTGAAATCAAGCAAGCGCTTGATTTGCCCTGTATGTTCACTCATTTTTACTCAGTTTGAAGTTAATGATTTGATTTAATGCATGAAATCCTAACAATGACAAACCTCAACAGTTATGAAGTTTGAAATTTTTCGGTTGAGTGAATGATGAACTAGATGCTGTATATTATTATGATTATTATAGTATAAAAGCTCATTAAATGCAGAATTAATTCTCAGGCTGATTAAAAACAGATTTGATCGCAGTACGTGACGCTCGTGTAGACATTCTTCAATTCTAAAACTCTCGTACCATTACCCCTTACCCCTACCCATTCCCTCAACACAGAGAAATCTTAAATTAATCTAAAGGAAATATTGCAATTCTTTATTTTGTTGTAATTTCAGTCTAAATGAAGATGCCAAGCGCGATAATCTCAATCACATTTCAATTCAACAGCGCCAGTCTTGTGATATTTAGGTAGTAATAAATTATTTGTGCTGTTTATCGATAACATCACACAAAATTAATCTCCTTGAGGATACTCTTGCCATAATGTTGTGACTTGACGCAAGCTTTGATAATCTCCATTACCTAAAATCAAATGATCTAAAATAGGGACACAGAGAAATTGCGCCCCCTGCAACAATTGACGTGTGAGTTCAATATCTTCTGGGCTGGGTTCAAGGTTACCAGAAGGATGGTTATGGGCAATAATTACCCGAGTTGCCCCTTGACGTAGAATAGATTTAAAAATATCTCTAGGATGGGCTAAGGTTTCTGTTGCCGTACCAATGGTGAGTAATTGAGTGCCTAATAATCGGTTTTTAGTATCTAATAAAAGAACGGCAAATCGTTCTTCAATTTGCCACATTAAATCATGACTTAAAGCATCAGCAGCCTTACGAGGATCGTCAATGAGTGCTAATTCTAGCGGACGAGATTGAAACACTCGTTTTCCCAGTTCTATTGCAGCTAAAATAGTCGTTGCTTTTGCCGGGCCAATGCCATGAATTTCAGTCAATTCTTGAATACTAATATTACGTAAAATCCCTAACGGTTCCCGTTGATGTTGACTCAATTGATTGAGTAAATATTGTCCTAAACCAACCGCTGATAACTTCCCTTTTCCTTGACCTGTTGCGAGTAAAATTGCGATTAATTCTGCTGTAGATAAATAGTGCGCGCCATGGGCGATTAATCGTTCACGGGGACGTTCATCTGAAGGTAAATCAACGATACGGAGATTATATGTCATGCTTTTTTCATCACCATTGGGAAGATGCTAATTGCAATATACCCATTGAAGTGAAAAGAAGCGACGGAAATTAATAATTTATTGTAAACTTTAAAGAGGTTTAATCAAAGGTTAATACAGACTATAATTGATTGATAAATCATCTGATTAACCTCTAAGCAAACTGTGTAACAAAATAGAGTTATCCCTAACGTTTTATTCAGTTTCTAACACTTTAACGGTATCATTCATCCGAATATAACCCGTATTTTGCGGAATTAGATTTTGACCAAAAATAATTCTACCTCCTTGGTTTCGGTATGTGGATAATATTTTTAAGGGTTCTGTAAATTGATTTCGTTCTCCTGTTGTTTGGTCGGTTGTGATCACGTTACAGCGACCACTGGGTTTAACCGCAGCAAATTTAATCTCTCCAATTTGTATTTTTTTCCAGGTATCTTCAATAAACGGTTGATCGGTTTCTACGATTAAATTGGGTCGAAATCGAATCATAGGCGCTTCTAAGTTTTGATCCGAATAAGTTACTTTTAGTCTTTGATTTAAATCCGCTAAAGAGGCTGTATTTGTAATTAAAAAAGGATAACCATCGGCAAAACTAACGCGATCGCTATTTTGAGTGGCATATTGTGGATCAACGGGGCGAGGATGGGCAGGAGATTGCCTGACTAAGCGACAAGTTTGATCGGGCGGAAGTTGTAAAGCGGTGTGAAACCATTGGGCGACTTCATCTCCTTGATCAATTGCAATAGTTTGATCGCGCCAAACATTAACTTCAAGGGAATTACCGATAGATTTCGGAGTGAATATAAACGGCTCAATTCTATCTGAATTAACGGATAAAACCAACTGTTCATCACTCATTTGTATTTGAATGGTTGCAAGCTGTGGATGCTGCCGTTGAGTCATAAATTTATGATTTTGATCCACTAACATCCATTCGCGATCGCGCATAAAACCTTTCGGGGTAACTTCAGCTTCATTCAGTACAATTCTTTGACAAGATTTAATCGGATGAATAAAAATTCCTGTAATTTTCATAACTCTTTAAACCTCAACTTTCTTGTAGATCGGGGGCTTTTCCCACTCTTAAAATCTGCCCTGCCAATACTGCCGCCCCGAAACCATTATCAATATTCACCACACCAATTCCAGGGGCGCAGGAATTCAACATTGTCAGCAACGCAGATAAGCCATTGAAACTGGCCCCATATCCCACACTCGTGGGGACTGCCACCACGGGACAATCCGCCAAACCCGCTACGACACTGGGTAGCGCCCCTTCCATCCCCGCCACCACAATTAAAACATCAGCAGCGGCTAATAGATGGCGATGGCTGAGTAAACGATGAATTCCGGCGACCCCCACATCCCAAAGCCGTTGTACCTCAAACCCCGATAGAGTTGCAGTGATGGCGGCTTCTTCGGCAACGGGTAAGTCAGCGGTCCCTGCTGTGAGTATGGTAATTTTTCCCGGTTGAGTTGGAGGCATTTCTAACTGCTTTGGGGGATGAATGGCGGCAATTTTAGCCAGGGGATAATAGGATAAATCAGGAAGCTGTTGCTGTAATTGGATAAACACATCTGGCCGAATTCGAGTTGCCATGACGATCTGTTGACGCTGTTGCATCGCCTGCATAATTTGCAGAATTTGATCGGGGGTTTTATCTTGCCCCCAAATTACTTCAGGAAAACCTGTTCTGAGTTGACGATGATGATCAATGCGGGCAAAATCTCCAACGGTTTGAATCTCCAGTTGTTTGATTTTTTCGACGGCATCAGTCGGGTTAACTTTACCAGTTGCAACCGCATTCAGTAGATGTTGTAATGATTCTGCATCCATGGAAATTATTCTTTAATATCTGACTCAAGATCTAACTCATACAAGTTCCAAAAACCACCACCGAGGGGGGTGTATTGAACACCAGAAATGCGATCGCGAATGGCTTCAAAAGATAACGGATTGACCATATATAAAAATGGGACTTGTTCCGCCACAATTTCTTGAAAACGACTGTATAGGGCCTTACGTTTATCGGTATCAAATTCCTGGGAGGCCCGAACAAAAATTTGATCGATTTCCCTTTCCCAATCTGAAACAGTCCAACCTTCTATTTTCCCTTCCCCTGGTTGTGGTCCTTGATTAAAAGTATGTAATCGAGCATTAACTGCCCAAATATTATAACCGCCGTGGGGTTCTACGCCACTTCCGCCTGTAAATCCGCCTAAATAAGCATCCCAATTACGAGTTTGAGATAAGCGTTTGACATAAGTATTGAAACTTAAAAAGAGTGGATCAACTTTAATCCCGATTTTGCCTAAATCTTGATTAATTTGAGTTGCCATTTGTTCTCTGACTTTTTTGCCAGAACTCACCAATAACGTAAACCGAACTTGATTTCCGTCTGCATCATATAATAACCCAAAGTCATCATAATAAAACCCAGCATCGGTTAATAGTTTTTTGGCTTTTTCTGGATCATAGTCGTATGTTTTTAATCCTTCTTCTGGAGACAGATAATAGGGGCTTTGTACGGGAATGGGTGAATATTGCGGCGCGCCTAATCCTAAAAATATATTATTCTTCATTACCTCTCGGTTAATGCCGTAATAAACCGCTTGACGAAACGCTTTATTAGTAAACCAAGCAGATTTGATCGGATTCACAAACGGTTTTCCTTGGTCATTACTGCCTTGATTCTGGTTAAATGACATGAAGATTGTACCGTTATCTGGCCCGGAACTATAAATCGTATATTTACCTCGTTCTGCTTCGGGTTTCAACAAGGGATAAGCTTCGGGTTGGATTTCCAATGCATCTAAAGATCCAGAACGAAAATTCAGCAATTGGTTATCAGTACTTTCAATAATTTGCCACACTACTTGCTTAATTTTAGGCAGTGAATTGCCTTGTTCATCTTTGCGCCAATAATATGGATTTCTTTCTAAAATCACCCGTTGGTTAGGAGTATAACTCGACAATTTATAGTAGCCGTTTCCGACTATTTTTTGAGGATCGGTATCGGTTCCCCAAGTACTTAAAAATAACGGGTTACCCTCTTTATCTGTTTGTCTAACAGTCTCTGCTAAAATATGAGCAGGTAAAATGGGTAAGCCACCCGCATAGCGGATAAAAGGAGAAAAAGCTTCAGGCGTAGAAAATTCTACCCGCAAATTATCGATTTTTTTAACAGTGGGAAATTGACGGCTTTCTCCCACGCGCAAAATATCTTTAAAGCTACTGGGAATTTGATCGTTGAGATAGATATCATTATAGGTAAAAATAATATCATCAGCGGTCATGGGTTCCCCGTCAGACCATTTTAAATCCTCTCGTAATTTAATCGTAATCTTCTGTTTATTGTCTGAGATTTCCCAAGATTCTGCTAAGCCCGGTTCTAATTCGCCTGTAATCGGATTTTCGATAATTAAACCATCATAAATATAGCCAAATACACTGTATGCCGACTGATTCAAAGGATAGTTAAATGTTCCTGGCCCACTCGGTGTGGGGACAACTAATCGAGAGGATAAATTAGATTGAGCCGGACTACAAGCAGATAACAATAGGACAATGGATAAAACAATTCCTATTTTAAAAATATGATTAATTCGATAGAGAATAAAATTCATTGTAATCAATAATATTGTTGTCAAGCAAGCACAAATAATAGGGTGATAAAAATACTAATTTTTTAGGAAAATAATCGGTTTTAGTCGTGCGAGGGTTAATTTTTTTGCAATAAAACAACTGCATAAACTGCAATGGCTTCTTCTCGACCCACAGGCCCTAATTTCTCGTTTGTGGTGGCTTTCACTCCCACTTGATTTGATTCTAATTGTAAGGCATCCGCAAGGCGGTCGCGCATTGCTGAGATATGGGGTTTAAGTTTCGGACGTTCGGCAACAATCACTGAATCAATATTACCAATCTGCCAACCCTGATCTTGAATCAATTGATCCACTTGTTGCAACAACACTATACTATCTGCACCTGCCCATTTGGGATCAGAAGGGGGAAAATATAAGCCGATATCCCCAAGACTCAGCGCCCCTAACATCCCATCCATAATCGCATGGGTGAGGGCATCCGCATCGCTATGTCCCAGTAATCCTAAGGAATGCTCTATTTTAACACCTCCTAAAATTAAGGGTCGCCCCTCCACTAAACGATGAATGTCGTAGCCGTTGCCGATGCGAATATTCATAAGTATCCAGTTCTAAGATAATCCCCAGTTATTTAGTCTAGAAGGTGACCTACGCGATCCACAATCTCTATGACTAAAGACAGTGTATTTTTCTCCACCTACATCTAAAGATAGATTTGTCAAGCTTTTTTCATTAAACGTTGCAGACTGACGGCAGGTATGTTACATTTTATGTATCAGTTGACAGCAAGCAAAAACAGGAGTTATTCATCATGGAAAACCCAGAAAATAAATTAGGATTTACCGAGTTTGCAGAAACCTGGAACGGTCGTTTAGCGATGTTAGGATTCGTCATCGGAGTCGCAACTGAGTTTCTCACCGGTCAAGGAATTCTGTCTCAAATTGGTTTAATGTAATCGATCAATCTGACGAGTTTATACGACTCTGAAGAACAATTATTAATTCTTATCAAGTACATCAGGAGCTTTTGAGGCTTAACTCAAAGGCTCCTTAACTTTTATCTGTTTTTGTCAATTCTCCTCAATTGATAATATAGCTACATTTTTTAAATAACATATAAAATAGCTAGAATAAAATCAACAATAAACTATTTTTATTTTTGTTAAAATTCAGAACGTTTTATATCTCTCAGGATGAAATGAATCTGATAGACATACATACCTAAGAGCCATTTTCTCCGACAAAGCTTCAGCAAGGGGAATATTTCATGAGATAATCATGAAGTGCAGATAACAAACGATTCCAATGTTAAAACGACTAACCATACTCTTTATTGTTTTCATCAGTCTGACTCTGGGGGGGTGCGTCTCCGCTGGAGGAGGATTTCAAACCTATGTAAATACCGCCAAAGGCTACGAATTTATTTATCCCAATGGTTGGACTGAGGTTAAAGTTTCTGATGGCCCTGATGTTGTGTTTCATGACATGATAGAACAGAC
The DNA here is from genome assembly GCA_964434975.1 of uncultured Lyngbya sp. Taxonomy (GTDB): domain Bacteria; phylum Cyanobacteriota; class Cyanobacteriia; order Cyanobacteriales; family Microcoleaceae; genus JAAURB01. The sequence continues at coordinate 67,457 of CAYSWY010000006.1, forward strand.
AGAAAACGTCAGCGTTGTCATTAGTCCAACTCCCGATGATACCTCTTTAGAAACCTTAGGAACCCCCTCAGAAGTCGGTTATAAGCTGAGCAAAAATGCAATTGCACCCCCTGGATCGGGTCGTGAAGCCGAACTGATTAATGCAGAATCCCGTGAAGTCGGGGAGAAAACCTATTATCTACTAGAATATGCGGTGAAACTCCCCAATCAAGAGCGCCATGATTTTGCCAGTGTTGCTATTAGTCGAGGTAAATTATTTACTATTAATGCTTCCGCCACTGAAAAGCGTTGGCAGAAGATGCAAGATCTGCTAGAACAATCCATTCGTTCCTTTAGGGTATATTAATCCATCTTAGTGTTTTTATGATCCGCCCAACTCCTGCCACTTTTATCCTCGCTTCTGCATCTCCAGCACGACGACGATTACTTGAAAAAGCCGGAATTTCCCCCTTGATTTGTCCCAGTCAGTTTGATGAATCACAAATTAAGACAGAAAATCCCAGTCAATTAGTTGAAACCTTAGCCCAGTGTAAAGCTCAAGTTATTGTCGATCAAATTCATCAAGCTCAGCCGCTTTTCCCGATTAATTCAGAGGCTCAAAAACGGATTAAATCTGAAAAAGTGATCGTGTTAGGATGCGATTCTGTTTTAGTTGTGGCAGGTGAAATTTACGGCAAACCCAAAGATGCGGCTGAAGCCATTTCTCGATGGCAAATCATGCGAGGCAAAGTGGGTCAATTGCTGACAGGTTATGCATTAATTGACATTCAATCTAATCGCAAACAGGTAACATCTCGAGTGACTCAGGTTCATTTTGCCTCTGTAAGTGACGATGAAATTAAGGCTTATGTCGCCACTGGCGAACCGTTAAATTGTGCGGGATGTTTTGCCATTGAAGGGAAAGGCGGATTATTCATTGAAAAACTAGAAGGATGTCATACCAATGTGATTGGATTAAGTTTACCTTTACTGCGTCAGATGCTGAATCAGTTAGGATATCAAGTGACTGATTTTTGGAATTTAAATACAGATCTTTTATTCTATACTCACCAAGGAGATCCTCAACTAGACTAAATCAATAGCTATTCTGAATTGAGAGATAAAATCTGGGTAAAATCAGTCTCTCTATCTGAAAAATACCTCCCCTATATGATAAAAAAGAATGGCTTACCCTCGGGATTTAGTGATGAATTAGATGAGATTAATCTCGGATAAACTTGCAAAATTATATAGCTAAAACCTGTAATTACAGCATATCATTAATAGAGATTAAGCTATTTGACACAATCTATATTTTCCGTGTTATTCTATATTCAAAGTCTATCAGAAAGTTGAGAGATTCTTTTCTAGTTCTAACTTTCCATGAACCCTCTAAAAATTTCAATTATCATCCCAGTTTTAAATGAAGCAACATCAATAAAACCAGTCATTCAACAGGCTTTAACTGGGGAAAATATAGAAATAATTGTCGTGGATGGAGGCAGTCAAGATCAGACAGTTGAAGTGGTTCATGCTTTAGGTGTAAAACTGATTCATAGTTCTCCGGGACGAGGACAACAAATGAATTTAGGCGCAACACAAGCAACCGGAGAGATTTTATTATTTTTACACGCTGATACTTATCTTCCTCATCAGTTTGATGATTATATTTATCAAATTTTAGCTCAACCTCAAACGATTGCTGGAGCATTTAATCTAAATATTTCAGCACATTTATCCGGCATCCGTTGGGTAGAAATGATAGTGAATTGGCGATCGCGCTTTCTACAGTTTCCCTATGGAGATCAGGCAATCTTTCTCAAAACCACGACCTTTTGGCAAGTCGGAGGATTTCCTCAGTTACCCATTATGGAAGACTTTGAGTTAATTCGACAACTGCGAAAAACAGGTAAAATTGCGATCGCGGATGCTGCTATCCTCACCTCAGGACGACGATGGCAAAAGTTAGGAATATTGAAAACAACACTTTTAAATCAACTGATTATTATCGGCTATCTTTTAGGAATTTCACCGGATAAATTAGCAAAATTTTATCGTTGTCGTCAGTAAGATAGTGGGTAATTGATCGATCAACTGATTCCTCACTCAGTGGAGCAACAGAAACACTCAATATATAAGCTCTATTTGTCTCCAGTCCAACGATAAAAAGTTAGATAGCTTGAGTTTACCAAGTCGGATCAACATATAAATTAACTGTTATTTCTTCATATCCATCTGGAACTGCACTAATACAAGCGCAAATCGTTTCTTCATCATTAATTTCCACTTCACAGGCATGACAAGAACCCATTAAACATCCTGTTGGAATCGATACACCAGCCCGTTCTGCTACTTCTAAAAAGGGTTCTCCCGGCTGTGCTTCAGTTGTGACTTTATCGGGTAAGAAATGAATTTTCATCTTTTGGTTATGAGTTATTAATCATTGATTATTAGTCGTTATCTTAGCAGTATTATCTAGAATCACAAATTACAAATGACTATTTTTTAATACTGCCTTATTTTGTGTTAAAGTTAAGTATCAAGTATTCGTTTAACATCTAAGTTTTCGGCGACCATCTCTGCCATAGAAGACAGCACGAGTTCCCGTTGTTCGCGGTAGTTTGGAATACCTGTGGGTAAGGTGGGTAAGCCTCGAGATTTCCGTAAATGGTTCAGCCAAGTCCGCCGCCACGGGCTATTATCAAAGATGCCATGGAGATAGTGACCCCAGACTGAATATTGAGTATTAACCACTCCTAGTTTAGCATCATCAAATAAAGGTAATGTTTCTTCTGGGTTAAGATTTTGACTACGTCCATGATGAATTTCATAGCCTTCTATTGGGAACCCGGTTTGAGGATTTTCAGAAGAAACGAGGCGCTTTTGAGAGGTTTTTTGACGATTAATTAATGTCCGAATGGGTAATAGTCCGAGACCCGAATGTTCTCCCATTTCTCCTTCTATACCCGCCGAATCAATAATTGCTTTTCCAAGCATTTGATAACCGCCACAAATTCCCATGATTTGCCCACCGGCTGCCACATAATCTTTGAGGGCTGTTGCCATTCCAGTTTCTTTTAAGGCTAATAGATCGGAAATAGTTGTTTTAGATCCGGGTAAGATCACAGCATCGGGATGTCCGAGATAATCTTGAGGGCTAATGTAATGGAGATTAACACTCGGTTCTGCATCTAAAGGATCAAAATCAGTAAAGTTAGAAATTCGAGGCAGACGAATCACTGCAATATTAATTTCAGCTTGAGAACGGCTGGACTGGCGATCTAATAAACTCAAAGAATCCTCTGCTGGAAATGCCATTTCTGTCCAAGGAATGACACCCACAACGGGAATTCCAGTGTATTCTTCTAACCATTGAATCCCAGATTCTAATAGCGATCGCTGTCCGCGAAATTTATTAATAATAATCCCTTTAATTAAAGCGCGTTCATCAGGTTCTAACAGTTGTAAAGTCCCGACAACATGAGCAAATGCCCCACCGCGATCAATATCAACAACTAACAGGGTTTTAGCATTCAGATATTTTGCTACCCGCATATTGGTTAAATCTCGATGTTTGAGATTAATTTCGGCTGGACTGCCTGCCCCTTCACACACTAAAACATCAAATTCTGAGGATAAATAATCAATGCATTTTGTAATAGTTTTCCAGCCAATATCAAAATATTGTTCATAATAATCTTTGGCTTCTACCACTCCTACTGGTTTTCCCCGTAAAATAACCTGAGAGGTCATATTACCCTGAGGTTTGAGCAAAATGGGGTTCATGGCAATAGAAGGAGTTAAACCTGCCGCCCAAGCTTGCACTGCTTGTGCATAACCCATTTCTGCCCCATTCGGTGTCACATAAGAATTTAACGCCATATTCTGACCTTTAAATGGCGCAACTCTAATGCCTTGACGATGTAGAATCCGACATAGGGCAGTGGTAATCATCGACTTACCCGCGTGGGATGTGGTTCCCACAATCATAATTGCTTTCATCTTTAAACCCCCAAAATTATATTTTTATTCAACTTACAATGGCAGTCTCAACCAACGTTCAATCGTATGAGTTAGGCGATCGCTTATACTCGGAGTGGGTAAAGATGCCTGCTGATTTTGGTATTTTTCCACCAATTGACGACCGAGGGGAGTTAAACGAAAACTATCGGTAATCCCTTGTCCGTCTACTTCTCGCCGTAATATCCCCACCTGTATCAGCCAGAGTAAGTCATTTTCAACGGCTAATTCTCCCTTCTGCGATCGCGTGTAACCTTGCTCGACTCCCTGACGGCCTGCAATTTGGCTAAGTTCCACTCGTTGATAACGCATCGTTGAGAACAATTTTAATGCAAATGGAGAGCATCTCATAGCCCGTTCAGCACGTTCTAGGGTAGGGTTTGAATATTGAATAGATTTTGAGGTCATTGATCGTCTAAATGCGCTTTGATCATCATTAAACAGCTAAAAACCCGGTTGCAGTTGCCAACACGGGGCATTTTTTGTGTGATATTCCTATTTTGACTTACTTTTTGGATTTGTTCTCTGTTATTGGTTATGGGTTTTATTGTTTGCAAAGACCAAAATCTTCGGGGCGCGATCGCACAAGAGTGAACAATTGATCTCCATATCGGTCAAAATCCTTTACAATAACGAACGTTTAAGAGAATCCGAAGTCTATCAACTCAATTTAGGAGAATACAGTAATGGCTTTATCTGCTGGTACAAAAGCCCCAGAATTTACCGCTAAAGATGATGCAGGAAACACCGTTTCTCTGTCTGACTTTGCAGGCAAAATCGTCGTTTTATATTTCTATCCCAAAGATGACACCCCAGGCTGTACGAAAGAAGCCCAAGGTTTTCGCGACAAGTACGCAGACTACCAAGGCAAAGATATTGTTGTCCTGGGAGTCAGCACAGATGATGAAGCTTCTCACAAGGCATTTAAAGAAAAATACGGTTTACCGTTTGCTTTATTAGCTGATACTGATGGCGCTATTACCAAAGCCTATGATGTAGACGGTGGTGGCTATTCTAAGCGAGTCACCTATATTATCAATGGTGAAGGCATGATTGATGTGGTTGATGAAAATGTGAAAACAGGCACTCACGCTCAGGATATTTTAGCCAGCATGAGTTAATCAATTGACTTTTAATTAACAATTTGAAATAGTATTAAGCCGCCTATTCAGCTATACTGAGGGCGGTTTTTTAGAGAATATTTTGATTATATTTTATAGCGCTTGAAATCCTTCATGATCAGATAACTTAGGGTTTGCAATCGCTCTGACATGAAAACTGATACAATTTTCTATAGTCTATTTCAAGAGTTTCCGAGCTTCTTTTTTGAACTGATTAACTGTTCTCCCGATGAAGCCACTGCCTATGAATTTACCTCCCGCGAAATTAAGCAACTCGCATTCCGCATTGATGGCTTATTCTTGCCTAAAATTGAGGAATCTGAGAAACCTTTTTATCTGGTAGAAGTTCAATTTCAGCCCGATCCTGATTTATATTACCGTATTTTCGGGGAACTATTTCTCTATTTACGACAATATCAGCCCCCCCATCCCTGGCGTGTTGTTGTTCTTTATCCCAGTCGCAATATTGAAGTCGAACAACCGTTGCAATTTGAGGAACTACTGAACTGTTCTCGTGTCGAACGAATTTACTTAGATGAACTCGAAGCCAGCCCAGAATTCTCAATGGGCGTAGGAGTTGTTAAACTAGTAATAACACCCGAACAAACGGTAGGAGAGCAAGCCAGGCAACTGATTGCCCAAGCAAGAGTTCAACTGACTGATGCTGCCGTTCAACGGGATTTAATTAATCTGATTGAAACGATTATTGTCTATAAACTTCCCCAAAAAAGCCGTGAGGAAATTGCTGCTATGTTAAATTTAAGTGAACTTAAACAAACCCGATTTTATCAAGAAGTTAAACAAGAAGGAATTGAAGAAGGACGCGAAGAAGGACG
>CAYSWY010000006.1:73512-183689 GCA_964434975.1 uncultured Lyngbya sp.
GATTTTATCAAGAAGTTAAACAAGAAGGAATTGAAGAAGGACGCGAAGAAGGACGTGAAGAAGGACAACGCCAAGCTAAGTTAAATGCCATTCCACGTATGGTAACTTATGGGTTAAATGCAGAAACTATTGCCCAATTATTAGATTTACCCCTAGAATTGGTTCGGGAAACAATCACTCAAATTCAGTCGGATGATTCTTAATTTTCCTAATTATTCGGATGGAAAAGAACACTTGACTGTAATTTTTAGATTACTTTTTGCGGTTCCTTTTGTAACGTAGGGAATGCCAGCTTCTCCGCCAACTTCCACCCCAAATTCTAATGTCACTTCTTCAATATTGGCGATCGCCACTTGTTTCAGAGCATTTAAAGTAAAAGTTGTATAAGCTTTTATAGTATTTTCGAGGGCTTGAAAGCTTTGAGTTGCTTCCTGTTTAATTGAATCCGTTGGTTGTTCTAATCGATCACGTAGACTCCGATTTATATCATCAATAATACCTTTTTCTCGGGGTTGTCCGACTTCTAAAGATTCATCAGTTTGAGAGGGTTCAGAAACCGGAATATCAATATTTTCTGTCGCTTCAATATAAATTGTTGTTCCATCTTCCAATTGAATTGGAGTCAGTTGAACCAGATCTAAGAATATCCTTGATTTGTTGATTTCTAATATTCCAGTTTAAGCTATAACAAAAGCGAAAACCTAAAAAGTTCTCCAAATCAGGAATATGAGGAATGAGTCGAGATGCGTTGGTGGTTGGGATTAACTATTACGAGGACAAAACCCTACAACTGACTGCACCCGTAGAAGATGCCAAGGCGATCGCTCAACGCCTCCAACAGGATGGTAACTTTAAGGTGCGAACCCTTCTGGCTACCGCAGACAAAAGTCAGACAATATTGTAGGTGATCGGGTATGAGGTATCTCACACCTGTGGGTATCAAATCTCAGGTATCTCACTCCTTGGACAATAAATTGGGTCTCATGTAATCATGCTAGATAGCATCTAAACAAGTTGATTAGGACATGAATAATTGTGGATTCCCGCATCCGAGGGAATGACAGCTTATATTTTGCCCTGACTATTTCATTGTTTAGTATAGATAGCATCTAAACGAGTCTTTCACTAATCTACCGATTGTTTTATTGCCGAAGTATCACTCATATAGCCTAGGCGGGGGTCAGAAGTAGACTACATTCATACTTTTAGCTTTTACTAATGTCAAACACGCTCATAGCGTCGTGCTATATGTCTGTTATTGAGATGATACTGAAAAAAGGCATCAGTGAATCTGAAATGGGTTGCTGATGTTTAAGGTAAGGCAATAGAAAATAGTTGAAAAATTATTAGTGATTTATTCAAGATGACTACCACTCAAACTTCTCCTCTCGTCGCCCAGGACTTACAATTAGAGATCGTCACAGATACTCTATTTAAAAGTACTCCAGTTGATTCTACTCTCCTCAATAAAGAACAAAAAATAGTCCTGAAGGCGGGTCAAACATTTAAAGTTTTAAAATATGGTTTCGTGGATGGTCATTTAAAAGTTTTATTAGAAGAAAGTCTTCCTCATATTGGTTCTTTTGGGTACGTTTATACAAAACATATTCGATTTTATCAAGGAGAAGAAATTCTTGATTTTGATGTCGATCAGATTCCTAATACAGAGATTGACGCGAAATTATGGATTACTCAAACAACTTTAATTAAGAAAAAACCGATTGATAGTTCTAGTTTATCCCCCGATCAATATACTCAAATTTCCCTGGGTCAAACCTTTTATATTCAGGGATATGCTTCGACTCAAGGACATTTTCGGGTAATATTAACAGAATCTATTGCGGGTTTTGGTAATGTTGGGTATGTGTATTGGCAACACGTTCGCCTCATTCAACAAGGTATTGAAATTCCCTATAATCCGGATGCCATTACAATGATTGTTTCCCAGGAAACTGTGATTAAAAAAGAACCCATTGAGAGTAATTTACTAAAAGCTTCAGAAAAAGCAGTTTTACCTGTAGAACAAGTTTATGGAATTAATAGTTATAGTGTAGAGCAAGGTCATATTAAGGTGACTTTGACTGAAGAAATCCCTTATTTTGGTAATATCGGTTATATTTTGTCAACCGATGTAAGTTTTCAACAACGAGGTAAATCTTTTGACCCCATTCCGCCTCATTTAGAGTTAAATATTCCCTATTTTTCTCAACGAGATAATCCGCGTTTATCTTGGTCAACTTGCAATGTCACATCGATAGCCATGGCACTATTTTATCATGGACTTCGGTCTCGCCGGGGAGGACAATTAGAGGATGAACTATTACAATGGTGCTTTAATCATGCGGGTATTGGCTCACAAACCGATCACAGTGTATTGTCGGCATTAATTCAAGCCTATGGCTTTAAAACCAGTTTTAGTACAACTAGAAATTGGCTTGAAGTGAAGGAAGAATTAATCAATCGTCGTCCGGTTGTTTTAGCCGGAGATTTTACTCCATCTGGTCATATTGTGACACTAATTGGCTACAATAATGAGGGCTATATTGTCCACGATCCTTGGGGGGATGCCTATACCGACTATTCTAATACAGAGGGTCAACGCCTATTGTATTCTTACAGTTATTTAGATCGAGTCTCAGGGCCGAATGGCAATATTTGGGCGCATTTTATTGATAAAAAGTAGGGTGTAGGGTGTGGGGGAATTTAACTTCTGCAGAGACGTAATAGGTTACGTCCCCCCTCTCAAGAGTCTCCCCGTTTCTAATGTCTCAAACAAAAAGTTTGTGATAGTTTATTTGCGATCGCTTCCTTAATGCCAATTTCCCATCTGAGTCTATTTTGATAAGCTGCGATGAGTCGCCTCAACAAACTGACTGACTCGACTGGGGTCAATGGGCTGCTCAATTTTACCATGTCGTTTCAGGGAGCTAGACACAATCACTCCATCTGCCATCGACATCATTTTGTGGATGTTATCATAGTTAGCCCCACTGCCGATAAAAATCGGGGTATCACCTGCGGCAATTCTGGCAACTTCTAAATCCTGTAAACTGGGAGGGTTTCCTGTTGTCCAACCAGATAATATAATTGCATCGGCTAAGGCCCGTTTAATCGTATCTTCAATGGCATTACTGAGGTTAATATTGCCAATAGGATAAGCGTGTTTGACTAAAACATCGGCTAAGATTTTGACATCACTGCCTAATTCTCGGCGATAACGCAGAAGCTGATGGGCGTTGCCTTCAATAATGCCCTGATCGGTTGCCATCACGCCGTTGAGGACGTTAACTCGGATGAATTGCGCCCCCACACAGGAGGCGATCGCTAAGGCTGCCTGTGCATCATTTCGCAGGACATTAATACCGATGGGTAAGGTGACCAAATTCATTAACCGATGCACAATGAGTGTCATGGCACTGATGACGGCTGGGTCAACCTGATCTTTGGCAAAGGGTGCATCAAAGAAGTTTTCAACGATAATTCCGTGTACACCCCCGGAAGCTAAAGCGGTGGCTTCTTGTTCAGCGCGATCAATAATAACTTTAAGATCTCCTCCCCAGCGCGGAGAGGTGGGTAAGGGTAATAAATGTACAACACCGATAATCGGATTATGTGTTTTAAAGATTTGATACAAGTCCACAGATTTACCTACAACCACCAAGAGATCAGATCTATCGTTTTCAAACCCTTCTGAATTTGAGAGGGTATTGATTTATGCATTCTATTCGGTTTGACCCGCCTCACCTTAGAATAGGCAAGGAGCATCAAAGTTGCCATCAATCAGTCTATCAAGAAAGCAGCAATTTGTAATCAAAATTAATCGGATAGGGGTAAAGTTGTGAAAATAGCGATGATTATATTAGTCGGAATATTAGCGGGTATCGTGGTTATAGAGCTAGCATTACGACGAATTGCAGGGTTTGGTCAACCGTTGATTTATCTTTCAGATCCTGATATTGGCTATTTATTAGCGCCGTCTCAGAAAACTCGGCGGTTTGGCAATTGGATTGAGATTAACCAATATTCGATGCGAAGTCCAGAAATTACCAAAGATGCTGCTAACGATACATTGCGGATTTTGTTACTGGGAGATTCTATTGTTAACGGTGGATGGTGGACTGACCAGGCGGATATTCTCTCGATACAAATTCAGCAGCAATTAACAACCGCGAATACTCCTGTAGAAGTGCTTAATATGTCAGCCAATTCTTGGGGGCCACCGAATCAATTGGCTTATTTACAAAAACATGGCATTTTCGATTCAAAAATTGTGGTATTGGTGATTAATACGGATGATTTGTTTTCTAAAGTTCCGAATCCTTTAATTGTTGGACGCGATCGCAATTATCCCGACAAACTCCCAACTTTTGCGTTAGAAGAAATTCTTACTCGTTATTTAGGTAAGGCTTCTGCTGTGCCTGAACCGTCTCAGCCTTCTGAATACATTAAAGATCCGGTGGGATTTAATTTAGATAAAATTGTTAAAATTCAACAGTACATCTTATCAAAAAACACTCAATTTTTATTGGCGATGACTCCATTATTACGGGAAATTGGAGAACCAGGGCCGCGAGATTATGAAGTGAAGGCACGTCAACGATTAATGGATATGACTCAAGAAAACAATATCACTTATATTGATTTTTTACCCTTATTTAATCAAACGCCTAATCCCGAAACGTTATATCGAGATCATATTCATTTGAGTGTATCGGGAAATAATATTGTTAGTCAAACTCTTTCAGACAAATTATAATAGCAGTGAGTTTTCTATCACAAATTAATTGAGTAATTTCTGATCGCTTTGAGGTGCTTGACTATGCCAAGCGTTGTAAAATTCAGGGTAGCTCATCTGTTGGGCGCAATGCCAAACTATTGAAGAAGCAATATAGTGAAGTTCAGGATCTTTCTTGAAGACTTTAGGATCAGTATACTCTCTTAAAAAAATAACCCACCATTGTAAATGATTAATATTAGTTACATTGTTTACAGCATGAATAAAGGAATATCGGATATCACTGTCATTATTAGTAATAAATAAGTTTACAATTTTAGTAATGACTGATGGATGTGAAAAAAGTTTGCTTCGGGAAATTGCATAAATACAAGCTTGTTTTAATTTTTTATCATGACTCGGCACAATGATATTTTCTATTATTAAATGAACTAATTCAATCTCATTAAACTCTCTACCTGTGTAACTATTATCATGCCAATCTTGCCATGTTGAAATTTTATTGTTAATAATAAGCTCTTTCAAGCTATTATGGCGGTCTTTTATTAATTGGTTATAAAAATCATTATTATCATAATCTATATTTTCTTGTTTTTCTTTCAGATAATCTGTTAAAAGATATGCAATTGTATCACTGATATCTTGATTGTCATAATGGTCGAGAAAATTGCATAAAAATTCTAATAAGTTTTCATCTTCTTCAATAAGCTGTTTAATTATATTTAAAAGATGATCAGATAGCCTATCGTAGTCTAAATAAATTATGATGATGTCAATTAGCTTGTTTAAAATACTTGCTTTTTTGAAAATTAATGAATTTTTTAAAAAATGTCTTTCTAAAAGATAAGATAATATTCTATATTTTTCTGGATTAGGTTGATTTATCAAAATATCAAGAATTTCATTAATTAAATAGATACCGAAAGTTATTTTTTCTAAAAAATCGGAAATTATTATAATAATTAATTCTGAATCAGTAACTCTTAAACAAAGAATGATTGAGTTGACAATTTCATTATTTTTAATATTTGCTATATCTGCTATATCGATGAGATCATAAATAATAAAAGAGTTTTTAAGCTCTTGACTTCTCAACAGATTGATCATGATACTCTGTAGTTTTAAGCTGTTCTTTATTTTATTAGGATAATTCTGTGCAATTTCTATCAGTAAAATAATTGCACGCTCTTTAATATAGTATCTTTCATGTTGTAACAAGATTATTAATTTTTCCAATATAAAATTATTCAAAATATGTTTTTTAGCCAAAAAGTCGATAATATTTAAAGACTTATCTGTATCTTTTTCTGAATTTAATGCTTTTATTAAATAAGCTATTGCAAATTGATTGTTGTTATTTAATTGAATTATTAGTTGAGCGGCTTTTATAGATAAAGGATCATGAATCTTGGAACAAAATGGTTTTATTTTTTCTATTAAACTATCTTTATCTGGCTCAAAATGACACAATATTTCTATAAGTTTAAATTTGGTCTTTGTCTCTTGAGTTGTTTTTAAATAAAATTCTAAAATTTCTTTTGTTTCGTTTAAGCAATATTGTAATGCTTCAATAATTAATTTATCTATAGAATAAGGTATTATTATATATTCATCTATTTCTTCGCTATATCTCTGATTAGTTACTAAATTTTTGATAAAATATGAAATTGCATCACATAATATTTGCCTATTATATTGTGCATTTTTTTTCAATAGAGAAATAGATACTACATATAGCTTATTCTCAAAAAAGTAATGAAATTTATCTGACTCTAAATCAGACATACTTTGAAAAATAATCTGGATTTTTTGCTCAGAAATATTATGATGTTCAATCCATAGTATACTGACTTCCTGCCATTGCTTATCGAAAATTCGGTAAGTAGATTCTGAGATATTATCAGGAATATGATTTAAAAAATAATCCCAATCATCAATTACTAAAGCAGCGAAATATTCTTGAAAGGTAGGATGAAAGAAAGCATAAGCATCTTCAAGCGGAGACATTGCCATACGACCCACACAATTTAACCAACCGACTTGTTTCGCTAAGTAAAATAATGAGTTTTCATCATCCGGATGACCTAAATAAGATTCAATAAACTCTTGCGGCAGGAGAAAGCGGAATTTATTGCTATCTAGCGCGGCTTTTGCTAATTCTCCTAATGCAAAGTTCAGTTCTTTTTGTTTATGTTTCGGTACTTTTAAGGCTGGATTTTTATATTCCCGTAACTTATAAAAATTATCTACAAACCATTGATAAAGTTCGGCTTTTGTTTGGGGTAGTTTTCTTTCTCCTATTTCCCAAATATAACAGAGTAATGATAACCGTAATGGGTTTTTAACTAAGTCTTGAATTCTGGCTTTACTATCAGCTTGAAGTTCAATTTTTAGCTGTTCAGCAGATGCTTGACTTTTTTCGGATTTTATGAAAAACTGATCTATAAACTGCTCAACCTGTGCCGGATAGTCAAAACTTAGGGTACGGTAAGCATCGAAGCCTTCTATAATATAGTTTTCCCAGAGGTTGACTCGACAGGTTAGAATGATTCGGACTGAGTTAACCCACCCCGCTTGTAGTTGCTGACTGAGATGTTGTAGCGGCGAATTGACAGTAATTTCATCCACACCATCTAGCAATAAACAGACTTGATTGGTTTTTAAAAACTCTTCTAAGGCTATTTTCCATTCCTCAGATGCTTCACTGCGTATGGCTTGCGCGGCATCTTTTAGCCAGTCTTCTAACAGATAATCATTGAGAGGTTTATCACCCAGTTTATTTAACGATATCCAGATGGGAACGATTTGACGGTTCTGTAACTCTTCAGCAATTTTCTGTAATAGGGTGGTTTTGCCTGCGCCAGGTTCACCGATAATTGCAATACGCTGTCCTTTGCTTTTCGGGGTTTGGCGATCGCAAATTACCTGATTTAAGAATTGCTGATGTTTAAATTCTTGAACAATGACTGTTTCTGTTGGTGTATAAAATTCTGAACCTTGTTGGCTTGAGAGAATATCTTCATGTTTAGAAGGTTTTCGAGTTTCAACTAAACCCAGTCCGACAAATAGATCATCAATTCCAAATTCTAGGCTATATCGCCTCATCATATCATTCGTCGTTAATTTTTTCTGCTGTTGCAGTACTTCGTCACAGTGTTGACGCAGTTGTTGATAGATATGAGAGATATCAATAGTAGATGAAGGCTGAGATGGTTTCTTTTTGTATTGTTTTAGCCATTGTGGAATTTTACGATAATCATTCTTCTCAGCATCCTGCACTAACGCTTTAATAGCAGGATACACTTCTTTGGATAAATACTGACGAACCGTATCTGAAGGTTTTTTACTTTGATAGTTTAAGATTTTAGCGATCTCAGCCGGAGAATATCCACATAAAACTCCCCGTAAGAATAATTTAGCATTGGGTGATAATGGCTTTTCTGTAGTACTAGCTAAGTCAATATAAAGTTTTTCAATTTCCCAATTTTCATAAGCATCTGCAAAAGCTTCTTCAAATATCATCGCCATCAATAGTTAATATTGTTCTCCTTATTTTAACTATATTTTTTACAGGACTCACCGATAAACTCACAATACTCACGCTTTTACTCACGCACTGTGAGTATACATTTCTATTAACTTCTAGATAAGCTATCAATAGCAACAATAGAAAAGAGGAAAAAATATGACCGCTTATCAACTCAGCTTATTTTCTGATAAAAAACCAACCGTATTAAAAGCTAAAAAAATGAAAACAAAGCAAACTCAACCACATTTACCAAAATCAACTATTATTGAACAGTGCTGTTCAACAAAAAGAGCGGCTGCACTTTTAGATATTTCAAATTCGACGCTGTATCGATATCGTCAACAAGGAAAAATTTATCGAAAAGGTGCTTGGATAGCAAAACCAATAGATCAAAAGAATTGGACTGTTTTTTATAGTTAGATTTTATCCGGTGCGTCAATAATTTTATCTCATTAAGTGGATTATAGTTTAAGAGATTTGACGCACCCAAGCTGTTTAACTGTGAAACTCTATCTATCCTGTTACGCTCTCATCATTTTGACGTATAATTTTGTTTGACATAAAACTTTAAGTTTAATCTACGTTATCAACAATGAAAATCAGAATAAAAATTAGGACAATGTAAAAACTGTATTTAAGTATAGTTGCTCAATGAGATACAAATGATACACGTATATCACGTAAACGAAGATAGTAACAGATGATATAGACGGTTTCGCAGAGAAAAGCATACAGTTACAGAAGATAAAAGTAATTCTCCAATAATTTTGTAGCGCGAGTATATATACTTTACAACGCCAGAAAGACGAATTTCTACTCAAAGTATACTAAAAATATATAGGTCACTGATGTAATTTTTAGTAATAATTGAATCTAGATCAGTAATTTGTTAACTTCTTGTTGCAAAAACCGATTCAAACGGTTATTTATTAATACTAATTGTGTTTAAAATATATCAATTTACTGTTTCCCAAAAAGTGTAAAGCTTCAGTAAAGCTATTGACAGATTAAATCTAAGTCAACTAATATATGAAATATTAAATCTAGCCAAGTAAAAATACTGAAAAATCAAATTAAGTTGATACATACAGTATAGTTTAGTTACTAGATTTAAGCAATAAAATTTGTTTTGTAAAGCTCCTTAACTCTGCGAGTCTTGATGCTAGTTAACGTGCCTAGGAGCCTCTGACTAATTAGCTTTTGAGGTTTATCACTCCTATTAGAGCAGTGATTAAGTTTTCATGGCTAATAATATATTACCGATTAATCGTAGTGTATGATTGCAACCCCATATTGCAATCCATTTAATAACAATTTTATTTGAAACCTTCGAGAAGCCGCAATCAGAATTGACGATGAAAAAGTCATATTCTAACTGTCCATTTCAAAGACATGATTGAAGCAATGGAAAACCCAGAAAACTCAATTCATAGGACTATTGAAACGTTTGATACTGATGCTCCCACTTCTTTAATTTTTGATGATGACGGTAGTCAAGATGGAATGACGGCTCTAGCTTATATGCTAGAAAATCCTAAATTTGATCTACAAGCGATTACGATTTCTCAAGGTATTGCTCGTCCTGAGATATTCGCAGACAATATCGCTAAAATGCTGACTCGAACAGAAGATCCGGATATTCCAATTGGGATTGGTCGATCAACTCCGTTATCCGGAAATAACGAGTTTCCGGACTTTATTCGAGACGGATCGGATACATTTTGGTCACCTTTTGTCACCTTACCAGAAGAGGCAGATCCCAGTATTGAAATTCGTGAGAGTGCGGTTGATTTAATCATTGAAACGATTAATAATTCTCCCGAACCTGTCGCTATTTTAGCCACTGGCCCCTTAACTAATATTGCCGAGGCATTACGTGTTGATCCCTCAATTGTTGACAATATTGAAGTGGTGCAAATCATGGGGGGTGCGGTTTTTGTTGAGGGGAATTTACCCGTTTTACCTGACCCGCCTTTTTCAACGAATTTAGAAGCAGAATTTAATATTTGGGTTGACCCCGTTGCAGCGCAAGAAGTGTTTGATTTTGGGGAACTTGGATTAAACATTCAACTAACCCCATTAGATGCCACAAATCAAGTTGAATTTGATCGCGAAGATTATGACGCTTGGCTAGAAACCGGAACCCCGGAAAGCTTAATTGCGGCTGAATTTCTTGATTTTGCCTTAACAGTCATTCAAAGCGATCTTGATCCTAACCCGGTTTGGGATTTAGTTGCAGCGATTAACTTAAGCGAACCCGACTTTTCACCCGAAACCCCTTTACATATTGATGTTGATACCGAATCAGATCCAGGAGATACCCAAGGAGATACTGTTGCTGTGGCTGATTTACCCCCGAATGTATTAGTTTCTCTCGATCCGAGTTTTGACAATATTGACTTTGACGCTAGCGAAGTATTTTCTGCACTCGATGAAACTGAATTACCCACCGTTAGCTTTAATGTCGATAAAACCGTAATTGTTGAAGGAGGAGACCCACAACTTCTAACGTTTAATCTCAGTCAACCCGCACCCGCAGGCGGTTTGGAGGTTAATTTGTTAGTCGATGATCCAGATGGTGACTCTGGCCCTGGAGATACCAATTTTCCACCCGAATTGATTAGTAATATTACTGATTTCGGACAAGTGGAAGTTGATGGGGTAATTACTGCCAGTTTAACCATTGCTGAAGGCGCAACAGTCGCGACTTTTGGAGTTGCCGCCTTTGAAGATGACTTAGTCGAAGTGGGTGAAACTTACTCGTTTACCCTGCTGGAAGACGAGAATTACATCGTTGACTCAGCTTCTACCACCATTACTACTACCATTAAGGACTCTGACTTTATGAAACCTATAGTTACTCTTCTTCCAGAAACTGTTGTTACTACTGAAGGAGATTCATTGGCTTGGAATTTCTCATTAGATCAACCCGTACCGAGCGGTGGATTAACTCTGAATGTAGTAATTACTCAAAATACTGAGCCAACACCAGGGGATGCCAGCTTCAACGTTGAAGCTAGCAGCAATGTTACCAATGTTGATTTCCTTTTCGGAGATAACGAATCCCTTCTGGGTTTTACCGTTACCTTGGCTGAGGGTGTAACTGAAGCGACATTAGTTGCAGACACAGCGGTCGATGATATGCAAGAAACTGACGAAATCTCTACCAATACATTAGCTGATGGGGAGGATTATCGCGCAAATCAAAATCAAAATGAAATTGATATCATCTTTACCGACCGAACAGTCGTTACTTTAACACCCGAACAAGTTAACGTTACTGAAGGAGAAACATTCGCATGGAATTTCAGTTTAAATCGACCTGCACCCGAAGGTGGATTAACCCTCTCGTTACCCGTTACTCTCAATAACGACCCGGCACCGGGAGATGTGATTTACAACGTCGAAGGAAGTACCAATATTGAGGACTTTGCTTTCGTCACTCAAGATGATGTGTCCGTTGGTTTTACCCTAACCATACCAGAAGGCGAAACAGAAGCAACATTAGTTTCCGAAGCTGTTATAGATGATATAGCAGAATTTGACGAAATTTTCACCACGGTTTTAGCAGACGGGTTAGACTATGTTGCCAATCCTGTTAGTAATCAAGTCGTCACAACCATTGCTGAGGACGGTGTCGCGCCTCCTTCTTCTACACCCGTTGTTAGCATCACTCCCTCCGAATTAATTTCCACTGAAGGAGATACATTTGCTTGGGATATCACATTAGATCAACCCGTACCGTCGGGTGGATTAACGCTCAATTTACCCATTACTCAAAATAACGATCCAGCACCGGGAGATGTGATTTACAACGTTGATGGGAGCATCGGGATTACCGATTTTGATTTCATTGTTGAAGATGATATATCGATTGGTTTTAGCGTTACTTTAGAAGAAGGTGTAACGAGTGCAACATTAGTTTCCGAAGCGGTTGTTGATGATGATGATTTAGAAGAATTCGCCGACGAGATTTTTACCACTGTTTTAGCCGACGGGGTAGACTATAGGGCAAATCCTGACAGTAACGAAATACAAACGTTTATTACCGGACAAACAGTCGTCAGCTTCACCCCCGAACAAGTTAGCGCCACAGAAGGAGAGACCTTTGCTTGGAATTTCAGTTTAAATCAACCCGCGCCAGAAGGTGGATTAACTCTGACTTTACCCATTACTTTCAATAACGATCCAGAACCAGGGGATGTAATTTACAACGTAGAGGGTAGTGAAAATATTACCGACTTTAGTTTCCTAGTAGTAGATGACATATCCCTTGGTTTTAATGTAACTATTGCTGAAGGTGAAACAAGCGCGACATTAGTTTCCCAAGCGGTTGCAGATGATCTAGAAGAAATCGATGAGATTTTCACCACTATCTTAAACGATGGGGAAAATTACAGGGCTAATCCTGTCAGCCGGGAAGTGGTTACAACAATTGTAGAGCCAGATTCATCTGCAACACCAACCGTTAGCCTGACTCCAGCCACTGTAACAGCCACAGAAGGAGAAACCTTTGCTTGGAATTTCAGCTTAGATCAACCCGCGCCATCGGGAGGTTTATCTTTATTCCTACCCATAACAGAAAATAGCGATCCAGCCCCTGGAGACGTTGAATATTTTGTTGAAGGGAGCAATAATATCTCAGATTTTGAGTTTGTTACCACCTCATCAATTTCTCAAATTTATGCATTTGGAGATAGTTATTCAGATGATGGGTTATCGTTTGAAATTTCAACCGATGCAGTCGAAGCAGGTGTAGAAGGTTCGTTTATTTTGCCCGCCGACCCAGAACTCGGACTCTATGATGATGAAGGACGCTGGACGAATGGGCCGACAGCCGTTGAAGTCTTGTCTGACACCCTGGATGTAGAGTTAACAGATTATGCCGTCGGTGGGGCAAAAAGCGGCGCTGGAAACTATTACAGTTGGCTAGATTCTTTCCAAGATACAGGGGTATTTGGGCAAATCGATCAGTTCTCCATGGAACTTTCAGCGGCATCTGCTGACCCGGATGCATTGTACTTTATCTTTGCCTCTGCCAATGACCTGTTTGAATACGCTGATTTTGGTTTACCGGGAACAGTTGAAGAATTAGCCGCCCAAACCGTTGAGAATATCGTCGCAGGAGTCACTGACCTGTCTGAATTAGGCGCAGAACAGTTTCTTGTGGTTAACTCTTCCGACCTCGATATTTTGCCCGGTGTGATCGAGTTTGGACAGGTTGAGGAAGCCACTGTATTTACCGACGAAGTGAACGAACTTCTCCCGGAAGCATTGGCAGCCATTAGTCAAGAATTAGGGGTTGAAATTGCCTTATATGACCATGTTGCCATTAGTGATGAGATTCGTGCTAACCCGGCCGACTTTGGTCTGACGAATGTAGACGATCCTTATCAACCTGTTTTCCCGCCCGAAGAACCGCCCGCAGATGCTCAACCCGATGAGTATTACTTCTGGGACGAATACCATCCTACAGCCCGAACACATGAAATTATTGGCGAAGATATGGCCAGTTTCGTGGGTTCTGAATTTGAGGATGATGATGTTTCGGTTGGCTTTAACGTAACTATTGCCGAAGGCGCAACCGAGGCTTCTTTAGTGTCTGAAGTGATTGTTGATGACATTGAAGAAGGAAACGAAACCTTTACCACAGTCATTGCTGAAAGTGAAAACTACAGCGTTGACCCAGATCAAAACCAAGTTGTAACCAATTTATTAGATACCGGAGATTCATCTACCATGACTACAGTTAGCATTTCCCCCAACACCTTAATCGCTACAGAAGGAGAAACCTTTGCTTGGGACTTCAGTCTCGACCAGCCTGCACCTGAGTCCGGCTTATCTATCTTCCTACCTGTAACCTTCAATAACGACCCCGCACCCGGAGATGTGGACTATTTTGTTGACGGCAGCACGGGTATTACTGATTTTGAATTTGTAGTTGACGATGGAGTGTCCATTGGCTTTAACCTCACCATTGCTGAAGGAGAAACAAGCGCGACATTAGTCTCTGAAGCAGTTGTTGATGATATAGCAGAAAGCGATGAAATCTTCACTACAGTTATTGCTGATGGAGTGAATTATCAAGCTGACCCGACTCAAAATCAAGTCACCACAATATTGACTGAAGTGCCTGTTGTTAGCTTGGTGACAGAAGAAGTCACAGCAGCAGAAGGAGAAACATTCGCTTGGGACTTTAGCCTCAATCAACCGGCACCTGAGTCCGGCTTATCTTTATTCTTACCCGTCACCTTCAATAACGACCCGGCACCGGGAGATGTGGAATACTTCATTGACGGCAGCACAGGTATTACTGATTTTGAATTTGTAGTTGAAGATGGTGTTTCAATTGGGTTTGATCTGACAATTGCTGAAGGAGAAACAAGCGCGACATTAGTCTCTGAAGTGGTGGTAGACGATATTGCAGAGGGAGAAGAAATCTTCACTACAGTGATTGCTGATGGGGTAGATTATCGCGCTAACCCGGCTCAAAACCAAGTGGTCACCAATATTCCAGGAGATGACTCTGTTGAGTTACCCACTCTAACGACAGTTAGCATTTCCCCCAACACCTTAATCGCGACAGAAGGAGAAACCTTTGCTTGGGACTTCAGTCTCGACCAACCTGCACCTGAGTCCGGCTTATCTATCTTCCTACCTGTAACCTTCAATAACGACCCCGCACCCGGAGATGTGGACTATTTTGTTGACGGCAGCACGGGTATTACTGATTTTGAATTTGTAGTTGACGATGGAGTGTCCATTGGCTTTAACCTCACCATTGCTGAAGGAGAAACAAGCGCGACATTAGTCTCTGAAGCAGTTGTTGATGATATAGCAGAAAGCGATGAAATCTTCACTACAGTTATTGCTGATGGAGTGAATTATCAAGCTGACCCGACTCAAAATCAAGTCACCACAATATTGACTGAAGTGCCTGTTGTTAGCTTGGTGACAGAAGAAGTCACAGCAGCAGAAGGAGAAACATTCGCTTGGGACTTTAGCCTCAATCAACCGGCACCTGAGTCCGGCTTATCTTTATTCTTACCCGTCACCTTCAATAACGACCCGGCACCGGGAGATGTGGAATACTTCATTGACGGCAGCACAGGTATTACTGATTTTGAATTTGTAGTTGAAGATGGTGTTTCAATTGGGTTTGATCTGACAATTGCTGAAGGAGAAACAAGCGCGACATTAGTCTCTGAAGTGGTGGTAGACGATATTGCAGAGGGAGAAGAAATCTTCACTACAGTGATTGCTGATGGGGTAGATTATCGCGCTAACCCGGCTCAAAACCAAGTGGTCACCAATATTCCAGGAGATGACTCTGTTGAGTTACCGACCGTCAGCTTGAGTGTAGATCCAGAAGCAGTCAGCGAAAATAACGAGCAATATACTCTTACCTTAAATTTAAGCCAAGCAGCACCCGAGGGAGGCTTAGAAGTTATTTTCTCTGAAACAGACTCAGATAATGCTTTTGGCGATATTGAGTTTACACCAGTATTAACCAACGCTTCTGACTTCGAGTCACTCGATCCGGTTGGGGATGAACTTGTTCGCTCGGCAGTTACAATTAACGAAGGTGCAACAACTGCTTCACTGACTTTCCAAACAATTCCTGATGGCCTGACAGAAGGTGACGAAACTACTACTTTCAACTTAATATCTAACGAAGGATATGTAGTAGATTCCAACTCGCAAGTTGACATTGTTACAATTCTCGACACTTCTATCGGTGATCTTGTCGGTGATGAGGGTGATAATGTTCTCGAAGGCACAGACGGCGATAACCTGATTGCGGGTGGCTTCGGGAATGACGAAATTCTCGGCGGTGACGGGGATGATGTGTTGCGCGGTGACCTTAATAGTCGTTCTTCGGGTGGCACAGTTGGCGGCAATGATACGATTTCTGGCGGTGCGGGTAATGACAGTATTGGCGGCAAAGCTGGTGATGATCAACTGTTTGGTGATGAAGGCGATGACATTATTTTCGGGGATGATGGTGATGACCTGATTCGCGGTGGTTTAGGCAATGATCTCCTCTATGGGGATGACTTCTCTGGTGGTAGTGGCGCAGATACGTTTGTACTGGCCGCAGGAGAAGGAACCGATACTATTCTTGACTTTGAGGTCGGAACAGATATTATCGGTTTAGCCGATGGTTTAACGGCAGAAGATTTAACGGTTACCACTGCTTCCGGTAGCACCACAATTGCATTGGGTGATGAAACTCTGGCAATTCTTGAAGGGGTTGTCAGTGCCAGTGAGATTGATTATGCAATGTTTTAAAAGCAGTTAATCATTCATTTCACACCATAGAAAAGGGGGCAATTAGCCCTCTTTAAACCTGGAGATACAGATAAGGCTTTAGAACTTTTCCGTAATATTACTGACTTCGCTGAGGCGGTAGAAGATGGAATTTTTTTTGTCCCTTCAGCAATGGTGATATGGTCAGCAGAGACAACTAAAGTTGTCTGAAGCGATTGTTGATGACATTGAAAAAGGAGAAAAAAGCTTTACCATAGTCATTGCTGAAGACGACACTTACACCGTTGAGCCGACTTCTAACACGATTACGACTACCATTAAGGAATTTATGACACCGACAGTTAGCATTTTTACAGACACAATCATTTCCAGTGAAGGAGATTCATTAGTTCGCAATATCACATTAGATCAACCCGTACCCGAAGGTGGATTAAGACTCAATTTAGCAATTACTTTAAATACTGAGCCAGTACCAGGGGATATCCGCTTTAACCAAGAAGCTAGCACCGGTATTCTTAATTTTAATGAGCTTGTCGTAGATGGTGTATCCCTGGGTTCTACTATCACATTGGCTGAAGGTATCACTGAAGCGCAGTTAATTTTAGATACAGTTGCCGATGGTATTCCAGAAACCGACGAAATTATCACCTTATCATTAGCTGATGGGGAGGATTATCGCGCCGACCCCGACCGAAGTGACCTTGTTACTGTCTTAACCGACCGAACAGTTGTTACTTTCACCCCTGAAGAGGTTAACGTTACTGAAGGGAATACCTTTGCTTGGAATTTCAGTTTAAATCGACCCGCGCCAGAAGGGGGATTAACCCTCTCATTACCCGTTACTCTCAATAACGACCCAGCACCCGGAGATGTCATTTACAACGTTGAAGGAAGTAGTAATATCGAGGACTTTAGTTTCATCACTCAAGATGATGTGTCCGTTGGTTTTACCCTAACCATACCAGAAGGCGAAACAGAAGCAACATTAGTGTCCGAAGCTGTTATAGATGATATAGCAGAATTTGACGAAATTTTCACCACTGTTTTAGCCGACGGGAATGACTATGTGGCCGATCCTTTCAGGAATCAAGTGGTTACAACCATTACTGAGGATGGTGTCGCGCCTCCTTCTTCTGCACCCGTTGTTAGCATCGCTCCGTCGGCATTAATTGCCACTGAAGGAGAGACATTTGCTTGGGATTTCACACTAGATCAACCCGTACCCGAAGGTGGGTTAACGCTCTCATTACCCATTACTCAAAATAACGACCCAGCACCTGGGGATGTGATTTACAACGTTGATGGGAGCATCGGGATTACCGATTTTGATTTCATTGTTGAAGATGATATATCGATTGGTTTTAGCGTTACTTTAGAAGAAGGTGTAACGAGTGCAACATTAGTTTCCGAAGCGGTTGTTGATGATGATGATTTAGAAGAATTCGCCGACGAGATTTTTACCACTGTTTTAGCCGACGGGGTAGACTATAGGGCAAATCCTGACAGTAACGAAATACAAACGTTTATTACCGGACAAACAGTCGTCAGCTTCACCCCCGAACAAGTTAGCGCCACAGAAGGAGAGACCTTTGCTTGGAATTTCAGTTTAAATCAACCCGCGCCAGAAGGTGGATTAACTCTGACTTTACCTATTACTTTCAATAATGATCCAGAACCAGGGGATGTAGAGTACAACGTAGAGGGTAGTGAAAATATTACCGACTTTAGTTTTCTCGTGATAGATGACATATCCGTTGGTTTTAGTATCACGATTGCTGAGGGCGAAACAGAAGCCACATTAGTTTCCCAAGCCGTTGCAGATGACCTGGAAGAAATTGACGAGATTTTCACCACAATCTTAAACGATGGGGACAATTACAGGGCTAATCCCGTTAGCCGGGAAGTGGTTACAACGATTTTTGAGCCAGATTCATCTGCCACTGGGGATGAAACTATTGTTGGTGATGAGGGTGATAATATCCTAGATGGCCAAGATGGTAATGACCTCGTTGCAGGTGGCTTAGGGAATGATCAAATTCTCGGCGGTGATGGGGACGATGTATTGCGCGGTGACCTCAATAGTCGTAATCCTGGGGGTACAGTTGGCGGCAATGATACCATTTCTGGCGGTGCGGGTAATGACCGTATTGGCGGTAAAGCAGGTGATGATGAACTGTTTGGCGATGAAGGGAATGACCTGATTTATGGTGATGATGGTAACGATCTCATTCGCGGCGGTTTGGGTAATGATGTCCTAATTGGGGATAATTTCTCTGGTGGTAGTGGTGCAGATACGTTTGTACTCGCCGTAGGAGAAGGAACTGATACCATTATTGACTTTGAAGTCGGCAGTGATATTATCGGTTTAGCCGATGGTTTAACGGCAGAAGATTTAACTGTTACAGCTTCTCCTAGTAGCACCACAATTGCATTGGGTGATGAAACTCTGGCAATTCTTGAAGGGGTTGTCAGTGCCAGTGAGATTGATTATGCAATGTTTTAAAAGCAGTTAATCATTCATTTCACACTATAAAAAAGGGGGCAATTTGCCCTCTTTCAGTGACTTCTGTAAAGTGCTATAAATCCCTAAAATTTATCATAGCAGGGCGCATGCAATGCGCCCCTACAGTCACGGGCAATTGTTGCCTTCTTCAAAACTTCACGGTAAAGAAAAGCCTGTGGTTTTGTAAATATACTCTTGAACCTTTTGATAATCATGAGGATTACTTTTAGGATTGACAACAATGGATTCTTGACTATTGGGTAACCAAAAAATAAGCCGTTGACTACAATCACAGCTAAAGGTATTAATTCGGGTCAAATCAATCACATATTGATGTCGCTGATAAGCAATCTTTACCCAGAATTTTTCTGAAGATTGACCGATTGTTTTTTTGATATACTCGACGATTTTATGATAAACATCCGGGTTACTGTGAGGATTGATCACAATGACTTGACCGCTTTCAGGTAACCAAAACTGAACACGTTTATTATCCTCAATACAAAAGGCACTGAGGCTATCGAGATCCACCACATAAACATTTCTTTCATGCAGAATTTTAATCCAGTAGGCCACAAGACTACCCCAAACCTTTAAGTCCTTGCATGATAATTTTTTGCCCTAGGTAGTCCATCAACTTACACCCTATTCTCATAGTTGATGATAAACGAAGTGGCACAACATGAATCTTTTAGTCATACCGAACATGAGCAGATTTCATTATATACTGTGCCACCTCACTCTGTTATAGTCAATTGATCAGATGAACTAATCATTTCAGCGTTCCAAAATAATTAGCTGCTGTCAATAAAGACTGACAACCGACTTCACTGGTTTACTTTACCGGGTCAAGTTAGGAGACTTCAGCCGGAGAAGAAACAGTTGATTGGGCCTCGGTTGTCTCTGTTGGGGTTGATGAAGGCATTTGAAGTCGATGCTCTTCTGTACCATTGGCTGCTTGAATCAATCCAAGGAATAGGGGGTGAGGACTATTGGGTCGAGATTGAAACTCAGGATGAAATTGAGTCGCAATAAAAAAGGGATGACTTGGTAACTCAATAATTTCAACTAACCGACTATCTGGCGATGTTCCACTAATAGCATATCCTGTTTCGAGCAGCAGATTACGATAGGCATTATTAAATTCATAGCGATGGCGGTGACGCTCATAAATCACCTCTTGCTGATAGAGTTTAAACGCTAAGGTATTTTGCTGTAGCCGACAGGGATAAAGTCCTAGACGTAAAGTTCCCCCCAAGTCTACAACATCCTGTTGTTCTGGGAGTAAGTTAATCACGGGATGAGGGGTTTCGGGATCAAATTCGGCACTATTGGCGTGGCTGAGTTGAGCCAGATTTTGCGCCCATTCAATCACACCACACTGCATCCCTAAACATAATCCTAAAAAGGGAATTTGTTGTTCACGGGCATATTGAATGGCTGCAACTTTTCCTTCTATTCCTCGGACTCCAAAACCACCAGGGACAAGAATTCCATTGACTGAATTCAACTGAGATCCGACATTGTCTGGGTTGAGGGTTTCGGAATTAATCCAACGTAAATTAACTTCTGTGCCGTCTGCAATAGCGGCATGACGCAATGCTTCGACCACAGAAAGGTAGGCATCACTTAACTGCACATATTTACCGACAATGGCAATTTCTACCGCAGCAGAAGACTCTTGATCTTGGTCTCGACGATAGAGTTTGTTGACGAGGGTTTGCCAAGCGTTTAAGTCGGGTTGACGTTGTTCAAGTTGTAATAGTTTTAGGGCTTGTTCTGCTAAGCCTTCTTGTTCTAAAGTTAAAGGAACTTCATAGATACTATTGGCATCTTGCGCTGTTATCACACAATCAGCTTCAACATTACAAAATTCTGAGACTTTATCTTTTAAACCCGATACCAAAGGGCGATCGCAACGACACACTAAAATATCCGGTTGAATACCAATTGAACGTAATTCTTTCACCGAATGTTGGGTGGGTTTGGTTTTCATTTCCCCAGCCGAGGCAATATAAGGAACTAACGTAACGTGCAGATAAATCACGTTATTACGACCGACATCTTTACGAAATTGTCGAATAGCCTCTAAAAAGGGTAAAGATTCAATATCTCCTACTGTACCGCCGACTTCAATAATCACCACATCAGAATTGGTATTTTTGGCGACGCGATGAATTCGTTCTTTACACTCAGTGGTAATATGGGGAATCACTTGAACCGTTCCCCCTTGATAGTCTCCGCGACGTTCTTTGTTAATCACGGCCTGATAAATTGACCCGGCTGTTACACTATTGAGACGGGACATGGAAGTATCGGTAAATCGTTCGTAATGACCCAAATCTAGATCCGTTTCTGCCCCATCTTCGGTGACAAATACTTCGCCATGTTGAAACGGACTCATTGTACCGGGGTCAACGTTAATATAAGGATCAAGTTTCAGGATCGATACAGAATAATCTCGCGACTTCAGCAACCGTCCTAAACTCGCCGCAACAATACCCTTACCAATACTGGAGACGACTCCACCTGTGACAAATACAAACTTAGTCATAAAAATTCCTGATTTGGTTCAAGACTCACGCGCTCAATCTGGATTTATTGTGCCACGTTACAGGAATAGGTTATCAATCATTCGTCGTTAGTCATGATTCAAGAATCAGTCATACTAAGAGATGACCCTACACCCTACATCCGGAGGTTAGTGCAAAATGGTTCAAACTCCACTCAAGCCAATCACTTTAGAAGCCTTTCTGGAGTTGCCAGAAACGAAGCCAGCTAGTGAGTATATCAATGGTCATATTATTCAAAAACCCATGCCTCAAGGAAAACACAGTAGACTTCAAGATAAGTTTGTTAAAGTCATTAATACACGGGTTGAGTCTGAGAAAGTTGCCTGTGCCTTTCCCGAACTGCGCTGCACTTTTGACGGGGCATCTATCGTACCGGATATTGCTGTTTTTACCAGGGGGCGAATTCCAACGGATGAGAATGGAGAAATTGCTAATGTGTTTCCTCTTGCACCCGATTGGATTATTGAAATTCTATCACCCGACCAACGCCCAACGAAGGTGACTAAAAAGATTCTTCGCTGCCTCAAAAATGGGGCGCAGATGGGCTGGTTGATCGATCCAGAAGATCGGGGAGTGTTTGTCTATCAGCCAGGGCAAGAGGTGGAAGTGTTGGATGAACCAGAGGCTATTTTACCCATGCCGCAGTTTATGGGTGAAGTCATTTATCATGTGGCGGATTTATTTGGGTTATTGGTACTGTAATCGATAACAAATCACTTCGGACGAATAACAGACAATCAACAACAAAAATGCTCTAATCTTTGTTACAATCTGTAAACGATACATTAAGGAAGGGTTAGAATGCGCTTTGCGATCGCAGGAGCAGGACTGGCAGGTATGGCAACGGCGGTTCATCTCGTCGATGCGGGTCATGAGGTAGAAATTTTTGAATCTCGTCCGTTTGTCGGCGGTAAAGTGGGCAGTTGGGTCGATAACGAGGGTAACCATCTGGAAATGGGGTTACACGTCTTTTTTGGCTGCTACTACCATCTATTTGATTTAATGAAAAAGGTGGGAGCATTTAACAATTTACGCCTCAAGCAGCATACCCATACTTTTATCAACACAGGCGGTAAAACCGGGACTTTAGATTTTCGCTTTATTACGGGTGCCCCATTTAACGGTCTGAAAGCCTTTTTTACCACGTCTCAACTGTCTGCCGCCGATAAAGCCTTTAACGCGGTTGCCCTTGGCACTAGCCCTTTAGTTTGGGGTTTAGTTGATTTTGAAGGGGCAATGAAAACCATTCGAGATTTAGATCGCATTAGTTTTGCCGATTGGTTTCGCAGTCATGGTGGTTCAAATGGTAGCTTGAAGCGGATGTGGAATCCGATTGCTTATGCTTTGGGTTTTATTGATACTGAAAATATCTCCGCCCGCTGTATGTTAACCATTTTTCAATTGTTTGCGGCAAAAACAGAGGCTTCTGTGTTGCGAATGTTGGAAGGGTCTCCCCATGAATATTTGCATAAACCGATTATTAATTATTTAGAAGAACGGGGCGCAAAAATTCATACGCGACGACGAGTGAGAGAAATTCAATATACAGATATTGTTGGGGAAACGGTTGTAACTGGCATGGTGGTTGCCAACGGAGATACTGAAGAAACTGTTACGGCAGACGCTTATATTTGTGCCTGTGATGTGCCGGGGGTGAAGAAAATGATCCCTGAGACTTGGCGCAAATGGCCCCAATTTGATAATATCTACAAACTTGATACCGTTCCAGTGGCAACAGTACAGTTACGGTTTGATGGCTGGGTCACAGAACTCAACGACCCGCAAAAACGCCAACAACTTGAAGAAGCGGCGGGTATTGATAACTTACTCTACACCGCAGATGCCGACTTTTCCTGTTTTGCCGATTTAGCCTTAGCAAGTCCTGGGGATTATTATAAACCGGGAGAAGGATCATTATTGCAACTGGTATTAACACCAGGAGATCCCTTTATTAAACAAAATAACGAGGCGATCGCCCAACACGTCCTCAAACAAGTGCATGAACTATTCCCCTCTTCACGGGAACTCAACATGACCTGGTATAGTGTGGTTAAATTGGCGCAATCCTTGTATCGAGAAGCGCCCGGAATGGACCCTTATCGCCCAGCACAAAAAACTCCCGTTGTCAACTTTTTCCTCGCGGGCAGTTATACCCAACAGGATTATATCGATAGTATGGAAGGGGCAACCATTTCTGGTACTCAAGCGGCTGAAGCCATCTTGGAAAATACAGAAAAATTCACCCAACCGCCATCTATAATGGCAACTCGCTAAACTGTTTATTTTACCTACCTACCTACCATGACAGATTGGTTAGAACATAGTGTTCAGGTTGAAGTTCCAGTGCCAATTGAGGTGGTGTGGAATTTATGGTCCGATCTTGAACAAATGCCTCGTTGGATGAAGTGGATTGATTCTGTTTCTGTGTTAGAAGATAATCCGGAACTCTCTCGCTGGAAACTGGCAACAGGTAATTTAGAGTTTAGCTGGCGATCGCGGATTTTGAAACAAATTCCCTATCAAATTATTCAATGGGAATCAGTGGATGGTTTACCCAATCAAGGCGCTATCCGGTTTTATGATCGTCATGGTAGTAGTATTGTTCGCCTCACCGTGGCTTATAATATTCCGGGATTTTTAGGTAAATTGATGGATAATCTATTTCTCGGGAGAGTCGTAGAATCTACCTTAGAAAAAGATATGGAACGCTTTCGAGAATATGCCTTAGCAACGCAAACATCCCCGTAGGGGCGCATTGCATGCGCCCGTGACCCTTGCCAGCAAAGCCTACTTAGATATTCCCCGTTCCCCCATCACACACTATCTCAATATCCTATAATTCCTGGTAGGGATTGAAACAAACCATGGAGAAATCCGGCGCAGTTCAATTCATAATTTATCTCATTTTAAAATAATAGAATGTTGGGTTCTGATACTCCTTGCCTGAGTCTTGCACTAAAACGCCTCAATATTCCCGAGAGTAACTATTTTGCCATTTGGGTATTAAACTCCTCTTTACCCAATAGCTACGTTCATCATGACTGTCCTTGGCCTGAGTCTCTCTCTGATGCCTGTCAAGCGTGGTTAGAGATGTTTTCACCCCATAGCCTGTCTGAACGCTTGTCTACGACAAAACCTGTTGCGAAAACCGTTGCATTTAATCCTGTACCTGACCCAGGACGTGAACTCAGTTATAGTAGCCGTCTGATGCAACAATTAGGCATTAGTTTATGGCAATGGCTATTTGAAGAACCCGTTCAATCTAGCTTTTACCGCAGTCAAGGGATTGCTATTGGCCAGGATCAACCTCTGCGAATTCGTCTTGATATCCGTGAACCCGATTTAATTCCCCTACCCTGGGAGATTATGCAACCTCAGGCGGGTCAACCGGCAATTTCTCTGAGTCAACTGTTACCCTTCAGCCGAACAACCTATGATGTTAATCCTCTCATTCAACCCGAACCCGCGCAAACGTTAAATATTCTGTTAGTGTTGGGGGATGATCAAATTGATCCCACTTCAGCGACAGATGCTAATCCTGAACCGATACAACTCGAACAACAAGCCGATCAACTCAAACAGGTTTTAGAACGGTCGAATAGTTATCCCCTGGGAAATTTAGGAGAAGTGGGGGTGCGCTGTGAGGTAACAACCTTAGTTCAACCCACCGTAGCTGAACTGATTGCCCAACTCGAAACCAATACTTATAATGTATTATTTTACGGCGGTCATGGTCAACCAGCACCGGATGGGGGTTTGCTATTCTTAAGTGCAGGCACAACGATTAATGGCACAGAACTAGCGCAAGTTTTGGTACGCTGTGGGGTAACTTTAGCGGTATTTAATGCTTGTTGGGGGGCGCAACCCGCTTCTTCGGCGACTGATGCCACCACCTGGGGGTCGTTTCAAGCCATTCCTAGCAGTAGTTTAGCAAAAGTCTTAATTCATCATGGGGTTCCGGCGGTATTGGGAATGCGGGACTCCATTACCGACCAAGAGGCTTTAAGTTTTATTCAGGCGTTAACTCAAGCTTTAGCCAAACGGATGTATATCGATCAAGCGGTAGCCGTCGCTAGACAACAGTTATTGACTTTATACAAATTCAATCAGCCAGCCTGGACGTTACCCGTATTGTATATGCATCCTCAGTTTGACGGGGTTTTAGTCCAACCGTCACGGGGTACAACGATTATCCCCCATCATCAAATGGTACCAAAGGCTTGGTTACGGTTAATTGATCGTCGAGAATCTCAAAATTCACCCTATTTATGGCCAATTGGGGTGGGAACTGTACGGGTGGGACGTTCGGCTGATAATGATGTTGTGGTTTCCCAAGAGTGGGTTTCGAGTAAACACGCTAATATTTTTTGTCGGGATGGAGATGATGATAATAAAACTCAAACTTATTTTTTACAAGATTATTCTCGTTACGGTACATGGATATCAACCGATGAAGGATGGCAAAAAATATTCAACCAAGAAGTTGTATTACTATCAGGAACTCAGTTAAGATTTGGCAGCGATCAAGGACAAACGTTAGAGTTTATTGTCGATGAGTGAGGGGAAGGGAACGGGGAACGCCGGATCTGGGAAAAGATATAAGAATTGATGGACATAGTATCGGAAAGATACTTTTGCAAAAAGTCTAATATGAAATACTTAAATTCTTACTACAGATTAAGTCTGGAATATCAAGATTGAGACCACTTCTATAGCAATGATCGCGCAGTGTGGCGTAAGCCGTATCGCTCGTATATTAACAGATTGATCGTAACGAATCAAAGAGTATTTTACCGTGCAACCTAAAACCTAGATAAATCAGAGATTTTAAGCCCCTCTCCTAATAGGAGAGGGGTTGGGGAGAGGTCAGCTTGAATTTCGTTTCCCTCACATTTAACCTTAAATTTAATAACGAATTCGCGGATCGATATAGGCATTTAAAATATCAATTGCAATACTGGCTAACACAACAATACTGGCAAAAAAGATAACAATACCTTGTACAGTAGGATAATCTCGAACAGTTATAGCTTCATACAATCGATTTGCTAAGCCTGGCCAAGAGAATGTTACTTCTGTTAAAATAGCGCCTCCCAGTAATGCAGCAAACGTTAATCCTAAGACAGTAATGACGGGAATCATCGCATTTTTTAAGGCATGATTGACAACAATTTTAACTTCTGAAATCCCTCGCGCCCTCGCGGCTTCAATATAATCTGCTTGTAAAGTTTGCCGTAAATTTACCCGGACAATTCGTTCAAAAATTCCACTTAATAATAATCCTAACGTCAGGCTGGGTAAACATAAATAATATATTGCGATTAAAAATAGGTTTAAATTGCCGGATAATAAACTATCGACTAAATATAAACCTGTCCATCCTTGAGGGGGTGTAATATTAATGGGAAATCGTGTACCCAGGGGAAACCAACCGAGTTGTACAGCAAAGATGAGTTGAAATACCATTCCTATCCAAAAGGGCGGCACAGCATAGGTAATAATTCCAAATAATCGTCCGCCTGTATCCCAAATAGTATTGGGTTTAGAAGCGGCAATTGATCCGATGCTAATTCCTAGAAATAATGCAATTAATAAACTTAAAATCGCTAACTCTACAGTAGCGGGGAAATGACTTTGAATAATTGACCAAACAGACTGTCCTTGTGTAGTTAAAGATGTACCTAAATCAAACTGGAGTAACTCTCCTAAATAATCAAAATATTGTTGAATTAATGATTGATTTAATCCTAATTGTTCTCGTAATGCATTTTTTGCGGCAAGGGGGGCGCGGGGGCCGAGAATTGCATCAACTGGATCGCCCGGTGTTGCCCTTAATAATAAGAAAACAATGGTTGTAATGGTCCATAACATTAATGGTGCGAGTAATAAACGAACTAGAATATAAGATTGTAGCGCTTTAGAACGAGACATACCTTTAGGCAGAATTAGAATAGTTAGATTTTATAATAAAGTTCCTCTTTTACCAAATTCAATCAATTAATTTTTCTATTTTTATTATTTGGATCTATATTACTTAAATTCTATTGAATCGGAATATAGCAATGTTACTTGAACGCGCGAAAAATCCCTCAATCTAAGCCCCCAGAATTGGGGGTTTGGGGGCAATGCAGTTTATCAACTATTTAGGATTGCTATATCTCTATCAAAAATAAGTGAAATTACCCTAAATATTATAGTAATTTTTTAGACTATCAGTTAATTTAAAAATCAACAAGCGATGCAACCCCGTTCCTCACCATTCCGTTATTCACTCTATAAGGCATAACACTCTTGCAATAGGCAATCAGGGGATTAGGCGATCGCGAAATCATCACTCACAATCAATCACAAATGACTAACAACTATTAAGGCTTGTTTCCTTATCCGTAAATTCAGTAATTTTTGTCTTAAAGTAAAACAATATAGCTCAAAACATACCGCTTGAATAAAATAATTCTTTTTTAAAAGACTGCAATTAAAACGCCATGACTCACTTATCTGATACCCCTTGGAGTATTTCCTCTGAAGATATTCTCAACTCCCTTGAAGTTGACCGTGAAGCTGGATTGTCTCAAAGTCAAGTGGAACAATTCCGTCAAAAATATGGCATGAATCGCCTCCAGCAGGCTAAACAACGGGGCGCAATGCAGATTTTGATCGATCAGTTCAAAAGCCCGATTATTGGACTACTGGCGGGTGCAGCGGTGCTGTCGTTTGTGCTGCAAGATTGGGTAGAAGGCATTGCAATTATTGTGGCAATTTTAGTTAATACCGTTATTGGTTTTGTGACGGAATTACAGGCGACTCGTTCCATGGAAGCCTTGCAACAGTTGAGTCATACGACGACTAAAGTCAGGCGCGATCGCAATTTACAAGAAATCCCATCGGAAGAATTAGTACCGGGAGATATTGTTATTCTTGATAGTGGGGATATTATTGCGGCTGACTTACGCATGATTGAGGCGAATTCTCTGAATGTGAATGAATCTTCTTTAACGGGAGAGTCTGTTCCTGTTACTAAGAAAACTCAACTTTTAGAGGCAGATCTTGCCTTAGCTGATCGTTACAATATGCTATACAAAGGGACTGCTATTACTCAAGGTTCGGGGGAAGGAGTAGTAATAGCAACCGGAATGAAAACAGAATTAGGTCGCATTTCGGAGTTAACCAGTCAAGGAAGTGACTCAGAACAAACCCCTTTAGAAAAACGCCTCGATCAACTCGGGAAAAGACTCATTCAATTAACCTTATTAATTGTTGTTTTTGTTGCCATTTCTGGGATTATTGGCGGCCGAGATTTAATTTTAATGATACAAACTGCGATCGCCTTAGCGGTGGGGGCCGTTCCAGAAGGGTTACCCATTGTGGCAACAGTGGCGTTAGCGCGGGGGATGTGGCGAATGGCAAAACGTCAGGCGTTAATTAACCGTTTATCGGCAGTGGAAACCTTGGGGGCAACGGGGGTTATTTGTACGGATAAAACCGGAACATTAACGGAAAACCAAATGACGGCAAGTTGTATAATTACGGCTTCAGGAGAGATTGAAATTGAAGGGGAAGGTTTAGAAGTCAAAGGAGGATTTAATCACAACAAACAAACGGTTAAACCGTTAGAAAATGAACTGTTAAAAGCGGCTTTAGAAATTGGTGTATTGTGTAATAATGCCGCTTTACAACCGCAAGATGCTAACGAAAGTCGAGTCGTGGGTGATCCGATGGAAGTGGCGTTATTAGTGGCGGGGGCAAAAGCAAATTTATCTCGAAATGAATTATTGAAAACTTTACCAGAAATTCAAGAAGATGCTTTTGATCCAGATTTAAAAATGATGGC
Organism: uncultured Lyngbya sp.; assembly: GCA_964434975.1. Taxonomy (GTDB): domain Bacteria; phylum Cyanobacteriota; class Cyanobacteriia; order Cyanobacteriales; family Microcoleaceae; genus JAAURB01. The sequence continues at coordinate 102,955 of CAYSWY010000006.1, forward strand.
AACTTGGCATCAAATGGAAGATAAATATCGAGTTGCTGTTAAAGGCGCACCCGAATCTGTATTAGATTATTCTACTCAAATATTAACTTCAGAAGGGATAAAGTCAATCGATCAATCTCTGCGAAATTCTTGGCAACAACGCAGCGAAAAATTAGCGAGTGAAGGGTTACGAATTTTAGGTTTAGCCCAAAAAATAACATCAAGTGATCAAGTTTCTGCTTATGAAGATTTAGTTTTTATTGGTTTAGTCGGTTTACTTGACCCGCCTCGCCAGGATGTATCTGAGGCTATTAAACAATGTCAAAATGCAGGTATTCGAGTGATTATGGTCACCGGAGATCAACCGATGACGGCTTGTAATATTGGTAAAGCGGTGGGTTTAACTTGTGAAGAAACAGTGGATGTTGTTCAGGGAAAAGAGTTAAAATCAATAGCAGAATTAGATCATTCTCAACGTCAAAGATTACTGAATACCTCGATTTTTGCCCGCGTTTCTCCTGAACAAAAGTTAAATTTAATTGCGTTACATCAAAATAATAATGCTGTTGTGGCGATGACGGGAGATGGGGTAAATGATGCCCCTGCCCTGAAAAAAGCCGATATTGGGGTCGCCATGGGACAACGAGGCACACAGGTTGCCCAAGAAGCCGCAGATATGGTGTTACAGGATGATGCGTTTTCGACTATTGTAGAAGCCGTTGAACAAGGCCGGGCAATTTTTGATAATATTCGTAAGTTTACGATTTATTTACTCTCGGGTAATGTCGGGGAAATTTTAGCTGTAGGAATTATGGCCTTTCTCAATGCCCCGTTACCGTTGTTACCGCTGCAAATTTTATACATTAATTTCGTCAATGATGCCTTTCCGGCTTTAGCGTTGGGAGTCGGAGAAGGATCGCCGAAAATTATGGATCGTCCGCCTAGAAATGCACAGGAATCGGTGTTAACGCGCCGTCATTGGATTGAAATCTTAGGCTATGGGGGGGTGATCATGGGTGTAATTTTAGGGGCGTTTATTTGGGGTTGGCAAGGGCTAGGTATGAGTGAAACAGAAGCAATCACAGTATCATTTATGACATTAGGCTTTACCCGTTTATGGCACGTCTTTAATATGCGGAACCGGGGGTCTGGACTATTTCGCAATGAAATTACTCAAAATCCCTATGTTTGGGGGGCGTTAATTCTCTGCAGTGGCTTATTATTATTAGCGGTTTATTTACCCGGACTTTCTACTGTTTTAGAAACAGCACAACCGAGTTTAGAAGGTTGGTTACTGATTATCGGCATGAGTTTTGTTCCTTTAATTATTGGACAGATTTCTAAGCTATTTATATCAGATTAATTCATAGAGATTAATCAGTTTAAGATAGATATCGTCCTAAAAAATAGCTGATTCTTGTCCTAACTCATTCGGGGTAAAATATTTAAAATTAAATTATGATAAGCTGCGAATCATCTAACTGAATAATGATATAATCATTCCAGCAAAGAACAAAGATAACTTTATCAGATAAAATAGAAAAATGTCTGAACAAAATACGGCTAAAGGTCGCTGTTTATGCGGTTCTGTCACCCTATCAGCGACTAACATTAATCATCACATCGCGGCTTGTCATTGTAATATGTGTCGTAAATGGGGTGGCGGGGCTTTACTCGGTGTTGAATGTGAGGATACGATTCAGTTTTCGGGTGAAGAAAATATTAGTATTTATCAATATAGCAGAATGGGCAGAACGGGGATTTTGCAAAAACTGTGGCAGTCATTTATTTTATAAATTTAAAGACAAGAATCACTACTTTATCCCAGCCGGAATTTTTGACCGAGATGATGATATGATTTTTGATATGGAGGTGTTTATTGACGAAAAGCCTAAATATTACTATGCATGCCAATGAAACTAAAACCTTAACAGGGGCAGAATTATTTGATATGTTTGCATCTTCATCCGAAAAGCAATAACTTTAAATAACATCCCAACACAGTAACCCTATCCTGATTTAATTTAACTCTATGCCCTACTATATTTCTCCTCGCTTTTTAGATACTATTGCTGTTCATATTACTAAGAATTTTTTAGATTTACCCCGTGTTCGAGTGCCTTTAATTTTAGGTATTCATGGACGCAAAGGAGAAGGAAAAACCTTTCAATGTGAACGAGTTTTTGATAAAATGGGGATTGATCCTGTAACAATTTCTGGGGGAGAATTAGAAAGTCCTGATGCAGGAGATCCCTCCCGTTTGTTGCGGTTACGCTATCGAGAAGCCGCCGAACAAATTAAAGTTCAGGGTCGAATGTGCGCGATTTTTATTAATGATTTCGATGCCGGGGCAGGACGGTTTGATGCGGGGACGCAATATACCGTTAATACTCAGTTAGTTAATGCTACATTAATGAATATTGCGGATAATCCTCATAATGTGCAGCTTCCCGGAAGTTATGATGAAAATCCTTTACCTAGAATTCCGATTATTGTCACAGGAAATGATTTTTCTACCCTATATGCCCCGTTAATTCGAGATGGTAGAATGTCAAAGTTTTTCTGGGACCCGACACTTCCAGAACGGATTGAAATTGTCAGCGCTATTTTTCAAGACGATAATTTATCTAAGGGAAATATTGAACAGTTTGTGAATCATTTTTCTAATCAAGCCATAGACTTTTTTAGTGCCGTTCGTTCCCGACTTTATGACCAACAAATTCAGAATTTTATTCATCAAATTGGTCTTGATAAAATCTCAAAACGCTTAGTTAACAGTACACAAGCACCGCCTCAATTTAACAAACCAAAATTTAATTTAAATCAATTGATTGAGTTTGGTGAACGGATGGTGGGAGAACAAAAACGGATTCAAGAATTACGTCTGGTTGAAGAATACAATCAATTCCGCACGTTTAATTCGGCTGAAAATAAGCCACCCAAACCTGTAGAAAATTCTGCTTTAAAAGCAAATCCACCCATTCAGCATTTACCCTATAATCCCATCATGCCACCCCACAGTATTAACAGTAAAGCCTCCTCGGTGATGCAAGGGGATGAAACCGGAACAACGGTTGTGAGTGATGGACAAGCGATGCATACAAAACTCAGTTTAGAGATTGTTCAACAAATCGAAAGAATCCTAGAGGGGGGTTATCGAGTTGGTTTAGAATATGCCGATAAACGACGATTTAAAACAGGTTCTTGGAAAAGTTATCCATTCAATGAAAGTAATGATCAAGCTGATATCATTCATTCCATTGAAATGTGTTTCGTCAATCATCCTCAAGATTATATCCGCTTACTCGGAATTGATCCCAAAGCAAAGCGGCGGGTGGTAGAAGAGATGATTCAACGTCCGTAATTCATTTTAACATCTCGACTTCCTTCGACATCGCTAAGGACAAGTCGCTTGATGTTAAAGCTGAGCGCAGCCGAAGCTTTAAGGGGGGAAAATTTAATAATCTAACGGTAAACCGTAAGTATCTAATGTGGCGTGATTTCGCAGTAGATCTTCTGTCGGCATATCCACTACAATTTGACCCCCTTGTAAAACCATTGATCGTTCTGCCACTCGACTCACCCAATGTAAGTCATGGGAGGCAATTAATAAGACTTGAACCGGAAGTTGAGGTAATAGTTGCGCTAGATGTCGTCGCCACCAAGGATCTAATCCATTAGTGGGTTCATCTAAGATTAATATCTCTGGTTTTAAGGCTAAAACAGACGCTAAAGCGGCTAACCTTCTTTGTCCGCCAGAGAGTTCATAAACCGAACGATTAACCACATCTGCTAATCCGAAATCTGCTAATAATTGATAAGCTTCTTCTGTGGCAACTTCTGATGAAACTCCGTAATTTTGCGGGCCAAAACTAACATCTTCTAGAATCGTCGGCATAAATAATTGATCGTTTGGATCTTGAAAACAAAATCCAATTTGGCGACGAATATGACTTAATGTTTTAGAATTTAGAGGCGTTCCTAATATTTGAACTTCTCCTGAATTGGCTGTTTTGAGACCGACTAAATTTTCCATCAAGGTACTTTTTCCAGTACCTGTCCGTCCCAATAATGCGATGCGTTCTCCTAAATTTAACGTGAAGGAAATATTGTTTAAAATAGGGGTTTGATTGTAATATTGAAAGGTTAACTCTCGTACCATTACACCAGCCTGCTGGCTGACTGATGGGGAGGTCAAAGAAGGCAGAGAAGAAATAGAATTAACAGGTGAATAACTCAAGCTTTAATATCCTTTAAACGAAGATTTCTAAGCTAACAAAAGTGATAGCAATACTGAGGGCGAAAATGAGGGCAATAACACTATAGCGGTCTAGAGAAAATCGTTCTTTTTTCGGAATAGATGTGCTGTAACCTCGAAGCTGCATCGCTTTATAAACCTCTTCAGCTTGTTGATAGCTACGGACCAATAAGCTACCCGCTAAAGCTGCATAAATTTGTAAATTTCTGCGGGTAATTTTTCCCGGTTTAAATCCTCTTAATTGAGTCGAACGCTGCATCATTTTGAACTGATATCCTAGCTCAAGCAGATAACGATAAGATAATAATATCATATCGGCTAAAATTGGAGATAATCCCAGCGATCGCATCCCTTTAATCGTAGAAATAAAAGGGTGAGTCCCGAATAATATTAGCGCTGTTGTAAACATTGCTAAAAAGCGACTCACAATCAGAACAACACTAAGACAGCCTTCTTGATACAGAGAAAATACCCCCCACTTGAGCAAAATTGTTTCACCTGAAGTGAAGGGGAGTAAGGCAATAATTCCCAGTAGAAATAAACCGGGATAAGTTAATCGAGTTAATAAAAAAGAAATAGGCAGTTTAGAGATTAAATATAGCCCGATTGTGATGATCAGCATTCCTGGGATCAGACGTAAATCTTCTACCCAAGCGTAGGCAAAAATAATAGCAAGTAATCCAATTAATTTACTTCGGATATCCCAACGATGAATCGGAGAATCTAAGTAAGCATACTCATCTAACACAATTTTCATGATTTAATCTGTGAGGAGGCGGCTAAGGCTATTCAGCATCCCTTTTACCCAAAGATACTGTATCATATCCTTTGGGATTCTAGATCACTCCTTTAACATTTCATAATGATTAATGAGCCGATCAATCTCGATGCAGCTTTAACAGTTCAGGTTTAACTTTTTCGAGGAAATTAATCACCATCACAGTAAAAATACCTTCGATAATCATTAAAGGAATGTGAGCCATGATTAATCCATAAATGGCTTTATTCTCTATGCTTTGGTCTAGTCCTGAAGGAAGATTTAAAATTGTTAAAGTAAAAAATAGCGCCGCTGCGAATCCCACACCCACTGCACCTGCAAAAAATCCATACAAATTACGATAAACTCTCGAACCGGATTCTTTACCCATAGGGCGATGGAGTAAAAAGATTTGAGCCGCTAACATGGCAGGAATTCCCATAATCACAGCATTAATTCCGAGTGTAGACAGTCCTCCATGTCCGAACATCACCGCTTGAAATAATAACCCAATTAAAATAGCAGGAAAAGCGTAATAACCCAATACCGCCCCTAACAGTCCATTTAAGACTAAATGAACACTCGCCGGTGGAATCGGAATATGAATACTAGAAGCAACAAAAAAAGCAGCCGTTAACAATGAAGCTTTCGGAATTCCCTCCCGAGGATTAGGTTGATGATTAATTTGACGTAGAGAATACCAAGTCGCTAAACCCGTAATCCCATAACCCATCAGACAAATTTTAGCAGGCAGAATTCCTTCAGAAATATGCATAAAATTAAGGTTGAGAATGACTTGAGGCTTCGACGGTCTGAGGTGGGGATTTCATAAAGAATAAAGCGGTTCCAATACAACCCCAAATCACCGATCCAATCATCAATCCTCGTTGCCAAGAATTGAGAGAAGTTGAGTCAAATGTACTTGAATTGTTAGTCTCAATCTCAGTATTAATGGGAATACTAACTAACCCTCCATGACCCGCTTGTCTGACTTTTACCTCCCAATATCCCTGCAAATCTGTATCGGGTGTAAACACAAATTTACCCGTTTCATCCGTGATTCCAGTTTGCCAAGGGGTATTGGGATTATCGGGTGTATAAACACTAACCTGAGCATTCGCTAGCGGTTCACCCGTATCATAGCGGCTCTGAATTTCAACCGTTTTTGTGGTTTGATAATCAACAATTGCGCCATGAGCATTGGCTCGATTGAGACTGACTAAATTTGTAGCTAAACAGAGCGGTAAAAGTAATAACGACTTCATCTCAACTTTCTCCCAAAAGCTTTAGAATTTCTTATGATGCATGCTATTTAAAGCTTCTTTGACTTTTTAACATAAATACCAGGATTTTTGCCTTAATCTAATCTGTTAATTTTGAGCCGCCCCTAACAAAGATTCTTCACAATGTCCTTCTCCCACATGACCTAAACTGGGTAAAATTTCTTTTAATTTTGTCACCTCTTCCTCTGGGAGTTGTGTGGTTAAAGTTTGCCAATCCGCCTCAACAGTGCCATTTTCCGCTAAACTCGCAATCGGTTCAAACCCTAGCGCCCCAGTATTAATCTCATCGGTTGGGTCGGCTTCGCCATCGCCAAATAAATGATCAAAATGAAATGTTGCTTCAATATCAGTGATTGCATCGGCTTGCACAATCCCCTTACGATCGTCCCCAACAAAATCACCACAGGTAAATTCTAGAGGTTGATCAACTTTTAGGGTAAAGGGAATGGTTTGGTTATCCTTAATTGCTGTTCCCTGCAAAACAATCACTTGACCGCTTGCCAAACCGGAATCAGCGGGGATCATTTTCCAAGATAAAGCATTGTAGCGACCGGCTGGAACCACTTCCTCACTGACTAAAATGGTTTCCGCATTCTCATCTCCTGCTGCCAAATCTACCGTTTGTGTATTGATTAATTCAACGGTTCGAGTGGCTTGCAGCGAATCACCCGCCTCTGGATTAAAAGGGGGATCTGCTTGATAAGCTTTTGCTTCTGCAATATTAACATAAGCATGATCAAATGCAATTTGCCAACCATCTTTAGAGGTAAATCCTTGACGAATAAAATCTTCTCCATTCGCCCGAAATTGTAACGTACCCGTACCCGACTCGCTCACTTCGGCTTCTGAACCTTGGGGTTCACCAGTGGGTGAGTTGACGCTTTGACACCCCCATAAAGCGATCGCCAACAGTGGCATAAAAAGACTTAATTTTCTTGGTTGTTTTCCCATGCTGAAGAAATCATTTTGATAGATTACCCACTGTTAATCAATATCGGTTTTTCTGATGCTTGCCAATCCCCTCTAGGGGTATTTTTTAAAAACTGTAGTAAATCGACAAGTTTTGTTGATAATTTGTAAAATGAGTTAACCTTTGTAATAATAAGATGAATCTGTCTACCAAAATTAAAATTAGATGAAAGACTTAGATACAACAAAAACAATTGATTTGCTAAACGCGGTTTTAGAGTTTGAATTAGCAGGTGTGGTGCGATATACTCATTACTCCTTGATGGTAACCGGGCCGAATCGGATTCCAATTGTTGATTTTTTTAAGGCACAGGCGGCGGAGTCTCTGGTTCATGCTCAACAAGCCGGGGAAATTATTACTGGTTTAGAAGGACATCCCAGTCAGAAAATTGCTCCCATTCTGGAAACCCATCAACACTCTACTCGAGATTTATTAGCCGAAAGTTCAAATCATGAAAAGAAATCTTTGAAGCTTTACAAAGAATTATTAGATACAGTTGAAGATGCATCTATTTATTTAGAAGAATACGCTAGAACAATGATCGGTCAAGAAGAATTACACAATATTGAAATTAAGAAAATGTTGCGAGATTTTAGCTGATAGTATGATTGTCTAAACCGTAGGGACGTTATATATAACGTCCCCCAAAAATTATCATGTTTCTACAAATTTATCCCTCAGAAATCGGTAATTTTTGATGGGCTGATTCTGGATTAGATTGACGTTTTTTGCGGCGGAAACCGTGTCTTAAAGCGTATTGGAAGCTATCAACATAAGTAAACCAAACCGGGACAACAATTAAAGTTAATAGCGTCGATGTTGTCATCCCGCCAATGACTGCGATCGCCATCGGACTTCGAGTTTGCGCTCCTGCGCCTAATTCTAAAGCAATGGGTGTCATCCCGGCAATGGTCGATAATGTTGTCATTAAAATCGGTCGTAAACGAGAGACCCCGGCATTGACAACCGAGTGAAATTGCGGCATTCCTACTTTTTGATTACTAAGGGAAGAATCCACTAATAGAATGGCATTTTTCGTGACTAATCCCATCAATAATACAATTCCAATTAAAGCAAATAACCCTAATTCTTTTTGACTCAGCAGCAACGCCAATAATGCACCACCCAAAGATAACGGTAATGCCATTAAAATCGTCAAGGGAATAATAAAGTTGTTATATAACAACACTAAAATGGCATAAATTCCCAAAACAGCTAACCCTAAAGCCGTTAGAAACCGGGTAAACACTTCAATCATAATATCGGCATTTCCATCGGACTGTTGACGCACATCAGCCGGTAAAGGATTCATTGCAGGAATTGCATTGACTTTCTCTAAAGCCTGTCCTAAAGATAATCCTTCTAAATTGGCTTCAATGGATACTTTTCTTGCCCGATCAAACCGTTCAATTGTTGCAGGGCCGCTGCCTAAAGTAATATCTGCCACAGCCGATAGCGGCACTAATTGACCCGTTTGGCTGGGAATTTGTAAGTTCCGAATAGCATCAAAATCATTACGAAATTCCTCTGCTAATTGCACTCGAATCGGAATTTGTCGGTCGGCTAAATCAAATTTAGCCAAGTTAGATTCATTATCTCCTAATGTCGCCAGTTGCGCTGTCCGAGCAATACTCTGCACTGAAACCCCTAAATCTCCCGCTCGTTTTGGATCAGGTTTAATCAGTAATTCCGGCTTAACTAAACTCGCACTAGAATTAACTTCTACTAACCCTGGAATATCCCGCATTTGTCGTTCTATCGCCCCTGCGGTTTGTTGTAAAGCCTCCGGATTTTCACTATTTAAAACAATGGTTAAATCCTTACTACTGCCACCGCCACCCTCTGCTTGAAATCCAATTCTTGCCCCCGGAACTTGTTCAAATTGAACCCGCATTTGTTGTTCAAATTCTTGCTGCGAAATATCTCGTTGATCTAGAGGTAATAAATTCACATAAAGCGACCCTTTATTCACCTCTGAATTGCCATTCCCCCCAACAACAGCTAAAGCATTATCGACTGCAATATGTTCTCCGGTTAAATTAGCCACCTGTTGAGCCACTTCATCCATTTCCTGTAAAGTTGAACCCGGAGGTAATTCCAGTAATACCGTACTTAAACCCGTATCGGTTGTACTAAATAATCCTTTGGGAATTAAAGGAACCAGTTGTAAACTGCCAATAAAAAAGGCAACAGCTAACAGTAATGTAATAATTTTATGGCGTAATGCCCAAGTTAATAAACCGCGATAAGGACGAATTCGCCCTTGAGCTTTAGAAGGACTTAATCCAGCAGCCAAACGAGATTTTTTAGGTTTATCTTGAGGTTTTGCTTTTAATAAACGCGCCCCCAACATCGGTGTCATCGTACAAGCCACCAAAGTCGAAAACATCGTCGAAGCCGCAACCGTAACCCCAAAGGGTTGAAAGAATTGTCCCGGTACTCCTCCCATAAATGCCACAGGTATAAATACAGCGACAATAGTGGCAGTCGTTGCAACAATCGCTAAGCCAATTTCTTCCGAAGCATCCAACGCTGCCTGAAAGGGTTGTTTACCTTCTCTAACGTGTTGATCGATGTTTTCCATCATACAAATGGCATCATCAACCAGGTTCCCCATTGCCAAAGCTAACGCCAATAATGTCATCCCATTCAAGGTGTAATTAAACCATTTCATCACCATGAATGTGGGTAAAATAGAAAGCGGTAAAGCCACTGCTGTAATTAACGTCGGTCGCCAATCTCGCAAGAATACACCCACAACAATCACCGTTAAAATCGAGCCAATGACTAAAGCGTCAATAGAGGCTTGATAAGATTCTCTAATTTCTGTGGCGCGGGTAAAAACCAATTGAATATTAACATCTTCCGGTAAGGTTGTATTGAGTTCTGCAACTTCTTCCTGTACCTTTTCTTCAACCGTAACTAAAGTACTGCCACTACTGCGAACGACAGAAAAACCAACGACTTTTTGTCCTAATTCTAAGTTAGAAAGCTGGTTATCATTGTTACTTTGAAAATTATAATAACGAGCCAGTTGACGCACTTCCGCGAAGCCATCAATCACATTTCCAATACTCGATAACGGGACAGAATCTCCCGACGGTAATATAATCGGTGCATCCCTTAACGCACCCACCGTTTCGGCACTCCCCAACGTCCGAATACTGGTTTCACTGCCCCCCGCATTTGATCGTCCCCCTGGCAAGTTGATATTATACGCCCGAATTTGATTATTAACTTCCGTTGCCGTTATCCCTAAACCTTGTAACCGATCTGGGTTTAATTCAATCCGAATTTCTCGATCAACTCCCCCGACCCGTTGAATTTGCGCTACTCCAGTCACACTCAGTAAGACTCGGCTAATTTTGCGGTCTACTAAATCACTGAGTTCTTCCACGCTGCGTCGGTCGGAAGTCACCGCATAAGTCATAATCGGGCCACCCGCAAACCGCAACCGTTGTACAATCGGATCATTAACATCGGCGGGTAAATCTTGGCGAATTTGGGCGATCGCATTGCGGACATCATTAGTAGCGCGATCGCTATCTGTGCCTAAAATAAAGCTAACGGTTGTGGTCGAACTCCCATCTCGTACCGTAGAATTAAGCTGATCGATATTACCTAACCCCGCCACCACATCTTCTACTTTCTTGGTGACCTGGGTTTCAAGTTCGGCAGGTCCGGCCCCCGGTTGAGTTACCGTAATACTAACGGCGGGAATATCAATATTGGGGGTGTCATCAATTCCCAGTTGAAAGAATGACATGATTCCCACTAAACTTAGAACCAAGAATAAAACCAGTGTGGGAATTGGCTTTTTAATCGACCAAGCCGAGATATGAAAGTTTGACATATTATGTATGATGAGTGGGGGGAGGTTGATTTAGAGAAATTAAATCTTATTAGATTTTCAGCTCAATTAGCCGCTTTTCAGTGTATTTTGAAACCGGAATATTAAATATATTAAGTAATTGTAAACGATTTAAAATCAAATCGCTTTATACCTTAGGGAGTAGAGACGTTATATTTGAGGGGTAGAGAACCTTACATATAACATCCCTACTTTTGTTCTGGATGAGCCGCAGCGGGTGAAGTGGCTCCCATTTGATTAATCCTCTCAATCAGTTGATAAAGCCGACCAATGTTTCGTTGATTGAAATATAATCCCAAACGCGGTAAATCTTCGGTTTCATCGCCGTATTCTCGGGGCAACGTCTGAATTGTTTCAATCCGTCCTTTCACCAGAATATCGCTAAACTCTTGATTGAGGATTTCTACATCTTCCTCGGATAACTCAGATTTGAGACGAATCACCAGTAACTCATCGACGTAGCGACAGGAGTGATAAATCCGGTAAAAGTTAGCGATCGCCTCAATAGCATCGGGGATGTTATCTGTAATGGTATAGATACTAGAATCTTCTGGGGAAATTAAACCGCGACGCAACAGTTGTTTTCTGACAAATTCATCCCAGTCATACCAATAATCTCCCCCTGGGTAATCCATTAACACCACAGGAGCCGGGCCAAACTTTCCGGTTTGAGCCAGAGTTAAACATTCAAAGGTTTCATCTAACGTGCCAAATCCCCCCGGAAACATGGCTAAAGCATCACTTTCCCGCAGAAAGAACAATTTACGGGTAAAGAAGTATTTAAAGTTAATCAGTTTATCATCCCCCTCAATATAAGGGTTAGAAGACTGTTCAAACGGAAGCTGAATATTTAAACCAAACGAGTGTTCAGCACCTGCTCCTCGGTTACCCGCTTCCATAATGCCACCACCCCCGCCTGTTAGCACCATAAACCCTTGTTGGGTGACACTATAGGAAAAATCAGCAGCCAGTTGATATTCACCGGCGTTACTGGAAGTTCGAGCCGAGCCAAACACACAAATTTTGCGGACATGGCGATAGGGGTAAAAAATTTGAAAGCCCTTTTCCATATCCAGCAAAGACGCTGAAATGATCTTCCAGTCCAGGGTCTCAAATTCCTCTCCCGCCATCCGAGCCAAACTAGAGAGCGATCGCCTGATCCATTTTTTGTGCTTCAAATGAGGCAGCTTGCGGATCAACTGCATCAGCTCAATTTGAACAGACTCCATACTCGGGTCAGTACCAAAAGTATTCACAAAAATTTACGAGCACAACAAATATTTAGTCTAAATGAGCTGAGATTTACACGTTCATCAGCTTTTAAGGTAGTACCGTTGAGTCACAACCCGTCGAAAGAACTGACAGATAATCGCCAATCACTACGGGGGCGGTTAATCTAACATCAACGGTATTTACATCAGTTAAAGCTAAAGCTGATTAGAGGTATTTCTCTAAGGTATTGGCTAAAGTCGTTTTAGGAACTGCACCGACTACCATATCAACTCTCTGACCGTCTTTAAAAACCATCAAAGTCGGAATGCTACGAATTCCATACTGAGCCGCTATCTGTGGGTTTTCATCTGTATTCAGCTTGACAACTTTAATCTTCCCTTCATACTGGTCTGCAATTTCTTCAACCACAGGGCCCACCATCCGGCAAGGGCCACACCAAGGGGCCCAAAAATCAACTAGAACTGGCATTTTGCTTTCGAGTACATCATCCTTAAAGCTTGCATCAGTAACAGGCGGGCATTTTTTGCTTTTATTTTCGTCACTAGTGGAGTTGCTTTTATCTTTATCAGTAGTGGACATGCTTTACAATCCTTTTACACATCGTATATTTATGACGTAGTACACAAGTATAGGCAATTTGCCGTACTTATGTAGGCTGCTGGGTTTATGGACTGAGTCATACATCAAAGATGTTTTTCTCTGCTAATAACAGAGGATCAAACATAGAAATGTTTACAGCCCCTAGAGGTTTGACAAGCCAGTAGGCTGCCCTGACTCTGATGAGATGGATCTTCATATTACCCCGACAGACTCCCTTCGCCCAAAGGAGTTAAAAATAACTCATAAACCATTCAAACGGCGGAGCTATCATATCTCCGAGTTGGATCTTACACCAACCCGCTAACCCTAAATGCGTGGTTTGCTTTTAGAGTTTTATTTTTTTATCGTGTAATCTTGATTTTACTCCAGATTGACATGAACTGAATTTGTAAAACTATTACAGCGCGATTTCGCTCTGGCAACAATTGATTCAGAACTATCGGAAACATCGGTCTTGTTTGCGATCGTCAATAGTGACTGTAACTGCTGACAACTGTTGAGGCGGGCTGAACATCTGACAACTGCCTCAGCGGGCGACTTAAAGTTTGAGCGGTTGAAGTGATTGCAGTCAATATGGCTTAGAGTTGAGCCTCGGTCAACCCCCTCAGGTATCATAAGAAACCGCCCGAACAAATGCTCAGGCGGAGTGTGGTGTGAGGAGTGAACGGAAACATACGTCTCCGCTTTTTCTATTTTGACATTTTCTTTGAGATAATTCCAGGGATAACCCTAAGTTTTACGACAATTTAACAAGTTTTGTCAAGAGTTTACACAAACTTAAGTGTTATTGGTTAGAGCGTTGTTCGTTATGAGAGAGAGTTGTCAGTCATGCATTTAGAAGCGGTGTGACCCCTCTTACACACATTAAACGGCAACGTTCGGTATGAACGTGCAGGCGAGTTTCCTAGGCAACAGAGGATATGGGCTGGGTATTCCACTCCGCGCACTTTCGCTTTGGCAACCTTCCTACCCGTGGCGCAATTGTCTGCTGCGAGAGTGCAGGGTCTGTCTCAGAACAAATGACGAACAACGCTCTAACAAATCACTAATAATAGAACATGAAGATTTATATCATCTAATCATGTCAGACTCTAATGCTGCTCAGCCTCAATCTCTGGAGAATCATGAGATCAGTCAAACCTTGACAGCTTTACAACATTTAATTGAGGTAGTAGCGCAATTGCGATCGCCCGATGGCGGGTGTCCTTGGGATCTTGCACAAACCCCTCAAACTTTGATTCCTTACATTATTGAAGAAGCTTATGAAGTGGTTGATGCTCTAGAAACAGGAGATCAAGCCGCCATTGCTGATGAATTAGGAGATTTACTGTTACAGGTGGTATTGCAGGCGCAAATTGCCTTAGAGTACCAACAATTTTCCCTCGCCACCGTGGCTCAAAAGATTACAGAAAAACTCATTCGTCGCCATCCTCATGTTTTTGGCAGCGTCAAAGTCGATAACGTTGAGCAAGTTCGCCACAATTGGGAACAAATCAAAGCCCAAGAACAGGGAGTGCCTGAGCCAGGTGATTTTCTCAGTCACAAGTTAAGCCGTTATGCTCGTCAATTACCCCCTCTATTAGCCGGGATGAAAATCTCAAAAAAAGCGGCTGGTGTCGGTTTTGAATGGGATAATGTTGAGGGCATTTGGCAAAAGTTTCATGAAGAAATGGGGGAATTTGAAGAGGCACTTCAGCAAGAAGACAAAGACCATCAACAAGCTGAACTGGGTGATGTTTTATTTACATTAATTAATTTAGCCCGTTGGTATGATTTAGACCCAGAAGCTGCATTACGAGGGACTAATCATCGCTTTGCTCTTCGTTTTTCTCAAGTAGAACAAATGAGCGATCGCCCCTTATCAGACTATTCTATTGAGGAATTAGAAAAACTTTGGCAACAGGCTAAAGTTCTATTAAATCAATCCTCTTTCTGATGATCACCTAACAGGGGTATAACCCTCTATTTAACGAGAGATATTTTGTTATGAATGTCTCTTGTTCTTAAATGATTATTTTAAATTATTAAATTCTTCAAATTTGATATAATATCTTACTTAAAAATTTTACTTAAAGTTCAAAAACATGTAAAGATTAGGTAAAGAGAATTGTTTTGAAACTCTTGACTGTGATACGGTTGAAAATATCCTTTGATTCAATAATGGAGGATAAATCAATTACTGTTTTAGTCCACTTATAATTTTTCTGTGTCAAATAATATCTATAGCTTGATGATTTAATGGTAATAAGTATTAAATGCTTTTCCATTATATACAAGCTTAGTTGTTAATAGAGTTTAAATATTCTGGGTATTGAATTGTTCGTCAATCTAAGCCGTCTTGTTTGACAAATTAGATTGATCAACTCCCTCCTAAGGGATCAATAATGATTAATTTTTAATCGGAGTAAAAGTAAGATGAGTGTATCTCAAAAATCAAGTGTGATTGAGCTGAGTAAAACGATAAAATTTAATCAAAACTTAGGATATCAATTTCTACAAAATAATTACCTAACTGAATCAGAAAAAGTCTTTCAACATCTTTCATTGCAGCACCCTGGCAAACCTCAAGGTTATGAAGGGTTAGCACGGGTGGCGATGCGTTCTCAAAAATGGGAACTAGCGCTTAAACGCTGGGCAAAGGTTATACAGCTTTTTCCGGATAGAATTCCGGCAAGAGTGGCTTTAGGTAATATTTTAATAGAGTTGAGTCAGCTTGATCGAGCGGAAATGATTTTTCAAGATTTAGTCAAAAATTATCCTTATAAACCCCAAGGATACGAAGGCTTAGCACGTTTAGCTCAATATGCTCATCAACCCGAGCAAGCCCTTCAATACTGGGATATTTCAATCGAAAGAACCCAGGCAAAATCAAGCTACTTAGGCAAAGCCAGACTATTAATTAATTTAGATCAACCAGACCTAGCTTTCAAATTAATTAGTTACTTTATTGCCATAAATCCGAGTGATTTAGAAATGATTTTGGAGAAGGCTAAATTACTGGTTCTTACCCAAAACTTTGCAGCAGCAATAGAAGAAATTAATCGTTTACCTCAGGTCGATCAAGAATTATTACCTGTCAAAGTCTTATTAATTTCAGCCTTAATTGGAATCAAATATTTTAATCAAGCAAGTATTAGAATTGAGAGTTTACCCGATTTTCAAGATTGTAATTACCCAGAAGTTAAGTTCTTAAAAACTTGGCAAAAGTATTATAAACAAGGCTTTGACTTTAATCAACCTAAAATTTTTGGGATTGGTTTAAGTAAAACAGGAACCCACCTACTCAATGAAGTCCTCAGCACACTAGGGTATACTTCAGTCCATTTAATTAATCCTATTACCAAAAGTATTTTAGATTCAAAAGACTTTTTATATTTTGATGCTTTCACAGATATCTCAGTTTCATTTCGATTTGAAGAGCTATTTTTTGCCTTTCCCAATGCTCAATTCATTTACTTAGAAAGAGATTTAAATCACTGGGTTGAATCCATTTCAAGGTATTATACAAAACTCTACGGCTTTAGTACACCCAAAGACATGAGAAATTGGCTAACTCAATCTCAATCTAGTGTATTACAAAGAGGATGTTTAGATTGCGATACGACTTATCGTCATGCCATCGCTAATTTGTATGCACATCATCTAAACTGGAAAAGTGCGTATCGTTCATTTGATCAACGAGTTCAGCGTTTTTTCCATGATAAGCCAAAAGATAAACTCTTAAAAATCAATCTTTTTCGAGAAAATAATTGGGATAATATTTGTCAGTTTTTAGAAGTTAAAGTTCCTGGGGCGGCTTTTCCTTGTCCCACTCAGTCAGACTAATATTATAGTGCGACACACTATACTCAACAAAACCTACCTAATTGTCAATAAAATTAGGTAGACTTCTAATAACATTAGAATGATTTATCCGAAAAGAGCGTTAACTTCTTAATCGAATGGGTTGAGGTTCTAAATTAAACTCTTCAGGTTCAGTTTCATTCCAGTCCTCAAAAGAATCTTCACTGTCTAATGAATCAAATTGTTGTTGAATTGCATATTGTTCTAACCAGTCTTCTCCAATTTGTAGAGTGACATCTGAGCGAATTGAGCCAGTACTTTCTACGATAATTTCTCCCAAACCTAACATTTTTTGAATCGCTTCTGCGCCTTCTGTATCGCCATCTTGAGCAATAATTCGAGTCACTTGTAGTGGTTGGCCCCAAGGATTAGAAATAGAAACATTCCAAAATCCCTGATCGCTGAGATATTCTACCATTCCATCAACCGCTTCCCAATTCTCGGTGCTATCTTGAATGGCAATTCTCAGATCTCTGGGGTCAATATCCTCAAATTCCCAAGCCTCTTCTCCGAAGTCAAAATGCTGAGAAATTAATGCATCCAAACGATTATAGTCCGGTAACCAATAACTAGCATTATAATTCCCCGGTTCACTAAACTCTCCAGGAACCATTAACATATCGACTTCTTCGCGTTTGACCTTAGAAGCAAAACTCACTAACGCCACGAGTTCTTCTAAATTTAAATTTGTATCAATATGGGATTGAATAATTGAAACCAATTGGGGTAAACGAGCCACTGTTTTTACATTTAAAGCCTGTTCTACAAATGCTCGCATTAACATTTGTTGTCGTTGCACGCGACCAATATCCCCTAAATTATCATAGCGAAATCTCAGAAACTGTAGGGCTTCGTCACCATTTAAAAGTTGTTCTCCCTGCTCCAACTTAATATATAAATGTTGGCTTTCATCAGTATATTCCATATCTTTCGGAATATAAACTTTAACCCCTCCAATGGCATCAATTAACTTTTCAACCCCTTGAACATTAACCCGCACATAACGATCAATTCCCACACCACCAAGAAGTTCACTGGTTGCCATGGCACTTAAAGCAGGTCCCCCTTGAAAATTGGCATCATTAATTTTTGTCATCCCTTCTCCTTCGACATAAGTGCGAGTATCTCGAGGAATAGAAAGAAGTTTTAACTTATTATTTTTCGGGTCAAACCGCACCAATAACATGGTGTCTGAAAGTCCCTTAAATGAATCAACCAAGGCATGGTAACCCAAGTCCTCTTCGGGGGGTTCTTCTAAATCTGAAGTGAGAACTTTAATCCCCAACACTAAAATATTAACCGGGCGAGTTAACTCCGGTAAGCGCATATTCACTCGTGCCATTTCACTCCGAGAAAAGACCGCAGCTTCCTCGGGGGTTAATTGTCGCTGCATCAAAGGCGTTGAGGACAGAGAAACCGCTAATAGCGCCCCGGCAGTGGCTGAAATCGTGGCAACACCCCCCAAACCTAATGCTAATCCAAACCAACGTCCTGGGACAGATTGCGCCCATTTTTTCAAAGCTGATTGAGACGTGGGTTTTTTCAATAATTTTTGTTTCCTCATTTTATCGGTTGACACAGGCTTCCTCACACACAATTATGTTCATGTTATCTTTTGTCAAAGACAAAGACATTCTAGCTAGTTAATAGAATGCCTAAGATTAGGATAGATGCTTTCTGAATACTCGCTCTGCAATTTTGCTCAATCCGGGTAGCCAGAAAGACTGACGTTGCCAGATGCGAATCATGAGTCCAAAATTGACTATAAAATAACTTGTAGTCAAAACGCTACTGATCAACAACACAGGTAAAGTTAGAGATGACGTTGCCTGAAAACTCGTCGCGAGCAACACTTGCCCCAATAACCAACTGAGTGCTAATGTCACAGCTAACCGGCTGACAGCCTGTTGTTGAGCAGTTCCCTGTTTTTTGTACAAGATCCATAACGCGGGTAAAAAACCAATCACAGGGATTAAATAAACAAACAACTGGATTCGCCCCTGATCCGGACTGTTGGTAGGATTATTTTTAACCACAGAACCTCCTAAGTGACGTGATTTCCCCTGCAATACACCTAACATTAATGATGAAACGGCTACAAACAGCTTATGCGGGCAGTCTCTGTTGTGTATGGTATATTATTTAACATTGCTACGGCAAATTGCTATGATTTTAAATCAAGTCTATACAAAAACAGTAGAGACATCCGGTGAAGACATCTCTACTGATCAGAGTTTATACAAATAAATCTTGTAGAATTGAGCGGACAACGGTTCACGGCTCAACTCAAAACCACTAAAGCGTTGCACTTGATGCTTTTTTAGGCTCAGCCGAAATAGACTCAGATTCAGTGATTCCGGTAACCTCTTGATAGACTTTGATGTATTCTGCTGCAGAGCGCTTCCAACTGAAATTTGTCTGCATACCCCGTTGCTGGAGAGCGCGCCATTTGTCTTTATAACGATAGCCTTCAGCGGCTCGAATCATTGCGGTGAGGAAATCCATCGGCTCATAGCGATCAAAACCGTAACCCGTCCCCGTATTATTAACCGGATCATGATAGGATACCGTATCGACTAACCCGCCAGTATTGCGAACAATGGGGATACAACCATAGCGCATTGCCAACAGTTGACTAATCCCACAGGGTTCAAATCGGCTGGGCATCAGCAGGGCATCACAACCGGAATACATCCGACGAGACAGGGCCTCATTAAACAAAATCTGTGTGGTCATGCGACCCGGATAACGAGAGGCCATCTGCCACATTTGAGTTTCATAATAGCGATCGCCTGTACCCAACATCACAAACTGAGCATCAGTGTAGGACATAAACTGATCCATAATTTGGATAACTAAGTCCAGTCCTTTTTGTTCGACCAAACGGCTCACCATCCCGAGCATAAACGCCCCAGAGTTAACTTCTAACCCCAGTTCTTCTTGCAGGGCGACTTTATTGGTTTTGCGTTTTTCGACCGTATCTGCGTTGTAGTTTTCAACGATAAAGCGATCTGTTTCTGGGTTATATCCTTCAGTGTCAATGCCATTGAGAATTCCACTCATCTTACCACTGACATAAGACAGTAATCCTTCCAGGGTTTCCCCATAGGCTGAGGTTTGAATTTGTTGGGCATAAGTCGGAGAGACCGTCGTTACCCGATCTGCAAACTGGACTGCCGCCGCCATCGCATTATGACCTTCCATATACCAAGGACACCAGGTAATGCGTTCTAAGTACCAACGCCACGGCCCTTGATAAGCTAAGTTATGAATTGTGTAAACTGTCTTGATATCGGGGGTTTCATTCATCCACACTGGGATCATACCCGTATGCCAATCATGACAATGGATCACATGAGGTTTCCAATAGTTCCAAGCAAACTCAGATGCGCCGCTAGAAAACAAGGTAAACCGCCATTGTTCATCCTCACCATAATAAACTCGGCGAGGCATAAAAGAAGGATGTCCAAATAGATACAGCGGCACATCTGATTTGGGCAGCTTTGTTTCATAAACGGCGAACTTCTGGTACATTGCATTTCCCCACCAGATCGGTTCGCTGGGAATATCGAGTTTATCAGGGAGAAAGCCATAATAGGGCATAAATACCCGCACATCATGCCCCATCGCCCGTAATACTTTTGGTAAAGCGCCAACCACGTCCCCCATGCCACCCACTTTGGCAAGAGGAGCCGCTTCTGCTGCTACAAATAAAATTCGCATGATTAAGTTGCGTTCCCTTAAAAGATGCTTGGTAACGTCATCATACCTGTCTGCGGGGTACTATTTCACAAAATCCTTAAGAAATCCTGTAGAGATCAAACTAATCTGCCAATAAATCTTTGTTGTACGGTTAACTCTGCTATTCGATAGGTATATCTTCATAGTTGGGCAGATTAAGATCTAAGAGTGAATTAATATTTCTATCAAACAATCATGACCCAGACAACTCAAACCCCTTATACTTCTGAACAAACTACCGCTTGGCTACGAGGTTTACTGGCTTTAGCATGGGCTGATGGCCATTTTGATCCCGAAGAACAAGAACTCATTACCGCTTTAACCCATGAAGAGTTGGAAACCGAACAAGACGTTTCCGTATTAGATCCCATTTCTCCTGAAGAATTGGCGGCTATTTTGGGAAAACACACGAATACCGCAGAAAATTTCTTAAGAACCGCTGTGATGGTGGCGTTGGCGGACGGGGTTTATTCCGCCGAAGAAGATACATTGCTGCATCAGTTTTGCGAAGCAATGGAGTTAAAAATCGAGGCGTTAGACTCTCTTAGACATACAATAGAAGACTTTGGACAAACATCCGATCAAGCTGGCTCAAGCTCTAGCGAGATCTCCCAACCTCACAAAGATCAACACCATAGCCTCAATGTCTTGTCTCCGGTTAAACATTGGCTAGATGACTGGGAAGTTCATGATCCTAAAGTGGCTCATTTTGTCTGTAAAATGATTCCGCCTCAATGTCCATTTGAACGAGATGTTAAGTTGTTTGGCCGCAAAATTGTGCATATTCCCCCCATGTGCCAAATTAACCCCCTCTATGAACAGCTTGTCGGGTTGCGTTTCCGAGCGTTATCCTACTTGGCAGATGACTGCGGCGAAGATATCTCAAAGTATTGTTAGTCATTATTTGTTTGTCATTCGTCCGTCATGTTATGGAGTGTACAGGGTATGACAGATAACCAATGACGAGGGACGACCTTACTTTTTCTTGCCGGATTATGCCATTGCTTGTTACAATGTTTGACGGCCTGTCATAGTAGTGTTGTCAAGTTCGTAAAATTCACGTTCTTTGCACAATCAGTGAAAGAAACTAATCTTCTTTCATCACTGACGGGTTCAATCTTAGCAAAAGTGTAATTAAATTGGACATCTAAGGGGAAAATATGAATTTTATTCTGTCTTTATCCAAGCGAATTGTTCTTGGGATTTCTATTGCTTTATTAGTGGCTAGCAGCTTCGTGTTTAATGCTGCTCCTGCTGCTGCTGAAACCTATACTGTTAAAATGGGAACGGATGGTTTTCAATTAGCTTTTCAACCCAAGACGATTACAGCTCAACCGGGCGATACTATTAAATTTGAGAATAATAAGCTAGCTCCTCATAACGTGGTATTCCAGGACGAACCGTTAAAATCTGCGGGTATGGCACAGGCTAAATTACTTTATAGCCCTGGTCAAACTTACGAAGTGAATATTCCTAGCGATGTTGCTGCTGGAAAGTATGACTTTTATTGCACACCTCACCGGGGTGCAGGTATGGTCGGTCAACTGATCATTCAATAGAGGTTCGACTTTGCGGTTAACGCTTCGGAATTATTTAATATTCCTCTCTTATAGAAGAAGACTGTCAACTATTTTATTTATAGTGAAACTAAAAGGATTGGCACTCTTCTTGAAAAGGGAGGTTTAATTGTTCTAATTCTTTATTATTAGTGATTTGTTATTTGTGCTTTTTGGATAGGATTATTCAATTGATATCAGCTATAAAAATTTCCTATAATTTAAAGATTCATCTTTTTAGGTATTATCTCCCTCAAATGGATGATAGTTGACCCGATATTAGCAGTAGAAAATATAGACGAATATTAAATATTTATTCCAATTGTGTAGTATTTTATGACGACTGAGGGAAAAATTATGATGGCTTATAAAACTTTGAAAAAAAGCATTAGGGAAATCTTTAAAAGGGTTTAATTTAAAGACTATGCCAGCTTTTGAAAGCTATTTAAATCCAGAAGAAATAGAAGCCATTGCGGCTGATGTGGTTCATTCAGCAGAAATAGGATAGTAAGAAATAACGTTAAATTAGCCTATTATTTTATAGAGTAAAGATGGTTTTAAAACCAATTAATACAGCAATTACAGATTCAATTTGGTCTAATATTCGCTTAGTTGCAACGGATGTCGATGGTACTTTAACTCAAAAGGAAAAATTTACCCCTGAATTGATTCAAGCAATGAATCAACTTGCTAAAATTAATATAAATGTATTATTAATTACGGGTCGTTCGGCGGGATGGGTACAAGCTTTAAATACTTATTTTCCCGTAGCGGGAGCCATTGCAGAAAATGGAGGTATTTTCTACCCGAAAAATCAATCTCAACCCCACTATTTAACCGCTATTGATGATCAAAATAAACACCGTCAACAGTTGGCAGAAATGTTTCAATCTTTAACGGTAGATTTTCCAGATTTACAACCCAGCACTGATAATCCTTTTCGTTTAACGGATTGGACATTTGATGTAGAAAGACTGGATTTAGAGACGATTAAAACCTTAGCAAAACGCTGTAAATTAAAAGGTTGGGGATTTACTTATAGTACCGTTCAATGTCATATTAAACCCCGCTCTCAAGATAAAGCAACAGGATTAAAACAGGTTTTATCACAATATTTCCCCCAGTTATCTCCAACCCAAGTGATCACAATTGGGGATAGTCCGAATGATGAGAGTTTATTTAATTATCAGCTATTTCCACAATCAGTGGGTGTAGCTAACTTACTCAAATATACCGAACAATTAACCCGTAAACCGACTTTTATCACCACTCAACCCGAAGTTGCTGGCTTTTGTGAATTAGTAGAAATTTTAGTAAATTGTCATTGATGATTCAGCAAAATGCTAAAATCAATCAAACGTTAGTGAATTAGGACAAAATTAATGCCAAAAGCAACTTGGAATGGAGCCGTTTTAGCCGAAAGTAATCAGTGCGAAGTGGTTGAAGGGAATCAATATTTTCCAGCCGATGCCATCAACAAAGAATATTTTCAACAAAGCGATACTCAAACCACCTGTGGCTGGAAAGGAGTCGCCAATTATTATAATATCGTCGTGGATGGACAAACCAATAAAGATGCGGCTTGGTGCTATCGTGAGCCTAAAACTGCCGCTCAAAAGATTGCAGGTTATATTGCGTTCTGGAGAGGGGTAAAAGTAGAGGCGTAAATTTAGGCGATCGCACAATAATAACACCATTGCCAGACACAAGCGCGATCCACTCCGCGATCGCAACTTTCTTAAACTTAAGCCAGTGAGTGTCTTCTGCTGTAGTCAGGTGAATTGATATAAAATTTTTGGTAGTATAGATAACTACTTTTAGAATAAATTGATTTTAGGCTGTATTGAGGTGGAATATTCAACAGCAGATTTGCATAATCCCCTAACAATTACTAAAATTTTGTAAAAGCATAGATATTAGAGAATTTACAGTCTAGATAACAGTCTTGAATCTCCTAAAGGACTTGAAATCTAGCGGTTCACTAATTTCTAGTGGCGAGTGCTAAGATGTCACAATATTATTCTAATTGTTTAATTCGAGGTCATTGCAAATGCAGATAAAAGATGAATCTTCTCAAAATCCTTATGCCCATCCTCACGTGGAACACCAAGCTATTGATGAACCTGAGTTACCCGCAGCGGTGAAAACAGGTTCTCTGGTGGCGTTAATTGGTGTGATACTGGGAACTTTACTCGGTTCACTCTTAGCCAGTCCCGACCCAAGCGAAATTGCAGAACTTGAAGAACCGGAAATGATCACAACCAGTGAGTTAGCTTCTGAACCGGAAACGACTTTTGAATCTTCCACCACAGCGGTAACTCCTCCTGTAACTCCTCCGGTAACAACATCTGGAAGTTCACCCACAGATGTAACCTCCACGCCGTCTACCGTTACAACAACTGATCCAACGATCAATACTGGCAACGCAGTAACTTCTACTCCAGACTTAACAAACACTCAACCTCTGACTGCCACGACTTCTACTCCAGGAGTTGACACAACAACAGAAACTACCACTGGATCGGCTTTGCCTGACATTGAAACAACGACTCCAGAAACAACTACTGGTGTTGATCCCTCTGCACCCGTGACAACACCACAAATTGCTGCGGCTACCCCTCCCGATGCTGCAACCCTAGAACAATTAAGTCAAAGCGTTTTTCAAACCATTGACCAAGCCTGGACAACGACCCCCGTCACGGGAGAGTCAATGTATTTGGTGAAAGTCGATCAAAGTGGCTCAATTATTGGATTTGAACCTAAGTCAACAGTTGCCACAGATAACGTTGACAATACTCCTTTGCCTGGGTTATCCTCTGCTGGAACCGCTGCATCGCCTGAGTTTGCCGAGTTTAATGTCACTTTTCTACCCTCAGGAACATTAGAAGTTAATCCAGCCGAATAAGGATTAATATTACCTGAGTTGAGCTTGATAGAGACGTTTTGCCAGAGCGTCTCTATTGTTTTAAGGTTGTAGAATTAATTGCCATTCTTCGCCTTCTGCAACCCACAACGGTAAATCTGTTTCTCCCACAACGTAAGGTCCCCAATAGCGGCGAGAACCATCTTGAGCAAAACCAACCAAAATATCCCCAGGTTGCAAATCTAAGGTTTGTTCGGGTAAAGAGAGCAGGAGACCCGTCTGGCTGCCTTCCTGAGGCGCGAAATCCCAATGTACAGGAAGTGTCTTAACAGTGTCTTCAGGGCGGCTTAAAAGCGCAATACGCACGGGATGCTGGGTGGGGTTACTCACTCTTAATGCGCCTGTAGCAGCTTTAGTTGTCGTTTGGGGGGGTAAAGTCGAAACAGTCGGTTGAATCACTCCTGGTGGCTCAGGATTAGGGGTAGAAGGTTCAACAGAAGTCTGATCGGGGGATGGTGAAACCGGACTGGTGGGAGAGTTGATGGGGAATAAGGCAACACAGGTTTTGAGTAAAATAGGCTTGATACTAAAAATAGCCAGTAGAATGACCCCAATGATCCCAAAAACTAGATAAACTCTGGATTTCATGGCTTCAAATCATGTATCTTAAGACATAATGAGGGTGGAATTTTATCCCTGAAGCGATGCAGAACACTCGTCTAAATCGACTATTTGATATTTTCTTAGCACGACTGGGACAATGGCTACAAAATCCCTGGCGACGGATATCTGTGCTAGTGATTAGCTTATTGTTCGGTACATTTTTAGGGATTGCTATTTCTACGATAGCCGGACAAGAAGCAAGTTGGGATATTAGTGTGGCGTTTATTTTGCTATTGTTAACAGAGTTAATTAGCGCTGTCACTTATCGTCAACGACCTCGCAATTCACCTAAATCAATTTGGATTGAAAGTTTGAATGCGCTTAAAATTGGCTTAAGTTACAGTCTATTTTTATTAGCGTTTTTGCTAGGATCTTAGACGCAATGAAACAGATTCTACAAACTTGGGTGGCGGGAAATCAACCGACAGTCGAAGAACTACAGCAATTAGTAACAATAGAATTAGCAGATATTCCTCGCGCCGCCGTATTTAAGATTACGCCAGAAACCGTTACGGATGTGATTCAGCAGCGATCACAATGGTTTCTCTCTGTATTACAACAAGGCGTAAATTTACCCAATATTCCTCACCGTTTAGAATTATTATGGAAGTTGTGGTTACCTTTAGCCATTCAACTCAGTCAAGATTATCAAGCTTTAAATCGTCCAATTATTCAAGGAATTTTAGGCGGACAAGGAACAGGTAAAACCACTTTAGCAACAGCGTTAACTGTTATTTTAGAACATCTCGGTCATCGTACTTTAAGTTTATCGATTGATGATCTCTACAAAACTTATATTGAACGAGAACATCTGCGAAAAGTTGATCCCCGGATGATTTGGCGTGGCCCTCCCGGAACTCATGATGTAGAATTAGGTTTGCAGGTTTTAGATCAACTGCGTCACCCTGTTTCTGGGAAATCTGTTGCTATTCCTCGGTTTGATAAATCTTTATGGAATGGCGCAGGCGATCGCACAGCGTCTCAAACGGTTAAAGACATTGATATCATTCTGTTTGAAGGGTGGTTTATTGGCTGTCAACCCGTTGATACAGAAGTGTTTGAAGCGGCACCCCCACCGATTATTACCGCAGCAGACAAGGATTTTGCCCAGGATATCAATTCTCAATTAAAAAATTATACCCCACTTTGGCAATATTTGGATCGATTAATTGTACTTAATCCTGTAGATTATCGTTTATCGAAACAATGGCGTAAACAAGCAGAAATTGAAATGATTGCCACAGGAAAGTCGGGAATGACGGATATAGAAATTGAACAATTTGTTGATTATTTCTGGAAAGCTTTACATCCTGAGTTATTTATTTTACCAATAGTAGAAAATCCGCAAGTTACAGATTTAGTAATTGAGATCAACGCCGATCATTCTGTGGGTAAAATTTATAAACCTTTGGAAAAAGGAGAGTAGATTTTTATCATGTCAGACTCTTTATCAATTTCTGAAAGATTAGAAAAAGTATGGGAAAAAGTAGATAATATCTTTCTACCGAATAATTCTTGGTTAACGGATCAGGCGAAATGTAAAACTATACAAAAAAAGCTATCTTATTTTAATTTAAATCATAATAGTCGTCCTGAACATATCGATCAAGTTTATAAATTTATCAGTCGTGGTGTTAATTTAACTCAAGCCGCTATTGATTGGGAAAATCCTGCTATTTGTGGATCTCCTCGCAGCAATACTGGTAAAAATAGAGGCATTCAATGGAGATTAGTGATTGCTTATAGTGGTTTTGAGATTACCACAAAAGGATTAATGAATTGCTATCAGGATAATTCGATTAGGTTTCCTGTGTTTAAAAAAATGCTCGATAAATGTAATCTTCCCCGTTATTCCTCTCTCAAACATCCTGACAATGACAATAGTAAAAACTTAGATAAATGGTTGAGTAAAGAAGAAGTAGCTATTGGTAAATTTTTAGGATTAAGTGATAAAGATGCAGAAGTAATTCAACGTTGGATGGTGAAAGGTCAGCCGATTGATAATTGGACAGAGGCATTCGCGATCGCAAAAGTATTTAGAAATACCACTACTCATGGTTTTCTAGTTCCTAAAATAATAGAAGATTGGAAACTAAAAGCTAGTTTAGAAGTCTTGACAGAGAATTTAGCAGAGATTTTAACCGCAGCCTTAATAAAATTGAACTGTTAAATGATGCCAAGATAGAGATTAATAGCTTCTGCTAGGTTGTGTTACTTGAATAAGTATCATTTTTTAATTTTATATCGGGTTAATTAGTTAATATAAGCAATTTAAAGTATAGAAAAATATCACTTTTTTTGTAAAAGCTGACGCGACACAGGCAATGTTGTGTAAAAATTAATGGATTGAAAAGTATATGTAGATCAATTGCGTCTAAAATTTTAAAATGATATGGATAATCGCAGGTTGACAAATTAGTATCATTGATCAGAATATAATAAGATAAAATAGTGAATCATTCACCCTATTTTTAACTAATGATCTCAACTGTTCCGGCATTAACCCCTTCATCAACTTCTCAGCTTGTTCCGACAGCAACGCTGATAGAAGCCTTTGCAGATTTCTTAGAAATTGATGTCGGTGCAGGAGATGCGGCGAGCGATACAATTATAACTTATCGTCGTCAACTCATTCAATTTTTAGACTGGTGCGATCATCAACAATTACACTCAGCAACGATAACAAAAGAAGATATTAAACGATATCGGCGCTGGATGATTGACAAGAAAAAATTTAAACCCGCAACTATAGCGTTAAAATTATCAGTAGTACGGCGATTTTATCAAGCAGCAGTGGATAAAGGACTATTATCTTTTAACCCAGCAACAGGCGTTAAACCGCCACGAGAAAAACGAGATCCGGCTGAAAAAATAACCTATTTAGAAGCCACAGAAGTTGAACAGTTACTAGCCATTGTCCCTCAAGATGGGAGTTTAAAATCTGCACGAGATCGGACTTTACTGGCTATTTTAGCATTAGAAGGCCCCCGTACCGTTGAATTACATCGGGCTAACTTTTCTGATATTGTGCGACAAGGTAATAATTGGGGAATTCGGGTAGAAGGTAAACGCAGTATTCGAGTGGTTCCTTTAACGCCAGATTTAGCACAATTATTATTACAATATTTGGATTTACGAGAAACTGAAATAGGTAAAATTAGACCGAGTTATCCCCTATTTATTGCAGTGGGAAATCGGGCAAAAGGACAACGGTTATCTCGCCGAGGAATAAGATCAATTGTCGATGGATATCTCAATCAAGCAGAACTTAAATATAGTGCCGGACGGACTCTTTCTACCCATAGTTTAAGGCATACAGCCGGAACTTTAGCATTACGTTCAGGGGCAGAATTACGGCAGGTTCAAGACTTACTCGGACACGCCGATCCAAGAACGACTTGTATTTATGCTCATGTTGGCGATCGCTGGGAAAATAACCCAGCATTAAAGTTAGGAATTGAGATTAATAAATCCTCAGATTAAAACGTTTACCAAGGCAATACTTCCCCGTTAGAATGCCAAAATGTACCTGTATTTTCTAAGTTGAGTTGATCGATTCTAGCCAATAAACCTTTAACAGATTCTTCAGTAGTAATCCCAGAATTACTAAAGTTTGTCATTCTAGTTTTAACTAATCCTGGATGTAAAATTGCCACAGCAATTCCTCTTGATTTCAAATCAACGGACAACGATTTTCCTGCCATCGAAACAGCGACTTTTGACATCCGATAACCGTAAGAACCGCCCGAAGTATTATCATCTATCGAACCCATGCGGCTGGTCATAATGATAATTTTAGAACCATTTTTAAGATGATTTAATAGGGCGTGAGTCACTCGTAACGGCCCCATGGCATTCACTTCAAATTGCCGCTGAATACTATCAAAATCCAACGCATCTAAACTCACTCGTTCAATAATTCCTGCATTATTAATTAACACATCAATTGTTTGATTGTTTAGCCGCTGCACTAAATCTTGAACCGAGTCTTCTTGAGTGATATCAATATCAGCTTCAATTTCAACACCCAAATCTTTTAATTCATCTGAAACTGAACGACAAACCGCAATCACCCGATCTCCCCGTTGTTGCAGTTGCCGACAATATTCTAAGCCAATTCCTCGGTTTGCACCCGTAATTAAATAAGTTGCCATATTAATTATTTCTCCTGAAATAATATCTGTGCTAATCGATTTAGCAGCAATATTTCACAAGCCGATCAAAATTGTCTATAATATGAACAATAAAGATACAGAATATTGAAATATCGTATAATGAATTGAATCAGGTAGACTCACTCTTCTGCCCAATCAATAAATCCTATTTCTGCCGTTGTTTATCTTACAATATTTTCCCCGATTTGTCGTTTTTATAAAGCAATGACTCTTACTTCGACCGTAGACTTTCAAGACGAATTTGATATTATTGTTGTCGGTGCTGGACACTCCGGTTGCGAAGCCGCTTTAGCCGCTGCCCGTTTGGGTTGTCGGACAATGATGTTAACCCTCAATTTAGATAAAATTGCTTGGCAACCTTGTAACCCGGCAGTGGGTGCCCCCGCTAAATCTCAACTCACCCACGAAATCGATGCATTAGGCGGTGAAATTGGCAAAATGGCGGATCGAACCTATCTCCAAAAACGGGTGTTAAATTCCTCCAGAGGGCCTGCTGTGTGGGCATTACGCGCCCAAACCGACAAGCGGGAATATGCAGCCGTGATGCGGGATATTGTGGAAAATCAAGAAAATCTTGCCATCCGTGAAGGCATGGTTACCGATTTAATTTTAGGTAAAAATGATGAAATTATTGGGGTAGAAACTTACTTTGGTGTTGCCTTTAAATGTCAAGCTGTTATTCTAACCACGGGTACTTTTTTAGGCGGTACTATTTGGGTGGGAAATAAGTCGATGGCAGCCGGACGGGCGGGAGAATTTGCCGCAACTGGACTAACAGAAACGTTAAACCGTTTAGGCTTTGAAACCGGACGGTTAAAAACAGGAACTCCGGCAAGAGTTGATAAACGTTCTGTTAATTATGATAACCTTGAACCCCAACCTGGAGATGAAGAAGTTCGCTGGTTTAGTTTCGATCCTAAAGTATGGGTCGAACGGGAACAAATGTGTTGTTATCTCACAAGAACTACCCCAGAAACTCATCGTTTAATCCGAGATAATTTACATTTATCTCCCGTTTATGGCGGCTGGGTGGATGCAAAAGGCCCCCGTTATTGCCCGAGTATTGAGGATAAAATTGTTCGATTTGCCGAAAAAGAAAGTCATCAAATATTTATTGAACCAGAAGGTCGTAAGATTCCAGAGTTATATATTCAAGGATTTTCTACGGGTTTACCGGAAAAATTACAACTGCAAATGTTGCGATCGCTTCCCGGTTTAGAACAGTGTATTATGTTGCGCCCAGCTTATGCCGTGGAATATGATTATTTACCCGCCACTCAATGTTATCCGACGTTGATGACTAAGAAAATTGAAGGGCTATTTTGTGCAGGTCAAGTCAATGGAACTACCGGATATGAAGAAGCAGCAGCGCAAGGAATTGTTGCCGGAATTAATGCGGTGAGATTTGTTCAAAACAAAGAGATGATTGTATTCCCTCGGGAGCAAAGTTATCTCGGCACTTTGATTGATGATTTGTGTACAAAAGATTTACGCGAACCCTATCGAATGTTAACCAGTCGTTCGGAATATCGACTATTATTACGGTCTGATAATGCCGATCAACGTCTGACTCCATTAGGTCGAGACATTGGCTTAATTGATGATCGTCGCTGGGAATTATTCCAACAAAAACAAGCCAATATTACCGCCGAAAAAGAACGGTTATATACCACTCGAATTAAAGAACGGGATGAGGTGGGTATTCAAATTGTCACGGATACTCAACAACGGATTAAAGGTTCCATTACTTTAGCCGATTTATTACGCCGTCCTGGATTTCATTACCCGAATTTAGAACAATATAACTTAGGAAATTCTGAGTTAAATAAATCGGAAAAAGAAGGGGCAGAAATTGAGATTAAATATTCCGGTTATCTACAACGTCAACAAAATCAAATCGATCAAGTCAGTCGTCATGCTAATCGCAAATTACCCCAAGATTTAGATTATATGACCATTACAACTTTATCGATGGAATCTCGGGAAAAACTAACTAAAGTCCGACCTGTAACCATTGGTCAAGCCTCTCGTATTGGTGGGGTTAATCCAGCCGATGTCAATGCATTATTAATCTATCTAGAAACTCAAACCCGTCAACTCCAGATGTCGTAGTCCGGTAGGGGCGCATTGCGTGCGCCCGTCACTGCCCAGAATCATAAATAACTAATGACTTATCATCCATAATGTGTCAAAATGTAAAGCGTGTGGATAACATCATCACTAGACATCGTTTTAACCCCCACTGCGATCGCTTTAGGAAACTTTGATGGTTTACATCGAGGCCATCAGCAGGTCATTGCCCCGACTTTAAATCAGTCGGCATCCTCTCAGCGGCAAGTTTCCCCCCGGCAGTTTTCGCAGGCAGATTTTTTATTCTCAGTTGAGCGGTCTTCGGGCAAGACTTCAACCTCTATTTCCGATTCTACCGAAGCCGAACACTGTTACTCAACAGTCGTTACCTTTCATCCCCATCCCCAAGAATTTTTTACGGGACGAACGAAGCCATTGTTAACGCCCCACGATGAGAAAGTGGAACAGTTGAAACAATTAGGCGTAGAACAGCTTGTGCTGCTACCATTTAACCACGATTTGGCAGCGTTAACGCCTCGTCAATTTGTTGAAAAGATTATAGTCGAACAATTACACGCTCGTCGAGTCAGTGTGGGATTTGATTTTCAATTTGGTAAAAATAGAGCGGGAACTGCGGTAGACTTACAACAGATTGCAGCCCAGTTTGGCATAGAGGTGATTATCGTGTCCCGTTATCCCTGTGAACAAGGCGAACGCATCAGTAGTTCTTTAATTCGTCAGGCCCTCCAACAAGGAGATATTCAACGCGCTCAACACTTACTCGGCCGATATTATCAATTAGTGGGTGAAGTGGTGAAAGGTCAACAATTGGGTCGAACCATTGGGTTTCCCACCGCCAATTTACAGTTACCCCCCGATAAGTTTTTACCCCGCTATGGGGTTTATGCCGTTTGGGTGAAAGAAAAGTCCTCACAACCAGCAGAAGCTTCTCCTCAAATGGGGGTAATGAATATTGGTTGCCGTCCCACCGTTGCTGGGGAAAATCCCACAGTAGAAGTTCATTTACTGGATGGGTCGGGAGACTTATATGGTAAAACTTTAGCGGTAGATTTAGTTGAATTTTTACGGCCCGAACAAAAGTTTGCTTCGGTTGAACAACTTAAATCTCAAATTGAGTTAGATTGTCTTAAGGCAACCAAAATCCTCCAGGATAATCAGTCCTAATTAGTTTACCTTTACCTACACTCTGGCCATGAGAGATCGTATTGAGCAACTGAAACAGAATTTAAGTCAAACGATTGTTGGCAAAGCAGATGCCATTCAACTGACTCTCGTTGCGTTACTCTCAGGGGGTCATGCTTTACTTGAAGATGTTCCCGGCGTGGGTAAAACCCTATTGGCTAAATCCTTAGCCCGTTCAATTGCAGGGCAATTTAAGCGGATTCAATGTACCCCAGATTTATTACCCACTGATGTTACCGGGACGAATATTTGGAATCCTCAAACCGGTCAGTTTGAATTTATGGCCGGGCCTGTTTTTACTAATATTTTACTCACCGATGAAATTAATCGGGCAACGCCTCGGACACAGTCGGCTTTATTGGAAGTGATGGAAGAAAAGCAAGTCACAGTAGATGGCCAGTCTCGCAAACTGCCGCAACCGTTTTTTGTGATTGCGACTCAAAACCCAATTGAATATCAAGGAACATTTCCACTGCCAGAAGCGCAGATGGATCGATTTTTGCTGTCTTTAACGATTGGTTATCCCACCGAAGCCGAAGAGTTGCAAATGCTACAACGTTTGAGTCATACCATCAGTGTCGAAGAACTTAAACCTTGCTTACATTTAGAAGATATCATCGAATTACAACGCCTTTGTACTCAGGTGAAAGTGGAAGCGTCATTACAACAATATATTCTGAATTTAGTCAGAACAACACGAGAACATGAAGACATTACTTTAGGTGTCAGTCCAAGGGGTGCAATTGCCCTTTATCGAGGCGCACAAGCCTTTGCATTCCTATCAGGTAGAGATTACACTGTGCCGGATGATGTTAAGTTTTTAGCGCCTCATGTCTTGGCTCATCGCTTAATTCCAACGGGTGGAAAACAAGCCAAATTAATTATTAATCAGCTTTTACAAACGGTTCCGTTATAATTGTTATTTCTTCTGAGTTGTTTGTCAAGCATAGGGGAGAGGCAATATAGTACTATTGCGTAGCGCTATAGTAGATGATATCAAATCTGATGCCCTTCTCCCAACATTGGGAGAGGGGTTAGGGGTGAGGGCTTTTACGGTTAGTTATTAAGAAGCGAGTTGAACGATTTAATCATGAGAATTATAGTTTTTTACCCTTAATCGACGTTTAATGCTCCTCCCTGCTGAAGCTGTTTAATCTGTTGAAGAGTTAACCCTTTAGCATCTGTAAAAACAGCATCCTCAACCTGACAATCAGAGAAATTCACTTCATGCCAAACTGTATTTTCAAAGTTAGCATACTGTAAATTGGCTCCGGTAAAATTAACCTCGGTAAAGGTTGCCCCCTCTAAATTGGCAGAAAACAGGGAAGCATTGGTACAGTCAACTTGATTTAGGGTTGCCTGCTGTAAAGAGGCATCTGTAAAATCAGCCAGTTTCAATACAACATTAATCAGTTGAATGGCTTGAAGATTAGCAGCAATTAAATTTGCATCTGTTAAGTCCGATGCTTCCAGATAAACCCTGGATAAATCCGCTTGTTCTAAATTGGCTTGAATCAAATAACTTTGAGTGAAACGAGCATTATTCAGACGGCTCTGACGCAGGTTAGCATGATTAAAATTAGCCTGATAAAATTGAGTCTGACTGAGGTTTGCTTTGTTTAAATTGGATTTGGTAAAATTAGAATAATTTCCCTGAGCGTATCTGAAATCTGTTTGTTCTAAATTAGCTAAACTGGCTTCAAGATCATCTAAGCAAGCTTCATAAAATTGTGCCTTAAATCCCTCAACTTCTCTTAAGTTTGCACCCCTGAGGCAGGAATTAC
This sequence comes from uncultured Lyngbya sp., assembly GCA_964434975.1. Taxonomy (GTDB): domain Bacteria; phylum Cyanobacteriota; class Cyanobacteriia; order Cyanobacteriales; family Microcoleaceae; genus JAAURB01. Next base: position 137,804 of record CAYSWY010000006.1, read on the forward strand.
TTAAACAGGCAGAAGATAATTTAGCCCGAATTAAATTCGTTTCCGTTAAATTTGCCCACATTAATTGTGCGGAAGTAAAATCTGCTTCTTGACACGAAGATCCTGATAAGTCGGCTTTGCGTAAATAAGCCTCAATAAACTTTGCTTGATCGAGTAAATTCTGTTTAAGGCTAATGTGGCTTAGTTCAGCAGAGTTGAGAGATTCTCCTTGCTGGATAGAAGATAGCACCTGTGATGGCGTTAAGAGCGTCATTTGTATTTAATTTTGAGCATTCAAGATAAGTAATATATTACAGACTTTTACGTACGATAGTGAAAATGAGTTGTAGAAGAAATCATGTCTCGCACTTTCGGACTCGACTCTCCATACAAATCTAACCATTCATAAAAGGTTAATTCGCCGTTGAGATATTTTTCGGGTGTTTCTGCGCCGGATAACATCAAATCAGCAATTAAGTTATAAGCTTCTTCCCACGCCGTTGCTAATTCTAATGTCCAGTCTTCCCCTAAATATTGTGAAAACGTATAGATTAAAATATTACCAATCATGGGATAATGCTCGGGTACAGTGCCGATTTTTACATGACGCGCCCCTAAACTTTTCAATGCAGAAGTGAGTTCTATCGGGTTTCTTAAATTTTCAACAATTAAAGCCAGTGAAGCAATCAGTTTCTTTTCCATTGCCGCTTGATCAACCTCTTTAAACATCTTATTGAGTTCGGGATAATGGTTGAATAAGGCTTGGTAAAAGTAAGCAGAAAATTCAAGCGCTTGAGGTCTAATTTTGTCAAAGCTGGATTCTAAAAGTTCAATATTTAAAGTCATAGATTTGACTCTTTCTTAAGTAGATGATTGTGTGTCTAAAAGTGAATTTAAAATACGGGCTGGAACTTTTCCCACTTGACTCCAGCTTACCTGATGATCGGCATCTAAAAATGTAATTTGAGGTACACCTGTGACGTGATATTGCTGTATAATATTTGTATATTCTGGATCATCAATATTAACCATCACAAAGTTAACCGTTTCACTATACTCTTGATGGAGTTGACTGATAATTGGAGCCATTGCTTGACAGGTTGTACACCAATTCGCGTAGAACTCTACAAAAGCAGGTTTATTGTCTGCGACAGCGACAGAATAGGCGATAGACTCTTGTGCGGTTTGTTGTAATGTTGCCAAGCCAGTAATTGAAATTGCACTTTGAGCGGAGACATCAGGCTGTGTAACGATAATTGTACCCGCTATCAAACTAATAATAATTGCAATGATTACATACCCTGAAATTTTCATAATTTTTTAATTCTTTTACGCATAATAATAAGTGAGAAAAATATGAAACCCTAACATCACAAGAAAAGCACTCACCAGTAGAATATGAGTCGTTAACCAAACTTTTCTTAACCCTCGAATGACTTCCCCTTTGCTTAAAGTCGGTAGTTGTAGGATTGAATCTTTAACCCCAAAAGCCTCTTTGCCTCGCGGTTTACCAAAATATTTATTAGAAGATTCTAACACTCCAGTTTCTGCCACAACGCCGACTAACGCTGATAAGGTTACGCCAAAAAAGACCCAAAGAAAAATAGCGTTAAAATTTAATCCAGTGACTCCTACTGTATGAATTAATGTGGTTGCTAATAATCCCACCCCGAGAAAAATATGAAGCTTTCTCCAAAACTGCATATCTCCTGGAATTTTAAAGGGGAGTTTCCATCCTCTGCCGCGTTTTCTGAGGGTAAAAATCATTTCTAAAATCACAAACACTAGAGATGCATAGCCCGTGATTTGTTTATAAAGATCACCTTGCAAAAACAAGTGTAACTCAAAGGCTTCTTCTCGTAATGCCGGAATATATAATGGACTGAATACAAAAGGAAACAGCAGAAAGACGGTAATGAAAGTTAGAAGAATTAAAGTTGAGAACGTTGGCTTAATCATTGAGAGTTCTCGTACAGAGAAAGAAAATAAGTGAAAGATTTAAAACAATTTTATTGATATTATCTTTTCATTGAGTAAAAAGAGGTACCTTGAATAAAAATACCTCCTTTTAGTTTAAACAATTTAGGTTTGATCAACCGGAAGGTTAATAATAATTCCGCCCATGACTTCGTTCATGACAAATTGTTTATCGGGATAACGTTCGAGGTGAACCGGATGAGTATTGTGGCAAGTCACACAAGCTTCTGCGACGGCTTTATCGGGATAAAGTGCAGAAAAATAAGTTTGTTCGCCTACTTGTTGATAAGCCTTATAAGGTTCACCGGTTTCTACTACTTGTTGCATAGCAGTTTGCTCAAATTCAGATCTGGGTGCGTGGGTATCATTAATATTCCATGGGGAAATTAAGTTATAAGTAAACACACCATTTTCTGAGGCAATTTCTGACCCTAACCGGAACATTTGTGCGGGTAACGGAACTCCGGAGGCTTCTTGCCAAGCTTCCGTTGCTTCTGCCGGAACTTCTCCAGAATCATTTAATTTTCCTTCTAAAGTTTGAAGGCGGTTAACAACGTGTTTTGTATAAGCGGTTCTATCCGCTAATAACACTGTATGAATATAATCTACAACCTGTTCTGGAGGCACTCCCACACTAGCTGTTTCTGTTGTTGAAGTTTGCGCCTGTTGAGAACCCCCTCCTGCACAAGCGACAGCCGTTAAACAAACCGCTAAGGCTAATGAAATTAAGCCAATGGCTCTGGCTTTGATGCCTGTTATCCAACCCTGAAATCCTAACATAAATGACGTGTCTCCTCTCTAGAGTAATGATCTAATTTTTAACTGTAATCATGATGTTAAAAAAACAATTGAAACTTAATTATTTTTACCCTTAACATCATCTCTAAATTTTTCCCCAACCTACCCACCCGCCAAAATTAAAATTTAGTTGTTATTCATTTTCCAGTCCTAATGCGCTACGGGTTTTCTCCCCGACTTTTCCTCCTTCATCAATTTTATTTTGCTGTTGAAACCCTTGCAACGCCGCTTCAGTTCCCTCCCCATAAAACCCATCGACATAAACATCAAACCCGGCATTATATAATGCATCCTGAATTTTAAATAGCTCAGTTTCTGTCATTTCATTTAAGGGTTTGCCAGGCGGTTTCTGTTTTTGTTTGGCTTGAGCTTTTTTAGAGCCAGAACGCTGTTCTTCTAACGCTCGTATCATCTCAAATGTTTCCATTTCTTGAGTGGGAGCGGCAGCAAAGTTGTTCTCAATTAACGTATCATCAAAGATACTCTCATAAGCATATTCTACGCCGTGACAATTGATACAAACTTCCTTTACCATCCGGTCTCGGGGTAACAATGTATAGGTATTATTATGGTTAACAAAAACCGTGCCATTGTGTTGTTGACGTGGCAGATGACAAGCCGAACAAGTCACCGACTCGGGAGAAGGTCGAGGTAAAATTCCTTCAGCCGCAAACAGTTGAGCGTGTTGAGAGTTTTTGTAGTTTAAAGAATGGGTATCATTGTGACAACTTAAACAAGAATCAACCGCTGCCACATGGGTATTGACCGTATGAACGTTATGGCAAGTATTACAGTTCATCTGTTTATTTCTTGCCGACTTTTTCATCGGTAAATCTGCCATTTTTGGGGTTAAAGGAGATAACCCTTCTAAGGTACGGATGCCATGTTTTCCCAGTAAAAAAGTCTCAACGTGTTCTTCATGACAACTGCGGCAACTTTCGAGGGTGGGTTGAGCAATAAACTCGTTTGTTTCTGACTGTGTATGACAACTTGAACAGTTAACCTCAGCTAAAGCATGGGCGCTAGTTTGCCATTGTTGATTAATTTCTTCTAATTGTCCGGGTTCAACGGTTTGTGAACGAACCGCATAACTATTACCCGCTAAAAGAATAACAACAATCATGAAAATTGTGAGAAGTTTTTTCATGACGCACCTCCCAAAAACTGCTGATTTAAATCAGGTTGAGGTGCAACTTGTAAGGTTTGGGTAATTTCAAGTTCGGGTAATTCGGGTTGCGGTAACATCGGCGGTTGGTCAAGATTTTCCCGCAAAAATCCGGTTGAAATTGAACGATGGTCATGGAAATTATGACAGCCTGCCGTCCAACAACCATCCGGTGAAAAGTCGTTATGACTGGCTAAATCCCCTTCAATAATGCCTTGATGACAAGCCATACACAAGTCAGGTTTTAAGTGAACCCCCCGACCAAACATATGAACGTGTTCTTCGTGGCAAGCCGTACAAGTTAAAACATCTAATTGCGTTAATAACTCTGCCCAGCGGGGGTCACGAAACTTTTTTGCCCCATGAACATCAGCGGCTAATTCTGCTTCGTGGCAGCGGTTACAAGTTTCATTAGAAACCGGCTTAAATCCTTCATGACAAGAACTACAAGATGCTTCGACTAAAGCGTGACCCACGGAGGTTTCACCGGGTAAGAAAACAGTACGGTAGTCGAAGGCAAAAGCAGACCCGAGCCACAGCGCTGAAATAATACCAACGCTAACAATAACAATACCTGACTGTAAAAACTTGCTAAATTTAAATTGAGATCTTCTAGACCTTGCCATGATGTATTTTCTTAGAGTAGCAACAGAAGAATCGCTAAGATGCCAGCCCCACTCAAAACGCCGCCAAATAACGGCCAATTAATTGAATTATCAGGAGATTCATGGGTCATAGGAGCCATTTGTTTACCCGGTGCATTCGGCTTGACAGAAGCCCCATCTAACTTAACGACTTCCTCTGAATAATCAGCCCCTGATAACATAATTTTGGTGATGTCACCGTAAGCATTCACCCAAGCTTGCTTCACTTCGGGTGTCCAATCTCCTTTTAAAAATTGCTCAAATGTTGTCAGTAATGCATTCCCCACCAAGGGATAATGTTCCGGCAATGCCCCATATTTAACGTGTCTTGCACCCAATCCTTTGAGCGCACCCTCTAATGCATCTGGTTTTCGCAGGTTTTCTACGACAAACACCAAAGAGGCTAACAGTTTCTTCTGCTGCTCTTTCAAATCTGTTGAAGCAAACAACGGTTTTGCCTCTGGATACATTGTAAACAAATTATTGTAGAATTGCTGAGCAAATTTTCCGGCTTGGGGCTTAACTTTACCAAAGCTGGTTTCTAACAATTCAACCGGGTTATCGGCCTTGGCTTCGTCGGGTGCAGGTAACTGAACTTCTGTCGGAGAATAATCCGCTCCTTCTAACATTAACTCTGTAATTGCGCCATACGCTTCTACCCAAGCCTGTTTGGTTTCAAGTGTCCAATCTGCTTGTAAAAACTGTTCAAATGTTGTCAGTAATGCATTCCCCACCAAGGGATAATGTTCCGGCAATGCCCCATATTTAACGTGTCTTGCACCCAAGCCTTTCAAAGCTTCTGATAAAGCGTTCGGGTTGCGGAGATTCTCAACAACAAAGACGAGAGAACTCAACAACATTGTTTTCTGTTTTACCATATTGGTATGAGCAAACAATGGTTTTGCTTCCGGGCTTTGCGCAAACAGATTCTCATAAAAACCATTAACGAACTCATTCGCGTGGGGTTTGACTTTCTCAAAGCTTTGTTCTAACATTTCAACTTTTAATGACATTGTAAATAAACTCTCGCTCTCTTGGATGATTAACAGATCAATATTTTAGTTGCTCAAATCAATAAATATGATGGCTGACCAACTAAAAGTTAAGTTATATTGGTGATGAAAAGGACTGGATTAAATACTAATCCTTCATCCTGACCATCACTTTTATTTTAATGAAAACTGCAGATTATCAATCCTTAGTTTGACTCAATTCATCCGCTCACTAGATACCTTTATCGCCCTCTAATCCCTGACTAATAGGTGATATTGCTCAACCCATGTAATTCAGAAACATCATGCCAGGGTTGCTCTATATTTTTTGTAATAAAAATAACAAAATGGATTTAATTATGATATTAATGCATCTTTTAAATGTAAAAATAATATATTCTTGAGCCAGGTCTTTACTCGACCCAGTAAAGGGGTCAGTCGTTCGGACTTTTTTATAAAAAAATGGTAATATTGACTACAAAAAATCTCAAAATAGTCTTTATGATATAATCCGAGGTAAATAATCTCATCAAATTTATTTTGCAATACGTTCCTCTCCCCATGTCTGAACGGCTGATTCGGTTTTTAGGTTCGATTAAATTTGCAGTCCCGCTGCTGAGTGGGATTATTGGAATCTTGATTTGGGCAACCTTTTATGAATCTCAAGTCGGTTCTAGTACTGTCCAACAAACTGTGTATAAAAGCCCGTGGTTTGGCGGATTAATGTTTCTGCTTGCCCTCAACTTAGGGATTTCTGCCCTCAGTCGTTACCCCTGGCGAGGGCCACGAAAAGTTGGTTTTGCCCTGACCCATCTCGGTTTAATTGTCATCATTGCCGGGTCTGCTGCCGTTATTCATTTAGGGGTAGAAGGGATGTTATTACTCCGAATTGATAATCCCCCAAACAGCCAAGTTCGGGTTGAAGGTGAATTATTAGACGTGATGAATGCAGAGGGTTCATTGCAACATCAGGACCTATTTATTAAATCGGATGGTTCCGTTTATCCTCAATCTGTTGGGAATTTATCGATTGTAGGTTATAGCGAAAATACCATTAAAACGGTTTCATTTACCGACGAAGCAACAGTTAATAACCCAGCGGTAAAGTTACGCTTAAGTAGTCAACGCATGGGGCAAACTTTGGAACGATGGTTAGGGGCAGCCCCGGTAGCTTATGCCAAGGTTCCGGTAGGGCCGGCGGAATTAGAAATTATTACCGTTGAAGATAACAACCAACTAGAAAAACTGTTAACGCCACCGATTGGAAATAACAATAATCGTTGGGGAACTCTCGAGGTCACAACAGCAAATAAAACGATTAATCTTGATGTTGCTAATATCCTTGCTGCTAACAAAAAATCCCGTCAAATTCCTCAAGATAATCTGACTGTTGAAGTCGTTAATTTCTGGCCGGATTTTATCCTCAACCGCGATAACCAACCGACAACTGCATCGCAACAATTAAATAACCCAGTTGTTCAACTGCAAGCCACTACACCTGAAGCAACAGAACGTTGGTTTGTCTTTGCAAAAGGTGATTTTCCGCCTATCCGAACGGTTATTTCTGGAGAATCTATTGCAGGAATTGATATCAGTTATCAAGTTCCCCCTCAAACGGCTGAAGATTATTTTCATGTCTTAGCCACTCCAACAGGTCAACTTTTCTATACTGCCCATTCTTCCAAGGGTTTTAAATCTGGAGAATTCAATCTAGGAGAAGCGGTCAGTCCGGGTTGGGCAGATTTTCAAATTACCTTAGAACAATGGATACCTCACGGTAAAATTCAGCGTCAAATTGTCCCCGTTTCTAATAATATTGGCAATAATATTGAAGGCGTTCCTGCCTTATTTGTTCAAACCGAAAACGGAACCGAAGCCGCGTTATCTTGGGCTGAACCCACCACTATTAATGATATAAATGGAGATATTTTTGCAGTCTTTAGTCCGAAAATATTGCAATTACCCTTTGCCGTGGCGTTAGAAGATTTTATCGTTGAACGTAACGAAGGGTCAGAGTCGGTGGCGATGTGGACGAGTCAAATTCAAATTCTTGACCCCGAAACAGGGGAAATTAGCCCACGTAACGTGTGGATGAACCACCCCACCTGGTATCGCGGCTGGAAGCTAGCCCAAGCCTCCTGGAACCCCGGAGATTTAAATCAATCTACTTTACAGGTGAAACGAGAACCTGCTTGGGTTACTGCTTTAACTTGGACAGGTTCAGCTTTGGTTATTGGGGGTATTGGGGTAATGTTTTATGGCCCCGGAATTGCTAAAAAGTTGCGTTTTTCAAAGGCTAAAACTGCCTCAGTTGAATTGCAGTCAGAAATCATTGAAGTAGAAAATTCAACACCAGGAAAAGTGTCTGTTTCATAGCTTATTGGTGCGTCCATGACGCACCCTACACTCTAAACTAAGCTTCAAAAATTATTTGATATTTAAGGATAATATTTAACACCATGAAATTATTAAAATTCATTTTAGGTTTGTGTTTAAGTCTACTAATTATTCTGATTCCCATTACTCAATCCCACAATCCAAATATTGATTCACTTAAAACCCTAGCCGTTCAACTTGATGGCCGTAAAAAACCCTTAGATACTGTTGCGAGAGAAACCGTTGCAGAAATTCACGGTAAAGAAAGTTACACATTACAAACCGGGGAAAAACTAGACTATTTACAAACCTATTTATCCTTGTGGTGGAATAACCGAGACTGGAATCAAGAACCATTTATTTTAATTAATTATCGTCCCTTAAAAGCCGCGATTGGATTAGACGAAGAACAGAAGTATTTTTCCTTCCAAGAATTAATGCAATCTCCCTTAGGATCTTTAGGCTTAACTGCCCGTCAAAAACAAGCCCAAGACGAAGATTTAAGCCGTAATGAACGGGAAGCATTAACCATAGAAGATAGACTAGCGTTAATGATGGCAACCGTTGGCAATCAAACCTTACCCATTGTGCCTCATCCAACAGATATTAAAGGAAAATGGTTAGGGATTAATACAGCCTCAGAATATTATCCTAGCGAACAAGCAGAATTCGTTCAAAATCAATATCAAAGTTTACGACAACTGTATCGTTCTCATTCTGATAACTTATCCAATTTAGAACCCATCGCCGCTAAATTAAAAACCCAATTAACCGCCCTTAGTCCGACTATTTATCCCGCTAACAATATCCTCAAACGTGAAGTTAGCTTTTATGCATTTCATCCCTTTGGTAAAGCTTGGATATTGTATGGAATTGCCTTTATTGTGATGTTAGCCGTTCTCTGGATAAAATCCTTTGATTACTACTGGATGGGAATTGGGCTATTTAGTTCTGGGTTATTAATACAAGGGTATGGCTTTATTGAAAGAATGATAATTGCCGGTCGTCCACCCGTTACCAATATGTACGAATCAGTGATTTGGGTCGGGTTTGGAATTGCTGCCGTTGCCTTATTATTTGAACTAATTTATCGGGCAAAATATTATCTAATAGCCGCAGCGCCATTATCGGTAATTTGTTTAGTTTTATCCGATAAATTACCCGCAATTTTAGACCCCAGTATTAAACCCCTAGTCCCCGTTTTACGAGATAACTTTTGGTTGAGTATTCACGTTCCCACGATTACTTTAAGTTACGCCAGTTTTGCCCTTTCTCTCGGACTTGGACATATTATCCTCGGCAATTACCTGTTTTCCCCTAACGCTAAAGAACGAATTAATCAACTGTCTAAACTCAATTATCGTGTGATTCAAATCGGCGTATTATTACTCACAACTGGAATTATTCTCGGAGGAATTTGGGCGCACTTTTCTTGGGGACGGTTTTGGGGATGGGACCCGAAAGAAACCTGGGCATTAATTGCACTTTTATGTTATCTTGCGCCGTTACATGGACGGTTAGTGGGATGGTTAAAAAACTTCGGGATGGCAGTTGTTAGCGTTGTCTGTTTTAACGCAGTCTTGATGGCGTGGTATGGGGTGAACTTTGTACTCGGAATAGGCTTACATAGCTATGGGTTTAGTACAGGGGGTTCAGAGTTAATTATCGGTAGTATTGTTAGCTTAGATTTGTTATTTGTATTAATTACATTTATCAAATATCGAAAACAACTCCCTACTAAAACTAATTCTCAACCCAAAGAAACATCTATTCCAGAAGTAACCGTTCAACAATCTTAATATTGTAGGGTGCGTTACTAACGCACTACTACAATAAATTAACTACAATTAAATCCCACAATGCATCAATTCCATAGCCAATAGATTTATAATCTGGATGTTGTTCTAGCCATTGGATAGTAGTTGGGATAACAATATTAGATTTTTGTACCTCTGGTGTAGAAGTAACAAGACTTATAAGCATTAAATAAGTAATTAAATACTTTTTGTTATAAAAATACCATTTATAAAAATAGGAGTTTTTGATGTTATTTTTTCAAAGATAGGCTGAATCTGAGCTTTCTGAATGTCTCTATTTATTTTACTTATAACTACAGGTAAAATTACACTTACTCCATGAGCTACTATTATAATATTACCTTGTAGAATATCTCTTTCTATTCTATCTACAGTTACAGGAACAATGACAGTTTCACCATTAATTGTAACTGTAGCTTGAATCCTTAAATTGCCTGTTTCGATTCCATTGTCAAAAGCTGGAATAATAGTAGCTGTATCCTCAATATAAATAAACGTTGTTTGAATATTATTAGTGTAACTTACTCGATTTACTTGTTTATTTGCTAGGGCTTGAAATAAATCATAAAGATAATCTAGAAGGTAAAACGGTAATAAGATTAATTCCGTAATAATTGCAGAAGCAAGACCTATACCAAATAGAATAAGAGCTATAGCAGCAATAACTAATAATATTTCTATTAACCCGCCCAGAACACCAAAAAATGCGAATGCAATTATAAGTAGATATATAGCTATAAATAAAAACAGAAAATACATTTATAAAAAGCTTTAAATGTTACTCCGATCTCAGTCACTCGATCTGTGGCTTATTAGTGATATAAATATATTACAAAATATTAAAAAAAAGAAAGGTGCGCCACTTGACACACCCTACATCATGCTGAATATGAATAATTTAACGAACTGTATTCATTTGATCTTCGACATCAATGGGTTTCATGAAATACAGCTTTAAGAACTGCCCAGCATTAGCAAAATAATGGGGTAGTTTTTTCAACAATTTAGAGAACTTAGAGCCTTGTGACTCTGCAATTTGAGTTAACTTCTTGTTATTCTCAACACAGGCTTCTAAACGTTCGTAAAACTCTGGATTTTCCACATCTAAAATAATCGGGAAAACACGGGCAGAAGTTTTATTGGTTTGCAGAATAACTTCTTTGTCATATTCCCGCGCATCTAACCCGAGGCAAGCATAGAAGCCAGAACGTTGGGTATCGTTGAGGTACATGGTGGCAAATACCGACAACAGGAAGAAACGACACCATAATTTTGGCGGAACCAGCGTCACCATAAAGTAACGACTCCAAGCTTTGCCGGAGAGGCTTTTGGGAAACGCTTTGAGCTTCTCTAGCCAAGTTTTGGGCTGATTCAGCATTTCAGGCTTGGCACGCATGACAGCGTCAAAGAAGTCGCCGTGACGGTTTTCATCCTGACACCAATTTTCAAAGAAGCGGAAAATCGGATAAATTCGATCTTCGGGATGTTTTTCTAAGTGACGATAAATCGTAATATAGCGCCAATAGCCAATTTTTTCAGAGAGATAAGTGGCGTAGAAAATAAACTCGGGTTCAAAATAAGTATAATCCCGAGACTTCGTTAGAAATCCTAAATCCAGTGATAGGCTAAAATCGGATAAGGCTTTATTCAAAAACCCTGCATGACGGGCTTCATCCCGAGACATTAACAGGAAACCTTCAGCCAATAAAGGATTTTTGTCTTTAATGCGACGGCTTAATTCTTTGTATAACAAGAACCCAGAAAACTCAGCCGTACAGGAACGTTCTAGAAATTCAATAAATAAACGGCGGGTTTCCCCATCAATATGATCCCAGGATTGATCAAATTCGTCGTTACGAACAAAGTGATGACGGTTGTAATCAATACGGAATTCTTCGATAATGGCTCTTAACTCTTCTTCGTTGGCAGATACAGACATCTCTCCCATCGCGTCAAAGTCTGTGGTGTAAAACCGAGGAGTCAGAATGGTTTCTTGAGCCGGAACTTTGACTCCTGGCCGAATTTCTTCAAAAGTGGGTTTTTTTAGAGAATCTACCATAAGTTAATTAAATGCTATTAATGCAAGTTGTTTATGGGGTGAGTGAGAGTACAAATCTGATGTTTGAATCAATTGGGTTGGTGATTTTGTACAAGTCAGCCCCCATTCTTTTCATGCCCTCCAGTCTATCAATCTCAACCGCTAGATAACCAATTTTTGCGTTAAGAATTACAACAAGGGAACGGGCGATACGTGCCGAACCCACAGGCTATGCCAACGGGCGCGATGACACTTTATAGGGCTTCTAAGCTATCGGAGATGGTAATAATTGCTGGGTCGATATCTTGAAAGGATGATTCCGTTGCCGAAACGAGGATGAGGAAAAGACGCGATCGCACTTGACGCACTCGAATTTTACCTTGAATCGGTTGAGTTGCTCTCCCCACTTTTACTGTTCCTGTCCAAGGAATAGAAATTTCACTTTGTGAAATCACTTGATAGGTTTCGGGTTGAAAGCCTTCCCCTCGTTCAAAGGTTTCGATAGCAATTTGTGCCAAACTGGGACTGGCAATACTGCGATCGCTTTCTCTAGCTTTCACCACCACTGTATAGGCTAAATTCCCATCGTTGGCTTCAATTAACGGCCAATTTCCAGTCGTACCCACATTATATCCTTGTAATATTCCGACTTTAAACCGTCCCAATGGATCAAGATAATCACTCTCACTTAATACTAAGGAAGGCTCAGGGGGGGGAGGCGTTTCAACTTCAGGAGTGGGGGCAACTTCAGGAGTGGGTGTGGGTTGAGGGGTTGGTGTGGCGGCAGGAGTGGGGGCAGCTTCAGGAGTGGGAGACGCTTGCTGTGCTTGAACCGAAGATATCCCCAATTTAGCAGCAGAAAATATCCCCAAAGTCGGACTCAAACTAATGATTACAGGGACAAATAAACCGAACAAAATTAAACTGATTTGTTTTCGTTTCATTGTTATTTTATTTCCCTAAAACTGCTGGATTTCCAAAATCAAAGACTCCGGCAATACAACCTGTCATTAATGTGGCTAAAGTTCCTGCCCATAATGCTTTTAACCCTAAAGAAGATACTTCAGAACTGCGGCTAGGAATCAAAGCAGATAATCCACCAATAAAGATGCCGTAAGAGGCAAAATGGGTAAAACCACACAGCACATAACTGACAATTAACAGGGCGCGATTACTGAGTTCATTGGCTTGATTGAGTCGTGCTAAGGCTTGATAGGGCGGAATATTGGTTTCTAATAATCGTCTACCAATGAGCATAGAACATTGCCACAATTCTTGCCAATTTAAAGAAACTCCGGTTAAAAAGGTCAACGGTAAAAATAGTACCCCTAGGATATTTTGTAATGTTATCACCTGGAAAATTTGACCAATCGGACGCAGAATCACTAACTCACTATTGGAGAAACTAGCTAAAGTGCTAAACACCAGATTAATTAATGCCACCATTCCTAAAATAGCAATCAGTGCTGCTGCAATTCCCACAGCCATTTTGACCCCCTCTAAAGCCCCACCAATTAAACTATCAATTGGATTAGCTTGTTTTTCGGGCAGAACTTTTGCTTCCGGTGGTAAACCCCCCAACGTTTCTGGGCGTTGAGTTTCCGGTACTAATAGTTTTGACATGACAAAACAGGCCGGAATCGTCATAATGGAAGCCGAAACCAAATGTCCTGTAATGCTGGGAAAAGTCGGACGGAGAAAACCCGCATACAGGGCTAAAACAGAAGAGGCAATTGAACCAAAACAACTCGATAAAATCGCGCACAATTCGCTCCGGGTCATTTGTGCTAAAAACGGTTTAATCGCGATCGCAGATTCAATTCCCACAAAAATATTAGCCGCACCCGCTAAAGCTTCTGCCCCACTAATTCGCATCGTGGTTTGGAAAATTTTAGCAAAGACAGACACAATGGGTTGAATAATATTGAGACGATACAGTAAACTCACCAGACCCGCAAAAAAGATCACTTGGGGTAAGGCGCGGAATGCCACAATATAGCCAAAATCTAAATTATCAGGGCCTAGGCGATCGCCGGGAACATTAACATAAGGGGTACCAATGGCTCGGGCAATCCAACGGCCAGCAATGCCAGGGCCAGGACTACGACTGGGATCTGGTACAATTGGAGATGCACCCCCCCCAAAGAGAAATCTGGCACCGGCTTCTGAAGCATCCAGAATGGCATTGAGAATAGAACTGAGTCCTTCAACCAATTGACTGCCGAGAACAAATACCACCAGTCCAATCAGCATTTGTAAGCCAATTCCCCAAACAATCACGCTCCAGGGAATCATCCGTTTATTTTCCGAGCCAAGCCAAGCAATAAAACAGAGACAGATCATTCCGATCAGGGAGATGAAATTTAACAGTGGGCTCATTTAACCTCTTCCACGTCAGGCACTTACAGTTTAGATTATCGCTCTTATGGATAATATTGTGAATTGATTTGACAACAGATTTTGTGCCTGAGATCTGTCCCTAGGTGCCAGTTACCTCGGACTGATTTTTTAGAGTCTTTGCAGGCGCTTCAGGAGTAGGGGCAGGAGTAGGGGCTTTACTAGATTTACCGGATTTTTTAGCAGCAATCGCTTGATTTTTCTGTTGGTCTAATTCTTGGGAAGCGATTAACTCTGTCACAGTTCTCCCGGATGCAGGCTCCGGGATCGGCATGGACTTCGTCAACTGTTCTAACTCCTTCGGTATCGGGCTACCATTGCCGCGTATAAGTTGAGTTGCACCCGCGAGTAACGACGTTAATTTCCCGTCTTCCAACAGCGAAGTCAGTAGGGTCATGCCACTGGTGGTCAGCATCAATTTAGTGATGTCTCCAGTGCCGCCTCCGTTACTGCCATTGGCTCCCGGAAAAGCATAAATTTTGGCATCACCCAAAACACCCGGTTGCGGCGCTAAAGCGGTTGTAATTTCTGGCAGTTTCTCAATCAGTTGTGGGGCAAGTGCGCCGATCACTTGGGCAATTCGGTTGGCATCGCTGATAGCATTTTCCGCCTCAACTTTCGCTTCGATCCCGTCTGCTTCAGCTAAATCTTTATCCCGATTTGCTGCGGCTAACATCCGAATCGATTCTGCTTCCAAATCTGCCGCTTGACGAGCAATTTCCGCTTGCCGTTGACGACGAAAGACATCAATTTCGATCACATTTTGTTCAGTAATACGCTCCCGTTCGGCTTCTTGTTGAGCGACAATCATAGACAAGCGTTGTTCACGTTCGGCTTGTTCAATTTCCGTCGCTGTCACTACCGCTGATTCTGCTTTAGCCCGTTCGGCTTCTGCAATTAAACGTTCTTGTTCTTTAGCTGCAATGGCGATCGCGGCTTCTTGTTTAGCTATTTCAGATAAACGTTCGGCTTCTGCAATTTCTACTTGAGCCGTTAGACGGTTGGAGTCGGTGGTTTTCTGACGTTCAATCTCCGCCAGTTCTGCTTCTCGTTGTTGCAGTGCTTGAGCCACTTTTAGTTTTTTCTGTTGTTCTTCTAGGGCAATATCGGCAGTAATTTGGCTTTGCTGAATCGCTAATTTTTTTCTGATTTCTTCTTCTTCAACGGCTTTGGCTTGCAAGATTTTATTCCGTTCTTGATTAGCGGCTTCTTTATCTTTTGCCTCCTGAATTTCCCGCGCTTGTTGCGCCTTCAAGGTTTCAACTTCTAATTGTTGTGCCAATTCAGCACTTTGTTTTTCTTTTTCAATATCTAATGATTGCTTACGCGCCGCCAGTTCTTTCTGATCGATTGCCACTTGAGTTGCCAGGGCAATTTCCCGCCGTTCTCGTTCAGTAATCAGTTCAACCTCTTCTTTTTGTTTAATTGATTTCTGAATCGTTTCCGTTCGCAATTTCACCCCTTGGGCATCGAAGAAATTATTAGTATCATAAGTGTCGCTTTCTTCAATTTCAGAAATCGCAATATTATTCAGCGTCAAGCCCACCTTTTTAAGATCCGGTTCAATTAAATTCAGCACTTCTTGAGCAAAACCTAACTTATCTGAGTCGATATCTGCTAATTTCTTACTTTTAGCCGCTGCCCGAATCGCATCATCAGCCCGTTTTTCAATCGCGTTTTTAATATCTTCCGTTGTAATTTTACTATTTTGTGAGAGCCGTTGCGTCGCGGTTTTGATATCTTCATCAATGGCATTAATACAGACAAAAAAGGTCACCCGCATATCTGCCCGTAAATAGTCTTGAGTCCGAACTGCTAGTTTTCCCGTCCGTTCAACATCAATCGAAATCTCTTTGAGGGGAACCCGAGTTAAGCGATCAAATACGGGTAAAACTCAAGATCCCCCATGCTTAATTACAGTTCTACGTTTACGCAAAACCCCACCCGTTTTCACAAAAGCTTCGTTCGCCGGAGTGACTTGATAGAGGCGTGAATAAACAGCACCCGCAAATAGCACTAAAAAAATAACTCCGGCAAAAAATCCAGCAAATATTGTCAAACCGCCGCCCAGTTGTCCGACGACAGGAGGATTGACTCTAGAAGTCAAAGGCAACATTTGAGCCGTCATATAGGCAGGTGTGGTTTCGACTTGCCCCAAAACAGGAGGATTGACTCTAGAAGTCAAAGGCAACATTTGAGCCGTCATAGAGACAGGTGTGGTTTCGATACAAGCGGTAATCGAGTCCGTTTTCGAGGTGTTAATGGTCGGTAAAGATGCTAGAAATGTTAGCCAAAATAACATCGAAAGTACTCCAATAGGATTAATATTTTGAATTAGACTAATTAGATGTCCACTGCTCCCCGTCCGGGCTATCTTTAGCGATTACAAGGTAAGCTTGAGGTTGGCGCTCAATCACGAGAACTTCTTCACCCCGCTGAGGAATGACCGTTGCCCATTCCGGTAAAGTGGCGCTGATGGTGACTCGGTTGCTATCGGCATCTAGAACATCCACCTGACCAATTTTTTGCTTGGGAATATAAGCTGAAGTGACCGTTCCTAAACGACCCACTAAGCGATCGCCACGGGTATCTTCCCCAAAGGCTGCAAACATTTGACCCAGGGGGCGTGAAATCATCGCACCGAGATATAAACCCAGGGCAATGGCGCTGATGCATAAAACAACGGCGCTTAATCCTTTACTCGGTAGGGTGCCTGTGAATTCCCCCACAATCACGTTAAACATCCAGCCCAATAGTCCGACTAGACTAAAGTCGGTCGCGAGTAATAACAGTAACGGGACATTACCAAATCCTAACCATCCCAACAGTTGCAGTGAACTAAAGTCAGCTTCTGGATCGATATCAATATCAACATCAATATCAACATCTAAGTCGATCTCTCCATCTGCTGCGCCCCCAAGAATCACAATCAGCAATAGTAAAATACCTCTTCCTAAAAAATCCAATAGGGTAGGTTCGCTCTTTCAAATAGCATACGTGGGGGGTGAAGTTAGAGGTGAACTTCACATCTAAACATACATATTTCTGGCGAGAGGGAACTGATGTATTTTTTTGATCGCGATCGCATTTTCTGTTGATGATTACAGTGCTTGATTAATCCTGTGTGCGGAGGTGTATCGACTCATCTGGAAAATGAGTAATGACAAATGACAAAAAATTGATTTATGATTATAGATTGTGAGTTTAAACCAGTGTCATGCTAACCAAAGCCATTGTCCAAGAAATTGAAGCTGAAGAAATCGCCCGGCTTCAATCAGAACAGAAGAAAAAAAAGCTTCCCCAAATTTATGTCGGTGACACGGTCAAAGTTGGGGTCAGAATTATTGAAGGGGGTAAAGAACGGGTACAGCCCTATGAAGGGACTGTGATCGCCATGCGTAACGGCGGAATTAATGAAACCATTACCGTTCGTAAAATCTTTCAAGGAGTCGGTGTAGAACGGGTGTTCCTTATCCATTCTCCTCGAATTGCCAACGTTAAAATCGTTCGTCGGGGTAAAGTTCGGCGGGCAAAATTATACTATTTACGCGATCGCGTTGGTAAAGCCACTCGGATTAAGCAACGCTTTGATCGCCCTCTCTAACCTTTTAACGGGTCATCACTCGATCAACAACTGAATATTTTTCAGAATTTATGTTGGATTGGAGGCGCACTGTGTTAAACTAGATCAGGGATTAAAAAACTTTTGATCTCAGTCATGCGCTCTTAGTTCAGTTGGTAGAACGCAGGTCTCCAAAACCTGATGTCGGGGGTTCGAGTCCTCCAGGGCGCGCTAAAGTTATAGAAAGTTCAGGCGGGCTAATGTTCGTCTGAATTTTTTTTTAATAATTTTAGAACACTGAGAATTCCCCTGAGTTGAGTCAAGCAAGCCCAGTCATCGGGACGCTCTAAGAATGCTATGATAAATAGTTTGAGCTCATTAACAACAGCTCAGACCCACTGATAATCATCAGTTTATTTAAAGTTGCAAGGGGAGATCGTCGTGGCGAAGAAGGAAGAAGCGGAAATTCAACAACCCTCCAATGGGTTTAATGTTGCCAACTTCTTGCAAGAGACGAAAGAAGAACTCCAAAAAGTCGTTTGGCCCAGTCGGCAGCAACTGTTGAGCGAATCAGCAGGGGTATTGTTGATGGTCATTCTCTCAGCCTCTATCATCTATTTAGTTGATAACTTCTTTCGTTGGGCATCAGGGCAAGTATTTGGCTAACAAAATTGTTGTAATCGTCTAGAACAATGACAGAATTACTAGAGGATACCCAAGAGTTTGCTCCTGGACAAGTCCGTTGGTATGCCGTTCAAGTAGCATCCGGCTGTGAAAAGCGGGTTAAAGCTAACCTCGAACAGCGCAGACAAACCTTAGACGTAACTGATCGAATTCTCAAAGTTGAGATTCCTCACACTCCAGCCATTAAGCTGCGTAAAGATGGATCGCGTCAACATAGCGAAGAAAAAGTATTTCCGGGCTATGTTTTGATTCAGATGAAGCTGAACTGGAATAAAGAGTTAAACCGCTGGGATATTGATGACGAAGCTTGGCAGGCGGTCAAAAATACACCTCACGTGATTAACTTTGTGGGGGCCGAACAAAAACGTAGCGTCGGACGCGGTCGAGGTCACGTTAAACCGTTACCGTTGAGTCCATCTGAGGTGGAACGGATCTTTAGACAAACCCAGGAGCAAGAAGCAGTTGTACAAGTCTCCATGACAACAGGAGATCACATTATTGTTCTCTCTGGCCCATTCAAAGACTTTGAAGGGGACGTGATTGAGGTCAGTCCAGAACGGAGTAAGTTAAAAGCATTACTCTCAATTTTTGGACGAGATACTCCTGTTGAACTGGAGTTTAATCAAGTTGAAAAACAAAACTAACGAATGGCAAAGAAAGTTGTAGCACAGATTAAGTTGGCAATTTCTGCGGGCAAAGCCAACCCTGCCCCTCCCATTGGTCCTGCTTTGGGTCAACATGGGGTTAATATTATGGCATTCTGCAAAGAATACAATGCCAAAACCGCAGACCAAGCAGGATTAGTGATTCCGGTTGAAATTTCGGTTTATGAAGATCGGAGTTTTACCTTTGTTCTCAAAACCCCACCCGCTGCGGTTTTAATCAAAAAAGCAGCCGGAATTGAGAAAGGTTCGGGTCAGCCGAAAGAGGTTAAAGTCGGTTCCATTAACCGGGATCAATTACGGGAAATTGCCCAAACCAAATTACCTGATCTCAATGCCAATGATATTGATGCGGCGATGAATATCATTGCTGGCACTGCCCGCAACATGGGTATCACCATTACTGAATAAACCCTATTTCGGGGGAGAAGCATGACTTCGTTATACACCCCAGGAGAAAAATATGTCGAAAAAAGTCTCAAAACGTTTAGAAGAATTACAGAAAAAGGTCGAAGAGCGCCCTTATGAGCCGTTAGAAGCGATTAATCTGCTGAAAGAAACCGCAAATGCCAAGTTTGCAGAATCAGCAGAGGCTCATATTCGCTTGGGAATTGACCCCAAATACACCGATCAACAACTGAGAACCACAGTTAGTTTGCCCAAAGGAACGGGTCAAGAAGTGCGAGTGGCGGTGTTGGCAAAAGGGGAAAAAGTCACCGAAGCCCAGGAAGCCGGGGCAGATGTGGTGGGTTCAGAAGATTTAATTGAAGAAATTCAGAAAGGAAACCTCGACTTTGACCGACTGATCGCCACACCGGATATGATGCCTCAGGTGGCGAAGTTAGGTCGGACGTTAGGGCCGAAAGGATTAATGCCGTCTCCTAAAGGAGGTACGGTTCGAGTTGATTTAGCCCAGGCCGTAGAAGAATTTAAAGCGGGTAAATTGGAATTCCGGGCAGATCGGACGGGAATTGTCCATGTTCTGTTTGGTAAAGCCAACTTTTCAGCAGAAGATTTATTAACGAATTTATCTGCATTACAAGAATGTATTGACCGAAATCGTCCTTCCGGTGCGAAGGGTCGTTTCTGGCGGAGTGTTTATATTTCCGCAACAATGGGGCCATCGATTGAGGTTGATATTAATGCTTTACGCGATATGAAAGTCGATGCAGCGGCTTAAAACACCATAGGAAGTTGGGAGACAGGCAAGACATTATCTTTACTTTTGTCTGTCTCTTTAAATGAATGCCAACCTAGCGCGCTCTGTAGAGAGATTCTATATAACGTCTTTACGACCTGGTATAGCATGACGCACATTAGTTAGGACAATTGCAATAGCGTGTAGCGCCATATATAAAAAAGAGGTACAGCATGGCTATACCCCTTGATGTCAAAAATAATCTGGTTAATCTACATTATTGCTTTTCTTGAACCGTAGAAAAACTGGGTTGAGAATTAACAGCGGCTACTTTCTGAGTCGATGTAATTGCTGCTTGTAACATCGGTGTGCGACTAACAGAATCATTCGCTAAGGTAAACAAAGGATTAGATAAAATACCCGCTAATGAAGTGGCAACTAAAGATAAAATTAACCCCACTTGTAACGGCCGCATTCCGGGTAAATTCCACCGAATTTCAGGATAGTTTTTCACCGCATCAGACATTTCATGGGGTTCTTTCACCACCATCATTTTCACGACTCGAATATAGTAATAAATCGAGATTACACTGGTAACCAGTCCCAACAATACCAACGCATATAACCCGGCTTGCCAACCTGCCCAGAACAGATAAATCTTACCGAAAAATCCAGCCAGGGGCGGAATTCCACCCAGAGACAGTAAACAAATACTTAGTGCTAACGTTAATAGCGGATCTTTCTGGTATAAACCACTGTATTCGCTGATTTGATCGGTTCCGGTTCGTAGAGAGAACAAAATTACACAGGTAAAACCGCCCAAATTCATAAACAGATACACCAATAGATAAAAGATCATACTGGAATATCCCGCTTCAGTTCCGGCAATTAACCCAATCATCACAAACCCCGCTTGGGCAATAGAAGAATAGGCTAACATCCGTTTCATGCTGGTTTGGGCCAGGGCAACCACATTCCCCAAAATCATACTGAGAATAGCTAAAGCTGTGAATACAAACCGCCATTGATCCGTAACGATGGGAAAGGCATTGACGAGTAAGCGAATAGCCAGGGCAAAACCCGCTGCTTTTGAACCCACAGATAAGAAGGCTACCACAGGCGTAGGGGAACCTTCATACACATCGGGTGTCCATTGGTGGAAGGGAACCGCAGAAATTTTAAAGGAAATTCCGGCAATTACAAAGACTAAAGCAATGACTAACCCGAGTGACTCTCCTGTACCCGATGCAGTAATGGCTGTGGCGATCGCGGTTAAATTGGTTTGTCCGCCAGAGAGTCCATAGAGTAAGGATAAACCATATAAAAATACAGCCGAACTTGCTGCCCCAATTAACAGATATTTTAATGCTGCTTCATTAGAACGAGGATCGCGTTTGGTGTACCCGGTTAGCAAATAACTTGAGATACTGAGGGTTTCGAGGGAGACGAAAATCATGGTTAATTCCGTCGATCCACACAGGAACATTCCCCCTAAAGTCGCGGTGAGGAGAATACAGATAAACTCTGCTAAAGCGGTTCCGGTTTGTTGGATATAACGCACCGACATTAAGATGGTAACGGCCGCTGAGAGGGCGATAATGCCACGGAATACCACACTTAGGGCATCTCCATCAAAACTACCTAAAAACGCGACGGTATCGGTTTTTTGCCACTGAAAATATAAATTGACCACAGCCGCCAGTAACCCGGCGATCGCAGCATAAGGAGTCCATTTAGACGAGGCAGTTCGCCCGACAATGAGATCCCCAACTAACACGACCATTAGGGTAATAATGACAATTCCCTCTGGCCATATAATGCCCGCGTGTAACTGGGCGACAAGACTAGCAAAATCCATAAGTTTATTAACGTAGAATCAAACGAGATGGTTTAAGTTTCAGCCATGGACTGAAAACAGTTTCATCCTTATTTTGAACATTTCTTGAGATCTTTATTAAGGATAGCAGTCTGTGTAGTTAAACAGAAGATACATTACCTCAGCATTCAGTATCTCTGCTACATGATTTACAACAGTTAGGCGATCGCAATAGTTTTTTTCTCGGCTGTAAGGGTAATGATTTGAGACGTTATCAGCAATATCATTAGCCAGCCCAATAGTTATTTTCTCGGCTGTAATAGTAATGATTTGAGACAGTATCAGTATTTGTGCAATATCCTGGGCAACAGTTAGGCGGTCGCAATAGTTATTTTCTCGGCTGTAATAGTAATGATTTGAGACAGTATCAGTATTTGTGCAATATCTCATTTGCAACAGTTAGGCGATCGCAATAGTTATTTTCTCGGCTACCAAACTGCTACCAAAGGGCTAATGGCCGTGTCTTTAAACCAGGGTAAGCGTACAATATGTCAAAATACTCAGTTATAGAAATACAAATAACTAAGCAATGACGCTACAAACCACTTCCCCTCAGTTATTGAGTCCATTTGATCTCAGTGATGATCTCAGCTTAAAAAATCGAGTGGTGATGGCACCAATGACCCGCGCGCGGGCTGGGACAGAACGGATGCCGAATGAATTAATGGCTGAATATTATCGTCAACGTAGCAATGCGGGTTTAATTATCACTGAAGCCACAACTATTTCTGAAATGGCAAACGGCTGGGAACAAACCCCCGGAATTTATACTGAAGAACAAGCGATCGCTTGGAAACAAGTCGTTGAAGCGGTTCATGCAGAAGGCACACCGATTTTTCTACAATTGTGGCATTGTGGACGGGCTTCTCATAGTAGCTTTCATCCCGATGGCGGATTACCTGTAGCCCCTTCTGCAATTCCCATTGATGGGGATTACATTCATACACCCAACGGTAAGCAGCCCTACGAGACCCCGAGAGCGCTTGAAACGGAAGAAATTCCTGAAATCGTCGAAAACTACCGCAAAGCCGCTGAGCGGGCAAAAATGGCGGGGTTTGATGGGGTAGAAATTCATGCGGCGAATGGCTATTTAATAGATACATTCTTGCAGTCTAAAACCAATCAACGTAGCGATCGCTATGGCGGCAATGTAGAAAATCGTTATCAGTTTCTCAAAGAAATTATAGAAGCTGTTCTGACTGTTTTACCTGCCGATAGAGTGGGAGTCCGTTTATCTCCCAACGGCAATTATAATGATATGGGTTCATCCGATTATCGAGAAACCTTTATCTATATCGCGGAGAAACTAGATCAACAATATGAGTTAGCCTATTTACATCTGTTGGATGGCTTAGCGTTTGGTTTTCATGAATTGGGAGAACCCATGACATTAGCTGATTTTCGTCAAATGTTTCAGCGCCCTTTAATCGGCAATTGTGGCTATACTCAAGAAAGCGCCGAAGCCGCGATTGAAGCTGATGATGCAGATTTAATTGCATTTGGCCGACCTTATATTACCAATCCAGATTTAGTGGATCGTTTTGCTAATAACTGGCCGCTTAATCCTCCTCCTGAAACCAAAATCTGGTATTCTTTTACAGCAGAAGGATATACTGATTTTCCGACTTACTCGTCTGAATAAGTGATCGCTAATTGGGAATAGACTCTCATCCTTTTCAGGCTATTTTTGCTGAAGCGAAGAGGAGGATGAGTCGTTAAAGATTAATTATTAATGTCACCATTATCTTAACGATTTATAATGCTGGAATGAATTCTAATAATGGTAATGCTAATCGAGTTCCCAGAATAACTTGAGAAACAGCCACTATTTGAGGAGTATAAAACATAGGCACTAACTCAGGACAAACTGAGATTGCTATAACCGTAAGCGTATAGAATGCTACTGTACTTATTGCTGTGTTTTTAGCTGACTTTTGAAGCTGAGAAAAGAACTCACTGATACTCATTTGGCTATCTGCTAAATTGACTAGCTGAAATGTAGTTTCAACTATTGCATCAATTAATACCGCAGTCGCAGTAGCCTTTAAGCCTAATTTTCCAATAGTTGAACTATTCTGCACAACACTTTCGGCTGCATTATGGATGCGGCTAACCAATAAGTCGTAGCGAGTTGTATTTTT
Source organism: uncultured Lyngbya sp. (assembly GCA_964434975.1). Taxonomy (GTDB): domain Bacteria; phylum Cyanobacteriota; class Cyanobacteriia; order Cyanobacteriales; family Microcoleaceae; genus JAAURB01. The sequence goes on from CAYSWY010000006.1 coordinate 162,050, forward strand.
AGCACCGCGTGCCATATTTTGTTTTCCTAACTCCCAAAATATATTATCTGAATGATTGCCTCCTCCATTGGCTTTGCTTTGAATATGACTGCCATGCTTATTTTTGAGCCAAGTCTTAACTTTTTGTTGATTACTCTCCATCAATATTGAACCGGGAATCTTTCTAAATAGTTTAAATGCTTCTAAATTAGAGCGTAATTTTTCTCCTCTTCTTATACCTGCATACTTCGTTTTTCTGGCTATAGCAGGCATCTCTTTAAGTAGTTCAGTAAAGTCGTTGGGGACATTTTTTAAAGATTGTCTGACAGTTCCTTCAGCAACTGAAGCACCTATGACTAAACTCATCAAATCAATTTTGTCAAAAATATCCTGTGTTTTTTTATAAGCTCTTTTCGTTTGTTTTTTACTCTTTTTTAAAATTTGTTCTGAGCGAGATAGAATATTATTACTCAGGAATTGTATATCTTGAGATTGATCTATCAAGTATTGATGAATTTGCTCTTTTTTCTCCCCTATTCTATCCGAAGTTAATTGTGCTTTTTGGAGCAGGGAAACAGCGTTTGCTGGAGGAGTCTGTACAATAAAAAGGTTGCAAATTAAGCTGATAATAAGAATTCTTCTCAAAAAATTGATGTAGCTCATAAATTAAATTCTCAGAAAGGATTAAAAAAGGGTATAATTCTCTTTTTGTAGAGTTAACGCAGTGGACGAATTTGACTCTCATGAATCCATCCACCACCACAAGACCGAGTAGAATACCAACCCTTTCTGGGTTCAACATACACACTGGTTACTGTCATATTTTCCAAAGTGCAAACCACAGATCCACCAGGGGAAGAACGAACATTGGAAGGTGGATCATAAACCAAAACCGAACCTAAATCTTCTACCTCTCCAATATGTCGAATAGAACAAACCAAGCTAATCATGTTGCGTGTTGCTTGAGATTGCGGTGAATAGTCTTGTCCATCTACATTCCAAATACCTTGACCACAATGAGCACCAGCAGGAATTCTTTCGCCACCTAAATAATAAGTGAAATTTGACCCCCAACTGCCTGTCTGACCATTGCGTTGAACGGAATCAGTATCTATCTCGACGGATTGCCCTTCGGTGGTTATTCCTAAATATAGGATTTCAGCACTAGCTGGTATTGCAGGTGTGATCACAGTTGCAGAATAGATTACCCAAACTCCAGAAAACAATCTCAGAAAACGTGAGAGATTCATAGTCAGTTTTCCATAACACTATATATGTTTTCTGATTTCTACCCAATCCTCCGGAATAATATGAAAAAATTAACAAATGACCAATAACGGAATTATTTCCCCATTTGCCGCTTCAACTCATCTAAATCGGCTTCAGCTTCCCAACGTTTAAATTGCTGTTCTAACGGGTCGCCTGCACTGCCAAAACTATTATAATTTGCGGTTTGCTTCCAATCTGGGATATCCCAAGAAGATTGAGTTTGAGCGCGACTCTGGGCCGTTTCTACCTGTTGAGCCTTAACTTTCACCTCTTGACGGCGTTGTTTAACCTGTTTGTACAATTGCTTGGATTGTTCGATGCGTTCTTTCACCCCTTGCATCTGTCCCCAACGCTGATTCCCTTGACGCAACAATGCCGCCTCCCGTTCCTCGGCCGCCTGGGCTAAATCTGGACGGTTAGCGGCCTTGGCTTTTGCCACCCGTTCATGCCAACGTTGGATATCTTGGGCAATACTTAGAATTTCATCCTGTAGGCGCTTTTCTTGCCGCTGTAAATCCGCAATCAATCGCAAGGTGTCATCTTCTTGTTCTCGCAGTTGTTCCTCGAGTGCTTGCAACTCCAAATGAGGATTATCCTTGAGGAATTCCTCTAAGCGAGTTTCTAAGAAGCGACTGAAATCATCGAATAAGCCCATGTTTTAAATCCGAACACTGCATTAGAACTGTTGGCCAACAAAAATTGTCCGTACTTCACCATTACGCCGCATCACCGCTTCTTGATTGGCAACTTCTACCAGTGTCCAACCACTGCCCGCAATATTTTCACCAATATAAATCCGACGAGGTACGCCATCGACTTCAAATAAGGCGGCAGAGCGCTCCCCGAGTTCTAAAATCCCCACTAACGTATGAAGAATAGCGGGCTCAGGATTGGCTGAGATGACAGATGCTTGAGTTTGGGGAGTCGGCGCAGATGGAGGGATAGAAACGGCGGGGATAGATTCAGGAGCCGGGAGAGCTTGAGGAATGGGTGCAGCCGCAACAGGAGCAGGAGCCGTTTCTGCTGTCTGTGGGGTCGCTTGAGCGGTAGAATCAGCCTCTTGGGGGACTTCAGTGGTTTCTGCTGTTTCTGAGGTTTCTGCTGTTTCTGCTACGTTCTGCTCTGTCGTCGGAGTATTTGCTTGTACTGTAGAAGACGAACCTGAAGTTTGTCCCCCTGGGGTTGGCGTTTGAACTTGAGCTTGCTGAGATTGTTGCAGTTGACCATTGAGGGCATTCATCACCCGGTTTGATAATGAGGCCATTTCCCGCGAGGCTGATTCTACCGTATTTGCGACGCGATTAATCGATTGAATCAAACTGTTAGTGTCTGTAGCTGAGGTCGGGCTACTGGTGGGCGTTCCAGGGACAGGCAGCGCGGGTAAAGTGGCGTTCGGTGCAGGGAGTGGCGGGACAAGTGGTAAAGTGGGTATCGCATCAGCCCGCTTCTGGATAGCATTTAGCGATCGCCCGACATAACCCGCAAATTCAGCATCAGCCGGATTGATCGGTTTAACAGTGGTTTCTGGGTTAACTGCCACTGGGGCTGGGGCAAATAACCGACTAAAGCCGCCTCTAGTTGCCACCCATAAACCTAAGGTAATCACCAGAGAAGTAAAAGCGGCTCCTAATAGCCATCGATCTAAAGAAGAATTAGTAGTCTCTGCACTGGCATCACGAACGACTTCTGGGTCAATGGCTCGGTCTGAAGGATTGATTGCGGTTGAATCGGTTTCAGGCAATACAATGGTTGGGACTTGAATTGACTTGAGAGAGACAAATTCAGGCCTCACTGCTTCGCTGGGAAGTTTTGCTCCCCCGTCTAATACTCGTTCTACATCGGTAAATAGATCTTCAATTAACCGATCTGCGTAATCTTCTACAACAATCGGTTGATTGGATGTATGGGATTCGGATTTTGCAGATGTGGGTGGATTTGTTCCGTTAGTCACCATAGCGTGATTTCTCTCCAGTCGTCGTTTAACCTCAATTGCAGATTATACCGCCACTTCAGCTTTAAATAGTGTAGCGCCAAAACGCTTGAATATTGATTAAATTTTAATATTATTTTTGGGGGTTATGGGTGATGTGTGATTTGAGGCAAAAGGGTGTAGGCATTTTGGTGAGGGGATGGGCGAAAAATATTTAACTTTTCTCACTTTACTCCCTCATCCCTACCCCCTAATCTCTACTCTCCCACGGAGAAGAAGCTGACATGATAGGGATATCCTTTCCAGGGATGAACCTGAAGTTCTTTAATTAAAGTTTTGCCACTCCAAGAGATATCCGCTACGTTGAGTTGAATCACGGTTTTGTTTTCCACCGCTTTTTTCATCAAATTTTCTAAAGCTTTAGCCGGGATTGTTAACTGAACTGAGTTGGCTCCATCATGACCATAAAGAGCGGCAGGAATTAACCCTTGACGACGCAAAGCATTGGGCTTTGTCCCTTCTTCGCGTTGATTGCATTCGACTGTGATTTCCATTTTTTACTATCTTGCTTGAATTGAATAAACGTTGCGGAGGCAAATTTAGCCCGCTGAGTGTTCCGTCCCATCGGCGCGATACGGCTTGCTGCTCGGTCGCTACAGGCACAATCTATTATCGTACCAAAACTTATCAGAATAAAAAAGTTGCACAAATGAATAAACTTGTGCTATCGTTAGTGACTGTGTTTGAAAAACATAAAAAACACTCTGGGGGCGTGGCGGAATGGTAGACGCTACGGACTTAGTAAACTGGGCCTTGAGGTGAGAAATCCTTCAAGTGACGGCTCTCAAATTCAGGGAAACCTAAATCTGGTTACAGACAAGGCAATCCTGAGCCAAGCCAAACAACAGATAACGCTTAGAATGAGAATATTCTAGAGATTGTCAAGTTGTGCGGAAGGTGCAGAGACTCGACGGGAGCTACCCTAACGTTTAAGGCGAGGGTAAAGGGAGAGTCCAATTCTCAAAGCCATCACTCAATTTAGAGTTTCGGCAACAGCGAAAGTTGTGAGAGGATGAAAATCCGTTGACCTTAAACGGTCGTGTGGGTTCAAGTCCCACCGCCCCCATCTACTTTTTAATCAGACTGCGACATTGATTAAATGGCTTCGGGTTGCAGTGTTAACGCTTCTACGGTGGCAATGGCTGCTTGCTGAATTTGTCGTAGATCGCGATCGCTCATTTGACTATGAATGGGAAAACACAGTAAAGATTTCCAAACCCTTTCAGTCACGGGTAAGTGATAGCGGTTACGGAATAAATCTAAACAATGTAACGCAGGGTTAAAGTAAGAACGACATTCTATTCCATTATGACGTAAAGTATCTATGGCGGTTTGCAAACCAAACTGTTCTGCTGCCGGATATAATACCCCTAAGTTTTGGAAATTAGAGTTGACCCCAAGCGGCACTTGTTGGGGAATGAAAGCACCGTAACAGGACTGACTCAAGAAAGAACGCAGTTGTTGTGCATAATTGCGTCGCTGTTGTAAAGCTTGGGGAAACTGACGTAAGACGTGCCGTCCAGTAGCGGCCCGCAATTCATCCATTTTGGCATTCATCCCTAGGGTAGAACGTCGCACATCATAACCCACAATACCGTGATTGCGTTGTTGACGAACTGTTTGTAATAAATCCAAATCTGCACCCACCAATGCACCCCCTTCAACGGCAGGTAACACTTTCGTGGCATGGAAGCTAAACATCTGTAACCGAGGTTGAGTTTGAATGCGTTGGCTATGAACTTCTGTCCCAAACCCATGACAGTTATCGTAAACAATCTCAGCGCCGACGGTTTGACAGAGTCCGTCAATGGCAGCTATATCTGGCGCGACACCAAATACATTCACCGGGATCACATAAGCAATATTATCCTGTTGTTCTAAAATTTCGGCTAAAGCGGTTGGCGACATCGTGAAGGTGTGGGGATCGATATCACAAAATATAGGTTCTAACCCCGCTGCCACTACGGAATTGAGGGTGGCAATGAAGGTATAAGAAGGTAATACGGCTTTGCCTTTACGACCCAAAACTTGCAGTCCTAAGGTTAAAGCATTTGCACCACTATTCACCACCACGACATCGGGTACATTTAAATACTCGGCCAGTTCTTCTTCAAAGGCGCGCAGATGAGGGCCGCCATTGGTGGCTTGACCCGTTGCCAGAGATTTATAAAATGATTGCAATAATACACCATCTGGGGCAAAATCAGGTTTTACCATGGGAATGATGGGCTGTGTGACGGCAGTTGCAGCGGGGATAGGGTGAATGGATGAATTCTCAGCTAACAGTCCCCAGTAGTCTAATGTTCGACGTAAACCGTCCTCGAGTTTAACTTTTGCCTGGAAATTCAGAATCTGGGTTAATTTTGAGACATCTGGCAGCCGCATGGGGATTTCTTCAAACCCTTGACCGAAAAATTCTGTGCCGACAACGTCCACTGTCCCGGCTTTGTGTCCAGACAGACGAATCATCATTGCTGCTAACTCTCGCATGGCGATCGCATCTGGACAACCAATATTAACCGCAGAATGAACAAACGAACAGTCTGGACTGAGTTCTAATGCCAGTCGTGCCGTGGCTTCGGCTGCATCATCGACATAACATAAGGTTCGGACTGCATAACCGCCATCAACTAAGGTTAAGGGTTTTTCGTCACGGATACAACCCAAGAATTTACTAATGACTCGTCCTTGACCGGGAGTATCGAGTTGAGGGCCATAGATATTAAAATAGCGTACCGCAGCCGCCGTCAAACCTAAGCGTCCTAAGGCATAGGCGTAATGTTCTCCAGCGGTTTTAGAAATAGCATAACTCCAACGATGATTGCGTGAAGATCCGTAGTGGCGATCGCTATCTTCTGCTAAAATACCGCTATTGAGTCCGTAGGTTTCGCTACTGCTGGCGATGAGAACCGGACGGTTATGTTTTAAACAACTCATCAATACATTACGAGTTCCCAAGATATTAATATCCAAGACTTCATGGGGACGTTGAACATATTCATCCACTCCCACTAATGCTGCCAGGTGAATCACTCGGCTACAGCGACTAATCCAACTATCGATTAATTCAGCGTCTAGAATATCTCCAGTCACCTGATGAACTTGATGATCAATATCGGCTAACTTATGTGGGGTTTGTTTATCTAAACATACAACTGTTTGACCGACACTTAATAGATAGCGAGCGATCGCACTACCCATGAAGCCGAAACCGCCTGTAATTAACACATCAAATTGACTCATTGTGATTTTGTTGTATTCGTCTGTTAACGAATAGTTTTCCCCAATTGAGTCATATTCTGTTCAAGTTGATTGATATTTTTCCGCGACCAATAACACTTGATCGTCGGTTTGGTTTAGTGTGACTGCACAATTGAGCGCTTTAACTGTCTCATTTTACTGTTATAGCGCTAGGCAAGTCGGCAAGTCGGCAAGTCGGCAATAGTAGACAATGAAAGGATTCTAGATTTAGCACATAAACTTTGTATTCCAAAATATTCTTATATTAGATTTATTGCCAAAGTAAAAAAGCAATCATTTATGGCACTTTTTCTTTCCATTCTTTACCACTGTTGCCGATTACCGATTGCCGTAGGCGTAGCCCAACAGTCGGAAATATGCCGTTTTCAACACCATTTTTTACACAACCCAAATCGGATTGCTATATATTGATGTTTTCTCCCCGATAATTAAATAGGATTTTATTATGATTTGAGCTTTTCAATCCAAGCTTGAATGCCTTTTCTTGTCGGTTGACCACTGGCCGTAAATGTCCAAATATCCCGTTTATGTTGGGGGCCGTAACTAATATGAATCGGTCGATCTGAACCATAAAAATATAAAGAATCAAAGGGTAATTTTTGATTGATAATCCACTCCACTAATTGATCGCTAGCTAAATCTTGAATCCGAAAATCACAGGCCGCGCCTAAACGTTGACAATAAAACTGACCATTTTTTTTAGTTTCATGGGCAATATGTTGATCGAGATGGGGAGCAACACGCCCATTTTTTAACCCCGTGACCGGATCTTTTCGTTCCAAATATCGTTTTAAATCTGTTGAACAAAATCCATAGGTGAGTTGAAACCGTTGCTCGCCAAAATGATTAATAATCGGATCAATAATTTGCTGATTGAGGGCAATAATAGCAGTAACGCTGGCTTCATTTTTCGGAAAGGGATTAATCTGATCGGCGTATTTCTGATAGGTTTGAGTACATTTACAGAATGTCTCCAAAGTCAAGTATTTTCCTAATAGAATCTCTTTTTGCATCATCTGAATGCCTCTCGAGTAGGATCTTAAGTTTGCTAGCGTCCCCGGAAATTGCCACAATTGAGACAGGGGTTTATGAAGCTTCAACGTGGAAGAGATTAAAACATACTATCAACTGTTGAACCTAGAGCCAGGAGCCTCCTCTGAGGAGGTGAAGCAGGCTTATCGAAATTTAGCGTTTTTGTGGCATCCTGATCGTTATCCTCAGGATTCTCAACAACAAATTCAAGCTGAGCAAAAGTTTAAGGAAATTAATCATGCTTACGACCAACTCCGCATTTTTCTGAGCCAACCTCAGCCTTCAGTAGACTTTTATGCCCCAGTTAAACCCACCCCTAAACCCCCTCCGAATCCTGGCTTTTACAAGGGTTCTGCGAGCGCTTCCGCCCCATATTATACCTATACTCGTACCTCTTCTCCGGTTCAACCTACCCAGGCTGAGGTTCCCTGGCAATGGCTGGTGAGTGTATTTCTCAGCTATGGTTTAGTGGGTTGGATGTTAGCGTTTGTTTCGATTCCCGGTTGGGCTTGGGTGTTTACCTGGATGGCCTGGATTGCGATCGCGATTTCTGCGGCCAGTGGGTCAGAGTCTCCACATTCCTGGCTATTGGCGTTAATTTTTGCGGGCAGTATTGCCGGTTGGTTTGCGGGTCATCAAGTGGGGGGACTGATTACGGCTGTGGTTTGGGCGTTTGTCGGGGGGGCGTTGGGGGCGATCGCCGGGTCTGAAGCCCGTTCTGGGACGGTGATGTGGGTGTTTACGGTCGGGGGAGTTTTTGCGATTGCGGGCTTAGTGGCTGGAACTCGCACAGGAAATGGATTAGGAGCGTTAACAGGGGGGGTTTTAGGGGCCATTGTTGGGGTGAGTTTAGGGGTGATCTCGGATGCGGCTTTTAACAATAGACGTAAAATCGGAGCGGGTAGCGTCTTTGGGTTTGGATTAGGGGCTTGGGTTGGAGCCTGGAGCGGAGCCGGTTCAAAAGCTGTTCTACGAGCCATTGAACGGGCGGGTTCAGACGTTATCATTGGGTCATGGGGTGCGATCGCAGTGGTTGCCGGAGTCATTTCTCAGATGGTGTTGGCAGAGAAACTCAGGGAATATATGAATGAACTTTATACCTTTATTGTCCTGGCAACTGTGTCTGGAATTGGACTCGGTTTAGGATGGTGGTTTGGGGCCTAAAATTCAAGTGAAGAAATGTCCGGCTACTAGATAAAATAACGGCAAGAATAATTAACCGCCTTTGTACCCTCGAAGTCAGTCTATCAGTATGCAACTGGATGTAGGTCAATTCTTTCGAGCGTCTAACCCCGCTAAAACCCTTAACATTGGAACGGATGAGGATCGACAATATTATATTGATTTTTCTTCCGTCCGAGGGGGAAAACTGATCAAACAAATTGCTCGAACCATTACAATTCTCTCACCAGATGTTCCCACTTGTCAACTGTTTACGGGTCATATTGGCTCGGGAAAATCAACTGAATTACTCCGTCTGAAAGCCGAACTTGAACACAGTAAATTTCATGTGATTTATTTTGAATCTAGCCGAGATTTAAACATGGCTGATGTTGAGGTGACGGATATTTTATTGGCAATTGTTCATCAGGTGAGTGAGAGTATTGAATCTGTAGGAATTGAGTTAAACCTCAAAGAGTTTCAGGCTATTTTGTGGGATATGATTCAGGTTTCTCATAATAAAATGGATTTCGAGGCGGTTAATGGTTCTCAAGTTCATCATCCTTCTTTTTATTGGAGTGAATCTTTATCGGTTGCGGAATTAATTGAGCAAATTACTAAGCAAGCCAGAAATAGTCGAGACATTCGAGCCTTATTACGACAATATTTAGAACCCCGAACCAGTGATATTTTAGAGATCATTAACCGAGAGATGATTGCGCCGTTTGTTCAACAAGTGAAACAACAAGGTTATGCTGGGGTTGTGATTATTGTTGATAATTTAGATCGAATTATTAGTTCTCAGACGGTTTCTGGACGTTCTCAACCGGAGTACTTATTTATAGATCGAGGTAATCAACTCAATCAATTGGCTTGTCATGTGGTTTATACGATTCCTTTGGCTTTAATTTTTTCTAATGATTTAGGACAACTCACGAATCAATTTGGTGGTGATCCGAAAACCTTACCCATGGTTCCTGTACTATTACAAAATAGTCAACCTTGTGAACCGGGAATTCATTTATTACGGCAACTGATTTTAACCCGTGCTTTTCCTACTATTAATCAAAATCATTACCACAATTTAGTCACAGATATTTTCGATCATTTAGAGACTTTGGATCGCCTTTGTCTGATTAGTGGAGGCCATGTTCGCAGTTTATTGGTCTTACTTTATAGCTGTTTACAAAAAGAAGATCCTCCTATTTCTCGGGAGATTTTAGAAGAGGTAATTTTACAGCGTCGTTCTCAGCTTTTACTCGCCATTGAACCGGAAGAATGGCTGATGTTAAATCAAGTGGCAAAAACAAAAAAATTGAATGGTTTGACCGACTCTAAAACATTATTACAAAGTCTTTGGGTATTTGAATATCGCTATTGCCGAGAATATTGGTTTGATGTGAATCCTATTTTAAAAGAAGCCGATGAATTTATTCAGCTTGAAGTGATTTAATCCGGATGATATTGATTTCCAATTAAAGAGTTTGTAACAATTCGCTTCACTCCAAGTTTAACCAATTGCTCTAATTCTTCCGGTCGATCCACTGTCCAAGCCACAATATCAGTCCCCTGTTCATGGCTTTTTTCAACCCAATTTGGCTCTTCTAACAACACCTTGTACCAACTACTAATGATTGCATTACCAGCAGCTTTTGCTTGACTTAATTGCCGCTCAAACTCAGACGTATCAGTAACAAAATATCCAATTTTTACAGTGGGGCAGATTTCTCTACATTTTATTAAAAACTGCTCATTAAATGATGTTAAAATTGACTTTTCTAAAATATTTTGATCAATTAATAACTGAATTAATTGTTCAATATCTGATTCTGTCCATTGACAGTGAGGTTTGACATCAAAGTAAAGATATTTCTTGATTTGTGTTAAACAGTGTAATGCTGCTGAAAGTGTGGGAATTTTTTCTTGATAAAATTCATCTGAAAACCAGGCTCCTGCGGGTAAATGATTTAATAGCTTAATTTTTTTCTCTTGAATTTTTCCAGGATGACCTGTAATTCTATCTAAAGTTTCATCATGAAAAACAACGGGAATTCCATCAGCAGATAGTTGTAAGTCAAACTCAACGGAGTCTGCCTGATGTTTAATAGCCGCTTTAAATGCTGCTAATGTATTCTCTGGGGCGATACTAGAAAAACCTCGATGAGCAATAATTTCTAGGTTCACGGCTTCTGTGCTCCAATCATTCTTTAAATTGTGCTAAAAATTGTTTAACGACTGTATTAAAGCTTCTCGGTTCTACCAGAAACGGCCAGTGATTTCCGGGAACGTTTTGAATCTTTAAATGCTTCAGATAAGCTTGATAAGGCTTTAATTGCCAGTTCATTCGATTTACGCCTTTTTCGGGTGTAATTAGTAAACTGGGAATCTCGATTAATTCAGTAAAACCCGGAGTTTCCATAACGGCTGCAAAAATTTGATTCCGGGCTGCAATGGTAAATTTACTCCCCCACATTCGATTACTTTTCTGTTCAATTCCTCCTGCAAAAACGGCTTGCTGTAATTCACTCCAACCTGAATATTGACTGAGTTGACGGGCGTTTAATTCTGCTGCTGCAAAACTCTCAAACGGCCCCACCCCTTTTAAGCAATCTAACTGTCGATAAACAATCGGTAAAGTGAGCTTAAAAACATTAGGCATTTTACTAATAAAAATGGGATCGACCAGTATCATACTTTGAAATCGTTCGGGGTGTTCTGTTGCCCAAATTGGCAAGAGTTTACCACTCCACGAATGTCCTAAAATATGAACGTTATGCCATTGTATTGAGTGGAGAAAAGCTTCTAAATCTTCAATAATCTCTTGAAAACTATAACCAGAGTCTGGTTTTGTACTATTTCCATGTCCTCTCAAATCAGGGGCAATAATATGATAATCTGGGCTTAAGCTTTCTGCTAAACTTCCCCAAACTAAGGCGTGATCGGCTAAACCATGAAGTAAGAGAAGCTTAGTCGAAGCTTGATTATTATTTTCTCTATTACTTGTAGCATTCCATTCTAAGTAAGATAGTTTAACATTAGGAAGTTTTAAGCTTTTGCGAATGGGAGTCATTGGATTAAAATTTAGTTAAGAATTGTTTGGGGCAGATCAGAAGATAGAATTGGCTGTTAGAATTGCATAAAGAGGGCAGCTTGTCAATTTCTCTACAGTTATAATTCTCTACAGTTATAATGAAACAGTCTAATTTAATCTCGTGGGAACAAGCTCAAGCAGCACTTCGTAAAATTTGGGGATATGATAAATTTAGGCCCCCTCAAGCCGAAATTATTCAAACGTTATTAACCGGAAAAGATGCATTAATTGTGATGCCGACGGGTAGCGGGAAATCAATTTGTTTTCAGCTTCCAGCCGTCTTAAAAACAGGCGTAACGTTGGTGATTTCTCCTCTGGTGGCGTTGATGGAAAATCAAGTGCAAGAACTTCTAGAACATCAACTGCCTGCGGCTTTAATTCATAGTCAGATTTCTAAATATAACCGTCAGAAAACGTTATCAAAGCTGCAAAATAATCAGTTACGGCTGCTTTATCTTTCCCCAGAAACGTTATTCAGTCCTTCAGTTTGGAGTATTTTATCCCAACCTAATATTATTATTAATGGCTTAATTTTAGATGAGGCGCATTGTTTAGTCCAGTGGGGAGATACATTTCGTCCGAGTTATCGCCGTTTAGGAACTGTTCGAGACACTTTATTAAAAACTAAACCCAAAGGTTCAAAAATCGCAATTGCTGCCTTCACCGCGACGGCTGACCCAACGGCACAACAGGTGATTCAATCGGTTTTAAAGTTACAAAATCCTCAACAATATTTACTAAATCCCTATCGAAAAAACTTACATTTATTGATTAAAACGGTATGGAGTCCTCACGGACGACAACAACAGCTTTTTAAGTTCATTCAACGGGTTCAAAAACAGTCCGGTTTAGTTTATGTTAGAACTCGTAAACAGAGTGAAAGTTTAACGAAAATATTACAGGCAAAACAATATAAAACAGCCGCTTATCATGGGGGATTAAGTGGGGGTAAACGTCGTCAAATTGAACAAGCTTGGCTGCAAGATAAAATTCAGTTTGTGGTGTGTACTTCGGCTTTTGGGATGGGAATTAATAAGCCAAATGTTCGTTGGGTTATACACTTTCAAGCGCCATGTTTACTCTCAGAATATATCCAAGAAGTGGGGCGGGCCGGACGAGATGGCAAGCCAGCAACGGCTTTAACTCTGGTGAGTGAACCAACGGGTTGGCTATATCCAGAAGATAAACAACGGCGACAATTTCTGATTAAAAACTTGCATCAACAGCAACAAATTGCCCAAAAATTAGTAAAAAAACTCCCCTCAAAAGGAGAGTTAAATACTGTTTCTCGTCAACATCCTCAAGCCGCAATGGCATTATCTTTATTACACAGTTGGGGACAGTTAACGTGGCGTGACCCATTTCATTATATAATTTTGACTGGCCAGTCTAAACAGAATTCAAATCATAATCAAAAGGCCATTCAAAAAATGACTCAATATCTCAATACTCGTCAATGTCGCTGGCAATTTTTACTCCAAGCGTTTGGTTTTACAAGCGAGGCAGAGTCAATGGGATGTGGACATTGCGATAATTGTAAACAATTATAAAATTGTGTGTTAGAATTTAACTGCTGCGGTTAAAGTATCTTAATGGTCATCCTTGAGTAATTCTACTGTTCCTTGGTAGCCATCAACTCTAACTCGCTGTCCATCCTTAAAATAGGCCATTGCATTCGGAATATTCATCACTGCCGGAATTTTATATTCTCGCGCAATAATTGCACCATGAGAAAGCTGTCCGCCGACTTCGGAAATAATCGCTTTCCCAGTTAATAATAAAGGTGACCAACCTGCATCTGTATAAGGAACAACTAATATAAATTGTTCATTATTGGTTAAATCAATTGCTAAGTTGGGGCAAATTTTAATAATGCCTTCTACACAACCGATGCTAGCTGGAATACCTTGTAATTTATTCTCTTGATTTGGTGTAATTTGAGTGACAGGAGATGATTTCGGTAGAATATTTCCATAGACTACTTGAGGAACAGTTCGGGTTTTATCCTGTTCAAATTGTTGACGACGTTGATTGACTTTTGTTAACAATGAACTCGAGTTATTGTCTTGAATCCAGGCTTGAATTTCAGAATATTTTAAATAAAAAATATCTCCCGACTGAGATAATATTCCGGTATTAATTGCTTGATTTTCAATCGCTAAAAAAGTCCACCGTAACTGTGCTAACAGTTGATTATAAACGGTGGCAATATTGGCTTTAGTAATAGCCTGGGGTTGACAGCGTGAGAGTCGCCACTTTTGCCAAAAGTTTAGATTAATTTCTCCCTCTTTCTTAGGCTTTGAAGTTTGGTTTTGAGCCAGATTTAATAATAAGTTTTTGAATGTTTCTGCTTGTTCTCGCCAGGTTGGAACGGCAATATCGGTTCCGACTTCACTTAAATAGCCATAAGTTTCTAACCAATTTTGAAATTGATTTTGAATGGTTTGATTGTGTTGAAAAATATCCTGTAGATTCTGTTCATTGTCTGATTGAAGTTGTTGCAGTTGGCTGGCTAAACCTTGTAAAGCATTCATAGAAGCCACTTCAGGAGCATTTTCGGTCGATAGCCACTCTTGAGGAACTTTAAAAATAGCTTGTCGAATCGCTAATCCAATCGGCCCTAAAATATTATAATAGGTTATTGGTTTTAATAACTGTTGAATCGATTCAGCCCGGTTTAATAGTTGCGGTAAAGATAGTGTACCTAAGTTAATATTTTGACTGTAATATTCTTGATTTAACTGTTCTAAGGCTGAGTTAAATAGTGTTTTTTCGTCTTTTTTAAAGGCTTTAACAACTTGTCGTTCTCGTTGAATCAGTCGCCATAAACCCGGTAAAGAAGAACTGACTTTTGCCAGGGGAGGTTTACCCATTTTTTGCCCCCGTAAAAGAAACTCTAATCCTTGTTCGGGTAATCCCATCATCCGAAATATTTCACCGAGTAATGTGGCGTTAAAGTAGGCATGAGAACCGAGTAATGTAGCCGTTTCTTCAAAGTTTAAGGTAGCGGCACTGTTGCCTAATACAATAGTAAAAATTTCTCCCCATACCCCACAAGTTAAAGGACGATTAATCGACCAAGTTAAGGGGGGAATCACTCCCGGAATCACTTCTGCGGCAATGGTTCTTGTCCAAATTGGGCGTAAATTAGTAATGGGACGACTTTGTAAAATCCAGAGTTTTTCACCATCCCAACTCCACTCAATATCCTGAGGAATGCCATGATAAAATGCTTCAATTTTTTGAGCAATTTCAACTAACTCAGTAATAATAGATTGGGGTAAAATATCATTAGATTCAATAGCCTCAGCGGCATTAATTTCTACTTCTAAATGTACGGGTGTTCTTTGTCCGCCCACAACCGTTTCTGCTCCTCCAGGCAAGGCTTCAATGATTACTTTGGCACTGCCATCGAGGGGATTTCGACTAAACATTACCCCAGAGACTTCTCCTTGTAAATAAGGCTGAATTAAAACTGCCATTCCAGTTTCAGGAAGTTGTCGCTGACGACGATAATTAATCGCTGTTTCACTGTTATAAGATTGACGGCATTGTTCAATGGCTGTTTGTAAGTCTTGGGGATGGGATACAGGGCCAATGGTTTGATATTGTCCGGCGGCAGAGTGGGTTTGGCTATCTTCTCCCACGGCCGAGGAACGCACAATTAAAGGAAAATGGGAGGAAGGTAGAGAAATATTGGTAGGTGTAGGTGTTTCAGCGGAAATTACCCAACCGGGAAGAATATTAAACCCAGCGCGTTTAAGTTGGCTGAGGCGTGTGGCTTTCTCACCGCAGCGATGAACATCGAGTTTGTTATCTAGCGCAAGTAAACTTTTGTTCATATAAAGTTCCCAGTCATCACCCTGACGTAAGTTAATCAGCAGCAGTTCTAATGCTAAACCACTGGCGGCTATCAATTCCCAAATAGAAATAGGTTGTTGTTGGATATGATGCCACAATCCTAGCCAAATGGGTGCGGTTAACACTCCGCCGCGCATCCCCCGGAGTCGCGCCTGAGTGGCGGTGAGGCGACTCTGAAATCGTCCCAATTGCCAAATTAGCCAACCCGTAAAACCAGTTGTTAAGGCAACCACGGGGGAATAAAATAAAAAACCCCAAGTGACATTGGTGACACCCCCGCCTTGAGTGCAAATATAACGTCCTGCCACTAATACAATTAATCCCATTAATCCCCATGTTGGTGTTTGGGGAAACCATAATTGAGCCAGAAGAATAGGTGTAATTCCTCGTAAAATTTCTGTGATGACTCCAATAATTCCGGCTAAAGTTCCCCCTTGAGTAAAAGCCGCACTCACACTAACATTTCCTGTTCCCAATTGAGTTAAATTTTTACCGGATAAAGCTCGAACAATAAAGCGAAGAAAAGGGATACTACCTAATCCAAAACAAATCAGAATAAAAAAGAGTGTCAGCCACATTTTCTTTAGTTTTAAAGTTTTTATTCACCTTCAAGATCATCATTTCCTACCCCTTGAATAATACGAGACAGTTGACTTTTCTCATTCACTGCAATTCTCGTGGGGGAACCACTGATAATTCGTTCATAATCCCGGAAAGAATCCGTGATTTCAGGGCCATGTTCAGTAATCGTATATTCTCGAATACCTTTATCATGCCAAGAGCCTCGCATTTTAAACACGTTAATGGCTCGGCACATTTCCCCTCTAATTTCGACATATTGCAGCATCAAAATTGTATCTGTAATCGTTGAAATATGAGAATCTGTAATCGAATTCGATCCCATAAATTGATCGGTTGTATTGGTAAAGAACCCGGTTATTTCTTCCTGTTTGGCATATCCCGTTACTCCAATTACAAACTGTCTAAAAGCATTTTGGCTGACACCTCTAGCCAGTGCAGACAGAGAATCAATGGCAATACGAGAGGGTTTAAACTCAGAAATTTCTGATTTAATCATTTGTAAATGATCCTCTACTCCGGCTGATTCAGGATAGCTACAGAGGATTTTAAGTAAACCTTTACGCTCCATTCCTTCAAAGTCAATTCCCCAAGAATTGGCATTTCGTAAAAGCTGAGCGCGGGATTCTTCATAGGCAAATAAAATTGCTCGTTCTCCACTTAAACAAGCATCCTTAATAAAAATACTTACTAGTAATGTTTTCCCGGTTCCTGTCGCGCCTGTTGCTAAAATAATTGAATCTTTAAAGAAGCCACCCCCGCACATTTCATCTAATATTTTATTACCCGAAGACACCCGCGTATTAGAAGATCGTTGAGTTAAACGCATTGCACCCAGCGGGAAGATACTAATCCCATTATTTGTAATGGTAAAAGGATACTCTCCTTTCATGTGAGTTGTGCCTCGCAGCTTGAGGATTTCTACCGTTCGGCGGCGACGTTCTCCTTCTAAAACATTACGAAGAATAATCACATTATCAGAAACAAATTCTTCTACGCCAAATCGCGCCACTAAGCCATATTCTGCTTCTCTTTCAGTCGTCATAACGGTGGTTGCACCTACCTGTTTCAGCCGAGCCACTAAGCGAAAAATCTCTCGCCGTACGACTCCGGCTGCATCGTATTGTTGGAAAACAGCAGTGACTGAATCAATGGAAACTCGCTTGGCTTTATACTTACGAATTGCATATTGAATCCGTTCAATTAAAGCCGATAAATCAAAATTTCCCACAATATCTTGTCCTTCGGGATCTGGAGATGCATCTAAAATAAAAAGTTTTCCTTGTTCTATTAATTTTTGTAGATCCCAACCAAAACTATAGGCGTTTTTAATAATATCATTGGGCGCTTCTTCAAACGTGACAAAAATTCCCGGTTCATCAAAATGAATAATGCCATTGTAAAGAAATTGGACAGCAAACAAAGTTTTTCCTGTTCCAGAAGTACCACTAATTAAAGTTGTTCTTCCTGTCGGCATTCCGCCATGACTAACATCATCAAATCCTTCAATCAGGGTACGAATTTTTTGTACACTGATGAGTTTTCGTCCATCTTGAACTTCTTCTTTACTAATTTCAGTCATAATTACTGTTAAAAAATTTTTACTTCAAATGAAAGTTAATAAATCTATTGATAGATTTAACATAAAACAGGATAGTGATGCTAGTTACAATATCAGTCCAGCTTAAAGATGTCGATTAAGTATTTGGAGAATTGTAAAGTAATTCTACACTCATCCTTGCAAAAGACAGATTGGCTCGCTATGATGATTAAATCGTGAGATTACCAGTTCCCTTCTTCATCACTGAGTTCTTCATAGAGTAAGTCTAAGCCAATCAGGACTCTCTCGCGATCGGAGAGATCCCCAATAATTTTACGAACCGGAGGAGGCAAAATCTTAGATAATGTTGGTGTTGCTAAAATTTTATCCTCTTCAGCTAACTGAGGATTTTTCAAGACATCAATGACTTTTAAGGCATAGACCCCTTGGAATTCCTTTTCTAGAATATCTTTAAGCGTTTTCAATGCTCGCACTGAGTTGGGAGTATTTCCCGCAACATACAATTTAAGGACATAAGTTTTCTTTAAGGGACTCATAAAAATTCATGTACTGTTGGATGATTTGAAGTTGATTGATGATGGGTTAAATTTTCTTACGAGTCCTAAGTTACCATGGTTAATGCCAGCGCGATACGGGGAATTGTAATCTCACACTAACAATATTGATAAGACTCAGTCTAACTTGAGGATAGATAACTATAAATCTTAATATCTTCTTAATAAATAAGAATTTAATTTTAAGTTTTTTTAAGAATATTTATATTATTTAAAATAATGAATCAATGTTAAGACTCTTTAGGAATTGAGCGGCGATACATTTCACAGGTATGAGCCATAATATCAATCAAGGTTAATCGATAATCTAACAGCATTTCTTCACTGCGTCCTTCTAACTTTAACTGTTTAGATAATTGATCCATTAACTCCATGTGAATTTCAACAATCCGGCTAATGGGAATGTCAGCAAAGAACGCTAGATTAACATACTCGTCTATTTTTTGATTCAGATCAGGATCTTTTGAAAAATAGTTTAAAACAATTTGACGATATTTTGATTTAAGTTGGTTTAACAATTCCTGACGATCTGTTGTAGACAGATTTCGTATGAAATTGCGGGAGTTTCTCTTATAATACACACCAAGGTATCCTAATCGCTCGTGCAATTTATCAGCAAGCCGTTTCTGCTGAGTCTCAATAAATTGAGTTAATTCAGTCGGGGTATCCGATGGTGACGAAGAATAATTCAAGCGTGTCGTCACGGCATGGGTGACAAACTGCCGGATGGCTTGATCAATATAACTATTAATTTGATCGAGTTGCTCAATGCTTGCTTCTACTTCATAGGAATGATAAATAAAATCAGTTTTTGGGTAAAGACTTGAGGTTAAGTTTTCAGCCGCAGTTTGCTCGCTTAAGATTGACTCAGGATGAACTACAACGATGGGTAGAAAAATATACTGTTGTTGCAATTGATCCGCTAAGAAACTAAATTCCTCATCCCAAGCCACCACTAAACAATCAACTTGATGATGTTCGTCGATGATGTACTTGATAAACTCTGGGATTGAGTTCATGTCGAGCAAGACATAACGCTCCCTTTGTAAACTGGCCATGATACCCTTTCTTAAGGTCTCAGAAGGCGCATACATACAGAGGGAGATTTTAGTAGGATGCTGAGTTGCGGAGGAATTTTGAGTCAAATCATTCGCCTTAGAATCATGATGCGATTCTCTCTCCATCATCAACATTGTTAGATCCGATGTCACTATATTTGATGTATTGTAACAAATCTTAACTATATTTTGACAAATTTAACCTGACAGAGAATATTTACGACAAATGACAGGATTGAGGGGATGGGAGTGCAGTCGTTGAAGCGGTTTGCGGGTCAAAGAACACATCATTTTTCTTCACACAGCAATTGACAGCAGATGATGTAGGAGCAGACCCAGCAGCATAGATCCGATTGTTGAACACTCCCATATCCCAACCCCAGCAGTTTACCCGAGACTCAATCCCAACGCGATCGCTTTATCTGTAAAAATCTAGTAAGCCAGCGTTTCTAAAGTCTCTCGTAGATACCGTTGAA
This sequence comes from uncultured Lyngbya sp., assembly GCA_964434975.1. Taxonomy (GTDB): domain Bacteria; phylum Cyanobacteriota; class Cyanobacteriia; order Cyanobacteriales; family Microcoleaceae; genus JAAURB01. The sequence goes on from CAYSWY010000006.1 coordinate 181,922, forward strand.
CTTGTTTATCTAAACTCAAAGCGTTAAAATCAGCCAGCGTCTGCTGTTCTAACTGCCAGCGCTGAAAACCTGAACTCGCTGCGATCGCCTGTTTTAAACTCTGCCAAATCTGAGAATCTTCAGACCATTGCGGGTTAGCACCGTGTGTTTGGATACCAGAAGTTGAATAAGCCATTGTTTGTATATCCACTAAAATATCAATACCATTATTATCAGCAATTGCTGAGGAATCATTGAGAGCAGAAAGCTCCCGAACTAAATGGTTTTTTTCTATTGTTACAAATATTTAGTAAAAATGCCTGTAGCAAGGCCTACTTTTTATCCATTCAGCCTGAAATCTTAGAAGAAGAAATCGGTAAAATTTGCCGAACCTGCCAACCGAAGATAGAAAATCCCTGACGAATTTCGCTTTCACTTAAAGGAGAAGTTTGAATAAAATCATCATGTTTAGTCAACAACACCCCCATCACGCTACTGGGAATCAGACAAAATAGACTACAACCCAAACAACCCATCATTGCCAATAATAACCCCATTCCATGCCACTGGGGAAATATCCCCGCAATATGACTCACCCAAACATTCACGCGGTTGACTTGGGACAACAGGATAATCAGCAAAACAGTCGTCACCACAGATAAACTCTGATTCAATTGAGTCCGAAAGCAGCTTAAAATTTGTCGTTGTACTAACGTTAAAGTTTTGGGTTGAACCGCAACTAACAAAATACTAAAAATATAAAATGGGCGATACCACTGCATCCACAGTATCGGTGTAATACCCACAATTGCCACTAACCCTAATTCTACCCAGAATGGCAATAGGGGCGTACCAATGGCAAATCCCACCGCAAACAGTCCAAACCAGACAGGAAGTGTAATTAAACCGGCAAAATGAATCCAGAGAAAGGGTTCAAAGCGAAATGATTCTGTCATAACTGAGTTTTCAACCTTCCTTTTTACTTTACAGGAACAATCGCGCCTTAGAACGTCTCGTTAGTTGAAATAGAGATAACTGTCAGGCGATAGTCACAATGGAGATAAAAATTGCATAGGTTCCACCGCCTAAAATCTATGTTAACGGTGAATGAACATCTACCCCTAAACAGACTGTTATGTTGAATCCCAAAGCCTTAACCCTAGCGATGATCCTCATTAATATTCTTGCATAAGTCCCCAGTTGTTGCTAATTGTGTTAGATAAAACGCCATTTTTAGCTAAACTAAATAACAGTCAATTATGAAGTCTCTAATCTTTTAAAAATCTTATAAATAATGATCCTGCATTCATAGAATAAAAATAATATAAAACATAGAAATAAATAGTGGTTTCACAAGACAATCCTGCTTTTAATTTCTTCTATAAAATTACAAAAAGCGGCATAAAAAATCAGACAATAGGTCAATTAAATTCCTCGCTTCCCTCAAAGAAAATCCCTCTTTAAAACTAGAAATCTATAATTATTGGCATTTAAACTTAAAAGCAAAACGAGAGATACAAAAAAATATCAAGAATTTTAAAAAGATTTACTCTTAAATTACCGCGATGATTTTCAAACCAATTGTTCTTGTCCAGATTGGGGAAATCCCTGTAAACATATTGCCGGGGTTTACTACTTAGTCGCGGCTGAACTCGATCAAGATCCGTTTTTACTCTTTGAATTGCGAGGAATTTCCCGCTCAAAATTACAGCTTCAATTGGCAAAAACCCCCTTGGGAAAAGCTTTATCTTCCGCATTAGATACAGAGGAATTGCTGCCGGAAAAAGCA
>CAYSWY010000007.1:0-166693 GCA_964434975.1 uncultured Lyngbya sp.
TACAAATAACTATTGCGCTCTGAAACCCTAATTCCTTCCTTCGACAAAACTATGAGCGTTTAAGTACAAATAACTATTGCGCTCTGAAACCCTAATTCCTTCCTTCGACAAAACTATGAGCGTTTAAGTACAAATAACTATTGCGCTCTGAAACCCTAATTCCTTCCTTCGACAAAACTATGAGCGTTTAAGTACAAATAACTATTGCGCTCTGAAACCCTAATTCCTTCCTTCGACAAAACTATGAGCGTTTAAGTACAAATAACTATTGCGCTCTGAAACCCTAATTCCTTCCTTCGACAAAACCATGAGCGTTTAAGTACAAATAACTATTGCGCTCGAAAATCAGAATTCAATTCCTTCGACAAAACCATGACAGTTTCAACTTATACTCAAGGAAGCATTGCAGCAGAAAACCCCAAGTTAAGCTGGTTAGTAGGAAATGCCCGACTGACAAACTTATCCGGTAAACTATTAGGCGCACACTTAGCCCATGCTGGCTTAATTATGTTTTGGGCTGGTTCGGTTACGATTGCAGAAGTGGGTCGATATGTACCTGGTCAACCGTTGCCCGAACAGGGTTTGCGTTTACTTTCTCGTTTAGCCGCTTTGGGTTGGGGAATGGGTCAAAACGGTACAATTGTTGATACCTATCCCTATTTCGTCATCGGGATGTTACATTTAGCAGCCTCAGCGGTGTTAGCAGCGGGTGGCTTTTTTCATATCTTTCGTGGGCCGAGTCAATTAAAAGACGGTAATAAACAAGCGGCTTGGTTTCATTACGAATGGACTGACCCTAAAAAGCTGAGTTTTATTCTCGGAAGTCATTTGATTATTCTGGGAATGGGTGCTTCACTGTTTGTGTTGAAAGCCATGATATTTGGTGGTATTTATGACACGGCTATCGGAAATGTGCGTATAATTACGGAACCAACCTTAAACCCGGTGACGATTTTTGGCTATTTGTTTGGCTTTAATCATGGGGTTTGGACACCGCTGGGAATGGCAAGTGTCAGCAGTCTTGAAGATGTAGTGGGGGGTCATATTTGGGTGGCAGCCTCGTTAATTGGCGGGGGAATTTGGCATATCCGAACTCAACCGTTCCCTTGGGCAATTCGTCTCTTACCCATTAACGCCGATGCAATTCTGTCTTATAGTTTGGGGGGTTTAGCCTTCATGGCTTTCGTCTCTATGGTATTTGTTGGTTTTAATACCAGTGTTTATCCTGTAGAATTTTATGGTAGCGATCGCAACGGCTTATCGAGTACTCAGTTTTTCTTAGGAGTACTGGCTTTAGGAGGTCATCTCTGGCACGCCACTCGCGCTCGTTCCACAATGGCAGGTTAGTTCAATTGCTGTAACTTCATTAAAATCTAAAAATTTTTGGATCTTTGATGAGAATTATTTTTAATAAGCTCGTAGCCTGCTATAATTTAATTGAGATAGATATCCAAATACTCAGATGAAGGAAATCAGATCTTCAGTCTTCCTCCTAATGAGTATAAAGCCTCAAAAAAATAAGAGGTTTAAAGCATTTTACAACTGATGTTTTAGTCGAGAGAGAAAGGCACTACACCTAAACTAATGGCACAAGTTAACAAGAATAATTCTTATTAATCAAGTCATTGAGTTTAAGTATTAGCGAAGTCTAGGAGTCAACTTCATGAAAACCTGTTTATGTTGCCGAGAAAAATTACTTCATCACATCTGTAACAACCGTTGTTATTGGTTTTGTCCTGACTGTCGGCAAGCTATGCCAGCCACAGATGAAAGAAAAATTATCTCATCCAAGCTTCAATAATTCTCTTCTCTATCAGACTCTATTTCGTTGTGAATTTCCCATTGTCAACAGATTACTACAATTTTATTCCAAGGAGGAACAATGACACAAGTTGGTTTATTTTACGGTACTACTACTGGCAAAACAGAAAACGCGGCTGAGATGATTAAAGAGGCACTCGGTGGTGATGATGTCGTTACATTGCATGATATTGCTGATGTCGATAGTGATGAATTTAGCCAATATGAATGCATTATTATTGGTTGTCCTACCTGGAATATTGGGGAACTTCAAAGTGACTGGGAAGGTTACATTGATGAACTGGATAATATTGATTTCAGTGGTAAAAAAGTCGCTTATTTTGGCACCGGAGATCAAATTGGTTATGCGGATAACTTCCAAGATGCCATGGGAATTTTAGAAGAAAAAATCTCTGGACTTGGGGGTAAAACGGTAGGGTTTTGGCCGACAGATGGTTATGAACATGAAGCTTCAGTTGCTGTTAAAAATGGCAAGTTTGTCGGATTAGCAATAGATGATGATAATCAAGCTGAACTCACCGAAGAACGAATTCAAAAATGGGTCACTCAACTCAAAACGGAATTTGGTCTTTAATTAGTTATTAGTTTTGAGTTATTTGTTGTTTGTTAAGTACGCAAATTCTACTGAAAGATCATTTCACCTTAGCTATTGATGGAATGTGAATAAACGGGTGACTTTTATTCCTATTCCTCATCTGCGGAAAAACAAGCAACAAATGACGAATTACTTATTCTTTCTTACTCATCTTTAACGGATAAATTATATGACACGTTGTTCTTGCTTACCTCAAGCTGTTTGGATTAATACCAGTCCAAGTTTGAAACATTTCGATCAAAAATTATTAAATGAAATGGCTAAAACTTATCGAATCGCTTATTTTGAATATCAACAAGAATTAGATGAAGCCAACACCATAGAAGATGTAGTCAATTTAGTTCATGATTATCTCAAATGTTTTAATCATCCCGTTCATTTAATCGGCCACAGTACAGGGGGACTTATTGCTTTACATTATGCCCGCAAATATCCGCAAAAAGTCACCTCTTTAACACTACTTTCTGTCGGAGTATATCCCGCTTCAGATTGGAAATCTCATTATTATGTACAGCGTCAATTATTATTTGGTTGCTATCAAGAGATTTTACAAAATATGGTTTGTCATCTTTTTCCTTGTAAATCAGAGAATACCCAAAACGCAATTATTAAACTATTAGAAAAAGACCTAGTAGAATCTTTTTCGCTGCATTCTTTGTATCAACGCATTAGTATTTGTCCAGGCGGTGTTCCTGTGCCGCTGATGATTTGTGCTTCTCAAACCGATCATGTGATTACTCACTATGAATTTGAAGAATGGCGTAACTTTTTTAATCCCGGCGATCGCCTTTGTTGGTTTCCTAAAGGAAATCACTTTTTCCACCACTTTTATCCTCAAGATGTCAAAGCAGAAATTACTCAATTTTGGGCAACACTTGAACCGAATATTCAAAGTTTATCTCTATCAAGAATGAATTAATTTATAGCGCATTTTACGCTATAAAATTAGATGCTGAGTTAGGTTAATCAAAATATTAAAAGCCTCAAATCACTATTTTATAGAGACATTAAATATAAAGTCAAAAAGCAATTCCCTTGATGTACTTTTTGTCTCTATTCTTTCTAACTGTTCCCCGTTCACGACTTATCAAAGAAGTCTATTCATTGATTTCTAATGATTCACCCAAACTGAGAAAAACTATGCCAGTCAATCATTTTTATCTCTTACAAATTGCCGCTGTTGTTACTCGTCCCTTTTATTCTCTATTTGCGATCACATTAGTGGTAGGAAGTATTGGAATGTTACTCAAAACTTTCCGAAAAGGTGTCAAACATTTACAGCAACTCCATCAAATTCCCTGTAGTCGTTGTGCTTATTTTACCGGAGATTATCGTCTCAAATGCACCATTTCTCCCTCTCAAGCCTTAACAGAAGATGCCATTAACTGTAGAGACTTTGAAGCCACCCCCCAATTCTGTCTAAAATTAACCTATTCCAAATTCTCAAAAGGTTGAATTGTGCAGTGGGTTAAGAGCGGTTTTTAAAAACAGATCTCCTAACCCGTTTTGATCAAACTTTATCTAAATTAATAGGTTGAACTAAATCCAATAGTTTTTGTAATTCTTCTCCTTCAATTACCTCAGTTGCTAATAGTTCTAAAGCCACTTTATCCAATAATTGCTTATTTTCATTGAGAATATCAAGCGCGATTTGATGAGCACTTTCAATGATTTCTCGAACTTCTTGATCAATCGCTTCAGCCGTTTTTTCACTCATTAACCGTCTGGTATTTCCGCCACTATTTCCCAGGAAACTGGCTTGACTGGCTTGATTGTAAGCTAACGGCCCTAATGTTTTACTCATGCCATAAGTCGTTACCATTTTTTCCGCTAACTGTGTTGCCCGTTGTAAGTCATCAGAAGCACCATTTGTCACTTTATTAAAGATAATTTCTTCCGCAGCGCGACCCCCTAAAAGCGTAGTAATTTGTTGTTTAAATTCCACTTCATCCATTAAAAAACGATCTTCTGTGGGTAACTTTAATGTATACCCTAACGCACTCATTCCCCGTGGCACAATCGAGATTTTAGCAACTTTTCCCAGACCCGGCATCAACGCCCCTACAATGGCATGACCCACCTCATGATAAGCGACAATTTTCTTCTCTTTATCACTCAAAACACGGCTTTTCTTTTCTAACCCAGCCACCACCCGTTCTATCGCTTCTTTAAAGTCTTCCTGGGCTATTTTATCACGATGATTTCTAGCTGCCAGTAACGCCGCTTCATTGACTAAATTGGCTAAATCTGCCCCGCCAAACCCCGGTGTTTGAGTCGCAATATCCTGTAAATTAATATCATTTCCAAGCTGAACTTTTTTAGCATAAATATCTAAAATTGCCTTGCGTCCGGCTAAATCTGGACGGTCTACTAACACCTGTCGATCAAACCGTCCTGGACGTAATAACGCCGCGTCTAACGCTTCTGGGCGGTTGGTTGCAGCCAAAACAATCACCGTTTCATCCCCTACACCAAACCCATCCATTTCTGTCAGTAACTGATTTAAAGTTTGTTCTCTTTCATCATTCCCCCCACTTGCCATGCCGCCACTACTTCTTGACTTACCAATGGCATCGAGTTCATCAATAAAAATAATACAAGGAGCCTTCTTTTTTGCCTGTTCAAATAAATCACGAACTCGTGCTGCACCTGTACCCACAAATAGTTCGACAAACTCAGATGCAGAAATACTAAAAAAGGGAACTTTTGCTTCTCCAGCAACGGCTTTTGCCATTAACGTTTTACCCGTTCCAGGAGGCCCGACTAACAATACACCTTTGGGAATTCTGGCACCAATTTTAGTATAGCGATCTGGATTTTTAAGAAAGTCTACAATTTCTGCAAGTTCTGTTTTGGCTTCTTCCACTCCAGCCACATTATCAAAAGTAATTTTCTCTGATTCTCCCTCAACATAAACCTTTGCTTTACTCTGACGAATTGACAATGCGCCTTCCGGGCCTTTGTTCATGAAAAAACGTAAGGCAAAGACTAAAATAATTGGCGGAATTACCCAACTGAGTAAAACATTTAAACCATTTTGTTGAGTTGGGGTTTCTGCTTGGAAAACGACATCTTTATCTTCCAAACGATTCGCTAATTCGGGATCAAAAATCGGTGTGGTTGTTAATAGCGGCCCTAATTCTCCTTGTTCTTCTCCTTTGAGGCGATAGCGAATTTCATTATCTCCAATTTGTACCCCCGCCACTTGATCATTTTCTAATTGTTGAATAAAAATACTGTAGGGAATCCGCGACGGTGGACGACGGGGATAAACAATATAAGCGGCAAATAATACTCCGGTTAAGATTAGTAATAACTTACTAATTTGTGGGGAATCTGGAAATCGATTTTTTTTCTTCTTAATACTCATCGTCGTCTCTATAAAGTCTGGTATTAGATAGAGTACCCATTTAAATCGCTTAAAACTGCAAGCCACTCTCAACTTCCAACCTCAAGCGGACTGGTCAGGAATACTTCATCACCCTGATTCGACTGAATTCGCCTGATATAACTTTTGCTGGATTGTTTACTATAATTCTAATCCCTATTTTAGTAATTGCTGAAACACTGCACTCAATCCAGTAGAAGCAAGACGGATTATGCCTCACCTTCTAAAACTCGGTGGTATCGCTGCGTTGATTAATGTCGTCGTGGCGATCGCGCTCATTGGCTGTAGCGATTTTGCTGATTGGCATTCCGACCATGGCTGATCCCAGTAAATTGGTAGAATTGGCTATCGACAACCCGACCCCATTGGTACTGCAAGACGGATTAAAGTTGATTTCGGTAGCAACTTCAACTGTGCTGATTCTGGCACTGGCAACCTATTTGCGTCCCAACGCTTCAACCTTACTCTCAATTGCAACTGGATTTGGCTTTTGCTCAGTTTTCTGTTTGGTTGGTAATGCTGCACTGAGTTTGTATGGGATTTCCCAAGCGGCTAATGATCACCCAGCGACATCCTTATCCTTGGATGGCAATCAACTCAATTCCATGATTGGTCTCTTAGCAGTGGCAGCGATCATCCTAGATGGTTTGTGGTGTTTATTGGTGAGTTGGACGGCACTCAAGAGTCAGCGGCTACCTCGTGCCTTATGTTATTTAGGCTTAGCCATGGGAATAGTTAGTTTGATCCCACCCTTAGGAATCATTGTATTGCTGCTGAGTCTGGTGTGGTCTGTGGGTATCGGACGAGTGTTGTTGCAACCCTGATCAACGCAGATGATTTTGTAATGCAAAGCGAACTAATTCTGCTCTATTACTGGTTTCTGTTTTTCGCAATAAACTACTGACATATTTTTCGATGGTACGAGGACTTAAATGTAACTGTTCACCAATCTGAGCATTAGATAAACCTTCGATAATTTGCTCTAAAACCTGTTGTTCTCTCAGGGTTAATTTAATTTTAATTTGACTGGGGGTATAAGTGGTAGATGAGGGGGAATGTTCCGTTGTGTGGATAGGGGTTGATTCTAGACGCGATCGCCATTCGGCTTCAATTAACTGCGATCGCTCCAGTAAAGCGCGAATAACGGCTCCCAATTCTTCCAGTTCAAAAGGTTTGGGTAGATAATTATCGCAGCCAATTTGATAGCCTTTAATTCGTTCTTCTACACTGGTATGAGCCGTCAAAAAAATCACGGGTAACAAGCGAAATGCTGGACGGGTTCTAACCTGACGAATGAGTTCGTAACCATTCATCTCAGGCATTGCAATATCTGTCACAATTAAATGCGGTTTATATTCATCGACTTGCTTGAGTGCTTCTCGACCATCTTTGGCGGAGATCACCATATAACCGGACATTTCTAGGTAATCACCGATGGAGAGGCGAGTCCCTAAATCATCATCAACAACCAGGATCGTTAAAGGCATCTTTGACTGGGGACTAACAGCGTGATTGATCATACCCTAGTGCAGACGGAATAGACTTTAATATATCTTTACACTTAAAAAAGTTTAGCATCCTGACTGATGCCATCTGTTTGAGGCTAAAATCTATTGTGAATAACGGGCTAATAATTTAATGAATATAATAACTAATAATTTAATATACCACAGTTTGACTCAGAATCTGTATTGAATTGTACGGTATCTATCTCCAGACATATTGAGTCAGCCTATCAGCTTAGGCAGTTATATCTATAGTAATAGGTTCGTCTATCTGTAAATTTGATCGCAATAAAAAAGCTCCCCCATCACCTGCTTATAGCAGAGTTAGAAGAGCCCTTAGTGAGCTAATGAATCTTGTTTAAACCAAGAGTAATCATTCAGGTTAAATAATAATGAAGCTAAGTCATATTATCTTTAACATAATGTCAGATTTTTATCTAAACTTAGAACTCAGTTCAAAATCGTTTTGCGCTGAAAACACACTAACTCGATGTATTACTCTGATCAATTTAATCCAGTTCATTAGCTTTGCATTTCCACTGTGGGATTTAATTGATCATTTTCCTCAGCTTGTGAAGAGATTGTGGTTTGTAACAGATCTTCTACCATTTCTTGAGGACGTTTAGCCGTCCACCAAAATACAGCGGCAGGAATTACCCCGAACAATATACTTAAACCCACAGGCAATATAAATCTCGGATCTAATGACACAATTGTAATCACTGCTCCAAATAAAAAGTTAACTAAGTAAACCAATAAAGGAACAGTCAACTGCGGCCGAGACAGTGCAATAGGCGTTTTTCTCCACGCAATAGCAGCCACTCCCATGAAGATCAAACCGGTTCCCAACCAACCCGTTAAGTTACGGTAAGGCATACCAAAAAATTCACCGACTTCATCAAATTGCCAAAAGGGTACAGGCGCTTGACTCATCGCCGGATCGAGAACTAAATCCCAAGCTGTTAGCAGCACAGATGCCATCACTAAAGCCAGTAGATGCCGCCACCAACCCCGTTTAATGACAACATTTAATCCGCAACGGGCTAACAAATAGCAGCTTAAGCCCATATAAAACCAGGACAAAGGAATTGTGAATGGAACTAACCCAGCAATTTTATAACCTAAGCCACTTAAATAGTAATATTGACCAAAGGGAAAACCTGTACTGGTCCCTAATAGTTCACTACATAAGGATAAACCCACCGCAGGAATGAAAAAACTTAACGTTTTCCCCACTCCTAATGTTCGACTGCCATACAGAATCATTGTTGCTGCGCCAAATACAATGTAACCCACACCTCCTGTTGCCATACTCCATTGAAATACAGTCTGTCCAAAGGTCGGTAGGTTAGCAATGATGTCCGGATTAGGTAAAACTATCAATAATCCTGCTAATCCAAACAAGGTTGATACAATATGAGCCGTTAGGCAAATGCGCTCTGTGATAACAAGTTGCTTCATGGAATTCCTAGAAAAATCTAAAGTGCAATTTGCACTCCCTTTTAGTTTACAAATCTTTATGTCATAATCAACAACCGTTGACTATCGAATATTCTGAGTAAAATCGGGAGAAAACAGACTCAAATATTAGTTCTGAGGCTGATTGGACAAGGCGATCGCTAAACGGGTAACGTCTAGACTATCGATGATTGAATGGACAAAATAATAATTTTTATTAATAAACTGGGCTTTGTCCGTTTACAATTTTAATTTTGCTTTACAAAGTATAGACGATTATGAAAAAGTATGGTAAGTAGAAAATTTATCAAAGTCATCGAGATCTCAGCAGTCGAAAAGGGCAACTTCTGGAATAATAGACTACATGCAAGCTTAACTGAAGCTGTTTGAATGTAGTTTACGGATAAGGGAACGGGCGTGATTGTCACAAGTCTAGGCGTTGGAGTTGGATTAATTCTGCTGTTGTTGAGTGGGGTTGTACTGGCTGTAGAAATTCAGTACCGCCGTCGTCCGGGAAATGATTTAATCTTGACCTCAGGAGAATGGGATCTCGACTTGGATAATCCACAGCATTATATTTTAGTCGGGGAACTCGAGCTGTTGAACCAGACAAACCGCTTAGAAATTATGGTTCCAGAGATTAATGCTGAAGTTAAACTCCTCTCAGGTAGTAGTTTAGAGGGGGTTGAGTGGAAAACCCAAATCATTTCCGCCCATGCAGACGCACCCACTCGAGCAGATCATTACTGGTTTGCTTATATTATTAAAAGCCGCGACAAAACAAAACTCAAAGTCCGGGTAGAAATTCAAGGACAAGATTTAACCGAATTAAAGTCCGCTTGGGTCAAAGTTCACTACATCACCTACGGCCCCGGTGGACGCATTCCGAAAACCACTCACGCCATTATGGCATTACGATATCCAGATGCCAATTTAGCGCCCAATTCCCGCAACACTGATGTATCAACCGTTTTCCCCATCCGTACCCATTTACTCACCCATCTCGATGACCCAGTTGAGGTGATTAAACGCTACGTTAAACCCCACGCTCAACCGGGAGATATTGTGACACTCGGAGAAACTCCCCTAGCTTTGATGCAACAACGGTTTCGTCATCCTAGTGACATTCAACCGGGTTGGGTGGCAAAACGAATTTGTTATTTCTTTTTACCCACTTCCAGCTTAGCTACCGCCTGTGGACTGCAAGCCTTAGTGGATGTCGTGGGGCCCATTCGTGTATTTCTTGCCTTTATGGGGGGTGCGATCGCTAAACTATTTAAACAGGGAGGTATATTCTATCAGTTAGCCGGAGAACAAGCCCGATTAATTGATGATGTAACGGGTACGTTGCCTCCTTACGATCAGTTTATTGTCCTCGGGCCTCAGCAACCTCAGCAAATAGTTGAACGAATTCAGCAAGAAACAGGACTTGGTGCGGCGATTGTAGACGTAAATGATTTAAAAGCCGTTAAAATATTAGCAGCGACCTCTGATGTGTCTCCGACTATTTTAGAGCAAAGCTTACGGAGTAATCCGGCAGGAAATGCAGATGAGCAAACCCCTGTGGTCTTAATTCGACCGACTGCAACATAACATCTTGAATTTCTCAGTGATTTAAAAGCTGAGGTGAATCGATGTTAAGGATAACTGAATTTTACCCAGTATTAATTAAATAGAAAATAGATATGTGAACTCATTTATTTAAATATCAGTCCATTATATTAATGGCTATCGGTGGGCAGAGGGCAGAAGTCTGCGAGACAGTAGAGACGTTACATGTAACGTCTGTACAGAATTCAGGAGGCGCGGAAAGCCAACTTAATCCCCGTTCCCCGTTCCCTGTTCCCCGTTGCGTTCTTCCCCGATTACAAGAGTGTGCGATCGCGCTGTATCTATGAACTTAAATAAATTTACCCTTTAACAAAATATGACTTTATTTATTCCTCAAAATCAAGAACAAATTACAATTCGTCCCTTTCAGTATCGGGACTTAGATGAAATTGAGCAACTGTTTTTAAGTTCAAGTAGCTTCGAGGATGAAGCCTCTCAACAACGAACCACTCAACTCTTACAACAGCTTCGTCGTTGGTATGGTGTACTCAAATTTGTTAGCTTATTTCCTAACCCCTGCCAGCATCTCTTTAATGCTTATGTTGCAGAACAAAAAGGAGAAGTTCAGGGTATTATCCAAGTTGCCCCATTTAATCAGACTCGTAGCACCTGGCGCGTTAATCATATCGCAGTCAATCCCGCTTGCGACTCTGCTCGAATTGGGTCACAACTATTACGACATTGTTTTGAAACCATTTGGGAAGCCAGAACTTGGGTTTTAGAAGTTGATGTCAATGATAAAACTCACTTGGCATTGTATCGTCAAAATGGATTTCAACCCTTAGCCCATACCACTTATTGGTCAGTTGAACCCCAACTATTAGAACAACTCACCGCCACCCCACCGGACTTACCCAATCTTTTACCCGTGAGTAATTCCGATGCCCAACTATTGTATCAATTAGATACTGTCTCAATGCCGCCTCTGCTACGGCAAGTCTTTGACCGCCATGTGTCCGACTTCAAAACCAGTGTTTTAAAATCAGTCTGGGATGGCTTCAAATATTGGTATAGTCGCCAAGAACAAGTTAGCGGTTATGTGTTTGAACCCCAACGCAAAGCTGCAATTGGCTATTTTCAAATGCAACTGTCCAAGCAAGGAGAACAATCTCATATCGCAGAATTAACCGTTCATCCAGCTTATACTTGGCTGTATCCTGAGTTATTGTCTCAAATGGCACACCTCGCCCAAGCCTTCCCCACTCAAGCCTTGAGACTGGCTTCTGCGGACTATCAACCTGAACGAGAAGCTTATCTAGAAAAAATTGGTGCAACTCGAGTCGAACATACCCTATTAATGTCGCGTTCGGTATGGCATAAATTACGCGAGTCTAAATTATCTCTCGATGGACTCCAACTCTCTGATGTGTTGCAAAGTTTACAACCTGCCCGTAAACCCGTTCCCGGTCGAATGTCCTGGCTTGGCCCCATGAACCCCCAGTCAGGTAAAGGTAAGCCAAAAGGATCAGATACCTTGAAAAGTTCCTCTCACGGTGTATCAGAATTTACTGAAGCCGACGAAATGGATAGCTTTCAATCGGGTCATGATAACTTATCGGAAGATTAGATAGAGAAAGATAGGGAGATAGAAGTTAGAAGTCTGCAAGTCAGGAGTCTGCAAGCCAGGAGTCAGCCGTAGAGATTGACATGTAACGTCTGTACGGGATTTTTGATGAGTTTCATAGCTATTGCCTACTTACAAGAGTGCCTACTTGCCTATTTCCTATTCCCTATTCCCTCTTCCCTCAAAAAATGATAAAGAACAAAGAACAAATCAATTGATCTCTGTATTAGGACTTGATGTTGGTAACAAACGGATTGGTATCGCGGGTTGTGATGGTACAGGCTTAATTGCGACGGGTCTGACAACTCTAAAGCGAGGCCCATTCCAGCAGGATGTGGCTCAATTCCAAGCATTGATTGAGTCGCGGCAAGTACAACGGTTAGTGGTGGGTTTGCCTTATTCGATGAACGGAACTGTAGGCAGCCAAGCTAAACGAGTTAAAAAATATGCCAAACGTTTAGCAAAAGCGCTCAATTTACCTTTAGAATTTGTCGATGAGCGCTTAACCTCATTTACTGCCGAACAAATGATGGTGGCACAAAATATCTCCCCATCTCGCAATAAAGAATTAATTGATCGTAAGGCCGCCGCTATAATCTTACAACAATGGCTAGATCAGCAGCGACAAACTGTTGATCGCTAAAATCACCTGACAATTTAGCAATAACTGACGCTTTGTTGACCATGATATGAGTAAATTGCAGCAATTCAATTCAATTTTTGCAATATCCCTCGCCGAAATCGATCCAAGTTGTCCCATTCTCCAGTAAGATTAGCTAGGGTTCCAGCAAAGTCTAGATTTTATGAGCTTTTCCTCTCAACCATCTCAAGAGAATGGTGAACGGCCTGAAGCATCCATCACAATTACGGATGAAAAAGGCCAATCTCTCAAATGTGTTGTACAGTCTACCTTAGAAGTTGATCAGCAAGAATATTTGCTGTTGGTTTGTGTTGACCAGCCTGTGGTGATTCTCACCTGGCCAGATGGGTCAGTAGATGACGATGAAGCCGCCATTCCAGTCGAGTCGGACAGCGAACTGGAGGCTGTTTTTCCCATTGCCAAAGCCGTACTGGCAGAACAGAATTTAACCTTACATCACAGTACGATTACTTTAACCGTCTCAGGAGAACTGCCAGAACTATCGGAAGAAGACCTGCAGTCTGTGACCGCCGATGAGAACGACGGTGAAACAGAAGAATACGAAGAGTTAGTTTGGCTAGCTAGCTTTTATCATCAAGAACAAGAATACGGCGTTTATATTCCCCTCGATCCCTTCTTGATTTTAGCCCGTGTCGATCAACACGGAGAACCTCAACTGCTTTCACCAGAGGAATTACAACAAATTGAACCATTGCTGCCCATGATTGAAGATCAACTCTTTGATGATATGGCTTAAACATGGGACAATTCTTGCAGCAACCCACAGCAAATTGAGCATCTGAGATGGGACGGATTTCTAAACAATTATTTTACTTTTTACTTCTACCCGCTGCCCTGATTTTTGCAGGATGGCAGGGATGGTCTTGGTGGAGTTGGGTCAGTTCAGCCCCCGCTGCTGATTCTATTACAGACACAGAAGATAACAGTTCAGCGGTGCAAATTACCATTCCTTCCGGAACCTCTAGCCAACAAATTGGCCAAGATCTCGAAGCAGCGGGTCTCATTCGATCTTCCACGGCTTGGCGACTCTGGGCGCGATGGTTAACGTTTCAAGACAAGCAAGGAGAGTTTAAAGCCGGAACTTATCAACTTTCCCCCGCAGACCCCTTATCAGAAGTGGCAGATACCATCTGGAATGGAGAGGTAATGCAACTGAGTTATACCATCCCAGAAGGATGGTCACTCCAGCAAATGGCAGAATATTTTGAAGATCAAGGCTTCTTTTCGGCAGAGGAATTCTTACAAACTGTGGCGGTAATTCCCCAAGACGAATATCCCTGGTTACCGGAAGGACTGCCTTTGCTAGAAGGATATTTATATCCAGATACCTATAAAGTGGTGGCAGAACAAATCACTCCAGAAGGGGTGATGCGCCAAATGTTAACTCAGTTTGAACAGGTCGCCTTACCTGTTTATCAGCAGCAACAAGGACAAACTGACCTAGATTTACATGAATGGGTCACCTTAGCCAGTATTGTCGAGAAAGAAGCAGTTGTATCCGAAGAAAGAAATACAATTTCTGGGGTGTTTCATAACCGTTTAGATCAAGGTATTCCTTTAGCGGCAGATCCAACGGTAGAATATGCTCTCGGTATTCGACAAACTGTTGATCAACCCTTAACCTTTAAACAAGTCGAAACGCCGTCTCCTTACAATACTTATCTCAATGCCGGACTCCCTCCCACACCCATTGCTAGTCCTGGGGTAGCGAGTTTAGAGGCCACCTTAAATCCTGAAGCGACGGAATATCTCTATTTTATGGCACGTTATGATGGCACACACATTTTTAGCCGCACAGAAGATGAACATCAAGCTGCGATCGCAGAAGTAGAAAGACAACTTTCAAATCAGTAATAGACTTCGCCGTAGTGTAGGTAGGGTGTGTCAGTGACGCACCTTCTATACGCAAGAGATCATCAACAACCCATGACCCATAACAAGTCATAAGTAACAAAATTGTCAATTGATCCCCTCTTCGTCGATAATAGAAGTCTGTTCTTGACCTTCACGAGTCATTTTAGACTGACACACTATGCGAAAACAGCGCTCTTTACTGATTTTAATTATTGTTTTGGTGATTGCTTCGTTAACAATTTTAGCCAATATCCCGATGAGACTGGGATTAGATTTACGAGGCGGTTCCCAACTGACGATACAATTACAAACCTCAGAGGCAGTTCCCACTATTGATGAACGAGTCTTAGAAGC
Source organism: uncultured Lyngbya sp. (assembly GCA_964434975.1). Classification (GTDB taxonomy): domain Bacteria; phylum Cyanobacteriota; class Cyanobacteriia; order Cyanobacteriales; family Microcoleaceae; genus JAAURB01. The sequence goes on from CAYSWY010000007.1 coordinate 14,812, forward strand.
CGTTCAACAGGTGATTGAAAAGCGTGTCAATGGCTTAGGTGTTTCAGAGTCTGTGGTGCAGACGGTGGGGCAAGATCAGATTTTAGTCCAACTTCCCGGTGTCAGTGATCCAGAACAAGCAGAACGGGTTTTAGGCGGAACGGCACAATTGGATTTTCGTGAACAAAAACCAGGGACAGAAATAGAATTACAGGCTCAAACTCAAGCCAAACGTCTGCTAGAACTAGAGTTAGAACAGTTAAAAGCAGAAAATCAAACTGATGCAGTCGCTAAAAGCCTGCAAGATATCGCAGAAACCAATCAAGCGATCGCCGATCTATATAATAGTCCCACCCTCAAAGGTCAAGATTTACGGGATGCCTTGCCAGAACCGGCCGGGGGGAATAACTGGAATATTGCTTTACGCTTCAGTTCCGAAGGCGGTGATAAATTTGCTGAACTAACTAAAAATTTAGCAGGAACAGGCCGAACCATTGGGATTTTCTTAGATAAAGAAATTATTAGTTATCCCACAGTCCCGGTGGATTTTGCCGAAACGGGAATTACAGGGGGTAACGCGATTATTACCGGACAGTTTACGGCTCAAGCTGCTAGCGATTTAGCAGTACAATTACGCGGGGGGGCATTACCGGTTCCAGTAGAAATTGTGGAAAATCGTACTGTTGGGGCGACCTTAGGACGAGATAGTATTCAACGCAGTGTCTATGCGGCTTTGGGCGGTTTAATTCTTGTCTTACTGTTTATGGTGCTTTACTATCGTCTACCCGGTGCGATCGCCAATATTGCCCTGTTGGTTTACACCGTATTGACGTTGGCACTGTATGATTTATTGGGCGTAACTTTAACCTTACCGGGAATTGCTGGATTTATTCTTAGTATTGGGATGGCAGTGGATGCGAATGTACTGATTTTTGAACGGACTCGCGAAGAATTACGGGCCGGAAAAACCTTGTATCGTTCTGTAGAGTCCGGATTTTATCGGGCGTTTGGCAGTATTCTGGATGGTAACCTGACCACTGGAATTGCTTGTATTGCTTTATTCTGGCTCGGAACAGGACTGGTTAAAGGGTTTGCCTTAACCTTAGGATTAGGAGTCGCGGTGAGTATGTTTACAGCAGTCACCTGTAGCCGAACCTTAATGTTTACTGCCATTACTTTCTCCGAACTCCGCAAGCCGGATTTATTCTGCCCCAACTTAGTCACAAACAATCCCAAACTCGACACATAATTATTGATCTGATTGTTACTGTTTTAATTTAGTGATTGAAAATGTTGAAGTTTAGTGTTATCAAACAGCGATCGCTTTGGTGGATCATTTCCGGTGTGATCATTCTTGCCGGGTTAATTGCCATGGGGATTTCCTGGACTCGTCCGGATATTGCGGCCCCAATTCGTCCCGGTTTAGATTTTATCGGGGGTACTCGTCTCCAGCTTGAACTTGATTGTAGTGTCACAGACAATTGTACTGGCCCAATTGAACTAACAGATGTGCGCCAGGTTTTAGCCGATCAAGGTTTAGCCAATAGTTCTATTCAACGCCTCGATAAAGATCCCCTGCAACAAGATAAACAAATTGTCTCAATTCGGACTCAAAGTCTCGATGTAGAAGCCCGCAGTCAACTGCAAAATGCGTTAAGCCAGGTCATTGGTGTATTTGATCCAGAAGCGACTCAAATTGACACAGTCGGCCCTACTTTAGGTCGGCAAATCTTTATTTCTGGCTTAAAAGCCTTATTGGTTGCGTTTGCCGGCATTACAATTTATCTAACGTTTCGCTTCCAATTTGATTACGCTGTTTTTGCCTTTGTTGCCCTATTTCACGATGTATTAGTCACCCTGGGTGTCTTTTCAATTTTAGGATTAGTCTTAGGAATAGAAGTTGATAGTTTATTCCTCGTGGCACTTCTGACTATTATCGGATTTTCTGTCAATGATACCGTTGTCATTTATGACCGAGTGCGGGAAGTCTTGAAAAAGAATCCGGAAATGTCGATTAATCAGGTTGTAGATAGTGCGGTTAGTCAAACGTTAACCCGTTCAATTAATACCACCTTGACCACACTGCTGCCGTTACTGGGAATTTTTATATTCGGCGGTGATACCCTGAAATTCTTCGCTTTAGCCTTAATTATCGGCTTTATTGCCGGGGCATACTCCAGTATCTTTATTGCTAGTACTTTACTGGCTTGGTGGCGATCGCGGTCTACTTCTTCCTCAACTCCCCTACCCACAGACTCTCCACCCCCCATGCAAAATCCAGAATAAGAGTGTATTTACCTATGCCTAACGGACGAGTTAAGCAGAAATTATAAAAGATAAATATTTTTTATATGTTTTTTACCTTCCTATATTTAAAAGTTATTGTTAGACTAGGAGACAACAAGCAATAACTTAGATTTTGATATAGCCATGTTTAACTCAGTCGAAACAAATAACCAACCCTTTAATGCTTTAATCAATTTTAGAAATCCTTTAACCAATGGATTAAATCCGGTTCGCCAATGGTTAAATGAATTAGATATTCGTAACGCAGAACTGGCTCATTTCATCTGTAAAACAGTTCCTTCACAATGTCCTTTTGAACGAAATTTTACTCTGTTTGGTCGGATTAATATTCATATTCCCCCCATGTGTAAATTGAATCCTTTGTATGAAGAAATCGTTTATTTGCGGTTTCGCGCACTATCTTATTTAGCGGATGAGTGTAACGAAAATGTACACTGCTATTTGTAATCTGTATTGATCAAAGTTGTAAATATTCCTCTATTTGCTCAGCTTATCCACTCATCAAAGTATGATCCATGAACAAGAATCAATCCTCATCTATCCGTTGGTATGGTGTACTCAATAGTAATCAAGTCATTCGGCTATTAGAAACAGTACAAGATTTTATTATCATTTGCTTGTGCATTGGACTGTTCAGCTTTATGATCCTGCAATTACGGGAAATGGTATTATCCTTACTTCCACCTTTAGAATTTCAACCCGTAACATCAGATATTTTATTTCTGTTAATTTTAGTTGAATTATTTCGTCTATTAATTATATATTTACAAGAGCGTCGAGTTTCTATTGGGGTTGCGGTTGAAGTTTCAATTGTTTCTGTTCTGCGTGAAATTATTGTCCGTGGTGTTTTAGAAACGCCCTGGGTTCAGGTTTTAGTGGCTTGTGTTTTTCTGTTAGTTTTGGGCGCATTACTCGTCATCCGAGTTTGGATACCGCCTACATTTGATGGAATTGATCCTGAACAATTTATATCAGAACGCCATAAAACCAGACTAACCCCTCCTGTTAAAGCGAACTCTCATCCTAGCAAAACTCTCTGATTAATAGAAATCAATCGACTCATATTTCCCCTGTTCTAATATATTTTAGAATCTCTGTTAGAAGTAACACAATATCTCACAATTTCTATACTTTTTCTGTATTTGATAACTCCGAGTCGATGAGAGTGGATGCTCTACAAACAATGCAAAATATTGTATAAAGCACTTTCCATAATTGACCATTAACGCTATAATAACCTCATGCTAATCATACCTGTGAAGACACTAAGCGCATCTGGTGGCTGGTCAATAAGTTGCCGCAGTGAAGCGTCTATGAAGCAGGAATCTCAATTTATACGATAAGGTTTGATCGAGAGGATCAATACCGACTCACCACTTCCAGGCAATGAGGAATGACAAATAAGACTGAAATTCAGAGACTACATCGGCTGATTGTATGGGGCCGTTGGGTAGTGGTAATATTACTCTGGATCACAGTTGCGCCCCTCAGTTTGCGACAGTTACAACCCGAAATTGCTTTATGGCGATCGCATTTTACTTGGACTTCTGTTCGCTATGGACTCGCTCATCATCGCCTCGCTACTGTCGGTTTAAGTTTATGTATCGGTTTAACCACGGCTGTGTTAGTTTGGCAAAGCCGTAATATTCTGATGGGTTTTCCGCCTCAATATCAAACCCGTTTAGAACAACAAGTCCGGCAAATTCGTCAACAAGGAAGTAGTCATCCTTTATGGAAATGGGTGATTCATCATTCGTCACAAAACTAATTCATCCATTGGCTAAAATAAATTATAGGATGATATTTAAAATTAATAAATATTACTACTCTCTGATATAAACAAATTTAATCAAACCCATCATTGTTTATGATTAATCATCAGTCTAGTCATTTGTCTGATCAGGTTCAATATTATTCTAAGAAAACAGCCTTAGTATTAGTGAATCCTCATGCCCGTCAAGTTCATCAAAAGTTATCGAAAGCATTAGATTATCTACAAACATTGGGCTTAAATTTGATTCAAGAATCTGCTGAAGATATACAAGATTATACCCATGTAATTCAACGATATAAAGATCAAGTCGAACTTGTGATTGTTGGAGGAGGCGATGGCACACTAAATGCAGCCGTTGATGGGTTGGTTGGCACTCAATTACCCCTAGGGATTTTACCACTCGGGACTGCCAATGATTTAGCCAGAACTTTAAAAATTCCCATTGCATTACCGGAAGCCTGCCGAGTCATTGCCGCTGGATATGATCAATCTATTGATTTAGGTTGGGTGAATGGAAAACATTTTTTTAACGTTGCCAGTCTCGGTTTAAGTGTTGATATTACTGACAAATTAACTAAAGAAACCAAGCGTCGTTGGGGAATTTTTGCTTATGGAATTACCGCAATTCGAGTCATTTGTTCTGCTCGTCCTTTTCATGCCGAAATTCAATTTGATGGGGGCGTAAAACGAGTTAAAACCTTACAAATTGCGATTGGAAATGGTCAATACTATGGGGGAGGAATGAAAATTGCTCATGATGCAACAATTAATGACCAGCGTTTAGATTTGTGCAGTTTAGAAATTAAACAATGGTGGCAAATCTTGACGGTATTAATCGCTTTGTGGACGGGTAGACATGGAAAACAGGTGGGAAGTCGGACATTATCGGGTTCAGAGTTTCATATTTATACCCATAAACCTTATAGTATTAATACCGATGGTGATTTAACAGTGACAACCCCAGCTCACTTTCGAGTTATACCTTCAGCCATTCGCGTTATTACTCCTGCGCCTGTTAATCTGAAAGCCATAAGTTAGTCATCTTATCAAGTTGTGTTACTGAAAGTCACGTATTTTGTATTTGTTGTGACATTATTGCGATGGCATTATTTGATATTGCTATACTCAAGGACAGCGTTAATGTAAACAAAAATAAAACTGACAAGATTTTGCTGAAGCATGATCGTCTATCAGGAGAATGAATATTACGCCTAGCCTGCCGTCAGGTTGAAGGATTTCTAATAAGAGCGTTTTTCTTCATTCACTCGGGATAAAAGAAGATTTCAGCTTTGGCAGATAGTCTATCAAGAGAAGGTAGATTATATCTTGGTCTTTCTCGTACGAATCATGAGCATGAGGAGGGAAGTCAAATGACACCAGCGATGTTACGAAAACTCTGGTCATTAGTTGAAGCCACTCAGGCTTCTCTATTGATTAATCTTGACGATGCAGATTTAGCCCAGTTACTTCTAAAGCGGCTACAAATAGAATCTCATATTAATTCTAAGGAAAAAGATTTGTTAACAGATTACATTCAGGCGCGATCTGCTTTGATTCGAGATTTAGCAGAAGCCCGTATTGTTAATGGGGTTTCAGCTTGATGAGTCATTGCCTGGAAACAGAAAAGAAATGAAGGGCTAGGAAAGAAGATTGACCTTGTTTACCTGAGGCGTGAGCTTGTTGTAGCCTACTGTAGCGTCGCCTTTTTGTCGTGGGAAACTCAGGAGAGGGGACAGAGGCGATGGCAGTTATCCTCATTACCTGTTAAATGACCCTCGTCAAAATGGCAGTAGGTTTGCTGAGTTTACATTAATTAGACTTTCTCTAGAGTACCTGTGAGTTATACAATTGAGAGTTTACTGAATATCAAATATTTGCTTTTGAGAAAATATTATTGTAGGGTTGACGAGATTCTTTATGGAACGCTTGAACAGTCAAGGTTATGTATCAAGTCACGATCTTAGGAACTGGAAAAATCGGTGCAACAATTGCTAAACTTCTGCATGGTAGTGGCGATTACGATGTACTGGTTGGCGATCGCGATCTAGACGCTTTAGAACGCTTGAGGGCAGTCGTACCCGTGAATACGTTTGTGATCGATGTAACTGACGAAGCGGCACTGACAGAAAAACTGGAAGGTCAGGACTGCGTTATTTCGGCTTGTCCCTATGAGATGAATTCAGGCATCGCCCGTGCAGCAGCGATCACGGGAGTTAGCTATTTTGATCTGACGGAAGACATCGAAACCACCCGCACTGTTCGTTCTGTGGCTGCAACCGCTGCTGAGGGTTTGATCTTCGCCCCCCAATGTGGTCTAGCTCCCGGCTTTATTGGTATTCTCGCTCATCACCTTTGTCAAAGTTTCGAGAAATTGGATGAGGTTAAAATGCGCGTTGGTGCCCTGCCGCAATATCCCTCAAATATGATGATGTATAACCTCACCTGGTCTACCAAAGGTCTGGTGAACGAATATTGCAATCCTTGTGATGCCATTCAAGAGGGTCGTAAAATTGAGGCAATTCCTTTAAAAGAGGTAGAGCATTTCTCCTTAGATGGGATCAATTACGAAGCCTTTAATACCTCTGGTGGCTTAGGCACTCTCTGTGAAACCCTTCAAGGGCAGGTGCGTACCCTGAACTACAAAACCGTACGCTATCCCGGTCATCACCATTTAATGGAATTTTTAACCCAAGAATTGCGTCTGAGCGATCGCCGCGAACTGTTAGAAGAAATTTTGGAAAATGCGATTCCCATGACTCAGCAAGATGTGATTATCATCTTCTGTAGTGTCACGGGCTGGATCAACGGTCAACTCAAACAACTCAGCGATACTCGCAAGATTTATCCCCTCAATTTCCATGGAGAAACCTGGAGTGCTATCCAGGTAACCACTGCGGCTTCTGTTTGTGCTGTTTTAGATCTGTATCTCCACGGAAAAATACCCCAAAGCGGTTTCCTCAAACAAGAGCAAATTAATTTAGATGATTTCCTTGCCAATCGTTTTGGTCGTTACTATCTTGAGAACAGTCAGTCGATCAATCACGTCTCTCCCCAATTAGAGTATCAAACAGTCTAATTAAAAATGTCTAAAATACAACCCAAAGAGTGGTTAGAGTGGATCTGTTCCAGTCAAAATGTCGATCAGCTCCGTCACAACTACGATCAATGGGCCAGTCAGTATGATGCGGATGTTGGGGAGGTCTGGGAACCTGTTCCCACCGCAGCAGCAGTGATGCTAGCAGAATATATGGATGATTTGCAGGGTATCGTCCTTGATATTGGCGCAGGAACAGGTCTAGTGGGGGTGGCATTGGCTGAGTTGGGATTTGAAGATATCATCGGGATGGATATCTCGCCTGCCATGTTAAATAAAGCGGCGGCAAAAGGTGTGTATCGTTCTTTGGTCTGCTGTTGTATTGGCGATGAAACCTTCAGAAACTTGCCAAAGGCTAAGGGCATCATTGCCACAGGGGTATTTGCCGAGAGCCATGCAGGGCCTGGTGAACTGAATACACTTCAAGACTGTATTGAGTCTGAAGGGCTCTTAGTATTCACAGCACGTCAAAGCTTTTTGCCTCAACTTCAGCCCGTCCTCGACCAACCTGAATGGACTGTAATTGATTCTAGGGTAATGCCAATTTATGACGACCCGATGTATCTCCTAACCTACAAACTTTGTCGTACTACTCAATCGTAAATCATAATGAGTTCAGAACTGCAAAAACTCGAACAAATTAACCAAAAACTGGCGAATATTCCTCAGATCACTCGTCATGAATTGCTCGAGATGAATGTGATTCAGGAAAGCCAAGAATTAGTTCATCGAGTGGGTGGAAATAGTGAAGAGAAACAAAGGCTACCTTTCACAAAGTTATATTTACCGATGGCTTTCACTGGGATTTTAGAGCCAAACAAGGCAGTCGATCAGACTCATCGTGCTATTTTAATTCTATTACCGGGTACAGGAACGACTTTTTCTGTTGCTGAGACATTGTGTGATGTTGCAGGCACTTATCATGGCCGCAAAAGTAAGAACCGTGGACAAGGACGCAAAAGCAACAAAAGTGTGATCGCTCAATTATTGCCCAATGGCGAAACCTTCCGGGTTGCCTCGTTTCCGACAGATCTTCCCCTCAACGGTATGGGTTCAGATGCCCCGTTTGAATTTGCCAGTGAGCAGGGTTTGATGGCTGTCATTCGCCATGTCCATCTGGTATTATCACACCTCTATCCTGAGCGTCCCGTGTTTATTGCCGGACGTAGCCAAGGGGGTATCGCTGCTATATTGTATGCCCAACATTATGATGATTTAGCTGGGGCAATTGCAGTTAATCCGCCTCATCCTGACCCCGAACTGTTTCGGTTTACGATTGAGTATTTGGAGGATAAAGCTAAAGTTTTGGCTGAACTTCTCCATGCCCCAGGTGTGACCTTACATGAGCGCAGTTGGGAAGCCTACAAAACGTTTACGCCTGAATTTGACTATCCTTCTAGACCCTCCCTCTCTCCCATCCTCACTTTAGTCAGCTTAGGTGATCCTTTCAACTTATTTCCTGAGTATGCCCATGCACTGAAGGAATTTGCAGAAAATGACGAAAAAGTTCAGTTGCAGATACTCGATGCCGGACACAATTTATGGGATAGGAAATCAGTAGAAACTTATCGAGAAGTGGTTAATTTACAGGCTAAATTTATGTTAAGTCAAATGAACGATAGTGAGAATAACTCGGATTAGCATATGCTCAAGGAGTCTTGCCTGTTGCTTTGAGAAAAACCTATAAAAGCTTTCCGAGAATCATTCCCACAAGCAAAATAAATCCGAGTATGACATTTTCCTCAAAAATCTGTTTATAAATAGATCGAGGAATTTCTAATTGTTTCAGTTGAAAATATTGTCGTAACCAGCCAATGACTGCGATCGCCCAAGCGATCCAAAAAATAGGATGCAATGGGATGAATACAGCTAAATAGGCTAAAAACCCAGCCGCGATCGCAAAAAACACAATTACCGCTTCAGCGGCATAATCTCCAAAGAATAATGCACTGGAATTAACCCCAATTTTGCGATCGTCTTCTTGATCAGACATGGCATAAACCGTATCAAACCCCAATGTCCAACTGACTGTTGCTCCCCATAACAAGCCTGTAGCCAGGGTTAAATTGCCCGTGACGGCACTCCAACTAATCAAAACGGCAAATCCCCAGGCGATCGCCAATACCAGTTGAGGAATAGGAAAAAACCGCTTTGCTAAGGGATAACAGATAATCACAGGGACAGCAGCAATACAGAGGAAAAAACTCAAACGGTTCAAATAAAACGCTAATCCAGCGGCACATCCTAAAGCAATTAAAAAGACAATAATTCCCACCTGAATGGATAATGCCCGAGAGGCGATGGGACGAGTTTGAGTCCGTTCCACCTGCGGATCGATATCGCGATCCCAAAGATCGTTAATCACACATCCGGCGGCACTGGTGGTAATACTGCCTAAAATAATCACGCCAACTAACGGGAGCGGCGGTAAGTCGTTTGCGGCAAGAAATAGCGCCCATAATGCCGGAATCATTAAAATTAATCGCCCTGCGGGTTTATCCCAACGCAGTAAACGAATAATTTGGAATGCTAAAGATTCAGTTTGAGAGGAGTCTGTCGTCATTTGTCATCCGTTTTTTTGTCGTTTGTAGAGCAACTCTTCCCTGTTACCCCGTCGTCCTATCACCTGCTACTGCCAACTCTCGATCATGCCAATTTACGGCAATTCAACAGAAGTGGGTTTGGCAATATGAGGCAGTCCCCAGCCTAATTTTTCTCGTAATACCTGAAAAAATTCTGGCATTTCTAAACGAATAAAACGAGCGGGGTTCGGGGCTCGCATCACTTTGATATAATCTTCTGGGGAAACATAACAACCCCCATTGCCATCAACCACCATCACCAGTTGATTTGTACCCACAGGATAAATGGTGACCGGTTCACTATCGCTATAAACTAATGCCCGAGAGGCCAAAGAATGGGGACAGATGGGGAGAAGTTGTAATACTCTCACATCCGGAGTCACAACAGCACCCCCGGCTGAGAGACAATAGGCAGTTGAACCGGTTGGGGTCGCAATAATCACCCCATCGGCTGCGATATCAACGGGTGCATGGCGACCAATTTGTACTTCAAAGTGACACATACAAGTCATCGCTTCTCGGTGTAGCACCATTTCATTGAGGGATAAAGCTTCCCAGGCGACTTGATCGCTTTGATAGACTTGAACCGAAAGCATGGTACGCTCTTCGAGAATATAGTCCCCTGCCAGTAACTTCTCAAAAGCCAATGGCAGTTGATTTAAGTAAAGTTCTGTCAAGAATCCCATATGACCGGTATTAATTGTCAACATGGGAATACCTTGGGGAGCGATTTGACGGGCCGCAGATAAAACAGTACCATCTCCACCGAGAACGATCACAAATTTCATCTCAGGATCAAATCCAGGAGGTGCAAGCTGATCAAGGGGTGTATGACAGAGCGGACGGTTCGGACTAGAATAGCCCAGTATTCCTCCTATTCCTGTTGCGGTATGCACCTCCCAACCACTTGCTTGTAGTTTGTCTTTTAACTCAGCGGTGGCTCTACAGGCAACAGGTTTAGTATCGTTATAGATAATCCCAGCTTTGGGCACGCGAAATAATTTAACTCTTGTTTAATGGTTGAAAAATTTACAGTGTAGTCTCACGATTTAAACCGGAGCTACCACTTGAAAAATGCTTTGGGTTGCCGAAACACTCACATTCTTCTGATTGACTCACTTCCTCATCACCTAATACCACAGGATTAAGCCTAGGTTAGTGAGATTTAAGATATCCTAAATTTTACCATAGCTTCAGATCCCTTACAGTCTCTGAAGTTAAAGCTTATGAAGTTTTGGAGGGGTTGCGCTTGCGGCGCTGCTTTTGTTTTTGTTTTTCTCGCTCGTACTCAATTTCTTTGAGTTTTTTGGTAATGCGACTAAAGTACTCTTGTAGATAAGCTTCTAGAGTCGTCATCTCTTTAGGGTCAAGTCCGAATACTTCATAGACTTCATCCATCGGAGCATTCAGAGGCTGACCGCTGGCTAGCACTTTAGCAAAAGTTAACCGTTCTGAGATATTGAGTGTCCACTGAAAGAAACGAGTAACTCCACTGAAAAAACGCAGAACTCGGGTAGGAGTGCGAGTCACTTTTGCCTCTTTACCAGAATATCGCTCACAAAGTCGAATAATTTCATCCGCTGTCCAAGCCCGAGAACCCACCACAGGAAAAGCTTTATTTTCTGTTTCGGGAACAGATAAGGCTTGTACTGCAAATTTAGCAATATCTTGAGTATCCATGTAAGCCACTGGAGAACTGACTCCAGGAACCCAGACAGACTGTCCGTCTAAGATAGGAATTGCATATTGACCAATTAAGCCTTGGAGAAACCCACAAGGTTTGAGAATCGTATATTTTAAGCCGGATTCTGCTAAAAATAGTTCAGTGCAGCGTTTAATTTCAAGTAACGGAACTTGGGAGTATTTTTCAGCATCGAGGAATGAGAAGAAGACATACCGTTCAATTCCGGCAGCCACACAGGCTTGGATTAAAGAGACTTTACCTTCCCAATCGACATCTTTAGCACTTAAACTATCAGTGGGTCGGGCTGTGGCCGCATCAATCACCGCAGTGACTCCTTCTAATGCAGCGCTTAGACTATCGGGTTGGCACAGGTCACCCCAGACGAGTTCAGCTCCCCATTCTTTCAGAAATGCTGCTTTCCTGTAATTTCTTGCTATACATCGAACTTTATATCCTTCATCCAGGGCGCGACGAGCGACCTGTCTTCCCAGCGTGCCTGTAGCACCGACAATTAATAACGTCATGAATAGTTAGGACTTTAAAAAGCTTAATCTTTAATTAAAATCTTATCAAAAAATGTCTCATTTTTTAACAAAACTTCATAATTTTAGTAATTTTTCCTTTGTGACGGGTCATTAGTTGTGAATCTGGGGGATGGGGAACAGTAAAGAATGATGAAAAAATCAGCAAGCGATACCGTAGCACTTTGTCTCTGGTTTTCCCGAAGAAGCAACAACCAATGACCAATGACTAATGACTATCTATTCTCCGCCTTGAAGTTTAAGCAGCAGGAAACCGCCGCCCAAACCGACAAGAATTAAGGAAAAAGCAAGAAATCCAGTTGTTAAAATCTCACCAGCCATCTCTGATACCTCTATGATTGATTAAAAAATACTACTATAAACTGTAAAGGGTTCAGTTACGTGAAGCAAGTTTCTTGACTAGCGAACGGCTTCAATCAGCCGAGAAAAGTAAAAGCGCGTACTGGTCATGGTATTACGAGCAATTTTGAAGCCGTTTTGCTCAAAAATTTTAATGATATCGGCTTCTCGATGTTGGTAAGCGCGAGTTGTTTTGCTAGGGCCGGGGAATAACTGACCAATTTGCTTTAATATTGTCAAAAATAGCGTTTTTGGAGCAAAACTTAAGATTACTCGAGATTCTGCGAGCGTACTCAGGTGAGCAATCATATCTGCAACCTGTGCCTGAGGATAATGAATCAAAACATCTAAACAGATGACGGTATGATATTTACCTTGAATTGTTTCTAAATCTTGAGTGGTTAAAGTTAAATTATCACGAGCATCTCCCAATACTCCATCAGCGCGCTCCCCCGCTTCGGTCACCATTTTGTCCGAAATATCACTACCATACACTTTAGCCCCTGCTTGAGCCAAAGGAATACTTAAACTCCCCACACCACACCCAGCATCACAAATAGATAAACTAGCCAGATTACCATCAGCTTCTAACCATTCTAGAACTCGTTCAATGGTTTGCTGATGTCCTTTACGAATATCAAGCTGAACTTTATTAACTTCTCCATCACCATATATTCGTCGCCATCGGTCAAAGCCGGTTGAATTAAAATATTCTTGGACAACTGTTTTATCATCTACAGTACTCATAAATTTTTTGGGTTATCTAATTTTATTTTTATTCCAATTGAATAAGATAGCATAGATATTGCAATCAGAAATCATGATTTAACGATATTGCCCCCAACCCCCAAATTTTAGGGGTGATTATTGAAGAATTTTTCATAAATTAAGTCATGCTGCTCTATCGCTTCAGGAGTGAACTGATTTTAATATTAATCATCTCGAGAACAGCGTTTATTATTGCTACTGGCTTCTGATGCATCTTCTGCTGTTCGTAATGCACCAATGACAGTAGAAATAATTACGCATCGTCTTTGGTGTTTTAGATGTTTATGTTTAACTGTTATTCTACCTTGACCACTTATATTAGTGCATTGATTACCAGCTTTAGAAACTGGACAGCCTTTATGGTTAAACATCGCTCGATAATATCCTGTTGAAGACATTTTCTTTTTATTTGTGATTGGATCAACCTTTAAGCTACTTTCATTTATATCAATTTCAATTCCATCCGGTAAATCTTGCCAGATTGATTCTGATAAACTAATCGGCATAATTTCTGCTGAATGTAGCGCATATTGAATTCTATTTTTTGCAGAATTAATTCTAAAAGTGGCTTGCCAACTACTCCTTTCTGCCCTGGCTTTACTGCGAGCATTTTGCATTGTCCAATAGATTTGATTATTAGAACTCCGAAGTTGTTGCCGGGCAATAAAACCTAACCAAGATGGAGAAATAATGGCAATCAGAATACCAATCACCACGATAGTAAAAATAATTTCTAGAAAAGTAAACCCCTGATTGACAGAAGAAGATAGTTTTTTCTTCATGAATTCTGTAAAGTTTAAAACTTTCAATTAAATCAATTAAAAAAAGTAGACATTAAAGTCTATAAGAAGAGAGTTAATTGATAAATAATAATAATTTCATCAAAAATATGGCAGAAAACTTTTTCAGTTCCAGCCTATCATTTGAAATATATAAAAGTATCCGTTAAATTACGGCAATTGAAAGTCAAAAATATCGCAGTAATTACAGTGATTTCTAGGAATCAATTAATCTGATAGCTATACATGGCAATTCAGTAGTGGTTTGTGAAGAGATAAACCACATTACAAACTACAGTGAGTTTTTGATAAATAGAAGTTGAATGATCTGAGGGTTTAACAAGGACTGAATCTAATTTAGACAATATTCTAGCCGTTTTGTTACTCCCTCAGTACAGTATTATTGGTGAATTTCTATCCACCTGTTGATAGGCGGTAAGGTTTCCAAAGCGGTTAAGGCTGGGATTTTGTTTGAGAAGCTTGGCTAATTTTCGCCTCATCGACTTCAATATCTTCTAGCCAAACAACTTGTCGTTGTCCGGGTGCGACTTTATTTGTATGTTCCTGCATAATACTCTGGGCTTGTTGTGGGTCAAAATTGCGGCTAAAATTGGCTTTTTGATAATCCACTCGCTGCTGTGTCATTTGTACTTCTGACTGAATTTGGCTTAATTTTTCCTGACTCGCCCGATATTTAGGGACAATTTGCCACAAAGCCGAGACAGCCACCCCAGACAAAATGAGATGGGTTGCTAATTTAATGCCTATTTCCATCGTTAGGGCGCGAATTTGCTGTTGCTGCCGCTGTTGAATTTGGTTTTGAGATGTCGAACGACGGGGTTGACGAGTTTGAGGAGATTGGGGTTGGGGTTGAGGTTGGGGTGATGGGTGATGTTGAGGTGATGTAACAGGTTGAACAGCGTGCATTATCAGTAACCTTATTAATAAAATGAACAGAGCCGTGACTCGCGAAAATAGTATGATGACAGATTCTTGTCTTAATCTAATAGCTTCCTTCAAGAGCTGCAAGGGTTTATCATCCATTAAGCATGCATCATGTGCCAGAGAGATTGATTTTAAATCTCTGTGTTGTTTCTATCTCCCCATCTCCAGATAGAGTGGTTACAGCGAGGAAGTTGATACAATACTTAATGTGAATAACCTATGATACTATGCAACGAGAAGAATTTATCGCCCGTTGCACAAGTGCGTATCAATGTAGGAGTATGCCTTATAAACACGGGAAACAATGTCAGACGAACAGGAGTTAATTCTCAACCAAGTTGATAACGCAATTGCTCTATTTAATTCTCAACATCATCTGATTCTGTTTAACCCGAAGTTAGCTCAGCTTTGGGGCATTTCTCCTAAGTTATTGGAAAATACCCCTTATATTGATCAAGTTATAAATATTTTATCTGAACAGGGCATTTGGTCTACACGCCAATGTAATCAGTTCAAAAATTGCGTCCTGCAACCCATCGCTCCCGATTTATCTTACTGTTTGGAACAAACCAATCAGATCAGTTTAGAAGTTAGCTATATTACAACTGACAAAGGAAATCGTCTATTTATTTTACGAGATATTACCTATCAACGCTGGACTCAAGCCAGTTTAAATTCAGAAGTTCAGCGGTTGAAATTTCTTTTAGGTTTAAACGAACGATTACAAACCCTTGATAATGTCGAAGAAATTGCTCGGTTTGCCCTCAGCTATTTAGTGGAAGTGATGGATGCTGCCTTTGGGGATGTTAAAGTGGTTCGGGGAGAAGGGGAGCAACGCCAAGCCGGAACCCTTTACAATCAAGTTAAAGGTCAATTTATTGCCACCTATGGTGAACCCGCAGTGGCTGAGTTGCAAGAACGTTTAAGCCGGGGTATTCCTTATGGTCAGGGATTACTGTGGCAAGTGATAGAAACCGGTGAACCTGCCTTTGTAGAAGATTATGCCAATCATCCTAACGCTGTTCGAGAGTTTCGTTCTAACGCGATTGGTCAATTAGGTATTTTTCCAATTCCCGGGGATAAAGGTAAAATTATTGGGGTGCTGACGCTGGAGTCACGGGATTTAGAACAGATGCAAGCTTATCCTCAACGGGATATGTTAGATGCGGCTTGTCGAACCCTAGGAGCGGCAATTGAACGCAGTCAAGCTCAGCAAGAATTACGTCAGATTAATTTAGAGTTAGTTCGAGCCGACCAACTCAAATCGGAATTTTTAACCTCGATGTCCCACGAATTGCGAACCCCCCTCAACAGCATTCTCGGATTTTCTGATTTATTAAAACGTCAAGCCTTTGGTTCGATTTCTGACCGACAGCTTCAGCCTGTTGACCTGATTCATAAAAGCGGCGAACATTTACTCGAACTGATTAACGATATTTTAGATTTATCCAAAATTGAAGCGGGAAAAGTTGATTTAAGTTTAGACCCTGTTGATATTCACGGAATATGCAATGAATGTTTAACCATGATCCAACCTCGGGCAGATAAAAAACGTTTAGCCCTTTCCTTAGAGTTAGACTATAACCTGAACCAGGTGATGTTGGATGAGCGGCGAGTCCGACAAATTATTATTAATTTACTGTCTAATGCCGTCAAGTTTACACCCGAAGGAGGAACGGTGAAACTGGGGGGATATCTCGCTTACGGCACTCAACTGTATCAGGAGTATCGGCCAGATGATTCTCCGATTAATCTCAGTACCCCTTATCTCTGCCTGATGGTAAAAGACTCAGGTATTGGTATTCCTCGAAGTCGCTGGTCTCAGTTATTTCGTCCCTTCCAACAGGTTGATTCTTCCCTCAGCCGACGGCATGAAGGCACAGGATTGGGTTTAGCCTTAACCAAACGCTTGGCTGAACTTCACGGCGGGACAATTTCCCTCGACTCTGAGGAAAATAAAGGCAGTACCTTTAAAGTTTGGCTGCCTTTAACCGAAATGCGGTACTCATTGCAGCAACAAACCCAATTTCATTCTGCTGCTGAGTCTGGCGGAGACATCACTCAAGATTTAGCCGAATTGTCGAAAAGTGATTCTCAGCCCAATTATCATATTTTGGTGGTTGAAGATCAACCGATTAATCAAACTTTGATATCTGAAGTGTTAGAGTTGGAAGGATATCAGGTAGAATTAATTAGTGAAGGTTTTACCTTACAAGATCGGATTCAAAATCAAATGCTCAGCGCGGATTCTCTGCCGGATTTAATATTAATGGATATCCAACTGCCTGAGGTGGATGGGTTAGAACTGATGCGTCAGCTTAAAAAACATCCACAATGGCAGAAAATTCCAACGATAGCAGTTACAGCAATGGCAATGCCTGGCGATCGCGATCGCTGTATTGCAGCAGGTGCATCAGATTATGTTAGTAAACCGATTGATGTTGATCAATTGAGCAAAAAAGTCAAATCGATCTTGCATCAATCTGATTAAAATTCTCCCTAAATTGACGGTTAATTGAATTATAATTATATTGGATAATTTTGTATAATTAGCCTCTTCAACTGATCCCAAAGTTTAGGAAGAAACAACTCATTCTATATTCCTCTAAAATTTGCCTTAATGGATGCCTGCATTTTGGATTCCATGACTTCTAGACTTAATCAACAATCCTATATTTTACTTGTTGATGATGAGCCTAATAATTTACTTTTACTTGAAAGTTTATTATCGGTTCAAGAATATCAGACTCAATCGGCTCATTCTGGACAAGAAGCAATTAATCTGGCTCAATCTTCTAAACCCGATTTAATTTTATTAGATGTAATGATGCCCGATATGAATGGCTTTGAAGTCTGTAATTCTTTGCGTCAACAGGAAGAATTAAAAACAGTTCCGATTATTTTTTTAACCGCTTTGGATGATGATGAATCTCGCATTCAAGGCATAGAAATGATGGCAGATGATTATATTACAAAGCCGTTTAATTCTCAACTTTTACTGGCTAAAATTAAAAATATTTTGCATCTCAATCAGATGCGTTCTCAAACCATCAAGACTCAACCCGAAACAGAAACCTATTCTGAAACACTTGATTCTTTTCTACCGACACAATTTCTCAAAAGAATTGCACCCAATGATATAGAATCTATCAGTTTAGGAGAAAAAATAGAAGCAGAAGTCAGTATTTTATATTGTGATATTCGTCGATACACAGCCATTGCAGAATCTCAAGCCCCCTCACAAACCTTTGAATGGTTAAATTATTTTTTAAATCAAATGAGTTTATGTATCAATCACTATCATGGATTTATCGATAAATATTTAGGAGACGCAATTTTAGCGATTTTTGATCGTGATAATATGCATGCTTTAGATGCGATTCATTCCGCAATTGCGATGCAAGTCGGTGTCAAAAAAATGAATTTAAATACTAAATTTATGAATTTACCCACAATAAAAATGGGAATTGGTATTGATACAGGTATTGCCACGATTGGGGTTTTAGGAACCGCTAACCGCATGGAAACCACCGTCATTGGTGATGTGGTCAATACTGCCTCTCGTTTAGAAGAACTCACCAAAATCTATGATTGTGAGATTATTGTCAGTGAATCAACAATATCGAATTTACCTCAGGTTCATCAGACTAAATCTCCAGAAGATATCACGTTTAACTATAATTTAATTGACCGAGTTATTCCTCGTAATAAGCAGAAAGAAATTGATATCTTTAAAATTGTTAGTAACGAGTCACGAATCACCAGTGAGTAACCAATGATCTTTGATAGAATATTACAATATCTACCCTATTCTGTTGGCGGTTTGGCAATAGCCGGGATAAATTTATTCTTCACTTCAACTGCTTTCAGCAGCGATTTATTTATCCGCGACACCGAAACAGAAGTCACTTGCGCCCCTGCCGCCTTATCTCGTCTCCAACGTCATCAGATAGCCCCCGGTGAAACATTATCTCAGATTGCCAAACAATATAACCTCATTCCCGCAACTTTACTCGGAATTAACCCCAATTTACGCCAGCCGCAGTTACCCGTGGGAGAAGAAATTGTTATTGCGCCCTACAATGGAATTCGAGTCGAAGTCCAACCAGGAACAACATTACAAGATTTAGCCAATACTTATAATATCGGGGCAGATGTCATATTTGAGGCCAATGGCTGTCAATCAAATCCGCAAGTGGTATTTATTCCAGGGGTAAATTGGTCACCCGGCGGGGCCGTCAGCTTAGAATTAGGCGTTTTATCCGGCTATCCTCTGGCTCAAACGGCTGAAGTATTGTTAGGCTATGGTTGGCTATTACACCCCATCATTGAAGAAGTCATCTTTCATGGTGGTATGGACTTACGGGCAGAAACAGGCACTCCTGTTTTATCTGTGGGAGAAGGAACGGTGGCGTTTGTGGGTGAGCGGGGAAGTTATGGTAATGTCGTAGTGGTGAATCATCCTTCCGGCAAACAAACCCGTTATGCTCATTTATCGGAAGTCACGGTACAAACAGGTCAAACCTTAAAGTTAGGGGATGTTTTAGGGAAAGTGGGTCAAACGGGAAAACCCGACATGACACAGCCTCACCTTCATTTTGAAATTCGTTACAATTCTCCCCTCGGCTGGGTTGCGGAAAATCCTAATCCTTATTTTGCGAATTAGAAGTATAGCCCCCTCGCCCCCAATTTTGGGGGAAAATTCCATCAAGTTATCGCCCCCTCGCCCCCAATGTTGGGGGAAAATTTAATCAAGTTCCCTATTTCTCACTCGTCCCCCATCTTTCAAAGCCCCCATTTTTGGGGGTTTGGGGGCAGAGGATTTGGGGATAAATGCAGACTCAATTGTAGATGTAGAATTATAGAATTAATACTCTACAGGATATAACTAACAACAATACCCCTAAAATATTGAAAAACCTAATTTTCCCAATTGAATTTGAAATCCATTCAACCATTTGCTGAAACCCTTTGATATCAAGCACTTTACATCATATTTTCTATGTAATATTATGAGTACCGACGCAATAGCGGTGCGACCGGGGGTGATTCGCAATCACAAGCGGGACGCGCACCAAGAGAACAGAAATGGCTGAAATGCCGATGCTTTCGTCGGATTGCGTCGATGCCTTATCTAGCAGTACTTTGAGGTGTGTGACAGTTGCTATTTCAAGCGTGTTATAAGTCAATTTTTTGGGGTTGCGTCGATTTGATGTCTGTAACTCCCTCTGGGTAATGCCTCTGAGACGAACTCCCTACCTATTGGGTTAAATAGGAATTGTTGGAAACCGCTTGAATACCCAACATATGCTGAATGTGTAGAACATCCCTACCTATTGGGTTAAATAGGAATTGTTGGAAACGCTAAGAGACCTCGGTAACCCCGAGGTTTTTATCTGTTATTTACCAATAAAATAAAGCCTGAATATAATAGTTTTCAGACTCTATTGTTATATAATTAAACTGAATAAATCACAAAAACGAATCTTTCCTATTGCCCAAAACCTAACACCTATCTAACGAGATTTATAAGGTTTTATCTTGTAATCTAATTTAATTTCCATAATCGGACAATCACCCAATTGACTAATATATTGCAAGCGACGAGAAGGGTTAATTCCAGAGAGAACGACCCCCACCGTCATTGGCTTTGTCCCCCCTGTGAAATTAGCTATAATCTCTGATTCATCTAAATTATATTTTTGATACGCATCCGCATAGATACAGTTAACTAATCTTTTAATATAAATAGGGTCATTAACAGCGTCTTCCGGAACTAATAAACTCAGTTTCTCCTTGGGATTTTCTGGATCATTCATGATATAATTTTCACCATAATGAAGCATTAAAGTTTGACTAAAAACTTGCTGAATTAGCCTTGCTTCTAACTCTTTTGCTGCCTGTTGAGATTTGGAAATACAAATCAGCCAACAATGTTTTAAACGAGAAGGTTGATTTCCATGTAAGTGATAGAAAATCGCTCTTTCGGCGGGAGATTCTTCATGATGTCGTCTGGGACTCATGATGAGAATTAAACCCGGAAGATAGTCGTTAAGTTGTTGTATGCGGGTTTGGGTCGGAACTGGTTTAATGAGTTTTGGTAAGCTTTTTAGCCAGCGTAGAAAAGGAAGAAAATAAATAGCAGTAAAAAGGATAGTTGTTAGAACAGTTATAACGCCTACCATTAATTTTGTTTGGTCAATATTGAGGTTAAACTGACTTTGTAACCAACTGCTGGAAAGTTGCCAAAATAATAAGGATAGTTGTTAGAACAGTTATAACGCCTACCATTAATTTTGTTTGGTCAATATTGAGGTTAAACTGACTTTGTAACCAACTGCTGGAAAGTTGCCAAAATAATGTAGAGACTCCTTCGGAAATAATCGGTAATATTACAATACCAACGAAAAAATAAATCGGGAAACGGTTGTTAGGGTTAGTGAAAAGGTCAACAATTGAATTGCGAGACTTCATAATTATATATTATTAAATTCAATGCAAAATACATCCAGATACCGCCAGCAAAATGCGATAAAAGACTAAAGTTAAGTGTAGCTGATTAGAGGTATGATTTTGCCCCCCAACCCCCAACTCTGGGGGAGAAAGATAATTTAAAGTCCCCCAATGCATGGGGGAAACACGGGGGCGTTACTGAAAACTTCACAAATAAATTTATACTTCTATTCAGCAATGCCCAAAGTAATGTATGAGAATATTGTTTTAAACCCGTACAGAAGCCTACAAAATCGTTTTTTTAGTTTCCGGAAAAAATCTATAGCGCTTCGCGAATTAGGTGTTTGACATCTTAACTATTGCCTTGAAAGATAATTTTTATATCAAACACCAAACTTTGTACTACTGTACTATGATAAACCTATATAGAACTGGCAGAAAAATTGGGTGGTTATCATTTTAGCTTGAATCAATTTGCTTATATTACTGACTTCTTTCTATCCGTTTGTTATCAACAATCTTCCCCAGATCAAGTGAAGGCATATGAGCAGGAAATTGCTGAACAGGGACGGATGAACTGTAGCTTAAACCGGATGCTTGATACGCTGCTACAGCGCGAATCCTCGACTGATTTTGGAGAAGAACATTTACAAGCAGTGCCATCAGGACGCTTCCAAATCTTAGAGGTGGATGAAAACATTTCTAAGCTGTAATACATCTAAATCGCATATAATAAAATTCTAAAATAGAATGAAGTAGTAGCCAATGCCAGCTAAAGGATTTCTCAGTCAAGAGCAACAGAAAAAACTTCAAAAAAATTTAAAAGAAGAAGACCATCCAGAAATCAGGGAAAGAATCTTGATATTATTATTGCTTAATGATGGTAAAAAATAGACAGAAATTGCTAAGTTTATAGATTGCTCTTTAAGAAAAGTAGCTTATTGGTGTGTTCATTGAGACCCAGGGAATTTAAATACACTCAAAGATCAAAGAATGTCAGAAAATCATAAAAAGGCAACAGATGAATATATTGAATTATTATTGAAAACAGTAGAGAAAGAACCGTTTGAGTTGGGATATGAGTTTGGGAGATGGACGGCTGCTAGATTAGCCACTTGTGCGCGAAAGTCAAACGCCGAATTAAGTTAAGCGCTACACAAGTTAGGAGGATACTAATAAAAAAAAAGTACGTTTACCTTTGGGCAAAGTATAGCTAAGAGCAGAAACACCCACCCACAAGAAAGACGAGTCTTCAAAAATCTTCTAGAAGAGTATATAAAAATTAGTCAAGAAAAACCCAAGCTGCTACAGTTATGGTTTTGGGACGGGGCGTTTAAAGTGGCGAACTAAATTCGCCACGCAGCCCCTCACGAGAGTCAATTCAGCGGTATTGGTATTGAAAAGAAAGGTTTGGAGCAAGAAGGATCTCGTAAAAAGATAGCAGTTCAAAGAAGATGCATGTAGAGTTAATGTCATGGGCGCTGTTCGTTATTCTGACAAAAAAAACTAGTAGATTTTGTCCAAAAGGGAGATAGTAATAATTTTTATTCAACCTTAAAAGTTCTTTATGAAGAAGTGAAGTATGAGTGGATATCTGAAGGAAATCAAGAAAAAGAATTTGTCAGTAAAGGGACAAAGATTATAGTAATTTTAGATAATGCAAGTTTTCATCCACAAAGAAGATATTCTCAAAAAGGTTGCCAAAGAAATGCCTAACTTAGTTCTAGAGTTTTTACCAGCTTATAGTCCGGATTATAATATAGCTGAAGCGCGTCTGGCACTCAGCCAAAGAATACTTAGCACATCGTCTTTTTGAATCTGTTGAAGAGCTAGAATCTATATTGCACCAACTTTTAAATGAAGGAGGATTAATTATTCAGTGGGATAGAAAATTAAAAAACAAAGGTAATACTGTTAATACAGTTTAAATGCTTAACAGCTTATCAAAGCCTTTGTATTAGAAAATGGCTTCAGCTTCAAAGTAGGATGAGGCTTCTATGAGTTCACCAAAACAGAAACAATTCAAGCTAAGAAAGAAGTGATTTTAATGGATTGTAAAACAGGGGATTTGTTTGCGGGAGATGCTGCGCGCGAGATGCTAGGTTTACCGGCTGGATTATCAGTACGAATTAAACCGAGCAATTTAGAACAGTATGTCGTATGTGTACAAAGTACTTCCGCAAATCGTAAGTTAATTGGAGGAACACGATTTCTCTACGAAGTAGAAGATTAGACTCGTTAGACATTATCAACCCAGACTATTTTTGTTCACAGGTGATGCTATGTTCGTTTTTCTGTTGGATCAAAATGGAAATTCATTTTAAACTCTATCTATCTCAGATTATTACAGTAAATATTACAGTGGTGAAGGAATGAAAAAAAAACGCAGACATAAAATACCCCTTAACTGTATTGTAATTAGTCTAATCGTCTTCATTTTAGCTATTGGGAATATTGGATTAAATCCTAAAAATTCTCCTCCAAGAATCCTTGATTCTTCTGAAGAAATCCGAGGCGTTTGGATCACAAATGTTAATAGCGGGGTTTTATTTATGCCCTGGGCAATTAATCGAGCCTTAAATCAACTGTCTCAGCTTC
Organism: uncultured Lyngbya sp.; assembly: GCA_964434975.1. Classification (GTDB taxonomy): domain Bacteria; phylum Cyanobacteriota; class Cyanobacteriia; order Cyanobacteriales; family Microcoleaceae; genus JAAURB01. Next base: position 38,656 of record CAYSWY010000007.1, read on the forward strand.
AATTTAATACAGTTTATCCTGTTGTTTGGAATCGCGGAACTACATTTTACCGTAGTGCTGTGGGTCGTCGAGTGACGGGGCGATCGCAAGATGATTTACTGAATTTGATGCGACTCGGAAGAGATATTTTATCTGAAACAATTCGAGAAGGACATCAAAAAGGATTACGAATTATTCCTTGGTTTGAATATGGATTTATGGCACCGATTAATTCTTCTTTGGTTCGTTATCATCCCGACTGGGTGGCACTGCCTCAAGATCAACAATTTAAATCTATTTATTCTCGAGCAGATTTAACTCATGCCGACTCATCAACTGCTTCTTGGTTTGGAATTCAAAATGTTTGGTTAAACCCTCTCCATCCACAAGTTCAGCAATTTATGCGGGATTTAATCTTAGAAGTTGTGATGAAATATGATGTCGATGGCATTCAATTTGATGATCATTTTGGCATGCCTGTTGAACTCGGATATGATTGGTATACATTAAAACTTTATCAAAGCGAACATCAGGATAAACTGCCACCGGATAATCCGTATGATGCCGAATGGATGCGTTGGCGAGCGAATAAAATTACAGCATTTGTTAGCGCTTTAGTTAAAGAGATTAAAGCCGTTAAACCGAATTGTATTATATCTCTATCACCCAATCCTAAAGGTGTTGCTTATCGAAACTATTTACAAGATTGGCAAACTTGGGTTGATCGAGGATTAGTTGAAGAATTAATTGTTCAAATTTATCGCGATAATCCCATTGCTTTTTTCAAAGAACTAGAGAATTCTGCACTTCAAAAAACTCGTCAAAAAATTCCCGTTAGTATTGGTATTTTAACCGGAACATTAGGACGATCAGTCGATATAACAATGATTCAACAACAAGTTAAAGCGGTTCGAGAGCATCATTTTAAAGGGATTTCTTTTTTCTATTGGGAAACCCTTTGGAGTTATATGACACCTGATGCACCTCAGCAACGACGGCGGATATTTCAGCAGCTTTTGTCAGATCATCAAACAGATTCAACCTAAAGTATTTTGCCAATGAGTTTCAGTGTCAGATTATCAAAAAATATCAAAAAAAAGTAAAGTTAAACCGTACCATTTTTACCCATATTTAGCACGGTAACCTGAACTTAATTTTGATATAAAAAAAACAGGGTTCAATTAGAATTACAACTTTTATCCTGTACTTAAACTAAATTTAATTACTTTCAATGGTATGAATTTTCAGAAAGTTAGTTCCTTTGGGTCGTCCAGTGGGAATACCCGCCACAATTAAAATTTTATCTCCAACAGAAGCTAAATTACATTTAAGTAATAGACTCTCAGCCTGATGAATTAATGCTTCAAAAGAGGGGACTTCATCGCCTATTAAAATAGGAACCACTCCCCAAACTAAGTTGAGGCGATGATAGGTGACTTCATCCGGTGTAAAGGCAACCACGGGGGCTTTTGGACGTTCAGCCGCTGCTAATTCTGCGGTGTAGCCTGTGCTGGTATAAGCCACAATACAGGTGAGATTGAGAATATGGTCAATGGTATTCAGGGCCTCGCTTAAAGCGTGGGTTTCATCAGAAGCCGCTGGAGGATAGTTTTTAAAATCAATTTCTGGTTCAACGTCGGTGGCGATGCGGGCCAACATTTTGATGGCTTTGACGGGAAATTCACCCACTGCCGACTCTCCAGACAGCATCACAGCATCGGTTCCATCAATTATCGCATTGGCTACATCAGAGGCTTCGGCCCGAGTTGGACGGGGATGATGTATCATACTTTCTAACATTTGAGTGGCGGTAATCACAGGAATTCCTTTTTGATTACACAGCCGAATAATTTGTTTTTGCAATAACGGCACTTTTGCGGCACTCATTTCTACGCCTAAATCACCCCGCGCCACCATCAACCCGTCACATTCATTAATAATAGCGTTTAAGTTTTCAATTGCTTGAGGTTTCTCAATTTTTGCCATCACCGGGATATTATCGGCCCCTCGTTGTTTGAGAAATTGTTTCAAGGCTTGAATATCTTCGGCCCGGCGGACAAAACTCAAAGACACCCAATCAATTCCTTGAGATAAACCAAATTCTAAGTCTTGACAATCTTTATCTGTCATTGAGGGTAAACGCAGGATTAAACTGGGCAAATTCACCCCTTTACGACTTTTCAAAATACCGCCTTCAATCACACGACATTCGACGCTTTTTCCTCTGACTTGTTCAATTTCTAATTCTAATAAACCGTCATCGATGAGAATTTGCGCCCCTGGTTTGGCTTCTTCGGCTAAATAAGGATAATCGATAGAAATTGTATCTGCTTCATCGCTATATTCATATTCAGGAACAAGGGTAAGGATATCTCCTGAAGCTAATTTCATGCTTCCGTTTGGCAGTTGTCCAACACGAATTTTTGGCCCTTGTAAATCTTGCAAAATTGTAATGGGAAGATTAATTTCTTGAGAAACTTGTCGAATCATTTTTACCGTTTCGGCATGGTCTTCATAGCTGCCATGGGAAAAATTAAGACGGGCAATATTCATTCCCGCTTGAACCATTTGTTTGAGAATATTCGGTTCACGGCTAGCCGGGCCAATGGTTGCAACAATTTTAGTGCGATGAGAGAAGTAAATCATAATTATTGAACAGATTATAGGTCAGTTGAATTGAGATAGGTATGGATTTAACACTCTCAATTACAGATCTAAATTATCAAATACTTCTCGCAGAACTTTAGCAGACTGTTGTAATTGTTTTTCCTCGGTTTTATTCAAACTAAAGTTCATAACTTTGGTTGCCCCCTGACGATTAACAATGGTGGGTAAACTAATACAAATTTCAGGTAAATCATAAAATCCTTCTACTAAAGTACTCACGGTTAAAACACGGTTTTGATTCCGCAAAATCGCTTTAACAATATCCGTTGTCGCTAAACCAATTGCATAAGAAGTGTAACCTTTGCGTTGAATAATTTCGTAAGCTGCATTTCTAACGTGTTCAAAAATATCATTTAATTCTTCTGATCCAAATGTGGGACTTCCTTGCCAATCTCCACCACAAATATTCATCCCCGCTACATTGGCTTTACTCCAAACGGGAACTTCGCTATCTCCATGTTCTCCGATAATATAAGCATGAACACTGCGGGGATCTAAACCCAGTTTTTCTGCTAGTAATGCCCGAAATCGACCCGTATCTAAAACTGTTCCAGAACCAATCACTCGATAACTTGGAAAACCGGAAAGTTTAAGAGTTACATAAGTCATAATATCCACAGGATTACTGACAATTAGCAAAATCGCATTAGGACAATATTTAACAATGCTATCGACTAAACTTTTAAAGATTTTAACATTACGTTGAACTAGACCTAGACGGCTTTCTCCTGGTTTTTGACTTGCGCCTGCCGTAATAATCACAAAATCTGCATCTTTTCCCACATCAGCAACTGTTCCCGCTTTAATCTTTGTGGGTGAAATAAAAGGAACGCCATGCATTAAATCCATGACTTCTCCTTCAGCTTTGTCTGTATTAATATCCTGTAAAACTAATTCATCAAAACAGTTTTGAATCAACAGTGAATAAGCACAAGCCATTCCCACTTGTCCTGCACCAATAATCACACCTTTTCGAGGGCGCAGAAGGCTGCAAGTTTCTCCCCAATCTGAATTCGTTTTAAATAGTCCTTCAAACATAATTCGTTATAAAAAATAATTACTGGATCAATCTGTTTTGCCGTTTTAATTAAATCATTCGACTTTTTAAAAGTACTGTAATGATTTACACATAATTATAGAGTTTTAGCAATTTAATCATACATATAAAAAAATAATATATATGATCTTTTATTGAGCGGGATAAAGATAAAATCACTAAATTATTTAAGGTAAGTTAATTAAACTGACCTCCCTCTTCAGATATAACTATTATATTTCATCATATTAATTTAATTTCTAGAAAACACAAACTTAAATAAATTCTTTATATTTTGCTCTGGATAAAGGTTTAAATCAATTTTAAAATAGTTTTTTAACACTTGTTGATATTCAGTTCTATCTTCTATAATCTCTTCAGACCGCTGCTCATTTTGAGTCATGATTAATTTACGGTTGCTTAAAGTGTATCGTCCCTCTGGAGTTAGCCGAGTACAAATCAAACGTTGCTTAAAAATAGACTGATAATTAGTTTGATTATAGTCACAAGTCGGATTAAAATCTTTTAGTTTTCGAGAAATAAGCTGAAAGCGATATTGAGGTTTCCATTCTTTTTTATATTGATATAGCGTCCAAAAATCAGATTGATTGATTAATTTATAAATTTGTTTTTTTTGGTTTATCTCTATACCATTTTCTAATTTTAAAGGATAAATAAATGAATCACCAAACCCGATATCAACTAACCATTGATCTAAGCCTGAAACAAGTAAGGTTAAATGACCCAATTCTCGACCATACGTGCCATCTTCTTTTGCGACTTCTGCTGATAATAAAGTCACCTCAAAACCAAATTTATTTAACAAAAGTGAAAATAAACCATTGAGTTCATAGCAAAACCCGCCTCGGTTCTGTTCTACAATTTTATTAAAAATCCAGGAATAGTTTAACTGAATAGGTTGTTGGAGATGAATACTAATATTTTCAAATGGAACTGAATATAAATGAGCAATTTGAAGCAGACGTAAAGTTTCTATCGTTGGCGCTAGAGAACCCTGATAGTCAATTCGCCGTAAGTATTGTGTGACAAAATCCTCTGTTAAATCTTTCATTAATTATTCTTATTCTGCTCAATATCCCCATAATAATACTCTTCAATTTTACGATACTTAGGAACATCAATAATTTGCTCAAACACTTTAAAATCAACACTATTCTGTAAATCTTGAGTTGTACCCTGTTCTTTCAAATGGCGAAAACAATCAATCATCGTTTGAGTTGCTGTCAGTAAACTAGAAACCGGAAAGAAAACAATTTTATATCCCATTTCCTGTAACTCTGCGGCAGTTAATTTGGGGGTTTTACCGCCTTCAATCATATTGGCAACCAATGGAATATTCGGTAAAGATTCAGCCATTTTAACTAACTCTGCTTGAGATTGAGGTGCTTCAATAAAAATGATATCTGCACCTGCTTCAAAATAAGCTTTTCCACGTTCTATTGCAGCCTCTAAACCTAAAACAGCCCTAGCATCTGTTCGACCAATAATAACTAATTGACTCTCTCCGCGTGCCTCAACAGCCGCTTTAATTTTATTTGTCTGTTCTGTCAGCGAAATGACTTTCTTTCCTTCAAAATGACCACACTTTTTCGGCCATTCTTGATCTTCTAATAAAATTCCAGATATTCCTAACTTGACGGCTTCTTGAACTGTCCGAATCACATTTAAAACATTGCCATAACCTGTATCTAAATCGGCAATCAGCGGCACATTAATTGCTTGAATAATGCGTCCCACACTATACAATACTTCTGTTGCGGTTAACAAACCATAATCCGGTACACCCAGCGTTGAAGCCGCAATACCAAATCCACTCGTTGCTAACACTTCAAAACCTAACTGTTCAGCAATTTTTGCCCCTAAACAGTCATAAACTCCAGGAATGACTAAAATCTCTGGACGTTGGAGTAATTGCCGAAGCTGGAGAGGAGAAGACATCAATCAACTAAATCCTTATGTTAATCAGAACGAATTGAGTATAGTCTTTTAAACTATAGATATTGTAACTCCGGATACATTTCTTTCAATAAAACGAATTAATATCTTAACTATTCAATTAATTTGATTCTAGCAATTTATGTAATATGAGTTTTTATTATGTTTTTAATAATTAAATCTAATTAGCTGTTTTAAAGTGTAGCTAAAGATAGAAATAGCAAGTAATCCGTGGGACTGAGTTCGGTTATTTCTGCCTCATTTTAGACAGTTGCATGGTAGAATTAAAAAGAGAAAGCTTGATTATTAAAATTAAATTAAATTGAATGGGTCAGACAGCAACTGAATAGCATTTTATATCGAACTCATTTATAAATTTTTCTCAAGAGACATCTTATTAATTTTTATGGTAACTAACCTTCAATCTCAATCTACTAATCAGCAGACTTTTAAAGCAAATTATATTCATCAATACAAGCTTCATTCATATTTACTGACGATTCAAGACATTGCTCAAAAAATTATTCTAGCAATTGCAGCCGGATTTTTATGTACTTGGCTTCAAGTTCCAGTTGGATGGCTGCTAGGACCGATGATTGTTGGTATATTTTACGCAATTATCCTACAACGTTCTCAACCCTTACCGCCTATTTTTATGACACTCGGAAAATCATTTGTTGCACTAACAACTGCAGCCCGATTTTCCCCCGAAACCATTAATTTAATTGCTCATTATCCAATTCCTGTAATATTGGGATTATTACTAACTGGAACCCTTAGCTTATTTCATGGCTATCTTTTGTCACGTTGGGGAGGAATTGACCGCGTTACAGGATTATTATCTTTTATTCCCGGCGCTGCTTCAAGTATTGTTTCTATTGCAGAAGAAATGGGGGCAGATGCTGTTGCAATTACAGTACTTCAATATGTCCGGGTTTTGATGGTCATGTTAATTATTCCTGGCTTAATTAACTTATTATTTCCAGTGAGTACTACTTCATCGATTGCCTTACCAATTGCTGATACTGTAAGTTCTTCAATCCCCTTATTTCCCAGTTTATTAATCCTAGCCTTATGTTGTGGAATGGGGTTTTTGCTGGGAAAATACTTACGTCTTCCAGCTTCGGCATTTTTAGGAACATTTATTGTTGGATTAATAGTATTTTGGACTTCGCCCAAATTAATTGAAGTTCCTCAATGGCTATTTGCAACAGGCTTAATATTTGTTGGACTTTCAATTGGTTTAAAGTTTGATTGGAAAACAGTTAAAACCTTATGGAAAGCCGTCATAATTGACGTAGGACTCGTACTTTCACTCATTGGTTTCTGCTTCGCTATTGGCTATGGATTTCATCTGTTAACTCAGGTGAATGCAGTCACTGCTATTTTAGGATTAACTCCTGGTGGAATTGAAGCGATGATAGCCACCGTTATGCAAACAGGAGGAGATGTAGGATTAGTTTTAGCATTACAACTCTCTCGGATGTTAAGTATTATTCTACTTTCTCCCTGGTTAGTTCGATGGGTTATTCAGCATGGAAATACACCCGAAAATTCCGAAAATACTACTACTCAACAACAAGAAATTCCACTAAGTAATCGTTGAATGCAATCAATACTAAAGTCTATTGCTTGAAAAACTTACAGGTTTGTTTGTTGGGTTAATAAAGGTTCTAGATAGGAATAAATTATCAAACTTTCTCCGTTAACCTGAATGACTTTATCATTAAGAAACCCACTAAAATCAGAAGCAAAATATAGGCAAGTAATCGTGCAATGACTCCCCCAATATTTTAACCCAAACCTATAATAATAGTAGTTCTATTTTATAATGCTTTATTCCGATCTTTTCTCATAACTTACACCAATAAAAAACTAAGTCATTGAATTTTTATTCAGCTTTTTTTAGTTTAAGCTGATCATAAAAATAGGTTCAACTAATCTTTATTAAAAAAATAAAATTTTATTAAGAAAAAACAAGAAAGAAGTAGATAAGTTGACTTTCAACAAAATATTCATCAATCAGTATTATCAATTAAGGGTTAGCTGTAAAATCTAAAAAACCATGAAAACAGTTTACCTATTTAAAAATTGAGTCGATGTTAATCAATAAATTAGCGATTGTTGATTCTACATTAAGGGAAGGCGAACAATTTTATCGCGCTAATTTTTCTTCCCAAGATAAAGTAGAAATTGCTCAAGCACTTGATGCATTTGGGATTGAATATATAGAAGTAACCTCTCCTATGGCTTCTCCTCAATCTTATCGAGATTGTACTCATTTAGCCCAGCTTGGACTAAAAGCTAAAGTTTTAACTCATATTCGCTGTAATTTAGAAGACGCGAAAAAAGCCATCGATACGGGTGTCAATGGCATTAATTTATTTATGGCTACCTCTCCATTACTAAGAGAATTTGGTCATGGTAAAGGCATTAATGAAGTGATTGATATTGCGAGTCAAGTGATTACGTTTATTCATCAACAAAATCCTCAGATAGAATTACGTTTTTCTACAGAAGATTCTTTTCGGAGTTCTTTAGAAGATCTACTGAGAGTGTATTTAGCCATTAGTAAACTGGGTCTAGTTCATCGTTTTGGACTGGCTGATACTGTCGGTGTTGCGATGCCGAATCAAGTTTCTCAATTAGTTCAAACATTACGACAATGCTGCACTCAAAATATTGAATTTCATGCTCATAATGACACCGGTTGTGCCATTGCAAATAGTTATGCAGCACTAGAAGCTGGCGCAACCCATATAGATACTACAATACTTGGAATTGGTGAACGAAATGGCATTACACCTTTATCTGGATTAATTGCTCGGTTATATACCTTAGATCCTCAAGGTTTAAGTTATAAATATAATCTAAAAAATTTACTAAAAATCAATCAGTTAGTGGCAGATAAAATCGGAATTCCAATTCCATTTAATCACTTTATTACAGGAGAAGCTGCTTTTCATCATAAAGCTGGAGTTCATGCTAAAGCTATTTTAAATAATGCTAAAACTTATGAGTTAATTGATCCAAGTGATTTTGGCTTAAATCGTTCTGTTTTAGTCAATCATAAACTTATTGGTCATCATACTATCGCTTATCGCGCTCAGCAATTAGGACTCAATTTAAATTTAACTCAAATTAAAATGATTACTCAACAGATAAAAGCCTTAGCAGACGAAAAAAATATTACATCAGAACAAGTGGATGAAATCTTACACACTTACAATAAAACAGTGTGTTAAAAACGTATAGTAAAGTTATTTGTATTATTGATATTTAAAGTATGATGTTACCTGTAAATCAAGCTGAATCTATTATTCTTAATTTAGTTCAACCTTTGAGTCAGTCAGAAATAGAAATTGTTGAATTATCTGATGCGTATGGACGTATTTTAGCGAACTCTGTGAGTAGTCAGCTTGACTTTCCTCACTGGGATAATTCCGCGATGGATGGTTATGCCGTTCGTTCTCAAGATATTCAAAATTGTAGTCAAGAAAATCCTAAAAAATTAGAAATTATAGAAGAAATTCCAGCCGGATATCAACCCCAAAAAATAGTACAAGCTGGACAAACCGCACGAATTTTTACGGGGGCTTGTTTACCACCCGGTGCAGATACAATTGTGATGCAAGAACAGACCCAACGTCAGGGGAATTCTGTTCAAATATTTACCGCTTCAGAACCTCATAAATTTATTCGTCGCAATGGTAGTTTTTATCAAGCAGGAGACACTTTATTAACACCAGGAATTATATTAAAAGCGGCAGAAATAGCAGTACTTGCTGCGGCGCAATGTTGTCAGGTTCCGGTTTATCGTCGGGTTAAAGTCGCGATATTTTCAACCGGAAATGAATTAGTTAAACCCAACCAATCTTTACAGCCTGGACAAATTGTAGATTCAAATCATTATGCGTTAAACGCTTGGGTACAGTCCATGAATATGGAACCCATTTCTTTGGGAATAGTCCCTGATGAACCCGAACGATTGAAAACCATAATTCAACAAGCTGTCGAAATGGCTGATATTGTCCTGTCAACAGGTGGAGTTTCTGTCGGAGATTATGATTATATTGAAGAGATTTTAAGTGATTTAGGAGGTGATATTTCAGTTCGTTCTGTTGCGATTAAACCCGGTAAACCGTTAACCGTTGCAACATTTCCAAATAGTATTTATTTTGGCTTACCCGGAAATCCTGTTTCTGCCTTAGTGAGTTGTTGGCGGTTTGTTAAACCCGCGATTAAAAAACTAGCTGGATTACTGCCTCAATTCTATCAACCTCAATTTATTAAAGCACGATTAAAACAAGACTTAAATTCAGGTGGAAAACGTGAAACTTATTGTTGGGGAAAACTGCATTGGAAAGGCGAAGGGTACGAATTTGAATTAGCCTCGGGTTATCAAAATTCTGCTAACTTAATTAATTTAGCGCAAACAACGGCATTAGCAATTGTTCCGGTCAACCAAACCTTAATTCCTGCGGGTGAATGGATACAGGTTTTATTAATTGATACTTAATTTTGATTCTTGAGAAATCATAAAAAGTATATCGGATATTTTGGTATTACCATTAGCCGGGTTCAATTGTTGGCACGATGCCAGTCACTGCTGATGAAGCAAGGCATTGGCATTATACTTTTGAGCATAATTTTTATGTTAATCTTACAGATTATCTTGTAAATCAAGCTCATCCATCTTGAGAGGTCGAGTCGGGTGGGTACGCTCAGGAAAACAGATCAAAATTCATCTCTAAGCGGAGGGAAAGGTTAACCCACCTGACCCTTGATTAGTCGAAAAGTTTAACCGTAAAAGTGCTTTTCTAACAAATCTGTTCCTTTCCCTCCCATATCTTTCAGTAATTGCTCAATGGCATTTAATGCGAGTTGAGAGGGTTTCGCATGGCCCCGTTCCCAGCGGTTAACAGTTTGGAATGAAACTCCTAAGGTTGCAGCTAACTTTTCTTGAGACAATCCCAGCCGCTTTCGCAAAGCGCGAATTAAAGCAGGAGTGTCTTGGTTGAACATTGTTGTAGTTGTCATGGCTTTTTTTTAACTCTAAGTACAGGTTAGAATATAACAGCACGGATACCCAAGAGTGTGTTCACGGAACTTTTTAGGCTTCTGATTGTATTTATTTTTTTTTACTATACTGAGAAACTACTGAGTTTATAATATAAATCTTTTAATTAAAGGCTTATTCTATAAAATTCAAATAAAAAAGTGACAATATTTTTTTATTATTAAAGCATATATAAAATAGCTGCAAACGAAATAAAATCAGCTTCTAATGCTTTTTTTATAGTTTCTTAACTGTTTTTTAGCAAAATCATACGACTTATCGGGCTTAGGATATAGTCAACTTATTGATCGGGTATACTAGAATTTGCTTTGATCATAAAAAAACTATATATTAATTAGCTAAAATCACCTTTGAACCATAAAAAATCATCTATTTTTTGAAAAAATATCAAATATACGTAATATAAATTCTCCCAGAAAGCAGCCTAATTTTGAAATGAGATAAATCCGGAACTGATCTCAGAGTTTATTTGATCTTTAATGTATTGAAACAGAGCTGAATTAACCGTTAGTTTGCGGAGTCATCTCTGTTGAGGATCTCAATCTATCGACTTTTCTCCGTATAAACACAGAAGAGCGTTGTAAAATTGGATATCTCAGTTGTAGAGTTGAGGCTTTGATTCAGTGGTCGTTAAGTAATCAAACAGTGAACCTGATACGATGGCTCAGGGGCAAAGAACAGAAAATCAAAGGGATCAGACTGAAATTTTTGAAAAAAATACTAACTCTTTACATTAGACGCTACACAAAATAAAAATAGTGTGTTATGATCGTATCTCGAATGGCGAGCGTAGCCAAGGGGTTAAGGCAGTGGATTGTGGTTCCACCATTCGTGGGTTCGAGTCCCATCGTTCGCCCTAAGTTGATAGAGCTGATTGAAGCAGATCTACTGCTATGTCTTAGTGCGCCTGCGATAACTCACAGCAGAGATAAAAGCAAACTGATCAACAGTAGTCCGGCTAATGCTAAGCCTATCGTGTGTCGCTGACACCATTGCAAAACAGTTGTGATCCGAGAGGGTGGAGATGCGGCGCGAGATTGGATAACAGCTTCGGCTTGATTTTGATAGAGGGTACAATCTTTGGCAACAGGACGCTGAGGAAAATTACACGTATCGTCTAAGTGATAAAGGCAACTATCACAGAGATAGCTATCCTCACTGGCTCGATGTAATGGAATGCCAGGATGACCAAAGGCTTTGAGGTCAAACTTACAGTAGGGACAAACCACTGCTTGAGAATCAACTCGTTGATGACAACGGGGACATTCAGCCATAAATATAAATTAGAGAGTCGTTTGTGGTTAAACTTAAACTCATCGCAAAAAAATAGTATAACTAATCGTAGCGGAGGATAAAGACGAGTACAAAGCACCTGGGTACTGTCTAAGCCAAAGTGTATCTTCAAGAATCTATCCCTATACAGATAGTATTTACCTCACCTCAATACTGATTCAATCGATCAAATATTAATATAGGATATAAGTGATTCTAAGCTGTGTTTAACTCAATCCGACTAAGTTGTCTATTTTAGCTCACCCACCCCATATTAAAAGAATGGAGAATAATAATTTACTCAAACAACTGTTGATGCTCGGCGTTGGGACAACTTCCCTCGTTGCCGAAAAGGTACAAGAGATTAGCGACCAATGGGTTCAAGAAGGACGTATCAATCCAGAACAAGGGACAAAGTTTGTTGAAGAAATGATGCAACAACTGAAACTCGATCAAACGAACCTTGAAGAACTCATGCAGCGACAGATTCGTAATATGATGCAAGATATTGGGGTTCCGCGCCAATCAGAACTAGATGAGTTGCGAGGACGCTTGGATCGAATAGAACGCCAAATCCGAGACTTAGAAAATCGTCTATGGCGCTAAATATATACCCAATCTCACATAATTTTAGCACCCTTTTATATCGGGGTTAGCAAGGAGGATTTTTTGTGCGAGAAATTTTGATTAGTTTAGGTGTGATTGTCGTTAGTGCAATTGTGTTGATTGTGGCGCAAATCACATCTATTAGTCCGCAGGCTAAAGCGGATAATATAACAACTGTGGTTCAACAAGAGCAAACAGAAACACCCAAAACACCCAGCAATCCTTTACTTTCTCAAGGTATTGCACCTCAACCTAAAATTACAGTCGCTCAAAATATGACAAGCTCAGACGAAAACGTGGTAGAAACAGGATCAGGTTTACAATACGTTGTTCTTGAAGAAGGAGACGGTGCTTCTCCTCAAACTGGCCAAAAAGTAGTGGTTCATTACACCGGAACTTTAGAAGATGGGACAAAGTTTGATAGCTCCCGCGATCGCAATCGCCCATTTGAATTTAAAATTGGTGTGGGCCAAGTGATCAAAGGCTGGGACGAAGGGGTTGCCGATATGAAAGTTGGGGAACGGCGGAAACTGATTATTCCTCCCGACTTAGGGTATGGCTCTCGGGGAGCGGGTAGAGTGATTCCTCCCAATGCCACTTTAATCTTTGATGTAGAACTGCTAAGAATTGCAGGATAGCCTGATCGCCCTACGCGCGGCGGTTGAACTTGATCGATTGAGGGATTGATTTGGGATAGATGTTCGATTCCTTTCAGTCCCTTGCACAAATCTGTAAAGATTCGTTATGATATATAAAAAACAGGTAAAGGATAGAGTATAAGTTTCCACTCTTACTAAACTATTAGTAATCTACTTTATTAGGAAATGCTTGAGATGATCAGCCAACTTCAGTAAAGTCAGATAAAAATAACAAAAGTGGTAGAGTCTATCGCAGCAGCTTTTGGAGAATCAAGCTTAGCCTTTGATCGCTATTCAACTCAAACTTGATGCAATCAGGGAAAAGCCGTTTTATACTTTGCTAAAATGATTAGTGAACTCCATAGCAAAGTTGCAATTAGCTAAGGAAACAGTAGACTTCAAGTCAAGTTACTTATTAGACGTATTAATAAGGAGCCATTTATAGAATGGAATACATAGAAAAGGTGCTGGAAAAACTGCAAGAATGGGCACGTAAGCTGATTGAGGCATTACTCGGCCCAGAAGCTCAGCCAGAGCCAGAACCGATTCCTATTCCAGTAGATGATATGAATCGTCGTAGGTCATAGGGAACTGAAGAGAAAGCAGAAGGAATTACTGATGAATGTATAGTATTCTGGTACTGCATGGCCCAAACTTAAATCTACTGGGTCAACGAGAGCCTGAAACTTATGGTAAAATGACTCTCCGAGAAATTGATCAGATGCTGAATAAAGAAGCAAAGGCATTACAAGTCAATCTCTCCATTACTCAATCTAATCATGAGGGCGCATTAGTCGATGCGATTCAGGCTTCTCGGGACCAATATCACGGTTTATTAATTAACGCAGCAGCTTACACCCATACCAGTGTAGCGATTCGCGATGCCATAGCCGCTGTCAATCTCCCGACTGTAGAAGTACATTTAAGTAATATTTATCGCCGTGAGTCATTCCGGCATCACTCTTATATTGCACCGATTGCGATTGCCCAAGTGAGTGGATTTGGGGCTGATAGTTATCGTCTCGGATTGCAAGGCTTAGTCAGCTATCTCCGTCAGCATCATACAGAAGGGGGTTAAATTAAGCGAAAGTTGCTGATTTAAACAATTGCCCATTGCTAGAGACTAATATGGGAAACTCACTGCTCAATCAATTTCAAGGTAGCTTACTCGGAATATCCTTAGGTTTGTTATCTCAGTGGCTCACAGACTATAGCCCACCGACAAAAGAAGCAATTTCCCCAGGTCAACCTTCAAAACTCATCACTGTACCCAATCACTCGTTAACTCTGATCTCAAGTTGGACAAACAGTTTAATCACCCAACAAGGTATTAATCGGGAAGATTGGCAACAGATTTGGCAAACTCATCAAAATTTACTCTCCAGTACAGCTCAACTCTCTTCTGATTCTGCACTTCAATACGAATATTTAGGAGAGATTGCCGCACTGCCAATGATGCTATTTTTGCATGAAAATTCAGAACACCAGAGGCAACAGCTACAAACCCTCTCTCAATTTTGGCAAGGGCAATCATCCGATACAAGCGTTGAACTGTTAGCCTTTTGCCAAATCATTGCTGAATTGCTCAAATATCCAGCACCCAATCTACACCAATTGATTCCTAACATTCTGAGTCAACTGCCCCCAGAAACCCAACTGGCTCAACAGCTCACACAAGTACAGACTTTGCTCCAACAACACAGAAGTCAGACAAGCGTAATTTCTTCATTCAAGTCTAATTCTAGCGGTTCTCTACAGTTTTCCTCAAGCTTAGCGATCGCTGTATATTGTTTTTTAAGCACTCCAAACGCCTTTTCTGTCTCCGTTCAGCGAGCCATGAGAATGTGTCCTGATTCTAGCTTAACCAGTGGTATCGTGGGAGCATTATCTGGAACATATAACGGTTTAGCAGGTATTCCCACCCCTTGGCAACTCAAGTTGAGAAGACTTGCCCAATTAAACGATGTGACTTCCATTCAAGCTGTAACAACCATCATCCCAACCGATAAGTACATCATCAATCAAGCCACTCAACTGTTTCAAGTTTGGGCCGGGCTTTATTCTGTTGTGAATCCAGATGCAAACCCCCTAACATCCTTGATTGTAGCTGCACCCTTGTCTCTGCCAGACTAGGATAGAAGCTATTAAAGCTGATTCACCCATCTACTGAGCTTGGTTAAAATAGTAGGAGGCGGATAGGACAAATAAGAGTCATGCTACTGATTTTATCTGCACGTCGTCTATCTGATCGCGTTATACACTCCACCCGCGAAGCGATTACCATATATAAGTGACTTTTGCCCGATAGATTTGTAACTTAAAATTAAATTAACACGGCTATCCACCCTAACTGATTGATCAGCAATAGTGTAAATGAACACATTTCAATCCCTCACACAACAGATTGAACAATTCTGTCGTTATATCCGTCATCCCCAGTCTCGGCTTCATTGGTTTGAGACGAATAAAATCTCTGGATCAAAATCCTCCATATCCTCTCGTATTTCAGGGTGGAGTATGAGAGTCTCTGATTACTGTAAACACAAGTTAGAGAAATCAGCCGAAATCAGTGCACCTCTGCTGATTATCTTCGCTGTAGTGTGCTTGACGGGTATGATGGGCGTTCGCTTTTATAATCAGCCGACTCTGACCGAGGGTAAACAAGCACCTGAAACGGTGATTGCGCCGACTGACGCAGAAGTCATCGATAAGAAGTCAACCGATGCCAAACGCAACGATGCACGGGATTTACTAGCACTTACCCCTGTTTTAGCGCCTAATTCTGCAATTAATCAAGAGATTCGTGACAAAGTCAAAACAGAGTTAGATTTAATTGACCAAACTCGTAAAGGGATTGAGCCATTTCCCTATTACAGTACGACTATCCTCTCAACAGATGTCCAGCATTATCTACGGAGTGCGCCAGAATCTCAATGGCGTGAATTGCAGCTTCAGTTTGACCAAATGGCCCTTGTCCCTCAATTAAATATAGGTTCTGCTAATATTGCTAGCACTCAAATACCCGGTAAATTTAGTCAACCGCAGAACGCAGTTCATCGCAAAGCTTACAATCAACTGAAAGCCTACGAACAGAAAGTTGCGCCTGTTGCATTTAGCCAGTTGATGAATGAAGTTTTGAAGGCAAGAAAACGTTATTTTCAAACCGTTAATACCCTCTCTCAAACATCCAGCACCCAGTCACCGACCGTTAAAACTTGGGGAATGACTGTGTTGAAATGGTCTGATCCAGTATGGTCACAAACCAAAGCAGGGATTGAACGAATCTTGCAACAAATGCTGACTCAAGGGATTGCACCCGGACTTCAACCTCAAGACTTAAAGAAAGCAACTCTTGTCCAAGTCAATTACTTGATCCCAAAAGAAACCCGCAGTTTTGCCAGTCAGCTTTTGAGTCAGTCTCTCAAAACTAATTTAGTCAAAGACGACGAGGCCACCCGGCAGTACGCAGAAGCAAAATCACGAGAGATTTCTGAAGTTAAAGTCACGGTCAAAGCAGGGGATGTAATTGTCGAAGCTGGACAACTGATTTCACCGGAAACATTTTTACTGTTGGATCATTTCGGTAAAAGTGAACGGGGTGTGAATTGGATTGGCTTACTCGGATTTGTCGGGATGATCTGTGGCTGTGTGATCATGATCTTACTAGCCGGAGAGCGATCGCGACCCAGTTTACGCCGCCGGGATTATCTGTTACTCCTATTATTAAGCCTGAGTACGCCTTTACTGATTTTACTTCAAGTTCCTATTGCTCCTAATTTACCCGCTGTTGGGTTATTAGCTGGGAGTTTTTATGGTTCTATCGTGGGTGCGACTGTGGTCAGCTTACTGTCCCTTGTCTTACCCATCGGTTTAGACGTGAATATGATCCAATTAATTGCCAGTGCCATCGGCGGTATTGTGGGTAGCCTGTTAGCCGGACAGTTGCGATCGCGCGAAGAACTGGCTTTACTGGGGGGTGCTGTCGGATTAGCCCAGGGGAGTGTTTATTTAATTATTGCCTTAATTTTAAGTGCGACAGCCAGTTCGATTTGGTATTTACTGTTAGGGGAAGGTTTTTTACAAATTTTAGTGGGTTTAGCCTGGAGTGTCGTGGCTTTGGGAATTAGTCCGTATTTAGAACATCTGTTTGACGTGATTACCCCCATTCGTCTGGCAGAATTAGCCAACCCTAACCGTCCATTATTAAAGCGCTTAGCCACAGAAGCCCCTGGAACTTTTCAACATACAATGTTTGTTGCGACCCTGGCAGAAGCAGCCGCCCAAGCCCTAGGATGTAATGCCGAATTAGTCAGAACCGGAACCCTATATCATGATATTGGTAAAATGCACGACCCGCTCGGATTTATTGAAAATCAGATGGGAGGGCCAAATAAACATGACGAAATCGATGATCCTTGGGAAAGTGCCCGCATCATTAAAATGCACGTTACTGAAGGGTTAGTGATGGCGAAGAAATGCCGTTTACCCAAATCAATTCGGGCTTTTATACCCGAACATCAAGGTAATATGTTGATTGCTTATTTTTATCATCAAGCCAAACAACGGGCTAAAGCAGATCCCAATTTAATTGTGCGGGAAGAAGATTTTCGTTATGATGGCCCCATTCCTCAATCCAAAGAAACCGCCATTGTCATGTTAGCCGATTCTTGTGAAGCGGCATTGCGATCGCTTAAAGATGCCACCCATGAGGAAGCTTTACAGATGGTGAATAAGATTCTGAGGGCAAGATGGCAAGATAAACAACTAATTGATTGTCAACTCAAGCGAGAAGAGATGGCAAAAATTGCTGAAGTATTTGTTCGAGTTTGGGAACAAGTCAATCATAAGCGAATTGCCTATCCAAAAAGTGTATTTAGATCTCGATAATTTAGCGGTTTATACGGTTTATCCCTTAACTCCTGTCGCAGTTTCTGTGGGTACAATATAGCGCTGAATCCATAAAAATAACAGTAAAATCGGTGTAATAGAAATGACAGATCCTGCGGCGATGAGTCGCCAATCTAAGGAAAACGTACTGGCTAACTGAGCGACACCTAAGGGTAAAGTATAATATTCTGGTTGGTCTAAAATTAACAACGGCCACAAGAAATCACTCCACGCTCCTATAAATACAAAAATGCCGAGAGTGACTAAAGCGGGTCGAATGGACGGTAACATAATATTCCACCAAATACCCAACTCAGAACAGCCATCAATTCTTGCTGCTTCTTCTAATTCTTTAGGTACACCTTGAAAGGCTTGTCGCAGTAAAAAGATTCCAAAAGCTGACGCTAAATTGGGTAGAATAATTCCTAAATAGCTATTTCTTAGACCTAATTTAACGGTTAATACATACAAAGGAATCATAACAATTTGAAACGGAATGAGCAGGGTGGCAACCATCAGCATAAAAATCCAATCTCGCCCCCAAAACCTTAATCTGGCTAAAGGATAAGCCGCTAAGGCACAAAATAATAAATTAAAGCTAACAGTCAGAACAGCAACAATGACACTATTTAATAGATATTGTCCAAAAGGATAAGTTTGCCAAACCTGAATAAAATTATTAAAAGTGGGTTGTTGAGGCAACAGTTGCGGCGGGAAATCAAATAGATTTTCGGTAGGCGACTTAAACGCTGTACTAATTAACCAAAATAATGGAAATAAAATTAAAAGTGCAATAATAATTAGTATTAGATACGTTACAGCATTTTTTAAATAATTTTCTACTTTTGCTGATTTAATTTTCATTAACAAGAAGGCGTAATTAATCGTTTTTCAGTACAAATAAATTGCAGCGGTTGATCCCAAGTTTCTCGAGGAAGTTGCGGTAAATATGCCTGTTCAAAAATAATCCCAACGGTTGGAATTGTTGACCATTGGGGTAAACTTAGTAAACGGTCATAAAATCCACCTCCATATCCTAAACGATAACCTTGCCCATCACAAGCGACTGCTGGCACTAAAATTAAATCGACAGTTTCAGCATCAATTTTAGGCGCATTAATATCCGGTTCTAAAATACCAAATTTTCCCTTATTTAAGGGTTCTGGATGCTGCCATTGATGCCAAATTAAATCCTGTTTGACACAGCGAGGAAATCCCCAAACTTTATTAAAATTCTGTTTAAACAATAAACTTAAATCCGGTTCTTTGCGAAAACTAAAATAAGCTAAAATAGTTTGAGATTGATTAAAAACCGTTGATTTTTGCAGTTGAAGACAAAGGTAATGACTTTTTTTTTGCCACTCTTGAATTGATAAAGATTGGCGATTTTCTAATAAAGAACGACGCAGTTGTGGTTTGCTATTCATGGTATATCTCAGTACTGATCTATTCTATTGTGTCCTCCTGACCCCATCAACGATCAGAATTTGTTAAAATAAAGTCATAACGATTACGACTTTATAGAAAAACAAATCATGGCTCAACTGCAACAACGTCGTCCAGAGAATACAGCGGGGAATTTCTACGTCGATCAAACCTGTATTGACTGTGACACCTGCCGTTGGATGGCACCCTCTGTGTTTAATCGCACTGGGGAAATGTCAGCCGTCTACCACCAACCCGATAACGAGAAAGAACAGTTACTGGCAATGCAAGCCTTACTGGCTTGTCCGACGGCTTCTATTGGGACCGTCGAAAAACCAAAAGATGTTAAAGCGGCTCAACAGAGTTTCCCCATTCGGGTGACAGATAACATTTATCATTGCGGATATCATTCTAAAAATTCCTACGGTGCAGCCAGCTATTTGATCCAACGACCCGAAGGTAATATTTTAGTGGATTCTCCTCGATTTTCTCCGCCTCTGGTCAAACAATTGGAAAAGATGGGAGACATTAAATACATGTACTTAACCCATCAAGACGACGTTGCCGACCATGAAAAATTTCATCAACATTTCGGCTGTGAACGCATTTTACACGAAGACGAAATAACCGCCGATACTCAAGAAGTTGAAATCAAACTGTCTGGGTTTGAACCGATCCAACTTGCACCCGATCTATTGATTATTCCAGTGCCAGGACATACAAAAGGTCATAGCGTTTTACTGTACAACAATCAGTTTTTGTTTACAGGAGATCATTTAGCCTGGTCTTCCGCTTTAAATCAGCTTTATGCTTTCCGTCATGTTTGCTGGTATTCTTGGAGTGAGCTAATTAAATCCATGAAAAACTTAGCCAACTACTCTTTTGAATGGGTTTTACCGGGTCATGGACGACGCTATCATGCTGATATTGAAACAATGAAACAACAGATGCAAATCTGTTTAGCTTGGATGGAAAAACAGTAAAAGACAAACCTAGGATCTGGCTGTTAAGAAATAGCTTGAGTTTCTGGAGATATCAAATGTGGAGCAGCCTCTGATGTCGTTACAGAAGGGGGAACCAGTTGCAAAGACAGTCCTTCTCTAGCGAGTATACTGTCCGGAAAGCGCTCTGTTACTTCCTCAGCCAATTGATCTAGAAAATCGTCATTGTGCATGGGGTCATGATGAAACAGAACCAGTTTCTTCACCCCTGCCGCTTCGGCAAGTTTAACCGCTTCTTGCCAAGTAGAATGTCCCCAACCGACTTTACTACTTTTCTCAGAATGATATTCTTCATCAGTGTAAGTCGTATCGTAAATCAAGACATCGGCATTTCTGGCTAAAAATAAGACATTTTCATCGAGGCGATCTGGAAAATGCTCCGTATCTGTGACATAAGCCGCAGCATAGTCTCGCCAATTGACTCGATATCCAACTGCTTCTCCGGGATGGTTGAGCAAAGCCGTCTCTACTGTCACCTCATCTCCAATTGAAAAAGCTTGACCCACTTCAAGATCGATAAACTTTAAATCTGCCCCCATAATTTGTAGGGGTACAGGGAAGTTGGGATGAAGCATCTGATCGTTGAGTCGTTGTTCTACGGTAGACCCATCTGGTGCGACTGCCCCATAAATATGAAAAGTATTTCCGGGAACAAAAGCGGGGACAAAGAAAGGAAAGCCTTGAATATGATCCCAGTGGGAATGGGTAAAGAGTAAATGGGCTTGTAGAGGCATTTGAGAAAGCAATGACTGTCCTAAGACTCGCAAGCCGGTTCCCCCATCAAAAATTAAGCGTTCTGAACCCACTCGCATCTCCACGCAGGAGGTATTACCGCCATAGCGGACTGTTTCTGAACCTGGACAGGCGATACTCCCTCTCACGCCCCAGAAATGAACTGTAAATTGAGGATGTGTATTAGACATTATTTGGTCTGGCAAGGTGAGCTGAATGATGAATAAACTTCAGTGAAAGCGTCTAATCTATGCAGATAGGATGTCTATGAGCTAACGGTCATGGAATAAAGGCAAACATGTTTTGATCGCGACTTGATCAAATCAGTTACTTTCCCTCTTATTTTGTCACAGAATTTCATTACTCTTGAGAACAGATACAAGGGAAAAAATCCAACGATCTCCACGGACAAGCTAAACTTGACAAGCTATCGATAACATAAACTAACTTGCATACAATCGATAAAATTGAAAGCCTCACACTGGTAGCATTGCCAACAATGTGGCTGAAACAGGCTTGAACAATGCAGATCAGTTACAACTAACATAATTCTATTGTATGTCATCTCTTCAGTTTGCCTAGACTAATGCAGTTGAGGTTCACTATAGGTTCTGCGATCGCGATCGAGAGTATAGACTATAGGAAACAGGCACGAACCGCGATCGCTACTCTCAAGCCTGCATCCGGTGCAAGTCTAGCTGTTAGCTCTATATTAATGTCTTGAGTAGACTTCGCCGCAGTTGTCAGCAGATCTGCGGATCTCGTAGGGATCTAAAACCCATCACTCATCAGGAGAGTTGTTGCTGTTTCATGACAGATAAGAGCCAATTTGCAGCAGTTGCTCGACGAGTTCTCCGGGGATTTAGTTCATTAATTTTGTATCCTTTAAATCCCAGATCTTCTTTGAGTAATTGTTTATTTTCTTTGGGAATTGAACGAGTTAACTTTACTGTTGCTGGACGACTTTCAATAAAGTTAGGCGGCTCGGGATAATCTGATATCCAATCTGGATCTACTGCTGTTGTATCCCACTGATTCGTTTGTGAATTTTGTCGATAGCCTAGATAATGCCAAACCAATTGATTGACAATATTATCCTCTAATTCTTCATTTAAAATTGACCAAATTGTTTCTGTATTTAAAGGGGGTAGTTGAGACATTGCTTCAATCAAAACATTTTTTTAAAACGATTTATTGATTCAGTTACCGATAATTATTAAACTGTAACGGTACAGGTAAATCTTCTTGCTTTAATCGCTGAATGACCTGCTGTAGCTCGTCTTTAGACTTAGCTGTGACTCGAACTGCATCTCCTTGAATCGAGGCTTGAATCTTTTTAAATTCATCTTTAATGATTTTAGTAATTTGTTTGGAGATTTCCTTGCTAATTCCTTTTTTTAATTGAATTTCCTGCCGAACTCGACTGCCTGTCGCCGATTCAATTTTACCGTAATCAAAGATTTTTAAAGACAAATTTCGCTTAGCTGTTTTCGTTTGCAAAACAGTATGAACTGATTGCAATGTAAACTCACTATCTGTTTCAATTGTAACAGTGGTTTCTCCCAAATCAATCTTAGTTTTTGTATCTTTTAGATCATAACGATTACCAATTTCGCGCTTGGCTTGATCGATAGCATTGACCAGCTCTTGTCGATCAAAATCACTGACAATATCAAAAGAATATGTAGAAGCCATTAATCACTTAATTTAAAACATTATTTAAAATAGTTAACCGAGAGAATTCACACTCAGTAAACTAACCGTAAATAAAATAACAGTTGAGAGCGAACCGATACCAAACATTAATGAACGGGCGATCGGCACATTCAAAATATAAAAAACGGGATACAATGCACGCGCAATAACAAAGGCGATCGCACTCCCTGCAACTAATTCAGAGGTTTGCCCTGTGACATAGGCGATCAATGCCGCAGCGGTAAAGGGCATAAAGGTTTCAAAGGCATTTTGATGTGCCCAGGTGGCGCGCTGAGCATAAGCAGGTAGGCGGTCAAACATGGCTCTGGGGGCTTTGGTATCATAACCCACTTGTACCCGAGCAAATCCTACCACTAAAAAGGGAAGATAAATTAAAGCCGCAGCGATCGCGATCGCCAATAGCAACAGAGTTGAGGTAGAAAATCCAAACAGCATGAGCAACGAGTTTTTAGTCAAAGTAAAATAACGTTACTACTTTACGCTGATTTTCAGCTTCCTCACAAGTTTTGAGCAAGGTTGTACTGTCATGAAACACAAAACTAATTAGTTGCTGACAGCGTGAGATAATCTCGGCGTTGCATAAAGCACTAGCCTCCGCTAAAGATAAGGTATCTCCCTTCGGATTTTCGACCAAATGAATCACCTGTTCAAGCTGAACACGAGACTCTTTCGGCTGACGCTTCAGGCTCTGAGGTAAAATGACAGTGAGCAGATTCGGATCAGCTCGCATTGCCCCCTTAATCACCGCTGAATTGGTTCCTGTTGCTCCCGATGTGATCACGTAATTGCCCCCAAGAACCAAAGCATAACTGAGTAACTCAATTAAATTTTGGTGGGTGAGGGGAACGTGCCGAGATCCAAGCAGTGCAATTCGCTTGGCGCGGGTTTGCTGAATCGCTGCAAGTTCTTCTAAAAATTCATCTGTTCTGGACAGATTAATAGACTGACTCAAGGATATTTTAGTCGCATAGCAGTATAATCCTGTTGATTGTAACAAATCCCGTGAACGTTTACCGATTGAATCTGGAGATTATCAAAAATTTGTCTGTTATGACGACTTCTACCCCAACTTGGAATCAGCAATATCGTGCTCCTGCCGCTGAATTTCCCCTGACTTCATTACCCCTGTTATCCGGCGCTATTCCCCACAATTTACGGGGGACGTTATATCGTAATGGCCCGGCACGACTTGAACGCGGGGGACAACGAGTGGGGCATTGGTTTGATGGAGATGGGGCTGTTTTAGCGGTTCATTTTACTGATACTGGGGCAACAAGCACTTATCGTTATGTCAAAACGGAAGAATATTTACAAGAACAACAGGCCGGAAAGTTACTGTTTGCAGGCTACGGTATGGTTCCACCGGGTTCGTTATGGGATCGTTTTACCCAGCCGTTAAAAAATGCTGCCAATACTTCGGTATTACCTCTCAAAGATCGACTGTTAACCCTATGGGAAGGCGGACTTCCCCATGCTTTAGACTTACAGACCCTAGAAACTCAAGGCAAAGATCATTTAGGCAGTTCAATTTCTAATTTTCCTTATTCAGCCCATCCCAAACTTGATCCTCAAACGGGAGACATTTTTAATTTTGGGGTGAGTTTAGGGAGTAAAATTCAACTGAATCTGTACCGTAGTGATAACCAAGGTCACATTCAGCAGCAGAACTCCATTCCTCTAGAAGGCGTTCGTCTCATTCATGATTTTGTTTTGGCTGGGCAATATTTAGTGTTTATTGTCTCACCCGTTCGTTTATCCTTGTTACCCGCTTTAGTTCGATTAAAATCCTTTAGTGATGCCTTAGACTGGCAACCCAGTTTAGGCACTAAAATTTTAGTGGTAGATCGAACCACATTACAACTCGTCAGTCGAGGAGAAACTGATCCTTGGTTTCAATGGCATTTTGGCAATGGCTATGTTGATGCTGAGGGGATGATTGTTTTAACGTTAGTTCGTTACGATGATTTTAATCAAACGAATCAATATCTCAAAGAAGTCGCAACTGGATACACTTCTACCCCGGCAAAAGGCAGCTTCTGGCAACTTCGTATTCATCCACAAACCGCTAAAGTTATAGGAACAGAACCTTTAGTAGAACATCCCTGTGAGTTTCCTACAGTTGCCGCCTCTGAAGTCGGACAGCAATCACAACAGACTTATTTATCTCTTCATCGTTCTGGAGTTAATCTGGCTACAGAAATGTTTGGGGCGATCGCTCAATTTAATCATCAAACGCAACAATTGACCATCGCTGACTTTGGGGAAAACCGTTATCCCACAGAACCATTATATATTCCTAACCCGGCTGATCCTCAAGCGGGATGGGTGATGGCAGTGGTGTTTGATAGCCAGAAAAATCGGAGTGAAGTTTGGATTTATGAGGCTAACCGACTTGATGCTGAACCCGTTTGTGGTTTACAGTTGCCCAGTGTCGTACCGAATGGGTTTCATGGTTGTTGGCAACCTAGATAGGGTTTAGGGGATAGGTTGTAGGGGATAGGTTGTAGGGTATAGGTTGTAGGGTATAGGATTTTGTCGTTTCTGAAGATGAACGATTTAAAAGTGTTACACCTTAGTCAGCGATCAGGTAATTGCCGGATAAGAAATATCCTAATATAGTAGACCTTTTACAAAAGTATCTTTCCGATACTCTGTCCATAAATTCTTATATCTGTTGCGCGATCGCCTACTTGCCTATTCCCTGACGAATGCAAGAAGTCCAGTATGCTCTAAAAATTTATTGTATTTCACTGAACTATTATTATGCTGGCTAAACGAATATTACCTTGTCTAGATGTTAATGCGGGTCGAGTGGTCAAAGGGGTTAACTTTGTTGATCTCAAAGATGCTGGAGATCCGGTGGAATTAGCCTCTATCTATAATGAAGCGGGGGCAGATGAATTAGTCTTTCTGGATATTACAGCCACCCATGAAGATCGTGATACGATTATCGATGTGGTTTATCGCACCGCTGAACAGGTCTTTATTCCACTGACAGTCGGCGGAGGTATCCAAACCTTAGACAATATTAAAAATTTGTTGAGGGCTGGTGCAGATAAAGTTAGTATTAACTCAGCGGCGGTTCGTGATCCTGATTTCATTAACCGAGCTAGCGATCGCTTCGGCGTACAATGTATTGTGGTCGCCATAGATGCTCGTCGGCGCAATGATCCGATCAACCCGGGGTGGGATGTGTATGTCCGAGGAGGACGCAAAAATACAGGGATAGATGCTATTGCTTGGGCCAAAGAGCTTGAGAATAGAGGCGCGGGAGAGTTGCTGGTAACCAGTATGGATGCAGACGGGACTCAGGCAGGGTATGACTTGGAGTTAACTCGGATTATTGCTGAAGCGGTAGAAATTCCGGTGATTGCTTCTGGAGGCGCAGGTAACTGTAATCATATCTATCAAGCTTTAACTGAGGGAAAAGCAGAAGCCGCCTTACTAGCTTCCTTGTTGCATTATGGTCAACTGAGTGTTGAACAGATTAAAACTTATCTGACTCAACAGCAAATTCCAGTTCGACATTCCATTCCTTAAAAACTTGTTAAGATTCTCAATATTTACTTAAACAAATCTATCTCAAGGTTGATATTTATCTGTCATCTCTCAAAAATAGCTGCTAGAATGTAAAAAAATGTTACTAAATGTAACTTATGCTGATTCCAATTCTAATGATTGATGTGGCTCTGGTTGCCTGGTCACTGCATCTGATGCAGCAGGCAGCTAAGTATCGAGAATTTTCATTTGTTCTAGCGGGTATTTTAGTTGCCGTGTCTGCGGCAGCAGTTATGTTGGTGTACTTTTTAATGGGGTCTTGTATCCAAAACTTTACTCAATTATCTCAGTATTATCCTTATTCTTATTAAGTCGTTTGTAGAGCTAATTTCTGAATTTTGCTTTTAGTGTAATAGTACTTTCTCGATAGATTCCAGTATTTTATAACTTTTATCAGTTAAAGGCTTGACAGTTTGGGTTAGTCGAAGATATAATAATGAATCGTGACAAGGGGCTATAACTCAGTTGGTAGAGTGTCACAATGGCATTGTGAAAGTCAGCGGTTCGAGTCCGCTTAGCTCCATAAAATTTAAGTTCTCTTAAATCAGCTGATCTCTGTTCTTTAACAGGTCTGTCCAATACTGCGTTGGAAAATCGCAGTGAGAAAAGACCTACCAAAACGGATGAAAATCATTACAATAAATAAAATAATTTACAAAAATTTATAAATGACAACGACAGTTTCCCCGCAACGTTTTACTTTTGAACGCTGTTACTGGAATTGGCAAGGACATCAAATTCAATACACGGTTTTAGGGAGTGGACAACCCCTAATCTTAATTCATGGCTTTGGTGCATCAATTGGCCACTGGCGCAACAATATTCCCGTACTTGCCGAAGCCGGTTATCAAGTCTATGCCATTGACTTATTAGGGTTTGGTGGGTCTGACAAGCCTGTAATTGGCTACTCTCTGGACTTGTGGCAAGAACTGTTAAAAGACTTCTGCCAAGAACATATTCAGCAACCCGCTGTCTTTATTGGCAATTCCATTGGGGCGTTACTCAGTTTAATGATGGTCGCGAACTATCCTGATTTGACAGTTGGCGGAGTGTTACTCAACTGCGCCGGAGGACTTAACCATCGTCTGGAAGAATTAAACCTACCCTTAAGAGTGGTAATGGGACTGTTTTCTCAGTTCGTTAATTCTCCAATATTGGGTTCATTTGTCTTTAATCAAGTTCGCCAAAAAAACCGAATTCGTAACACCCTACGTCAAGTTTATCGCAACCATACCGCCATCACAGATGAGCTAGTTGAACTACTATACGAACCTTCTAGTCATCCCGGCGCACAACAAGTGTTTGCTTCAATTTTAACGGCTCCGGCTGGCCCTCGTCCCTCAGAATTGCTGCCGAAAGTGAATCATCCATTACTCGTTCTCTGGGGAGAAGATGACCCGTGGACACCGATTACAGGCGCTAAACTTTATCAAGATGCAGCAGAAGCGTCTCAAGATCTTGAATTTATGTCAATTCCCAATACCGGTCATTGTCCCCATGATGAACGTCCAGAAATTGTTAATGGTGCAATTTTAAATTGGTTAAATCAACATCAGTTTAAACTCTAAAACAAGCGATCGCAGATTTTACCCATGTCTGATCAAATTCTGGTTTGTCAAAATCGTACCTGTCGAAAACAAGGATCTCCTGAGGTACTCGAGGCATTTCAAGCGCTAAATCTGCCAAACATAGAGATTACAGCAACCGGATGTTTAGGACATTGTGGTAGCGGGCCAATGGTGGTGATTTTACCCGAGGAGACTTGGTACACTCAGGTTGACCCGCAAGATGCTATTACTATTCTCCAAAAGATTGAGAACACAGAGTGACTGCGATGAGTCAGAACCTCTAGGTGTGCTGAACTAAATTGTTATAAGATAGGGGGTGTTTCTCGCTTGAAAAGTTTAAGATTGCGATGCCGAACGCTTCTATTATTGGTTTGGGACGCTCAGGGAATGCAGCGGCGCGATTACTGAAACGTCAGGGTTGGCAAGTGACCCTCAGCGATCGCGGCGAATCCCCATCATTACAACAGCAAAAACAACAACTGGCGGCCGAAGGAATTATTGTTCAGTTAGGACACAATTTTCAGCCGCAGCAAGAGATGGATTTGATTGTGGTCAGTCCGGGAGTTCCTTGGGATTTACCTGCTTTAGAGGCGGCTCGTCAGCAAGGGATAGAAACCATTGGAGAAATGGAACTGGCTTGGCGATCGCTATCTGATATTCCTTGGGTGGGAATTACGGGTACGAATGGTAAAACGACAACGACGGCTTTAACGGCGGCAATTTTTCAGGCAGCCGGATTTTATGCGCCTGCTTGCGGTAATATTGGCAACGCGGCTTGTGAACTGGCTCTGCAACAGCAGGAAGATTCTAGCAAACCTTTAGATTGGGTGATTGCAGAACTGAGTAGTTATCAAATTGAGTCGGCGTCACGTCTTGCGCCTCAGGTGGGTGTATGGACAACGTTTACCCCAGACCATCTCAGTCGTCACTATACTTTGGAGAATTATTACGAAATTAAAGCTAAGCTGTTAAACCATTCTCAGCAACAGGTGATTAATGGGGATGATCCGTATTTACGTAAAATCGCTGATCAACAATGGCCCCAGGCTGGCTGGACAAGTGTCAGAGGCAAAACAGAGTTAGTGGCTCACCCAGAAACTGGGGTTTACATTGAGGACGGTTGGGTTAAACAAGCCGATCTTCCCATTGTTGCGGTTAAAGCTTTGAAGATGGTGGGGAGTCATAACCTGCAGAATTTACTCATGGCAGTGGCTGCGGCTCGTTTGGCGGGTATAGAAGCAGAAGCGATCGCCACGGCAATTGCCAATTTTCCAGGGGTTCCCCATCGCTTGGAACAGATTTGTACTTGGAAAGGGATTGATTGGATCAATGATAGCAAAGCGACGAATTATGACGCGGCTCAGGTGGGTTTAGCGGCTGTTGCTGCGCCTGTGATTCTGATTGCCGGAGGGGAAGCGAAACAGGGAGATGATAGGTCGTGGATTCAAACGATTCACCGTAAAGCCGCTCAGGTATTATTAATTGGTGAAGCGGCTCCTCAGTTTGCTCAACGTTTGCAACAGTCCGGTTACGAGTCATTTAAAATTGTCGAAACGATGGATAGTGCGATTACCCAGGCGGCTGAAATTGGCCCGAATCTTGGCGCTCAGGCAGTATTGCTATCTCCGGCTTGTGCCAGTTTTGATCAGTATCAAAGCTTTGAACATCGAGGTGAGCATTTCCGACAGCTCTGTACTGAACGCTTCAGCAAATAAAATTCATTGGCCCCTGAACTTAACATTTCGCAACAATTCTGAAGAATCCTTTAATAATTTGTAATGTCAAAACACACTGCAACGTTGTATAACTTATATCTGAGGGAAAAAAAGAACAGGCAACGAGAAATTATTATGACCGTCTGTTGATTAAGAAATTTTAAATTCCTCTCATAAACCTAGTAAAATTTTATAAGATTTTTGAAGGGATTCAGGTTATGGCGTTCATTCAGTTTTGAACACTAGCAATTTGAAAACATTCAGAAATTAGGCATATTCAGTCGATAGGCTGATTGCTGTGATCTAGAATTTTAAGGTTATCAGTCTGTTTTTAGACTGAAGACCTAAACAACACTCAAAATTTAAGTAGGAGATTTAATCCATGTTAGACGCCTTTACCAAGGTTGTTTCTCAAGCCGATACTCGCGGTGAAATGCTCAGCGGTGCTCAAATCGACGCTCTTAGCGCCATGGTTGCAGAGAGCAACAAGCGTTTAGATTCCGTGAACCGCATTACTAGCAATGCTTCTACAATCGTTGCAAATGCAGCTCGTGACCTGTTTGCAGACCAGCCTCAATTAATCGCTCCCGGTGGAAACGCTTACACTAGCCGTCGGATGGCTGCTTGCTTGCGTGATATGGAAATCATCTTACGCTATGTCACCTATGCAATTTTCGCAGGTGATGCCAGTGTACTGGATGATCGTTGCTTAAACGGTCTGCGTGAGACTTACTTAGCGTTAGGGACTCCTGGTGCTTCTGTTGCAGTAGGTGTTGGCAAAATGAAAGATGCAGCGTTAGCGATTGTTAAAGATCCTAACGGTATCACTTCAGGTGATTGCAGCGCACTATACAGTGAAATTGCTAGCTATTTCGACCGTGCAGCTCAGTCAGTTGGCTAATTTTTAAGCTGAACAGAATCGATTCTGTTCTATTGAGGTCACTGAATTAAAACAGGGCCTTTCTAGCATTTAACAACTTTTGTCCACTTGAAGAAATTACTTAACTCAACATGAAAACTCCCCTAACCGAAGCAGTCACCACGGCAGATTCTCAAGGCCGTTTCCTCAGCAGCAGCGAAATCCAAGTTGCTTTTGGTCGTTTTCGTCAAGCCAAAGCAGGTTTAGAAGCTGCTAAAGGGTTAACCGAAAAATCAAGTAGCTTAATCAATGGCGCAGCTCAAGCGGTTTACAGCAAATTCCCTTACACGACTCAAATGTCAGGGCCTCAGTACGCGGCTGACCAACGGGGTAAAGACAAGTGTGCTCGTGACATCGGCTACTACCTACGGATGGTAACCTACTGCTTAGTTGCAGGCGGTACTGGCCCCATGGATGAGTACTTAATTGCTGGAATTGATGAAATCAACCGGACTTTCGATCTGTCCCCCAGTTGGTACATCGAAGCCCTCAAGCACATCAGAGCTAATCATGGTTTAAGCGGCGACTCAGCAGTTGAAGCTAATTCCTACATCGATTATGCCATCAACGCTCTAAGCTAATCACCATAGCGTTTTTAGCCCGGAACCATAGATAGCCGTTAGCACACTTAACCGTAATGGGGTTAGCAGTTATCTGAGGTTCCGGGCAATCTTTTAGATTCAAAACAAAATATCAGCATTAAAAGTTTTTAACCATATTTATTTAAATGGAGGATGCCCATGGCAACCACATTAGTTCCTGCAAATTTACAACAAGCAGGAAGACTGGGTTTAGATGCATTTGACGGAAGCTGTGTAGAATTACGCCCGGATTGGACAGAAACCGATTTACAAGGTATTTTTCGCGCCGCTTATAAGCAAGTTCTGGGTAATGAATATATCATGAAAGCTGAACGATTGACTTCAGCCGAATCTTTACTCAGACAAGGTAATATTACTGTTCGTGATTTTGTGCGGGCGATCGCGCTTTCAGAACTATACAAGAAAAAGTTCTTTTACCCCAATAACAATCAACGTTTTGTTGAACTGAATTTTAAACATCTTTTAGGTCGTCCCCCCCATGATGAAGCGGAACTAGCTTATCACACCCGTTTAGTAGAGGATGATGGCTACGACGCTGAAATCAATTCTTACTTTGAAAGCCAAGAATACGAACAAAAATTCGGCGATAATGTGATTCCTTATTATCTGGGATTTCAAGTATTAGCTGGCTCTAGAACGGTTGGGTTTAGCCGGATGTTCCAACTGTACCGGGGTTATGCTAACAATGACCGAGGTCAAGCCAAAAGCCAAAATGGTCGTCTGTTTAAAGACGTGGCGCGTAACCAAGCTAGCTCTATTACTGAACCTTCTAGCTCTAAAGTACCGGAAAAAGTCTTTGGTGGATTAGGCAATCGATCCTCACGGGTTTATCGGGTAGAAGTAACAAACCGAATTGGTTCTTCTCTAAAAGATAATAACGTTCGTCGCTCCAATAAAACCTATTTGGTGGCTTACGAAGATTTATCCAATCGGATACAACAAATTGTTCGCAGTGGCGGCAAAATTGTTAATGTCCGCGAAGCTTAATTAAGCCGGCATCTGATTCTTAAGGATGGTAAGTGATGGAGTTAAACGGCTTACCATTCTGTTATCAAAAATTTCTTGAAATAAACCCATACGAATTAGGAGTTATAAATACAATGTTTGGTCAAACGACATCAATTGGCAGCGCTACCCTCAGTGATAGCAGTAACCGTATGTTTCGGGTAGAAGTTGAAGGGATGAAACAAAACGTCAATACAGACCGTATCAACTATCCGATTCGCAATAGCGGCACAGTTTACCTCAGCGTTCCTTATAATCGTATGAGCCAACAAATGCAACGGATTAATCGCATGGGCGGTAAAATTGTCAGCATTGAACCCCTTACAGTTGATGGTAACAGCGAAGCTAAAAAGCAGGCAACAGCAGAACAGCAGCAATTAGCAGACGAGGGTCAGTCTGAATCTTCCGATGGAGAAAACTAACCGCAAATATTACGAGTTAATGCATGATGACAACTTCAGAACAGTTTGACAATACGGGTCAACCTCCTGAAGAACTAACCGTTGAACAGGCGATCGCAAATCTTCAACATGAAGAACTCGGTCGCCGTTACTATGCTGCTTGGTGGTTAGGACGATTTAAAGTCTCAGATCCGGCTGCGGTTGACGCTCTCATTGCTGCTTTAGAGGACGACTCAGATCGCACTGAAGATGGGGGTTATCCTCTACGGCGCAACGCTGCGAGGGCCTTAGGGAAGTTAGGAGATCAAAGGGCCGTTGAGCCATTAATTCAATGTTTAGAATCTGATGATGTTTATGTGCGAGAGGCCGCTGCACAGTCGTTAGAAATGCTGGGTGATTCCCGGAGTGTTCCGCCTCTTTTAAAGCTGTTAGAGGGCGGTGTAGCAGCCGCTCAGCAAGTTCCAGGAAAGCCTCACCTGGTGCAACCCTATACCTCAATTTTAGAAGCATTGGGGACAATTGGCGCAACTGAGGCAACTGGTGAAATTGAACCGTTTACTCAGCATCCAGTCCGTCGGGTGCAGTTTTCAGCATTACGGGCAATGTATCAGTTAACTCAAAATCAGATTTATGGACAACGTTTAATTGAAGCATTACAAGAGAATGAATTACAATTACGTCGATCTGTTTTAATGGATTTGGGAGCCATTGGTTATTTACCCGCCGCCAAAGCCGTTTCTGAAACCTTAGCAGAAAATAGTCTCAAGTTAATTTCTTTAAGGGGGATATTGGAACATCATCTTAATCATGTTGATTCTAATCCTCTTTCGCCAGAAGCAGTTGAAGTGATGAATTTAATGGATTCTTTATTGTAAGTTTAATCTTGAATTATTTGATAGGATTATTAAGCTGAGAAAGAACCACAAATACACACATAGTGATGATGACTCCATCTCAACTGATTAATGCTGTTGAAACTGCCGATTCTTCGGATGCTTTATTGGACGCTGTAGAAGCGTTAGCCGCAGCCAATTTACCGGAAGCAATACCGACTTTAATTGAAGTATTGGGCTTTAATAATCCAGGTGCAGCAGTAGCAGCGGTAGATGGATTAATTTCAATTGGCGAACCCGCAGTGATGCCAATTTTAGAACAGTTAGATGGTTATAATTATGGAGCGAGGGCCTGGGCTGTGCGGGCGTTATCGGGAATTGGTGACCCTCGGGGTTTGGATGTATTGTTAGATGCTGCCGAAAGTGATTTTGCCCTCAGTGTGCGGCGGGCAGCAGCAAGAGGACTCGGAGCAATTCGTTGGCATGAGTTACCTTTAGAGGCGCAACCACCCGCTCAAGAACGAGCTTTTAAGACTCTTTCTCAAGTTTGTCAAGATCCGGAATGGATTGTGCGTTACGGGGCTGTTGTGGGCTTACAAGGGCTGCATATAGTAACGACCACTCAGCAACCTTCTTGGTGGCAAACTGGGGTTAAACGGTTGGAAGAAATGACACAGCAGGATGATACTTTAGCAGTGCAGGCTAGGGCAAAATTAGCTTTACATCTGCTTTTGGATTGAATCTCATTTGACAGATATGGAATTATTTTATTAAGAGATTTAATGCAGTTTCTGGGTCAGGTTGTTTAATTAAAGATTCACCCATTAACACAGCAGTTGCCCCTG
This sequence comes from uncultured Lyngbya sp., assembly GCA_964434975.1. GTDB lineage: Bacteria > Cyanobacteriota > Cyanobacteriia > Cyanobacteriales > Microcoleaceae > JAAURB01. The sequence goes on from CAYSWY010000007.1 coordinate 73,097, forward strand.
CTTCTTTAACAAAATCTAAGTCCTGACGGCTAAATAATCCAGATTCACTCACAATCAGAATATCACGAGACTGAATTTTATCTTGTCGTTGTTTTAACAGTTGTTGGGTTGTTTCTAAGTTAACAGAAAAATCTTCTAGATTACGGTTATTAATACCGATTAAATTAACATCATCCAACGCCAAAACTCGATCTAATTCTTCTAGGGTATGGACTTCAATTAAGGCAGTCATCCCGAGAGATTTGACGATTTTACTGAAATATTTTAAATCTTGATCGGGTAAAACTGCGGCAATTAATAATACAGCATCTGCACCATAAGCGCGGGCTAAATAGATTTGATAAGGATAAACAATAAATTCTTTACATAATAGGGGTAAATTAACCGTTGAACGAACTTTTGCTAAGTTTTCAAAACTGCCTTGAAAGAACTTTTTATCAGTTAAGACAGAAATACAACTTGCCCCTCCTTTTTCATAGGCTGTTGCAATTTTAACCGGATCAAAATCTTCTCGAATAATCCCTTTACTGGGGGAAGCTTTCTTAACTTCGGCAATAATAGCAGGTTTTGTTGAACTAGATTTTAAGGCTTGCAGAAAGTTTTTAGGGGCTGCCGCTTGATCAACTTGTTGTTTGAGTTTAATTAAAGGAGTTTGTTCTCTTAAATTCGTAATTTCTTGATCTTTATACCAGACAATTTCTTCTAATATATTTTGAGGATCTGCATCATGGATTTTAACTTCATAACTTAAGTTACCCACTTGAATAGGAGGACTTGGGGGGCGACGGCGAATTTTCATAATTGAAAAAATTAGGAATGAATAAATTTAACAACAATTACTATAGTTTTCTAGTATAACTGATTTTAGTAATATTTTTCTAACAGAATTTTAATTGATTTAGCGACGCTTATTTTTTTAATCAGTAGGGTGCGTCATGACGCACCTTTTCAATACTTATAAATTGAGAAAATTTTATAATTTTGATATCAGTAACTGAATTAATTTAACGATTAGCTAAGTTCTTAAGTTTAGCCACTAGCGGAATTGAATTAATACCATATTGAGTTGCCTCAGAATTGTGTTCTAAAGCTTCGACAATACAATCTGTTAAATTATAATTAGTATCTTCTCCATATTTGAGGGTTAAATAACCCAATGCTTCTAAAGCATAATCATAAAAATGTAGCACATCTGCAATGCAAGCCGATTTTAATATTTGTTGAGGGGTTTTAAATCTCAGATTTTGATCTAAACGAACTAAATCTCTAAAATAAAATGCATCTGTCCAGGCTAACTGTCCAATATGTTGACGAGAATGCATGGGAACATCTTGACGTTGAGCATACCATCTTTGCCCAAAATCAAGCAATGTAAATTCCTGATTTCTTAAAAAGGTATCAACATCACTAAATAAAGGCTGATTCTGGTATAATTCTATAAAATTTACCTCCGCTTCAATTGCTAAAATTTGCTGTTGTAAAAGTTGAGTTGCCCCTTGTAAAACGTTTAATTCTCCACCCTGAACATCCAGTTGTAAAAAGTCAATCTGACAATTTTTATCGATAAAATATTCATCTAATGTGGTTGTTTCAACTTCTACTGTATCGATTAATTTATGGCGTTCTCTATATTCGTGAAACCGATCCACAACGGCTGTATTTGGCGGATATAAAGAACAACAACCAGGATGTTTTGTGATATAAAGGGTGGCTTTTCCGGTTTGGTTCCAGACTGCTAAAGGAATATGTTTTTCATTCCAATTAATCTGTTGACTTTCTAATTCTTCATTTCTGCGATCGCAGGCTTCCTGGTCAGCATCAAACCCATATATTGTTAAATTGGGGGCAAAAATTTGCCAGCCTGTTTGAGAATAATCAAACTGAATAAATTCATCTAATTTGCGTGAACCGACAATACACAACGTTAGATGAATCTGATCTAAATATCCTCTTTGTTTGAGTAAAGGAACAAAGAAAGTCATAGTATTCGTTGTTTGTTATTGGTTCTTAGTTATTTGTTATTTGCTTAGGAAATAGTAAATAAAAGTGAGAAGCTTTCCTTCATATAGATGGAGGTCATAAGTTCTAATTTTTGACTCATTAGCCCTTATTCTTTACAAATAACCAACAACAAAGAACTAACAACCAAGAACCAATAGATTAATGCGTACCGACTGCCCGTTTATAAGCCTCATCTAAGACTTCAGATAGGGTCGGATGGGTATGAACAGAAAAGGCTAAATTGTTCACAGATTCGCGTTTTGCAATGGCATTGGCGGCTTCCTGAATTAAATCTGAAGCGTGTAAACCAAAGATATGAACCCCGAGTAATTCCCCGTTATCTTTGCGGTAAATCACTTTAGCAATGCCATCGGTTTCTCCTTCAGCAATGGCTTTAGAATTGCCTTTAAAATAGGTTTTGACTGAAGCTACTTCAAATCCTTCATGATCCCCTAATTCCTTGGCTGCGGGTTCTGTTAAACCTACGTAACTAATTTCTGGATGGGTAAAAGCCGCTGCTGGAATACTCATATAATCCACTTCTCGCGCCCGTCCACAAATGGTTTCAACCACTGCAATACCTTGGGCAGAGGCAGCATGAGCTAACATCATTTTACCCGTTACATCCCCAATTGCCCATAAATTCGCGACGGGTTCACCACCGGATAATACAGCTAATTGATCGTTTACCGGAATAAAACCCCGTCGATCTGTTTCTACGCCAACGGTTTCTAAACCGATATTTTTACTATAAGGAATTCGTCCGGTTGCCACTAAACAAGCATCGACTTCTAGAATTTCTTCAACTTCTTTAGTTTTTGCATCAGCTAATTCAATCGTCACCGGAGATCCGGGGGTAACTTTCATTGCTAATTTACCCACATAAGTCTCAATATCACGCGGCTTAATTAAGGTTCGTTCAGCTAATTTCGCGATATCTGGATCAAACGTTGGCATCAGTTTATCCAAGGCTTCGATCATCGTGACTTCACAGCCTAAAGCCGTATAAACATCGGAAAATTCTAACCCAATATAACCACTGCCGACAATTGCAATCCATTGGGGTAATGAGTCTAATTTAATCGCTTCATCGCTAGTAAAAACAGTTTTATGATCGATTTCAATACCTGGAGGAACAAACGGAATTGAACCGGGGGCAAGAATAATATCTTTTGCCGTAATAACTTTTTCCCCGGTTGCGGTTTCTACACTAATCTTTTGCGGGGCTGTTATTTTTCCCCAACCGCGAATCGTATCGACCCCTAACCGTTTTAAACTATTGGTTAAATCACCCCGTAATTTACTGACAATATTATCGGCATGATTGGCAATGGTTTGGCGATCAAAACTAACTTGTCCTAACTGAATGCCTAAACTTTGTAGATGATGAGTATCTCGTAATTCTCGCACCCGTCCAGAGGCAGCTAACAAAGCTTTTGAGGGAATACAACCTCTGTTAACGCAGGTTCCCCCCATATCGGCGGCTTCGATGATGGCCGTTTTCAAACCACAACTGACGGCATGAATGGCTGCCCCATGTCCGCCAACTCCTGCGCCTACAATGACTAAATCATAATCGAATTCACTCACAGTCGCTCTCCTGGTGCATTTCACTCTGCATTATTGTGAACTAGAATGGGGACGTTAGACAAGGGGGGAAATCCATCAATTCCCCATGGAAGAATCGACGTATTACTGTATTTATTAAAAATTGCACCCATCTATGCTAAGGAAAAATGGGTGTATGATTGAGGGACAATGCAACTGCGATCAATCACAGAACTAACCCAGCTCAGAGTGAAGATTAGATCTTCTTAGCGGAGGAAGCCACTGACTAACCACAAGACAATCAAAGTGACTAGGGTAATAAACCGTTCAGCCACAATTGTCGTACCGATCACAGGACTGAGAATACCTCCCAAAATTAATCCTAAAATTAAACCCGCAACCGTTAATAGCACAGAACGGCCAAACTTTTGTTCTTTACGGTTCAGGAAGTAAAGGCTACAACCGACACCTAAGGCGAGGGGGAGTTGTAATAATGCAATCTCAAAACCCGGATAAAGACTTAAAACCCCAAGGCCGGCGTAAATTGCTGAAGGTAAAATCAGTTCATTACGGGTTGGGTTATCCAGCATCCGCTGTAACCACTCAGGGCTTTTTGCTGTCACCGATTGAGAAGAACTCACGGGAGGAGGGGCTTGACGCTCCGGAAAACGAATCCGTTCTGGAACCTTAATTTTCCCTTCTTGACGCATCCTGAGGCGATCCATCAAAATCGCATCATAAGCTGCTTCAATTGACTCAACAACCTGGCGCTCACCACTATGTTGATCTGTGAGGCGATCGCGTGCTTCTTGAATTTCATCAAAAGAAGCATTGATTGTGACCCCAAGCTGTTCGTAGGGACTTTGCTCACTCATTGCAGTTTACTTACAAGGTTTCTAATTAGTTAAGCTTAACTCGATCTTTGTTAATCTTGCTGATACAGACAGCACTCTATATATTCTAATGATAGCGGTCAATTCCGTTTCTGTACAAGCAGAGCTGATAAAAATTGATAAATTTGTGTAGTGTCGGCTGTAACCATCAGTGGGGTTGGGTTACCCGCACAGATGAAAGACAATACAGGATAATCAACCCATTCATTGGTCATTCAGCCGAATTGATTTCTCCTTAACCCCCTAAAAACCATTAATGAGCGTCTATAGCAATTCGTTTATGATTCGTGAAAAGTCAGCGAGTTAGTATTCACGCCTGTCAGTATTCGCCGAAAGCCTTTTTATCTTTGTTTGCCGATCGCAGGAGTGCCTGGCGCGCACGCGCTATAGATTCTGTTGAGCCTCGGGTTTATCATGAATCGCCAAACGTTCGATTAAAGTGGCGCTGGCTTGATTTAAACCCACAAGATTGACCTCCACTCCGCGATGACGAAATCGTAGAACCACTTTATCAACGGCATCAACAGCAGATTGATCCCAAAGATGAGCGTGAGTTAAATCAATTGTGACTCGTTCTAAAGGTTCGCGAAAATCAAAGGCATTGAGGAAGTTCTCAACCGAAACAAAAAAGACCTGACCATTAACGCTATAAATTCGTTCTTTTCCTTGATCGATCAGTTGATTATCAACAAAGATTAAAGCCGCAATTTTACGACTAAAGAAAATCGTACTTAATGCCACGCCAATCATCACCCCAATGGCTAAGTTACGGGTTAATACAGTGACGAGTACTGTGGTTAACATCACCGCTGTTTCACTTTTGGGAATTAAACGAATATCACGCAGAGAATTCCAATTAAAAGTACTCACCGAAACCATAAACATTACCGCAACTAACGCTGCCATCGGAATACGGGCAACCCATTGACTTAAAACCAACATACAAACGAGTAGAAATACCCCCGCACTGAGAGACGATAGGCGAGTCCGTCCCCCGGAACGAACATTAATCACAGATTGACCAATCATCCCACATCCGGCCATACCGCCGATAGACCCAGCAATAATATTCGCAACCCCTTGTCCGATGGCTTCTTGGTTTTTGTTACTGGAGGTGTCTGTGAGGTCATCAACCACATTCGCCGTTAAAAACGAGTCCAGCAGGCCAACAAAGGAGAGGGCAAAAGCATAGGGCAGAATAATCCTGACGGTTTCAAAGTTGAAGGGAACAGCGGGTAAGGCCAGAGTCGGTAGGGTATCGGGTAAATCACCCATATCTCCCACAGTGGGGACATCCCATCCGGCAGTGATAGCAGCAGTAGTCAACACCACAATGGCGACTAAAGGAGAAGGAACCACTTTCGTTAGGTAGGGGAGTCCATAGATAATCACGAGTCCAACTGCAACCATGGCATAGACGAGCCAAGATGCCCCGTTAAATTGGGTTAATTGAGCATTAAAAATGAGAATGGCCAGGGCGTTGACAAAGCCAACCATCACCGGCCGAGGTACAAACCGCATCTGGTTTCCTAGTCTTAACCATCCGAGGAAAATTTGCAGAATACCCGTTAAAATTGTGGCAGCCAGGAGATAATTTAAGCCATAATCTTTCACTAAAGTGGTCATGAGCAGTGCCATTGCTGCTGTTGCGGCTGAAATCATTCCAGGTCGTCCCCCCAGAATAGCTGTGGTAATGGCAATACAAAAAGCGGCATATAGACCCACTTTGGGGTCAACTCCTGCAATAATAGAAAATGCGATCGCTTCTGGAATCAGGGCTAAAGCAACAACAGCCCCGGCTAATAAGTCCTGTCGTACATTAGAAAACCAAGCGTCTTTAGATAATATGCTGTTCATTGTCTGCTGTTATTCAAGTCGGCTGTGAGAGCGATGAGAGTATCAGTTAAAATTAAGCGGGCAAAAGTAGCAGAGCAGTTAAGTCATTACTCTACGAAGTCAACTTAGTCACCGTTCCTCAGTATACCGGAGAAATATTAAATTTTTATAAACAAAGTAGACTTTAGGTTATTTCAGTGCTTATTCGGGCAAGGAGATGGCGGTCTACTCTAAAGTTGAGTCTTTTAGTTTTCTAGACAAGAAATGAAAACCTTGATAGGGTTAATGTTTGCAATTTAACTGTAAACGGTTTGCTGATGTTGAAAGTGAAGACAGCGACACGTCTGATGGGTCAGGTAATTCTGATTAGTGGAATTACGTTTATTTTATCAGAAATTACCTTCAGAATTTATAACAAAATTAATCCGACTTTTGTCTTTTATGATTATTCTTATAATCGTTGGCGAGGGAAACCCAATGCAGAAGATTATCAGTTTAATTTAAATTCTCAAGGGTTTAAAGATATTGAATTTTCACAACAAAAAGATTCACAAACTTATCGTATTTTAGGCATTGGGGATTCTTTTACATTTGGTGTGGTTCCTTATCCTTATAATTATTTAACGGTTTTAGAAGAACAATTAAATCAAGCTGGAAAAAATATTGAAATTATTAATATGGGAATTCCCGGCATGGGGCCGAGGGATTATTTATCTATTTTATCAAATGAAGGCTTAGGTCTTAATCCCGACCGGGTATTAATTTCGTTTTTTATTGGAAATGATTTTAGTGATAATGATTTGACAAAAAATGTCAGAAGAAAAAACTATTCTTATGTGATTGAATTTTTTAGATCTTTAATTAAAATACAGCAAAACTACGAAGGACATATTTTTAATCCGCCAGAAAGAGGAATTTATCAAGATAACCAACCGACGTTAAGTGAAGAGAGTTTTTTGGAGGTAGAAGAAGAGAGAAGTTTTCAATATTTAACGGATGAAGAGTCTCAGGAAGAGTTTAAAGAGTTATTTGAAGATGCGGTAAATGATCTTAAAAAAATTAAAGCCTTATGTGATTATCAAAATATTGCTTTAACGGTGGTGATTATTCCGGATGAAGTTCAAGTAAACCCAGAATTACAAGCTAAAATTATAGAACGGTTTGAACTGGATAATTCCAGTTTAATTGATTTTAAATTACCGAATCAATTATTACAAGCAGAACTACAACAGTCGAATATTGATTCGATTGATTTATTAGATGAATTTATCACAGTTTCACAGCAGGAAAGACTTTATAAACCTTTAGATACTCATTGGAATATTGCCGGAAATCAATTAGCGGCTGACATTATCCAAGAAATATTAACTGAAAAAATTCAAGCAGATTTAACTCAAGCTTCAGATTAATCTGGGGAATTTTGTTTGATTGTATTTACAATATTCTCTGCAATATAATTAGAAAAAATAGTTTCTCCTGCTTCGTTATAATGACAGCAGTTATCGAAATAGACATCCTCTGAAGCATTATCTAAAACTTCGACACTATTAAAAATATTAACACCCCGCGATTGTAAATTATCAACCTGTTTTAATAAATAAGGATATCCTACTTCAACTGCTTCTGCATAGGGACTGGTATCACTAAAAGCAATTCTTTTTTCACTGTCAGAAAACTGTCGCTGTGTTGGATAATATTGATTGGGTTGAATAAAATGAAAATAAGGAATATTTCGTTTGGCTAAAATTTGACTCATTAAAAATGAAGTTTTCTCCCAGTTTTCCGCTACAGCTTCGTATAACTCAGTCTCAGATAAAGTCGTTTCTTGAGGATAGAAATAAAACGGACTTTGTTCAGAAAATAAAGAAGATATTTGTTCTTTCTGTTCCGCCTCAAAAACAGCTACTGCATTCTGATACTTTTTCAGTAAAAACCGAGAATAAATTGAATATAAAGTATAGCAAGCCGCTAAATCACATTGATTTTGTTCAGTAATGGCTTCTCGAAGTTGGGGTTTAATTTGTTTTATTGTCAGTAAATTATCTAAGGTTTCAGTGGATAAATTATTATTGGATAAACTCGCTAAACTAGAAATATGATTTCCACTCGGCATCATCCATGCTAGCTGCATTTGATTATTTAAGTTAGATAATGCCACCTCATTAAACCCATCGATATTAATCACCATATCAAAAGTTTGTCCAATGGATAACATATAGTTTAAAACTAGCAATTGTTGAGGCTGTTTATAACCGCCAGTGGCAAAAGAAAGAACAATCACTTCTTTATTTTTAAGTTCAGGAATTTGCTTTAAAGACTGTTCTAATATATTATTTTTAATTTCATGAACTGAATAGCGGGACGCAACTGAACCCCCAAAAACACCGACAATATATTGATTATCGTTTTGTTTAATCAATGGATATTCATAAGCTGAGATAAAACCATAATCGTTATATTTAATATCAAATTTTTTCAGATGGGGAATTTCTCCAGGTTTTTGAACAAAACCAAAAAAAGGATGTAACCGTTCAATAATAGATTCTTCTAATCTCAAGCTACCTAATTCTAAATTTAAATCTTGATTTTGAGAATTATTATTTTGGCGACGAGTATAGAAAAATTGTTTTGTTTGACTTCCATAGAAAATTAAAGAACCCAACTCTAAGAAAGTCAGTAATAAAAATAGATTAACAAATAGAGTTTTTCCCCAACCTGTGTTTTTTTTATAGAATTTCATCGTAATTAATCGGTTTCTATCTTTTGTATAATAAACTCAGCAATAGCATCTGAAAATATTTTATCTCCCGTGGAATTGTAATGACAACAGTCATCAATATAAACGATATCTGAAGTCGAATCAAAAATATTAACTGCATTCAAAATATTAATATTATCCTGCTTCAGTAAGTTAACATTTTCTATTAATAGCGGATATGCCTTTCTAATTGCTTTATCGTAGGGACTATCCTCACTCCAAGCAATTTGTTGTTCTGCTTCACTAAATATTCGATTAGTTTTGTGATATTGATTGGGTTGCAGAATATGAAAATAAGGAATATTTTCTGCGGCTAAAGTATCCCGCATTAACTTTGAAGTTTCTACCCAGTTATTTGTAATTTGTTGAAATAATTGTTCGATTTCTAGCGGTTGAGATTCAACATAAAAGTAAAGAATACTATCTTCAATCCCTTTACCATCTGATTTGGTTCGATACCGTTCAAAACGTTGAATTTGTGTGCGATAATCTTTTAATAGAAGCTGAAGCTGTAAAGATTTGAAAGCATAACAACTGGCTAATGTACAATTTTGTAACTGTTCAATACTAGGTTCTATTTTAGGTTTAGTTTGCTTAATTTTCAGTAAAGCTTGTAAGGCTTTATCCGATAAACTACTATCAGCAAGCTGAGTTAAGGCTAGAATATGATTGGCACTTGGCATGGTGAAATTAAGCTGATATTTATGATTCACCCTCGATAAAGCCACCTCGTTAAATCCATCAATATTCATCACCAAGTCAAATTTTTGACCCATGGATAACATATAGTTTAAAATCAGTAACTGTTGGGGTTGTTTATATCCACCCGTGGCAAAAGATAAGATAATAATCTCTTTATTTTTTAATGCTGGGATTTGCTTTAAGCGCGTTTCTAATATTTTATTCTGAATTTCATAAATAGAATAATTAGACGCAACTGAACCCCCAAATATCCCGACAATATATTGATTTTCGTTTTGTTTATTTACGGGATAATCATAGGGAGAAATAAAGCCATAATTATTGGTTTTAAAGTTCGGTCTAAAATCTGGCCCCGGTCTTTGAATATAGCCAAAAAACGGATGTAATCTTTCGACAATGGATTCTCCTAAGCGGACTCCTTCTAAATTTATTCCAAGTTCTTGATAACTTTCAGAACGATTTTGTGTATAAAATAACTGTTTATTTTTTAAATAATAAAGTAGAAGTGATCCCCCTTCTAGACAGAGAAATAAAACCACTAAATTAATAGCAGCAATTTTAATTAGTTCTGTGGCTTTTTTAACTGGAATCAACGGTTTCATTGTTTAGAATAAGTTTGACATATTTTTTGATTAATTAACTGACTTGCTAATTCATGACCTTTAGCATTCCAATGACCTGTACATAAACCCGAATTCTCAAAACCATGTAAACAGACTTGATTTTCTTTTCCGAAGTTTAAAAAAGGTTGAGTTAGACTTAAAACTGGAAACTCTTGACTATTACTGAGTTGTTGCAGTCGTTTATCTGGATAATCAAAGTCTTTCACATCTAATGACAGTCTATAGGTTTCTCTTTCTATCTCATCCGGATGAACTTGAATAGGGTCGGCAATTAGCATTAATAAAAAATCACTATTATTTTTTTTAACTTCTTCGTTTATGGTTGTAATTAAATCATCTGTAATTTGCCATGCTTCCTGCCAGTTTTTAGTTTGAGGTGACTGAAAAATTTGAGCTGTAAGCCTATTAAAATGATCAACAGCCTGCCGTTTCTTTGCTTCTAATTCTGCTTTTTTAGCCACCTGTAAAATTCGAGAACGATTCACTAACCAAGCCGGAAAACGATCTGCAACAGTGATAAAATAGCGATCGCTATATTCTAAGCCAAGATCCCGAAAAGAATAATCCGGCACTAATTCCCCATCTTGATATACAAAAAAAGGACGGTAATGATTGCTTTCTAACGCTTTAGAATTATCAATCACATCATTACCCAGATAAAAAGCCAGCAGTACTAAATCGGGTTGATAATCCCATACCTGTTGCCGCAATGTTAACAGTTGTTGTGCGGTTCCATAACCTTGTACACCGAAATTAATGACCTCAATATTTTGACCTTCAAAGGCTTTACAGGCGGCTAATTTTTCCTCTAAAATAGAAGTATAAATCTGCTCACTTGGGACTTGAGCTGCAAAGGTAAAAGAATCCCCTAAAACCGCTATTCTAAAGGTATTTTCGGGTTTAATTTTAGTAGAGTTACCATCCCGTAATCCAGCCGAATTTATCCTAATATAAGCTTCGCCTTCTTGGCGTTGCCAACCTTCAACATTGGGTAAATTTTGCCAGCCTCTTTCTGGATCAGAAATCATATAAAAAGCGGGGGAAAATTCACTGTGTTGTTGCAGCTTTTTGGGTACACCTTCAACTTTAGCAACCCGCAAACCCACTTCACCCAGTGCAATTCCAATCATTAAACTACTAAGCATTAAACTCATATTAATTGCCCAAATTTTTAGTTGTTTCATCGACCTAAAACAACGTATAAATAAACGGTGCAATGGCAGATCCTTGGCTGAGAACAATTAACGCTCCAAGTAACACTAATGTCAGAATTAGTGGCAATAACCAGTACTTTTTGCGTTCTCTCATAAACGCCCACAGATCTTTTAAAAAGTCTAATGTTGCCTCAAACATTAGAAAGGACGCTCCATACTATTAATAGGTCTAACTTGACTCACAATTCGATAGGTTGAAGCTTCTTTATCCAGTTGCCGTTGCATGGCATCAGAACCGAACATTCGCTTAATTAACCCCATTGGAGCCATCATTATATAGAATACAACACCGAGGAGAATACGGGTATTAATCCAGCCTAAAACAATGCCAATTCGCATCCAAATCTGATAAATTGGATTCAGGGTTGCTGGAATTAATAACGCCCAAACCGCTAAAATTGAGCCTGTTATCCACGGCCATAAGGGTGGCGGCCAGTGACGGAAAATTAACGGGAGCAGCAAGCCAAACAACACAGCACAAATTGCTCCCGTTGTCAAGCCAAATTCTCTTAAACCTTTATGATCTAATTGTGGAATATCGTGATCTAACATAAGTTTTTAAAAACCTAAAAAGGGCAAATGATCTGATATTTGGTGATTGAGTTTTCTAGGGTAGAAAAGAGATATTTAATCAACCACTAAGAAGGAATAACGAATAAGAAATAACAACCTAGTCTAATTCAAATTCCTGTTTCCAAGCCTCATCTTTTTCCCAGGGTGTTTGTTCTGTTTTAGCGAGTAAGAAATTTTCTAAGACCAAATAATCCATTTCTGTTCGCATAAAACAACGATAGGCATCTTCCGGGGTACAAACAATCGGTTCACCGCGAACATTAAACGATGTATTAACAATGACACCACATCCCGTCCGTTGTTCAAAATGATTAATTAAATCATGATAACGGGGATTTGTTTCTTTGTGGACTGTTTGAATTCTAGCCGAATAATCAACGTGAGTTACCGCCGGAATTTCTGAACGCGGTATATTTAATTTATCAATTCCAAATAACTGCTGTTGTCGATTATCCATCGAAATTCTAATCGATTCTTGCACCGGGGCAACAAGTAACATATAAGGACTGGCGCTATTGATTTCAAAGTAATCCGATACTTTTTCCGCTAAAACAGACGGTGCAAACGGCCGAAACGATTCTCGATATTTAATTTTTAAATTCATTACCGACTGCATCTTAGGATTACGCGGATCACCAATAATTGACCGTCCCCCTAACGCCCTTGGCCCAAATTCCATCCGTCCTTGAAACCAACCCACGACGTTTCCTGCTGCTAAAATATCAGCCAAACGTGGCATTAATTCACTATCCTCTAAGCGGATATATTTAGCTTTAATACTATCTAAATAAGCTTGAATTTCTGCATCATTAAACTTCGGCCCCAAATAACTCCCTTTGATTTTATCTTGAGGAACTGTAACCGCTTTTGCTTGCGGTAATAATGTCATCACGTTAGCATTATTTCCTAATATTTTGGAAGGCGTTTCTTCAGGGGTAGCAACAGACGGCTGAACCGGACGAGGTTGATTACAATATTGATACCATACCGCCAATGCCGCCCCCAATGCGCCGCCAGCATCTCCCGCAGCGGGTTGTATCCAAATGTCTTGAAACGGCCCTTCTCGTAAAATTCGGCCATTCGCAACGCAATTGAGGGCAACCCCTCCCGCCATACAAAGATAGTCTACATTTAATTCTTTTTGAACAGTTCGGGCAAGGCGTAATACTACTTCTTCCGTCACCACTTGAATAGAAGCAGCGATATCCATTTCCCGTTGAGTCAGGCGACTTTCCGGTTTACGCCGAGGGCTATTAAACAATTGATCGAACTTTTTATTCGTCATGGTTAACCCCGTGGCATAGTTGAAATAATCCATATTCAACCGAAATGTACCATCATCTTTTAAGTCAATTAAATGGGTTAAAATCCGATCAACATATTTCGGTTCACCATAAGGCGCTAACCCCATCAATTTGTATTCTCCCGAGTTAACTTTGAACCCAGTATAGTAAGTAAAAGCCGAATAAAGTAATCCTAAAGAATGGGGAAAATCAATCTCCCACTGCGGTGTTAATGTGTTGCCATCTCCTAACCAAACACTTGTGGTTGCCCATTCTCCTACTCCGTCTAAACAAAGAACAGCCGCCCGTTGAAATGGACTGGGAAAAAAGGCAGAAGCCGCGTGAGATTGATGATGTTCGCTAAACATTAAAGGCGGTAATTTTGCTTTTTTTACCCCTAATAAACTCGCAAATTCTCTCTTTAATAATGTTTTCAAATAAAGCTTTTCTTTTAGCCAAATGGGCATCGCTGCAATAAATGAACGAAACCCACGCGGCGTATAACTCAAGTAAGTTTCAAGCAGTCGTTCAAACTTTAGCAGCGGCTTATCATAAAATACAATATGGTCAATATCGTACAGGGTCAAATTGGCTTCCTGCAAACAGTAACGAATGGCACTAACCGGAAAACGGGCATCGTGTTTCTTACGAGAAAACCGTTCTTCCTGGGCAGCCGCGATGATCTCCCCATCTTGAACTAAGGCAGCCGCACTATCATGATAATAGGCTGAAATTCCCAGAATTTGCATCACTCTCTCCTCACAATTAACACTCTCCGCCCTGGGTTGATCCGATATTAAAGCACGGATTGTCCCAAAATATCCTCAAATTATAACGAATAATGTCAATCTGTATCAAGTTCTATCTCTTTTATCTCATTGCAACGAGGATGTAAAATAATAATTAATATAGAAACCTAATCTGCTACTGGAGATCAGGATATCTATAAACCGTACAGCTTAGAAGATGATATGAAGTCTCAAATGAGTCACTTGAAAGAACTTTATGAAAATGAGTATGACCAGTGGCTAACTGAAACCGTAAAGCTACTTAAAAATCGGCAATTAGAAGCGTTAGATTATCACCACTTAATTGAGGAATTAGAAGCGTTGGGACGCAGTGAGAAAAATGCTGTTAAAAGTTTACTGTTGCAGATTATTATTCATCTCCTGCTATACCAGTTTTGGGAATTAGAACAACAGAGAAATGCAAATCATTGGGCTGGGGAAATTATTACATTTAGGGTTCAACTTGAAGATCGACTGACCACAAATTTAAGAAAATATTTAGCGAGTGAATTACCCAAAATTTACCAAAATGCTTTGTTAATTGTACGAAAGAAAACTCAGCTTAATTCTTTGCCGGAACAATGTCCCTATTCCTTGGAACAATTACTAGATAAGGATTGGTTTCCATCTGAGTAAGCAATATTGTCTGCTGTTAAATTCATCCACATGATAAATCGTAGAGTACATCATTGACATACTCTACCTGTATGAATAAGACAGGGCTTCAATAATCTCTTTAAATCTTTAAAAAGTATCGTAACGACTATCCAAAATCATGTTTAAACTGTTCTAATTTCGCTTCTAACTGAGTGGTAAGTTGTTCAATTTTAGATTCTGAACTGAGGCTAGGTGTGGCTAATTGAGTCACTTTAATTAATTGTTTTTCAAAGTTATCGGGTGCAATTAAAGGAAATTGTTGTAAGCTTTGACTCCAATGAAAGAAAGCGGCAATTGAAGAACGAATTCCGGCGGCATAACGAGGATACTCGGGAATTAATGGCGATAAATAATAAGGTTTATAAGAACAGTGAATTGAAGAACACCAATCTTGCCATTTTGATTTTAAAATTCTGGGACTGGTAATAATAGGAATCCAAGGAACTCGTAATGCATCTGCAATAATTGCCCCATGCATTGCCTCAGCCAGTAAGACTTGAGTTTGATTAATTGTGATTAAAATTTGTTCAATAGGATCACGAGGATCGATATATTTCCAGCCCAATGATTCACAGGTTTGTTTCATAAATGAGGCAGAAAATTTGGCATGATGAATATGGGGAATATAGGCATATTTGTAATGTTTTGAAGACTGATTTTTAAATAATCGCCGCACTAATATTCCGGCATCGGCAATGGCTAAATCGGTTGATAATCCTAATGTTTTAGCCGTGATTTGACCTCGAACACAATAGATTTTCCAATGTTGAGGAATCTGTGTTAATCTTTGATCATAACCTGCCCCGGTACTAAAAACAATCACCGTTTTAGCATGAGAAATTCTTTGAGGGAGTAAGTGATTTATTAACGTCCCAATTCCGACAAAGACTGTTGTTTCATCTTGATCAAAGAAACCGGGTAAAAGCTGTGGCCATAACCAGCAATTGAGTTGGTCACCAAAGTTCGGTAATCCATCTGGACGTTGGTAGTAAAAAAGTTTCATGTTTTTTCTTTCAGCTTCAGCTTAACTCGATAAACCAATGTATTCAAACGGCTTTTTCCTAATATAACCTGCTGTTGCCAAGGTGAAAGATGACACCAACGTTGATAAGCTGGAATCACAACATTTTCAATAAAATCACACCAGCGTTGAGTAAATACCTCTGAATTAAACGCTTCAGCTTTTTGATAGCCATTTTGAATGATTAATTGTCGTAGTTTTATATCTTGTTTTAATCGAACTAAAGCGGATAATAATTCATCTAAAGTAGTCACTTCTAGATAATCTTGATTCGGATTTCCTTCGGCGCGATAAGCCGATTCATAGCCTAAAATTGCAGGGACTCCCGCTAACCAAGCATTATATAATTTTGTTGCGGGTTTATTATTGTAGATATTATTTTTACCAAAAGAACGAACTGCAACAACGGCATCAATTTGAGAATAATCATTCCAGTTGGAGTTAAGAGATTGATAATCATTCCAAGCGTTTTGATTAATAATCGGTAACCAGTTTAACCCTAATTGATTAAGCTGTTCCTGCCAATTTGAAGATCGTAATTCCGGTGCTAAATTATTTTGATGACCAAAAAAAGCAATATTTTTAAATTTTTCTCTTCTATATTTATCCCGAGCAATTAATCCAGGTTGTGTCCAATGGGGTAAATAATAACTATTGTAAACTTGCTGAACTTCTGTAGGGTTTTGTACTACCTGAATTTGAGCCGAGGGAAAGGGGAGTAACTCAGCTTTTAAGTTAACTAATAAGAGTTTTTGACCCGGTTTAAAAGTAGAATGATAACGAGTTAAAAGATTACGGTGGACAAAGACAATTCCTTCTTCGGGGATTTTATCGACTAAGAAACAGGGTAATCCAGCCTGTTTAAGTCTGAGATAGGTTTGAATTGTCCAAGTGTAAATTCCTAACGCAAATCCTGACCAGTTCTGCTCGCTTGTTTCAGGAATATTAGAGGGAAAATGCTGTGGATGAAGATAAAAATAAATCTGGGTAGAATACATTTATTATTTAACTATAGCATTTTTAGGGAAAGAAAAATATTGCTTTTTTGTGAGTTTGATAATTCGACATATTAAGTGATAAAAACAGCTAAATAAGCTATATAGTAATAGCTCTTGTTCACATCGAGAAACTAGATCCTGTTGAAGGATTATTTTGTATTTTAAATAATGAGTGATAAATTTGTATAAATCATACAAAAAGTGTATGACAATAAATAAAGGTTTTTGCCAAGCTGAATATTGTAACATTCGAGTGGGATAACGACTCAAACCTACACTACGGCACAACTTCATTAAGTAAGATTTCTGTAAGCGTTCACAGGGAATTTGATGAGATATTTTCATATTTGGATTATGCCAAATTTCCCAGCCTTGCTGCCGAATATAAGACAATGCTTCAATATCTTCCCCTTTATTTGCTAATGATTGAATCTGCGCGCCCGTAAAAATTAGTTGGGAAGGGACAGAATTTAACCAGGCTTTTTTCCGAATCACTAACCCGGCACCGGGTGGCATTAACCAACGTTCTAATACATCATATCGAAAGGTTTTTTCACCCCGATCAATAATGGCGAGTAAACAAGCAATTCGTTCAAAATTTGCCGGGGGATGAATTTCGTATTGTGCCTCAATATGACTGCCATAAGCACCCGCATCGGGATGAGATTGAGCAAAATCATAAGCAGACATAACCCAGTTTTGATTGGGAATATTATCATCATCTAAAAACCCAATTAATTCACCTTTTGCTAATTTTATTCCCCGTTTGCGGGCAAATGCAATACCTTGCTGTGGTTCAAAAGTATAATGAATTGGAACAATACAATGATACTGAGATTGATATTGCTGAATAACAGAGGCTGTCTGATCGCTGCTATTATTATCAACTATAATAATTTCCCACAAGAAATGATTAGGAATGAATTGAGAAATAAGTTGATCCAGTAAATAGGGCAGACGATTTGCTCCATTATAAGTACAGATCACTACTGTAAAGTTAATCATCACTCTATTTTTTTATCAACTATAAATTCTAATCACTTATCAAAAATATTATGTGATTATGCAGCAGTTATAGCTTACCATAGTCTATAAATGAACTAAATCACCATAGAATAATATTAGGAAATTTTACACAATCTTTAAGAAAACACTGCAATTTGTAAAAAATGTAAAGCATAATCAAGTTATCCTAGTATGATTTTCCACCAGCAGAATGCAATCACAACCGTACTAAAATGTTGTGGTAAAAGTAAGTAAAAGGATTGACGCGCAATTTTTTGAGTCACAATTATTGCAGCTAATACTCCCGCAACAAGTGTTGATCCTTGTAAAAATTCAGTTACGGCTGGATGAGTAATTAGCGTTGGCAGTCCTTCTCCACTTAACCCGAATGTTGCCCAAGTTACAGGTAGTATTCTTCCAGCTTCTTCTAATCCTAAATTTAAATAGTGAGCTAAGTTTCCAGCTAAAACTAGGGGGAGATATCCATAAGCTAACTCGATAAAAGATCGGGGTTTGCAGCGAGTTTTAAACTGATGAATTAATCGAATCATTCCATAGGCAATCAGTGGAATAATGGTTGGTAGACTTAATGCAGCGATCGCGGCGAAAGAGTGAGTCCAGAAATCCTCTAAATTAATATTTAAGTTGAGTTGAG
Source organism: uncultured Lyngbya sp. (assembly GCA_964434975.1). Taxonomy (GTDB): domain Bacteria; phylum Cyanobacteriota; class Cyanobacteriia; order Cyanobacteriales; family Microcoleaceae; genus JAAURB01. The sequence continues at coordinate 91,652 of CAYSWY010000007.1, forward strand.
AGAGTAAACTGGGTAAACGGTGAAGAAAGACCAGATTTAATAATAGGAATAAAAGGGCTACTTCATAAACTCGAGGCACATGAGTTGTCCATAATTCTATTGCAGGAGGACGTAAATTGACTTCTACAGAACGATGGGGACAGGCTTTCAAACAGGTCATACATAATACACAATCTCGGTTATCGTCTAACTGGGCGGGGTGAGAATAAAGAGGACAACCATTTGTGGCTAAACCTTCTCCTTTTTCTGGGCCTCCTTTATAACATTGATAAGTGCTACATTCAGCCGAACAAGTGCCTTGCTGCGCCCGTAATTCTGTGATCGATAACTTAGCAAACATTCCATTCATTCCGCCAATTGGGCAAAGATAACGACACCAAAAACGACGCTCAAAAATGACTGAAAAAATCATAGCTCCGGCTGTAATTAATAACAGTAGGTAAGCCGAAAGATAAGCAGTATTATTTAAATTCCAAAGTTCTTCCCACAGTAAAATTAAAGTAAATAATCCCCATAAAAACCATCCTCCCCAGTTTTCTGCTCTTCGTCTTGGCCAACGTTTTAAGGTACGCGGAAATAGCCATAAAGACAATTTTTGTGTAATTTCTCCATAAATCATAAACGGACAAACTGCACACCAAATTCGCCCTAAAAATGGAAAAATAATTAAAATAATTGGCCACCACCAAGCCCAAAATAAATTAAGTGCAAAGTTTTCTGAACGAGTTTGAGGACCGACAAATAGAATGATCACAATTAGTGTATATGCAGTCACCACAAAACCATAATTAATCCAATCTGGCCATAAAGGACTCCGCAGAAACTGCCGCAGGCGTGGATAAGCATTCAATAAATTTAAACGAAACTGTTTTTTCTTACTTTGAGACGGCCATATAATCTCTTCTGTAATATTAGAATTACCTTGCAATTGGACAAATGCACGTTCAATTAAGTTTTTCAGTTCTTGTAGATTATTGGGAAAATCATAAGCCTGTAGTCGTCGTAATGCTTCGGGTGTTATTTGAGGCTTTTGAATACATTGATTTCGACAAATTAGATTAATATAATAATTAGCATAATCTTCAATATCTGCTTTCCGAACCCGCAATGGCGGCACTTTAATCAGGTGATGGACTTGATGATTTAGTTGAGAAACTGCCTTCTCTGAAATCATAATAATTCGAGCCGATGTGACTCGAGGTGGACTCTCAGTGTTTTCGGTTTTACTAACCGGATAATAAGTCTTATTTTTAATTAAATTTAAGATTTGAGGGATTAATTCTTCAGAAAGATCTTCAATATTATTTAAAATTAAAGTGCCATCTTCTAATGCTTCTAATAATCCGGGTTTTCCGCCCACACGTCCCCAAAATTCGCTGGCTTTTGTTTGAAGCTGACCACAATCAATTTTAATCAGTGGTTTTCTGCGATCAGAAGAACTAAAATGAATTAATGCAGCAGAATTATCTTTTTCTAATCCCGGCTCACCAAAAATAAGAACTGCTTCTCGATCTTTTGCTGCTTTAATAATTTGTGAGCGGAGTTTGACCGCATATCGACTTTTCCCCACAATACCCCGTTTAACCTTCGGAATTAAGTAGGGTTGAAGCAAAGCCATTCGTTCCTGTTCATAGGAGAGTTGCGCTGATAATTCCTCTACTTTTCTGGCTAACTGTTGAGAAAAAGCTTGATTAATTTCTGGATATTGCTGAACTAAAGCTTGAAAAGCGTCTGCTGAAATAAAACCAAATTGACATTGATCATGGGTCACTAATGTTTCTTGAACTGGCTGATTGAGTAATAATTCTTGAAGATTAATCACCGATCCGGGCAGTAAACTAACAGAATGCCAATGATAGGAGGTCGTTTCAAGATGACCCGAATATAAAATATACAATCCATCTGGAGTCGTCTGTGCTTCAACTACAGGTTGTTGAGGTGCAACAGTACGACGTTGAAGATGTTGCGCGATCGCCTTTAAAATGGTTGTATCGAGTACATTCAGGGGGGTGCGCTCCTGCAACCACGTCATCCACTCGGAGTCACTCATCAATATCCGCTCCTACTGATTTCAGCTTAATTTTATATTGTAAAATTGATCGGCATCATGATCACATCTATTATTTTAAGTTCTGGTTAAATATAGATTGAATGTTCTGACAAAGATTTACAAAAAGTTATGTTATTGATTGACCTGTCATCTTGGCATCTCCAACGCTAAAATAGAAAATTGACTTTTTAAAATTATAGTGCAGTTGAATTAATACGAATGGTTAATAAAATCTGGATTACCCGAGTTTTATTATTTCTAATTGCCTGCTTTCTCTTACTAGACTCCGGCACAAAAGTTATCGCTGAGTGGTGGTGGTTTGATGAAGTGGGTTATCTTTCTGTGTTCGGACAACGCTTGCTGACTCAGACTTTATTATGGTTAACGGTAGCCGGAATCACTGCATTATTTTTAGGCGGAAACTGGTTTGTTGCTAATCGATATAAATATCCGCTAGAGACTGTAGAAAACTCGGCAGAGAAGTTACCTTACTTCGCACCTCTTCCGGTTAAAAAGCCTGTGGCACTGTCTTTTAAGCAATTAATTATTTTTATTATCAGTCTGAGCATCTTACTCGGATTAATTTTAGTTTATTATGGTCAAGTTTTCTTCAATTATTGGCAGCCCGATCTGAATCAACCGCTGATTTCTCCTTTATTACCTCAACTGTTTGAGCTGGAGTCAATTGTGAATCTATTACAACAGATTCCTAACTCTTACGGCTTAATGATTACTCTTATTATTATTATTATTGGAACAATTATTCAGCCTCAAATTTCACAACTCCTGACAACAATCTTTCTCAGTTTAGGGTTTGGTTTAGTGCTTTCCAGTCACTGGGGTAATATCTTATTATCACTGTATCCCACCCCATTTAACCAACGTGAAGATTTATTCAATCATGATCTGAGTCTGTATATTTTTATTTTACCCATTGCAAACTTATTAGAATTTTGGCTCTTTGGTATTTTTACCACCTGTTTAATTAGTTGTACTTTAGTTTACTTATTATCTGGAAACAGCTTTAGTCAAGGTCGCTTTTCTGGCTTTTCTCAACCTCAACAACGCCATTTACATGGTTTAGCTGGGTTACTCATGCTGAGTTTAGCCTTAAAACATCTCATAGATCGTTATGAACTGCTTTACTCTAAGCAAGGGGTTGTTTTCGGAGCTAGCTATACCGATGTCAATGTCCAATCTCCCGTTTATTTGCTCTTATTTTTTATTACAATTGCAATAGCTATCTTTTTATTTTGGCAAGCTTTCTTTTCCGTTAAAGCCATTCGCCCTTATATTGAAATTAGTTTAAGAACGCTACGACTTCGTCGCAAAAAACGCCTCACACGTCCTCGCGCCAGACTATTTGCAGATAGCTATTCTTTAAGAGCAGTATTAGCTTGGTATATTATGATTGTTTTTGCAGCGGGTTTGCTACTGCCGAGTATTGTTCAACGCTTAGTGGTTCAACCGAATGAAATTGCTCGAGAAATTCCTTATATTGAACGGAGTATTCGGTTTACTCGTAATGCATTGGGTTTAGAGAGTATGACCGTAGAAACCTTTGCACCTCAAGGAGAATTAAGTTATAACGATATTCAAGATAATGATTTAACCATTAAAAATATTCGTTTATGGGATGAACGACCCCTACTCAAAACCAATCGACAGCTACAACAAATTCGACCCTATTATGAATTTAACGAAGCAGATATTGATCGATATACCTTACTCAAAGAACCAGAAGAACAAACAGCAAATGACCGAACAGAAAAGCAACAAGTTTTAATTACGGCGCGAGAACTGAATTATCAATCTGTTCCTGAAGAAGCACAAACTTGGGTGAATAAACACCTCGTTTATACCCATGGTTATGGTTTTACTTTATCCCCTGTCAACCGAGTGGGAGAAGGGGGACTTCCTGAATATTTCGTTAAGAATATTGGTGCTTCTCCTCAGTTAAATCCAGAAAGTACCTTAGAAGTCGCTCCCCGAGTTCAAGATAGTATTCCTATTGGAAATCCTCGAATTTATTATGGGGAATTAACCAATACTGATGTCATGACTGCAACTACAGTGGATGAATTAGATTATCCATTGGGAGATGAAAATGTCTACAATACTTATGATGGTACAGGCGGTATTGCAATTGGTTCAGGATGGCGACGGCTGATTTTTGCGAATTATTTAAGAAATTGGCAAATGATATTTACGCGCAACTTTCAAGCCAGTACAAAGCTGCTATTTCGCCGTAATATTATTCAAAGAGTCAAAGCCATTGCGCCATTTTTACGCTACGATAGCGATCCTTATTTGGTTGTTGCCAAAGGGGACTCAAAGTCATTTGACTTGGATAAAGCGCCATCGGATCAAAATTATTTATATTGGATTTTAGATGCTTACACAACCAGCGCCAACTATCCTTATTCCGATCCTGAGGGTAGCTCTTTTAACTATATTCGTAACTCCGTTAAAGTGGTGATTGATGCTTATAATGGCTCAGTTAAATTCTATTACTTGGATCAACTCCAAGATCCGATTATTACAAGTTGGCAAAAAGTATTCCCGGAGCTATTTATACCCATCGAAGAAATGCCACCTTCTTTGTATGTTCATATTCGCTATCCGCTAGATTTATTTAGAATTCAGTCGGAACGTTTGCTGACTTATCATATGGATGATCCGCGCGTATTTTATAATCGAGAAGATCAATGGCGAGTCCCCACAGAAATCTATGGCAATGAACAATTACCCGTTGAACCGTATTATATTACGATGCGTTTACCCCAGGAAAATTCAGAAGAATTTATCTTATTACAACCCTTTACTCCAGCCAGTCGAATTAATTTAATTGCTTGGTTAGCCGCACGTTCCGATGCTCAACAATATGGTAAACTTTTACTGTATCAATTTCCTAAAGAACGATTAGTTTTTGGCCCAGAACAAGTGGAAGCCTTAATTAACCAAAAACCAGAAATTTCTGAGCAGATATCCCTCTGGAATCGTCAAGGATCTCGTGTGATTCAGGGGAACTTACTCGTAATTCCGATTGAACAGTCTCTTCTCTATGTAGAGCCGATTTATTTAGAAGCCACTGAAAATAGCTTACCCACCTTAGCACGAGTGATTGTTTCTTACGAGAATAAAATTGTCATGCGTCCGAGTTTACAGGAAGCATTGCAGGCTGTTTTTCAAGCTGATCCGGTAGAATCACCGCTGATTATTCCATCTGATAATACCCCAGAATTAAGTTGATGCTAGAATAATTATTTGTGGAAAGATGAATGAATTTAAATGTAACTTCTATGTCTAACTATTACCATACTTTAGAGATTCAGTCTAGTGCAACTCAGGCAGAAATTAAGCAAGCTTACCGTCGTTTAGCTAAACTATTTCATCCCGATAGTCAGCTTCATAGTGCGAATCATGATAAAATTATTAAGATTAATGCCGCTTATGAAGTTCTCAGCGATCCTAAACAGCGACAATCATATGATCAACAACTTTATATCTATACCCAACAGTCTCAAACTCATCGTAAAAATCAATACGGAAAATCTCGTAAACGTCAATATAGTAGTCATGTCGATGCTGAATTACATCGATGGTTATCTCAAGTTTATCAGCCGATTAATTCTATCTTAAATCATATTTTAGAGGCTTTTCAGACAGAAGTGGATGAACTCTCAGCCGATCCATTTGATGATGAATTGATGGAGGCATTTCAAAGTTATGTTGCAGCCAGTCGATCCGGTTTAGAAAAAGCACAAAGTTTATTTCGATCTATTCCAAATCCTGCGAATGTTGCCGGAGTTGCAGCACATCTTTATTATTCTCTGAATCATGTCGAAGATGGGTTAGAAGACTTAAACTTTTTTACTTTAAATTATGACGATTCTTATTTACATACCGGACAAGAATTGTTTAGTATTGCATTTCAAATGCAACAGGAAGCCCAAGCTAGAATTAATAGTTTTGTATAGCACTACGTGCCAGGCAATAGGCAAGTAGGCAAGTAGACAATAGGCACTCTTTGGAGTTGATTTTAGGCAAATTAATCAGTTTTTAGACTATTTACAAATTATGTCTGATTGCTATATAAAAACTATTGTTAATATTTGAGATAAAAATCTCGAGTTAAATCAATGAATTCGGGTGTATAATTCTGTTGATCGGTTTGAATGGTGAGAGATTCCTCAGATTGACAAACAGGCTGACGACTGAGTTCTATTAATATCCGTTTCGGTAAAGATCGAAGATTCGGTTTAACATAAACAATTTTATTACAAAAAAAGCCAAATCGTTTTATGCTGTCTTTCAATTGTTGTTCTGCTAAATAGGGATAAATTACAGTTGCTTTTCCTTGTTTTGTTAAAAGCTGATTGACTGCAAAAAATAAGTCATTTAGATTTAGTCTTTCATCATGCTTAGCTAGAGTTTTAGCAAAATTTGCAGCCTTAGAAACATTCGTAAAAAAAGGAGGATTACAAACAATTAAATCATACAAATGAGGGCAGCTTAATGTATAATCTTGAATCGAAGAATGATACACTTTAACTTGATGTTTCCATGGCGAATTCGCTATATTTTCCTGGGCTTGCAAATAAGCCTCCCGATCAATTTCCACTCCATCAATTTTAGCTTTGCAACGTTGCGCTAACATTAAAGCAATTAAACCCGTGCCTGTGCCAATATCCAATATCCGCACTCGCCCCTGTGGGTTTGTCCATGCACCCAACAACACCCCATCTGTGGTGACTTTCATCCCACAACGATCTTGAGTAATGGTAAACTGTTTAAATTGAAATTGATCCAGACCCATCCGTTAATGTACTTTATTTTTCGAGTCGAATCGCGTACCACTGCAAATATTTTCCGGGACTGAGATCAAACTCACAACAGGTATCTAATAAGTATTGCGCTTGTTGAGTGACGGTAGAATACTTTTGTAAGTCGCGGGTTAAATTATCTTGCTGTTGAGATAATATTGATTCTAATTTTGTGAGCAATTCTGCGCGAGTCAGAATAACTTCCGGTTGATTCACTTCCAATACCACAAAATGGTCTTCGGAATACATTAAGGAATTTGACATTTTTTTAAGGTGTGTTAACTCTTAATATTTCATTGTGACTTGAGCCGATTGTTCTGGCAATGAGGGACAATCTTTAATAACGTCATGTTACGATTGAGGTCGATTCCCAAATCCCGAGAGGATTAGGGGAGTTGAGAGCTTGACAACTGATTGTTCAACTCTAATCGTTTTTTGATTACGTCTGCCAAGACATAAATTAACTGTTCTATGACTACTTCTGTAAATCCATCTACTTCCGTTCGTAAACCTTCTAAACTTGAAGGCATTAAAGAAAATAGTAATAATCTGCGAGAACCCTTAGCGACAGAACTTCAAAATCACGACAACTTCTTTACAGAAGATGCGATTCAAATTCTCAAGTTTCACGGCTCTTACCAACAATATAATCGCGATAAGCGCACTAAAGGTCAGCAAAAAGATTATCAAATGATGTTGCGAACCCGTAACCCCGGTGGGTTCATTCCAACTGAACTGTATTTAACCTTAGATCGCCTATCCGATGAATACGGTAACGGGACCATGAGAGCCACCACTCGTCAAGGGTTTCAGCTTCACGGGGTGTTGAAAAAAGACATCAGAGCGGTAATTGCTGCCATTATCAAAAGCATGGGATCAACCCTTGGGGCCTGTGGCGATATTAACCGCAACGTCATGGCCCCCGCTGCCCCCTATCGCGATCGCCCTGAATATGAATATGCCCGGACTTATGCTAATAATATCGCCGATCTCTTAGCACCTCAAACCGGAGCATACTACGAAATTTGGCTTGATGGGGAAAAATTTGTCAGTGCAGAAGAAGATCCCGAAGTCAAAGCTGCCCGCCAACGCAACGGCAACGGTACAATTTTCCATGACCAAGAAGAACCCATCTATGGTCAGCATTATATGCCCCGGAAGTTTAAATGTTCTGTCACTGTACCGGGAGATAACTCGATTGATTTATATACCCACGATTTAAGTTTAGTGGTGATTTGTAATGAGGCTGGGGAATTAGAAGGATTTAATCTCTATGCGGGTGGGGGTTTAGGACGCACTCATCGTAAAGAAGAAACCTTTCCCCGACTGGCCGATGAAATTGGGTATGTTGCTAAAGAAGATATTTACGATGCGGTGAAAGCTGTTGTTGCCACCCAAAGAGATTATGGCGATCGCAATAACCGCCGTCACGCCCGGATGAAATATCTGATCGAAGACTGGGGAGTAGAGAAATTCAAAGCCAAATTAGAAGAGTATTTGGGCAAACCCTTACAGCCGTTTAAACCTTTACCAGAATGGAAATACCAAGATTATCTCGGATGGCACGATCAAGGGGATGGCTTAAAGTTTGTCGGGATTTCCGTTGAAAATGGCCGGGTCAAAGATGAAGGAGATTTCCGCCTCAAAACCGCACTTAAAACCATTGTCGAACAATTCCAATTGCCTATGGTCCTGAGTGCCAATCACAATATTCTGCTGTATGATATCAAGCCAGAAGATCAAGCCAAAATTCAACAAATTTTGGATCAACATGGCATCGCCAAAGAATCAGACATTGATCCTTTAGAACGCTATGCTATGGCTTGTCCGGCGTTCCCAACCTGTGGACTTGCGATCACAGAATCTGAACGCGCTATCCCTGGTATCCTGAAACGGATTCGGGTATTGTTGGACAAGATAGGACTTCCACAAGAACATTTTGTTACTCGAATGACAGGATGTCCTAATGGATGTGCTAGACCTTATGTGGCGGAACTCGGATTTGTCGGCAGTCTTCCTGGTACCTATCAAATTTGGTTAGGAGGATCTCCCGATCAGACGCGACTCGCTCAGCCCTTTGTTGATCGCTTACCGATTGATGAGTTAGAAGGATTCCTTGAACCGATGTTTGTTTATTTTAAGCAAGATCGGCAAGCTGAGGAATCTTTTGGGGATTTCTGCGATCGCGTTGGCTTCGATGCTATTCGCCAGTTTGTAACCCATTATCAACCCATGCCTTCGATGAATATGAACGAGACAGCAGTGATGACAAGTAGTGCAACCCTTCCTGAACAAGTGCCTTCCGTTACATTCAGTAACAATAACGGTGTCAGCCAACCCACCGCACCCGAGTCAGACACAACCACTGACCCCAATAAAATTCGGCATCGGGTGAGCGTGCGCCATGAGGTTTATACTCAACTCAAAGAAGAGTCTAAGCGTATGGGTAAACCCGTTGTTGAACTCGCCACTGCTGCGATTGAAGAATACCTGGATAAACTCAAATCAGAACAGCCTACAAATTAGGTTATTCCGGATGAAATAGGGGGTGTAGGGTGTTGGCAATGGGTTAGGATGACGGGTGATATTCTCTCAGCATTCTGCTTCCGGGCTGCCGACACTCACACCAAAGAAATGTTGTTTTATTGTTGACTTTTCAGCGGTTGAGGTGGTAGTGGTTCAACTTCAACGATTGGCGATCGCCCCAGATCAAATTAACAATCAACAGATTCACCTCACCCCTGAGCAACAGCATTATCTCGGTCGAGTGATACGACTCAAACCGGGCGATCGCTTTATTGTTTTAGATGGCATTGGTCATGGTTGGTTAGCGAGGCTTAACGTCACTTTACCCGCTACAGCGCCTCAGGCAGAGATCTTAGAAACTATTGCGATCGACACAGAGTTACCCCTAGATTTAACCTTACTGGTTGCTATTGCTAAAGGCAGTGGTTTTGAGGATATTATTCGCTGTACCACAGAGTTAGGCGTTACACAGTTAATTCCGATTTTAAGTGAACGAACTTTAGTTAAACCCAGCCCTCAAAAACTATTGCGATGGCGACGTATTGCCACAGAAGCCGCTGAACAGTCAGAACGTCAAATTGTTCCCACCTTAGTTGAACCGATGTCCTGGAAAGCAGCGTTATCTCAGATTAATTCTCAAAACAATTCAAAAAATCCCCAACACTATCTATGTGTAGCGCGGGGTAATATTCCTCATTTATGCCATCATTTACCTTCTCAGTTCTCATCAAACCCGGTTGATGCCATTACCATTGCCACAGGCCCTGAGGGAGGATGGACAGCAGCAGAAATTCAAGCAGCAGAAGCAGTAGGATTTCAACCCGTTTCTTTAGGCGATCGCATTTTAAGAGCCGTTACAGCCCCAATTGTTGCTGTTTCGATGATTATAGGAGTCTTAGAGAGCGGGCAATTAGGCAATTAGGCAATAGGGGGAAGAAGGCAATAGGGGGAAGCGCACAGGCAACAGTCAATCTTAATCATGAAACTCATCAAAAATCACGGGCGCATGCAATGCGCCCCTACCTGACTTGTGACTTCTAACTTCTAATAACCGCCGTCTTCAGTTTCATATTCGGGCATTTTCTTCTTCTCTGGGATATTCACACGAGGACCTTTATAAGGTTTCGGTGTTTCATCATCATTCCAGATATCTGTCTCTACATCTTCCTCATATTCATACTGGGGTTCTTCTACTGGAACATATTCGGCTTCTTCGTAGTTATCGTCGTCATCCCCCCAATTATCCGCCTCATAATTGTCATAAACCGCTTGAGGTTGGATTTGAGGTTGAGGTTCAGGCTCAACCCATTCTTCCTCTGCTTCCCAGGCTTCCTCTACTGCTGGGGTAGCCGGACGATACTCCTGTTGAGGCGCACGCTGAGGGGTACCTGTGCCGAGTTGGTTGGCCGGTTTAACTGTGGGAGGATAATATAATCCTTCGTCTTCTTTGTTCCAAGGCGCTTCTCCTAAACCGAGACGTTCGAGGACTCCAACGCTTAACTGTTGTAGACGTTCTTCGGAACCTTCAAAGACAATTAACCGTTCGGGGCCACTGCTAACAATTTCATCAATGGATAATTCATAAGTACTGAGGACTTGATCGGGAATTTGGGGAATGCCAATCGATGCAATAATCAATGAGAGTAGTTTGCCATTTTCAGTATTAAACCGATAACCTCGGACACGGCCTAAAGGTTCTCCGGTTTCGGTAATCACTTCACAGTTAATTAGGGTACTGTAGGCTTCAACGTCAATGTCTTCTTCCAGGACGCGCTCATCATCGACTAAAATTACGTCCCCAATTTCACGCACCGTACTCAAGTACATATATTTGGACATTCCAGCCACGGCGAGGAAGTTCTCTCTCAAGCCAATAGCAACAATTTCACGTTGATCAACATCTACCCATAGTTGACTGACCACTCCCAGTCGTTTACCTCTGTCACGGGTAATAACTTGAGTGCCAAGAAGCTCGGAACGTTGCCAGGTGGTTTCTGATGTCATGCTGGGCCAAATCTAGATGCGATTAATTATACATATTACTTTATACAACCCACAATTCGGTATCGGTGACAATTTCTCTATTTTCTAATCTTGATTTTGTCACTGACATTAGAGTTGTAAGCCCAGCACCTGAGTATAAGCGCCTCGGGCTTGAGTGACTCCAATTGTCCGTTCAGATGCTTCCATCATGGGCCGACGCAAACTTACTACAATAAATTGAGCTTGTTGTGCTTGTCTTTTTATCATTTTAGCTAATCGTTCCACATTTGCTCCATCTAAAAACATATCTACCTCATCAAACGCATAAAATGGCGAAGGACGATACCGTTGCAGGGCGAAAATAAAGCTGAGTGCCGTTAAGGATTTTTCTCCTCCAGACATGGAAGCTAAGCGTTGTACAGGCTTACCTTTGGGGTGGGCAACCAGGTTTAAGCCGCTGGTGAAGGGGTCTTCTGGGTCATCAACGGCAAGATAACCATCCCCATCGGATAATTCAGCGAAAATGGTTTGAAAGTTTTCGTTAACTGCATCAAAGGCTTCCTGAAACGCCCGTTGTCGCAAGGTGGTAAAGTTTTCAATTCTTAACAATAGTTCGGTGCGTTCCCCTTCTAGGGTGGCTAACTTCTGGCTGAGTTCATTTAAACGTCCCTGGGTGCGTTCGTATTCTTCCAGGGCTAACATATTCACAGGTTCTAATGCTTCCATCTTTCTTTGTAGCGATCGCAATTCTCGTTGCAATGTCGCTAAATCTAATCCGGTTGGCATTTCCGGCAATGGATCGGGAAGTTCTGCACTGGTTGACTGGAGTAATTCCTGTTTAATAGTATATTGTTCTCGCCGACCGAGTTGTGTTTCTTGTAACTTTTGAATTTGCCATTCTAACTGTTGTCTCGCTAAACGTAAATCTTGTAATTGAGTTTCTACCTGATCTCGTTTTTGTTTTTCTTCCCCTAAGCTAGCTTCAACAGTTTTCATCGCCGTTTGAGTTTCCGCTATTTGAGATTTAAGACTATTAACTTGAGCGATAATGCCTTGTATTTGATTATTCAATAGATCTTTTTGTTTACGATCTTCTCGTAAGTTTTTATTCCCTTCTTCTTGCTTTTCAACTAATCGTTGCTGCTGATTTCTCAACGATAAAACTTGCTGCTGAAATTGCTTAACCGCTTCTTCTTTTTGTTGTAATTGGGCTTCAATTCCTCTAATTTGTTGTTGCATTTGTTGCCATTCACTATGGCGATGAGCTTCTTCTAACTGCGCTAACATTTCCCGTGCTTTTTGTAATTGACCTTCTTGCAGGGGAATTTCCTGATCTAATACTTTTAATTGTTGCTGAGAATTTGCTAACTCCTGAGTATTTTGATTATATTGAGCTTGTCCTTTTTCTAACTCACCATTTAATCGATTAATTTCTGACTCTAATTGATTGGAACCTTGCTGAATATCCCGGAAATTTTGCCGAGATTCTATTAACTCTTGAGAACGCGCTTTTACCGTATCTCCGGCTTGAATAATGGCTTGATTACATCGATCTAAAATCCGCTCAATTTCCGATAAACGGTTTTTTAACGCCTTAACCTTCTCCGCTTCAAAACTATTTTCTTCTGTGCCAAAATGAAACGTTGAGCGCCGACTCTGACTGCCTCCCGTCATTGCCCCACTGGCTTCTAATAATTCTCCTTCTAACGTCACCATGCGAAATTGACCGACATGACGGCGAGCATTTACTAAACTATTAAAGACCATTGTATTACCAAAAATATAAGCAAAAATATCTTGATAACGGGGTTCACATTCAATCAAATTTACGGCATAATCAATTAATCCATCGGTTGAACGCATTAACGCCCGGTTTATTCCCGAACGGTTTCCCCGAATTTTATTCAACGGTAAAAAGGTAGCCCGCCCCGCCTGCTTCCGTTTCAACAGTTCAATTCCCGCCGCTGCCACCCCATCATCTTCTACCACCAAATGCCCTAAGCGCCCGCCTGCGGCTATCTCCAGCGCCAATTGATAATCTGGTTCAACCCGCCCCAATTGACAAACTAAGCCACAAACCCCCGGCAAACCCGACTGCATCACCATTTTAGTCGCATAAGTTCCCGCTGCCTCTTGCTGGGCTTGCTGTTGGGCTTCTAACTTATCCAATTGCCGCTGACGTTCTCTTTGTTCATTAAATAACCGTGTTTGGGTTTCCTGTTGCAGCTTTAATTCCGCTTCCGCTGCGGTAACAATTTGGGCTAAAGATTGAACCTGTTCTTGAGCAATTTGTTGTTGTTCTTTTTGCTGATTTAATAACCCTTGTTTCTCCTGATATTCTGTTTGTAACTGGGTTAAACTTTGCTGTTGTTCTTCGGTTTGTTTTTGTAATAAATTAACTTTTTCCCGTAACCTTGCCTGTTCTGTTCGATGGGGATTTAAAGTCTTTTGCCACGTCTCAATATTATGATGCAATTCCGTTTGTTCCTGCATCCAGGCTTCCGCTTGTTCAGCCACGCTGCTTGTTTCATCCCGAGTTTGATTTAAAATCGCTAAAGTATTATCCCGTTCAACTTGACGATTTTTTAAAGTATTCTCAGCCGTCGTTAACTCTATTGCAAGATGATTTAAATTCGTTTGATATTGTTCTAACTCCGCCGTTGTCTTCTCAATATCCCGAACTGTTCCATCGTAGGATAATTGTAAATCTTGCTGACGTTGGTTAAACTGCCGTTGTTGCGCTTCTTGAGTCGCTAAAGTAGACTGTAACTTAATTAACTCTTCCTCCCCCATTGCCTTAACCCGAACATTTAACTGTTCTAACTCTGTTGTGGTTGTAGCAATAGTTTGACTTTGTTGTTGTAGTTGTTGATTTAAATCCGTTAAACTGCGATCGCCTGCTTCAATTTGCTGTTGTAAGCGTTGAGATTGTTGTTGTAAAGTCTGATAATTTAAAACCGCTTCCCATTGGGTTTTCTGCTGAAATTCTTGTCGTAATTTCTGATATTTCTCTGCTTTTAATCTATCCTTATCCAGGCGATCGCGCTGGGCAATTAACTCTTGTTCGACAATACGACTGCGTTCTTCCCGTTCTTTAACCGTATCTAACTTATCTTTCGCTAAAACAATTTTCCGATCAAATTGCGCCACCCCTGCCAACTCATCAATAATTTCTCGACGTTCACGGGGTTTCATCGTAATAATACCCGTCACATCCCCCTGCAATACCACATTATATCCTTCTGGATAAATCCGTAAATGTTGCAACTGTTCATGCAACTCCGTTTGAGTACAGGGTTCACCGTTAATATAATAAGTTGAAGTATAAGTTCCCTGCTTCGTCACCCGCAACTTCCGAGTCACACTCCATTCAGACTCTAAAGCTTCTTGAACCGACTCAATATCAGCATCCCCATTGACAGCTTCAAGTTCTTCTAACTCCGCATCAGTTGCCGTCAATTTACCATTACGACGGACTACAGTAGAGTGATCCTGTAAATCCGATAAATCTAGCGTCACCGTCACCCGCGCTTCAACCGTACCCCGGCGACTCTGGGCATTATTCACCAAGTCCGGTAAACGATCTGCCCGCATTCCCTTCGAGGAAGATAACCCCAACGCAAACAGCAACGCATCTAATATATTAGACTTCCCCGATCCATTCGGCCCAGAAACCACTGTAAAGCCCGTGAGTAACGGAACGCCCGTAGTTCCGCCAAAAGACTTAAAGTTAGTGAGTTCCACGCGCTTGATATGAACCATTCGGTGGTGTTGTTGTACTATTCAAAGGTTAGAGGTTTTATTATACAAGATTCATGAGCGTGACCCTGTAGAGAGATGGGAATTGCAGTTCTGACCTAACCCCCCAGCCCCCGAACTACCTCTCCCTAGCCCTCTCCTAGGAGGAGAGGGAACGAATGGTCTCCCCCAATTAAAGGATGTGGTCAAGGGTGGAGAGGGAAAAAGAAAAAAGTTTTTTATTGGGAAGGGGGAGTAATTAATAGTTTGAGACATTCAATCATCAAAAAAATACTCCCCTCTCCATGATTAAACAGTCTCTTCGAGATACAATTTCCCTCTTTTCCCTCTCCTCGCAGGAGAGGGCTAGGGAGAGGTCAAAAGCAAATATTTCCCGACGCTTCCTCAGTCCGGACACGAAGGTTATAACAGAAGTATAAAACAACTTAAAAGCATTGACTCAGCAATGGCTAATCGAAGACATTTGGAGATACTCAGGAAAGGAGTTGAAGCTTGGAACAAATGGAGAGAAGAAAATCGAGATATTGATCCTGATCTCAGCTATGCCACGCTTAATCACACCAATCTTAGCTATGCCAATCTCAGCTATGCTAATCTCAGCCATGCTAAGCTCAACTACACCAACCTGGGCTATGCCAATCTTGTCGGAGTCAAACTGATTGAAACTAAACTAATTAAAGCTAACCTTAACTATGCTAACCTCAGCCACGCCAACGAGTTTGAAACCAAGCCTATTAAAGTTAATTTCAGCTATGCTAGTCTTTTTGAGGCTAACCTTAGCTATGCTAATTTCACTAACACTAACTTTAGCTATGCTAACTTCGCTAACACTAACTTTAGCTATGCTAACCTCCTTGAAGCCAACCTCAGCTATGCTAACCTCAATAGAGCCAGCTTTATTGAAACTGACCTTAGGAGAGCCAAATTCATTCAAGCTAGCCTTACAGCAGTCAACTTCATGGGACAGAATCTTATCGAAACTAACCTCAGCGGAGCTAAACTCATAGCAGCCCAAGCTCTATATACAGACTTTGAAAAAGCCACACTCACAGGAGCTTGCATAAAAGACTGGAATATTAATACAAAAACTAATCTAAAAAATATTGTATGCGATCATATATATCTAGATTTCATTTTGAATGAAGAAGAAGATAAGTATATCTTTAGTGATCGCCGTCCTCATCAAAAAGATAAATATTTTGAACCAGGAGATTTTGAAACGCTAGTTAGAAAAGCACAAGAAACAGTCGATTTAATTTTTAGTGATGGAATTGATTGGAAAGCTTTCTTTCAAGCATTTCAGGAATTAAAAGAACAATATAGAGATGAAAATCTATCTATTCAAGGAATGGATAGAAAGACTGGTGGAGCATTTGTAATTCGTTTAGAGGTTAATTCAGGAGCAAATAAAGCAGAGATTCAAAAATCTATTGAAACCAAATATAAACGAGCATTCAAAATAAGAGTACAGCAATATCGTAAAGAGTTAAATTGGAAAGATGAGCAAATTGAGATTTATAAACAGCAAAATACGAACCTCTGGGAAATAGTTAAACTAAAAGCAAACGAACCCGTCAATATGACTCAAAATATTCAAGGAGATTGGATTATGTCTGGTAATAATTATAATCAAAGTGGAAACTTCGGTATTGGTCACATGAGCGGTGGTGAAATCAAAGAAAGTGCAAAAATTGCTGGAGTTATCAACGAAGTACAACAAAAACAATCTTTAGCTGAAGCGGCTACAGAAATTCAACAACTCCTTAACCAACTTTCACAAACTGATTCACCTGAAGAAGCTGAGCAAAAGGTGGCTGAAGATTTAGCGAATAAAGCCAAGCAAGATCCGTCTTTTAAGGAAAAGCTGAAAAACTGGAGTTTATCTATTACTGGAAAAGGTGCAGAAACTGCTGTTGTCGAAAGTATTAAAGAAGGAGTTAAACGAGTTATACCAATGGCTATCACGCTACTGGTTTAATCAAATTTTTTAATATCTCAATCAATTTTTTAATCAGGGTGAAAATCTTCTATAATTCAGCTTCAAGTCAAAAATTATAAATCGGTTGTATTGGATGTTTTCTATTAGGATGGGTAAGGATTAGCGAAATTCGTTGATCTGTTAGGAGAGTTTAGCACCAACATTACGATAAAATTAGCAAAAAGTTATTATTGTGATTACTTCTGACTGGGCGCATGCAATGCGCCCCTACGTGATTTCTCCTGCTTATCCTAACTCCCTATGGATCACCATAAACTGATTCAATCCGTTAAACAAATTTTACAACAACAGGGTTCTGCGATCGCGGCGGCTATTGCATTTTATACCTGTCTACCTGTTCCCCTGTCCTGGACGCTGGAATTTCGCGGGGTTGCCCGTCTTGCCCCGGCGCTGGGTATTTTTATTGGCGGAATATTGGGCTTAATTGACTGGGGGTTAAGTGGCTTAGGATGTCCCGTTTTAACCCGTTCGGCTATCGTAATAGTTACAGGTATTGCCATTACGGGTGGACTCCATTTAGATGGGGCAATGGACACGGCGGATGGGCTGGCTGTCCCCGACCCTCAACGTCGCCTAGAAGTGATGGCAGACAGCGTTACAGGGGCGTTTGGGGCAATGGTTGCAGTGGCGATTATTTTACTCAAAATCACCGCATTAACGGACTTGGAGGGGCAACGGTGGTTAGCGTTGATGGCGGTAGGAGGTTGGGGACGTTGGGGGCAGTTAGTGGCGATCGCCCGTTATCCTTATCTCAAACCCACCGGAAAAGGGGCGTTTCACAAAGATACATCTTATACGCCGTTTGATTTAATTCCTGGTTTACTCTTATTGTTGAGTTTAAGCGGATTTCAATTTATTCTCAATCCCCAAGGTTGGTTAGTGGCAGTGGGTATGGCATTCGGCGGCACTGCGATCGCAATTTTAACCGGGGCCTGGTTTAATTACCGTCTCGGGGGTCATACAGGGGATACTTACGGTGCGACAGTGGAATGGACAGAAGCTTTATTATTGTGTTTATTGGTAGCATTGGCAGGGGCATCAGAAATATAGTAATTTTGTGATTGGTTCTTTGTTATTGGTTATACGCTTGCGACCTACCTTCCGATAGTGGCAGGGTCTGAGCGCTATTATCTGTTTGCTTTAACAACTAATAACTAACAACTAATAACTAACAACTAATAACTAACAACTAATATTTCTACGGCCAGGGAACAGCGGGATCGGATGCTAACAGTTGAGCGACACTTCTGGCACCGTAACGGTTTAAATGACTTGGATCGACGAAATATTCGTTTTGTAAGATGGACTTTTCTGCTAAATCTATAAAAATAAATCCATACTGATAAGAAAGATATTCCATATTATCTCGAAACTGCTGTTCAGCTCTCCAGCGAACCCCATCTAAGTAGTCATCTGTTAAGGGTAAGTTGACAAATACTAGGGGAATATTATGAGTTTTGGTAAATGCCATGACTGAACTTAAAGCGCTGGCTTGCTCTCCGCCTAGATTAAAGGCTCGATAGTCTCCATCATATTGACCGGGAACATAGGGGCGACGTTGATAATATGTGTAAGGATCGTAACGATTGGAGAGGGGTAAAAATCCGTTCGCGTCAATGTTATTTAACGATACCAACATCCCGGATGGTCTTGTTGCTGGATTATACAATAAATTAAGGGTTTGAAATTTAGGGATAGAAGTATTGGTAAAACTGGCAGGGGAAGCAGTCTGCTGTGGCTGATATTGGCTTTTCTGACAATATTGCGGCCAGTCATAACAGTAGGATACTGAATTTGAGGACTCTGTGGTTGCCAGTTGGGGCCGAATACCTGCAACTAAACGTTGATGACCCGCAGATGCCAAAATTGATTCATAAGTACGGTCAATACGGCCGCTATTGAAGGCCCGTACACCATCTGCCCAGACAATGATTTCAGGCAGTTGAGCAGGCGTTAACACCTCTGTCAGCAGATAGTCAACCACTTGAGCCGTTGCCCCATTTATCCCAAAATTAAATACCGTTAAATTTTGATACCCCTTGGCTGCCAGGGACTGTGTGAGTTGCTGTGGGTCAATCCCTTGTAAGGCGCGGGAACTCCCTACAATTAAAACATCTGGGGTCCCCATCGTACTCAGATAGGATAAGTATAGCCGAAGCTGTTGATCGAGGGGTTCACTGTCAAAACTAGGAAAGTTTAATGCTGTGGCTCCAGCAGCGGCTTGTTGTTGAGAATAAGCCAGATTTCGCATATATTCTACTACTTTTTTCTCTGCATAAAGCCGTTGGGGACTGTTGGGGGGGACGGCTTGCATCCATGCCACTGCCTGCACCCAATGCCGCGCCACTTCATCCCATTGTTGTTGAGTACTGGCTGTTTGAGCTAAGTTTGATGCTTTGAGGGCAGATCGGACGGATTGATCAAAGGGATTTTCGACGCTACAGCTATTGTTTTTCGGGGCTTGTGGGTTGGGGTCGAGATAACGGCGACGAAACTGGGTTAGTTGAAAAGAGTCCCCTATCGATGTCTCTGAGGGAGATGAGGGGCTAGATTGAACTGTAGTAGAATGACAAGAAGATTGGGTATGGGTTGCAGAATATCGCCCGCTCATACTGAGGATGGCTATGACAGGAATGATCCCTAATCCGATGATCGCACTTTGTTTGATCTGGGGATGACGTAATGGATTGATAAACCGTGTCATGTTATCTGGGTGAAAGAACCTAGCACAGAATCTGGACTTATGTTAAAAAAGTGTATCGTAAGAGTTATGCGATCGCTACCCTCCCATCCCTAATCTGGTGATTAATTTTATTTAACTCAGAAATTAATTAATTTCAACCGACCCGTCTGAACATAATCAAGAATACGGTTAATTTGGTGGCGATCGCTCTCTGTCAGGTCGCGATTTGATAAGATGGCAGACATCAGTTTCAGATATTCCCAGCGATTAAGCTGACCTGAGGTTAAGATCCGCTCGATTAATAAAGGTGTAGCTAAGTTAGAGGCAGATTGAGTCATCCAGGGCATAATTGGTTTTGTCCATTGTTATAACTAATTTTAATTTTATTTCAGAGTATCAGATGCTCACTATCAAATTTAATAACTCAACCTATTTATCATTTTACTCTTTTATCTGATATTTAAATAAAATAGTCTTTTTCGTATCAAGTTATTTTAGTAAACTCATGGTCGGAAAGCTTATTTTTCCCTCAAAAGATAGATGACAAAATATTCTCAATCATTAATAATACTGTTCTCTAACTCCTTGCATGATATTTGTCAAATCTCTGTATGACAGAAATCAAAGTGGATGACTAAGTGGGTTTGATCCACCGGAGATTTAATTGTTTTTGAAATCAATTGACAGGATTTATTATGATTTTCAGGAACAAAAAAATAAGTAAAAAAGGATACAGTTTTGAAAAAAAATAAATAGTCAAATTTAAATGTCATTTCGGCAGTTCAAAGCTCAATTAATCATATAAAATTAGATCATAATTATATTTAAGCCAGGCTATGCATATCTTGATGGTTGTCGAAAACATCTCTCGAAAAATGGGAGGTGAATCTGGTAAAAGTTTCTACTACATGGAACTTTTACGAGAACGCAATATTGAAATTAGGGTCATTTGTCATGAACGGGTGCGCGAAGAACTTAATCAAGAGTTTGCAGAAGATCCCGAACAACTCAATAAAATTCATTTTATCGAAGATACTTGGTATCAAGTCTTAGTTTGGCAGATTGGGAAGCGCTTCCCTTACCGGATTCAGGATTTAATTTTTAATCAAATTATTCATTGGATTACCCAATTTCAAGCTCGGAAGCAAGCCAAAAAACTAATTGCTCAACATGACATTGATTTGATCTTTGAACCGGCCCCGATTACGCCGAAAGGACTGAGCTTCATGTACAATATGGAGATTCCGGTTGTCATTGGGCCGCTTTCAGGGGGACTGGATTTTCCGCGTGCCTTCAAATACCTAGACTCCAAATTGAGCCGAGTTTCTGTAAAGCTGGGTCGTCAATTTTCTGGAATTCTGCATCAATTGATACCCGGTAAACTAAAAGCGGATGCTTTGATTGTTGCCAATCAACAAACGGAAGCGGCTTTACCCAAAGGCTGTCAAGGTAAACGATATTCTTTAATTGAATCAGGAGTTCACATAGAAAAATGGCCTCCTAAAAAGTACAATACATCTCAGTCAAATCAAACAACACGATTTATTTATGTGGGACGCTTAGTTGATTGGAAAGGAGTGAATTTTCTAATTTCAGCCTTCCAAGAGGTTGTTCAAAATATCGATGCAGTTTTAGAAATAGTCGGTCATGGTCTATTGCAACCTCAGCTTGAACAACAGGTTAAACAGTTAGGTTTGCAAGATCGAGTTCGTTTTCATGGACAACAACCGCAAGTAATGGTTTCTCAATTCCTACAAGAATCTGATGTATTTGTTCTGCCGGCTCTGCGAGAAGCAGGAGGAAACGCGATTTTAGAAGCGATGGCAACTGGATTACCCGTGATCGCCGCTAACTGGGCAGGGCCTGCTCAAGTTGTAGAGGCTGACTGTGGAATTTTAGTTGATCCTGATTCTCCTGAACAGTTTACAGCGGGTTTAGCTCAAGCAATGATTAAACTGGCTGAAAATCCTCAACTACGTCAACAAATGGGACAATCAGCTACACAGCAAGTCTATCAGCGGTATCTAAATTGGGACTCAAAATGCGATCGCATCATTGAAATTTTTTCAGAAACCTTGGGTCAACAATATCAAACCACTCAAGAAAAGACTCCACTTCAACAAGAAATTTCAGCGGCATAACCCCTCTAGAGAAACATGGTGAGCCGTTTACGCTATAGTTATCATTGACTCAGCAGTTAGGATAAGATTGTTAATTCATGCAGGTTGAACGGCTCCCAGTCCTCTCAGATAATTATATTTTTCTATTACACGATCCTCAGCGCCGGATAGCGGCAGTGGTTGATCCAGCCGTACCAAAGCCCGTTTTGCAGCGTTTACAAGCCTTAGAGGCTGATTTAGTTGCGATTTTTAATACCCATCATCACAGCGATCACGTTGGGGGAAACACGAAGTTACTGCAACACTATCCCAATGCAGTGGTTTATGGTGGGGAAATCGATAGAGGACGTATTCCTGGACAACAAGTTTTTTTAAAGCAAGGAGATCGGGTACAATTTAGCGATCGCCAAGGGGATGTCTTTTTCGTTCCTGGCCATACCCGCGCCCATATAGCCTATTATTTTCCGCCGCAAACCTCAGAAGATGCTGGAGATTTATTTTGTGGGGATACTCTATTTGCCGGAGGCTGTGGCCGTTTGTTTGAGGGTACGCCACAACAGATGGTTGAATCTTTAACTCAGTTACGGAATTTACCAGATAATACCCGTATTTGGTGCGCCCATGAATATACATTAAACAATCTTAAATTTGCCCTCACAGTTGATCGCAATAATACTGACTTAAAACAACGGTTTGAGCAAGTTAAAATCGCCCGTCGTCAAAATCAAGCAACAGTTCCTTCAATTCTGAGTCTGGAAAAATTAACTAATCCATTTTTACGTTGGGATAAACCCGCACTTCAATCTACTGTTAATAGTCAAGATCCAGTCCGAACCTTTGCCCGCTTAAGAGGACTTAAGGATCAGTTTTAACCCGTTTAAAAATCAGTAATGGATAAATTGGAGTTTTCAAACGACTGATTGAATCAAAAAAAGACATTCAAAATAGAACGTCTTTATGGAATGATGTAAACACAAATAAATTAAATTAACTTATTTATTAAATAATACCCGGGCCTTTCCCACCCTGCTCTTTAATGTCTTTCAACTCCGCAGCACGTCTAGCTTTCTCAGCTTCTTCTTCTTCTCTCAAATCACCGGGTTCATTAATATACATTTCCGGCTCGATGGCGTAGTTATTCATTTTTCCTTCGCGGTCAATTGTCATTCCGGCTGTAGTATCAAGATCTCCTTCTTTTTCGGGTAATTTACCAAAGTTTTCTCCTTCACGCTCTTGACGTGCACCGACTTCAGCCGGCTTAATACCACGGTCATAATTAGCGTTTTGATCTTGAGTTGAGTTTGCCATAACTGATTGAATCTCCTAAAAAATATTAATGTTGGCTTAAATACTATAACAGCCAGTTTCTCTAACTAAAGAGTAATACTAATGTAATATTCTATTAACCTAAGCCAGGATTTTCAGACTTTTCTACTTCAGGAACAACATCAGGACGCTCTTTGTTTTCCCAACCGACAGGACGCTTAGAATTGTACCAAGCAATAGAACCGATAGAAACAGCAGCAATAAATCCAACAACACCAACAACCAGTGTGGCATAAGGAAAATGTGAGGCACTTGTAGCAACTTCTGCAATTGTATACATGAATTAATTAACCTAATTTTTAATTTTTGTATCACCACCTTATCACTGCAAACAGACGACTACATCTACCTCAGTATGGAAATCAATTCGGATAGGATCTATCTTCAGATAGATAGCGAAAACTCCGAGATAAGAAGAAATACTCGTTGTAAATTGTGTTGGAAATATTTAGGTCATTGACTGAGAACGAATGGTTTCTGGAGGGACAATATCAGCTCCGACAACAATGCCTTGATCTCGAGATTGTTGTAATCCAGGGGTTAATTCGGGTGCAGTAGAACGATCTAAGTAAGAAGAGTTATTGGCTGGAATATCTGGAACGTTAGGGGCGGGAATATTTTCTGGTACGCCTTGCTGAGATAATAAGGCAATCCCACCAATTGATCCAGCTAACAACGCCGCATAACCCAGATAGAGATGAACAGGATTTAAATAAAAGTCTGTATCCGGTTCTGGAGAAGACCAAGATGGCGTGATACTTTGCATCGGGTCAGGAGCGGGTAAAGCCGCTGCCAAGGCAGTACCATCTAAACCCAAAGCATTACCTAAGCGACAGATAAAGCCTCGCAGATAGACATCTTCTGGTAATTGATCTTCTTGCGCCATTTCCAACGCTTCGAGGTGGGATAGAGGCACCATCGTGCTGCGATGCAGTTCACACTGAGATAATCCAAGGGTTTGTCGTGCTTGGTGGAATTGTTGGCCAATTTGACGAAGATAGTCCCGGCGCTGCTGAACTTTCTGAGCTGCAATTTCAGCTTTATTGGGTTTCTTTTTCTTCTTGCCGGGAGTAGAATCTACTGTTTCTGGGATTTCAGTTTTAACGGTTGCAGTCGGAGGAGTTGATTTAATATGATGAGGCTCATTTTCTCCAGCGATTTCCCCCAGGGGATTCTCAACTGTATCTGTGTGTTCAATATCAGTTTGTGAGATCTCAGCAGTTTCCGGCAAGGTTGAAGCCGTTTCGGGGTTCTCAACTGTATCTGTGTGTTCAACGTCAGTTTGTGAGATTTCAGCAGTTGGGGGCAAGATAGAAGCCGTTGCAGCTATCTCAGCCTCGGGTAGTTCTTCAGTTTTGCCAGCGCTCATCACGGATGAGGTAGTTTGTGGGTCAGGATTTTGAGCAAAACTTGCATACCCTAACGCCATTTGTTTGAGTGCAATTTGAATCGCTTCGCGTCCCACAGCTCGAATCATGATTTCACCCTTAACGGCTGCGTGACCTAACAATTTTTGTAGGTTCATTAATGATAAACTGTACACTTGAGAATCGTGTAGTTCGTCTTCAATTTGAGTCACGAGGTGATCGAGATGTTCTGAAGACACTTCAGCAGCCTGTGGCTGAGAAGAAGAGTGAAGATCCATCATTGTTTTACTTTTATATATAATTTAGAATCGCATATCTAAATTACTTTTCTATCCCTTTCTCACTGCTTCCGGATGCAGAACTCGATAAAATAGTAAGCTATTATTTACTATTAATTATTTGTTATAATTATCTCTCACAGCCTCAGTGAATATTGGTAAATTGAAGTGTGGATTTATAGCACTTTACCTTCCTCACCCGTTTGTGGGGGAAATAGGTAGAGACGTAGCAAACTACATTTGCGGTATTTGCCATGGTCTTGAAGACAATTTTCATATCCTCAATCGCAAAGGTCTCCACACCCCACACCCTGAGCGAATTAAGGATTGGCAAATGTATTAATTCTACCGCCCCCAATAGTCCGCCCTGGAATAGGACGAGGCACAGAAAACGGTTGAGTCGAAGGAGTCAACGTTGTGGAAGTTCGGGGAACTAAAGGATTTGGACTGACAATAGAATTTTGAATATTCGGTTGAATCACACCGTAGTTGGGATTAGAAACTGAACTGGGGTTATTGTAACCATAGTTGGGATTAGAATTTACTGTTGGAGACTGTCCGTAAGGATTTGTGTAGGAAGGGGTAGTAGTTGGAATTGTCGGTTGAGTGAGGGGTAAATTTCGAGGAATAGAAAGATTCGTTTGATAAGGATTTTGGATCGTTTGTGGCTCAATATTAGGCGTTGAGGTTGTGGTTTGGCTGGGTGTTCTGGGAACGACCCAACTCGGCTGAGTACGGTTTGAATTTGTCTGGGTCGGTAAAGTTTGTTGTGAATTAATCCCTAAATCTAATAATAAAGAAGGATTGGAATTATTCGATAATGTGTCAGTTGAGTTTGTCTCAGTTTGAGCGGTTTCATTCTCTTCTAAAGTACGGGTTTGAGTTGAATCAGAAGAATCTGAATTAAGTGTTGACGAATCGGAGTTGTATTGCTCCAGGGCTGCCTCTAAAGGAGTTGAAGCTGTAGATTCTGGATTAGTCTCTAATGAATTTTGAGGGTTTAGAGAATTAGAATTAACCGTTGAATTGGAATTTAAGCTCGGAGTAAAAGTCGGCAATGTTGGGGAATTTTGTTGATTCTGAGAAAAATTAAAATTATATTGAGGTGGGGTTGAATCTGATGAGGGTGAAGTTGAAAATTCGGGTAAAAATAGATTTTCTGTGTTAGAAGCGTTAGACTGATTCTGAGATTGTTGAGCTGATCTCAATAAATCTTCCCCCGCTAAAATTGGATCGTTGAGGGGATTAATCGGTGAAGCATTCGTGTCTAATTCTTCGAGTAATAAATTGGAACTATCAATCTCTGCTGCGATGGATCGTTCTTCATCAGAAAGTTGATCGCTTAAAGCTGTATTGGGTGTATTGGGCTGGCTGTCATTGACTTGAAACCATTCGGGATGGTCTGATAATTGCCAAACAAAGATACCCAGTAAAGTTAGAATTCCGACAGGCCCTAAAATTCTGAGTTGAGTCAGGGAGCGCAGACGAGCCGCGAGAGTTCGACGGGACTCACTGGCAGAGTTGAGTTTAGACATGGTATTGCCTCTAATCTGTGGTAAACGGGTGAACTGGGCAGATACAGAGCCATAATAATATGGATCACTTCATCTTAACTAAACGCCACTTTAGCTAAGCTGCCTTTAGTTTAAAGGATGGTTTCTCAGATCCACTGTCGAAATATTATTATTTTATCCTTAAGCTCAAGAGAACAACTAGAGATCGTTAATTATTATCTGTTCTATATTGTTAAAAATGAGACAAATTCTATCAAATTAATTGAAATGAAAAAAACAGTTGAAGTTTTAGCAGACAAAGAACAGCTGATTGAGCGATCGCTCAATATTATTCTAGAGCAACTCAAAACCGCCCTGGCGCAACGGGATCAATTTACCCTGGCACTCTCCGGTGGCAGTACCCCCAAACCCCTGTACGAAAAATTAGCAGCCCTTGACTTACCCCTGGAGAAAATTCATATTTTTTGGGGAGATGAACGTTATGTTGCGGCTGATGATGCCGAGAGTAACCAATTAATGGCGCGTCAGGCTTGGCTGGATCAAGTGGCTTTTCCCAAAGAAAATATTCACCCCATGCCCACCAGTGGCAATGATCCAGCAGCAGATGCTGAGAAATATGATGCTGAATTGCGGCAATTTTTTCAAGTGTCTGCGGGAGAATTTCCCCAATTTGATGTCATTTTACTCGGCATGGGAGATGATGCCCACACAGCCTCTCTATTTCCTCATACTAAAGCCCTCACTCAACAGACAAGTCTAGTCACTGTTGGCAATAAATCAGGCACACCTCGGATCACTTTAACTGTACCCACGATCAATTCGGCTCGTTGTGTGCTGTTTGTGGTGGCAGGAGAAAATAAACGTCCTGCTTTAGCACAAGTGTTTGCAGAAACAGGTGACGATATGATGTATCCCTCTCGTTTGATTCAACCTCAGGGAGAATTATACTGGCTATTGGATCAAGCCGCAGGCGAAGAGATCGCGACAGTGTAATTGTTGGAACGAATGATAAAAAACCAATCACCCATAATAAAAAAGTAATGATTGTCTGTCCCAACTGCAACCATCAAAATCCTGAGGGGGCCACTCAGTGTGAAGCCTGCTATACCCCTTTACCTACAACCATTTCTTGTCCGAGTTGTGGGGCAACCGTTCAAAGTGATGCGACGTTTTGTGGTCAATGTGGCTCTAGTTTGCCACAGCCTGCCAGCGCCCCCCAACAGCCCACTGAGGACGTATTACCCACGGTTGTGACTCCCCCCGAACCCGATGCTATACCCATCCCTAGCGTTGAATCTGAGCCAATTAAAACCTCAGCTCCTGATTTGGAAAAGCCCAATGTATCTCCTGATCCTGCCGCGCCTGTCACACCTGCAACTCAGCTTCAGCAGCAGTCTGCCCAATTAATCCATGTTCAAACCAGTGCAGTCATAGAACTCCCTCAAAGTCTATCTGTAATTCATCTCGGTAAACCGAATGATTTAGTGCCTCCCGATGTAGATGTTTCGGGTTTTCCTAACTCTGAAATAGTTTCTCGCAAACATGCCGATATTCGCGTAGAAGCGGATGCATTTTATATCGAAGATGTGGGAAGTTCTAACGGAACTTACATTAACAATATTCCTTTATCTCCCGGAAATCGACACCGTTTAAGACCGGGCGATCGCATTTCTTTCGGTAAAGGAGATCTGGTTTCTTTTATCTTTCAAATGGCATGAATATTGTAAAGTTCTGATTTGATCAGTTTCATCTTCGGGTTGAATGGGTACAATGAGGATGGTAAGAGATCAGCCCTCATCCAAATTTTTAGCTATGATTTTTTGCTGAAAATCGGCAATGCGCGATCATTGGATGATCCATCAAAGGTGGTCTTCTACAATTACTTCAGGGTGCTGTGTTTAAAATAACGACTGCCAATGTGATTAAGCTAACCTTATTACATCCTTTCCAGTCTATTCCAGTTCGGAGTTGGACTTTTCAAAAAGAACCCATTATCCGAATTGGACGCTCAGTAAAAAATCATGTTGTTTTGTACAGTGCTGTGGTTTCTCGTCATCACGTCGAAATTCGCCACCATGATCGAGGCTGGAAAGTTATTAATTTGGGAACAAACGGAACATATATTGAAGGTGTGCCGGTTTCTGAGTCCTGGGTAGAAAATGGACAGATTATTCATCTCGCCATCTCAGGGCCAAAAATTCAACTGAATATTGACCCTCATCAAAAGCGTCGTCAGTCTGCCGATAAACCCTCTACTGGGGCAAAATATCCTGTAGTGCTAAACCCTTGCGAAGTTCCCACTCAAATCACAAAACTACCTCCCCCCCCGCCAAATTCTACGAATCCATCAGAGACTTATGAAGAGATTACAGAAGTCGATCCGTGTGATTAATCGGTTCGGTCATTATCACCTGAATTGAAACAGATTCCCCATCTCAGACATTGCAGAAATTAAAGATTTCTGAAGTCAGTGACTCTGAAGGTTAAAATTGTGCCTATAGGTTTTCAGTAGACAGTAATTCAGGGATATCTTTAAAGAGCGTCTATTATAGAAATAACCCTCGCAAGTGATTCATTCAATTGATGAAGAATATAATCTGAAGCCTAATAGAACTTTATATTGTTGTGTGATAATTGATTTGTGATTACAATTATTTTAATCCACCCAACTCAGCCCATTCCAGTCAACCGCTGGACATTCAAAGATGAGTCGATTTTACGAATCGGTCGTGCCAAAGACAATGATGTTGTCATTTACAACGCAGTGGTTTCCCGTCATCATATTGAGTTATGGAAATCCTCCTCAGGATGGGAAATTGTCAATTTTGGCGCAAATGGAACTTTCTTTGCAGGTCAACCTTTAAATCAAGAGCCTGTCTCCGAGGGCATGGTGATTCGCTTAGGACATTCTGGGCCACGACTGTTAATTAAGTTATCTGGATCTGAATCTGACAATATTCATCAGTCCTTGAATAAGAACACTCTTTCTATTCCACAGCTAGATGATACAAGTACTTTGGAAGATGAAACGGTTGCAGATTGTACAACACGAGTAGAATACTTTGATACCAAGAAAACGGGTGGAGCATAAGGCAACGGTACAATAAACAATTGGTAATGACGGGCTTAATCACTCAGACTCAAATCGCAACTGTTCCCCTATACCCCTTAAGTGTTGCGCCGATGATGGATCGCACTGATCGTCATTTTCGCTACTTTATGCGTCAGATCACTCGTCGTACACTGCTGTATACCGAGATGATTACGACAGCCGCAATTATTCATGGCGATCTGGGTAAACTGTTAGGATTTTCTGCAGTTGAAAAACCCTTAGCTTTACAAGTCGGTGGCGATCAGCCCCTAGAGTTAGCAAGAGTGGCTCAAATTGCCCAAGACTGGGGTTATGATGAAATTAACCTGAATGTGGGCTGTCCCAGTAGTCGAGTTCAGAACGGTCACTTCGGGGCTTGTTTAATGGCCCATCCGCAACGAGTGGCTGAAGCGATCGCCACGATGCAACAGGCGGTTAAAATTCCGGTCACGGTTAAACATCGCATTGGTATAGATGATCGCGATCGCTACGAAGATTTAGTGAATTTTGTCCAAATTGTCTCAGAACAAGGGGGATGTCAACGCTTCAGTGTTCATGCCCGCAAAGCCTGGTTAAAGGGTTTGAGTCCTAAGGAAAATCGAACTGTTCCGCCGTTACGCTATGGTGATGTCCATCAACTTAAACAAGATTTTCCCCACTTATTCATTGAAATTAATGGGGGTTTTACTGATTTATCTCAAGTCCAACAACAGTTAAATTATGTTGATGCGGTCATGATCGGCAGGGCCGCTTATGATAATCCTTATCTGTTTGCGATCGCCGATCAAGAGATTTTTGCAGAACAAACTCCTCCTCCCACCCGTCAGCAAGTTGTAGAGGGGATGTTTCCTTATATCGAAGACTGCCTCAGTCGGGGTATTCGCCTCAATAGTATTACCCGTCATATCTTACAACTGTTTGCGGGACAACCCGGCACGAAGGCTTGGAAACGGCATCTGAGTGAAAATGTTTGTCGTCCTGGGGCTGGGGTAGAAGTTGTGCAGCAGGCATTAACAAAGGTCATGGATAGCTATCCATCCACTTTAGCTGCCCGTAATTGTCCGCAAGCCGCATCTGCTTCTAAACCTCTAGAATAGCGTACACTAACGGCAATATGTTCTTGTTTTAATGCTTGAACAAAGGCTTTAATTCGTTGAGAACTCGGGCGTTGATAACTCACTTCTTCGATGGGATTATAAGGAATTAAATTCACATGACTTTGAAATCCATGTAATAAATTCGCTAATTCTATTGCTTGTTCGGGTAAATCATTTAAGCCCCCTAAAAGAATATATTCAAAACTCAGTCGCCGCCCCGTTATTTTGACATAATCTCGACATTCTGTCATTAACTTTTCAATCGGATAATGACGGGCGCTGGGAATTAATTGTTCTCGCAATATTTGATTGGATGCGTGTAAACTTACGGCTAACGTCACCTGTAATTTATATTCGGAAAACTGATTGATTTTGCCGGGAATTCCCACAGTAGATACGGTCATCATCCGTTGCCCGATACCGACATCTTGATTCAGGCATTGAATGGCAGCTACGACGTTTTTTATGTTTAATAAGGGTTCTCCCATTCCCATAAATACAATATGACTGACGCGCCGATTAAAATCCGTTTGAACCGTTAAAACCTGATCGACAATTTCATGAATTTCTAAGTTGCGAGTAAATCCTCCTTTTCCAGTGGCACAAAAATCACAATCCATCGGACAGCCCACTTGAGAAGAAACACAAACAGTTAGACGTTTTTCAGTAGGAATTCCAACGGTTTCAATGATATTGCCATCGGACATTTTTAACAGATATTTAACGGTTTCATCCGGTGCAACAGAACGGTAATGTAGTGTGGAACGACCTAAATTAATATGACTCATTTCACTTCGCCACTGTTTCGGAAATACCGTGATTTCAGATAATGATTTTGCTCCTTTTTGATAAATCCATTGATAGAGTTGTTTGCCGCGATAACGGGGTTGACCTTGTTGTTGCACCCATTCTGTGAGTTCTTCTAAAGATAATCCGAGTAAAACTTGAGTTTTTTGATTGGTTAAAGTTGTCATTTTGAGATCAAGCGATATTTGTATTGTTTAAGTTACGGAGCAGTTATTGTGGAAAGAGATAATACAGTCAGTATTGAAGAGTTTAAAGCAAAATAAAAAATTATCCTCTGAAAATTTTATGTATATCTTTCTACTATTAAAATTGATAGAATCAAAAATTTTAATCAATATCTAGATGAGGAATCAGTGGTGATATGATTTTTATAATCATCCTGATTTTTTCAAAATATAGAAAATTATTCTTTATTGCCATAAATTTTTATTAGTTCATGTAATAGCTGACTATTCAGTATTGCTCTACAAACATTCTATGGAACGTCTCTACTAAATACGGACTCCTGATTGATCATAAGCTATAAATGAATTGCTATATTATAGAATAAACTATAAAATATTGATCAAATTTATTCTAACCTGATTAAAATCGATTTGTAGCTTGATAAACTTGACGCAATAACCAGAGCGCAATGATAATGCCAATCAGTTCGGCTGCAATTGTATTCACCATGGCTTGCATTGCAATTACATCAAAAGGAACAATAAATGAGCGGGGATTATAAACGTTTAAGGTGGGAACTAAAAACAGCATTTTAAATAATAATGTTCCCACTTGTCCCATCGTCACAACGACGGCAAAGGTCATCCCAATCACATTAGCGAGTAAACCAATCCAAAGACAGCGAATGACCTCAGATTGAGCCGGATGTTTATCAGTTTTAATTAGTTTTTTTGAAAGTCGAGTATATCGAAAACACCAATAAAGTGCAAATAAAAGTGCGAGTAAACAAGCACAAGCTAAAATAATAAACAGTAATGAATTTCCGGTCGCTTGGCTATCAGGTAAATTTCTAAATAATAGGGCAAAAGTGAAGACTAAAATAGGAATTAATCCTAAAATAACTTGAATCCAAAAGCCAATCCATCCCCAGCGCCGAAATGTCTTTGCAAGTCGATGTAAGTTAGATGAATGGGTCGATGTTGCCGGTAGATCAGATGTCATGCTAATTCTAATTGAAGTGAATATTAGGAGGATGACATCACACAAACCCTGTGCCATCCAACGAGAGGGTGAATCAACAAACTCATTGTACTACTGAATGATACTGGAGTTGACTCAGGCTAGAAGAAAATTAGATTAAATCTCTCAAAATTTATCTCGAACAACCGCGAATATTGTACGATTAATGGGCATCCCCAACTAAGCCATACTCCCTATATCCAAAAATTGCTTCAGGATAACGATAATATTTGAATTCCAATAAATTATGAAACGGATCTTCTAAAAAGAAAGTACGATGTTCTGTGGGTAAACCGGGAAAGCGATGTTTAGGCTGTTGATAAAATGATAACTGCTGTTGCTCGGCACGTTGCAATAATTCTTCCCAGTCTGCCTCAGAGGTAAAGACTAAACCAAAATGTCTGGGATAAATTCCTTTCTGGGGTTCGAGGGGAGCTGGCTCCAGGTGAGCTACAATTTGATGACCATACAGATTTAAAATCACAGATACTTTTGTTTCCCGACCCACTTCACAGCCTAAACAGCCCTGATAATAGGCTTTGGTTTGTTCGATGTCACTGACCGGGAAGGCAAGATGAAATAAAGTAGGTTTTGTCATAATTTAGAGTTATTATGCAACAGTTTAATTTTATTATTTCTAATCTGGCAGATCTCAATCCTTGGATGATCGCGATCGCCCTCAACACGATTTTAATTGGACTGGTGGCAATACTGCCGAAAAAATTACTGACAACAGCAGGTTTAATTCATGCTTGGGTTTTGGGGGTGTTAATTTGGGGATGTCTCGGATGGCAAGGATATGTAATTGTTGCAGTGTATTTTATCCTGGGATCTGGCGTGACTCGAATTGGTCTTGCTGAGAAAGAAGCAGCAGGCATTGCGGAAAAACGAGGCGGCGCTAGGGGCCCAGAAAACGTCTGGGGATCGGCTTTAACGGCAACCTTTTGCGCGGTGGGTATTTTTCTGCTGCAACAGTTTGGTCATTCTCCCACAACAGTTAATCCTCTAATTTCATGGCTGGGTGTCGGGTATGTTGCTAGTTTTAGCACAAAGTTGTCTGATACCTGCGCTTCAGAAGTGGGAAAAGCCTATGGCAAACGCACTTTTTTAATTACCACCTTACAGCCTGTTCCTCGCGGTACAGAAGGGGCAGTCAGTTTAGAGGGAACTTTAGCCGGGATGATTGCATCTATTGTGATAGCGGTAATCGCTTCAGCGGTGGGATGGTTTGGGAGTTTGGGGATTTTGTGGTGTGCAATTGCGGCGTTTATTGCCACCAATTTAGAAAGCCTGATCGGTGCGACTCTCCAAGAGAAGGTAAACTGGTTAACCAATGAAGTGGTTAATTTTATCAATACTCTCATCGGCGCAATCGTTGCTATCGTGTTGGCAGGACTGGTGGCAGTGTAATTAAATCCTGCTGATTTTACGTCTTAGCAAGGGTAATCTAGATTAGTGAGAGAATGATTTTGCTCTGTTGAGTAAAGTTAAACAGAGTAATCAATGTGATCCAAGGAAATTGTAAGTTATGTCTCAAGCCTTTTTAACCGTCAATGATAACCCCATTAGTTTGGGTCAATCTTTAAAATATTTACAAACCTCCGGTAAGTTACAGTCTTTTCTGGGGGAAATGCTTCGTCAACATGTAATTGAGCAAGAATTACAAACTCGTGAAGATCTTAATCTGAATCCGGCTTCAGTTGAGCAAGCGGTGATTAATTTCCGCATTGAACGCAATTTAAGCGATCCTCAAGCCTTTCAACAATGGCTGGATCAAAATCGTATGACTTATTCTGCGTTTCATGAACAGGTCACCAGTGGCTTTAAACGCGAAAGTTTGAAAGTTTCAATTGTTCAGCCTCAGCTTGAGGAATATTTCCATGAACGGAAGTCTTTTCTCGATACGGTGATTCTGTCTCGAATTGTCGTTGAAGATCAAGAACTTGCCAATACACTCGGCCGTAAACTCTCAGAAGACCCTAGCGGCTTTGAACAACTGGCGCGGGAACATTCCATTACTAACGAACGTCATGTGAATGGAATGATGGGGCCAGTGAGTCAAGGAACATTACCCGATAGTTTGAAAGCCTCTCTCAACAGTGCAACCCCAGGCAGTATCATGGGGCCTGTGGAAATTGAAAACCGTTGGTGTTTATTCCGGGTGGAAGAGTTTATTGAAGTGTCCTTCGATGATCCTAAGGTGAAACAACGCCTGCAAAACGAACTATTTGAACGTTGGGTGAATGAGAAATTGAAAACCTTAACCGTGAAAATGCAGATAGACGGTTAATCGTTTCAAACAGCAGTAGAGACGTTGCGGACAAGAACAACGTCTCTGTTGAATAGATGCAAATGATAGATATTATTCGGTCTCTTTAGCACCAAATACCATTTGTAAAATCATGGGTTCTCCGCCAGCTTCATGGTAGCGATCTGCCCATTGCCGAAGAATTTCATCTAATTCTTCAATCGCTTGATCAACTCGGTTGGGGGGAATATCGAGTTCCTCCAATACCCGCATCACTCTCGGCTGACGTTCGGCCCAATCTCGCATCATTCGGAAATAACGAGCCGTTTCTTCCACCATAATATAAGTGCGTTCTTCCTGATCTTCCGGGGAATAGGAAGCCCGTGTCAGGGCATAAAACGGCATTCCCCAGGGGGAATCAACTTTAGTAACAGTACCAGAATAAACTAGACGACGTTTAATATGTTCAGCCAGCGCTTCACTCAATGGCATACGCCGATCTGGATTAAGATCTTCTTGAGAACGGCGATGAAGAAATTCGATCAATTCCATGAACTGGAAAGAATTAATCAATTGAGCGTCGGGTAAGTATTTTGGTAACTTATTCTCAATGACTCGTTTTTCTTCCTGGGTCAAATTATTCCCCGGAATTCTGGGCTTGCCAGGTTGCCAAGGATATTGTTCCAGCCAGACATAGGGAAACTGAATTAAATAGCGAGGTTCTTGGGAACCTAACATTTTCAGCAGTTTTCCTTGGGTTAAGGCTTGCTCAACCTCTTGGACAATCACTTTGACCCGTTTGGGTTCAATATGGTGCAAGTGGCCTGTCATTCGCAGGTTTTGGCCTTGCTCCATATAGGTTGTGTAAATCGCGCATTTAGCAGCAGTTGCCGCTGCATCTAGAAATGCCCCATGCCGATGTCCACTGGTTCGCATGGCACTAAATGCCAAATATAGCATGATCTGATCCATTGCGCTGGGGCTAAGACTTTTGATCAGATCGGTATCCCTTCTCATGACAATTTCTTAAAATGGTCTACCTAGTTTGGAGGCATGGTAGCATCCTCCATGGATGATCGAGTTAATCGTTTTGATTTGTATAATCTTAACTCAGGGTCAGTTCGCTCGTCACGGGCTATAAGATAGCCCTAATTTCTCCGCTCTACTCAGCTTATGGTAGACTACCATCCCCTGATTTAACATCCTTGGAAAGGATCCCTCAGTGAGTCTATCGGTGATAACTGACCACTATCTATTGCACCCTGGGCACTAAGGGATTCAAAGCTGAGGTTTTTTAATCCTGGTCTCTATTTTTATCATATCACTCATGACTCTATTCCCACAACTGTTGATTGGCATAAATGAGGGTGGGAGCAGAGGTCAGGCCAGAGATCGACTCGTCTGATTTAATCAACACCATGACGCGATCGCACGCCGATCCCAACCGTTTCAAACAGGGAACGATCTAGACAATAAATCAGTCGTAGAAATTATTTCAAGTTTAACTCAATGGCTTAACAATCAAGTTAAATACTCGATCCGTTTTTAGATTTAACTGGAAGACTTAAGAAGCTAGCTCAACAAAAGCGATAATATCGGATGTGGAAGACTGCTATATGAATGGAATTAGCTCGATGTTTAAATTCTCTCTACGAGTGATCGCTCGCCGTCAATTTTTAGATTCAATCATCACAAACTCATCAACTCGTTCAACCCTCTAGAGGCAATAAATGATGCGCCCCGAATCGTGAGATTTTACTTAATTTTCGTTCTGAAGTAATGTCTAAATTCAATCATTTACTGCTCAATTAACGACCGCTTCCCCGGTGTGGGAAGACCTCATGATTCGTGGCATACCGGTAAGGTTTAGGTCCTCGTCCAACACGACGCGGCCCGTGAGTACTGGTTCGAGCAGAGAGAAAAGTTGGCTGAGAAGCTGATTCTAATTGCTCAGTTGCAACGAATTCTGTTGCTTGAGCAGAAAATGCAAAAGTAGCTAACAATACACTAGATATAGCAAAAGTGGTGTAATTTTTCATTTAAAATGTCCGTATCAACTTGTCCACTTATTGATACAAACTTTTAAAGATAAAATCAGGAGAGGTTTTAAAAAAAATTAGTCGTATTAGCTTTAATTACTTTGTTCGGCTTTTAACTCAGTATAATTACCCGGTTTATAGCAAAATTAAACCCTGCATAAAATACAAGGTGGGTTTATAACAGAGGAGAATTTAAAAAATACTCAAATTTTTATTAAAAGTAAATCTACATATTATAAGCAGTCATTAATATCTTATCTTTTGTCTGATATTATCAATGTCTTACTGTTAAAAATGAAATATATTTTGCAGTTTTCTGAAGGGTTTATGGTAGCGAATGATGAGTTGATCTCAATAGACAAACTGAGAGACTGAACTCTAGCAGAGAATCAGTGCAATGATAAAGCGCTATTGAGTCAGTCTCGTTGGCAATTACTAAAGATCATATCTTCTAAATAATGGTTGTGATAGCACGACCTGTGTTAATTTGAAGACTGTCCAAAGACTGTTGACGCATGGATGATACCAATCAATTGTTCTGCGCCATTATCCGCAAACAGATCCGCATCAAAGAAAATACCCACACCTGCGACCCCATTCGGTAAATCAACATCCCTTAATTCATATTCAATCCCCCTTTAAGCTGGATGCTATCTTGACCGGGGTGAAAATCAACAATTAAGCCATAACTGGGAGGCGGTTCAGTGGGTGGGGGCTGAACAATAAATCGGACTTGAGAATCATCATAATAAACCTTCAATCGATCGCCCAAAATATATGTATCGCTACCATTGCCCCCAATTAAGGTATCTCGTTCTAATTGGCCGGGTTGTTCGTCTGCGGGACTGACTCCAATTAAAATATCGTTCCCTCGACCTCCTCTGAGGGTATCCATTCCAAACCCTCCTGTGAGTAAATCATCTTCTCTTCCTCCCCACAGTTGGTCGTCTCCCGCATCTCCATCGAGGGTATCTTGATCTTGTCCACCCCACAGAAAGTCTTGACCTGAACCGCCCTCTAAGCTATCTTCACCCCGACCCCCTAATAATATATCTTGTCCTTCTAACCCCTGAATTTCATCATCTGACCCTGTACCAATCAGAAAATTGTCCCTTGGTGTTCCGACAATGACTGCCATATTCGTTATCCCAAATTGACGATGGTTTGACAGTCATCGCTACACCGGATGTAAAATCGGTGAGGTGCGAGGTGATGAGCGACAACGCAGTAACTGTCTGATCTTTATTAGAAGGGTTTAAGCAAAAATCATGTTGCCAATTTGGCGATATTTGATGATGTATGTACTGAATTGTTCAACAGAATAGAATTAATTAAAATGTGATTAATCTATTGATAAAATATAGTCAGCAACAGTTCTATCATGTCTTTTACTCTATATGATCGGGCAGTTTCAGATATCTTGACCCAATCTCGTGTGATTGCTGTAGTGGGTCATTCCGATAAACCCCATCGAATCAGTTATCAAATCGCCCAATTTTTAAAAACAGTTGGTTATCAAGTTTATGCCGTTAATCCTACGGTAACAGAAATTGATCATCAACCCTGTTATCCGAGTTTAAAAGCGATTCCCGAACCGATTGATATTGTCAATGTTTTCCGCCGTTCTCAATTCTTACCGGAAATTGTAGCAGAAGCGATCGCCGTTAATGCTAAAACCCTATGGACACAACTGGGTATTATTCATGCAACAGCCGCTGAAACAGCCAATAAAGCTGGATTAAATATATTGATGAATCGCTGTATTAAAATCGAATATAACCGCTTAAACCTTCAATCTCATGACTGCTGAATTACTCCCCATCGTCCAAACCCATCAACTCAGTAAAACCTATCGAACTGGCTTTTGGTTAAACCAGAAAATTGAATCTCTCAAACAGTGTAGTTTAACTGTTCATCAAGGAGAAACTTTTGGACTCTTAGGGCCAAATGGTGCAGGAAAAACCACTCTATTAAAAATATTACTCGGAATTACCCGCCCAACAAGTGGAAGCGGAAAACTATTAAATCAACCGCTTGGAAATATAGCCGTTAAACAACGCATTGGTTATTTATCCGAAAACCCCTATTTTTATGATCATCTTACGGGTTGGGAATTTTTAGAGTTTGCCGCTGGTTTATTTCAAATTCCTAAATCTATTCAACGCCAAAGAATTGCAGAACTATTTGATTTAGTTGGACTAGCAAAATCAGCCGCCTTGAAAAAACCAATGCGTCAATATTCAAAAGGAATGTTACAGCGCGTTGGCATGGCACAAGCCTTAATTAATGATCCCGAAGTTGTCTTTTTAGATGAACCCATGTCCGGACTTGATCCAATGGGACGTTATCAAATTAGAGAAATTATATTATCTTTAAAATCTCAAAATAAAACGATTTTTTTCAATAGCCATGTTTTATCTGATGTTGAGAAAATCTGCGATCGCGTTGCTATTTTAGCCCAAGGTAATCTGCTAAAAGTGGGTTCTTTAGACGAACTATTGGGAACTGATGAAACCTATATTGTTACTGGAAAAGGCGGAGATATTGAGCAACTGAAAAAATGGATATCTGGCTTTAATATTGAGAATAATATTTGGCAAGGTCAACTTACAATAGAACCACAAAAAATAATTCAAAACCTCTCTGAAATAAACGCTCAATTAATTTCAATGAAACTATCTCGTATTAGTTTAGAAGAATTCTTTATGCAAACTCTCAAGGAAAAAGGAATTTATCAAAGCCGTTAAATATAATCTCTGCATTTAATCTTTAAACTGTAAAAAACTTTGATAATAAGCTTCAGGAATACCCGTATCAAAACATTCTCCTTGAATACAAACTCCTGTCATTTTATCTTGCTGCCGTAACTTTTCCAAACAAGACGTTAATTGAAACTCGCCTTTTTCTCGTTGATTTGCTTCAATTTCTGCTTGTAAAATATCAAAGATTTTAGCTTTTAAAATATATAACCCAAAAATAGATAAAAACTGGTCTTTTTCCATCCCTTCAACCTGTAAATACCTTCTCGCATAATCTAACGTCGGCTTTTCATAAATTTGAGTCATAGAAAGAAAATCATTGGATTGATTAAAATCACCTGTCACACAACCATAATGATGAATTTGTTCTCCGGGAGTCTTTCTTAAACCAATTACACTATGATTCACTTGTTGATAAACTTGTAAAAGTTGAGCCGTACAATTAACATTAAGATGAGAACGATAAATATGATCTCCTAACAATAATAAAAATACTTCATTATTCACCCATTCCTTCGCACAAAAAACCGCATGACCATAACCTTCTTGCTGAGGTTGGAGTAGGAATGTAATCTTCTTACCCACTGCTTGTAAATATTGACTATATTCTTGCTTTTCTTTAGATAATTTTCGCCATAATTCCGGTTGAGGAGGAGATTTAAAAAAGCTTTCAAATAAATCTTTATCACTCGGTTGAATAATAATTCCTACTTCTTCTATGCCCGCTGCTATTGCTTCTTCAACGATGACTAAAATAATCGGTTTAGCGCGTCCATCGGCATCAATAACCGGGAAAAATTCTTTTTTCATGCCTTTGCTGGCAGGAAACATCCGAGTCCCAAACCCAGCCGCTGGAATAATTGCTTTTTTAACTAAGTTTTTAGTATTATTCATTAGTTTTAGATAAAGTTAATTCAAGACAACTCATTTGCGGAAAATCTTGTTCTATTATTTTGATAACTTGCTGTTGGGCTATTTTATTTTTAGCAATAAATTGTGCGGTTCCATCCCCTTGTGAACCCACACCTTTACCGCCGTAAATATAAGCTTGAAGGGGTGGGTAATTTAAAATTTGATGTAATAAAGGTGCAGTTAATTCTTCTGGGCAAGCGGGCAGAATATATTGATCAAATTGAGTTTGTGCTTCTGTCATTAAATGACCTAACTGTTCAGCATTACCCAGTTGTAAGAATTTAATCGCATCTTGAACTATTTTACCATTAATACTTCCTAAATAATCTTGTACATTTTGTTGAATTGAATTCACTGCATGAGGATAACATTGATTTAGATCTTTCAATATTTTTTTAGTATTTTTATTTCCACCTAAATCAATAATGACAAAAAATAAATCCTGAGTCAAAGTTAACTCAGTAATGTCAATATTATCTCTATCAAATGTCATTAATATCGGTTGATTTCCATAGGCACAAGCTTGATCTAAACGCCCACATTGAGACGGTGTCATTCTTTCTCCTAAATATGCTATTTCCATTTCTTCTAATTTGGAGAGGTTTAAATCATAAATTTGATTAAAAGCACGGGCAACTAAAACGCAAATTGCTGCACTAGAAGATAAGCCTTTTTGAATTGGTAAATCGGTAAAATAATTATTTATTTCTATTCCTTGAACTTGATATTTTTGTGAAAACTGATAAGCGACACCTGCGCCATAACTATAAAAATTACCTTGTTTTGCCATAGATAAAAGTGCTGTTTTTTCCATTGGCAGATCTACAGATTCTAAACGATAATTATTGGATAAAGTGGGATGTAAAATAAACTGACTGGGATGGGGTTTAACTGTGGCATAAAGACCTTGATTTGTTCCAACTAAAATCGCGTATCCTTTGGCTAAATCAGGATTTAAATGTCGATAACCCGCTGCCCAGTCGCTATGTTCTCCGAATAAGCAAAGTCGTCCACAAGAAAATAGTTTCATTTTACATCCCTTTAGCTTTAACTCAAATAAGTATAGCGATTTAGGCTTTTCTCATAGTTTTGTAGTAATAACTGAGACTCTTCAATTGTCATATTTCGTTGTTGTAATGCCAGTTCAGTTTGACAGCGAATATGTTCAACTAAATCTTCTGGATTATACTGAACGTATCCTAATACTTTTGTCATTGTATCTCCTTTTACCACTTCTTCGACTTGATATCCTTGGGGTGTGAGTTTAATATGTACGACATTTGTATCGCCAAATAAGTTATGCAAATTACCCATAATTTCTTGATAAGCCCCGGCTAAAAACATTCCTAAATAATAAGGTTTATTTTCTTGTAAAGAATGTAACTCTAGCGTATTTTTAACCGTTCCTCGATCAATAAATTTTTCAATTTTGCCGTCACTATCACAAGTTAAATCGGCTAAAGTTGCCCGTTGATTGGGGATTTCATTGAGGCGATGAATCGGTAAAATCGGGAATAATTGATCGATAGCCCAGTTATCCGGTGCTGATTTAAAGACTGACAAATTCACATAATAAATTGAGGCTAAAATTCGTTCTAAATCCGTAAAA
The DNA here is from genome assembly GCA_964434975.1 of uncultured Lyngbya sp. GTDB lineage: Bacteria > Cyanobacteriota > Cyanobacteriia > Cyanobacteriales > Microcoleaceae > JAAURB01. The sequence continues at coordinate 133,830 of CAYSWY010000007.1, forward strand.
TCTTCAGGGATTTGTTCGACTGTACTGAGGATCTCTTGAATACTACAACAACAAGCCCAATATAACTGTTCTGCTTTGGCGCGATCGCCTAAACTTAAATAACCAAAGTTAAATAAACTAATGGCTTCTTCTTTAAATTGAATCGCATCATGATAAGCTTCCTGATAGTTTTGAGGATTAATTGATTGATAGGCTTCCCATAAATTCCTCAGAATTAAATGATCTTGTTCTTGAATATTAGGTAATGCCGTTGAAGTGGTTTCACTAGTTCCTAAAACATTAAAGATTAAAACAGACTGATGAGATGCAATTGCCCGTCCACTTTCACTAATTAAAGTCGGAACAGATAACTGACGTTCTTCGCAGGCTTCTTTGACTTCTGCTACGATATCATTAGCATAATTTTGCATATCATAATTCATCGAAGCTTGGGCTTTACTTTTCGATCCATCATAATCAATCCCCAAGCCACCCCCCACATCTAAATATTGCATATTTGCCCCCAATTGGGCTAATTCTACATAAATTTGACTGGCTTCACGAATGGCATCTTTAATCACACTAATCGAAGAAATTTGAGACCCAATATGAAAATGCAGTAACTGTAAACAATCTAATAAATCTGCTTTTTCTAACTGTTCAACCGCTTGAATAATCTCCGGAATTCTTAAGCCAAATTTAGCGCGATCGCCTGTGGTTCCACACCAACGCCCCATGCCTTTTGTACTCAGTTTTGCCCGAATTCCCACAACGGGTTTAATCCCTAATTTTTTGCTGGCTTCTATGACCAACTTCACTTCTTCCGGTTGTTCCATCACAATAATAGAACGATGACCTAAACGCTGGGCTAAAATTGCGGTTTCAATATATTCTTTATCTTTATAACCATTACAAATTAGTAATGCATCTGGGGTTTTCAATAATGCTAAAGCAATTAATAATTCAGGTTTTGAACCCGCTTCTAAGCCAAATTTAAACGGTTTGCCAAACTGAACAATATCTTCAATTAAATGTCGTTCTTGATTACATTTAACCGGATAAACCCCGCGATACATACCGGGATAATTGTAGCGAGTAATCGCTTTAGCAAAACAAGCATTCAGTCGTTCAATCCGATCTTCTAAAATATCCGGAAACCGAATCAATAAAGGTAGATTAATATTACGCCGTTTGAGGGCTTCTACTAATTCAAATAAGTCCAAAGAACCGCCGCGATCGCCTTTTGGGGATACCGTTACATCACCTGCGGCATTAATCGAAAAATAAGGAACACCCCAATCTTGAATGCGGTAAAGGGTTTCGCTGTCTTCAATAGTCCAAGCGGGTTGATACGGTTCTGTAGAGACAGGTTGCAGCGGCGTTGTAGACTTTGGAGATGATACCTCCGGGGAAATAGACTGTAATTCCATGTTGATGACCTCCTCACAGTTGGACTTTTCTGATTTCACAGTTTGACACTCCACAGGTTAAAACCGCGTGGATTCTGAAGGTTGTCTAAGCAGGGGATATATCCACCTGCCTAGACTTCACATCAGTTAAGGGACTGTCATAGACCCCATCCTTTAAATCATCCATACCCATTACAGATACAGCTTTCTCAAGATTCAAGGGACATGAAAAACCGTGCCATTGACCAATATTTTGGCTGGCATTCCAGTCAGCATGACATTTGTAACCGTCATAGCCTGTAAACCTATGCTTCACCCGTTTACCAAGAATACCATTGCGATGGTCTGACTTACTGGTATAGGGTGCAGGAACAGACTCTACAGGTACCGACGCTTGGATAGCTTTATATCGAGTGAATTGTTCTAACTGATAAAATGTCCAAAAGTCACGGTTTTGACTGGCATCTGATTTAGTCTTTTTACGTTGCTTAGATGTTGTTCTAATTCCAGATAAATCCTCAAATCGCAAACCCATGCCATAATCAGATGCCAACTGCACAAGCTGTTTAGAAATGACATGATTGATGTGAGTCATAATTCGACTTTCACGTCTTTCTATGTGTTTAATTTTCCTAAACTTTTGAGCGGTTTGAAGTGATTGTCTCAGTTTTTGATAATGCCGTCTTAAGGCTTTAACCTGTTTCCCACTCCAAAACTTACCAAAACTTTTAGGTAATGCCGCAACAGCGATATTATTTTGACCTCTATCAACTCCAATCCAGCCATTGGGTTCATAAGTATCGGGAACATCCATCGATACTGATATCAGCGTATACCACACTCCCTTTCTTGATTTAGAGATTTTCAAAGAACCTAATTTAGCTTCTTTGTTGATGATTTTTTCTAAAGTGGCTTGATGTGATGCTGAATGGACGGATAGAGGGATTCGTTTCTTAGCGCCTCTATATAGGCTGAAAGAAACCGTAAATAAATCACCTTGACGACTAATACTATACCCCTGATTATTAACTTCTAAAGGTAAGCGCTTAAACTTTTTGACTTTAGTCTTTGCACAAGCATTACGGATGGTTTGGTTAATCCACATTGAGCCAATTTCAATATGCTTAAAATCCTTACTTGTGTACTTACGTCGTTCAGTTTTATCCACATGAAGCAACATATTAGCTACTTCTGTATTTAGCAGAGTTAGTCGCTCAAACTCAGTCACCTTACAAGCATTAAGTCGATAAAAAGGAAGTTTTAGTGTCAAACTCAGCGTTCTCTGAGATGTAAGTTCTGAGAGCTGCGCTGAGTGGGTCAATTTACTCATATTTCTATTTTATCACTATCCTATGTAAGTGTGTAGGATACTGTGCAATAAATTGCGCGACTCATTTTTCATCCACCCGTTAAAACGTGCTGGCTCTCATTCTAGACTCATTTTTCTGGTAGCGTGGTTGATATCCCGAAGAAAAGGCAAATATGAATGCAAAACAAGTTAATCTGGATCGATGTAAGCTTAAATTTTAGGAGATTGCTTTGGAACGCACATTTATTGCCATTAAGCCGGATGGAGTTCAGCGGAAACTCGTTGGCGAGGTTATTCGTCGTTTTGAGGCGAAAGGCTTTACGCTGGTTGGACTCAAACTGATGCAAGTTAGTCAGGAGTTAGCCGAAGAACATTATAGTGTCCACAAAGAGAGACCCTTTTTTGGGGGTTTGATTAAATTTATTACTTCTGGCCCGTTAGTAGCGATGGTTTGGGAAGGGGAAGGTGTGGTGACTTCTGCCCGCAAAATTATTGGGGCTACTAATCCTTTATCTGCTGAACTGGGTACAATTCGGGGAGATTTTGGTATTAGTGTCGGTCGGAACTTAATTCATGGTTCTGATGCTATTGAAACGGCCCAAACCGAAATTAAGCTGTGGTTTAAGGATGAAGAACTGGTGGGTTGGGAACCCAGTATGATGTCTTGGCTAGTTGAATAAGCGGATTGATTACCCCGTGGAGACGTTCGACGGAACGTCTCTAAAAACAATATGATTGGATTTAATCGATTTTCTGAGAAACGGGCGCCCGACGACGTTCTGTGACTGTCTGTCTGGTTCGTTCCGAAAATCCCCAAGTGAATAATAAAATGACAAATATCATTAAAATCCACTCCGGAGGAACCAGTTGAGGATTAATCACTCGCAGTAATAATCGAACTCCTACCAGTCCCACTGTCATATATCCTGCTGTTTCTAAGTATTTGAATTCTTTCAACCACCGAATAAATAATTCAGCCATAAACCGTAGGGTAATAATTCCTAAAGTTGCCCCAGTAATCACTAACCACGTTTGTTCAGAAACTGCGATCGCCGCCGTGACACTATCTAGAGAAAACGCAATATCAGTTAAAGCGATGATAGGAATGGCTTGCCACAAAGAATCAAATTTTGGCCCGTGAAATTCGTCCTCCGAGTCTTCTTTTGACGTAAAATATTGAAAGACTAGCCAGAGTAAATAGAGTGCGCCGAGTAACTCAAATTGCCAAAACTGAATCACCCAGGTTGCTGTTATAATGAGTACTATTCTGAGAACGAATGCCAACACTAAACCCAAATTTAAGGCTTGATGTTGGAGTTTGCGACTTGACAGACCATTTGATATTGATGCCAACGCAATTGCATTGTCAGCCGATAAAACAGCCTCCAAGGCAACTAAAATAACAAGCATAAAAAGTACATCGAACCCGAAAGGGTTAGAAAATTCTGAAACTTGATTGAGCATTGACTTTAATTGTTTCTCTTTTTAAAAAATTATCTAATACATCAGCCCTGTACCAGTAAGCCTGGTTAGAAGAAATTATGCACTAATGCTCTCTATCTATGGGCTGATATGCAGGTTAGTGGCTAACTGTAAATTAGAGTATTATTTAATAATAATAGCGTGTCTGCCCCAAAAAGGGAAGGTGAGATTACTCATTCGTTGTAAGTTGTGGGTGATTTGAGGCATGAGACAACAGTGTATCTTTCGTGGCTAATCTTTACCTCGTCTATCCTTGAGTTTCCGAGGGGAGTGTGGTTAATTCCATAATCTGGTCAAAGCGGAAGTTTTCAACTAAAGTATTAAGAGCATGGCTCAGGTGATGATGTTCTGTGGGGATTTGAGCAATTAATTCAGTGGTTAATAAGTCACTACATTGAGCTGCTGCAATGTGAAGTTGTTGAATCCATTCACCAGACATTACCAGTAAGCTTTCTGCTTCTAAAGTAAATGGTATTTCATCCGGCTCATCTGATTGTGAGCCATTAATGGATGCTTTGGGATCTTCTTGATAAATATATTCTACATTTAAATAGTGGCTAATTTTCATTAATAAAACTTCTTCTTCAAATGGCTTACGAACAAAATCATCACATCCAATTGACAGAATTGTTTTTCGATCTTCTTCAAACGCGCTAGCGGTTAAGGCTATAATAACAGTTTGGTTCGCTGAGGGTTGAGCTTTAATTTGGCGAGTTGCTTCATAGCCATCCATCACCGGCATCCGCATATCCATCAGAATTAAATCAGGCTGCCAACTGGAGTAAAAAGCAACGGCTTCAGCACCATTTGTAGCTTCCCGCACTTCAAAACCTAGATTCGTTAATAGTTTAATCAGTAATAAACGATTGGTGAGTTTATCTTCTACGATCAGAATTTTACGAGTGGGTTGATTGGCAGCTAAACCTAAGATTTTATGAGTAGAATAGGCAATGGGATTGACAATTTCTGCGGCAACCGTTGCTTGAATTTCAAAGCTAAATAAACTGCCTTCCCCCGGTTGAGATTCTACCTGGATTTCTCCCCCCATCAATTGTACAAATCGTTGACTAATGGGGAGTCCTAAACCCGTTCCTTCTCCCGATTTAATCCCAGCTTCCGTTTGACTAAAGGCTTCAAATAATTGCTTGAGTTCTTCTGGGGCAATGCCTTGCCCACTGTCTTCTACTTCCAATCGAATTCTGATACTATCATTTTCTGTAATAATATTTCTGGGAGATTGTATCAGTAACACTCGTAAGACAACGTACCCTTTCTGAGTAAACTTAATGGCATTTCCGAGTAAATTAATTAAAACTTGACGTAACTTATTTTCATCGGTTTGAATATATTGCGGGATACTTTGATAGTCTTCAAAGATTAGCTTAATATTTTTTGACTTTGCTTTGAGCCGTAGCATATCTTCTATCGCTTCTAACATACGATGAAAATCAAAACTATTTTCATTCAGAGAAACTCGACCCGCTTCAATTTTTGACATTTCTAAAATGTCGTTAATCAGTTGTAAAAGATGTTCCCCTGAATGACTAATAATCTCAATATATTGTTGATGTTCGGCCGTCATATTACCGTCATGTTCCATCAACTGAGTAAAGCCTAAAATTGCATTGAGAGGAGTCCGTAACTCATGACTCATATTCGCTAAAAATTCACTCTTTGCACAGTTAGCTGCATCGGCGAGTTCTTTAGCTTGTTGCAGTTCTGTTGCTTGCAGTCGTGTTTTTTCGAGTAATTCTGCCTGCTGAACCGCCACACCCAATTGAGTGGCGATCTGAACCATCATCTGAATTTCTGACTCTTCCCATTGGCGGGATTGGCTATTTTCATAAGTTGATAATAATCCCCAAAGTTTCTTACCACAAAAAATCGGGACTGTAATATATGCTTTGGCTTGAAATTGCTCCAGTAAATCGACGTAACAAGGCGATAAATTAGCTGCGTAAATATCATTCACAGATAAATAACTCACACCTTGATTGTAAACTCCCCCCTGAGTTTCTTGTAAATAGGTGTCCTCAACACTCACAAGTTGTTTGACGATGCAAGTATTTTCATTCACAGCCGCTTTCGTATCTAGCAGTTGCTCATCTTGTTGCTGAATTAAAGATTTCCAACCCGTCGCCACGGACTCAGCAACAAACTCCCCACTCCAATCTGAATTAAACCGATAAATCACAACCCGGTCACTTGAGATTGCCTGTCGGAGTTCTTGGGTGGTACAGCTAAAAATCGTCTGTAAGTTTAACGACTGCCGCATCCGTTGAATTACCCGAGATAACGCCCGTTCCCGTTCTGCCATTTGTCTGAGGGTTTCCTCAGAGCGTTTACGTTCGGTAATATCAATCACGGTGCCAAAGGCATGGATCACCTGTCCCTGGTCGTCTAATATCCCTTCTCCTCGCGCTTCGATATGACGAACAGAACCATCTGAATGTACAATCCGATAATCAATCTCGGAAAACTGGCCACATTGCATCATCTGCCGAATACTTTTACGCCATATCGGACGATCTTCTGGATAAATTTGCTGCAGTAATTCAGCGTAGGTGGGTTGAGTTTGATTAAGAGCGCGGCCAAAGATCCGATACAACTCTTCAGACCAAGTTAAAGTACCGCTGGGGATTTCCCAGCCCCAATTTCCCACCTGAGCCACCCGTTGAGCCGTGGCTAGACTGGCTTCACTCGCCCGCAGTTTGGCCTCAGCACGTTTGCGATCAATACCAACTGCAATTCCACTGGCTATCGAAGCAATTTCATCGAGGGTGACACTCTCGAGGGGATGAGCGGCAAAAACGGCAACCACTCCCAGCAAGCGATTTTTAATCGTTAAGGGATATCCGGCAAATGAAGTTAATCCTTGTTGCTGTACCCAATCTTGATCGTGAATATTCGGATCACCACTGAGTTGATTCGTCAGATAGGGCTGTTGCTCTAGGGCAATTCGACCAATTTTATACTGGCCCACAGGAATTAAGCCATGATCCCCATTCAGGTGAGTATACAGTCCAGCACTGGCTTGTAACTCCAAGATCGGTTCAGATTCATTTAAAGTCCAAATCCGCGCTAAAGCGGCTCCTAAGCGATCCTGAAGGGCGATGGCGCAACGTTTAAGCATTTCCGGCAAAGATTCAGCTTCGGTTAAGGCTGTGCCAATATCCGCTCGCAAGGCAGACAGTTGTACCTGATGTTTCAAAGCCATTTCTGCTTGTTTACGCTCTGTAATATCGTGCATGATTCCGACTAAAGCTGGCACACTGGACTTTGCTTGATCGCGAACCAATCCACTTTGTCCTGAAAAGCCTTGGGACCTGCCCGTGAAAGCAATTTTTTTAGTAATCAGGGTATGGACCTTGCCGGAAGGATCGGTGAGGGTTTCTTCGCGATCAGATTCTTGTCCTGTGCTTAGCACTAAATGATCGTTTTGCCAGGAGGCTTTAGCTTCTGCCGGCGGTAGAAAATCCTGTTCAGATTTACCGATTAAAGCGTGGCGTTCAACCCCCATTAACTGACAAAAAGCATCATTGACCATTGTCCAACGATGTTGATCGTCTTTAACAAAAATTGGATCGGCAACCGCATTAATCACTCGGTTGAGAAAATCTTCATTGGCTTTAAGGGTGATTTCAGCTTGTTTAATTTCTGTAATATCACTGGCAGTCCCCAGAATTTGCTGAGGCAGTCGCGATCGAGTTTTGTTGAATACTGTATCTCGGCTCACCAGCCAGAGATATCCACCATTACGATGTTTGAGGCGGTATTCTATTTCAAAAATATCTCCATCAATGCCAATTGCCATCTGAGCATAATAATCGGTTAGATTATCCACATCATCTGGATGAATTAATTGCTGCACAAAGGTGTCTGGCATCTTTTGAATTTCATCAGCGCTGTACCCTAGGATGTCGGCAACGCTGGGATTGACATACAGGTTGCGTTTGTCCACTAAATCATATAAATAGAGAATATTAGGACTAGCATCGGCAATTTGTTGTACCCAGCGCTGGCTCGACTTTAAGGCTTCTTCGGCCTGGGCGCGATCGCGTGATTCTAAGGCCAGGGAGGTCATATGAGCCAGATAATTGGCAAAGTTATGTTCTTCAATCGCCCAATCCCGTAAACTCCGGTGAGGCCCGGCAAGGGTACCATTTCTTGGAGAACCCGTATTTGCCGCATGGGTATGTTCTAAACTGATAATACCGAGAACCTTTCCTTTGAAGCGAATGGGGGCATAGAGAACAGAGGTAATCCCAGCGGGTAGAAAGTAGTCTGCGGTTAATTCTTGGGTGCGTGGGTCGCGGCGAGCATCTCGAATGGCGAGGGCCCGTTCTGGCTTCAAGGCCTCAAAGAAAGCGGGATAATCTGCTTTTGAAAAGACAATATCTTGTTGGTAGGTATCTGAGTAATTTTCGTAGAGTTGGCAAGCGCGAAGTGTGGTTTGATTGTCCTGATAAAACCAGACTCCACCGCGTTCGACATTTAGGGTGCGACAGGTTAAGTGAGTAATTTCAGCCAGGGCTTCTTCAAAGTTACCATTATAAATACTTTGACTTTTAGCCAGTTCCAGTAATCCGGCTTGCTGTTTACGCAAGCGAATACCGCTGATGAGGAGGTTAAACTCGGCTGAAATTCGCTCTTGAATTTCTCGTTCTAGGGCTACATTGGCAATATCGAGCTGTTGTTTTTGTTTCCGCATGGTTTGTGTGGTGTCTTGCAGTTGTTGGTGCAGGCCGGAAGAATTTGTAATGGGTAAAATAGGCGGCTTCGGTAGACGTTGTAGCTCGGCGATGATTCGAGGGGTAAATTGAGAGCATAGCAATTCAGCTTGTTTTAAATCATGCCCTGGATGATCGCTGATGATTGATAACAAACCGATCACTTGCTGAGTGTGATCTTTAAGCGCAATGGCGATATAGGCTTCTACGGTTGCAGCGCTTGATGTAGAGAGCTGAACCGCTAAATTTTGACCTTCATCAGGGTTGAGGCTATGGGGTGCTATCACCCTTTGCCATACAGTTTCAGACAGATCAATGGTTACGTTCGGCTTCAGTTGGTCGCCAAACCACAGTGCCACTGTCTGCAGTTGTGATGGTTGCTCCGCAACCACTTGTGCCAACCAAACTTCGGCAGCACTTAATTTTTCAGCCAGGTACTGTACAAAAACACAGAAAAAGTCTTGTCCGGTTGTCCAGGCTAATTGAGTCGTGAGACAGGTTGAATTAGGGTCAGCTTGTGTCGGGTGTGTCACTGGCTGATGCATAAGCAGGTGAACTCCCTCTAGTTTAGCCACACTCTTCATCCAGGGGATCATTCCATGAGAGGTCAAATGGAGCGCTGGGGTAAGAATGTTGATTGTATTGACTGCATTTGATCGTAGAAGAGCAATCCCATGATATTTTCATACGTATATATACTGATTAAATGTTAATTCTATGTTTTAAATGCTACTTTATATAAAGAGAGATGATTGTATCTGGCAACAGATTAATTTCTAGAGAGAAAGCCCAAACCATAGATTTTACTTGTATTGCTGTCATCATAGGTAATTTAGCGATGAATAGAATCCGGCTCGTTTATCCCCTTTAACTATAGGAAATACTTTGTATAAATTATATCACATAAAAATAATGAGACCTGAGCTTTATCCCTGTCGGAAACAAGAGGTTTGAAAAGGGGTTATAGTTCGAGGTGGCACAGGAACAGATGAGTCCCTCCAACGGCTTAACCGAGATCCGCTGACGGGTATCTCAAGCGCCCAGAGACGTTAGCCAACACCAGTTGCTTCACTACACGACGAGGGAGTAATCTGTTAGCATTGGTTAAATGAGCAAAAAAAGGCACAAGGCTAAGACATTCAATAGAACAAAATAGCCAGGTTGAGATTGATTTAAAATTTTGTAACGTACCTGCAAGTCACCCCGTAAAAGTCTATAAAAATTTTATATTTTCTCTACTAATTCCAAAAAAATCTCTAGCTAGACGATTTCATAATTCTTTGCCTTCAATGTAGATGAGTATAGAATTGCGAGCCGTAGTATAGCGGGCCGTATTGTCAATTTATATATATTTATACTATAGTGAAAACCTCAGATTACAAAATTAAACAGATTTTTCTTTCCTAACCGACGAGATAATTCCTAAATTCGTCTCCACCGAAGCGGTTAACAGCAAGTGGTTCTCTGAGTTGCCATAGGCTCATGTCTCTGTAATCAATAGCCTGTGACCGTTACGCTTAAAGTTCAATTGAGAGACACAAACACTTTAAGAAATCTATTGTGTAGAGTGCTAATTTCCGGTAATGACCATTGAAGATGTAATTCAGCTACTACAAGCTACTGAGTCAAAACCTTTAACCACTCTGCAAGAATTGATCTTGCGGCAGGCTTGGGAAGGAAAAACTTACACTGCAATTGCCCAAGACGCTTTCTACGGCGCAGAACGAGTCCGGAAAGTTGCCGCCCGTTTGTGGTCTCTGCTGAGTCATGTGATAGATGAACCGATCACCAAAACAAACTTTCGTCGCTTTTTAGAATCTCGTCCCCTGACCTCGAGTCAATATCAACTGATTCAAAATAGTCATTTAACTTTCACGACTTTACCAGAATTCCCCGATAGTCCGATAGCCCCTAATTCTCCATTTTATATTCCGCGCTCACCGATAGAAGAACTTGCAGAAGCAGAAATCACAGAACCCGGTAGTGTCATTCGGATTATTGCCCCCCGAAAAATGGGGAAAAGTTCTTTGATGTTGCGGCTTTTAGATCACGCAGTTCAAAAAAGTTATCAGACTGTTAATTTAGATTTGCGTCAAGCCGACGATCAAGTTTTTACCAGTTTAGATAAATTCCTCCGTTGGTTTTGTGCCAATGTCAGCCGAGAATTAAATCGTACTCCTAAATTAGACGAGTATTGGGATTATGAACTCGGAAGTAAGGTCAGTTGTAGTGTTTATTTCCAACATTATATTTTAGAGTCAGTTCCCACGTCTTTAGTCTTAGGATTGAATGAATTTGACCGTATTTTTAAGTACCAGGAGATTACCTCAGAATTTTTACCCCTGATTCGCCTGTGGTCTGAACAAGCCAAAAGTGTCGCTATTTGGCAAAAATTACGAGTGGTGGTGAGTCATTCTACCGAGATTTATATCCCGCTGAAATTAATGCAATCTCCCTTTAATATTGGCTTGCCACTCACCTTGCCGCCCCTGACTCAGAATCAAGTGCAAGCCTTAGCTTTGCGTTACGGATTAGAATGGGTGAGTGATGCTGAAATTCGTCAACTGATGGACATTGTAGGGGGACATCCTTACCTCGTTCAGTTAGCGCTGTACTATTTCAAATACAGTGATTCTATTTTACTCAATCAACACCTCTCCTCTGGCGCTACAGTGGCATTTGAGGGATCTTCGATCCAAACAGACCAACAACAGCAATTATTTACTCGCTTTATTCGTCAAGCCGCTACAGAGTCAGGAATTTACAGCGATTATTTACGCGGGTTACTCAGTACCCTTAATCAAGAACCTCAATTGATAGTGATTCTTAAACAGATGTTACTCCGAGATCGTCCCATCGAGTTGGAACCCCTACAAATTCATCAGCTTAAGAGTTTGGGTCTTGTCGAGTTAGAAGGCGATCGCGCTACCCTCAGTTGCGATCTGTATCGGCAGTATTTTAGTAAATATTTACTGAGTTCAGAACCCCGAGTCGAACCGAAAGTGGCGTTACATCTGGCTAAACCGATACAATATTTTCCCTTGCGGGGTCTGCCTTCTCCCGAAATTTCCTACATTGATGATTTAACAGAAATTACCAGCCGCTATTCGTTTGATTATTGTTTACAGCGAGAATGGAGAAGGGCTGCCCGTGAACAACAAAACTTATCATTAATTTTTGGGGATGTGGATTTTTTCCAACTTTACAACGATTTGTATGGTCAACTGGCTGGCGATCGGTGTTTACAAAAAATTGCTCAAGTGATTCAAAATTCTACCTTACGACCGGCTGATGTTGTGGCTCGGTATCGAGATGAAGAATTTGTCGTTGCCCTACCCGGAACCGGAATTGACGGGGCAATACACGTGGCTGAACGCATCCGCGAACAAGTGATTGAACTGGCAATTCCCCATAGCGGCTCACCCTTGCGTCCGCCGGTTGTCACAATTAGTTTGGGCGTTGCCAGTACAGTTCCTCAAGGCAGACAAGATATTGCTAGTTTAGTTGAAGCTGCAAATCATGCTTTAAATGAAGCAAAAGTGCAAGGGCGAAACCGGGTCACATTGGGTGAGGTCGTGGAAGCTTAAGTTAATGGGAATTCGATGGCAGTTGATGGCGATCAGTTTAATTATTCTTGTTAATATTATAGCCTTCATTATGCCTGCTAAAACTGAGGAATTGATTTGTTCTAGCCAGTTAAACTCTGAAATTGAAGCCATTATTAATACCTCTCAATTTCAACGATCTCGCTGGGGTATTTTAATTAAACCATTGGGTTCATCGACTCCTTTGCATGATTTAGATGCAAACCATTATTTTACGGCGGCTTCGACGGTTAAACTCATCACAACTGCTGTAGCGCTGCATGAATTGGGAGGTGATTATTCCATTCGCACTTCTATTTATGGAGATAATCGAGATAATTTATTTGTTATCGGACGCGGTGATCCCAGTTTAACAGAGACTCAGCTTCAAGATTTAGCCCAACAATTGAAGCAGAAAAAAATAACTCAAGTGAATCATTTATATGTCGATAATGGTTATTTTTCTGGTGCGGCTATTGACCCAAGTTGGGAATGGGAAGATATTCAAGCGGGTTATGGTGCGCCTATTAATAGTTTAATTTTAAATCAAAATTCTCTCGATTTAATCTTAACGCCTCAAGCAATAGGTCAACCATTAAAAGTCAGTTGGGTACGTCCTCAACAAAGTAATGGATGGCAAATTGATAATCAGTCTATGACGGTTGCTAAAAATCAACCCGAATTTGTTGAAATTGGACGAGATTTAACACAGCCACTGTTACATATTGGCGGACAGCTTCGGGTGGGTTCACAACCTGAACCCGTTTATGCAGCGGTTGTTAATCCCGCAGAAAACTTTCTTGAGGCATTGAAAGAGAGTTTAAAAAAAGCTGAAATTGAAGTTCTGCAATCATCGATTATTCAATCTACTTCAATCACTAACCTGAAAGAGTTAGCTTGGGTGGAATCTCCGCCGATTTCAGAGTTAATTAAAGTGGTTAATTTAGAAAGTAATAATGTATTTGCCGGGGCTTTATTACAAACTTTAGGAATTAGTCAAAATCCACAAGATACAGTCATAGGAGGACTGAATCAAATCCAACAAACCTTAGAACAATGGGGAATTCCTTCAGATAGTTATGTGTTGGTAGATGGTTCCGGTTTATCTCGGCAAAATTGGGTGAGTCCAGCAGCATTGGTTCAACTTTTACAAGTAATGGCGACACATCCTCAGTTTGAACTTTATCAAAATTCCTTACCTATTGCAGGAGTGAGTGGAACTTTAGAAAAGCGATTTTTAAACACTTCTGCTGTGGGTATTGTTTCTGCTAAAACAGGAACACTCACGGGCGTTTCTGCTTTAGCCGGATATATTAATCCACCTCATTATTCCCCGCTTGTTTTTAGTATTATGCTGAATCAATCTAATGAATCAACTCGCAAATCCCGTGAAGTTATTGATCAGATTGTATTGCTGCTAACTCGCTTACAACCCTGTTAATTGTCAGTGATTAAAAGCGATAAACTTGACCATCAATAAACAGTCGAGTAATTCCTTTTGCCTGTAAATAAGATGCTGTTTTTTGCAATAGTTTACTATCTGGGACTTTAAAGACTCGTTGATTGCGTGCAGAAAATCGACTGGCAACGCGATGATTATCAAAAATAGGTAATGTCTTTTTTTGAACTTCTTCAGCCGGAATTTGCCCTAATTCACTAAATGCTTTTAGAGGTCGTGTAATTAATTCAGAAAATCGATCAACGACTAAATAACAAGTTCGAGGTAAATTAGCTTCACTCAAGGGCAGAATTTTAATCTGATCTGTATCCGATTTGGATAGAGCTTGCTGTCTTAAAACCAATAATTCATGATTATCTTGCTCCTCTGTTTCATTATCATCATCTTCTTCTAAATAGTCCTCATCTTCGCCATCTTCAAATTCACTCAATTCTTCAGTCGGATTGAAAAAATCCTCTAAAGTAAGCTGATGAGCATCAGATTTTATGACAGGTTGACGGTTCAGAGTTTGAGGAGAAGGAATAACTTTTTTTGTAATCGTTGGTTGCTTTTGTTCTGTTGATTCTTCCGAGGTAGAAGATTCTGAAGCAGAGGAGCGTTTTCGCCGTCGTTTTAAAGTAGAAGTAGAATCATTAGAATCAGATTTTAGTTTGACTTCTGCCTCTGTGTCTACTTCTGTGTCTGCTTCTGTGTCTGCTTCTGTGTTTACTTCTGTGTCTACCTCTGTTTGTGCTTCTGTTTGTGCCTCTGTTGCTGTCTCTGAGTCGTCTGACTTAGCTTCGAGGGTTAAAATAGGGGTTGAAGTGGTTGCCGTTGTGGTTTTGCGAGCAGACCGTTTTCCGGTACGATGAAGACGTTGCTTTTGCTGAGTCAAAGTCTCGTACAGTTCTTTAGGAATCGCATTTTGCAGGATACGTCTAACTGTCGAACTACTCACACCATAACGTTCTGCTAAGGTAATGGTTGTTTCTTCTGGCGTTTCTTGATAAATTTGGACGATTTCCTGTTTTTGAGCATCAGAAAGTTTTGAAGATGACATTCGAGATTTTAAACTAACGGTTGAGCAGTAAAGATCAGTGAGAGTGAGAGCATTGCTAACGAATGATTAATTCCCACCCATTCTCAGTTTTGATGTCCCTACTTGATCTATTATAAGATCGAAGCAGCAGACATATTGAGGATTTGATGTGCAACTTTGGGAAAAGCATCCATTAATTAGGATATCATTTTAAGGTATTCTAGAACAGCAATCAAAATTCATTTATGATTTGTTAGAATTCAAAGATTGTCCCAATCGTTAAGGAAAATAAAAACCGCCCTTAGCAGCCTCACCTGTGATAGTAAATTACGCGCTAGATAGAACAATCAGCACCCCAGGTCACTCGTCAATTGACAGATCATGTTTTTCAGTTTGGGTATCTCAAGTATCAACTGATAAAATACTAGCTTAGCTTCATAGAGGAAAGCTTTTTTTAATCATAGTTAATATACCAAATACAATAATCCTCTATTATAGAATGGTTAGAACAATCTACGGTACTCGTTGCTAAATCCGCTAAAGGTAAAGTGAATTTTTGATGGTCGCTAGTGCGTTCAACTTCAACAACAATGCCATCGATTTCTGAAATGTTTTGAGAAAATTCCAATAACTTAAAGGTATCAGTGTGAGTGGGATATTTGTTTTTCAACCGTTCATAGCTTCTGGCTGATCCTGAACCAAATAAGTATTCTTCTTCCCAAGAAAAACTTTCTCGACCCGTTAAATAGCATGGGTTTTGAATATTAGCTTGAAGAAATTGACAATATCGCTTAACATTTTGTGCAGTACATTCAATTTTTTTTCTTCCTAATATTTCTCGCAATCTCACTTCAAACGCTTCTACATCAAACTCATCTGAACCTAATAATAATCCATCAGAGCCGGTTAATCCTAAATCCTCAAATTTTTCAATCAGACGGCTAACGACTGCCATCATATCAGAATCTATTGGGCTACTTTGTTTGTAGTTAAATCGTCCAGATAAAATTGTTTCATCAATTTGTATGGGTCTGAGATCTTCTGGGGGAGAGGGGGATTTCTGTTTTTTCTTTTTTTGATAAGATTTAGACATTCTTATAGATCTCTAGGGAAGACAGCGGTGCGAACGGGCGTGATTTTTAATCACAATCGCGAAGGCGCACCAAGAGAAGATGACCTGAAATTCAGGTAATAATAGTCCCTGTTAGATGGGATAAACAGGAGAAAATTAATGACTACACAAACACGCACTACTGAGTCAACCCCATACCAAGGTCAGTTTGGTGAATTCACAATCACAAACCATGATCGTACTGAGGTGATTGTTTATCGAACTGGCTTAATGATAGCAGCTCTGTGCTTCGCAGTTGCCACCGCAATTGTTTTAAGCCTGGGTAATTCTTCAATGGCAATATCTGCCTTAACAGGTTTATTTGCCTGTTTTTGGGTGGCATTGGGGGTGAGTTTATTCACGATTCATATCTATTTAGCGATTCTACACCGACTGCTTCAATTATTCTGGTTGATTGGTGGGATAACGGCTTTAGTCGTTGCTTTGCACTACTCAGAACCCCTAGCTGCTGCTGTTTACCATCATCCGAATACCTTATGGGGAGTCGGTTGGACTTTTGTTGCTTTGACGGGAATTTATTTTAAAGAAGCGTTTTGCTTCAACCGCATCGAGACAAAATTACTCACGCCATTAGTGCCGTTACTACTACTGGGTTATATGGCTGGTTTTTGGTCCGTGATGAATCAAAAGTTTTTGCTATTTTTCTGGGCAATTCAATTTATGATTTTTGCAATTCGTAAAGCATTTCAAGCCATTGATCCAGATATTGGAGATAAAAGTGTATTTGAATATCTCCGAAATCAACGCTCAGTTAAAGCTTAAGGAAAACGTTAGAAATTAGGGTGGCAGGGTAGAAAAAAAGGGTATAGATTAAGCTCTACACCCCTTTCCCTGGCTTCTATACAGGATTGGATGCAGAAGGACGACGATCAATGACTTGGTCAATTAAGCCATAGTTTTTGGCTTCTTCGGCTGACATAAAAAAGTCTCGTTCTGTATCTTCTTGAATTTTGTCTAACGGTTGGCCAGTATGATCGGCGAGAGATTGGTTCAGACGTTGCTTGAGATATAAAATTTCTCGTGCCTGAATTTCAATATCTGTTGCTTGGCCCTGAGCACCACCTAAAGGCTGGTGAATCATAATTCGAGAATGAGGTAAGCTATAGCGCTTTCCTTTAGCACCGGCACTCATGAGAAATGCACCCATACTGGCTGCCAGTCCTAAACAGACGGTGCAGACATCCGGACGAATATGGTTCATGGTGTCATAAATTCCGAGTCCGGCATTGACAGACCCACCCGGAGAATTGATGTAAAGGTAGATCTCTTTTTCAGGATCGTCTGCATCGAGAAACAAAAGCTGCGCCACAATTAGGTTTGCTAGATCTGAGGTGACCTGTTGTCCTAAAAAGATGATGCGATCGCGTAATAGACGGGAATAAATATCAAAGGCGCGTTCCCCGCGGCCAGATTGTTCAATAACGGTTGGAATCATAACATTTTGCTGATTAAACTTGATATTTTCTGATTGTAGCGCGTGCAACGCTGTGCCAAGAGAATCAAGAATGAGTTGAGGATCTGCGAGATCTGCTAATGTTTGTTAAAATCACTGGACAAAATAGCAAAATATCGAACTCAATGGGGAACGTCAAAGCGGTTGTTTTACTCTCAGGTGGCTTAGACTCATCTACTGTTTTGTATCAGGCTAAAGCCGATGGCTGTGACTGCTATGCCTTATCATTTGACTATCAACAGCGTCATCGCCGAGAATTAGAGTCGGCTCAACAAATTGCTAAAATTGCTGGCGCTGTGGAACATCAGGTGGTTCGGTTTGATCTCAGCCTGTGGGGAGGATCGGCTTTAACGGATAATCAGATTGATCTTCCAGCAGATCGTTCCCTAGAAGAGATGGCGGATCAAATTCCGGTGACTTATGTCCCCGCTCGCAATACAATTTTTTTAAGCTTTGCCCTAGCCTACGCTGAAGCGATTAATGCCAATCGGGTCTATATTGGGGTCAATGCCTTAGATTATTCTGGTTATCCAGATTGTCGGCCGGATTATATTGAGGCAATGGGGGAAGTGTTTCGACTGGGAACGAAGCAAGGACGAGAAGGTGAGGCGATCGCGATTTATGCCCCATTAATTGATCTGAAAAAAACTGATATTATTCAACTGGGAAATCGTTTAGGAGTGCCGTGGGAAAATACCTGGTCTTGCTACGCCGGGGATGAAAAGGCTTGCGGTGTTTGTGACTCTTGTCTTTTAAGATTAGCGGCTTTTGAAGCATTAAATTTAACCGATCCACTGCCTTATCGCACGATGTGCTAGGCAAGGCTTCTTGTAGGCAATAGGCAAGTAGTCAGCAATAGTCTAAATTGCCTTAATTCCCTTCAAGATGTTTGACTGAGCAAAAAGGCTTCTACTTCTGATGCTGTTGGCTGGGAAGCGATCGCGCCGGGTTGAGTCACCGTTAAAGCCGCCACAGCGGTTGCATAACGAACTAAACTTGTCACCGCTTCAGGGGTTGAAAAAGCACTCAGTCCTTGTTGGCACAATTGATGTAAAATACCCGCTGTAAACCCATCCCCAGCTCCTGTGGTATCCACCACTGCAACGTCAAAAGCAACCATTGTACCAGAATGTCCCATCATCCAATAATCACAGCCTTGTTCTGCTGCGGTGACAAACACCCCCAACAGTTTACGTGAGGTTGATGCAATTACAGCCGGATCTGTTGTTTGAAATAACCATTGCGCCTCGGCTTTGGTTAATTTGAGAAAATTAGCAAATTGGATTAAATCTTGAATTACTTTAATCGAAGATTGTCCTTGGGGCCAGAATAGATCTCGACGATTAATATCAATCAAAATTCGAGTGCCATATTGAGCCGCAGATAATATCGCTTGAGCGATCGCTTCTCGACTGCTGGGGTAAGCTAAGCTGAGGGTTCCTGTGACTAAAAATTCGGCTTGCTGCAACGCCTTCATCGGTAAGCGAGTGGCTTGTAGTTGAGCATCGGCAAAACCATCCGGGGGGTTATTTCCAAATCCAGCAAACGTGGGATTTCCTTGAGGATCGCGAGTCACGTAAACCACCCGAGTTGGTGCGCTCAGATGACGTTGAACTCCGGTTTGATCGACCCCAACCCCTTGCAATACCTCAATTAAACCGTTTCCTGCTGCATCCTGTCCGATACAACTAATCAGTCCTGTAGGCGTTCCTAATTTAACCACACCACAAACCACATTCGCTGGCGCGCCACCGGGGTAATCTGTCCAAGACTCAACTTGATCTAATGATTTTCCGGGTTGATTGGAGAGTCGATCCCACAACATTTCTCCCATCCCCAGGACAATAGGAATTCTCATTGGATTTCCTGTGAGTTTGAATTTGATTCAATCAGAGGATATTGTTCTAAATGCTTTAAACCGACTGATGATAAGAACTCTTTCCAAACCTGAGGATAACTAGAACGCAGTTGAGTTAAAACATCTAAGGTTTCATGCCAAATCCCTGCTTCAGCATAAAGTTGAGCCACTGCTAGGGGTTTTTGCAGTTGCTGTAATTCAGCTTGTTTGTCTGTAGATAAATTCACCCGTTCTAGCCAGCCATCAACATATTGAGACACTACAGTTGAGTTGGAGTTACAATAAATGCTGAGATTCCAAGCATAAGTTTGGTTTTGTTGTAACTCTACAGTCTGGGGAAGAGTAATTTTGACAATTCCGGGGGTTGAGTCTAAAGTCAGTTGAGTTTGATACACTGGAGTGCGATCGCGATGGCTCCAGTTATAAACCGTTAATTCTGCTGGGGTTGATTCAGTGATCGGGATATAAAAATATAATGTTGGATTCGGATCAATGGTGGTGCTGATATTATTAATCGGAGTTAATGCGGTGAGTTTCTGATTCTCTGAATCACCCACTGCCGCACATTCGTCTCGGCTACCTGAGCCAGTCGTTCGAGAGGGAGCGCCTCGGTCCTCTGTCGGCGGATAAACAATTTTTGCGATGGGTTCTAGTTTGATCAGGGTTTGAGCTGCGGTAGGCTGCTGTTTAGCCAAAAACAGAGCAGAGAACATCCATAGCAGGAACAGAAAGAATCTGATCGAAGATAGTGATTTGCTCATCTGAATAATATGATTGCCCATAATATATATATTTTCAATATAGCTGATGAGATACAGTCTGTTTCTGACCTGTTAATTTATCATAATTCTGTTAAATAGGATACAAAATGTCACTAATTTGAGAACTTTTAGGAGTCGATACCCATGTATAATCCCCGATTTAGAACCATTGACCCGCTAGAATACTCTTAACACCTGTAGCAATGCGCCCCAAATCCTCCCGCAGTAGGGGTGGCCATTGCACTCCTCGAGATGCTCCCAAGTCAAATTTTTGATGGCTTTCAATCGCCAATAAATACAGAGGTAGAAGCAATTCCCGCTGAAGTGTGGGTTTGTTTTTTAATTCCTCGAATGTAATTTTGAGAGCGAGTAAAATAGCAGTCACTTGTCCGGGTTTGGGAGGTTGACCTTGTTCAAGATGAACCAGGAAAGCATCTGAATGGTTGCGGGTTTCTAATGCGGTTCCTTGCTCAATGAGAAACTGACGAGCGGTTTTGTAGTCCATCGTAATTTATCACCAATATTATCCGATAAAAACGGCAAGAATTGCAGTTTAACTTGATCAATTCTAGAATAGTTTTCCACATTGATCGGCAGTTTTTCCACATTAATCGGCAGTTTTTCCACAGGTTACAGTAGAAATTTAAACTTTTGATTAAAAAACCATAACGTTCACTCCCTCGAAACGATAACTCAAATTGTCTCTACAGTAATACAAAGTAGAATGTGAAACGACGCAATTGATCTCTAGCTATTCTCCATTTCCGCTAGGATAACAGGGGGGCAAGTTCTGAGATTTGGGGCGAATGAAACTGACTGGACAACAAACCGAATTACGACAGAAGACAAAGGACACATGATAAAAATCGTTTTTTTTGGTACACCTCAATTTGCTGTTGCCACACTACAGGCTTTGTTACAACATCCCCAATTTGAAATCGTTGCAGTAGTAACTCAACCCGATAAACGACGAGGACGAGGAAATAAGCTAACTCCTTCCCCGGTAAAAAGCATTGCAGTTGAACAGAATATACCCGTTTGGCAACCGAAACGGATTAAAAAAGATCAACCGACTTTAGCGTTGCTTCGAGAAACTCAGGCTGATGCTTTTGTCGTGGTTGCTTATGGTCAAATTTTATCCCCAGAAATTTTAGAAATGCCACAGTTGGGATGCATTAACGGACATGGTTCGATTTTACCGAAATATCGCGGTGCCGCTCCCATTCAATGGTGTTTATATCACGGAGAATCTCAAACGGGAATGACCACTATGTTAATGGATGCAGGCATGGATACAGGCCCGATGTTGTTAAAGCAAACCCTCAATATTGATATTTTAGAGACTGCCACAGAATTAGGGCAACGGATGGCGGAGTTAGGCGGGACGTTAATGGTAGAAACAGTGTTACAGCTTCAACAAAAACAGCTTTCACCCATACCCCAAGATGATAGTCAAGCGACCTATGCTCCCTTAATTCAACCCTCAGATTACCAGCTAGACTGGTCAAAATCAGCGATTGAGTTGCATAATCAAATTCGTGGATTTTACCCAAATTGTGTCACCCAATTTCGAGACAAAGCCTTGAAACTTAGCCGGACAATACCCCTGGCTTCCCAATATCTCGACCCACTCAAAAGTGATTTTTCATCTTTGAAACAACAACTTGCAGAAATTAACTCTTTATCCGGACAACCTGGAGAAGTGGTGTGTTTAATTAAACGTTGGGGGCCCGTGGTGCAAACCGGAGACGGACTACTATTGCTGCAAGAAGTTAAACTGGCTGGGAAACGTTTACAGTCAGGGTGGGATTTTGCTAACGGTACACGTATAGCCATTGGAGAGCTTTTGGGTTAAGATTAGAGTTAAATACTCATATTTATCAAGTCCAGTTAGGGTGCAGCTCAAATTCGTATCAGACCTAGAGCCTCATATTTTATGAGCAAATCATTCACTCAAGATTCAGTTTGGTTTCAGGTATTTTTGATGCTCGAGAAGAAATAATATCTAGCTTATAATTCAGGGTGCAATTAGAAATATGTCTTCTTTTTTTGAGAAGGGGTATCTTTTTCCTAAAGGTTTGTCCTAGACTATAATCAAGCCAAAATAGAAATCATAGTATCTATCGGAATATTGCAATGATCGGTCAAACTCCGGAAGTTAATTTTCAAGTGCATTTGCAAGGAAATCAGGCGAGTGTATCTTTACCCAATCGTTTAAGTATTTTAGAAGCAGTTGCTTTTAAAACAACTTGTCATCAATTAATCAATTCAGAGCCAGTTCCTCAAAAGATACTATTAGACTTTGGACAAACCACATTTATCGACAGTAGTGGAATTGGTGCCCTTGTTAGTGTTGTTAAGACGGCAAAAGCTGAGAATATTGAACTGATCTTACAGCGGGTCAATTCTCAGGTGATGGCGGTCTTTTCCCTTACGTCTTTAGATCAAATTTTGACGATTGAACAACCCAGCCACGAAACAGTACTGATTGGTGCTGAAGCGACAAATAAACAACTTCCCGTCACTCATCCATCCGTACAATCTTGGATTAAGCGAGGGATAGATATTGTCGGTTCTATTGTCGGTTTGGTGATTACCGGAGCATTATTTGTTCCACTGGTCATTGCCATTAAATTAGATAGCCCAGGGCCGCTTTTCTTTGGTCAAATTCGTTGCGGTTGGATGGGGAAAAACTTCCGGATGTGGAAATTTCGCTCCATGGTTCCTGATGCAGAAGCTCGTAAACATGAAGTCAAAAACGAAGCAGAAGGAGCAATTTTTAAAAGTAAAAACGATCATCGAATTACAAAAGTGGGGCGCTTTTTACGGAAAACAAGTTTAGATGAACTCCCTCAATTTTGGAATGTATTAAAAGGAGAAATGAGTTTAGTTGGAACTCGTCCACCCACACCCGATGAAGTAGAACGTTATGAAGTTCCTCAATGGCAACGACTGGATGTGAAACCGGGGATGACGGGAGAATGGCAAGTTAATGGTCGTTCTGAAGTCAAAAGCTTTGAGGATATTATTCGCTTAGATTTAAAATATCAACAAAACTGGAGTTTAATGTATGACATAAAGCTGATTATTCGGACTGTTTTGATTTTATTCAACAAAAATAGTGGCGCAATGTAAAGTTCATGAAAAATCAGACAATCATGACGCAATCTTCTTTGCAAGTTCCAACGGATTTAAATGCCCTGGAAGAGATTTTAAGATGGTTTGAAACTGTTACTCTAACTCGTCTTCCGGAGGAATTACTAGAAAAATGCAAAATTGTACTGACAGAAGCATTCACTAATACGGTTCGTCATGCTCATCAGCAACTGTCTCCAACAACTCCTATTGATATGGAAGTGATGATATTATCTGATTCTATTGAAATGCGGGTTTGGGATTTAGGAGAACCTTTTGATTTAGAAGCCACCCTAAATTATGTTCGCCACTTACATGAAAAAGACCCATTAAAATATGAGGGTAAGCGCGGACTGTTATTTATGTCTAAGCTGACGGATGAACTTTCCTATCAACGTACTCCCGATCAACGTAATTGTACAATTATGAAAAAACGCATCTCCCGCTAAGGGATTAATTGCAGACAAAAATAATAGAATCCGAGTGAAATAACTTGGATTTTTTTTAATGACTTTTATATGATTTGTTTAACAATCGCCCTCAATAGTAATAACATTTTGTGAAGTTTAACTAGACTCACCTTAACTTTGTTATCCTTAATTCAACCCAGTCCACTGGATGACGTTAAAATAAGACTTACAGTCAAGCTCGAATCGCTACAAACAATTTAGCCTGATATCCCATCCTGACAGTCTGAACTGATTTCGCCTCAAGCCTTGAGGAGGTGATGTTTAAAGATGAAACGGTTAAAAAATAGACAAGAAGCCGGGCGTTTATTAGCCGCAAAATTGCAAGACTATGCCGATCAATCTGATGTCTTGGTATTAGGATTACCTCGGGGCGGCGTTCCAGTTGCGTTTGAAATTGCTACCGCTCTTAATTTACCGTTAGATGTCTGTGTTGTCCGCAAAATAGGGGTTCCCAGCCGTAAAGAATTAGCAATGGGAGCAATCGGCCCAGGTGAAGTGATGACCGTTAATCAAGAAATTATTGATCATTGGGAGATTTCGGATTTTGCTTTCCAAGAGGTGGTTGATCAAGAACGGATCGAATTGCAACGCCGCGATCGCTTATATCGGGGTACAAAACCGCCTTTAAATATTAAAAATCGGACTGTGATTTTAGTTGATGATGGCATTGCCACTGGCTCAACTTTACTGGCCGCGATCGCGACTTTACGTCAACAAAAACCGAATCATATTATTGTCGCAGTTCCCATTGTCCCCCGTTCATTTTATCTGACATTACAACATCAAGTGGATCAATTGATTTGTTTAATTGCGCCCATTGTCTTTTCTGCCATTAGTTATTGGTATGACGATTTTAGCCAAACATCCGACGAAGAAGTTCAAAATTTACTAGGACGTGTTATCCAATAGGTATCAATCTCGTTTCACGGGGGACAATTTCCCCTCAAAGGATAGCTCATGCATCGGCTTGCTGAGTAGATTTGATATTGAATGAGGCGGTACATTTTCACGCCGAGTCATGCCAGGATTTTAGGGTATTTTTACCTTTTTTGGCTTTCTTGAGGCTGAGTATTAACTTCTCAAACGACTGGTATGTATAGTCTCCTTAACTATTCAGTCAGCCATAACATAAAATTGGATCGCTAATGCGCTAAAATCATGAAGATATATAAACACTATTTCCCGTTCAACAGAACTATCCAAACTCAAATCTGAAACTATGTCTCTTCCCATTCGCAACGTTGCTATTATTGCTCACGTCGATCACGGCAAAACCACGCTAGTTGATGCGCTTCTCAAACAATCTGGTGTTTTCCGCGAAGGGGAAGAAGTTCCAGACTGCGTGATGGACTCCAACGATATTGAACGAGAACGTGGAATCACAATTTTATCGAAAAATACCGCCGTTCGTTACAAAGATACCCTAATTAATATTGTCGATACTCCCGGTCACGCCGACTTTGGCGGAGAAGTTGAACGAGTCCTAGGGATGGTAGATGGTTGTTTACTCATTGTTGATGCCAATGAAGGCCCGATGCCACAAACTCGGTTTGTGTTGAAAAAAGCCTTAGAAAAAGGGCTGCGTCCCATTGTCATTATCAATAAAATTGACCGTCCTAACGCCGACTCTTACGCTGCCATTGATAAAGTCCTCGATTTATTCCTAGAATTAGGCGCAGATGACGATCAATGTGAATTCCCTTATCTATTTGCTTCCGGTCTACAAGGCTACACCAAACGAGACTTAGATGAAGAAGGCAAAGATATGCAAACCCTGTTTGAGGATGTCCTCGAACACGTTCCGCCGCCGATCGGAGATCCTGAAAAACCCTTACAATTACAAGTCACGACTTTAGATTATTCTGAATATCTCGGACGAATTGTTATCGGTAAAATTCATAACGGTACAATTAAGGCCGGACAACAAGCCGCTTTAATTAAAGAAGATGGCGAAATGGTCAAAGGTAAAGTGAGTAAATTGATGGGGTTTGAAGGACTCAGCCGCATTGAATTAGAAACTGCCTCCGCCGGAAACTTAGTTGCGGTTGCTGGGTTTAGTGATGCCAATATCGGCGAAACCATTACCTGTCCCAATGAACCTCAAGCCTTACCCCTGATTAGTGTCGATGAACCGACATTACAGATGACCTTCTCGGTTAATGACTCTCCCTTTGCCGGACAGGAAGGCACTTATGTCACCTCACGGCAAGTTCGAGATCGACTGATGCGCGAACTTGAAACCAACGTGGCGTTACGGGTCGAAGAAACCGACTCCCCGGATAAATTTGCCGTTTCCGGTCGGGGAGAACTTCACCTCGGTATTTTAATCGAGAATATGCGCCGAGAAGGCTATGAATTCCAAGTTGCCCAGCCACAAGTAATTTATCGGGAAGTCTCTGGTCAACCCTGCGAACCTTACGAATACTTGGTATTAGATGTGCCTGAAGCCGCCGTCGGTAGCTGTATGGAACGTTTAGGCCAACGTCGGGCAGAAATGCAGGATATGCGGATGGGGACCAATAGCCGTTCTCAGTTAGAGTTTGTCGTCCCAGCGCGGGGTTTAATTGGCTTCCGAGGTGAATTTATGCGGATGACGCGGGGGGAAGGTATTATGAACCATAGTTTCCTCGAATATCGTCCGTTAGTTGGAGATATTGAGGCTCGTCGGAATGGGGTATTAATTTCTTTTGAAGAAGGAGTCAGTACATTCTATGCCCTGAAAAATGCTGAAGATCGGGGTGTATTCTTTATCTCACCCGGAACTAAAGTGTATAAAGGGATGATTATTGGGGAAAATAACCGTTCCCAAGACTTAGAAATTAACGTTTGTAAAACCAAGCAGTTAACCAACCACCGTGCAGCTAGTGGGGATGAATTGGTACAATTACAAACACCAGTTGATATGAGTTTAGAACGGGCATTAGAATATATTAGCTCGGATGAACTGGTAGAAATTACTCCAGAGTCTATTCGGTTACGGAAAATGAGTAAAAAGTTAGCCCGACGTTAAGATGACTGTAGCACCGTGGCGATCGCAAATTACAGGGGCATTACATCGAAATAGAAGTTTAGTGTATGCCCGTTATTTACAGCTTGCCACGGTACGCTCTGATGGTCGTCCGGCAAATAGAACGGTTGTATTTCGGGGATTTTACGATCCCTCTAATCAACTTCAGTTTGTTACAGATCGTCGTAGCGAAAAAATAGATCAAATTGTAAACTGTTCCTGGGCAGAGGCTTGCTGGTATTTCCCCAAAACCCGAGAACAGTTTCGTTTATTGGGTGAATTAAAAATTATTGATATTGAGAATAATGATTCTCAGCTATCTCAGTTACGTCAAACGCTGTGGCAAAAGTTATCCGACTCAGGGCGATCGCAATTTTATTGGCCAGACCCTGCCGCCCCCAAAGCTGAAGCAGAAGCGTTTAAACCCCTCTCACAATATCCAGAAGATCCCCCCGACACTTTCTGCGTATTATTATTGCAACCTCAACAAGTGGATCATTTACAACTGAAAGGAACTCCCCAAAGCCGTTGCCTTTATTCTTACGATCCCCAAGAGGGCTGGTTAACAGAAGCAATTAACCCTTGAGATGAAGTCATTCGTCAAAAGTCACACCAGGGGCGTAGGGACGTTCCATGGAACGTCTGTACAAGATTTTTGATGAGTTTCATAGCTGTTGCCTGTTGCGCGATCGCAAGAGTGCCTAAAAGTAACAATCTGTAGATTTCGTAAACCTAGTACCATAATCGTAGATAACTCATGGTAGATTAGGGTCGGTAGGGCTGAATAGCTAAAGGCTGAAGCCAACTGCGCTGCTTTAAATCCTATCTTGATAGTGGACAATAGTATTATGATCGACGCTTCTGCACTGTGGCAACGTTACCAAAATTGGCTGTATTATCATCAAGGACTGGAATTTTATCTTGATATCAGTCGAATGCGGTTTGATGATGCCTTCGTTGAAAGCATGAAACCGAAATTTGAACAAGCTTTCAAAGATATGGACGCATTGGAAGCAGGCGCGATCGCAAACCCCGATGAAGATCGGATGGTGGGTCATTACTGGTTGCGCGATCCAGAATTAGCCCCTTCCCCAGAAATTAAACAAGAAATTATCGAACCGCTTGAACAAATTGCCACGTTTGTTAAAAAAATCCACAGCGGCGAAATTAAACCCCCCACAGCCCCGAAATTTACCGAATTACTCTCTATTGGAATTGGCGGATCTGCTTTAGGGCCGCAATTTGTCGCCAAAGCGTTAGCGCCGCTTGATCCACCCATTAATATTCATTTTATCGATAATAGCGATCCAGCCGGAATAGATCGAGTGTTACATGGTCTGCGGGATAAACTTCATAGTACTTTAACCCTAGTTATTTCTAAGTCTGGGGGGACTCCCGAACCTCGCAACGGTATGCAAGAGATCAAATTGGCTTATGAAGCGAGGGGATTAAATTTTAGTCAATACGCGATCGCTACTACGATGACAGGGAGTAAACTCTACAACCAAGCAGACTCTGAAGGCTGGTTAGAGATCTTCCCGATGGCGGACTGGATCGGCGGACGAACTTCAGAATTATCTGTGGTGGGTTTATTGCCAGCGGCGTTACAGGGAATTGATATTGACGCGATGTTAGCCGGGGCCAAAGAAATGGACGAGGCAACCCGCAAACCTGATATTAAAACCAACCCAGCGGCGTTACTGGCAATGTCTTGGTATTATGCCGGAGACGGACAAGGCAAAAAGGATATGGTGGTGTTGCCTTATAAAGATCGGTTGCTGTTGTTTAGTCGGTATTTACAACAGTTAGTCATGGAATCTTTGGGTAAAGAAAAGGATTTAGACGGTAATATTGTCAATCAGGGAATTGCCGTTTATGGGAATAAAGGTTCAACGGATCAACACGCTTATGTTCAGCAATTACGGGAAGGAATTCCTAACTTTTTTGCTACGTTTATTGAAGTATTAAAAGATCGTAGAACCGCTTCCCCGGAATTAGAACCCGATGTCACCGCCGGAGATTATTTATCAGGCTTTTTACAAGGAACTCGGGCGGCTTTATACGAAAAGAAACGAGATTCAATTACGATTACGATTCCAGCGATTACTCCAAAAGCAGTCGGTGCTTTAATTGCGTTATATGAACGGACAGTGAGTTTGTATGCATTTTTAGTGGGAATTAACGCTTATCATCAACCCGGTGTAGAAGCAGGTAAAAAAGCCGCTGCCGCAATTTTGGATTTACAAAATCGTCTGCTAAACGTATTGAAAGAAACAGATAAAGCATTATCTTTAACGACATTAGTTGAAAAAGCCAATGCAACAGACGAAATTGAATCGGCTTACAAAATTATTCGTCATTTAGCAGCGAATGAACGCGGAGTAATGTTAGAGGGAAATTTCGCCGAACCTGAAAGTTTAACAGTGAGTTATCAGTCCTAATACTTGCAGTAAATGATAACAACCTTGTAAGCTGATTTAAACAGCCCCACCCCAGATTTCATGACCTAACCCCCCAACCCCCTTCCCTAGCAGGGAAGGGGGAGTAGTTAATAGTTTTGAATATTTAATGATCAAAAAAAATACTCCCCTCTCGATTAAAAAATAGTCCTCTTAGGACACAGTTTCCCTCTCCTCGTAGGAGAGGGCAGGGAGAGGTGAGAGGGGTTGGGGGAGAGGTCAAGGCAGCCCTGCCACCCAAAACGGGAGGGGTTTATTATTGATTGGTTTTGAGTGATTAGTGATTTGAGAAAATAGCTTAACTCTAAAGGAATAACCCAGAAACAACAAATAACAAATAACAAATAAGCCATTATGATTGAAATGTTTAATTTAACCGTTGAACTAAGTGCGATCGCCCTAATATTACTCCTATTACAAATTCCCGCAACGGCTATTTTACTCTCCCGTTTATTCAAAGGCTTAACTCGTCGTCCGTCTCTACAACCGCAGGCGGCAACGGGTGAAATGTTGGGTCAAGTTAGTGTCGTTGTCCCCACGTTAAATGAAGCAGAACGGCTTTCTCCTTGTCTAGAAGGGTTAACCCGTCAAAGTTATGAAGTTCGCGAAATATTGGTTGTCGATAGCCACTCCGTGGACGGAACGCAAGAGATGGTCAAAGCCGCTGCCCAAAACGATCCTCGGTTTCGCCTGATCACAGATGATCCGTTACCTGCGGGTTGGGTGGGGCGGCCCTGGGCGTTGCATACTGGATTTTTACAAAGTTCTTCTAAAAGTGAATGGATCTTAGGAATAGATGCTGATACTCAACCCCATCCCGGTTTAACGGCTAGTTTACTCAAAACCGCAACAGAAGAAGGTTATGATCTGATTTCTTTATCCTCTCAATTTATCCTCAAGTCTGCGGGTGAGTTATGGCTGCAACCTGCTTTATTAATCACTTTAGTTTACCGTTACGGGCCGCCAGATATTACGCCGAGTAGTCCAGAAAGAGTGATGGCAAACGGACAAGGATTTTTGTGTCGTCGTTCTATTTTAGAAGAATTAAACGGTTATACTACCGCAAAAGGATCATTTTGTGATGATGTGACTTTAGCCCGTAATATTGCCGCCAACGGATATAAAGTCGGGTTTTTAGATGGGGCAAATGTATTAAAAGTCCGAATGTATGATGGCTTTTGGGATACTTGGGACGGTTGGGGGCGATCGCTTGATCTTAAAGATGCCTCTTCCAAAGGCCAACTCTGGGGAGATTTATTGTTATTATTGGCAGTACAAGGATTACCTTTACCCCTACTTTTAATACTTCTCAGTTTAACCGGATTTTTTCATGTTTCAATATCACTATTTCTCTCTATTTTATTAGGATTAAATGGATTTTTAGTCATTATTCGGATAGCATTGTGTGCGGCAATTGTTCCTTCTTATGATCTAAAAACCGCTGCAACGCCTTGGGTCTTTTGGCTATCTCCTTTCGCTGATAGTTTAGCTGTGATTCGATTATTTCTCTCAGCCACTAGCAAGCCTCAAACTTGGCGGGGAAGAACTTATAGTTGATGAACTTTTCAGGGTTTATAATAGTTCTTGGTATCGACCCCCATCACAATGTTTGAGTTGGCATAATATTTAATGATAGCCCGTTAAAAAATAACTCTCTATGTTCAAACACAGATATAAAACAGTCAATCATTATCTTGTAATATTGGGCAGTGTCATCACGCTTTTCGGCTTAATTAGCTGTACAACAGAAGTACAATCAAATTCCTCTGCCGCCACTCAAACTGATCAAACAGAGAATACCAGTGATTCTACCCTTGATACTGAAACAATAGCAGCAACGTCAGGTTATCAAACGGTTCCTGTCGTAGACGGCTTAGAACATCCCTGGGGTGTAACTTGGCTACCGGATGGCGAGATATTAATTACAGAACGTCCTGGACGCTTACGCATTGTTCGTGATGGTGTACTTGACCCCACTCCTATATCAGGAGTTCCTGAAGTCTTTGCCGAAAACCAAGGGGGTTTATTGGATGTTTCCGTCCACCCTCAATTTACACAAAATCGCTTCGTTTATTTTACCTATTCTCACGGTGATAATTCCGCCAGTCGTACCCGTGTAGCGAGGGCAACTTTTGATGGTAATGCTGTTAACAATTGGCAAGTGATTTTTGAAGTGGGTCAAACGAAACCCAGAGGACAACATTTTGGTTCACGTATGGCCTGGTTAACAGATGGAACGTTGTTAGTTTCTATTGGAGACGGTGGTAACCCACCCATTACTTTAAACGGAGAATTGATTCGGCAGCAAGCGCAAAATTTGGGTAGTCATTTAGGTAAAATAGTACGAATTAATGATGATGGTTCAATTCCAGCAGATAATCCTTTTGTAGCAACAGAAAATGCTGAACCAGAAGTTTGGAGTTATGGACATCGTAACATCCAAGGATTAACATTTGACCCCGTTACCAATCGAATTTGGGCCAGTGAACATGGTTCTCGGGGAGGTGATGAAGTGAATTTAGTTCAAGGCGGCGAAAACTACGGCTGGCCCGTTGCAACCCACAGTCGCGAATATTCGGGGGGATTAATTTCTCCAGAAAAGTCACTCCCTGGAATGATAGACCCGAAAGTAATTTGGACACCGTCTATTGCGCCTTCTGGTTTGACGGTTTACAATGGCGATCGCTTTCCTCAATGGCAAGGTCAACTATTTGCCGGGGGTTTAGTCTCTCAAGATATTCGCCGTATAGAAGTAGATAACTCGGGTAATGTGGTGAATGAAGAATCAATTTCTATTGGTCAGCGGGTTCGAGATGTCCGCCAAGGGCCGGATGGATTATTATATATTCTCACAGATCAAGATAACGGACAATTAATTCGGTTAGAACCTGCTGGCGGTTAAATGTATGATTAATCCTTCTATTTTATGGATTAAAAACATCAGATACTTTTAAATTCAGTTGTTGAAATACGGGAGATACAACTAAATCATCATTGGTAAAATTTCCCACTTCTGTATAATTCTTTTCTGTTAATTCTAAGACCAAAATCGTTTGCGTTTGCGGGTCAACAATCCAATATTCTGGAATACCACAACTTTGATATTGAATTCTTTTTGCAATATAATCTCGTTCTCGTTGTAATTCTCCGGGACTCACCACTTCTATTACCAGTAATGGTGGCGACATCGACAGACGAATTGTGTTGCGTTTTGAGAGTTGTTGAATATGTTCTTCTCGAATTATCGTTAAATCAGGATAGCGATTTTTTGGTTCGCCATTAACCTCTAATTCTAATCCTTGTCCTCTGATTCTACGATAATCCAAAATAGCAGCAAACTGAAGTAATAAAAACGTTGCTATTTGAATATTTAAACCTGATTCTGGCGGCATCTCAATTAATTCTCCATTGAATAACTCATAGAATTTTTCTGAATTATCATTGTACAAGAGATATTCTGCAAAGCTTTTAAATCGCGGTTTAACTTCTAGCATCAGATTCACTCCATGAATCAATAGAGAATTATATTTTAAAATGATAACTACATTTTATCTAATTGTTGACACAGTTCATCCAACTCAGCATCTACCTCAGATTTGGGAGTATCATTAGTTTGGCT
>CAYSWY010000008.1:0-75308 GCA_964434975.1 uncultured Lyngbya sp.
CATCTTGGATAAACGGATATTGACTCAAAACTGCTTCAATTTCCCCGAGTTCAATGCGGAAACCCCGAATTTTAACTTGATTATCAATCCGTCCCAAAAATTCAATCTTGCCATCGGGTAAGTAACGGGCTAAATCTCCCGTTTTATATAATTTTGACTTTTGACTTTTGACGAATGACTTGTCAAACGGATTAGGAATAAACTTCTCTTTGGTTAATTCAGGTCGGTTGAGATAACCTCGTGCAACGCCGACACCCCCAATATGCAATTCTCCCGGTACACCAACAGGAACGGGTTGATGATGGGAGTCTAAAATATAAACTTGAACGTTAGCAATCGGACAACCAATCGTCACTTTCTCATCATCTGAATTACATTGAGCAATAGTGGCACAGACACTGGTTTCAGTGGGGCCATAACCATTAAAGAAATTGCGCCCTACAGACCATTTTTTGATCAACTCAGCAGTACAAGCTTCTCCGGCAACAATTATCGTTTGCAGTTGGGGAAGTTCTTCTATGGGTAGAACAGCTAAGGCTGATGGCGGTAAAGTAATATGAGTAATGCTGCTGGCGCGTAATTGCTTAATTAAGGGTTTACCTGGCATGAAAGTATCTTTTGTTCCCAAATAAAGGGCTGCCCCTGAACCCAAACTCATTAGAATTTCGGAGATACAAGCATCAAAACTAAAGGAGGCAAACTGAAGCACACGACTTTCTGAATTGACTCCGAATGTCTGAATTTGTGCCAAAGCGAGATTATATAATCCTTTATGTTCTACCATCACCCCTTTGGGTTTTCCTGTCGAACCTGAGGTATAAATTACATTGGCTAAATTAGAAGGTGTGACAACAGAGGTCAGATTTTTATCGCTATATTGAGTAATTTCCAGGCTATCGAAATCAACAACTTGGGCTTGATGTTGAGGTAGAGACGTTGCATGCAACGTCTTTACAAATTTCTCTTGAGTTAGCAGTAGAGAAACCTGACTATCTTCTAACATATAGCTCAAACGTTCAGTCGGATAGTCGGGGTCAAGGGGAACGTAAGCACCTCCTGCTTTGAGAATTGCCAATAATCCGATTATCATATTTGGCGATCGCTCAACACATAAACCGACTAAAACATCAGCCGATACGCCCAAAGATTGTAGATAGCGTGCTAATTGGTTGGCGCGACTATTTAACTCAGAATAGGTGAGTTTTGCCCCCCTAACCCCCCAATTTTGGGGGGAACTTGAATCATCGTCTTGCCCGTCTACAAACACCACCGCCACCGCATTGGGTGTCTTCTCAACCATTTCCTCAAATAGCTGATGAAGACATTGATATTCAGAATAGTCCGTTTGAGTATTATTCCATTCCCGTAATAGTTGATAACGTTGGGGCTGTGTTAACAAAGGCAATAATGTTACGGACTGCTGAGGATTCTCTACAATTGCGGTTAATAAAGTCTGGAAATGACTCATCATCCGACGAATTGTCTCTTCGTCAAATAAATCTCGGTTGTAAGAACAAAAACCCTCTAAACCCTCTGGATTATCCCAAAGATAGACTTCTAAATCTGTCCGTACCGAGTCTAATCCGGAAGATATCCCTTCTACGGTTAAACCGGGCATTTCCCAAGGAGAACTTGGTGCATTTTGCAGAGCAAATACAACTTGAATCAGAGGATTACGATCTAAATTTCGCTCTATTTTCAACTCTTCAACTAACATCTCAAAGGGTAAATCTTGATGTTCATAAGCATCTTGAGTCACTTGTTTAACCTGAGATAAAAACCCTTCAAAAGTAGGATTTTGTGATAAATCAAATCTTAATGCCAAACTATTGACAAAAAAGCCGATTAACCCTTCTATTTCTGTGCGGTTACGATTAGCAATGGGTGAACCTATCACCAGATCGCTTTGTCCGCTATAGCGAGAAGCTAATACTGCAAAACCCGCTAACAATGTCATAAATAGAGTCGTTCCGGACTCTTGAGATAGGGTTTTAAGCTGTTGTGTTAGTTGAGGAGTGAGTTGAAAATGTTCTGTTCCTCCTCGAAACGTTTGTACAGCGGGGCGAGGACGGTCTGTGGGCAGTTCTAACAGTGGGGGTGCGCCGGTTAATTGTTGTTTCCAGTAACTGAGTTGACGGTCTAATACTTCGTTGGTTAGCCACTGACGCTGCCAGACGGCAAAATCAGCATATTGTATGGGTAACTCCGGTAAAGCAGCAGACTCGCCCGTTGAAAAGGCTTGATAATAGGTTGAAAGTTCCTCCACCAAAATCCCCATTGACCAACCGTCAGCGGCAATGTGATGAATGGCAAATAGTAAGACATATTCATCTGGACTCACTTGCCACAGTCCAACTCGCAACACCGAGTCATTTTTAATATCGAAGGGAAGACTAGCGGCTTCTGTGGTTAATCCTTTCAACTGTTTCTCTGGGTCTGGCACATTCTGAAGATTGACCACAGGTAACATTAGGGTGATGTCTGAGTCTATCACCTGTATTGGCTTGTCATCTTTGATTTCAAACCGAGTCCGCAACGGTTCATGACGTTGTACTATTGCTTGAAACGCTTGTTCTAAGGCTTTAATATTGAGATTGCCTTTCAGACGAACAACAGTATCAATGGTGTATGCGCCGCTATTTCCTTCGAGTTGATGGACAAACCACAGACGTTCTTGCGCCCAGGATAAAGGAATATCTGTGTCTCGCGAAACAGGTACAATTTCTGCAATGCGATCGCTTAAACCCGTTTTGAGTTGAGTAATGATGATTTGACTCAGTTGAGCAATAGTGGGAGATTCAAATAGAGTCCGTAAAGGTAATGAAATCCCAAAAGCGTTCTGGACACGGGAGATTACTTGAGTTGCCAGTAGAGAATGTCCCCCAAGTTCAAAGAAGTTATCATCAATGCCGACAAGTTCTACTTTTAGGATTTGTGACCAAATTTGAGTTAGGGTTTCTTCAGTGGGGGTACGGGGGGCAATATATTGGTTTGTGCGATCGCTAACATCCGGTGCGGGTAAGGCGCGGCGGTCTACTTTTCCGTTGGGTGTTAATGGGAGATTCTCTAAAATCACAAAATTGGAGGGAACCATGTAGTCGGGTAAGTGTTGCTTGAGAGTTGCCCTTAAAGATGGCACTAAATTGTCGTCATTAAACAATCGTCGGTAGAAAGGAGTTTGTCGGAAATTCTGTTTATAGTGATAGGAAACATATTCAAACTCTACGGTTTCTCCATTAGATTTGAGTAGACAACCTTTAATGGCATAATCGGGATTAAGATTATTGTCGCAAAGTGTTCGAGAACAAACCGCTTGAATCACATCACCCTGTTCGACCTCAATTCCAGGTTCAAATACAGGGAAATAGACAGGTAGCCAGCAATATTCGTGTTCGAGAATATCTATTTCTTCTCCCGAAATCGTATGTAAATTTAGCCAGACTAAAAAGCCATCCATTCGCCCATTTTTTTGAATTTCAAACTTCACCTCATGAGACAATTCCACATCAATAGGCTGATTAAAGTTCAAATCTTCCAAAACATCTACAGTGGATAGAACATTAGCCTGAGGGAATTTCTTAATACAGACTCGTAAATCAAAGGAATATCCTACCTGCTCAAAGATTTTCTCAGTATAATAGGCGGGAGTTGCCGAAAATTGGGGATAATGTAAGATTTCATCCGGCAGGGTAACTAATGCCATCTTTGTTACACTTCTTTCTGGAATCATCAAACCCCCAGGCTTCAGAAATCGTCGGGCGTTATTAATAATAATGGCTGCACCTTCAGACCCTCCAATTGCCCCCACAATTTCTGAGACGCAGACATCCGCTTTTTCGGGAAGTTCGACAACAGTAGCATCACCATGAATGACTGTAATTTTGTCTGCAAATCCCAACTTTTCAATACAAGCTTTTGCTTTTAAGTAAGTTTCTTGATCTCGTTCAATCGCATAAATTTTCGCCGCACCTGCTGCTACACAAAATCTAGATAAGATCGCATCTTTACCTGTCCCAATTTCCAGAACAACTTTACCTTTAACGAGTTGATTAATTGCCACTTTATAACTATTGTTGCGTCGATGGTCATTGGTCATGGCGTAATACAGTAAGTCATCGTAGACATAATATTCGGCAATAGACGGCCATAATTCTACTGTGTCTGTTGATGAATTTTTGGGTTTGTTTGATAATTCAAGACTTTTCTGTTGGGGTACAACGTAAGCCACTAAATGCTTATCATTCGCTTCATTTTCTCGTGGTACAACGACGGCTTCGCGGACTTGAGGTAACTGAGACAGCGCTGCTTCAATTTCTCCTATTTCAATGCGGAAACCCCGAATTTTAACTTGATTATCAATCCGTCCCAAAAATTCAATCTTGCCATCGGGTAAGTAACGGGCTAAATCTCCCGTTTTATATAATTTTGACTTTTGACTTTTGACGAATGACTTGTCAAACGGATTAGGAATAAACTTCTCTTTGGTTAATTCAGGTCGGTTGAGATAACCTCGTGCAACGCCGACACCCCCAATATGCAATTCTCCCGGTACACCAACAGGAACGGGTTGATGATGATTATCTAAGATATAGATTTGGGTATTGGCGATGGGGCGACCAATGGGAATTGTTGCGGTTGTTGTTGGTAATTCCTCTACTAAATACCAAGAAGAAAAAGTTGTATTTTCTGTAGGCCCGTAAACATGGAGTAAGTGTTGTGGCGCGCCTTTTTCTAAGACTTCTTGTACCCAGAAGGGGTCAACTAATTCCCCACCAAATAGTAGATATTTTAAAGAACTAAATGCTTGGGGAACTAGACTGGCTAACTGATTAAATAAAGCTGTCGTTAAGAACAACACATTGATTTTATGGCTATCAATATTTACAGCAAATTCTTGGGCATTCAGCAATACAGATTTAGTGATAATAACGAATTTAGCTCCAGTCAATAACGCCCCCCAAATTTCAAAAGTGGCAGCATCAAAGGCAATGTTTGCGGCTTGAGCAATACAGTCATTAGCTGTTATTTTGATATAGTTTGTATTCAATACCAATCGATTAATAGCCTGATGATTGACGGCTACTCCTTTGGGAGTTCCTGTTGAACCGGAAGTATAAATTACATAAGCTAAATTTTCAGAACGGACTGTAATATTGAGATTATTGGTATGGGCTTGACTGATATGTTCCCAATCAGTATCTAAGCAGATAATAGGTGTTTGATGTTGAGGTAAAGAATTAACTAATTTTGCTTGAGTTAACAACACTGAAACTTGAGCATCTTCAAGCATATAGCTTAAACGCTCTTGGGGATAATCTGGGTCAAGGGGAACATAAGCGCCACCTGCTTTGAGAATGGCTAATATTCCCACTATCATTTCTATTGAACGTTCTACACAAATCCCAATTAAAGTATCGGGTTGAATCTGATTATTTTGCAGCAGATAATGAGCGAGTTGATTGGCACGATGATTTAACTCAAAATAGGTGAGTTTTGCCCCCTCAAACACCACCGCCACAGCATGAGGATTCTGTTCAACCTGCTGTTCAAATAACTGATGAATACATAAATCATGAGGATAATCTGTATCTGTATTATTCCAATCAATTAATAACTGCTGTTGTTCAATTTCTGTTAATAACGGTAACTGAGAAATTGACATTTGAGGATTATCAATAATTCCCTCAAGTAACGTGACAAAATGAGCCGCCATCCGAGCCATTGTACTGGCATCAAATAAGTCCGTATTATATTCAAAAACGCCCTTGATTCCCGTTTCATTTTTCTCCATTCCTAAGGTTAAATCAAACTTAGCGCTTGCCATCTCAATGGGTAAATCTGATATGCTTAACCCTGTTAATTCCACATTATAAATGGGTGTATTTTGCAGCACAAACGCCACCTGGAATAAAGGAGTATGACTGAGGTCTCTGTTGGGTTTTAATGCTTCTACTAACATCTCAAAGGGTAAGTCTTGATGAGCATAAGCATCTATTGCTGTTTGCCTGACCTGAGTCAATAATTCACTAAAGCTGGGATTTTCAGATAAATCCGTCCGCATCACTAACGTATTACTAAAAAAGCCAATTAAGCCTTCAATTTCACTATAATTCCGGTTAGCAATTGGGGTTCCTACTAAAATATCCGACTGTCCACTATAACGATAGAGTAAGGTATCAAATGCGGCTAACAATGTCATAAATAACGTGACCCCTTGTTGCTGACACAATTGAGTTAGCTTTTGGGTTAATTCTGCTGAAAGAGTAAACTTTTGATATGCCCCCTCGAAGGTTTGTACAGCAGGTCTCGGTCGGTCTGTGGGTAAGGAAAGTAATGTAGGTGCATCTGCCAGTTGTTCTTCCCAATAACTCAATTGACTTTGCAGAACTTCTCCTTGTAACCATTGTTTTTGCCATGCGGCATAATCTGTATATTGAATTGGTAGTGAGGGTAAAGGAGTTGGCTGACCTTGAGAATATGCCTCATATAAAGCTGTTAATTCCTCTACAAATACACCCATTGACCAGCCATCACTGACAATATGATGCATACAGACAATTAACCAATATTCAGTCTCATTCAAGGTTAGTAATGTTACCCGAATTAATGAATCATTTGCTAAGTCAAACGGAAGAGTCAGTTGTTGTTGAGACAGTTGTTTTGCTTGAATTTCTGCTTCAGTTGTCGATAAATACGTTAAATCAATCCTTGATACAGCCCAATTCTTTTCAGTTTTAATAATAGGTTTGGGTTGTCCATCAACGGCAATAAAATTAGTTTGTAAAGTCTGGTGACGGCTAATAATCTCAATTAAGCTTTGTTCTAATGCCGCTATATTTAGCCTGCCGAATAGACGCAAAGCCATCGGCATATTGTAGGTGGCACTGTTGGGGTCGAGTTGGTCTAGGAACCATAACCGATTTTGAGCATAAGATAAGGATGAGTCTGTATCTTCTGCTTTGGGTAAGATGGGAGGGATTGTAAGTTCTGAGGTTTGTTGATATTGTCCTATCACATCAGCTAATTGGGCAACTGTTGCACAAGCAAATAACTGACGCAGGGGGAGTTCGACTTGGAAACTATTACGAATGCGTGAAACAACTTGGGTTGCCAGTAGGGAATGTCCCCCTAACTCAAAAAAGTTATCATCAATACCCACCAGTTCGATTTTCAGCACTTGCGCCCAAATTTGGGCTAGTATTTCTTCAGTTGGAGTACGAGGGGCAATATAGTTGTCTGTTTGTTGGCTTTGTAAATCGGGTATTGGTAGGGCGCGGCGGTCTACTTTGCGGTTAGGAGTCAGTGGTAAGGACTCCAGGAATACAAAAGCAGAAGGCACCATGTATAAGGGCAAATTACTGGAGAGAAATTGACGTAGTTCGCTGTTTGTGGGTACTTTTTGCTGAGATGAGGGGACAACATAACCCACTAAGCGTTTATCTCCTGGGGTATCTTCACGCAGAATAACGCAAGAAGTCTGCACTTGAGGATTTCGGTTCAGTACAGTCTCAATTTCTCCCAACTCTATCCGGAAGCCTCGGATTTTGACCTGATTATCAATCCGTCCTAAACACTCAATATTACCATCGGGCAAATAACGGGCTAAATCCCCTGTTTTGTATAATTTTGACTTTTGACTTTTGACTTTTGACTTGTCAAAGGGGTTAGACAGGAATTTTTCTTGGGTTAATTCGTCGCGGTTGAGATAACCTCGCGCTAAACGTACCCCTCCCAGATGTAATTCCCCAATGACCCCAACGGGGACGGGTTGCAGATGAGGGTCAAGGATATAGGTCTGAGTATTGGCAATGGGACGACCAATCAAAACATTATTAATTTGTTCTAATTTGGGATTGAGTAAATCATAGACAACAGCCGTAACAGAGGCTTCGGTGGGGCCGTAAACATTCAGACAATTAACCCGTGTCCCGACTAACTTTTTCCACATCGTAACAGTTTCTGGCAAAACGGTATCTCCACCCACAGCCACTAGATGTAAACTTTCCGGGACTGTTGCATCTTGTTTCGAGACCGCTACGGCCCATTCATGCCAATAGGCTGGGGTAATATTGAGGACGCTGAGTTTTTGTTGTTGAATAAACCCAGCAAAACTAGCAAAGTCAGGGAACATTTGGCTGGGTCTTAATACGACTGTGCCGCCTTTTAACCAAGTGGGGAATATTTCTTCTGCGGCAACATCAAAGCCTAAGGAGGCAAATTGTAATACCCTATCTTTATCGGTTAAACCAAAGACTTCACTAATGGCGCTACTATGATTGACTAACGCTGCATGGGTTAACATCACGCCTTTGGGTTTTCCAGTCGAACCGGATGTATACAGCAGACAACAG
Source organism: uncultured Lyngbya sp. (assembly GCA_964434975.1). Taxonomy (GTDB): domain Bacteria; phylum Cyanobacteriota; class Cyanobacteriia; order Cyanobacteriales; family Microcoleaceae; genus JAAURB01. The sequence continues at coordinate 8,352 of CAYSWY010000008.1, forward strand.
AGGTTTTGAGGTTGAACGTCACTGACTGGATTTTCTGGACTTTGAGTGGTGAGTTTCTCAGATTCTGTCTCTAAAACAATGACATCTATGCCGTTTATTGGCAAAACATCCAGTAATTTTTGTTGAGTAATCAGCAGATTAATATTTGAATCTTCACAGATATAAGCTAATCGTTGAAGCGGATAATCTGGGTCGAGAGGAACATAAGCCCCGCCTGCTTTTTGAATTGCCAATAATGCCACTATCATCTCTAGGGAACGTTCTAAATAAATCCCGACAAATACTTCAGGTTTGACTCCGAGAGATTGCAGATAATTAGCCAGTTGATTCGCTTGAATATTTAACTGTTGATAGGTGAGTTGTTGATGGTTAAATTCGACCGCGATGGCGTTGGGAGTGAGTTTAACTTGTTGTTCAAATAACTGATGAATACACAGAGATGCTGGATAATCTGTCTTTGTATTGTTCCAATCAAATAATATCTGTTGTTGCTCACCTGTTGTTAATAAAGGTAAGTAAGAAATAGAAGTTTGAGGATGAGCTACAATTGCTTCTAATAACGTCACAAAATGACCTATCATCCGCTTAATTGTACTGGCATCAAATAAGTCAGTATTGTACTCAAAAATGCCCATTAAACCTGAAGCTGTATTCTCCATTCCTAACGTTAAATCAAAGGGAGCAATATCCCGTTGAACTTTAACTGAATTGACGCTTAACCCGCTTAACTCTACCTCAGACACGGGGGTATTCTGAAGGATAAACATGACCTGAAATAGAGGAGAATGGCTGAGGTCGCGTTCGGGTTGTAATGCTTCTACTAACATTTCAAACGGTAAATCCTGATGCACATAAGCATCCATTGATACGTCCCTGACACGAGTGAGGAGTTCACTAAAACTGGGGTTTCCTGATAAATCAGCCCGTAGAACTAAGGTATTAACAAAAAAGCCGATTAATCCTTCTATTTCACTACGATTACGGTTAGCAATAGGTGTGCCGACTAAAATATCTGATTGCCCACTGTAGCGGTATAGTAATACATCAAATACTGCTAACAATATCATGAACAAAGTCACTCCTTGTTCTTGACTTAATTTAATCAATTTTTCAGTCAATTCTAACGACAGTTCAAATTGTTGAATTGCCCCTGCAAAACTCTGTGCAGCAGGTCTCGGTCGGTCTGTGGGCAAGGAAAGTAGAGTGGGTGCGCCGTCAAGTTGTTGTTGCCAATAACTCAATTGACTTTGCAATACCTCGCCTTGTAACCATTGTCTTTGCCATACTGCAAAATCAGCATATTGAAGCGATAATGGTGTTAAGAGAGACGATAAACCTTGAGAATAAGCATCATACAAACTTGCTAATTCTTGTACTAAAATACCCATTGACCAGCCATCACTAACAATATGATGCATACAAACTAGCAATAGAGATTCTGTATCATTCAGCAGAACTATTGTGGCTTTAATTAAAGATTCATTGGCTAAATCAAAGGAATGTATCGCTTGTTGTTGGACGAGTTTTTCTGCTTGAATTTCTTGTTGAGTGGTTGATAAATGGCTTAAGTCAACAACCGATAAATTCCAATTTGTTGCAGTTTGGATAATTTGTGTTGGTTCCCCATCAACAGTAACAAAATTGGTGCGTAAGGCTTCGTGACGTTGGATAATGGTTTGTAAGCTTTGTTCTAATGCCGTTTGATTCAGGGTTCCAACCAGACGGAAAGCCATTGGCATATTGTACAGCGCACTATTAGGCTGGAACTGTTCTAAGAACCATAAACGCTGTTGAGCATAGGATAAAGGTAATGGTGTATTCTCTGTTCGGGGTAAAATGGGTGGGGCAATATGTTCTAAATTTTGTTGCTGTAATTGCTCAATTTCTGGTGCTAATTCCCCGACTGTTGCGGTGGCAAATAATTGACGCAAGGGCAGTTCGATTTTAAATGTACTACGAATGCGGGAAACCAGTTGAGTTGCCAGTAAGGAATGTCCGCCTAATTCAAAAAAGTTATCGTTAATTCCGACTTTCTCAACCTTCAACACTTGAGACCAAATTTGAGCCAGTATTTCCTCTGTTGGAGTGCGTGGCGTAATATAATTATCTGTCGAACCGCTAAAATCAGGTGCAGGTAAAGCGCGACGGTCAACTTTGCCACTCGGCGTTAAGGGTAGAGACTCTAACACGACAAAAGCACTGGGAACCATATATTCTGGTAACTTCGCTTTGAGAAATTGTCGTAGTTTGCTATGTTGTAGCGTGGTTTCTTTTTTAGCGACCAGGTAAGCAACCAGACGTTTATCTCCGGGTGTATCTTCACGAACGATTACCGCAGATGCTTGTATTTGGGAATATTGACTTAATACTGTTTCTATTTCCCCTAACTCTATCCGAAAACCTCGAATTTTGACTTGATTATCAATTCGTCCTAAATATTCAATATTGCCATCGGGTAAATAGCGGGCTAAATCTCCTGTTTTATATAATTTTGACTTTTGACTTTTGACTTTTGACTTGTCAAACGGATGAGGAATAAACTTCTCAGCGGTTAATTCTGGTCGGTTAAGATAACCTCGCGATAAACAAACACCCCCAATATGCAATTCTCCCGCGACACCAATGGGGACAGGTTGGTTATAGGAGTCTAAAATGTAAATCTCAACATTCTGAATTGGTCGTCCAATTGAGGCTTTTGGCTGATTAAATTCTGTTGGGGCGGAATCTGGGAATTTAGAGATTGTTACTGCTACAGTTGCTTCTGTTGGCCCATATTCATTGATTAACTGAGGATATTCACCGACATACTCCTGCCACATTTGGAGTCGTTGTTCAATCAGTTGTTCTCCGCCAATAAGCACCAGCCGAAGCGAAGGGGGTAACTGTAAATTCCCATTCACTAATTCAAAAGTTAACTGATGCCAATATGCTGTTGGCAAACTAACCAGGGTTATATCCCAATCAAGGCATTTTTGAATAAATCTCTGCACCGAACTCAACATTTCTTCGGTTCGCAATACGAGGGTGGCTCCACACGTTAAAGTAGAGTAGATTTCTTCTATTGCTGCATCGAAACTAATAGAGAAAAACTGTAGAAAGCGGTCGCTATTACTTAACTCATACTCAGTAATTGTCATCTGGATATAATTCACTAAGGACTGATGTTGAATCATCACACCCTTCGGTTGACCTGTAGAACCAGAAGTATAAATAATATAGGCTAAATTTTCTGGGGTGATAGAATGAGCTAAATTTAGATTGCAATACTGGGATATTGTCTGCCAGTCCGTATCTAAACAAATAACCTGTGCTTGATGTTGAGGTAAAGACGTTGCATGCAACGTTTCTATAAGTTGTTGTTGAGTTAATAAAACCGATACCTGAGAGTCTTCTAGCATAAAGCTGATACGTTCACTCGGATAATTTGGGTCTATGGGTAGATAAGCACCCCCCGCTTTTAGAACACCCAGCATTCCCACTATCATTTCTAAAGAACGTTCCACACAAAGACCGACTAAGACATCAGCCGATACTCCCAAAGATTGTAAATAATGGGCTAATTGATTAGCACGACTATTTAATTCACGATAAGTTAGTTTTTGATTGTTAAATTCTACTGCGATATTATCGGGTGTTTTTTTGACTTGTTCCTCAAATAACTGATGAATACATTTGTTTTCAGGATAATCCGTTTGGGTATTATTAAAATCAACTAATAATTGATGCTGTTCAACTTCTGTTAATAAAGGCAATTGAGCAATATGTTCTTGAGGATTAGCAACAATTCCCTCTAACAGTGTGACAAAATGACCCACCATCCGCTCAATTGTACTGCTCTCAAATAAATCTGTATTATATTCCCACACCGCCATCAGTCCATTCGCGGTATTCTGCATGGATAAACTCAAATCAAACTTTGCCGTTCCGCTTTCTAGGGGTAATGAACTGACATTTAAACCCGTTAATTCCATCGTTGATAGATTAGAATCTTCCAGTGAAAACATTACCTGAAACAGGGGTGTATAGCTGATATTTCGTTCGGGTTGCAACGCTTCGACCAACATTTCCAAAGGCAAATCTTGATAAGCATAAGCATCTAATGCCGCCTCACGAACCTGTACTAATAATTCCTCAAAACTAGGATTTTCCGATAAATCAGCCCTCAAAACTAAAGTATTAACAAAAAAGCCAATTACTCCTTCAATTTCATCCTGATTTCGATTAGCAATCGGTGTTCCAATTAAAATATCTGTTATGCCACTGTAGCGAGACAATAAAACATCAAATGCCGCCAACAAAGTCATAAACAAAGTAACACCTTGCTGTTGACTCAATGTTGTTAGATTTTGACACAACTCAGGAGAGAGAGTAAATGTTTGATAAGCCCCATTAAAGCTTTGAACAGGTGGTCTTGGTTTATCTATCGGTAACGGTAAAATCGGTGTCGCATCAGCTAATTGTTGTTTCCAATAAGAGAGTTGAGTTTCCAGTAAATCCCCTTGTAAATATTCTCTTTGCCATAAAGCAAAATCGGCATATTGTATTTCTAATGGTGCTAATGGTGAAGGTTTATCCTGGATATAAGCATCATATAACGTAGCGAATTCTTGCAGGAATAGACCCATTGACCAGCCATCAGAGACAATATGATGCATACAGATTAGTAAGATATGTTCTGTTTTAGACTTGACAATTAATGTCGCTTGAATTAATGAATCATTGGCTAAATCAAAGGGTTTAACGGCTTTTTCTTGAACTAATTCTTGAGCCGTATTTTCTTGTTCACTGCTGGATAAATATGTTAAATCAACAACCGATACTGTCCAGTTTATTTCTTCATGAATAACTTGAGTAGCTTCTCCATTAACAGCGACAAAGTTGGTGCGTAAAGCTTCGTGGCGAGCAATTATTTCTTGTAAACTTTGTTCTAAGGCGGCAATATTGAGACTTCCTTCCAGACTCAAAGCAATAGGGATATTGTAGAAGGCGCTATTGGGTTGGAGTTGGTCTAAGAACCATAAACGCTGTTGAGCATAAGACAGAGGTAATTCTTCAGTAGACGTGAGTAATTCTTCAGTATTCATCTTTAAATTATGGGTAAATGGGTGAATCGCTTAAGCTAAAATTTTGTGACTGTAGTTAATATGTAGGGTGCTGTTAGTGCTAACGTAACGCACCTAGAACAGTGTAGGGTGCTGTTAGTGCTAACGTAACGCACCTAGAACAGTGTAGGGTGCTGTTATTGCAAATGTAATCGTAATGCACCCAGATGAGATAATTTTTTAACAACTGTCAGCTTGTATTACTACGTTTTCTGCGTCGGGGTAAAATCCGTGGTTTTGTTACTTCTGAGTTTCGTTGTTTTAACTGTTCAATACTATCAGCTAACTGAGCAACTGTTGCTGCACTAAATACCTCTTTTAAAGGAAGTTCAACTTGCAAAACTTTGCGAATCTTTGAAATCAGTTGGGTTGCCAATAAGGAATGTCCTCCCAATTCAAAGAAGTTATCATTAATACCCACTTTCTCAACTTTCAACACTTGCGCCCAAATTTGAACTAGCATTTCTTCCGTTGGTGTACGAGGGGCAATATATTGGTGTTGACGTGAACTTAAATCCGGTTTCGGTAATGCCCGACGGTTGATTTTGCCATTATTTGTTAACGGTAAACTTTCGAGAATAACGAAAACATTGGGAACCATGTAAGCGGGTAGTTTCGCTTCTAGAAATTGCCTTAATTCTGCTAGAGTTAAGGATGATTCAGATTTCGGCACAACATAAGCCACTAAACGTTTATCACCCGGTTCATCCTCTCGTACCAAAACCACAGTTTCCCAAACATCTCTGTATTGCGTTAATAATGCCTCTATTTCGCCTAATTCTATCCGGAAACCTCTAATCTTGACTTGATTATCAATCCTTCCTAAATACTCTAATTCTCCATTCGGTAAATAACGTGCCAAGTCTCCCGTTTTATAGAGTTTTGAGTTATTAAAAGGATTAGAAATAAACCGTTCTATAGTTAATTCATCCCGGTTAAGATAACCACGAGTCACTCCCGCACCACCGACATACATTTCTCCAGCTACACCAATAGGTACAGGTTGTAAATACTCATCCAACACATACATTTGTAAGTCAGGTATGGGACGACCAATTACACTAGCTGCCCCATCCAAATCCCTTATACTCAAAGGACGATAAGTAACGTGTACGGTGGTTTCGGTAATGCCGTACATATTAACTAATTGAGGCTTAGTGTCGCCGTGACGTTCAAACCAAGGCTTCAAACTGTTAAGTTCTAAGGCTTCTCCCCCAAAAATGACTAAGCGTAAATTTAAATCATTTTCTATTCCCTCTTCAGCTTGAATTAATTGACGAAACGCTGAAGGAGTCTGATTGAGAACAGTAACATTTTCTTGACACAATAACTGATAAAATGATTCGGGTTCACGACTGACTAAATAAGGCACAATTACTAGTTTTCCACCATACAGTAATGCCCCCCATATTTCCCACACGGAGAAGTCAAAGGCGATGGAGTGGAATAGTGTCCAGACATCTGATGAATTGAAGTGATACCAAGATTCTGTGGCGCTAAATAAACGAACAACGTTAGAGTGATTAACTTTAACCCCTTTAGGTTGACCTGTCGAACCGGATGTATAGATGATGTATGCCAGGTTATTGGCTGTTGTGGTGTTTATTGGGTTGGACTGACTGCTTTGCGTAATAGTTTCTTTGTCACTCTCTAAGCAAACAATACGCGCCTGATGTTGCGGCAGAGATTCGAGTAATTTCTGTTGCGTTAGTATGACTGAAAGTTGAGCATCTTCTACGATGAAGCTTAAACGTTCACTCGGATAATCTGGGTCTAGAGAAACATAAGCACCCCCTGCTTTGAGAATTGCCAATATTCCCACTATCATGTCTATTGAACGTTCTAAACAAATCCCCACCAAGGTGTCAGGAACTACACCCAAAGATTGTAAATAATGGGCTAATTGATTAGCGCTGGTGTTTAATTCACAATACGTTAGTGTTTGATTTTCATAGACGATGGCGACTGCATTGGGTGTCTGTTCTACAATTTCTTTAAATAACTGATGAATACATTTATCTTGGGGATATTCTATTTGAGTATTATTCCACTCAATTAATAACTGATGTTGTTCAACTTCACTCAATAAAGGCAATTGAGCAATTCTTTCTTGGGGATTAGCTACAATTGCTTCCAATAATGTTATCCAATGACTTGTCATCCGTTCAATAGTACTGGCATCAAATAAGTCTGTGTTATACTCCCAAACCCCAGCCAAACCATTGGCGGTATTTTCCATTGATAAGGTCAAATCAAACTTAGACGTTTTTCTGTCTATCTGAAGTCGATTGACTGTTAATCCCGTTAGGTCTACATCAGTCTGATTCTGAAGACTAAACATCACTTGAAATAAAGGTGTATAACTCAGGTCTCTCTCTGGCTGTAGTGCTTCTACTAACATTTCAAACGGTAAATCCTGATGGCTGTATGCTGCCATTGTCATCAACCTCACACTGCCGAGGAGTTCGTTAAAACTTGGATTACCGGATAAGTCCGTCCGCATCACTAAGGTATTGACAAAAAAGCCGATTAACCCTTCGATTTCACTTTGATTACGATTAGCAATCGGTGTTCCGACTAAAATATCTGACTGTCCACTGTAGCGATACAGTAACGTATCAAACGCTGCTAATAAGGTCATAAATAGGGTGACCCCTTGTTGCTGACTCAGTTGGATTAGCTTTTTAGTCAGTTCGTTAGAAAGAGTAAATTCTTGATGTGTTCCCACAAAAGTCTGTACAGCCAGTCGCGGTCGGTCTGTGGGCAGCGATAAGAGTTCGGGAGCATTTGCGAGTTGGTCTTTCCAGTAACTTAATTGGTTCTCTAGGACATCTCCTTGTAACCACTCCCTTTGCCATATTGCAAAATCAGCATATTGAATTGGGAGTGAGGTTAATGGGGAAGGCTTTCCTTGACAATAGGCTTTGTACAGTATTGCCAGTTCTTCAACAAGTACACCCATTGACCAGCCATCACTGACAATATGATGCATACAGAGAAGTAACCAATTTTCTTTTTCAGACAGTACAACTAATGTGGATCGGATTAAAGGGTCACTGACAAGATTAAAGGGGTTATTGGCTTGATTAGTCGCAATTTGCTGCGCTTTGATTTCTTGTTCGGCTATTGATAAATCGGTTAAGTTGACAACTGATAATATCGAGTTTATTTGTGAATGAATAACTTGAGTTGCTTCTCCATCAACGGTGAGGAAGTTAGTGCGTAAGGCTTCATGGCGACTAATAATCTCAATTAAGCTTTGTTCTAAGGCTGTAGAATTAAGGCTTCCTTCTAAACGTAAAGCGATGGGAATGTTGTAGAGGGCGCTGTTGGGTTGGAGTTGGTCTATGAACCATAAACGCTGTTGAGCGTAAGAGAGTGAGAGTTCTGACCCCTGTTGTCTCGGTAAAATAGGGGGGACTGTTAGTCCTGGGTTTTGTTGCTGCAACTGCCCAATACTATCGGCTAATTGAGCAATTGTTGCTGTGGCAAATAACTGACGTAAAGGCAGTTCAACCTCAAAACTATTACGAATGCGTGAAACCAGTTGGGTTGCCAGTAGGGAATGTCCTCCCAACTCAAAGAAGTTATCGTTAATTCCCACAGATTCTACATTGAGAACTTGTGACCAAATTTGAGTGAGTATTTCCTCTACTGGTGTGCGAGGCGCAATATATTCTTGAGTTTGTTGAGTTAAATCGGGTACGGGTAGGGCTCGACGGTCTATTTTGCCGTTGGGAGTGAGTGGTAAACTTTCGAGGATAACGAAAGCATTGGGAACCATGTAAGCGGGTAGTTTCGCTTCTAGAAATTGTCGTAATTTACTGATGTCGGGTGTGGGTTCAGGTTGCGCTACGATGTAAGCGACTATGAGTTGATTCCCTGGGATATCTTCACGAGAGATAACACAAGCCGTTTGTACATCATCCCGTTGGCTCAGAATAGCTTCAATTTCTCCTAATTCAACCCGAAAGCCCCGAATTTTTACTTGATTGTCAATCCGTCCTAAAAATTCAATGTTGCCATCGGGTAAGTAACGAGCCAAATCCCCCGTTTTATATAATTTTGACTTTTGACTTTTGACTTTTGACTTGTCAAACGGGTTAGGAATAAATTTCTCGCTGGTTAACTCTGGGCGGTTGAGATAGCCTCGTGCCACTCCAGCCCCACCAATGTGCAGTTCTCCTGGTACCCCCACAGGGACTAACTGCTGTTGGGCATCCAATACATAGGTCATCACATTAGAAAGCGGTTTACCAATCGCAATTGCTTGATCTGGCTTGATCGCCTCAGGGGACGACGGAATCATATAGGTGGTTGCTACGACCGTTGTCTCCGTAGGGCCATAGGTGTTTAGAAGTCTGGGAGTTGCACTTTGTTTTTGCACGATCTGCTGCCATAGGCGAACACTCTCGACCCCAACTTGTTCACCACCGATAATCATTAGGCGGATTCCCATTGGCCAGGATTGCTGGGTGTGGACACACTCGGCAACCAACTGTTGCCAGTAGGCTGTCGGCAAATCTAAGACGGTTAATTGCCAGTCCCGACACAGACGCAAGAAGGGGGTAAGGCCACCAGCAGTGGCATCGTTACGCAGCACCAATGTAGCCCCGCCAATTAAAGTGGTATAGATTTCTTCGGCAGCCGCATCAAAACTAATGGAGGCAAACTGGAGAACCCGATCGCTGGCCTCGATGCCATAAGTCTGCTGTGCAGCTTGGATAAAATTAGTCAGGGAACCCTGTTCGACCATCACACCTTTGGGCTGTCCGGTCGAACCTGAGGTGTAGATCACATAGGCTAGGTTGTTTGTCGTTGATAAGCTGTGGGGATTTTCAGTGGGGTAGGATGCGATCGCATTCCCGTCCCTGTCCAGACAGACAATCTGGGGTGGGTGTGCCGGCAGGTCTGGCAACAGCGATGTCTGTGTCAGTAGTATCTCGAAGCCAGCATCCTCGACCATGAACTGCAGACGTTGTGACAGATAACTCGGATCGAGGGGGACATAAGCCCCCCCTGCCTTGAGAATTGCCAGTATTGCGATTATCATATTTGGCGATCGCTCTACACAAATCCCCACCAAGGTGTCAGGAACTACACCCAGAGATTGTAAATAATGGGCTAATTGATTAGCGCGGGCGTTTAATTCACAATACGTTAGTGTTTGATTTTCATAGACGATGGCGATCGCATTAGGAGTCCGTTCAACAGCCTCCTCAAATAACTGATGGATGCATTTATCCTGAGGATATTCTGTTTGAGTATCATTCCACTCGACTAATAACTGCTGTTTTTCGACTTCTGTTAATAGAGGCAATTGGCAAATTTGCTGTTGTGGATTATCTACAATTGCTTCAAGTAGGTTGACAAAATGCCCAGCCATGCGCTCAATCGTAGCAGCTTCAAATAAGTCCGTATTGTATTGCCAGCAGAGTTTCAAAATCCCTTGAGCTTCGATTACCACTAAATTCAAATCGAAGTCTGCACCCCGTTGATGTCCAATTAAGTAGGGTTCCATCGCCAGCTTTTGTGCTTGATTAGGCAATGAATTTTCTCTTTCTCTTGATTCACACCACCGATGACTTTGCAAAGTGAAACTGACTTGACACAAAGGAGGACGACTAGGATCTCGTTGGGGCTGGAGTTGTTCTGCTAAGAGAGAAAAAGGGTAAGCTTGATACTTTTGTCCCTCTCTAACTGTTTTGCTAACTTGCTCAAGACACTCTGTAAATGTGGCATTTTCCTCTAGAGAAACTCGTAAAGGAATCAAGTTGGAAAAGTAGCCTACAATCTCTTTAAATTCTCTACCCCAACGACCTCTCATGGGACTTCCTATAATAATATCTTTTTGATTAGTATAGCGATCAATTTCTATATAAAATGCAGTTAATAAAACTTTGTAAAGGCTTTTTCCAGAGGTTATAGCTAGGTTTTTTAGCTTTTTAACTAATTGATTGTTTAGCTTTAAAAAATGAGATTTTCCTTGATAAGTTGGTAGGGGAGGACGGGGTTTATCAGGGAGTAAATTCAGAATTGGCAATTCCCCAGCAAGTTTTTTTTGCCAGTATTGCCAATGTTTTTCTCCTCTCGAACCCGATAGCATCTCTGACTGCCAACGGACAAAATTTTCGTAAGAGTTATTATTGCTTAAACAGTCTCCTACATTCTCGGTTGGTTCTTGACTCGCTATTTCAGCAACATACAATGATTGAAATTCACTTAGCAGTAAATCAAAAGACCACATATCTCCCGCAATATGGTGCATTGTTAGCAAGAGAATATGCTCTTTTTCCGAACAGGTCAATAAATTCACCCTCAGAACTGAATCGGTTTCTAGGTTAAAAGGACGGTCAGTTATAGCATATATTTTTTCTTTTAAATCCTCTTCACTCCAATTACGGGCATCTATTATATCAACAGTAAATTTCGGTTCTTGATTAATTTGCTGAACAGGCTGAGCATCCTCGACAGTATATGTGGTTCTCAGAATCGGATGGTTTTGAACAATTTTTTCCCAGACACGAGTGACAGTTGGAATATTTAAGAATGAATTAATTTTTGTAGTGATAAATATATTGTAGGCAACGCTTTCTGGGGCTATTTTGTAGAGCAACCACATTGCTTTTTGACCAGAAGAAAGGGGATAACTCGTTCTCATCATTTTGTCCATCCTTACTCTGACTATCTTGATAATAACACCATAAACACCCCCAGCAGAAGCTAGGGTCACTCAATACTATTTGCTACCCAAAAGATTAATAACCTTAGGCTATTGTACAAACATTAGTCGCTTGCGGGTAGATTGGCTACTGAAATAGTTTCCAGGGTCGCGATTGCGAGTATTGACTTTTCTTTGAGTAACAAGCATAAAATAAGCGGGTTACTAATGCAACTTTCCCATCATATATTAATTTAAGTGAAAAAGAGCGTTAAGTTGGTGATCCGAATTAAAATAACAATGCCAAAGGCTCAAAGTCCTTTACTGTAGGGACATTCGGTTTTTGGATTTAACATTAATTTAAGCTCATCTACTTGATCTTTTGGGACTTTCCCATTGAATCATAATCTGGAGAAATTGTTATGACTACACAGCCTCCCTTTCAACCCCCTAATGCCGGTAATAATGGCTATTCTAGTGAAGCTCAAAACGCTCTAGAACGAGAACAACATTTGCCGTTAACGGGGTGGCAACAAGAGGTAGACCAGGGCTTAGAATACGGTTTAGAAGCCGCTGAAAGTATTAAAGACCGAACCATTCCGACGTTTTCGCGGGGAGAATTGCCCCATTATGCCGGAATTAATACTTTCCTTAAAGCCCCTTATCTCGAAGATGTGCGAAACGTTGGACAATATGATATTGCCATTGTGGGAGTCCCCCATGACTGCGGTACTACCTATCGTCCGGGGACTCGGTTTGGGCCCCAGGGAATTCGCCGTATTAGCGCCCTTTACACCCCTTATAATTTTGAATTAGGAGTGGATTTACGCGAACAAATTACCCTCTGTGATGTTGGGGATATTTTTACCATTCCAGCTAATAATGAAAAGTCTTTTGATCAAATTTCAAAAGGTGTTGCCCATGTTTTTGAATCTGGCGCATTTCCGATTATTTTAGGGGGAGATCATTCCATTGGATTTCCAACTGTTCGCGGAATTTGTCGTCATTTAGGGGATAAAAAAATCGGGATTATTCACTTTGACCGTCATGTGGATACCCAAGAAACAGACCTTGATGAACGGATGCATACTTGCCCTTGGTTTCATGCCACAAACATGAAGAATGCCCCGGCTAAAAATTTAGTTCAATTGGGTATTGGTGGCTGGCAAGTCCCCCGGCAAGGGGTAAAAGTTTGTCGGGAAAGGGCGACAAATATTCTAACGGTAACTGACATTACAGAAATGGGTTTAGATGCTGCGGCAAACTTTGCCATAGAACGGGCAACTGATGGAACTGATTGTGTTTGGATTAGCTTCGATATTGATTGTATTGATGCGGGTTTTGTTCCCGGTACAGGCTGGCCAGAACCCGGTGGATTACTCCCTCGTGAAGCCCTCTATTTACTCAAGAAAATTGTTCAAAATGTTCCCGTTTGTGGTATGGAAGTGGTGGAAGTTTCGCCCCCTTATGATGTCAGTGACATGACTTCTTTAATGGCAACTCGGGTTATTTGTGACACAATGGCACATTTAGTCATTTCTGGGCAAATTCCTCGTCAACAAAAGCCGGATTATATTCATCCAGAAGCACAGCCGGAGTTAGTGGAATGGAGTTAAAGGAGGTTTGTTTTGCATGAAACTGATATGACAAAAGCGCTGATTTTAACCTTAAAAGATTGGTGGGAATCACAACCCGAACAGCCACAAATTACTCAGGTTCATTTAATTGTTGGACAGTTTACTTGTGTCGAACCCGCGAGTTTACAGTTTGCTTTTGATGCCCAAACTCAAAAGGGTTTTTTAGAGGGGGTTGAATTAGTGATTCATGAAACACCATTAATTGCTTTTTGTCAGTCCTGTCAACAGGAATATCAGCCAAAAATTGGGCTACATTATGCTTGTCCAAACTGTCAATCACCGATGGAGGATATTCGATCTGGCCGAGAACTAAAAATTGACCGGATTGAATATTCTTCTAATTATGCTGTTACGAAAGAGTGAGTTAAATGCACCAAACTTTTGATGCTGCCTTAGAGATTAATCTGCTTCATGCTAATCAAACGGGGGCAAATCATAACCGCAATCATTTTGATCAATGGGAAATTACTTGTTTTAATGTGATGAGTAGTCCAGGCGCTGGAAAAACGGTCTTATTAGAACGAACTTTAGCCGGGTTAAATACTCAGTTTAAAATGGCAGTGATTGAAGGAGATATGACGACAGAATTAGATGCTGAAAGATTGCGTCAATTCGGTGTACCTGTAATTGCGATTAATACGGGACGTTCCTGTCACTTGGATTCTAAAATGGTAGCGGGGGGAATTCATCAACTGTCTCATCAATATAACCCCGCAGAATTTGAGATTGTTTGGGTTGAAAATGTCGGTAATTTGGTTTGTCCGGCAGAATTTGAAGTGGGAGAACACGCAAAAGTTGCCCTATTAAGTGTAACGGAAGGAGAAGATAAACCCTTGAAATATCCGATTATGTTTCAAGCGGCTGACTGCCTACTGATTACAAAAATGGATTTAGCCCCCCATCTCAATATCGATCTCAAAAAGATTGAATCAAACGTGCGACAAATCAATCCTCATGTGACAATTATTCCCGTTTCTGCCCAAACAGGAGAAGGTTTAGAAACCTGGTTTGAATGGATTAAAAGCTACGTCAAAGCATCTTTAACTCAGTCCTTAACGGTTTAGACTGAATTCAAACAATAGCTATCCTAAGTTCTAACTCAACTGGGATAGCTGAAAAATAGAGTGATTGAATCGATTAATATTAACTCGGAGTATCTATGATGACAGAGAATATTTTATTTTGGGGCATCTTAGTCTTTCTATTTATAACGATTGCCATTGGAGTCTGGGCGGCTAAACAAATTAAAGGGGATAGTGTCAACTATTTAGTGGCTGGACGAGGACTCGTTTTACCCCTGGCGGCTGCTACTTTAATGGCTCAATCTGTTGATTCTAATGCCACATTAGGAAATAGCGATTTAGCGGCTGAATTTGGCTTCTGGGCGGGGGCTTCTTTACCCTTGGGTTTAGCATTGTGTTTGTTCCTGACAGGACTATTTTTTGCTAAACCCATGAACAAAATGGGATTAATTACATTACCTGATTTTTACCGGGTTAAGTATAACCGCAAAACGGAGATTATTGCTTCTATTATTATGGTCTTAAGCTTCGCTTTTCTTCTAGCCGGAAACTTAGTAGCGGGGGGCTTTTTATTTGAAGGATTTCTGGGAACCAGTTACACTGCTGGTGTGATATTACTCGCAACAATTGTATTAATTTACACAGCAAGCGGAGGCTTATTTGCAGTAGCTTATACCGATGCAATTCAAGTTACTATTGCCGCATTAGGTTCTATATTTTTAATTGGATTTATTGCCTTTAATTTTGGCTTAAATATTCCGGCTGGAACAGGCCCTTTTGCTTTAGGTCAATTGACTGACCCCGCAGCCGGTGCCGCGATTAATTGGGCAACTTTGTTAGCATTAGGATTAGGGGATATTGTTGCGATTGATTTTATGGCGCGAGTCTTTGCCGCAGAGAGTCCTGAAACCGCCCAAAAAGCCTGTTTAATTGGTTCGGCTGGAACGGTAATTATTGGGGTTCCTTTTGCTTTAATTGCCCTCTCTGCCAACGATATTTTAACGCAAGCGGGTATTACCCCAGAAGGCCCTTTATTGTTTGCATTACTCAAAGGAGTTGTTCCCCCTGTTTTAAGTTTATTAGTGATTGTTGCCATTCTTTCTGCTTCTTTATCAACGGCTGATGGTGCAATTTTAGGTACTTCTTCTGTGATGGCGCACAATATTCTGGGAATTCGTCATACAGACCATAATGTCGCCGGAGATAAACTACTGAAAGTTACCCGAATTATGGCAGTTGTAATTACAGCATTTGGTGTGTTATTTGCTTTAAAAGTTCCCCAAACGGGTATTTTATTATTACTGGCATTTGATTTAGGATTTGCTGGATTATTAATTCCTTTAGTAGGGGGCTTATATTGGCGGAAATCAACTTGGCAAGGGGCGCTTGCTTGTATTATCAGCGGTACTATTACTCGGTTAATTTTCTTTGTATTAATGCCGACAACTTTTGGAATAGACAATACTTTATTGTACATTAATAATCCGATTTTCACCCCAGATTTTGATGGATTTCCGACGTTAATCAGCCCCTTAATTGGTTTAATTTTATTTCTAATTATTTCAAATACAACTTATCAAGCGGTTCCAGTCAGAGAAAGAGAGCATGAAAGATTAACTCAATAAAGTCAACTTATGCTGCTAGCATCAATAAGGGGAAATTAATTCCCCTGTCTCTATCATCACGCTAGTTACTTTAATCTGCCCCAAATTCCTTGACAACGTTCATGAATCAGCCCATAAAAAACAGATTGAGTTGATGGATGAATATCGACTCTGTAAAGTGAAAACAGACCTGTAGGACTCTTAAGATTGAGTTCCCTTCGCGTCATAGAGAGTGCTTGTGCTCGATGCAATTCTACTGCTTGAAGTAAACCTGTGTAACTTAAATTTCGCAATGCCAATTGACCCTCTCGAGTAATATAAATGGCATCATTTTGAAATAAATGTTCTAAGCTAATTAAGCTAGCATAGACATCAACATCTTTCTCAAGACCCCCTAGACGATGAGCATCTAAACCAAAGCGAATACAGAAATTAACCGCAACTAATTTTCCGGCTTCTTCTGGGGAGAAAATACAGGCAGCATACTCAAACCCCAAGCTATCGGAGCGCCACTCTTCTACACCACCATAAGTATAATTATCAAGAAGGTTTTGCTTTACTTTAAAGTCAAATCCTAGACCGCTACCATGTCCGGCTTCATGAACTTGAGTATCTACATGACGATAGCGTTCACCGTTCATTTTATCCTCTAAAGGCGCGAGTAGTAAATCGGCTGTTTTGGGTTCAAAAATAGTTCGGATACATTCATGACTAGAACCTAAAAAACGCTGTTGTTGTTCCTTGGCATTATTGAGAGCTGGCCCTGAAATACCATTCGTAAAAGACCATCCATTCGGCACAATAAAAGCTTCACCATCTTCACCCCGAACATGACCACAACTGGCAATTTCTGTAAAAGAAAGGTTAATCGGAATCGGTTCACGCAGAACACCAAATTTTTCACGCACTAAGTTTTCTAATGTTTCAATTGATGGTTCAATATTCTGATGAATTTGTCCGTAAAGTGCGCTCAAACGAATATCTGCTTGACATTGCCGATTAATTTGGTAAGGCGAAATAATTAGGAAATAACCCTCTTTACCAATAAAATCTAGATTAGTAAAGCCTTCTGAAAGTAAGCTCCAATCGTTGCTTTCTAGGGCATTTGCTGTATTGAGCAGCCAAGAGGTTGGAAGTTCACAAGGGTTTACTGCTTTCTGACGCAGTTTTTGAATAGCAACAGTAATATTATTCTGCTCAATCTCTTTGACGATCTGTTGAGCTAACTGTTGCTTTTTCAATAGAATTGCTGTCATTTTTTTTGCTTTTATTGTTGGGTGAAATCAGAAATTGACGCGAATACTTACTAGGTTTATAGATATAAATCTAGTATTCCTTCAAAGGTTCATTATAAGATAAGATACTTTTTAAACAAAATAGCTTTTCTTAAAATGAGCCATTGAGAGGTTGTTGAAACTATGACTGTAAAAAAGATAAAATCTTTAAAATAATCAAGGTTAAAAGTAGGTCAATCTTAACTCATCTTTAGAGTAATTACAAACCACTTTTGATATTATTTTATATTTAGATATTTATAATTTTTACAGCTCAATTTAAAAGATAGTTCATATTTAAAAACTTCAACTTTTCTAGGCATACTACTAGATGAAAATTCTGAGACTTTACTTTCAGATTAAAGAATTAAATTCAGTTTGACTTTGAGATGATCTGAAATGAGTAATTCTCTGACTTCCTGACGCAGGGCTGGTAGTGATTCTGTTTTTTTCCGTTCCTCATCAACACTAGTTAATAGTACATCTAATCCATACCCACAGATAACATTTCCTAACCCTGTCATTAAACTCAAAATAGCTAAACCGCCCGCCAGTTCCAAGGGGCCGCCTAACACAGTAATTGCACTCACTAAACCTACACTGCCCATACCTCCAGTTGCTATCATTGTAATAGCTAAAATAACTCCAGGTAATCCTAGGGCAGCAATCTTTCTAACAATCTCGTCCATGAAAACCTCCTAAAATTTACTAATCGTGAATTTGAATTCCAAATCGACTATTGATTCAACTGTTTATTGTATGAATAAATCAGATAACAGTTAATTCCCTGTTACTAAAGCTTTTCGTAACGCCATCTTTGTTTTCATCACAATAAACATCTAGTAGGCTGCCTTCTGGACGAATTCCCAATTGACAGTTATCATTACTAGGGTCGGAGGCATGAGCAAAGAAAAAGCAAAGAAAATATTTCGTATTCCATGGTTACTGGCAGTTTTATCTAAACGATGAGGCTTAACCCAGCCTGAAATTGTAAATGCAGAACTTCCGACATCTAATGCTCCCCCTAAATCCTTTCTGCCGACATTAACATCGTTGTCTTTACCATCGAATGTTAGGATAAACTTAGAATGGATTTGGCTTTCCACAAAAACTTAATCTCCTTTAAAATCGACGGTTGACTTAATTGTTAGTCATGAAGACTCTAGCTCATACTAAGTTCGCTTCCCTGCATCAGCTAGAGAATAGATTAAGCTTTGGGGTTACTTCCAACCAAGCATTATACTTAGCTGGATATGAAAGCGAAAAAAGTTATATACCAGGATTTATATCGAGCACTACTCTAGCATAATCAGATAAAATATATCAAATTTGTGTATTACAGCAACAGTTATAGCAGAGAAAGAGCGGGTTAGGACAAGATTATGTTGGTATGATCGATAGCATCCTGTAAACCATCAAAGGATGATAGCATTTGTCTTTCTTGCTAACCTCTCTATAGAACACGACTTGGAATCCATATTTCGCACTTCAAACTGAAGTACAGATGATGACAACCGGATTTAGTATTATTCTTCTAGAATGGCGCGGATCTATCCCTGAGGGTGAGGGAATTGAGGTAATAAAAAACACCGCTCCTGAAGCGAGAGCGGTGCATAGGGGGTGTTATGGGTGTTACTAAATATAAGAATAACAAACCCATCTTAGAGTTGCGTTACTACCTTGTGCTGGTTTAAAAATTGTCACAGACTACTGACGTTCAGACACGTCTTTTTCAAACGGCCTTCACTTCAACTAACATCAAAAGTCTACAGCAATGATTTAAGAAAATAATACTAACAAATGCAATAGGTTCTATTGAAGATGGACAGAAGTTTTTGGTGCTGTTGTTGATTAGTATAACATATTATATGGCATTTTTTAGGATTGACTCTAAAAATACTTCGATCTAGGGTTGACAATTTTTCAATGAGAGAGTTCGCCGAAGGTATGGAAGAATTTCAGATCAACTCATGTGTGCCTCTGCGGATCGAAAGTCGTTAAAGATCGAATTTGGCTTATCGGTAAAAGTTGATTAGATTAGACGAGATGTAGAAGATGCGGAGCGATCGCGAACGTGAATATATTAATGATTTCTTCGACATTTCCCTACCCTCCCAGTCGCGGAGGAACGGAAATCAGAACATTTAATTTACTCAAATACTTACAGCAAAAGCACTGTGTGACTTTGGTGACTCAATATGATCATCGGGTGTCTGAAGCTGAAATTGAGGAATTACGCCAATGGGTGAATCAGTTGGTTTTGTTTCCTTTACCGGCTGACCCGAAATCTACCAATCCTTTGACAAAAACGGTTAAGAAAGTGGGACGCTTTGCTGAGTCAATGTTGCAAACAACCCCGCCAAACGTTTTACATCGCTATAGTGCTGAAATGCAAGCTTGGATTGATCGCTTTGTCGAGTCAGGTGAATGTGATGTGATTACCTGTGAACATAGCGTCAATGAAATTTATGTTCGGCCGTCTTTTTCGGATAAAGTCACAACTGTTGTTGATATCCATAGTTCAGTGGCGGGCTGGACTCGCAATCATCTGGATATGGGTGCTTCTCCCCATGAATTGCGCGATCGCCTCTATCTGAATTTATTATTGGAACGCTACGAAAAACGTTATGCGGCTAAATTTACCCATTTAGTTGTTACCACAGAAGATGATAAAAGTCAATTCTCAAAATTCCAGCCTCAAGGCCAAATTCATGTGGTTTCCAATGGTGTAGATTTAGAATTATTTCCTTGTCGCACTTTTGACCCAGCAGGCTATAATCTAGTTTTTGTCGGGGCAATGGATGCTTCTCACAATATTGATGCGGCTCGCTTTTTTACGCTGGAGGTGTTACCACATCTACAGCAACTCTACCCCAAGACAACCTTTACTATTGTCGGTGCCAGGCCCACTCCTGAGGTCAAAGCCTTAGGTGATGCCCCTGGGGTTAAGGTGACAGGAAAAGTTCCCCAAGTGGTGGACTATTTGCATCAAGCTACCGTTTGTGTTACGCCGTTGAGAAGTGGCTATGGCATCAAAAACAAAACCCTAGAAGCGATGGCAGCCGGGGTTCCTGTTGTTGCCAGCGATCGCGGTTTAGAAGGGCTTGCCGTCGATGGGGAAGGAGTGCCGCTGAGAGCATTACGGGCTAATACTGTGCAAGAATATATCGATGCAGTTAGCAAACTGTTCTCTCAACCCCAACTTCGACAAACCTTATCTGAAAATGGCCGATTGCTGATTGAAACTGAATACACTTGGGACAGTGCAGGTCAACACTACGAACAAGTTTTACTCAGTTCAGTCTCTGTTTAGTGAGGTATGATTCGTTGTGAGTCATCTGACTTCATTGCGACGAACGACTCATGAAAAATAACGGAGGACTAGAAATGAATGCTTTCCTGTAGGCATAGCCTAAAATGTTGCTCTGTTGCCCATCTATTGCCACATCACTCTCACTTGAAACTGCACACCCAACACAACCCCTCAAATGGTCAGAATCTTTCGTAGACTGGGGTGGTCAAACCCAGCAGAATCTCAATACCGTACAACTCGTCGCCCTGCAACAGCCGCCGTCGCGTCTAATGCCCATGCCATTCGTTCCCAGACTCTGAAAAAATGGATGGCTGATGGGTTAGCATTTACTCTGATGTTTGGTGGGTCAGCTTTAATTGCGGGATGTGGTTGGTTTAGCTATCAACTGATTGTTAATCCCGATATTGGTATTTGGCTGAATCAATTTTTGCCCGCTTGGACTCAGATTCCGCTACAACGTCATGAGTCTATTAAAACACTCGATGAAATTCGTGATGATTTGCAAGTAGAAGGGTTAAGACTGGGTAATCCTTTGCCGTTACCGACACCGGATAAGGTGGCTGAATTTAAGGATCAATTACTCGAGGAGAATTCCTATCTTTACCCGTTTCGTCGATTCTTAATGCCGCCAGAAAATCTGATTCAAACCGCGTCGGATTTATTAGTTCCAGTGGTGGTCAAGCGAGAACCGAGTGTGGTTCATCCTTGTGAGTCGAATTGTCAGGAAGTGGTAGAACTACGGGTTTATGAGTCGATTTTAATGCCCTATCAACGTGCCGGAACACCCCCTTATTACCGCATGGTTCACCAATTGAAAGTCAACGGCCCGGCTGAGTCCTATGTGTTGGCTTCTTTAATTGGCAAACGAAATAATCAACAAGGGTCTAATAAACCTCAACCGTTGATGAATTTAAAGAAATTTACAGGTAAAGTTCCGGCAATGGGGGTGTGGTTTAATCTCTATAGTACTCGGATTGTGGCGGGTAAAAAAGTACCCTACGGACAGATTGTTCATTACAACCCCACCTACAATCATCTCAGTACAATGTTGGAGTGGAAAAGCCCAGCGGGTCAACAACCCATTTGGCAAGAAATTACCGGGGGAGCCGACCCAGAACTGTTAATTGAGGAAACGTTAGGTTTAGAACCTCAATTTAGTGTATTTCAAATTAAGCCTCAAAAATTTGTTCCCAATCCCATTCAATTATCTAGTATTTCTTTAGATGAAGCAGTTTTAGATCATTACAACTATCGTAAAGCGTTGCGACTGGCTCAAAGCGGCTTGTGGTCTCCTGCTTTAAAGTTAATGACTTCTCTCAAAGAAAATACCGGAAAAAGTCGGAGATATCCTTCCACCTGGCCCGCGATAGCTCAAGCACAACTGGATTTAATTGAGTTTCATGCCACAATTACCGATGCTCAAGCCACTGCTGCTTGGGCCAGTCCTAGCCAGAAAGTTTTAGCGGGTTTGATTGATGGCCGTTGGACAGAAGCATTAACTGTTTTACAGACCAACCGCCTCAGTTCTCAGGAGTTAAACACTCTCTTACAAGCCGATGAGGGACGCTTAAAGCTGCGAATTCAAGCGGCTCTAGCAGAAAGCCCACAAGAACCCGATTTACAAGCCTGGGGGGCATTAGTCGTGGCGGCTCAACGGGGAGAAACTGAAGCAATGACTTGGCTCGAGCAACGCTTATCAGCCACAACAGAAAACCGCGATCGCATTCGTCAGTTGTTAAACTATTAGTTGTTAGTTATTGTTGTTACTGATTAGTTAGGCGTTATTCCTAAGAAATCATAACTTAGGTATAGCTAACACCGACTGACTGTCAACGAAAAATAAGCAATAATCAATAACCAATGACAAAAAACTAACAACCAATAACTAAACACTATAGATTAGGCTGATGAGTCAAGCAGAAGTGTCTTGGATGGATCAAACTCGTAAACGATTGGTGTTCTATATAGAAGACTTAGAAACACCTGGGGGTTTGGCTGTCAGTTTTTTAATTACCGGTTTTATTCTGTTATCTGCTGCGATTTTTGTCGTTCAAACCTATCCCATTTCATCACAGCTTCGTTCTATTTTAGAGGTCGTCGATCAATTTATTATTGTTTTATTTGCGATTGAATATTTAATTCGATTTTGGGGTGCAGAAAATAAGCTAAAGTTTATTTTTAATATTTACTCAATTATAGACTTGATTGCCATTTTACCTGTTATATTAGGTTCTTTTAATATTGGATTTATTCGGATTCTGAGATGGTTTCGGATCTTACGATTAATCCGGTTTTTAGATTTTAAAATAACATTTTTACAAATTCAAACCAAAGATGGGATAATTTTTGCCCGAATTATTTTTACCTTACTCACGATAATATTTATCTTTTCCGGGTTAATTTATCAAGTTGAACATCCCATAAATCCCGATATTTTTGGCACCTTTTTAGATGCGGCTTATTTTTCAGTCGTCACCATGACAACGGTTGGTTTTGGAGATGTTATCCCGTTATCAGAAATGGGACGTTTCTTAACCATTCTAATGATTTTAACCGGGGTGGCTTTAATTCCGTGGCAATTGGGAAATCTAATTAAACAATTAGTAAAAACAGCCAATCAAGTTGAGACCGTCTGTTCAGGATGTGGCTGGCCATCCCATGATTCAGATGCACTGTATTGTAAGCGATGCGGTACATTATTAACCTGTCCTCTACCGCCAGTTTACTTGAAACCAAAGCTTTAATTATTATTAGTTAGTTCCAAAAAATATAAGTTTTAAGTCATATTAGTCTCATTGAAATTAATACAATAATGATGAATCAACCGACTGCTACTTTATTATTATCTTGTGCTGATCAAACCGGATTAGTTGCTAAAATTGCTAACTTTATTTATGCTAATGGTGGGAATATTATTCATGCCGATCAACATACCGATACAGCCGCAGAAATGTTTCTCACACGCATCGAATGGGAACTAGCAGGATTTAATTTAGCCAAAGAAGTAATTGCGCCAGCTTTTAGTGCGATCGCTAAACCGTTTAACGCCAATTGGCAAATTCATTTCTCAGATAATATCCCCAAAATTGCCCTTTGGGTGACCAAGCAAGATCACTGTTTATTAGATTTATTATGGCGCTGGCAAGCCAAAGAATTAAATGCAGACATTAGTTTAATTATTAGTAATCATACCAATTTACAACCCATCGCCGATCAGTTTAATATTGAGTTTTCTTATGTTCCCATTACCAAAGAAACAAAAAAAGAAGCTGAAGCTCATCAGCTTGAATTACTACAAAAACACAATATTGATTTAGTAGTGTTAGCCAAATATATGCAAATCCTCAGTGCAGATTTTGTGGCAAAGTTTCCGAATATTATTAATATTCATCACTCATTTTTACCCGCATTTCCAGGTGCAAATCCCTATCAAAGAGCCTATAAACGAGGGGTTAAAATCATTGGTGCAACGGCTCACTATGTGACAGAAGATTTAGACGAAGGGCCAATTATTGAACAAGACGTGATCCGGGTGAGTCATCGTGATACTGTAGCGGATCTAATCCGTCGAGGTAAAGACATGGAACGCTTAGTATTAGCAAGAGCTGTACGGTTACACCTGCAAAATCGAGTGTTGGTTTATAATCACCGCACCGTTGTTTTTGCTTGAAAAAAAGACATTACAGAATACATGATCCTGTAATAATCAATCATGAATTGATTCAATTGTGAGTTAAATCATGAGTGAAAATATTTATTCAATAGATCTTCTCCCTGTTCTCCCATGGCTTCGACTTGTTCCCGGATTAATTTCATTGCAATTCGAGACGGTTGATGGTGTCCATTTTCCCAACCATTAACAGTTTGAAATGACACTCCTAACTGTTTGGCTAACTTGACTTGAGACAGTTCTAAGCGATCGCGTAAGCTGCGAATCAAATCAGGAATTTTGGAAGAAACAGTTGAAGACATAATAATTGTTTTAAACTCTATCACTAGACTAACTAGATAAAGTCTGATGTTCAATTGTGATTCAACGGATATTTAAAACATTTTTGTGACATTAACAAATGAGTTATATCAGTAAATTTACGGGTATGGAGTGCCTCAACAAGCCGTATCATGTCAATTCGCGTAGAGACGATAAATTTAATCGGGGATTAAAAGGAAATAACCTTTGTAAATTGGAATTCAATTGCCTAGGGATGCCTCAACTATAATGAACCCAACCATCATCAGGTTATAGATTGACATCATGTTAATTTGTGACTCTGCACCCCAAAATCTTTTTCAATCCCAATTTAACTTCCGTCCTAACAACTCTTCTAACTTTTGGTTATGAGGTCGATAGAATTCTTGTAAACGAGCGAGTAAATCAGGATCAATATCTTTGGGATAGTGACCTACATTTCTTGGCGTGTAATTCATCGCATCGTGATCTGGTAAAGCGAGAAAATCAAAGGTTTGTTTCATCACTCCCGCTGGATTTTGCGCTAAATCTTCATTGGTTAAAATTAGAAATTGCTCTTTAGGGAAAAGTTTCATCCATCTTTCTAGGTAGTAAACATATAATCCTTCCCCTAGATGACGTGGCTGGCGAATGGAGTCATCATCTAGTACCTGTCCATAATCTTCTATTCCTTGTAAAAAACTAAGTTCTGAGTTAATCGTTTCTTGCAAAGATTGTTTTCTATGTTTAATGGAATAGTTATAAAGAGAAATAGCCCGCTTGATCGGATTTCTTAAAATAGCAATTAGCTTAATATTGGGAAACCAATTATAAACTATTTTTTCAACTTTGGGGTCCCAATTGCTAATACT
The DNA here is from genome assembly GCA_964434975.1 of uncultured Lyngbya sp. Lineage (GTDB taxonomy): Bacteria > Cyanobacteriota > Cyanobacteriia > Cyanobacteriales > Microcoleaceae > JAAURB01. Next base: position 33,786 of record CAYSWY010000008.1, read on the forward strand.
TGCTTCTCCAGTAATAAATTGGTTTCCTTCTGGTCGAGGTGGAAAATGAGCTAAATAAAAATCTCTTTCCGAATTTAACTCTGACCAATCTTCCTGTTGTTTAATTCTTGTTATTTTTGGAACTAAGCTGCTTAAATACTGGGGTTCTTTTTCTATCGCTGCTAAAACTTGTGGATGTTGACTAATATAGTTATAGAGAGCAGTTGTCCCGCACTTTGCTACACCAATGATCAGAAAGTTTGGCTCCTGTAACTGTCCACCCTCTCCATACTCAGTTAGAAACTCTGGTCGAAATTTTTTGAGTTTCTGATAAATTGATTTTTGATAATAGACAATGGCTTCTGAATATTTACCTTTCTGACTCAGCTTCTCTCCGATAATATGAGAGTAAATATGTTCTTTCTTTGTTTTCTTCTGATTCTCTTGAAGCGTCTTTTTCAGTAAATCAAATTCTGCCTCAGAATTAGGCTTACAAAAGTTATAATACCATGTTTGTAAATTAGGATTACTTTCAATAGCTTTTATAAAATACTGAAAGGCTTGTTCATGCTCTGATTTATGACTATAAACCTTGACTAATTCTATAAAAGATTGCCAAAATAAGGGTTGAAGTTGACAAGCTTGTTGATAACAACTTGCTGCTTGATCAAATCGTTTTTGTTTCGCAAAACTTAATCCTAAATTGTAGTGATACCAATGTTGATTGGGTTGAGTTTCAATATTTTTTTGATAGAAATTTATAACTTGATCAAGTTCTCCCTGTCTTGTGGCTAATTTGAGAAGCATTTCCCCAAAATATTCATGAGCTATTTCTGCCTGATTTAACGGAGTCTCTTGAATAACTTGCTGATAAATTGTAATGACTTCATCTATATTATTCTTCTTAGAAATAACTTTTAAGTAGATATCCATCATCGAGCGAAAAGCTTTATCATCTGTGGGTTGCAGTTTGACAATTTGTCGATAATAGCTAATTGCTTTCTCTAATTCTTTTCTCTTCTGATAAATTATTGCTAACTGATTCAGAGCTGGAATAAAATCAGGATCGATCTCAAGTGCTGCTTCTGCTTTTTTGATCGCTTGGTCAATCTGACTTTGTTTAAAGTATAATTGTGATTGTCTGAAATAGAATTGAGCATTTTCTGGCTGTAAATCAATCGCTTGTTGATAAGCCGAAATTGCTTCTTCTATCCGAGCATTCTTCTCCAAAGCATCTCCCAACTCCACATAAATATTATCGGGTGGATTTGATAAAGTTATTGCTTTTTGGTATGTTGCAATTGCCTCCTGAAGCTGCCCTAGCTTCATCATTGTCTTGGCTAAGTTTGCCTGTACAATTGCATCATCGGGTTGTAGTTGAGCCAGCCGCTGGCGATAGTTAAGAGCCTGGTTAAGTTCCTGTTGCTTATTGTAGATTATCGCTAACTGGTTTAGAACCGGTAGACAGTCTGGATCAAGCTGAAGAGCTTGCTGATATTGTTCAATTGCCTGAGTAAGTTGTCCTTGTTTTTTAAGTTGATTTCCTTGCTTAAGGTGAGTATTAATATTAATTTTCTCGTTTGAGGAAGTCTGAAAATTTACTGAGCTAGTGTTCATAAGGTTTAAAGACAATAATTAATACAATCGATCAATTTCTTACTAAATTCAATCAACTTACTTGATCAGATCTACAAAAACGTTACCCGTCACTTCATTTCGATCTCCGCCGGGTCGAGTTTCTGTAAATTCAACACCAGAAACTGAGCCATTCTTAGAATTAAAATGAGCCTGCTTGTAGCCCACCATCTGAGCCATTTCATCAATCATATTTTTTGTAATTAAATTGACATGACCCCACTTTTCCCATTCATTTCGATGAACCCCTTCAAGTCCTAAATGAAATTTCGAGTGAACTTTCATAGAGTCCTGAAGACAAGGGGTATTAATTCGATGAAAGCATCCCGGCTTTAAAATCCGCCAGACTTCAGCTAGAAGTAAAAATTGTTGCATTTGAGACAGGTGTTCAAATAAATCTTGATGGAACACAAAGTCTACACTGTTATCCGGTATGGGCAGAGGAGAATCTAACCAAGGAAAAATAAATATACGATCATGCATTTGGGCAGGTACAGGTGGTTTGTTCCCATTAAATTCAATAAAATTGACATCTATATTGAGAAAATTAGAAAAAGGGGTTCTACCAAAACCAAACTGAAGGTAAATCGGTTGAGAAGACTGTTGCAATTGACTGATTGTTTGCTGCAATCTTTCCCGTTCTTCTGTTGGACTGGCAAAATCATTAGCAATGAGAATTTTTCCATACTTTTCCTCAACTTCCTGATTTTGTATCGCCTTATCCAACCTATTTTTAAAACCAATATGTTCAGGTTGGAGTTTCACAAGTTGCTCAAGGTAAGATGTTGCTTGCTTAAATTCCCTTTTAGCTTCATAAATACGAGCAATTTGACTCAAAGCAGGTACCAAGTTTGGCTGTTGTTGAAGGGCTATTAAGAATTTTTCTATCGCTTCATCTAGTTTTCTATCTTCCCTGAGTTGGTTACCTTCTTCAACATACCTTTTCGCTACAGAAATATTAGAATCAGTTTTAGACATAGTTAGTTCTCCTGAATGTTAGTTGTCGTCAATTTAAAAAAAATACAATCAATTATGTAGGGTCTATTGGGGTGTTAAGGTGTCAATTACCTTCACAGCTTCTTCGTAAATTCCCCTCCATTCACATTCATAAGAATCATCATGCAATTTATCCCCACCACTTCCTTCAATCACACTAATATATTCACTCGATACAAAAGTAGGTGAAATCCCATTTTCTCGATGAGATTGATTGAACCAATTTTTAATAATATTGGATTCTAATGTATAGTGATTCGTGTGAATAATTCCAGGTTTGTTAGCCATTAATGTGAGTCGAGTTAGCCCAGCACCCCAAGGAGCGATATAAAAATCTACTGTATTTGCCCAGGCAATACTTTCATACATCATACAACCAATTCCATTATAAACAGCAATTTTATCTTGAGAAATCTGGTTAATAATTTGCGCTACAACTTCCTGATCTTGTTCAATCATTTGTTGTTTTTGTTGATTGGATAATTCATCTTCTTGCTCTACATTTTCTGGTAAAGCCATACCCTGAAAAACAACTCCTAAATTCGGATAATCTTGTGAAAGTTGTGTGAGCAGATTTGTAATTCCTTCTACCTGGGATATCCAAGCTCTTTTATGCACCCGAATATCAATCCAAATTAATGGAAAATGCTGTTTTGCTGATTCAATTTGAGATAAAGTAGTCTGAGAACACTTTTTCAAAGCAGCTCGATCAACTCGTTGAGCTAATTCTTCAGAAACAACCGATCTTCTATTACAATATTTAAAAGCAAAATATTGCTGCTCTAAGATTTGTTCATGAAGTTTAACTTTCTCCTTTTCAGAAGTGACCTTAATAATTTTTTCTTGAGGAATTTCTGGAAATAGCTCTTCTAAACTCCCAAAGTAAGTATTACTACCAACTATAAATTTATCGATTTTATCTAATCTTCCAGTCTGACGTAATAAATCCACCCCGACTAGCTCATTATAACAGCAGTGAGCTACATTATTTCTAAATCCCAATAAATTAACTTTTTGTCTTTCTTCTTGAAAATTAAGATAAGAATTTACTCTTTTCCAGTTAGCAATTAAATAACTTCTCCACTTATTAATTAACGGTACAGGATTCACTACTGAGGAAGAGAGTTTAATAATTAAATCAGAATTAGGGAAGTAAGCAAAAATTTTCCGAAAACTTTCTTGACTTGCAATTAAATAAAAGACTTGCTCTCCCACGCAACGATAAATGCCAATAAAATGTCCCCGAAAAAATGATTGATTAGAACGAATACTTTTACCGCTGAAAGGACAGGTTGTGTAGAGATAACCTGTATCGACGAGTGCTTGCTGAAAAGCTGTATCTTGATCTAGATTTAACTGTTCAATACTTTCTATATCTATTTTATTCTCTTGATTAAATTCAGCTAAATATTTTTTCTGCTGTTCCCAATTATCGTAATGATGAAGCGCTCTTAATAAGTTCAAATCTAGTTTATTTTGTTTAAAAATAAGCTTTTCTTCAGGTGTTGATCCTCCTAACTTGATCGCGTTATATTTTGTATGTTCAGTTAAATACTGTTCTATATCTCCTTGATTTAAATTGGTAGGATAAGATATATTTTCTGTATCAAAATTACTATTCTCCGGCTGATTAAACATCTGCCAAATCTGAAGATAACAATTCTCTTTAGATTCTGGAGAATTATTTTGCTCATAGGTAGACTGCGTTTGAAGCATTTTTTTAATTTCCTGATGTTTGATTTCAGTAGCGTTAATCTGTTTTATTCAGCTTGCTTCCACTGGCTTAAAAATACTTGATTCATCTTTTTTGTGTAAAAATGCTGACAATATTTTGATGAATAAATCTCTTCTAAAACTTCTCTTGGAAACCTCAGTTGAGATTTAACTTGATTATATGCTTCTTTGTACTTTTTCTCCTCTGCTTGATTTTTACTCAGCATTTGAAAAGGAGTAGACAACTCTAAAAAATCTGTAATACTGGGTTGCCAATTTTCACTACTTTCTAATCTTAAAATTAAGACTTCTAAGTGATCTTTTGCAATTGTTCCAGTCCCTTTCAATTTGTCGAATGGATAGTCATAAATATCAATACCTAACCCTTGCTTAAACTCTTGATCAAACCATCTAAATGCACTAATTTTTTTCTGAGAGACTAAATTATCAATATAGTCTATAATCTCTTCCACTTTCCAGCTTCCATCTGAATGAATAAGCTGTGGTGAATGAACCTTCATTCTTTGAAATGTAGAAGAGAGTAACTGAACAATGGGTTCTCGAACAACTGTAATTACCTTAATCTCTGGAGAATTATGCTGTTCTAAATATGCAATCAGATCTTGAGCTTGTTTCAATTGTACTGATAAGGGAGCACCTTTTGAATTCAAGACTTTAATCGATTTATTGATATTTTCAGGATTGAGAACATGAATGTGATAAATAGGATTAGGAAGGTTCATTTCTTGGAGAGATTTCCATATCGTTTGAGAACCGACCTTTCCCATCTGATAAATCACAATCGGTGTATCCGGTTTGAGCTGAGTTGGATTATCCATTAACTTCATAACCATACTTTTCTAACACCTCCTTAAAACAATCATTAAGCTGCTCAATTGTCTCAGGTTTTAGCTTATTCTTATAGTCCCCTGGAGTGACTTTCCGAATATGAGTATTCTGATTTTCAGCGGAGGGAAAAATATCATGTTTAGCAGCGATTGCTTTTACCCTGTCTTCGGGCAATTCTAACCCTAAGAAGTCAAGAATATTTTGCACCCATTCTTGCTTGTTAAAAATGATATCTTCGTATCGAAATAACTTAAATTTTTCATCTTCTATTATACCATAGTTTTTAAGTATATTTTTAAATCCTGGTGCTTTTTTTAGGACATATTCATCCACTTCTGTATGCGCTAGCTCATCTCGTAGTTCTAATAATTTCTGACCGACTTCTCCCTGAGGAACGGTATGACTTTTCTTCATTGAATAATAGTGAGAGACCACAATATCTCGAGGATCACGAATTAATAATATCTTCTTGAAACCACTCAAGTTAAACTCTTTTAAATATTGAGGAAAGTAGCGAAATCCATAATAACAATATCCAGTTTCCTGAAAAATCTCACAAATATTTTGTTCAAACGCCCCTTCTTCAATTCCCTGTTTAAAAGCAGTTTTGGCAATACTAATCATCGGAATCTCAAACTCAGCACAAACCTCTTCTAAGATTTTATCTTGCATCACACTACCCGACTTGTGCATAGCAAACACAAAAAAGCTAGGATATTTTGAGGCAGCAGGAATCTCAATCACCATTTCCTGATTGTTGGCTTTGTAAACTGCTTGTTTCATTTCGTTTTTATCTTTTGGGTTGATTATATTTAAGCTAGTTGGCATTTTATCATTTCTCCAAATTTTACTCAATAATTAAACTTGAACAACAGTTGTACTCTGTGTGTCAGTTCACCGAAATACAATCGATGCAACGAGCAAACTGACACAACGTTCATCGGCTGGAGATAATTGCTGTACCTCAGAAGCTTTCAATGTCAATAAAAACGGTGTATTCTCAGACAATATCTCTGGGGGAATATTTCCAACAAACTGCCATTCTCCGCTGGGTTGAGACTGAATTTCTCCCGCCACAACATGACCATTGACTTGTACCTGCAAAGCGTCTAGTAACTCCGGTTTCACTGTCGCCGCACCCTGAATATAAAGCTGTCGCTGTTGAGTGGTATCAACCCCTTCGACCACCACACTCCCGACCTTCTGCATCCAGCGAACCTTTGCCCCGTGATGTTCTTCAGCCCCATACCAACCCGTTCCGAGTAACGTCTCATCCATTAAAATCACTGTTTCTTGAATAGGTTCGGGTTCAACAGCTTCAATAAAAATCTCTTCAACTAACACACTGGCGCGACGACTATCTTGGGGTGATAACTGATGAACTTCTGGTGAATGTAACGACAACACAAACGGCGCTTGGGGGGTTAACAGTCCCGGTGAAATTCGTCCCGATAGTTGCCAACTGCCATCGGCTTGAGGTTCAACTTCTCCAGGAATATCATTACCATTCACCTTCAAACTTAATTTTTCCAACACCTGTGGCCTCACAGCCGTCCTTCCCTGTACCCGAACTTCCAGCGGCTGGGTCACATCCATCTCTTCAACAAACACACTTCCCACTTTTTCCATCCACCGCAACGCCACCCCATCGACTGTCTCCCAGGGAAACCAACCCGTTCCTTTGAGGCTAGCATCCATAGAAATAACTTTTTGAGTGATATCCTGAGATTTTGCATCCCCAAAATTACGCCAATTTAAATCTTGGATAAATTGAATTCTTTCTACTAATACCCCCAACTTCCGCTTAGACCCATCTTCTTGATATTGATGAGTTTTTAAACTGAAGAAATTCAATCCTGCTTTTAACTGTATTGACAAGGTGAATAGATTATCTTGTTTAATGTCTGAAGCTTCTATTACGGTCTGCATCACTAAGTCATCTTCTTTCCACAATTCAATTTTTTGCCCAGGACAAACACTGCGATAAGCCAGCATTAAATGTCCCATTTGTTCCACAGAACTTTCAATTACAAATTGACTTTCTGGCCAAAAAGCCCAACGACTACTACTTTTTAAATTTAAATCCGGATAAGCAGGTTCTAATCCTCCAAACCCACCGAAAATACAGCCTTGAATTTTATCCCCTGTAATAATATCAGTATTGCCAGAATCTCCTGCTAAATATTTAACACATAAAGCCGGATTTAACTGAGGAGGTGTGACGCTAAATTTACTAATAGGATTAATTTGTAGCTTCTCTAACCAATTGACCCCATCTAAAGCCACAATTAAACTTTGATAACTGGAGCGAATAGAGAATTGACTGGCAATATGAATAGGAGCCGTTCGACTTAATTGTGTAAGCTGTTGATGATCTTGATACAATTCCGTGATAATTTTTGCCAAAGCTTCAGGCGTTTTTTGTTGAACTAAGCGCCCAGTTACCTTGTCTAAAATCGCCTCCTGTAGCCCACCAGAGGCATATCCCACCGCAGGCGTACCACAAGCTGCCGCTTCAACAAAGGTTAAGCCAAACGTTTCTTCTAAACTGGCTCCCACAAATAAATCCGCCGCACTATAATAGGTTGCCAATAAGCTGCGATTTTGAATAAATCCAGTATGGCGAATCTCACAGTTGACTCCTTCAACTTGGGGCGAACCATGACCAAATCCCACTAATAAAGTGTTCTCTAAATGAGTCAGCTTTAACGCTTCAATTAGATGTCGTCCGCCTTTACGTTCATCATCAATTGAGGTTGAACCCGTGAGAATAATAAACCGATCTTGGGGTAAACCTAAACGTTGGCGACACTGTTTTTTATCTCTCGGTTTAAAAGTATCTGTATCAATTCCGAGAGTCAGTTTTTGTATTCTTTGTGTCAGTAAATGTTGTTGCTGCTTTGATAAACTCGATTTTAAGGCTTGCCGCGCCCAATTCGTCGTCCATTGACTATTTCCTAAGACTAATAAATTCTCATTTTCAACGAGTAATTGACGTTTACGTTCAAAGGTGGGTTGAATTTTTTCTGGGGCTAAAGCGGGATATTGATCGAATGTGGGACAATTAGAATCACAAACCTTAGTATATTGATCACAATTCCCCGTATAAGGACAACGTCCGGTGAGTAACCATTGGTCATGCATCAAGAAAATCGTGGGATATTTGGCGGTAATTTCCTCTAACAATTCCACACTTTCTTGAATATTATGCAGATTTCCAAGAACGACTAAATCGGGTTCTAAACAGTCAATTAATTGCATAGCCCGAGCCGCTGAAAATTCAATCGGTTGCGGTTGCCAACTCGATGCCCCCATGATGGGAAGTACCTGGTGTCCAGCGGATGCTAACGCCCGCCCCACCTGTTCATGGGCAATTCCAGCCCCGCCCGAAAAACCGAGGTCACTGAATAACACCACCCGCAGTTGATGACGTTTGGGTGAGGTGTCTGTATTTTGTCTGAGTTTTGCTGTGGAGACAATTTGATGCTGAAACTGTTGGCGCAGTCGATCTCGGGTTGCCAGTAATTCGGGTTTATATTTGTCGGTTGCACTGGTTTTCTGGGCTTCATGCATCCGAAATTGGGCAATAGGATGGGTAATGGGACAAATTTTAGCTCCAGCGGCAGCAAACCTCGCCCACATTTCATAATCCATACTGTAATATAAGTCTTCATCCACTGCGCCCCCCGTTTTTTGCCAAATTTCACGGGTAAACAGCACTTCGGGTTGATGGAAGAATTTCCCACTCAGCCAACAATGTTCGACATCCAAAATATCGGCTAGAGACAACGCTCCTGGCTTGGCTGAGGTCACATGATGTAAAGCTTCTTGTTGTCCTTGAAAGACTTGGCAAATCCCGGCAACAATATCTGCACCACTGGTATAAAATGCTAAAGCGGCTGCATATAATGCCCCTGGGGCGAAGCGATCATCGCTATTTAACCAAGTAACAATTTCTCCCGTTGCTCGTTGAAAGCCTTTATTCAGGGCGTTACTTTGGCCTTTGTCTGGTTCACTAACAACATAGCTAAAGTATTTTTGATAGCGGTTTACTACTGTCATAGTTTCATCCGTCGAACCCCCATCCATTAAGATATGTTCTACATTCGGATAGTTTTGATGAATCACCGAAAGAATGGTTTCTTCAATAAATTCCCCTTGGTTATAGGATGGGGTAATGACAGAGATTTTTGGCCAAGGACGACCATTCGGTAATGTTTTGGGAGGAATAAAGGGTTGTTGTTGAATATAAGGCCACCCAACCGATTGAGGGGTAACGGATTGAGGTGTGGCTTCATTAGGATTAATTCGGGCTTTGGCGAGTTCTAAATTGCGGTAAAAAGAAACGTTTAAAACGGGATCTAATTCTGTTGCTTTTTGATAGCAGATAATGGCTTCTGACCATCTTTGGGCTTGAATTAATGCATCTCCCAAACGACCATAGCCTAATGCAAAATCCGATTTAACTTTAATCGATTGCTGATAATTTTTAATGGCTTCTTGCCATTGCTTCAGGTGAAAATAGGCTTCTGCTAAATAATAGTAAGACCAGTGAAAACTGGGTTGCAATTCAATGGCTTTTTGTAGGGGCTGAATCGCTTGAGAATAAAACTTCTGTTGACACAACAGTTGACCTAAATGATACTGAGACCAGACAAAATTTGGGTTGAACTGAGCGGCTTTTTGATGGGCTGATATTGCTTTGTCCCATTGTTCTAATTTAGAATACGCTTCCCCTAAGTTATGATGAGATAAGGCGAAATCGGGATTGAATTTAATGGCTTGACCATAAGAATTTATGGCTTGCGTCCACTGTCCTAATTTTAAGTAGATGTCAGCTAAGTTATTATGAGACCAAGAAAAATCGGACTTGAGCTGAATCGCTTTTTGATACGCGGCAATTGCTTCTGTCCATTGTTCTAGCTGAGCATAAGCTTCTCCTAAGTTATGATAAGTTTGAGGTAATTTAGGTTGTAGGGCTACAGCTTTCAGGTAACTTTTAATGGCGGGTTCGGGTTGTTGGAGCTTGAGAAATATATTGCCCAGTTCTTGATAAGCAATTATATTTTGAGGATTTTGATCTAGAACACGTTGGTAGTGAGTTACAGCTTCTGAAAGTTTACCCTGAGTGACGGCTTCGCGAGCTAACTTATAGTGAGACGATGCTGAGCTTGAACTGTTTTTCACGGCTTCCACAGTTATTAAAGTTTAGAATAAGATTGTCAACAAACAAACCAATGCATCTTGTATTAGTGAGTATAAGAGCATAGCGTGATCCTCTTTATACTGACCCTTTTCCCCCTGGTTTTAGCTTGACAAATCAAACTCAATGACAACTCAGTGTGATTTGCTTGCTTCTGATTGATACTCAGTATTATACAATACTTTAAGCAAAATTTATACCCTTTGATAATACTTTCAGTAATTTCTCAAACGACAAGAAGAAACATAAAGGGATACAAGTGAGAAGGGATGAATATATTTTTTGTTATATTAATCCGCTCTCACATCCATTTATTTTTAGTAAAATGTAAAATCTGCGCTTTTAATCCTACACTTCATGCTGTATAGTAGGCGCTCTTGAGTTAGACATTAGCCAGATAGCAATACACAAATAGGTTCCTAGAGGCAATGAGACAGATCACAAAAGCGATATTGTCTTTCTCAGGGACGCTTCTGTTCGAGTAAAGTCTACCTAAACTTCCGGGACGGACTAAACTTTGTTTCAAGGTACGACTAGATCTGTATAATGGAGTGAATATTCAGTCTGTCGGACTGAGTGCTAACCTTTAGGTAATTAATTGAACTGTGTTTCAACTCCTCTATTTTTTGGTTCATGCCATACAGCCTATCCTCGTCCCGCTGTGTTTAATATTGGCATGGGGTTTGATGTTTTTACTATTGTGGAGTCTGGTTGCCGCGATTAGAGACACTATAAATCGTGCTCAGCAGATGCATCAAATTCCCTGCGCTCATTGTACCTTTTTTACCAAAGACTATCATTTAAAGTGTCCAGTACAACCTCTGATTGCTCTGTCTGAACAGGCAATAGACTGTCCTGATTTTTGTGGAACTCGAAAAGAAAATTCTGATGATCACTCATAATTTATAACACTTGCGAAAGCTTAATCCCTTCATTTTTTGAGTTGGACATCTGAATGGTAATAATTCATCTCCGTCGAGGTTGATGGATAAAGATGCCGTAAATAGCCAAAAAACCTCTGATTGAATTTAATTATTCTCACTTTTCTGTACAAGAGTTATACAGATCTACAAATAGAATAATATCAATTTTTATTCTTTACAAGCTTATTTAAAACATAGATGCTAAGATGAACAAAGCGATGGAAATCTTTGAAAGATTTAAGGATTAAATCTACAACCAAAAACATAATTTCACATAGAATGGGAAAGGTAGATCTGTAATCACTAACCTATGGATTCTCAATTGCGGAACGGGTGCAGAATACCGATGGAAAAAAACTTTAAACTTAAAAAGCAGCCAAGGCTTGGTTTGCTGGTTGCCATTTCTCTGGTGGGGCTGATCTGGGTGATTATATGGATTGGCTATATCCCCTTAATTCCCTCAGCTTTAGTGAGAGTGAACCACTTAATCGTCATCGCCAGCTTAGCAATTGCTCTGACTTGTTATATTAAGCAGTATAAGTTTCAGCAAGAACAGTCAAAATTAGAATTCAGATTAAAACAGTCTCAACAACAGTGGCAGCAAGAAAAAGCCGAACTTGAACAGCAATTACAATTTCAAACTGAACAGTTCGCTTTAATTGAAGCCCAAAACGCCACCTTGCAAGAAATCAGTCGCCGCAAAGATGAGTTTTTACGCCATACGTCCCATGAAATTAGAACGCCGATGAATGGGATTATTGGTTCATTACAGCTTTTGATGGATGATCTCTATGATGATGCGGATGAAGAATCAGAGTTACTGCAACAAGCCCATCAGTCTTCGATGCATTTGTTAACTTTAGTCAATCAAGTCTTAGATTTAGCAAAGATCGAATCGGGTTGTGTTTCTATCGAGATTAAAGTTATTGATTTACACGCTTGTTTATCGGCTGCCATCTATTTACAACTCTCCAACTTACGGCAGAAAGGTTTAGAGTTGAAGCGACTAAACTTTCCGCAGCCTATGAAAGTCAAAGCTGATAGTATGAAACTCAAGCAAGTTTTTATTAATATTATTGGTAACGCGGTTAAATATACTGATGTTGGAGAAGTAACAATTGTAACTGAAATTCAATCGGTTTTAATTCCTACCAAACAGCAAAAAATACCGATGGCAGTGGTCAGCATTAAAGATACAGGAATTGGGATTGATCCTAAAATGCAACAACAACTGTTTCAACCCTATAAAGTCGAAGATGAATGTAAAGCTTATACTCTAGGCAGTACGGGACTGGGCTTAGTGATCTCAAAACATTTAGTAGAATTGATGGGGGGTCAGATTCAACTCAGTAGTTTAGGTCGAAATCAAGGAACAATGGTAAAAATTATGTTGCCTTTAAGTGAAGCTGAATTGACCTCGATCACCATCTAAATTAACTTTAACACCCACGGGTAAGACGGCATTGCAACCATCATGGCCAAAGGGTAAATCAGAAACAATCGGAATATTTAAATCCCCTAAGCGATCGCGCAATACTTCTTCTACTTTAAAACTATTAGACTTTATATTTTTTTCCCACTGACTAAAGCGCCCCAAGGCAATGCCTCGAACCCCCTGAAATGCCCCCATCATCCGCCACTGGGTTAACATCCGATCAATTCGGTAAGGTTGTTCATTCACATCCTCAAACGCCAAAATTGCGTCGGTTAAATTCGGTTGATATTGAGTCCCCAGCAAACAAGTTGCCACCGTTAAATTACCGGGAAATAACCACCCTTGAACCTGTCCACCGCCCCATCCAGTTCCTTGTAAAGTTGATAATGGACGACCTTCAACTGCGTCAAATAACCGTTGAATAGACCAGTCTGGTTCTTGGGCTAAAGTCGTTAATACAGGGCCATGAACCCCAATAATAGATTGATTTAAACTCCAAAGTAAAGCGGTAATATCAGAAAATCCAATTAAATATTTAGGTGGTCGTTGAGGGCTGTATCGCCACGCTTCGAGTAACCGAGTTGCCCCATATCCACCCCGACTACACAGAATACCACGACAGTCAGGATCGTTAAACGCCTCAGACAGTTGCTGACGACGATGTTGATCTTTCCCTCCTAAATATCCCCATTGCTGATCGTAACCCCCAGAAAGTTCGACTTGATAACCGCGCGATCGCCAAATTTCAATCCCTGCTTTAAACCGTTCCGACTCCCGTAACGCCCCGCTGGGGGTAATGACTCGTAAGCGATCGCCGGGTTTTAATGGGTTAAACTCTTTCATACATTTAACGGGTAACATTCTGCCATAACCAAGCTTCAATGCGATCGCCCCAAACCGCCATTGAATATTCTTGTTCGACTTGCGCTCTACAGCATAAACGATCAATTTTGTCAAGCTTTTGCATCGCCTCAATTAATCCAGCTACACTATCCGGTTCAACTAAATACCCCGTTTCAGCCTCTCGAACAATTTCAGCCGGCCCCCCTCGACGATAGGCAATCACTGGAACCCCACAAGCCAAGGCTTCAATGGCAACAATCCCGAATGCCTCCACCCAGCGCGGGGTCATCAGCAAGGCTCGACATTGACGTAAATGAGATTGTAACTGATCAGTGGATAAAAAGCCTAAATATTCAATCGGTGCATTAGGATAAGTTTGCTGGATGTTTTGCCAATACGTTTCATCCTGCATTTTACCCATAATCTTCAACGGAATACCTGTTTTATCAGCCGCTTGAACTGCATCTTCGAGAGCTTTTTCGGGTGCAATTCGTCCCATCCAACCGATAGCTTCACCCCCGTTTGAGCAAAACTGATACTGAGATAAATCCACCCCAATCCCTAAACAGGCATAGTTTTCGCTAAAGCCAAATGTTTGGGCTTGAGTATGGCTATAGAATCCTAAACGGTGAGGATATTGTGCAATTAACTGCTTTAAAATATTGTCAATAGCAGTGGATAAAGATCCCATACTCACCCAATGAATTACCGGACAATCAAAAAAGGGAGTCAGAAAAAACGGTAACCAATCATAGGCAAAATTAACAATTAAATCATACTCTGTTTGAACTTGGCGAGCATAATCCCAAAGATTCCCTAACACAGAATTGGGCGGCATGATAATCGGTGTTTCTCGGGTTTGAGATTGTGCCATTATTTGACAATTCCCCGGAATTTCTACCACCCGAATCGATTCTAAAATAGATCCTTGGGGTGCTGCCACTGTAACTTGATGTCCTCGAGATGTTAACACCGTTGCCATATTTAATAAGGCGAGTTCAACACCGCCCCCTACGCCCGACCCTAACGGCCCAACAGAAGTAGAGACAAACAGTAATTTTAAATGGGTTAGTTGTTGTTTATCGTTTGTCATGGGTTGTTAGAGGGAATCTACAGGCAAGGCTTCTTGTAGGCAATAGGGGGAAGAAGGGAACAGGGAACGGGGAACGGGGAACAGGGAAGTAGGCACTCTTGCAATAGGGATAAAAAGGCTTTCGGTGTACAGACGTTACATGTAACGTCACGAGATCTAACTCCTGACTACTGTCTCCTGACTACTGTCTCGCTGACTCCTCAAAAATGACTCCTAGCTGTCTTCTCGTTTGGCTTGTCTTCTGCGTTTTCGCATTTCTTTGTCTGCCAAACTATCTTGACTGGGTAAAGAGGGACGAATTCGGGCTAACTTATTAATTGCCCAGTGTGCCGCTTCTTGAACCTCTGGGTCTGGGTCATCGGTTGAGCGTTGTAATAGTTGGCTCATTTGAGTAATTAAATCATAAATCCGGCTTAAATCTCGAATCGCATTTTTACGAACTTCTGCATTTTCATCCTGTAAAGATAAGGATAATGCTCGGTTCATCGGTTTGAGAATGCGAGTGCTAATTTCAGATAAACTCGCCAAAATTAAGCTGCGCTGTTTAGAGTCAGACGATAACAACAAATCCACTAAGGGTTGAATGGCGCGAGAGTCTCCATGTTGTCCGAGTTCCCAAATGGCTTTACTACGATGAGTGGGATTAGACCCTCGTAATTCTAAAATCCACTGTTCCACCTCGTCAAGTTTTTGATAGCGGGGTGTATCTTCTACCCAAGCGACATCAGAGTTTGATGTTCGAGGGGATTTAGGCGTGTCTATGGGTTCAGCCTGATTTGATGTTTGATTTTGAGGTGGCTGCATCGGAAACTTGATAAAGGCGGCGTTATCTAAGGTTTGAGATGGCACATCCGTTGCAGCAGGGGTATGATTCGAGTTAATAAATGATTGTTGTATTGAGGTGGGTTGATCAGTGGCTTCTGAATGCACAGACTGAATAATAGGGGAGTCTGTCTCTTGTAAAGATTGAGTTTGGGATGGTTGATAGTCTTCATCAGACTCATCATTCGATTTATTCAGTAACCGCATCAGAATAAACACAGCTCCGCCCGTAATAGTCAAGCCACCAACACCCAGTAAGATTAACCCCAGGGGAAAATCTGAGCTAGAGTCAGATGAAGGGGTTTCAGGGACTGTTGGAGTTGCCTCTTGAGCCAGAGTAAAACTGGATGTGTCCTGAACTTGTGGAAGTTGAACTGTGCCAGCTAAACGTTGGCTAGTGTCTTCCGTCCAGTTGAGCGGGGTGAAGGTAGTCAGTAACAATAAAATCAGGGGATAGGGAGCCATAAGACTCATTACAGTAATGGGACAGAATAATCAGCAAATCAACAGTAGGGGGTAGCGCTCACCAGTATACCGGACGTAAAGTCGGTGAGGTGCGATTGTCTTTCCCCATCTGCATGAGGGCAGGCATCGGCAGTGATTTTAGAGCTTGGTGTGTTGATTTTTAATTCTGAGTAGAGGAATTGCAACTCATCTCCCTACATCTGATCAAATATCATCCCCAAGATCTGACTCCCTACTGTAGCTCCATCCTAGCTGTAATTTATCGAGAGTTTAGAGTTTTACTGAATTGCTGTACTGTTATACCCTAAGTTAATGACTTAGCGATCAGAGGTTGACATCTCTGAAGTTGTAGATCTATCACCATGTGAACGTAACAGTTTACCGAGTAAATAGGCTTGATACAGGGTAACGCTATCTCCACAATAATGCTGAGTGTTCTCGTCAACCGAGTCGAAATCTAAGTCTAAAATGTCTGTATTGCTTTGATCTTCTGTCAATGGGTTAAGCATCATTTTATTTTTTCCTAAATCGTTAATATTTACTGTTGCTACTGTTTTACCGTTAGTGATCACGATTGTTATCCCTCCGTAGGTTTAAAAAATCCACAACAATATCAGAACAGAAGTTCATTTCATCTCTGTTCAGGCATTCAATGCAGCCTAATTCAGTCCAAATGTCTTTGAGTGAGATGACATCCCTTGGATAAAATACTGAGTAAATTCTGAGCTTGCTGAAGTTTTAACGAATCTAAATTGCGAGGCGGCCCTGATTTCAAGCTAAAATTTAACTTCTCTTATTTTTTGTTATATCAGATTAGAATATGAAAAGGAATAGGAATCTTGTCAAGATTCTGTAAAGATTTGAGATTGTGGTTAGAGCGTTATTACGTCAGTAGCGCTATTGCCATCGCCCACCTTCTCCCCCTAAAAAGAGTCTCCCCATCTTCGGTGTTTCACCACCCAATTCAAAGTTTTTCAACATTTTTGGTTGTTGAGGACTCGAAACCACTACAATTATGAGAAATATTTTCTAGTTCAACCATGGCAGGGTTTCATAAGGTACTGCGTCATATCAAAACCAGGTGTGAGGATGAAAACTTTATCCTATTTCTCGAGCAGATTCAAGTTGTTATTTCTAAAGTTCTCTCCATTGCAATGGTTGCACTCATCATTGTTGTGTGCTTTCATTTAATTTTTTATTTAGGTAAAGAACTCATATTTAATCAAAACTTACTGTTTAAGAATACTTTATTTGAACTATTCGGATTATTCCTCAATGTTTTAATTGCTTTAGAATTATTAGAAAATATCTCTGCTTATCTGAGAAAACACATTATTCAAGTAGAATTAGTCATTGTCACTTCTTTAATTGCCGTTGCTCGTAAAATTATTTTATTCGATTTAGATAAAAAATCTGCCCTAGATCTGATATCTTTGGGTATTGCACTGCTCGCACTCTCTAGTAGTTACTGGATTATTCGTAGAACTAATAAAAATTAAGGGATCATGAACGATTTATTTTTTGATTTTGAAGCGGATTTTGTTTCCTCGTTACACTGTATCCCGATGGTGGTTCGATACAAACTAGATACTTGCGGAGTTAAGCTGAAATTAGCTCACTGGAATCAGTTTGATGTGGCTACCCGGACAAATTTAGTTGAACAACCGATTTCAACGCCAACAGAAATGAGTGCTTATCGTCAACGCCTTTATCATCTGGTAAAAGAATATTCAGACCTACCGTTAAAGGATTTACCCATCGATCCCAATCCACCTTGGCTGAATGATACTGTTGTCCCAGATACTGTTCAAGATAAAGCGGATAAAATTGGAGTCAAAATTGATCGCTATCAGTGGAATAAACTAACCCCTTTGCAACGGTTTGCCCTGATTAAACTCAGCCGCCCCAGTCATGAAAACAGCAACTTTTTGCCCGCTTTGCGAGAGTTTAACTTAGTAAATATTGACTAATCACAAACACTAAATATAACACATTTACCCTCGGGGATCAATCTCTCTGGAGGGATTTTTAAGAAATCAGTAATAAAATGACATCTTCTGAGCTTTTAGACAATCTATAAATTGAGTTGTTTTCTGCTAGAACCGAAGAATTTCTGATACACTAATTCCAGAGATATTAAATGTTCATTAATAAAATCCGAAGTTCATGTTGTTTTCTATCAGTGAGACAAAATTTACAAAAGAAGTATTAGAGTCAAAAATCCCCGTACTGGTTCACTTCTGGGCACCTTGGTGTGGGTTATGCCGCCTCATTGTGCCGCAGTTACGCCAATTCCAGGCAGACTGGCCGGATCAAATTAAAGTGGTGGGGATCAATGCCGATCAAAGCCTGAAACTAGCCAGTACTTATCGACTGCAAACCCTACCGACGATAATTGTTTTTGAGAAAGGCTCAGTGGTGTATCGCCTGGATCATTTTCAGGGACGCGAAGATCTAAAACGGAGTCTGAATGAGTTTATGCAGAGTTATCAGGATAGAGCGCAGGAAACTGTTCCTTTACCGACTCAAGAGTATCTGACCCTAGAAGCATAAAACATCAATAACCCTTAAACAAGAGACGTTCGCGCCCCGGTGAGCGTCTTTTTTAAGCGCCTAACATCTGTAACTGATATAAACTGGCGTATACGCCTTGCTGTGCTAACAATTCGTCGTGGCTACCGGACTCGACAATTTCTCCCCGCTTCAATACTAAAATTCGATCAACATTTCTAATGGTAGAGAGGCGGTGAGCAATAATAATGGCTGTACGGTTTTCTAAGAGTCGTTCTAAAGCGTCCTGGATGAGTGCTTCGGTGCGGACATCTAAGTTAGCAGTGGCCTCATCTAAGACTAATATTTTAGGGTCGCGTACTGCAACCCGTGCAAAAGCAAGAAGTTGTTTTTGACCCACAGACAAGTTAGTTCCCCGTTCCCGCAATTCTGTATCATATCCTTGGGGTAATTCTTCGATAAATTGAGCCACATTCGTTTGTTGTGCCGCTTGTCTAATTTTTTCCTCAGGATAAGTTTCTCCCAAAGTAATATTACTTCTAACATCTCCGGCAAACAGAAAACCATCTTGTAAAATGACACCAATATGTCGTCTAAGTTCGGCTTGGGGTAAATCTTTAATATTAATGCCATCGACTAAAATTTGTCCTTGACTGGCTTCATACAAACGACATAATAACCGGATAATTGAAGTTTTACCCGCTCCAGTTGGCCCCACTAACGCGACTTTTTCACCCGGACGAATAGTAAAATTTAAATCTTTTAAAACATACTCATTTTTCTTATAGGAAAAGGAAACCCGATCAAAAATAATCTCGCCTGTTTTATGTAATTCTTGCTGTTTGAAGCGTCGCTGTTTTGATTTTTCAGGATCTTGAATATCTATTGTTTCATTTAAGATATTACTAATCCGTTCAACTGCCGTAAATCCAGCTTGCAAAGCGGTAAACTTATCCGCAAATTGTCGCAAAGGATCGAATAAACGCTGAGCAAATAAGATAAAAGTTGAGAGGGTTCCAAATGTAATGGTTTCGGCTAGTAACTGCTGACCCCCTAACCATAAAACAGCGGCGATCGCCACTAATGCAATCCACTCTAATGTTGCTGATACCGCCGAATCATAAAAGATTGTCTGATCAACTTCATCAATATAGCTTTGGTTTTTTACTCGAAACAGTTCCGCGTTAAATTGTTCCCGGCGAAACAGTTGAACAATATTAATTCCGACTAAATTTTCTTGCAGTTGAGAATTTAAATTAGAAAGCTCTTCTCTCGCGCGATAGTTTGCTACCCGATACTGTTGCTGAAAATAGATAATTAATGCGGTCACGGGTATCATTGCCAGGATGAGCATGGTTGCCATTTTCCACTCAATTGTAAACATGGTAATGGCAATAACCAGAATAGAAAATAAGTCTCCAACAATTCCGATAGCTCCGGTTGAAAACACATCTCCTAAAGCCGTCACATCACTGGTTAAACGAGTAATTAACCGACCGACCGGAGTCCGATCAAAAAATCGCATTGCCAAAGATGTAACATGATCAAATAAATCATCCCGAATATCAGCGGTAATTTTTTGACCGACTTTTTGCACCAAGTAACCTTGTACAGATTGTAAGGCTAAGCGCAGCATAATCGTGATGAGCAATAATACTGCTAAAGTATTTAACCCGCGTGAGAGGGTCATATTTTGCAAGAAGGCATAAGTGGGTTCTTGGCGCACTAAAGAAATCGTTTGTCCAATTAAAATCGGTTGAACTGCACCGGATACAGCCAGAGGAATTAATAGGATAAATGAGATCAACAATACGCCTTTACTGCGTTTTGCATATCTTCCTAAACGTAAAAACAGCCGCCAGTCTGTGTCTTGAGGACGTTGTTCTCGAGAATAATTGGGAGAGGATGAGCCTGCCATTCAATGAGTCTGAATTGAGTTTTGTGTGTAGTAAAAACGTAACGTTTTTTAATGTAACATTTCACCGATTCAAACGGCGCTACAAATGTTGAATTTTGGGGAGATTTTGGAGTCACGCCCGTGACTGTAGGGGCGCATTGCATGCGCCCCCGATCCATTAATCTGGTGAATCATTTCTCGCCCATTTGAGCCATTGAGCCATAGAGCGGTAAATTCCCAAAGGCCGGAGGTTAGGGGCTTTGACTTGGGTTAAACTCTGGACTGATTGTAACGCGGCATACTGCAATCCTAAAAAGCTATCGACTGGGGCGTAGGAGCCGCCTAAAGTGATGGCACCCGCTGCATACATCCGACCTTGAATTTCACGCCCCAGAGGCTGTGAAGCGGATTTAGAGCCGTTAGACAGACCCGTAACGAGGGAACGCATCTGCGGCATTTCAAAGTCAGACTGAACGCCTAAACGTCCCAATGAATTGAGGGAAAGATCGTAATGGGTAACTAAATCTTTTAACAACGGACTGGCTTGAACATCTGCATCTAAACCCGTCGCATCAATGATAAACTCAGCACTCAAACGCAATTGAGCATCAATTCCATGCTCTCGAATTAGGGTTAAAGTATGGTGATGAGGATCGGGTTCAACAGCTTCGACTGTGCCGAAAATAATCCGATACCAGCCTTGTTGTAAGCCTTGATTGACGATTTCACGCCAATCTAAACGATCGGCCGTGGTTGTCCCCCCCCACATTTCTAATAATTGCAGTCGTTGTTTTGGTGTGGCTTGTTCGAGTCGTTGTTTGAGTTCTCCTCCCCAACAGGCTTTTGGCCAATTAAAGGGCTGAAATTCAAAATGATTTTCCACAGAACGTTGTGCCGTTGCGAAGTGATGGCCTTCGGCTTTTGGCGATCGCATTAAATGTACAATTTCTATTGCTGAATTACGAAGTCTGGCTTGATACAACCGTTGCAGAATGCGAGAGGCAACAATTCCCCGACCCCGTAATACAACCGTACCGCCTTTTTTTTCTAAGTGATGATAAACGTGTTGATGATTTTCATAAGCATTCACCACCGATTTAAAATCTTTGGTTTGATCTCGATAAGCTTGTAAATCGGGTAAAAATTGAATGGCGGGGTATCCGGTTGCCAGGTGAACATATCGCGCAATTAAAAAGCCATGTTCTCGCCGGGTCGAAGTCGAACGAGAGATCGCGATCGCATAGCGGCCATCATTGGTTTTACGAATGCCTCGAACTCGACCATATTGATAGATTTTATCCCATCCGATGCGTTTGGCTTCACGGTCAATGGCAGCAAAGACATCTTGAGAGATAGGGGTATAAGTCGGTGCAAATGTTGGTTCTGCAAATACTTGCCACAGTAGCTGTAAAGCTGTGTTAAATTGTTTTTTTTGCCAGGCCGTCCAGGCTTCCCGCCAAGCATAACTAGGCCATCCCCAGATATTATCCGGACAAGAATCTGAATTAGATCGTAACCGTTCGTGAGGCGGAATTTGAGAATGTTCACACAGTCGTTGATAGCGTCCGTAGGGTTGACTTTCTAATCCTAAAGCTTGAATTTGATCAATTTTTACCCCACAAATTCTCAGCAAATCTACCCAAACAAAACTGCCTAAACCCGCCCCTATTGTGAGATAATCCACTTCACTCACGCTTAAGCCGGTATCGGTTAAAGTTTGTGGAGATAACTCAAAGGCATGGCGAAATTCAGGCGGAGGAAAGCTATCTCTGGCTTTTTGTACCGCGACATCTGCCTCAACTTTAGGATCGGGTAGATTGGTATTGGGATTGAAAAAAATACTGGAATTAACCGAAGAGCTTGTGGAGTGAGTGGCATGAGTAATAAAAGAGACCGTCACTGTGTAGCGATCAATTTGTAGGGTATCTCCGTCAGCTAAAATCGTTCGGGTTTGACGAATTCCGTTAATTAATGTACCGTTGCGACTGCCAAGATCTGTCACCACCAGATGTTGTTTTTCTTGGGTAATCATGGCATGAAAACGAGAAACGCGACTGCTTTCAAAAACAATCCGAGAGGTACGATTTCCTTCAATGACTCCAGGCATTCGGTCAAAAGATCGTCCAAAAGTAACAGGCGGCGTTAAAACAGGAGTGCGCCAGTCACCGGTTGCGGGATCTTGCCAACTGAGACGAATTTGCATGATGGACGTGCAGTTAGACGGGATGGTCTGGACTGAGAACAACACTCTCGGCCGCAGCTAGAGACGTTCCACACCAATGACAGCTTAACTCTAATTGATTAAAGGAACAAATGTGTGAACACTCAGGGCAGCGTAACCCATAATGATTCTCGGGTGCATCGGGTCTAATTGCAGCAGTTACAGGAATTTGATCGGGTGAAATCAGTAGTGTTGGCGGCACAGTTAGAGAGGCATTAACAATTGATTTAACTTGCAAGGGTTGTTGTCCTAAAATTAGTTGACTTCCCGGCTTAAGGGTCATTTCTCCAGACATTAGAGATTGTCCATCGATTTGAGGGGGGTTTGAATTTCTTAAGTTTCGCACACAAAATTGATCCGATTCTAAATTAAAAAAAATCTCAATATGTAGTCCGGAAACAGTGGGATCAGATAACACCAGATCACAACGATTCGGGTCACGTCCGATCCGGGTCTGACTCAAATTTTGACTCGGTGGAAAATCAGAGATTTTAAATGAATGGGGTTGTCCGGATTCTATCCAAACTAATGTCAATTCTTTCATCGCTGGCACGGGTCGCTCAAGAACTTCTTAATCTGTGCCAGGGCAAGAAAAAAGTACCTACCTACACACAAATTACGTTTTATTCCCATTGTATGAAACCCATTCGGGAAATGGCAATACTATACCGAGCTTCAACCCCCGCAGCGAGTTATGATAGCAGCAATTTATATCATTCTCTCAGATCAGAATTAATCTGACGATAGTCGGTGGGATTGAATTCAATTTAAGTCGCTATTTTACATCTATTTCGGATCGCTCTATTTCAAAATAGTTCTAAAATTAAATTAACACTCTTGATATCACGCTTGATTTAAAATTGATCGCAAACGTAAATTAACGATTTGATTGGATACCCATCTACTTTATAATTAAGCTATTATTCCTTGTTCTCGGACTCTCTTTGATGAAAAAATTATTAGTAACTGGCGCAAGTGGCTTTCTCGGCTGGAATATTTGTCATCTTGCTCAAGAGAAATGGCAGGTTTACGGAACCTATTCTTCTCATCAAATTAAATCACCAGAAATTAACTTTATCAAAATTGATCTGACTGATTTCTCTGCTCTCAAATCTTTATTTGAAACGATTAAACCCGCAGCGGTAATTCATGCTGCCGCTCAGTCTCAGCCTAATTTTTGTCAACAATATCCAGAACAATCCTACTCAATTAATGTAACAGCATCCCTTAATATTGCTGGGTTGTGTTCAGATTTATCTATTCCTTGTGTGTTTACTTCCACAGATTTAGTATTTGATGGAAATCATCCCTTTTACAAAGAAACTGATCCGGTTTCACCCATTAGTATTTATGGAGAACAAAAAGTGAAAGCTGAAGTTGCAATGAGACAGCGATATCCTCAGACTGTAATTTGTCGAATGCCGTTAATGTTTGGTCAGTCTTCTCCTCACAGCGGCAGTTTTATTCAAGGGTTTATTCAAAGTTTGAAAGCTGGGAAAGACTTAAATTTATTTATTGATGAGTTTCGCACACCCAGCAGTGGCATGACAGCGGCAAAAGGATTATTAATGGCTTTAGAAATCCCAGAAAACATACTTCATTTAGGCGGTAAAGAAAGAATATCTCGATATGAGTTTGGACGATTAATGGCTGAAATTTTAGAGCTTCCCCTTGAAAAAATACAGCCTGGTCATCAACGAGATGTTAAGATGAGCGCACCCCGTCCGGCAGATGTATCATTAGATAGTACAAAAGCCATTAAATTCGGGTACAATCCCTTGTCAATTCGAGAAGAACTCAATCTTTTAAAAGATAAACTTTAACGGATTAAAAAGTAAATTCACTCAGCAATATTGTGAACTTGATCGCTTTTATATTATCATGATCAAAATAATAAATTATAGATTGAACTGTAAGCTAATAAGATAAAAAATTAACCAGACAAATATATATTCCATGATTTGATGAATTGTATATTAGATCAGATTCAATAAAAGCCGTGAAGTCAGGAGTTAAACAAAAGTTGAGGTGACACCAAAAGTGAGTATAATTAACTGATTCATTTGATTAATCATTATTTCATTTCACTTTAAAATTTTTACCCTGATTTCAATTTAACCTGAAAAATATAAAAAAGTAGAGACAGTAAAGAAAGTTTGAATTTTGAGCAAAATGAGCTGCTTTTGAGCGGCGGACATAATCACAAAAATTATAACTTTTATTTTAATAGCTTGACTCAAAGTTTAACAACGATTTTATCAATCTTTTAAAAGAATTAGACTAGGAAATTAAAATGAAGCCCAAAGAATTATTAGATTAAAATGTTAAATTTATATAAAAAAGTGAAGAGAATAGCTCTGGGATCATCAAGAGATTCGTAATGATTGCTCAGTTGAATTTGACGAAGAGAAAACTTTTATTAAGTCTTGTTTCAAATAGGGGGTAATCTCTGCAAAAGGGTAAAAACTATGATTCATACTTATAAGGTAAGTGCCTCAAGACAGTCGGTACTTTTGTTTTGTAGCGAATGAAGTTGATTTTTAGAACCATGAGACGACCTTCACAACTAACACGGCTGATTTGGGATTTCTACCGGGAAAACCAAGAGGAGTTGCAACAACTCAAACTATTAGAAAAATGTAAAGTTTTTAGACGCTGGGGCGTATTACACATTAAGTGTGGGAACTTAGATATGGCAGAAGCGATCGCCGCCACCAAACTATTATTAAGAGAACCAATTTCTCAAATGCGATTAGCTCAAACCATTAAGATTTCTGTCAAAAACATGACTATTGCAGTGTATCATGTTAAGTCAGACAAGATTATGGCATAAATGAAAATCCCACCATTATCACTCGGTGGTGGGTCAATTCAAGAATGATGATTTTTAGGCAGATTGACATTTTGATTCAACTAAAAACTAAACTCATCCAAGACTCTGTTACACTAAAATGTTATCTCTTGAGTGAATCATAAAACAATTTAGTAATGGCGATTGCGATTGATTTCGGCACCAGCAATACAGTGGTGTCCCGCTGGAACCCTGCCACCGGGCAACCGGAAACCTTAAAACTCCCAGGCTTATCTTTGCTTTCGGCCCAGAACCCACCTTTAATTCCGAGTTTATTGTACGTCAAAAATGCCACTGAGGCAGCAGTGGTTAGCGCTCAGCAGGTGCGCGATCAAGGATTAGATGTCAGCCGTGATCCACGTTTTTTTCGTAACTTTAAGCGGGGTATTGGTGCAGAAGTTCAGGGGTTTCTACCCGAACTTGACGGTCAAATTGTCACCTTTGAACAAGTGGGAGAATGGTTTCTAACGGAAGTGATTCATTCTATTCGAGACGTTCCCCTGCCGGTGGAGGCTTTAACCTTTACAGTTCCGGTTGATAGTTTTGAAGCCTATCGTCAATGGTTAGGACAAGTCTGCGCTGAGTTGAATGTCGAACAAGTCCGGATGTTAGACGAACCTACAGCCGCTGCTTTAGGATACGGACTGGCCGATCAAGAATGCTTACTCGTGATCGATTTTGGCGGAGGGACGTTAGATATATCGTTGGTTCAACGTGACGGCGCTCCTCAAAAAACCCCTCTCGGATTTATCTTAAAGTGGGGACAAAAATCCTTTGCTGAAACCTCCGGACAACAGATCAAAACGGCCCGTGTTTTGGCAAAAGCCGGACAAAATTTAGGTGGATCGGATATTGATGGCTGGTTAATTGATTATTTTGCTCAAACTCAAGGATTAGTTAAAACACCGTTAACCACACGTTTAGCAGAACGGTTAAAGATTCAATTATCTCTGCAAACTCAAGCAACAGAAGTTTATTTTGATGACGAAACATTAGACACGTATCAGCTTCAATTAAATCGCGATCAATTTGAAGATATTCTGAAACAAAATCAGTTTTTTGATCGCTTAGAAAATGCTCTGAATCAAGTTTTGCAACAAGCGCGTCGTCAAGGCATTGAGAGTGCAGAAATTGATGCCGTTTTACTGGTGGGAGGAACGGTTCAAATTCCCGCCGTACAAACTTGGGTACAACAATATTTTGCAGCCGAAAAAATACGCTGTGAAAAACCCTTTGAGGCCATTTCTCATGGCGCATTACAACTGGATTTAGGGACAAAAATAGAAGACTTTTTGTATCATAGCTACGGGGTACGGTACTGGAATCGACGAGAACAGCGTCAGGATTGGCATCCGATTATTAATTCTGGTCAACCTTATCCCATGAGCGAACCTGTAGAATTAGTCTTAGGCGCATCTTTAGAAAATCAACCCAGTATTGAATTAATCTTAGGAGAATTAGGCGCAGATACAGGGGGAACAGAGGTATACTTTGATGGCGATCGCCTGGTTACACAAATTTTAACCACAGGTCAAACCGCAGTTCAAACGCTAAATGATACAGATAAAGGACGAAGTATTGCTCAGTTAAACCCACCCGGATATCCAGGCAGTGATCGAATTAAAGTTCTGTTTACGGTGGATCAACAGCGTTTTTTAAGGATTACAGTTGAAGATTTATTAACTGATGAAACTTTAGTCGAAAATCAAGCGGTTGTTCAATTAAGTTAATACCAAAGTTTGAGAATATTAGGTTTTTAATTGTTAGAATTATAGCCCTTAGCGCTCTGGCAACAGCTTGCTGTCGGAGGATTTAATCATGTAGAATTGTCTTATACAGTGATGCCAAGTGCTATAACTAAAAAATAATAATAGTGAAGAAAACAACTTTATACTAAACTAAATTTTTAAAATATGATAGAAATAAGCAGTCAATGAAGAAGCCTGACAATCTTATAATAATCCTATCCCTAATCTTAATATTTTTACTGATCATTACTCTCAGCTTTTCCACTCCCAGCCAGGGAAAATTAAATCGTTATTTAAGTGGAAATCCAGAAGATGTTAATCCGGCTTTATGGGGGTTTGTTTATAACTTAGGGGGAGGAGGAATAGATGTAGATTCTGCGATTCAATGGATGATTAATGCTGTACGAGGCTGTACAGACTGTCAAACAATAGTTGATGTCGTTGTGATTCGAGATACGGGAAATAATGGATATAATCAACCGATTCTACAAATGGATGGGGTAGATTCTGTAGAAACTCTGATTATTTCTCGCCGACAAGATGCTAATCATGCTGATTTTATTCAAGCCATTCGACAAGCAGAAGTGATTTTTTTTGCGGGTGGAGATCAATGTGAATATGTCCGAAACTATCGCAATACAGCCCTAGAAACAGCGGTAAAATCAGTCATAAATCGTGGGGGTGCTGTTGGGGGAACCAGTGCCGGAGCCATGATTCAAAGTGATTTTGTATTTAATGCTTGTGGGGATAGTACTTACTCTAAAAAAGCATTATCTAATCCTTATGAAGATATTAATTTAACTCATGATTTTTTTCACTGGAAATATTTAGAAAATACCGTGATTGATACTCATTTTAGTCAGCGCGATCGCATGGGGCGTTTAATGACATTTTTAGCTCGATTAATTCGCGATGGAGAAACTTCTATTGCTTTAGGAATTGGGATTGATGAAGGGACTTCTTTAATGGTGAATCAAGCAGGTTTAGCTCAAGTGATGGGTCAAGGAGCGGTTTATTTTGTGTTAGCAGAACATTTTCCCGAACAATGCGAACCTCAAAGGTCACTGACGTTCAAGAATTATAAAGTTTGGCGAAAATATCCAGGAGAGACTTTTAATTTAGCTGATTTACCTCAAAATGATCATCAACTCATAAGTGTACAAAAAGGTAAATTACGTTATCATGATCGCCAAAGTATAAAATAAGATGTGATTCAGTTTCTATTGAGTTCTATTTCTTTAGGCAGATGTATATTTCAAAAAATATCTGTTAAGCTACTACTAATAGTAACTCTGTACAAAGTTTTGATAGATTAGACGAGTGAATTAAAGTATCGGTGTAAGTTTGTTTTACATGATATTGTAGCTTTGCTTCTATCAACAACAGTAAACCATTTAATTCTTTTTAGAAGATTACATTATTATGGACATTATCCGAATTATTGCTGCTATTTTTCTGCCACCGTTAGGTGTTTTTCTACAAGTTGGAATTGGCCCCCAATTTTGGATTAATATCCTGCTGACATTGTTGGGTTATATTCCAGGTATCATTCATGCAATTTGGATTATTGTCAAACGGTAGTATTTAAGATAAAAAACACACTTGATCGCGTTGGACACAAAGCCTACTTGTGTCCTTTTTATTTTTACTTAGGTTTCCTCAGTTACGAAGCAAAAGGCTGTGTGTTTTGAGGAGAAGTATTACCCTTTTTTGTTGTCCAATTAGTAAAGCCTCGTTGTAATTCTCCCAGGACTAAAACCAGGGAAGTACTACCAATAATAATTAACCAATGGGATAAGGATAAAGGAACGGTTCTAAAAAATGATCCGCCCCATTGAACAATCGCAATTTGTCCGATAAAAATTAGGGCAGCAATGGCAAGAAAGCTGACATTATCGAGTAGGTGAGTCAAGACAGATTGAGGACGACCGAAGCATTTGGCATTAAATAAATTCCAAAATTGTAACATGACAAATGTTGAGAAAAACAGAGACAATTCGTAATCTGTGATTACCTGATCTTGTTGAATCACCCGTAAAAAGATCACCATTAAAATGAGAAACAGACTTGCCATGGTTAAAATTTGAGTTGCCATGGGTTTAGAAATAATAAATGCATCACTGCGACGCGGCGGCACTGTCATCACCATCTCACTCGGCGGTTCTGTGGCTAAAGCCAGGGCGGCAAATGTATCCATAATTAAGTTAATCCACAACAGTTGAGTGACGGTAAAAGGAAGGTCAATTCCAATAAACGGCCCCAATAATGCTAAGGCACAAGCCGCCACATTAATTGTGAGTTGAAATAAGATGAATTTTTGAATATTTTGATAAAGCGATCGCCCCCATAAAACGGCTTTTTCTAAGCTACCAAAAGAGTTATCTAGTAAAATAATATCGCTGGCTTCTTTCGTCACAAATGTACCACTACCCATAGCCAGTCCCACCTGGGCTTGATTAAGGGCCGCCGCATCGTTAGTACCATCCCCCGTCACAGCCACCACTTCTCCCTGTTGTTGCAAGAGTCGAACAATGCGCTGTTTATCCTGGGGACGGGCGCGGGCAATGACTTTAATCTGTTTAAGGGCAGCGGTGGCCGTCTCATCATCCATTTGCCGTAGTTTTTTGCCTCGGATAAAGGCGGCGGCGGTATCCGTTTCGGTAATAATACCAATCTGACTGGCAATTTGGACGGCGGTAAGTAGACTATCTCCGGTAATCATTTTAACGCTGATGCCAGCACTCTGACAGCGTTTGACGGCTTCAGGCACTTCTGGACGCACCGGATCTGCGATCGCCACAAATCCTAACCAGGTTAAGTCTTCATGGTCTTCTAGGGCCATCTCTTGCTGCTGCAGTTGCGGTTCGGGAATATAGGCAAATCCCAGACTACGCATCCCATTAGAATCACAATTTTTCAATTCTTGACTAATAAATTTTCGTTTTTGTTGGGTCAGGGTTTGAATTCCGTCTGCGGTTAAAATTTGATTGCAATGTTCCAGTAAAATATCCGGTGCGCCTTTAATATGAAGGGTAGATTGATGGCTATTGGCAGACATTCCCAAAGTACTCATGTATTTACGATCTGAGGTAAATGCTAGCTGATGAGTCAGTTGAAATTGTTTTCGGATTTGTAGATAGTCAATTTGATATTGATCTAGCCATAATAATAATGCCCCTTCTGTGGGGTTACCAATGGGACGCGGCGAGGTATCGGCATGGCGTTCTAAATTGGCGGTACTATTAACAGCCATCGCTTCAATTAGCAGTGGGGTTTGAGGTAAATTCTGAGGTTGTAAACTGGGAAAATAGGCTTCCGTGACTTGCATCTGATTTAAGGTCAATGTCCCGGTTTTATCCGAACAAATCACAGTCGCAGCGCCAATGGTTTCACAGGCATGCATCCGTCGCACTAGATTATTTTGTTGGGTCATTTTTGCCATACTATAGGCAAGGCTGAGGGTAACACTGAGGGCAAGGCCTTCTGGAACTGCCACAACAATCACCGCAACTGCAATCATAAAATAGGTGAGAAATTCCCCGGCAGCGGTTGCAGGTAGCCACTGATAGGGATCTGAAGGTATCCATCCTCCCCAATATCCAACGCCGAGACCAACACCAAACGTAACTAACCCAATTAAGGTTGTTTTTAGATAATCTAACCCATGCTGTTGTTCTAACCAACTAGGGAGTTTAATCTCAATACCGCTGAGTTCTAAACCATCGTAAACAATCGGTAACCAGACTTGTAAAATAACAATTAATAAACTTAAAATTACCAAGCCGACAAAGTACCATTGTCCGCCGCTGAGCTCGAGGGTTTGAGTCACAATACCCCGTCCCACTAAAGCAATATCAATTAATACCGCTATACCCAAACCAAATACGCCAATTAATCGACTGAGGCGGTCTAATTGTTGATTCAGAGGCGTTTCAACTTCGGTAATATCTAAGATAGATCGGGCGGTTTGACCGATTTCTGTGCGATCGCCAACGGCCGTGACTTGCATAATACCATGACCATCAGAAACAATTGTTCCTCGCAACAGTAAGTTCGCCGCATAAGCAGGATCATGACTCAAATTTGACGGAATTTCTGCCCATTTACTCACAGCAACTGACTCTCCGGTCAAGCTAGCTTCATCAATTTTAAGAGAAACCGCGTCTAACACTTCACCATCGGCGGGAATTTCTTCTCCTAATTCAATTAAGACAATATCTCCCACGACTATATCTTTTTTGGGGATAGTAGTGTAGCTGTCCTCGCGAATCACTTTAATCGGAACTTCATCCGAAACTTGATTGAGAATATCAAACTCCTGATTGGCTTTGTATTCGTTGATAAATGCAACCGTTGTTGCTAGAATAATTGCAAAAATAATGCCTAAGCCTTCGATATAACTACCGTCGTAAATACCCACTGCGATCGCAATTACCGCTGCGATCATCAAAATCCGAATCATCGGATCTTCAAACTTTTCTAAGAATTGTTTCAACAATGGGTCTCGTTTGCCAGGAGTCAGAAGATTTTGGCCATGAGTTTGGCGATTCTTCTCAACTTCAGCCGCAGTTAATCCTGTAAGATGTTTCATCATATTCTAGGCATTGTGAGTTGCAGGTATTCCGGCATTGCTTCAGTCTATTGACTGCCACAGGAATTGGTGCATTATTTGACCGTGGGTTAGATATAAACCCTAAACAGATCAATTTTAACAATTGAACATTTGGGAATCATCACTTAACCACAGACTGATCATTGATCCCATAATAGTAAGGGTAGCAGAACTGAACGGCTACCGATGTAAATTAGGTGTTTTGGCTTACTGCTGTCATGGGTTAATTTTTAACTGAGATATTATTATTTTTCTCTGAATTAATATGAAAAAATATCGCTTAATTTTATTATATATTTTAATTTTCTTGATTCCTTTCGGGATTTTTAGTAAATATTATCAAGGTCTATTTCAGGAGTGGATTAATAATTCCTTCGGTGGCATCTTATATATCATTGCGTGGACGGCTTTGATTTTACTAATTCAACCTGATTTTAATCCGAAAAAGGTAGCATTTTGGGTGTTAATCGTGAATGTTTTTCTGGAAATATTACAACTCTGGCATCCTCCATTTTTAGAAGCTATTCGAGGCACTTTCCTTGGCCGTATGCTACTGGGAACAACGTTTGTATTTTCAGACTTTATTTATTATGGCATTGGATGTCTTTTGAGCGGGTGGTTGTTTACCCTTTTAAAACATCGTTTTACATCATAAAAAATATCAGCTTATTCGGTATTTATTATACTCTATTTAGGTTTTTATTCTAGTTTAAAATAACTTATAGAGCATAAATATTATTTTATTTATATGCCTAATATTCATCTATCATAAGTTCAGCAACTGAGTTAATTCACAGACTGTTTAATCCAATTTATGGCAGCCTTTCCTGAAGCTAAAGCACCATCGATTTGTTCTCCGCCACACCAATCCCCGATACAAACTAATGGTAAAGGGATAGTAGTTTGTAAATAAAATTCTGGCAAAGATTGACGACAAAATGCATATCGCCAGCGATGAATTTTTATCCATTCTGGATGATTTAACTCTGGCATTAAGTGAGTGGCTGCGGTTTGAATTAATGAGTTACCGATAGGTTCTAAATCAACCGTATCAAGATAGGTTTTAGCAAAATTTGCAGTACTTTGAATCACAACCGTTGGCGATTGAGAATCATTGCGTTTACTGCTATCTAACCCCACCCAATCTAAAATATTATCCTCAGGAAATATTACGGCTTTCCAGTCTATTTCACGATTTAAAAATGCAGACTTATACTCATCAGAATAACCAGCCATTACCGTAATACAAGCATCATATTCAACAGAACGAATAGACTGAACAAAACTGGAGGAAAGTTGAGATTCTAGGGATTCTAATAATGTCAAAGCTTGAGGCGCAGGAATCGCAAAAACTACTAACTTTGCTTCAACTTCTAAGGGTTTATCTTTTGCGCTTCTATGGGTTTGTTCTAAAGACAAATGCCAAGTTTTATTGGAAGTAATATTGAGATCAATCACCCGACGATTAAACCAAGTTTCTAAACCTGTAGCTAAAAATTGACCCACTGCATTCATACCACCCGCAGCAATATATTTAGGAGATTGATTCGATGCAGGTTTTAACTGATTCTCTTGATATTCATACAGCGTCTTTGTCCATAAATTTAAGCTATTTTGTTGCTGCATAATTTGAATTAAATTCTCAACATTATCCCCAATGGGTTCAAGATATCGCGCCCCATGATCCATACGATAATTATCTATTCTACGAGTCGCAACTCGTCCCCCCACTCCTCTAGATTTTTCTAAAATAACAACAGTATAACCTGCTTTCTGTAGCGCTTTAGCACAGGTTAATCCGGCTATTCCTGCCCCAATAATGGCAATATCAAATTGTAGATCGCTCATTCTATTAATAGAAAAGATAAAAATTAACGCTAATGTTGCTATTATAAAATAATCAAGAGTAATATAATCTATTTTAAATTATATATTGTAGAGAACGAATTGACTATTGACATAGATCATTATGGATTCCCTGTCCCAACCTTGCAGGCGGGGACCACACGGGAATGACAGCTTATACTTTATTCTAACTCTCTCATTCTTTGGTATACCCCTTCAAATAAAAGAAGACACGACATTGCCGTGCCTCCCAATCAGATCTTAGTGTTGAGGATTAATGTCCGATACCGTAGTATTGGAAACCAACCGCTTCTAACGCTTCTTTATCTAAGAAGTTACGACCATCAATCATAAACGCAGAATGCATAGATTTCGCCATTTTGCCATAGTTTAGCGTCTTAAATTGTTTCCAGTCAGTCACTAACACCAAAGCATCACAACCATCTGCCAATAATTCCGGATCAGTCTCAACAATGACATTAGATAAGCCATGACGGATTCCGGACTGAGCAATAATTGGGTCATACCCCTTCACTTTTGCGCCTAAACGATTGAGTTGCTCAATCATAATTAAAGACGGTGCATCCCGCATATCGTCTGTATCGGGTTTGAAAGTTAAACCCAGTAAACCCACCGTTTTTCCTTTTAAGATTTTCAGGACTTGCTGGAGTTTTTCAATCGCTAATACGCGCTGACGTTTGTTGACTTCAACGGCTGCTTTTAACAGTTCTGCGTTGTAGTTGTAGTCATCTGCCGTGTGAATTAAAGCAGCGACATCTTTCGGGAAACA
Organism: uncultured Lyngbya sp.; assembly: GCA_964434975.1. Classification (GTDB taxonomy): domain Bacteria; phylum Cyanobacteriota; class Cyanobacteriia; order Cyanobacteriales; family Microcoleaceae; genus JAAURB01. The sequence goes on from CAYSWY010000008.1 coordinate 68,217, forward strand.
TGAACCCCCCCAGCCAATCCCAGCTTGCAGGAACTTCTCGCCAATGCGAGAATCTAAACCAATCCCGGCTGCCACTTGGGTAACATCTGCGCCAACGCGATCGCAAATATTCGCGACTTCGTTAATAAAGCTAATCTTGGTGGCTAGGAAAGAGTTAGAGGCATATTTCACCATCTCCGCTGAACTTAAGTCAGTCACCACGACGGGGACAGGGGGTAAAGACGCATCTTTAGCAAACTTCCGTTCTACAATCGGAGTATAGAGTTCTTGCATCATGCTGATGGCTTTAGAACTGGTACTACCCAGAACAATCCGATCAGGGTTAAAGGTATCATCAATTGCAGAACCTTCCCGCAAAAATTCAGGGTTACTCACCACATCAAATTCTGCTTCAATCTGACCGGATCGCCCTTCTTCTTTTTGCCGTTCAGCCACACCATCGAGGACAATCATCCGTACCCAGTCTCCTGAACCAATCGGTACGGTGGACTTATTGACAATCACCTTATAACCTGTGGTTAAGTTAGAACCAATTCCCCGAGCAACGGCTTCTACGTAGCGGGTATCACTTTCTCCATTGGGTAATGCTGGGGTTCCAACTGCAATAAATAAAATATCACCATGATCAACACCTTCTTTGAGATCGCTGCTAAAGGATAAGCGGCCGGATTCTGTAGAAGCTTTCATTAACTCTGACAATCCGGGTTCATAGATGGGGGATTGCCCAGATTTCATTAATTTTACTTTTTCTTCGTTGTTATCGATACAAATTACTTCATGGCCGATAGTGGATAAACATACACCTGTTACTAAGCCAACATATCCAGTACCAATTACACAAACACGCATAGGTAGGGATCTCCTTCAGTTCAAAAATAAACTTAACTTAAATCTAGGGAATAGATTCAACCTTACTGGTTTTATAGATTCCCATTGCATCAACAAAATCTGGATTCGGATTTTCGTTAATTCTCTGGTGTTCTACACCCTGGTCTATTAGAATTGTCTATTAGCTAGATTGTTCGCTGTTTTTACGATTTCGGAAATTTTCAATCGTCAGCTTCAATCCATCGTTTAGCGGAACGGTAGGTTCCCAATTTAAGTAAGTTTTCGCACGAGTAATATCGGGTTGACGTTGTTTGGGGTCATCTTGGGGCAGGGGTTTATACTGAATTTCAGCATCTGGATTAATCATACCCTGAATTTTTTCAGCTAACTGTAAAATCGTATATTCATTAGGATTCCCTAAGTTAACCGGCCCGATATAGTCCCCATTCATCAAAGCCATCAGTCCGTCTACTAAGTCAGAAACATAGCAAAAACTGCGAGTTTGAGAACCATCTCCATAAACGGTTAACGGAATTCCCCGTAAGGCTTGGACAATAAAGTTGCTGACAACTCGACCGTCATTTTCCAACATCCGTGGCCCATAAGTATTAAAAATACGAGCAACCCGGATATCTACACCATTAGAGCGATGGTAGTCGAAGCAGAGAGTTTCAGCGACTCGCTTCCCTTCGTCATAACAGCTCCGAATCCCGATTGTGTTAACATTACCCCAATAGTCTTCAGTTTGAGGATGCACACTCGGGTCGCCATAAATTTCAGAAGTAGAAGCCAGCAAAATCCGGGAACGAACCCGCTTACACAACCCCAACATATTTAGGGTTCCCATCACACTGGTTTTGACGGTTTTCACCGGATTATACTGATAATGGACTGGAGAAGCCGGACAAGCTAAATGATAGATTTGATCGACTTCTATCCGAATCGGTTCTGTAATATCATGGCGAATATATTCAAAGTAAGGATTACCGATCCATTTAAGGAGATTGTTCTTGGTACCTGTAAAAAAATTATCCAGGCAAATCACCTCATGTCCTTGCGCCATTAAGCGATCAATTAAGTGAGATCCAATAAAACCAGCGCCGCCTGTAACTAGAATTCTCATGCTAACCTATGTAATTGTAGAGGGCAGTACAATGTTACAAAAATCATGAACGTAAACTTTGATCTATTAAAATAGATCCAGCTCCTGCTCTACGTTACACCCTGATTTTATATGATTGATACTAGCATTGAGCTAGTACCCAGCATAACATTGGAATTCGGACGAAGCAATGCTTACGTCATAAAGTTTGGTACATTGAGTGGGGTTTACGGTATGAGTAAACCATTACATTTTAGATTACCCAGTTCCGTATCAAATGATGTACTCATATCAAAAATGATAAAAATTTAGCTATCTTGATTGAGCCGTAAAACTGCCATAAAGGCTTCTTGAGGAACATCAACTGAACCTAACGCCTTCATCCGTTTTTTTCCTTTTGCTTGTTTTTGTAACAGTTTTTTCTTCCGACTAATGTCACCCCCATAACATTTTGCCAGTACATCTTTTCGTAATGCCGGAATATGTTCACTCGCAATCACTTTACTCCCAATGCTTGCTTGAATCGGCACCTTAAATTGATGACGAGGAATCAATTCTTTTAACTTCTCGGCCATCGCCCGACCGACGTTATAAGCCTTATCTCGATGGACAATCATCGCGAGGGAATCAACCGGGTCTTTGTTAATCATGATATCGAGTTTGACGAGGTGATTTTCTCGATAACCAATCAAATGATATTCCATACTGGCATATCCACGAGAACGGGATTTCATCTGATCAAAAAAGTCCGTTACGACTTCGGCCAAGGGGAGCTCATAGACTAACGTGGTGCGTCCTTGAGTGAGATAGCGCATATCTTTAAACTCACCCCGGCGCGTTTGTCCCAAATCCATTAACGTCCCAACATATTCTTCTGGGGTAATCATTTCCACCCGCACATAGGGTTCTTCAATTTTCTCACGGTGATTCGGGTCGGGGAGAGTACTGGGATTATCAATGAGTAATACTCCCTCAGTATTGGTCGTCACGCGATAAACCACTGCTGGGGAGGTCACAATCAAATCTAAATTATATTCCCGTTCTAAGCGTTCTTGGACAATCTCCATATGCAATAATCCCAAGAACCCACAACGAAACCCAAACCCCATCGCACTAGAGGTTTCAGGTTCATAGGATAAAGCCGCATCATTCAGTTTCAGCTTATCTAACGCTTCTCGTAAATCGGGAAACTGGTCGGTATCGGTGGGGAATAAGCCACAAAATACCATCGGTTTGGCTTCTGTGTAGCCCGGTAAGGCAACATCAGCCCGCTGATTGGCTAAAGTTATCGTATCCCCAACTCGAGCATCTTCAACGGCCTTAATTGCGGCGGATAAGTATCCCACTTCCCCTGCGTGGAGTTGATCAACGGGTTTTTGCGTCGGAGACAGTACCCCAATATCATCGATCTCATATTCTTTTGCCGATGCCATCAGCCGGACGCGATCGCCTTTTTTCAGCGCACCATCCATAATCCGGAAATAGACAATCACCCCACGGTAGCTATCGTAATAACTATCAAAAATTAATGCCCGTAATTTCTCTGAAACGGTATCTTTGGGCTGGGGGACACGATGGACAATGGCTTCTAAAATTTCATCTACCCCAATTCCTTCTTTAGCCGAAGCCAGAATAGCATTTGAACAGTCTAAGCCAATAATTTCTTCAATTTCTGCCTTCACCCGATCCGGTTCTGCGCCTGGTAAATCAATTTTATTTAAAACGGGGATAATTTCTAAATCATGTTCTAGCGCCAAGTAGACATTGGCTAAGGTTTGGGCTTCTACCCCTTGAGAAGCGTCAACCACCAACAATGCTCCTTCACAGGCTGCCAGCGATCGCGACACTTCATAAGAAAAGTCTACGTGTCCGGGTGTATCAATTAAATTCAGAACATACGACTCGCCATTTTTCGCCGTGTAGTTCATCCGGGCGGCCTGTAACTTAATGGTAATGCCCCGTTCTCGTTCTAGATCCATCGAGTCGAGAAACTGTTCTTTCATGTCTCGGGCGGTTACAGTGCCCGTGTCTTGGAGTAAACGATCGGCTAAGGTTGACTTGCCGTGATCGATGTGAGCAATAATTGAAAAATTCCGAATCTGAGAAACAGGGACATTAGTCATACGTTGATTTTAGCCGGGTTAGCCGAGCGGGAAATCGATGTTGAAATTGTAGCAATTTACTTGAGTCTTTTTAAAGGATCAGCTCAAGTTCTCTCAGACTCTAGCCGAGCGCCTGGGGCGATCGCGGGCCCGATGTTAATTTTAATCTGTTCTAACATTAAAGCGCTTTATCCGAGTCAGACAAAGTATTTTAACAGGAAATCATTTCTTAGATGACTATCGATTTAATTCGGATTTCATCCGTTCTAAGGTTTGATGCATTTGACCAAACATTTGTTCAGGAGTCATGCCAAATTGATTTAACTGAGTTTTCAATTGCTCCATGGTGAGCTGAGCGGTAAAATCTTCTGATAGTTCAAATCGTTTCATAAACACCCGATAGCGATCCATAATCGCTTCCATTTGTTCAATATAAATTTTCTTCCCTTCGAGGTCAAATTTACCGTAATCACCCCCCAGTTTAATTAAAGACTGGTAATCTTCAAATAACTGTTTCGCTTCTGCTTGAACAATTTCTGAATCAAAAAATCCCATAATTCCAATACCTTTTTTATAATTGAACCGGCTGTGACAAAGCTAATTTATAGATATTGATTTATTGTAACAGCCTAGGACAGAGCTTTTCGACCCTGAACAAGTCGCAATTTCCGAACTAATTTAGTTCTTCGTTGTTTGTTGTCAGTCATTTGCAGCAACACCGAAACGAGGTTTGCACCCTGAGCCTCAACGGTTTGCCAGAGGCAAAGGCAACTGTTGTCACAACTGAGTTGCTCAGGAATGACTTTTGACCCATAAGCAATAACCGCTCAAGGAATCATAACCTACACTGTGACAACGTCCTGAGTACGGATTTTATCCACTAACTGAGAAACTCCCCCGGTATTGAGTCGATAGCTGAGGGGATGAACAATTAATTGGGCGGTACTTTCAAACAACACTTCAATCTCAACTAAACCATTTTGTTGTAGTGTTTTCCCGGTTGAGACTAAATCCACAATGGCCTCAGACATTCCCGTAATCGGCCCTAATTCTACTGAACCATAAAGGGGTATAATTTCCACAGGCAAATCTAAACTATCAAAATACTCACTCGCACAGTGGACAAACTTTGAGGCCACTCGGCTATGGGGCGGAAGTTGGACAGGTCGTCGATAAGAACTTGACTCTTTAACAGCAACAGATAAGCGACAGTGACCAAATTTCAGGTCTACTAAGGACGCAACTTGGGGCTGTTTTTCCCGCAGAACATCATAACCGACTATCCCCATCTGCGCCTGACCGTATTCAACATACACAGGGACATCTTGCGCCCGCACCAATAAGCCTTTTGCGGTTTGTGTGGGATCGTCAATTTGCAGTTGTCGGTTACTAGAATCTAAAAATGCGCTAAAATCCAGTCCAACTGATTGTAACAGGCGAATACTATCTTTAAGTAAAGCGCCTTTGGGAAGTGCGACGGTAATCATTTTAAATGCCTATCGATGCAGACTGCACTCGTCTAGGTGAGCCAGCCGATCGCCTCAACTAACTTTTCACTTGTTCCATTTACTTGTACCAGATTATGACTCAATTGACTCTGGTTATTGGCAATAAAAACTATTCCTCTTGGTCTTTAAGACCTTGGTTAGCGATGAAGCAAGGGGGACTAGACTTTAAAGAAATTCGCATTCCCCTCAATACACCCGATACCTATCAACAAATTCGCCGTTATTCCCCCTCTGGACGAGTGCCAGTATTGTTAGATGGAGATTTAGTGATTTGGGAGTCTTTAGCCATTTGTGAATATATCGCCGAAAACTTTGCACCTCATTTATGGCCAAGTGACCCCCAAGCCAGGGCAGTAGCGCGATCTGTGAGTCACGAGATGCATGCCAGTTTTATGAATTTACGGATGCAGATGCCGATGGACTGTCGGGGACGTTATCCCGGCGAAGGTGTGAAACTAGAAGTACAAGCCGATATTGATCGAATTATGACCCTATGGCGAAATTGTCGTCAAACCTATGGCGCAAGCGGACTCATGTTATTTGGACAGTTTTCTATCGCTGATGCCATGTTTGCCCCTGTGGTTTCTCGGTTTATCACCTATGATGTTAAATTAGGGCCGATTAGCCAGGAATATGCAGAGGCAATCTGGAAATTACCCGCCATGCAAGAATGGATCGCAGACGCGGATCAAGAATTAGAATATATGGATCTATTTCATGGTAAAAAAGATTGATCTAGCAATACTTCTACGCCGTGAAGTGAAAATCTTTTTAAAGTAGGCAAGTAGGCATAAAAACACTTTCCGTGCCACCTGTACAGACGTTACATGTCAATCTCTACGTCTGACTCCTAACTCCTGACTCGCTGTCTCGCTGTCTCGCTGTCTCGGTGAATATGTATGCGGATTCTTTTAGTTGATGACGAAGCAGAACTAACTTATCCTTTGAAACGGGTCTTAACTCGCGAAGGATATCAGGTTGATGTGGCTGATGATGGGATTGTTGGTCAACAACTTGCCTGTAATTATAGCTATGATTTACTGATTTTAGATTGGATGTTGCCTCACAAATCAGGCTTAGAGATTTGTCAAACGTTGCGTTCTCGTGCGTCTCAAACTCCGATCTTATTTCTAACTGCAAAAGATACATTAGATGATCGAGTGCTGGGACTCGATGCCGGGGCAGATGATTATATTATAAAACCGTTTGAACTGCGAGAACTTTTAGCGCGAGTTCGGGCTTTATTACGTCGTTCTCAGTCTTTAGAAAGCACAACGGTTTCTGAACACTTACAAGTAGAAGATTTAACTTTAGAAGTAAATAATCAATTAGCGTATCGTGGCGATCGCACGATTGATTTATCGGAAAAAGAAACCCAACTACTAGCTTATTTTATGCAACACCCCGGACAGGTTTTAACCCATCAACAAATTCATCATTATCTCTGGGGAAATCAACAGCAACCCAGTAGTAATGTTCTGGCGGCGCAAGTTCGTTTACTCCGTCGTAAAATAGAATCAAATGGAGAACTTCCCCTGATTCATACTGTCTA
>CAYSWY010000008.1:75408-142692 GCA_964434975.1 uncultured Lyngbya sp.
TTTAAATTTTCCATGGGAGGAATCAATATTTCTGCTTGTTTGAGTTGTTGGGCGCTAATCACTCGGGCTTCATCGGTTTGAGTTTGTTCACTTGTAGCTGTTTTAAAATAAGGATGATTTAAGGCTTCAGTTGTAGAAGGTAAAACATTAGCTGCTTTAGCAAATGCCATTTGATTCGTACTATTGGTTAAAAATAAAGCAAACTTCAGTCCATCTTCGGGTTGGTTACTATTACGAGGAATGACAACATTCATCACCGCCACTGTTTTTTGATTGGTTTTTCCTGTGATTTGAGGGGCTGGCAGAGAGACTTTAGCAATATCGGGGGCATTAATTGAGATTGCATTTAAAAACTGCGAACCTGAGGTTAAAATAGCAATTTCTCCAGCTTGATATAATTCAATCGCGCGACGATGTCCTTGTGTTAAAACTTCTCTAGGAATCAGATCATTTTGATATAAATTAACCCAATATTCAAACGCTGCGATTCCTTCTAAACTATTAAATGCAGCTTTACCATTTTCATCTACTAACTTCACGCCCATTTGTACTAAAGATTGTAAAACTTGAGCCGAATCTTCCGGGACAAAAGAAACAAAAAAGCCATATTTACCTGTTTTTTCTCGGATTTGCTGGGCAACTTCAGCCAATTGTTCGTAAGTCGTGGGCGGTTGAGTAATCTCTGCTTGTTTGAATATATTTTGATTATAAATAGTAATGTCAGTGGTTAAATACCACGGTAAACCAAATGTGGTTGTTTTACATTCTGCTTGACAGGTTTTAATTTGATTGGCTGCCCAAATATTCGGTAAATATTGCGATCGCACTTCATCAGAGACCTGTTCTTGTAAGTCTAACCAGGCATTTCGTTCGGCTAATAATGAAGCAAAATCCGGGTTTAAATTCACCAGATCGGGTGCCGTATTGGCAGAAACTGAAGCCAGAATTTTACTTTCCATGGCTGACCAAGGTACATCGACCCAACGAATTTTTAGATCCGGATTTTCCGCCTCAAAATTAGCAATGATCTGATTAAAATAGTCATTAAACTGGGGTTGAAGTTGCATAGTCCAAAATTCTACGGGTTGCCGTCCATCCTCTGAATTGTTTGCCGTTAAATTCGTACAGCTTACAGTCCAACTCAGGAGTAAACCCAACAGAGTAAAAATTCCGAACTGCTTCCAGGTTGTCACAGACTTGATCATATTTCGTCAGTTTAACGATGATTGCAATCTGATTTTAAATCAGGAATAGAACATTTTGCTATAGGAAAATTAAACCCTGAAAACAAGCCAATTGTAGAAAACACAAATAACGTTGGCGTAGCCATTGTCCGACTGAGGCGATGGCTTGGGATAAACAAGGCGCTAAACATTCAACCCATACCCTAAACGACCTAAATATTCTACACTGATAATAGGTTTTGCGTGATTGTTGATTATGCTGCGGGTTTCGATCATTATTCCCACACTGAATGAAGCCAGTTGTTTACCCCGAACATTAAAGTATTTACAGTTACTGAATCCTCAGCCTCACGAGATTATTGTGGTAGATAGCCAGAGTGAAGACGAGACTGTCAATATCGCTTTAGCGGCGGGTGTTAAGGTGGTTTATTGTCCGATACGCAGACGTTCTGTTCAAATGAATTATGGCGCAAAAGTTGCCACTGGGGATGTATTCTGCTTTGTTCATGCCGATACATTAGTTCCAGATGATTTAGTGAATATTATTACTCAAACTCTGAATCATTCTAATATTGTTGGCGGTGGATTTATTTCTGTGATGATGGGGACTCAAACAACACGCTGGGGAACTTCATTACACAATGTCTTAAAAACGTATTATGCACCTTTATTGTTTCATCCGTACCTATTTTTAAAAGGCTTACGAGTCTTATTTGGCGATCAGGTTATATTTTGTCGTCGTCAAGCATTTTGGAATTGTGGCGGATACGATCCGAATTTACCCATTATGGAAGATGCGGATCTCTGTCGTAAACTGGTGCAATATGGACGGATTCATTTAGTTAACCGTATGGTGTATACCAGCGATCGCCGTCTAGTTCGTTGGGGTGCATTTAAAGCGAATTTGATTTATCTTTATATTGGCTTATTGTGGGGAATGGGAGTATCTGCTGATAAGCTACAACAATTTTATCAAGATATTCGCTAATACACAGGTTTTAGGGGTTAGGTTTTAGGTTTTAGGGGTTAGGTAAAATGCTAATTCTTCGTGACTGAAATATGTCAACACACTAGCACTTTTTGCTACTATATTACTATTCGGATAAGTTCACGAAGAATATTAGGATAAAAGCTGATGTTGCATCTATCAAATCAACTATTCAATACATCATTACTGTCTCTAACATTATTAGCAAGTACTGCGGTAATGGCGACGGCAAATTCTTTGGAGACGACAAATTCTGAAGAAACTCCAATCCTAAAAATAGAGATGGATAAACAATTGGACTCAGATAAACAACTTCAAGATCGGCAATTGTGGCAGCTAGATCGACAACCACTCAACTATCAACAACAACTTCATAATCAACAAAAACACCAACAATATCAACAATGGCTGCGCGATCAACAACGACAGCAATTACAACGGCAGAATCTATATCCAATACTACGATAACTACAACTTGATCGGATTTTAAACTGATAAATTATTTAAAGCCAGTTGAATTGCGATCGCCAGTATCCTCTAACCTCTCGGAAGATACGCTGTCAGGGATGAGTTCAAAGTGTTATCATGCGATTGCTATTTTATATCAATTTATCACGGGGACTCGTCAATTTAACCATATGCTGATTTCTTGGATCGTTAATTTAGCTTGGGGTTTAGCTTCTGTTGTTTGGGTAGAACTAGTACGGGACATTTATCACGTCCTGGCACATCTGTGGGCACCGTTGTATCGGCTACACGTCTGGCATCATCGGGTATTTCGGCGAGATTTTACCCCGGTTAATGAGACCATTTACCGCCAAGCCCACTGGTATAATGATGTCCCAGAAGCGCTAGTAATGTTGGCCTTTAGTTTAGGATTTTGGCAAGCGGTGCATTATTGGCAACCTCAACAGTCCAATTTTGCCTTGGTGGGGTGTGTGTATACGTCGGGTTTCTTGCTGTCTGCAATTGCCCGAGGAATGGGTATTCACGGCATGGATGAATTAACAGATCTGACTCATTTACCGGGAGAATTTTCTACACCGCCGTCTCGTTGGTTGGTTAACCGTCCTTATCATTGGCGACATCATTTTGATAATCAAAACGCTTATTTTTGTGGCACATTTACCGCTTTAGATCAATTCATGGGAACAGCACTTTCATTAAAGGGAAAAACCGTTGCAGTCACGGGTGCATCCGGCACATTAGGAACCGCATTATTACAGCAGCTTCAAGCCGCAAATGCCAAAATTATTGCTTTAACCTCTCAGCCGCAAACGGTAACCATTGAAGGAGAAAAAGAATCAATTTCAGTTAAAACGGTGACTTGGAAAGTGGGAGAAGAAGAACAATTAGCTGAGTTATTAGAAACTGTTGATATTTTGATTCTCAATCATGGAATTAATGTGCATGGAGAACGCACACCTGAAGCCATTACTCAATCTTACGAAGTCAATACTTTTTCCAGTTTGCGACTATTAGAACTATTTTTAAAAACCGTTAAAACAAATATACAAGTTGCTCGTAAAGAAGTTTGGGTGAATACCTCAGAAGCAGAAGTTTCTCCGGCTTTGAGTCCATTATATGAACTCAGTAAACGAACTTTAGGCGATTTAATTACATTACGACGATTAGATGCACCTTGTGTGATTCGCAAACTGATTTTAGGGCCGTTTAAAAGTAACTTAAATCCCATTGGCGTGATGTCGGCAGAGAAAGTCGCCCAGAAAATTGTTAAACAGGCGCAATCTGATGTGCGAACTATTATTGTAACCATTAATCCCCTAACTTTTATCCTATTTCCCATTAAAGAATTTTGCGTTTCTACTTACTTTAAGTTATTTAGCCGTCCTAAAAAGTCTGCATCTGTACCTTTAACTCAAATTGAGAAGCAGAATTAAAAGATTTCAGGAGAAGAACAAACATTTCAACGACTTCTCCTAAATTAATTCTTTGTATTCTATTAGGTATCACTGAAATAATAATAAATAGTAATATAGCAATGTTACTTGAACGCGCGAAAAATCGCTCAATCTAAGCCCCCAAAAATGGGGGCAATGCAGTTTACAAATAAAAACTGAATTGCTATATTATCGAAATCCTAATTAAGAGTATTAATAAAACATCCGTAACCTAAATTTTTCTATTGCGATCAAGATATGAACCCTCAGGGGTACAATAAACCCATGATCAATCAACCAACCACTCACAACATCCCCCCAGAGGCTTGGAAGCGTCCAATTGGTCTAGGCTGGGAAAAACCCTATACTGTTCGCTACAGTAGTAACCTTGATGATGGCCCTTGGCATGGAATGCCGTTGGGAGGGTTTGGCGCGGGATGTATCGGTCGATCTTCGCGGGGGGACTTCAACCTCTGGCATCTTGATGGCGGTGAACATATTTTTTCCACCCTTCCCAGTTGTCAATTTAGTATTTATGAAGAAGTAAACGGCAAATCTCAGGCTTATGCTTTATCGACTCAACCGCCGGAATATGACTGTTTATCGACTTGGAAATGGTACCCCAATACAGAGGAACAAACCGGAACTTATTACGCCTTATATCCCCGCAGTTGGTTTGTTTATAAAAACGTATTTAAAGCCCAGTTAAGTTGTGAACAATTATCCCCTATTTGGGCGGGAAACTATCAAGAAAGTAGTTATCCCATTGCAATTTTTGAATGGATTGCTCATAATCCGACAGATGAACCGATTACTTTAAGTATATTATTAACTTGGCAGAATATTGTGGGTTGGTTTACGAATAAGATTAAAAACCCCACGGTTGAAGTTCGAGATGATGGTAGTCCGGTGTATGACTATCAACCACGTTGGGAAGAAAGTGCAGGAAATATTAATCGTTTAGTTGAAGATTTTCATCGAGTTGGCTGTTTAATGACCCGGTTTAGTACACAAGATGAAATCCAGGAAGGAGAAGGACAAATTGCGATTGCAACTATTTCAAATCCGGCGGTAGAAGTCTATTATCACACTCGATGGAATCCTCAAGGAAATGGTGAAAGCATTTGGCAGTATTTTGCCACAGATGGTTCGTTATTGGATAGTATTGATGAAACCCCAGCAAAAAATGATGAACAGGTGGCATCGGCAATAGCGGTTCGCTTCACATTACGCCCCGGAAAAACTCGCAAAGTTCCCTTTTTTATTGCTTGGGATTTACCCGTAACTGAGTTTGCTTCTGATATTAATTATTATCGTCGATACACTGATTTTTATGGGCGAAATGGTAAAAATGCTTGGTCGATTATTCGCACCGCAATGAAGCATTATCAGACCTGGCAAGAAAATATTCAGGCGTGGCAACAACCGATTTTAAACCGAGAAGATTTACCGGGTTGGTTTAAAATGGCGCTGTTTAATGAGTTATATATCCTCACAGATGGCGGTACTTTATGGACGGCAGCAGATGAAGAAAATCCCAAAGGTCAATTTGCTGTTTTAGAATGTTTAGATTACCGTTGGTATGAAAGTTTAGATGTCAGATTATATGGTTCATTTGCACTCTTAAAACTATGGCCAGCGTTAGAAAAAACAGTCTTATTAGCCTTTGCAAAAGCGATTCCCACAGAAGATAAAACCCCGAGAATTATTGGGTACAATCAAGCACAAGCCATTCGTAAAGCCAGAAATGCTACGCCTCATGATTTAGGTGCGCCAAATGAACATCCCTGGGAGAAAACCAACTACACCAGTTATCAAGATTGTAATCTTTGGAAGGATTTAGCCTGTGATTTTGTCTTACAAGTTTATCGAGATTTTAAATTAACGGGTAGTACAGATTATCCGTTTTTAGCAGAGTGTTGGTCATCGTTAGTTGCAGCTTTAAACTATCTGAAAGAATTTGATTATGATAATGATGGAATCCCCGAAAATAGTGGCGCACCCGATCAAACGTTTGATGATTGGCAATTAAAAGGAATTAGTGCTTATTGTGGGGGTTTATGGTTAGCAGCATTAGAAGCAATGATTGCCATTGCTAATGAATTAAAAACACAATCTTTTGAACTTCATCCCACACCTGACAGTGTCATTTCAACTTACGAAGAATGGTTAAATAAAAGCCGTTTAGTGTATCAAAAAACTCTCTGGAATGGTGAATATTATCAACTCGATAGTGAGAGTGGATCGGATGTAGTGATGGCAGATCAACTCTGTGGTCAATTTTATGCCCGATTATTAGAATTACCCGATATTGTGCCGTCAGAAACCATTCTTCCCACCTTAAATACCATCTATCAATCTTGCTTTAAAAACTTCCATAACGGTCAATTTGGCGCGGCTAATGGCGTAAAACCCAATGGCGATCCTGTTCATCCAGAAGATACGCATCCTTTAGAAGTTTGGACAGGGATTAACTTTGGTTTAGCGGCTTTTTTAATTCAGATGGGAATGAAATCCCAAGGCTTAGAAATTGCTGAAATTGTCGTTCAACAAATTTATGAAAATGGCTTACAATTTCGCACGCCAGAAGCCATTACCCCTGAAGGAACATTCCGCGCCAGTCATTATTTAAGGGCGATGGCAATTTGGGCAATGTATGAAGTTTTAAGTTAACTTTATTAGGTTGATAATAAGCTTGAAATCGGTAATCCCCAGCCTAAACTATAACGAGCAAATAGAGTTAGTGCCAGTAAACCAATGAAAATTAAAGTCGCTTGTAAGTCTTGTAATAAGCCGGATATCTTCTCTTTCCATAACCCATAGTTAACGACAAAATAGGGCAAAATATCATTAAATGCTATAACAAATATGGCTCCCCCGATGCCAAATCTGGAGTAGGCTAACGGCAGTAAAGTAATCATATAAATAAACTTTAAAGCATTTCCTATTGCAATATAAATGGGTTTACCGATGGAAAATAAAACGTTATTAATAGTGATTGATAATAATAGCGGCCATAATCCAATTGCTAAAACCGGTAACATCCAAGCCGCTCGATCATATCGATCATCATACAAAAATAGGATTAAAAAGTCACCAAAACTTGCTAAAATTGTAACCAGAACCGCTAATCCAATTAATAAAAACCAACGTTTTTTAAGAATCTTTTCTCGAAGTTCGCTGCGTCCCAAATGCATATATTGGGAAATAATCGGAAACATCACTTGACTGGTTACTTTCAACATCACCTGTCGAGGTAAATCCGCCAGGGTAAAAGCAACGGTATACAGTCCTAAAAGTTCTAAGGAAAAAAGCCTACCCAAAATTAATCGATCTGCTTGTCCGGCTAAAAAGGTCATAATTGTAGAGATAAAAATCCATTTCCCAAAGGAAAACAGTTCCTCAGCCGCCGATTTGTCCCAAGCAAAACGATTCTTGACTTCTGGGTATAAGCGATGACTCCAAAATAATTTAAGGAGATGCGAGACCAGATTTCCTCCTAATAACGCCCAAATACTCGGACGAAAATAGGCCCAAACCACCATAACAACCAGACTGACTGCCTGAATTATAAATTCAAATCGAATCAGTTTACCCGTCTCAACTTTACGGTTTATAGTGGCGAGAGATGTCGAATCAAAGCCAGAAAGTAATGCACCCAAGCCAACAATTGGAATCAGCCAAATCAGTCTTTGATCTTGATAAAATTGAGCCAGTGGCCATGCAATCACCACACAAAGTAACCAAATCCAAATCCCTCGAATGGCTTGTAATGTCCAAGCAACATTGAGAAAAACCGGATCGTCACCCCGACTACTGCGGATAATGGCAGGACGAATTCCTAAATCAGAAAAGAGTATTAAACCCGTAATGAAAGTCTGCACTAATGCCATCAAACCGAATAATTCTGGCACTAATAAACGAGTGAGAATTAAGTTTCCAGCTAGTCGTAAAGCTTGACTGCTTCCATACCCCCCGATAGTCCAAATGGTTCCCCAAATGGCTTTCTGCTTCATTGATGGCATAGTGATTTGACGAATAGATTGATTAAACTTTAGGCTCAACAAAAGGACGTAATAATCGTTGTTTGACCCGTCCAACGCGGGTTTGATCTCTGATGATTTTTTGCCACATCATTTGCTGGTGAAAGGGAATTTTTTGGCGGATTAAGGCATCTTCTGCGATCCAATCTGCAAATGCTTTTGGTGAATCAAACCCTAAACGGCGACAAGTAATTCCTGCATCTGATCCAATCGTATCAGATTGCATTGTCAGATTATAAGGAGAACGAGGATCATCCATATTATGGGCATACATTAATGGTACAGGACATCCGCTGATTAAACCATCAATAGACATTTGAACTCGATCTACGGGTATTCCTGCTGGCATTTGGCGACTATATCGACGTAAATAGTCTCGTCGGGCAACAAAACTTTGCCCTGCTATCATTGTACACCGAAAAATAGAGTGACCCGAAACTTCTAAAATATTGTGAGCCGCCAGTGTCGGATTCCAATCTTCCGGCATAAAGATCCAACAGCCTAACATCCCAAATTCAGGTACTTCGCGAACTAAGTCGCTAAATTTATCTGTCCAACCTTCAGGTAATAAAACATCATCATCTACCTTACCAATTACATCACTTGTTGCAGTCTCAAAAAACCACATACAAGGAGTAAATTGATTAACATTTGTTTGATTAAAATGTCGCTTGACAACTCGCTCATCGTCAAGAGAAGCAATGAGATCGGCTGTTCCATCTACTGAAGCGTTGTCCCAGCAAGAGAGACGAAAATTCGATGTACTGTTTAAAAGATGAGTTAATGTTTTTTGAACATACTGTCTACGGTTGTGAGTGATTAGTAATAAGTCTGTTGGTTCTACCATAGCTATAACTTGAATATAATTGGTTTATCCGCTTTAATATCTCTCCTGTTAAATCTATCAAAAATCCTCTATCAACTACAACCTGTTTTAATAAAGATTTAGTAAAATAAGATAGATTTGGCTTTATAAATGCTTAATACAGCTAGCTTAATCGTGGGTGTATTAGTTGGATACCGGATGCTTGAAATCTAGCTCATGATAGGCTTGGCCTGAGTGACTGATATGATTCATTGACCCTTTATAAATTCAGAGATTTATTCATTAGTTTTTTAAAGGATTAATCAAGAGCTGTTAGATTTTGTTAGAGACTGAGTAGCACCCATAATTATTAGCTAATCCGGTTATTAATACTACTTTTATTTTTATCAATCGTCTTTAGATATGACGATTATAAATACTACAGTACTCTCCTTTTTAACTAAGGCATATATATTAGGTTAAAACAAATAGTTAATAAGCCAGCCTCCTGAGATATTGCCTTATGATTAGATCTGACTCAGTTGTTATCAGTGGGTTTTAGGTAGCGGATAGAATAGGATCTCAATCCTCTAGTTGTTTTAGAGTTGCTTTTTTACCCACTTATACTTTTTCAATAGATCTGATATACAGTGTTGTCAACTCTATCTAAAAGTTGATTTTCGATTCATCAAGTATTTCTGGGTATATGGTTATAAAAATTTGATCAGGGGAGAAGAGGGATTCTGATTATATGCACTTTTCCATAAAGCTTTCTCAAACTCTATGTTTGAAGTGAAAGGGTTTTTAATCAGATTGATGGGTTTCGTTTTTAGAAAAGCAAATTTAGGCTGATTTTCAGCCGCTGAAATCACTTGATACTGTTTTAAGCTGAGAAATTGAATTGCTGCACCCGGAAGATGATTTATTATAATCAGTACTGCAGTATTATGATTCAATAGCAGTTACAGTCTGAATATATAAACCATTTCAGCTTTTATTCCTACTCAGACTACTACTTGAGATAGCGACCCGCAAGAATAATATAGATAAATATAACACAAATTATACAAATCGTCTACAATGTCCGATAAATTTAGGATGAACTTAGAAAAAAAGTATTAATTGAGAGATTAATATTATTGCTCTATTCTAAAAGAAAGTCGTTCAGAATAGAGTCATACAATTTATATGACAAAATCAGCAAGACATTGAAACAGATTAGTTTTTGACTCGTCATGTACTGATTGCTATTCTTTTGAGTCCTGTGGATGGGTAGAGATGGCTTTCTCAAAAATTATAGACTCAAGGGATTAAAGATGTATAGTGATGATAAAATAATGAGTCTGAGACCGGAAACATAATTCTCTCTATGTCTACTATGGAAAAGTTGTACGAAGGAAAAGCCAAAATTATTTATTTAACAGACAATCCCGATATATTGCTAGCTCATTATAAAGATGATGCAACCGCCTTTAATGCTCAAAAACGGGGAACGATTTTAGGCAAAGGAGAAATTAACTGTAAAATTTCGACTCATCTATTTCAATTGTTAGAACAACTTGGTGTTCCCACTCATTATATTAACTGTCCTGCTGCTAACAAAATGCAAATTAAGCGGGTGACAATTCTCCCGGTTGAAGTGATTGTTCGTAATATTGCAGCCGGAAGTCTTTGTAAACAAACGGGTTTAGCCGTCGGAACTTTAATTAATCCACCCCTTGTAGAATACTGTTATAAAAATGATGATCTCGGCGATCCTTTACTGACTCGGGATCGCTTATTCTTATTAAAGTTAGCCACTCCTGAACAATTAGAACAAATTCAAGCGCTGGCACTGAAAATTAATCAGATTCTGCAAGATTTCTTTAATCAATGTGGGATCACTTTGGTTGATTTTAAGATAGAATTTGGTTTAACCGCCGACGGGCAGATTATCCTGGCAGATGAAATTAGTCCTGACACCTGTCGTTTGTGGAATCAGGCAGAAACCGATCCTCAGCGTCGTGTGATGGATAAAGATCGCTTTCGTCAAGATTTAGGTAACGTCGAATCGGCTTATCAGCAAGTCTTAGAGCGGGTTTTAGGAACCACTGTCACCACTGAGACTTAAAGTGACTTGAGCGAAAAATCTGCATAAATTCAATCTGTGTGATACCCTCGTTTCAGGATACAGGCAAAACATGAGCCTAATGTGAAGTATCGAGACTCTCGTCAAGTGCGGTAAAATTTCACAATCTGTATACAATGACAAGGTTGTAACGTGGTTGAGATTCATCTGGCTTGTTAAACGAGCAATGCCCTCGATTGTGTTGGTGTGGGAAGTCCAAAAGTGTGAACAACATGCGCTTATCTCCTGTTTTGGTTGCAGTGGTTGCAACTTCAGTCTCCGTTGGGTTATCAGACTCAGCGAATGCTCAATCGTCTTCTTGGACGTTTGGTGAAACTCATTTTAGTTCTATTCCCTTAGGGGAGTCATCTGTCAATAGTGTATTTCAACCCTTGTCTTTAGAGGGTAATGGGGTTGTTTTTCCCGGTTTACCACCCGCAAAAGTGGCGGTGAAGTTTGCCGATGGCAACAGTAAACAATTCTCATCACAGTCAATAAAATTAGGTGGGAAAGGATCAGATGATTTGGCATTGCATTCGTTTCCGTCATCTCCTTTATCCTCGTTAGACTCATCCGCTGTTAAGCCTCAACCCCAGAAGTGGACAGGTATATCTCGTATTCAGGCGGAATGGAAGTTTAGTCAGTCTCAGCTACAAACGGCTTCTCAAGATACAATTGTTTTAAATAAGCTAGAAACTGCTTCTTTACCAAAACAAGAGGAAAGTACACAGCATGATCAATCTTCTGCCTCAGTAAAGTTACAATTCAATCAAGCATCATCGGCTAGGTTTGAATCATTTGAAACCATTGGTACAACAGCTTTATCTATCGCCAAGGCAGATCTAGAAAAAGATTCTGTAACAGGATCAACAATAGAACCATTTGGCGAGTATAACTTCGATCAGGTAAAACCAGATGATATTGGTACAACAGCTTTATCTATAGCCAAGGCAGATTTAGAAAATAAGAGTATTGATGCAACAATAGAACCGTTCGCTGAGTATAACTTCGACAAGGTAAAACCGGATGATATTGGAACAACAGCTTTATCTATAGCCAAGGCAGATTTAGAAAAATCAAATATACACTCAACAATAGAACCGTTCGCTGAGTATAACTTCGACAAGGTAAAACCGGATGATATTGGAACAACAGCTTTATCTATAGCCAAGGCAGATTTAGAAAAATCAAATATACACTCAACAATAGAACCGTTCGCTGAGTATAACTTCGATAAGGTAAAACCGGATAATATCGGAACAACAGCTTTATCTATAGCCAAGGCAGATTTAGAAAAATCAAATATTGATCCTGTTACAGAATCTCTCTCAGACTGGCGCTTTAATAAATTCAAACCCGAGATTATATTACCGTTTGAAGCGGCACTGAATAAAGCAACAGATGACAAAATTAATATTTATAATACCTCTGTTGGTAGCATTCAAAATACCTCAACACTGGTTCAAGCTTCCCCCTCTCAAGCACCAGAACCTCAGGTATTAGTCGCAGAAATCATGATTGAGGGAGTCGAAGATCCAGACTTAGAAGCGCTGATTTATAATGCGATCGCAACTGAACCGGGACGAACTACCACTCGGACTCAACTCCAACAAGATATTAACTCAATTTTTGCCTTAGGGTTCTTCCGTAATGTCGAAGCCACACCCAGTGATACACCACTCGGGGTGCGTGTTACTTTTAATGTTGAACTCAATCCCTCGTTAACTGCGGTTGTCGTTGAAGGAGATCAGGTTCTGCCGCCAGAAGTCATTGAGGATAGTTTTGCCGGACAATATAACGAAATTATCAACCTCAACGAAATTGAACAAGCGGTTGAGCAAATTAACGCCTGGTATCAAGAGAATGGTTATGTTTTAGCACAGATTATTGAAGCGCCTGCTGTCACTCCTGAGGGAACCGTTACCTTAGAAGTGGCTGAAGGGGTGATTGAAGATATTCGGCTGCGTTTTCTCAGTAGTGATGGCGAAGAGGTTGATGAAGATGGAAATCCCATTGAAGGAAATACACGGAAGTTTATTATTACTCGAGAGATTCAATTAGAACCGGGTGATGTCTTCAACCAACAAACGGCACAACAGGATCTGCGGCGGGTATTTGGGTTAGGAATTTTTGAAGATGTGCGGTTGGAATTAGAACCCGCAGACAACGATCCCACCAAAGCGGTGATGGTATTAAATATCGTTGAAAGAAGTACGGGTTCAATTTCCCTCGGGGGTGGAGTCAGTTCAGCCACCGGATTATTTGGAACCGTCAGTTATCAAGAAACCAACTTAGGGGGAAATAACCAACAATTAGCAGGTGAAGTTCAACTGGGTGAACGCATCTTGCTACTCGATCTCAGCTTTACCGATCCTTGGATAGCAGGCGATCCTTTCCGCACATCTTATACGGTGAATGCCTTCAGACGGCGAGAAGTGCCGAATATTTTTGAGGAAGGTGAAAATGATGTTCGTCTTCCCAATGGCGATCGCGTGCGGATTATTCGTACCGGGGGAGGAATTAGCTTCACTCGTCCTTTCGCCGAAAGTCCCTTTGTCGATCCCGATTGGATTGGATCGGCGGGGTTCCGCTATCAACGGGTACAAGCCACCGATGCAGATATTGATGTAACTCCCCGAGACGATGCCGACAAACTGTTAACCGCTAGTGATTCAGGGGAAGATGATCTGATTACCTTCCAATTCGGGATGGCGCGCGATCGCCGTAATAACCCACAGTTTCCCACATCAGGGTATTTATTCCGCGTGGGGACAGAACAATCGGTTCCGGTGGGTAGTGGTGGCATTTTTTACAACCGTTTACGCGCCAACTATACTTTTTATGTTCCCATCCGAATCTTTAACTTCAAGCCAGATTCTCCCCAAGCCTTAGCGTTTAATATCCAAGCCGGAACTGTTCTGGGAGAATTTCCCCCCTATGAAGCCTTTTCTCTTGGGGGGGCCAATACCGTTCGGGGTTGGGAAGAAGGCGCATTAGCTGCCGGACGAAGCTTTGTCTTAGGTTCTGTGGAATATCGCTTCCCTATTTTTGGTGCGGGTAGTTTCCTCATCGGCGGTGCATTATTTGTCGATGCTGCCACCACCCTCGGCACTCAAAGTACCGTTCAAGGTAATCCCGGCGGCATTCGAGGTAAACCCGGTTCAGGGGTTGGTATTGGCGGTGGATTAAGAATTCAGTCCCCCATTGGCCCGATTCGGATTGACTACGGGATTAACAATGAAGGAGACGGACAGGTTCACTTTGGGATTGGGGAACGGTTTTAATAATTGGTTATTGGTTATTTGTTATTTGTTGTTAGAGGGAACAGCCGAAGTTGCCGCAAAGCTTACCCAGTCCTCTGTCCTCTGGTCTGCGCCCTCTATCGTTCTAAGTTTTTCAAGGCTTGAAAAGCCAGTAAGAAAAACCCAACTGCACCCACTAAAGTTAAGAATTGTTCAACTAATCCACCCGTTAACCATGTCGTCATTGTTTGATCTCCTATCTAATAAGCGCGCGTAGCGGTTAATCATTCCAATCATACAATTAATCAATGCAAAATCTTTATATTGCAAAGGTCTTGCTTCTGCTCAATATATTATCTCAATATGTAGTTACTTTTTTGTCAATCGATGATGATATAAAGGTTAATTGAAAACTATTTTACCTGACAACCTATCAAAAATTAGTTAATTTTTCCTAAAAAAATCCATAAACTTTGCCACAGAATAATTAATAATTGTTCTAATTAATTTATGATGCAGTGGCAGAGATTTCAGGATATATTCATAAAGGATTTTTACCAAAAAATGCAGCGTGTTTAACCGACTTCAACCTCTATCTTTCGTAGGTTTATCTGGCGCAATACTATTGCTGATATCAGCTTGTACTCAACTTTCCCAAACCGATGTAAAACAGAACCCGTCTGTAGTAGTCAATCCTCCTCAGTTTGAACTGAAACCCATTAACGATCAAGGGGGTCAAGTTTGTACCAATGGAGAAAAGGCTTTTGGCCCGATTACCCAAAAGATGGTGCAAAAATGTCTTGATTGGGGGGGTGGCAATTCTTGTACTCAAACACAATGGACTGAATCTGTATATATCAACGCATACGGTTCTGAACGCTGTCCTGAGGGGTCGCGCTTCAATTCTTATACAGGACATTGTGTAGAAGATCAAACCGCGTTAGGGCCGTTTTCACCGTCGCTAGTGGCGGCTTGCGAAGAATTTGGGGGAGGTAATGCCTGTCAGAATAAACGTTGGGATAGTCAATTATTTAATCATTTAATACGTCAACAGGGGAAAGTACAGCTTCCCGTTAAACCGCCTCAGTTTGTCCTGTTTGCTTTTGATGGATCTTATTCGCTGGATGCTTGGCAAAAATCCCGTAACTTTGCCAAAACCATGAACCAAGCCGGTAAACCCATCAAATTTACCTATTTTATTAGTGGGGTTTATTTTGTCAGTCGCAGCGATCGCAAACTCTATGATGCCCCAGCAGGCAAGGGTTTAGGACGTTCTGCCATTGGTTGGGGAGGAAAACCCGAAGAAATTTTACCCCGTTTAGAACAAATGAATTTGGCGTATCAAGAAGGTCATGAAATCGCCTCCCATGCCGTCGGTCACTTCAATGGCAGTAAATGGACTCAAGCGGACTGGCGCAAAGAATTTGACTATTTTGATCGGTTTATTTTTGAGGCTTATTCCCGTAATAATTTAACCGGATCTTTAGCATTTGACCGCAGTGTGATTCAAGGATTTCGCGCCCCCTTATTAGCTCAAAGTCCAGGTTTATATGAGGTGTTAGCAGAAGACAAATTTCGTTACGATACTAGCAAAATTGCCAAACCAAACTACTGGCCGCAAAAACAAAATGGCGTTTGGAATTTTCCCTTAGGACAAATCAAAACAGCCTTAACGGGTAAAAATACTTTGTCAATGGATTATAACTTTTATTACGCTCATTCTCGGGCGCGTCCCAATCCTAAACAAGCGAAGTTTTACGAAGAAGATACGTTTAAAACCTATATGAACTATTTCCAACAAAACTACCAAGGGAACCGCGCCCCTATTGATATTGGTCATCACTTTTCTGCTTGGAATGACGGCGCATATTGGGATGCAATGTTCCGCTTTGCTGAAGAAGTTTGCGGTTTATCAGAGGTTCAATGTGTTACCTATAGTGAGTTAGCGGACTTTATGGATTTACTAACTCCACAACAAATAGCCGCTTATCAAAAGGGAGAGTTTGATTCGGTCTCGTCCCAATCTGATTTAACTCAAATCTCCTCAACGACAGAGGACTGGTGTCACAACAAATGATAAAGAACTCGGTGAATTTGCATCATGACATCGGTAATAGAAATGTGAGGATACTTAAACAAAGATGATTTAAGTCCCCGAAACCACAAGATCTTTACAATCACCTCGTAACGTTTTACGCTTCACCAAAAAAGCGACTCCTAAGTTGGAGTATAATTAACCTATCGAATTTATTCAAAAAAAGGAGATGCACCCAATGGTAGAATATCCTGATCGATCAAACACCTAGTCTTTTAGAACTTCCCCTATAAATTAGGGAAAAGTGGACAATTGATGGACACTACGGACAAGTCACGTCTCGTATGTTTTTGACCAATCAAGGTATGCGAGTCTATTCTGATTATTGCAGGAGCACCTTGAATTATTCAAGAGGTCTATTGCAATTACCCACTTTTTTCTAAATTCCAATTTTCTGTACCCTATATTTGTTGGTGTACAACAATTTCGGATTCAGTAAACGCGCGCACCGGATTTTATATCCAGTGCCTGTGATCTACGCGATAACGCAGTCACGATAGGGGAATCAATTGTGATCCGTCAGCATTACCTCTCAAACTTGATAGGCTAAAGCTTGGCTGTGACGGTATTTTAAGTACAAACCAACCAAATGAATTCAAATGGAAACTAGGAGAAGACGGGGTTCAAAGAGTATATCAGTTAGACGACAAGCCACACCCAAAGAACGACAACTGATTCATTTATTGGCTAATTTGGGATGTTCTTTAGTTCGATATGGTTTAGAACATTCCACCACTAAAGGAAACATTGCGCCTGAAGAACGGTTACGTTTAGCAGAATGGCACTATCTGCGGCTTCAGCAAATCCGGCGAATTGAACGTAGCTTAGAACCCGTTGCCACCCTGAAGCGAGTCTACTACAAAACGGCATTAAGTCCCCGCGATCTCAAATCCTTAAAACTGGTTTGGGTTGAAGTTGATAAAACCCGAGTTAAGCGAGTTCCACCGGATCTTGATGATATCCTGAGTGAGGGATTAGATAGAGGAGATACCCTGAAGCAATTGTTTAAAATTATAGAAACCGGAGAACGTCAATTTGCTTTAACACCGGGTTCTGGAAAAGTGCCATTGTGGGTGAAAGAATGGGAAGATACAGAGTATGAAGTCAACTTTTTACCTCCTTCCTTCCCCGTTTGGGCGAATGTTGTTGATGATTGATTTATGATTACAATACAGAAAGATTTATCTGTTTTTTGTTTGATCAATCATGACGCAATGGCGACTTTCTCAACAACAACTGAATCTACTGAGTCAATGTCCTCGGAAATTTCAATATATTTACCTGGATCAATTGGCAACACCTGATTCAGTCGAAACAGAGAAAGGATTGGCTTGGGGCGATCGCTTCCATTTATTAATGCAGCAAAGAGAACTATGTCTACCCATTGATTCACTGGTTGCCGAAGATCCACAACTTCAACAGTGTTTTCAACAACTCTTAAAAACGGCACCTAATTTATTTTCCTCTGAATTAGATTCTGGGCGAGTTGCAGAACATCCACGAATACTTAAATTCGAGGATATTTTTTTAGTGGTGGTTTACGATTTACTCATTAGCCAACCCAAACAAGCCCAAATTGTGGATTGGAAAACCTACCGCCGTCCTCGAAATCGCCATCAACTGGCTTCAAACTGGCAAACTCGGCTATATTTATATGTGTTAGTTGAAACCAGCCATTACACACCCGAACAAGTTTCAATGACGTATTGGTTTATTCAACCTCAGGGAAATCAACCACCTCAATCATTAGTTTTTCCCTACACCATTCAACAGCATCAACAAACCCATCAAGATTTAAACAAACTGATTCATTCTCTACAGAATCACTTACAGTATTATCAACACAATCAATCTTTTCCTCAGGTTGATATTGAAGCCGGATTCTGTTCAGATTGTATATTTGCCCTGCGTTGTCAACGAACGCCTCAACAACTTGAACAACCAGACCCGCCTATCTCTGTCTATAATTTAAATCAGATAGATACCATTCAAGAAATACCGATTTAGTAATGGGTTAATAGCGCGCTGACGCGCATAGCTACGAAGCGTGTTTCTTTGTCATTTGTGATGAATGAATCCTAAAATTAAACAACCGCAAAGAAAAGGTAAACCAACAACTAAAACCTAAAACCTAAAACCTAAAACCTAAAACCTATCATAATCATGTGGCAAGTTCCCCCAGATCAAGATATTCCCGATTGGATGAAAACAGAAATTCGCCGTCATGCACCACAAATTGACGGAGGCTATATCGCGCAATTATTACTCCGTCGCGGCATTCAATCTCCTGAGGAATTATGGGGATTTTTAGACTATAAAAATTATCAACCTAGCAGTCCGTTTGAATTTGGGGAAGAAATGAATCGGGCAATTGAACGGATTAAATTAGCCAGAGAACGTGATGAAACTGTAATCATTTGGGGGGATTTTGATGCAGATGGTGTCACTGCTACTGCCGTTCTTTGGGAAGGTTTAAAACAATTTTTTCCTGAAAATAATCTAGACAATTCGGGTTTATCTTATTATATTCCCAATCGTTTAACTGAATCTCACGGCTTGAATTGTGCAGGGATTGATCGCTTAGTTGAACAAGGTTGTGATTTAATTATTACTTGCGATACAGGTAGCACAAACTTAAGGGAAATTGAATCTGCAAATCGTTTAGGAATTGACATTATTATTACCGATCATCATACGTTACCACCCGAACGTCCGCCTGTTATTTCTATTATTAATCCCCGCAATTTACCTTTAGATCATCCCCTTTATCATCTCTCTGGAGTAGCGGTGGCTTATAAGCTAATAGAAGCCTTATATGAAACTTTACCGCAAGTGCCTCAACAACCTTTAGAAGCACTATTAGATTTAGTGGCAATTGGGTTAATTGCAGATTTAGTTCAGCTAACCGGAGACTGTCGTTATTTAGCACAAACAGGTATTCAACAACTACAAAAACAACTAAAAAGTAGAACTCGTCCGGGTGTGGCAAAGCTATTAGATTTATGTAAAAGAACAGGCGATAGACCGACAGATATTTCTTTTGGTTTAGGGCCTCGAATTAATGCCGTCAGTCGCATTCAAGGGGATGCTCATTTTTGTGTGGAATTATTAACCAGTCGAGATATAAAATATTGTGAAAATTTGGCATTAGAAACTGAACTTGCTAATACTCGCCGCAAAGTTTTACAGAAAGATGTCGGGATAGATATTGCGAAAAAATTAGCCAAACAAGACTTATCAACCACAGAAGTTATTGTTTTAAGTGATCCGCAATGGCCGACCGGAATTTTAGGATTAGTTGCCTCACAAATTGCTCAAGAATATCAAAAACCGACTATTTTATTAACAGAATATCATGATCAATCTCCGCCTATTGCCAGAGGGTCTGCGCGTTCAATTCAACAAATAGATTTATATGAATTAGTTCAAACTCAATCTCATCTACTGGAAAAATTTGGCGGACATCCGTTTGCTGCGGGTTTATGTTTAAAATTAGACAATTTATCGTTATTTATTGAAGGGATTAATCGTCAATTACGACAACAACAAGGATTAATTAAAGCAGATAAAAATATAGGTTCACAACCGGATATTTGTTGTACTGTCTCTGAGTTAGGATATGAACTATTTCAAGAGTTAAAGCTATTAGAACCGTGTGGAATGGGAAATCCTGTTCCTAAAATTTTGATTAAAAACTGTTATTTTACCAATACTTGGAATAAAAACCAGAGAGATTTCAAAGGAGGAGAAATTAAATATATTAAAACTAGATTTAATCTTTGGGATGATACTTGTGATGCTGGATTTCCGGGGGTTTGGTGGGGACATTATAAAGATGAGTTAGAAGAAGAAGAATATTATGATGTTGTGGTTGAGTTAGATTTTAATGCTTACGATAAAAAATATGAAGTGCGGTTAATTGATTTGGTATTGCAAGCAGAGAATATCTCTCAATCAACAGATGATCAATATCAAGAATCAATTGAAATTATAGACTGGCGAACTTTACCGCCATCTGAACAAATTCAAGATCAATCTTTGATTGTTATTAATCAGTGTCCGAGAAGTTGGCAAGAGTTACAATCTTGGTATTCTCAAGCTATTTTAAACAATAAAAAGTTAGTCATTGCCTATTCTGATTTTATAGCGTTACAGCCAATAGAAATTTGGGAAAAGTTAATTGGAATAGCAAAATATATCAGTCGAACTCAACAGTTAATTACTTCTGAACAGTTTAGTCAGCAACTTGGAATTAGCGAGATTTCATTACAGTTAGGATTGTCAAGTTTACAGCAGTTGGGATTTCAAGTTCAATTCAATGATAATATGATTAAAATCAATTTAGTTAATAATCTAGATAAAATTAAGATAGATAGTAGTTTATCAATTCAAGTATTTCTGGATGCCGTACAAGAAGAACAATTTATGTGTCAATATTTTTCAAGCATCTCGATTGAAATCCTCAATTCAATGGCGAGTCTAAATTTGATAAAATCAGCTTAACACAGGCTTTGAATTATCCTATGCTTACCAGTTTACAAAATCCTTTAATTAAACAAATTCGGAAGTTACACACTGCCAAAGGACGACGGAATCAACAACAATTTATTTTAGAAGGAACTCATTTAATTGAAGCCGCTTGTCAGGCGAATTATCCGATTGAAGTGGTGTGTTATACTTCAAATTGGCAAGCACAATATCCCGATTTATGGCAACGGGTGACTCAACAAGCAAATCGGATAGAATGTGTTGATGAACGAGTATTAAATACTATTGCAACTACGGTTAACCCAGACGGTATTATTGCCACTGTACCCCGTTTATCTGAAAGTTTTTCTACGACTATTTTTGATAATAATAATAGTATTAATCAAACCCATTCAACGCCACTTTATTTAGCCTTAGAAACAATTCAAGATCCGGGTAATTTAGGGACAATGATTCGTACCGCTGCCGCTGCGGGTGTTGCAGGTTTACTGATGAGTGATGATAGTGTAGACTTAGATCATCCTAAAGTTTTACGGGCTTCTGTTGGGGCTTGGTTTAACTTACCGATGAAAGTCAGTTCAGATTTAGCAACTGAATTAAAAGCGGCTCAACAGCAGGGAATTCAAATTGTCGCAACCCTTCCTACTGCCACTCAATTGTATTGGGAATTTGATTTCCAGCAACCTACAATTATTTTATTGGGAAATGAAGGCGCGGGTTTATCACAATCTTTAATTGATTTAACCAACCAACAGCTTAAAGTACCGTTATCTGCTGGGGTAGAATCTCTAAATGTGGGAATTTGTGCCGCTTTAATATTGTATGAAGCGCAGCGACAAAATTATTGCCATTCTGGGGAAAGTTGACGAAAATTATTTTGATTGACTCCGGGGTGACAACTCACACAGCCTTTAAGGGTTACTGTTTGCGGAAAATCAATCTGAGGATGTAATACTCTAAAATAACGAGAACGTTCTACTCGGTAGGGAACAACCTCTTCATCAGATAATAACGGACGAGAATATCGCTGTAAATAATTCCAAATAATTAGACGCGGTGGATCAACCAATTCTGCCACTGTGACACCATAATGTTGAGTATCTTGTAAAAGCTGTTGCCAGGTTTGCGTCGGTAAAACTTGAGGCGGCACCGCAATATGACAACCCGAACAATTTTCTAAATAAAGTTGTTCTCCAAGCTGATATTCTGGAGAAACCCAATCTACTGCACCCACCTGTGCCACAGTCATTTCGGGCGGTAATGGGGTTGCTGGAGTCCATCTGATCATTCCCCAGCCTAAACTAATACTCACGCTCAATAAGAAGAGAATAGCGCGAAGAAAACCCTGATTAGATCTGTTGCTGTCGGCTGGTTTGGGGCGAAAATGGAACATTTTTGGGTTCAAACTTAATTCAGCTTCAAACACATTCCCTCTCGGGCAACCAGTCCATTGCTAAATTGAGCTTTAACATCGGCTTGAACTTGGTCGAGGAAATCATCATCGTGGGAGGGATCATGTTGAAACATGACAATTTGCTTTACCCCTGCCTGTTTGGCGATCGCCACCCCCACTTCCCAGGTAGAATGCCCCCAGCCAATTTTCGGTGCATGATGATCATAATACTCCTCATTGGTATAGGTCGCATCATAAATCAGTAAATCGGCATTGCGGGCTAAACGCAACACATTACTATCCATCCGATCTGGAAAATGTTCCGTATCCGGGCAATAGACAGCGGTTTTTCCTTGCCAAGTAATGCGATAACCCACAGCCACATTCGGGTAATTCAGCGGGGCTGTTTCGATCAAAATATCATCTTCCAACTTCACGGTATCGCCCGGAACGATATCATGAAATTTCATCTCCGATTGCATCACTTGTATTGGCACCGGAAAGTTAGGACTATTCATTTGATCGCAGAGACGATCATAAATCGTTGCGCCCTTCGGGGTAATTGCCCCATAGATATGAAATTGATTGACGGGAATAAAAGCAGGCACAAAAAACGGAAATCCTTGAATATGATCCCAGTGAGTATGGGAGAAAAACAGATAAGCTTCGACGGGCATTTCTTTTAATAAACTCATACCCAAAACCCGCAAACCTGTTCCCCCATCAAAGATTAAACGCTTTTTCCCCAGGCGCATTTCTACACAGGAGGTATTTCCACCATATCGAACCGTCCGACTGCCTGGAGTCGGTGCACTGCCTCGAACTCCCCAAAACTGTACCCAAAACTCTGGATCGGGTAATGGATCATTCGGGATGTTGTCTTGAGAATTGAGTTGACTCTCGTCGGTTAACGGATCGGAAACTGACATTGTTGTTTGGACTGGGTGTTTTAACTTTAAGCTAACCGCTGAGTACTCAGTGAACAGACAAGGCTTATTACCAAGTCCAGCGACTAAGAAAACAAATTATGGGAAAATTATTCTTTCAATTTAGCTCATTGTTCAGGTGATGCTGGGATAATCTGATTTTGCGGATTGACGAGGACGACGGTAGGGTGATGATTTTGGGCTTCTTGCGGCTCAAATTGCCCATAAGACATAATGATAACGCGATCGCCAGCCATCCCTAAACGAGCGGCTGCCCCATTCAGTTCCACAATAGCGGACCCGGCTGGGGCAACAATTGCATAAGTGATCAATCTTTCTCCATTACTGACATTCACCACTTGAACTTGCTCATAGGGGTAGATACCCGCAGCGTCTAGCAAATGCTTGTCAATACTAATACTACCGACATATTCTAAGTTAGTACCTGTCAGTGTACAGTTATGAATTTTAGAGAGCAAAAGCGTACGCTGCATCTTGATTGAGTTAAGTTCGGGAGTCAGCTTATAACATTAGAAGAAGAAAAATGTTTTATCGGAGTGACTTCAACTGGGCAAGGTATGATTGATTATTTTCAATTCGATCCAGACAATTGTCAATGATTGATACGCCTGTCGGATGAGTCATCATTTCTGATAATTTTTAACACATTCTTCGATTAATGGCTTGACCTGATCTACATCTTTCCAGCCTAAAATCTCAGTTACTTTTTTCTCTAGATTTTTATAGCTTCTAAAGAATTCCGCAATTTCTTCTAGGCGGTGAGGTGAGACATCTTTAAGAGATTTGACTTCAGTAAAACGGGGATCTTTATCCGGTACACAGAGAATTTTCTCATCGCGATCGCCACCGTCAATCATTTCTAACATTCCAATGGGTCGGGCCGCAATCACGCATCCCGGAAAAGTGGGTTGATCCATCAATACCATCCCATCTAACGGATCGCCATCATCGGCTAAAGTATTGGGAATAAAGCCGTAATCATAAGGATATTGAACAGACGAATAGAGTACCCGATCCAAAGCAAACGCTTCTAAATCTTTATCGAACTCGTACTTATTTTTACTTCCGGCTGGGATTTCAATTAAAACATTAATTAAGTCCGCTTTTGGTTGAGCAGGAATTTTTGATAAATCCACTGATTATTCTCCAAGCAATTCTCTAGGGTTCTCAGGGGAGAAGACTTCAGCCGAAATCATTTCTACTGTTATGTAGATGATCTCGCGGCTAAATTCAACACCCCCACATAGCATTCTAAAAGGGATCGGGTATTCTTCCAAGAGATTTGAGATTGTTACGCAATATTGTGTATGGGTGTGGAGTGTGGGGTGTCGGTGACGGGCGATCACGGGCGCATGCAATGCGCCCCTACCTGAATTCTGACTCCTAACTTCTTCCTCCTTCCTCCTTCCAACTTCTATCGTGTTCTAATACTTTCGCGACCTTTAGAATGGATAACTCTTGATAGGGGGCAGCAATGATTTGAACGCCTAGGGGTAAAGTGGCTGTCCAAACGGGAACTGATAAAACGGGTAAGCCAATGAAAGATAACGGCTGAGTGTACAAGCCTAAATGGGGTCGGACTAATATTTCTTTATCACCCATAGTCATTGTTTTTTGTCCCAGCAGCGGCGCAATACAGGGGGTTGTGGGGGCGAGAATGATATCAACCTTTTGAAAAAGCCTCAGAACCTGTTGTTGATACCAACGGCGAAATCGCTGGGCTTGAATATACCAATTCGCGGGAATTAACGCCCCGGCTAAAAATCGATCTCGGGTGGCTGGATCAAAGTCTTCAGGACGCGATCGCAATAGTTCTAAATGTAAATTACTCCCCTCGCTTGCGGTAATGATATAAGCTGCTGCCCTAGCGCGGTGGGACTCAGGAAGGATGACTCGTTGGGTAACGCCTAATGCTTTAGCCACTTTTTCAACGGCGGCAAAGGCTTCTGCATCGCCATTTTCGGCAAAATATCCATCGGCTACCGCAATCCGCAATTGTGTAATATCGTCATTGAGTTGAGGTAAACACAATTGAGGCGGTCGCGCAGTACAAACCGGATCGCGGGGATCTGTTCCTTGTAGACTATCGTAGGCAGCAGTAATATCCTCTACAGAGCGGGCAAAGGGGCCGATATGATCTAAACTGCTAGAAAATAGGGCTGTACCTGCCCGAGATAAGCGTCCGTAGGTCGGTTTAAAGCCAAATACCCCACACAGCGCCGCTGGAACCCGGATAGAACCGTTTGTATCACTCCCTAACGTTAGGGGAATCAAATTTGCCGCTACAGCCGCCCCAGAGCCGCCTGAAGAGCCGCCCGCAATTCGTTTGGGATCGTGGGGATTAGGAGTTGCGCCATAATGAGAATTTTCTGTGACAAAACCGTAGGCGTATTCATCCATATTTAACGCCCCAATTAATACAGCCCCCGCTTGTTTGAGGCGGGTAACGGCAGTGGCATCTTGGGTGGCAGGAGGGTTGTCTTGATTAATTTTTGAACCTGCTAAGGTCACGACTCCGGCAATATCAAATAAATTTTTAACGGCAAATGGCACACCTGCTAATATTCCGGGGTTGTTTCCGGCTGCAATTTTTCGATCAATTGTTTCAGCTTGGGCAATGGCATTATCTTTTAAAACGGTTGTAAAACAATTTAAATTAGAGTTATATTGTTCAATCTTATCTAAAGTCTGACGGCAGATTTCTAAAGCTGAAATTTCACCCAATTTTACAGATTTTGCGATCTCAGTGGCAGATTGATTATGAGTCATTAGTTTTTAGTTTTTAGTCATTAGTTTTTAGTGATTAGTTTTTAGTGATTAGTTTTTAGTTTTTAGTTTTTAGTTTTTAGTGATTTGTCTATTGCCTATTGCCTATTTGCCTCTTCCCTCTTCCCTCTTCCCTCTTCCCTCTTCCCTCTTCCCTCTTCCCTCTTCCCTTCCCCTGGATTAAATACAGGCGCAGATTCGACGGTTTCTTCTATTTGAAATTCTGTAACTAAACGAGCGATTTCAGCAATAGATTCTAAGTTTGCAATGACTCCAGGGCGATATTCTGGATCAATGGGTAAATTCATTAATTCAGCGGCAATATCAACATAATCAGTAATATTATTCATATTTCTTCCCGAGTAATTCCTTGATAGTGATTAACAAAATCTTGTACTAAATTACGATATTCTCGTAACGTTGTATCTACCCAATCTCGATGATGACTATTGGCGTAGAGATGAACAACGGGTTCACCGGCATCGGGTAAAATTAAAATCCAATTATCGTTTTGATAGTTTAACAGTTTCACCCCATCAATTAATTCTAAATGCTTAGTTGAGTGGGTTTCAACTAAATGCCGCATTAATGCCCCTTTGACTGCCCAAGGACAACGAACTGTATACCGACGATGAACAACGTGAGGTAAATCAGCCCGTAATTGCCCTACTGTTCGTTCTTGAGTGGTTAACATTTCAATCAGTTTCGCAATAGAAAACATGGCATCAAACCCCGGATGAAACTGAGGAAAAATAAAGCCCATATCTCCGCTACCGCCTAAAATTACATTGGGATGAGTATGACAGGCTTCCATTAATGCAGTAGGATTGGCTTTAGTTCGGATCACAGTGGCATCATGACGATGGGCAATTTGATCGATGGCAGAAGAAGCATGAACCGGGACCACAACAGAACTTCTGGGATTAACGGTTAAAATCATATTAACCATCAATGCGGTTAAGGTTTCTCCCCGAATAGGACTACCCGTTTCATCAACCAGAATTAACTGTTCGCCATTGGCATAAACTTGTACCCCAAAACTGGCCCGCAACGCTTCGACCACTCGTCCTAATTGATCGAGTAAATTAATTCGTTCTTTATTGGAAACGGCGGTTTGACTGAGGCTGGCATTAAGCACAACAGCATCACAACCAAATTTTGCTAAGATTTGCGGTAAAATTGCCCCAGAAACGGCATAAACATAATCAATTACAACTCTAGCGTTACTGTTGCGTAAAGCGTCTAAATTTAGATGTTTTTCAAAGTTATTGCTGTAGGTATCCACCACCTGAGACGGATAAGCAACGCTACCAATTTCTGGAATTTGCGCCCGTCGTAAATCTTCTTTAAAATAAGCCCCTTCGATTTTCTTTTCTTTTGCCTTAGAAATATTAATCCCTTTTTCGTCGATAATTTCAATTAAGATTTGATCGGCCCGGTCTGGGGATAAACGCACATGAATTCCCCCTGCCACATCCAAGGTAGACGCAACAGTCCGCGTTAGGGGAATGGCAGTATCTTCTAAATTTAGAGTATTAACCCCCACCGACATTAACCCAGAAACCAGCGATCGCGTTACCATCCGAGATACCCGGCGTTGATCGCGAGACACAGCCACGGTGGCCCCATGTTTTAGCGTCGATCCATAAGCGGCCCCCAATTTCACGGCAAATTCTGGAGTAATGTCAATATTAGCTAGTCCCTGAACCCCTTGTTGTCCGAATAAATTGCGTTTGGCGGTATTGCCCCAAATCAGATTAATATTTAAAGTGGCTCCAGATTCAACCTTTTTACTGGGCCAGACTCGGACACTGGGGCTAATTTGGGCTTCTTCTCCCACGGTAGAAAGCGATCCGACGACTGCCCCTTCTAATACATGGGCGCGGCGATCTACTCTAGTTCCTCGGGCAATGACACAGGCCCGTAAATGGGCATCATCCCCCACAATTGCCCCATTCCAAATAATTGGACGTTTAATATTAACATCGGCCCCAACGGTAACATTATCCCCAATAACGGTTCCAGCATCTAACTTTGCCCTCGGCCCGATGCGACAATTGCGACCAATTAACACAGGGGTTTCAATTTGAGCCGTGCTATCAATATAGGTATTTTCTCCCACCCAGAGTTGAGGCGATCGCTCTGGATAAGCCATATCAAGTTGAACTTTACCCCGTAAAGCGTCATATTGGGCTTCTCGGTAAGCATCCAGATGACCGACATCACACCAATATCCCTCGGCAATAAAGCCATACATGGGAATATCTTTGGCGAGTAGCAGCGGAAATAAATCTTTGGAAAAATCACTTTCTTTGTTGGCGGGTAAGTATTCTAAGACTTCAGGTTCGAGGATATAGGTTCCGGTATTGACAGTATCAGAGAAAATTTCACTGGTGGAGGGTTTTTCTAAAAAGCGACGAATGCGGTAATTTTCATCGGTAATTACCACTCCAAATTCTAAAGGGTTCGAGACTCTTGTCAACACTAAGGTGGCTTTAGACTGTTGGCGCTGATGAAATTCAATGGCGGCGCTTAAATCAAAGTCAGTGATACAATCCCCACTAATGACTAAAAATGTATTATCCAGCAATTCAGCAATATTTTTAACGCAGCCGGAGGTTCCTAAGGGCTGATCTTCTTCGACGGCATAAGTCATCTGTACTCCCAGATCGCTGCCATCATGAAAATATTCTCGCATGACATCGGGTAGATAGTGAAGCGTCGCAATCACTTCAGTAATACGATGCCGTTTAAGTAAATTAATAATATGTTCAGCAATGGGGCGATTTAAAATCGGTACCATCGGTTTAGGCAGATCACAGGTTAACGGTCTCAGTCGTGTCCCTGAACCCCCTGCCATCAGTACTGCGCGCATAAATTCTGCTCCATCAAATTAAAACGTCATACAAACTATCTGCAAAAACTGATGTTAATATTTTACTTTCTTTATGATGTTGCGATATCTAATGCCGCTTCTATCTTAAGGAATATTTGATTTTAAGCCGTTTTATTTCTAGATGAATTATTATAGCCCTCAGATCTGTAGATTAGGATACTATTTTTCCTCATTTGTGTATAAATTTATTAAGAAGGGTTTGCTGTTAAAGGCTTAAACAACAACTGATGCAGGTTGTCTAGATTTAAGCAAATAGGTATTCATTTTTCCTTTACCTTTAACCGGAATTAATCCTCGTTGTTCAAAAATAAAGTTATTTTTTAGGATTTCATACACAGTTTCTGTGACTTGAATTTGTCCTGCAATGCCATGAGATTCCATCCGGCTAGCTGTATTAACCGCATCTCCCCACAGATCATAAATAAACTTTTTCTTACCAATCACACCCGCCACAACGGGTCCAGTATTAATGCCGATTCTAATATTAATTTCTGTGTGATGTCGGGTATTAAATAGAATCACTTCTTTTTGCATGGCTAATGCCATTTCAGCAATTAAATCAGTATGATTTTCACAAGGGTTAGGCAGTCCTCCCACCACCATATAAGCATCACCAATTGTTTTGATTTTTTCTAAATTATATTGATCGCAAAGGGTATCAAAAGCAGAAAATATTTCGTTAAGCATTCTCACTAATATTTGCGGTTCTACTTTTTCTGATAACGGAGTAAACCCAACAATATCTGCAAATAAAATTGTTGCTTCTGTAAACCCATCTGCAATTTGGCGTTCTCCATCTTTTAAGCGCTGGGCAATTGTTTCAGGTAAAATAG
This sequence comes from uncultured Lyngbya sp., assembly GCA_964434975.1. Classification (GTDB taxonomy): domain Bacteria; phylum Cyanobacteriota; class Cyanobacteriia; order Cyanobacteriales; family Microcoleaceae; genus JAAURB01. The sequence goes on from CAYSWY010000008.1 coordinate 105,097, forward strand.
ATAATAATAATTGCTCGGATTTTTCCTGTTCATCCGTCAATTTTGAATTGGATTCTTGTAGTGCAGCAGTTCGTTCAAACACTTTTTGTTCAAGTTCTTTAGACGTTCGTCTGAGCCGACTAATCACTAATCCTAATCCTGATAAGGCTAAAATAGACAATCCAACTAACAGTAAACTGGTTTCTCTGAGTCCATGTTTGAGGTGTTTAGTCATAGAATCTAGAGGTTGAGTAATTTCTAATATTCCTCGCACATCTCCCACTTTCCAATCTGTTTTAGGACTACCCGGATAAGTATTATGACATTCAATACAACTGGGTTGGAGAATATCCGCTTGTGCATACCGAAAAGTAGAACGATTATTAACAGATTCAAACCGATAAAAAGGTTGATTTTGATTTTGTTTTAAAGCTTGTAATGCCTCTGTTTCAAATTCATCTTGAGGGCCTCCTGTTTCTTGTCGCCAAGGAAAAGGATAATCACTATACAGCCGAATAGATAAATCAGGTTTTAATTGACTAATCTCCTCACTCATCTTAATTAAATAAGTGGCGGGTAAAGGAATAGCATTGTCAATATTAATATGATTATGGGTGACTTTAATTGTTTCATTTTCTGTGATTTTGCTGACCACTTCAGAACTATAAAGTGTTCGGGCTGTTTTTAAAGTTTGAGCGTATAAACTAGCATTTTGAAGTGCTTGTTCTCTCATCATGTGAGAACTGACATGAGACATATTTAACAGTGCTGCTAAAATTCCAATGCCACAGAATAGACTGAGAATAACAACAGTATGTTGATATAAAAGACCAATAAATTGCGTCCGAAGTTTGGAAAGAAACTGAAACATAGTGCGAGTCAAATGCAGTGGTAGTGAAGTCAAACAAAATGCACCACAAGTTAATTCCCTATTTCATCATATAACAATCTCTATCAGGGAAATTGTGATGCTCTACCGTAAAGTATTGTGATATCACACTCCACACAATATCTAATTTTTCGCTATAATTAATAACCTATAGCAATTCATTTATGGTTTGTGATAAATAAGGAGTAGAGACGTTACATGTAACGTCTGTACAGAAGTCACGCCCGTCACCGAGACGCTTGAGATGAACTATTGCCTACTTGCCTACTTGCCTTCTTTAAACTTCTGTTTGCAAGCTTCAGCTTTAGTTTAAAATTGTTCGTATAACTCGCTTAAACTCACCACACGATAATGATGGCGATCGCAATAAGATAAGATATTTTTTAAAGCAATAACGGTTTGATGGGTACGAGTGTTAGAGCCGCCATGAAGGACTAAAATTGCACCGGGAAAGATAAATTGAGACACATATCGAGCAGTAAATTGAGGATAATTGGTGAATTTTAAGGTATCGAGGGGAATCATAGAAGCTAAAGCAAACTGAGGATTATATCCTGCCGTTTTTGCCAATTTAGACAAGGTTTGAATCATGGTTTTATTATAGCGTCCTCGACCGGGTCTGAACCATTTAACGACTGTTTTATTCTCTTGGGTTAGGATGTCGTGAGCTTGTTGAATTTCTGCTTCAAATTCATCCGGTTTTAAGGCGGCATGGGTTCTATCATAAATGCCATGATTACCAATTTCATGGTTAGATTGTATCAAGGTTTCAAGCAGACTCGGATTATTTTGTAGATGATGAGTGGTGATAAAAAAAGTTGCATTAACGGGCGGTAAAACGCTTGTATCTTGTTGATTATGAGCCGCAATGACATCAATAATTTCTAAGGTTGAAGCATCTCCCACATCATCAATTGTTAAAGCCACAACAGGTTCAGTAGTGGGTTGATAAAACAATCCATTGGGAAATTGTTGAGAAAGGATTTTAACTAAATTTAAAGGAGAGAAAAACATATAATAATTCAGTTTTGGTTTGTGAGGAGTCAGCGCGTAGGGGCGCATTGCATGGGCCCGTCACTAAGACTCTTGAGTATAAATCTCTAATTCCCAGATCCGCCGTTCCCTTCTACAAGAATATTTTCTGACAATTCAAAAAGCGGAATGAACTCATTTTAATATCTACAAAAAACCTGTCCCCAGCATGATTAAATAAGCTTAAAAGGACAGGTATTAAGGGAAGTGAATTAAATGGTAAAAAATTATTTATCCACAAATAAGACCTTGTACTTCGGGTTGTGCTCTGATAAACTCAACAGCTTGTTCACCAAAGGCAGAGATATCTTGATAAATACCCACTAAAGCTTCTGCATTAACTTCGATTACATCAATTCCTTCATAGCTTAAGATTAATTCTAAAAAGGTTAAACGGCCATCTCGGGTGGCTGCTATCAGTGCGTCGATGACATTATCTGCAATTTGATCAATTTGACTACCAGGTGTTACAAACAGACTAAATGCTCCTAAAGCGAGTCTCCCATAGCTAGAACCTAATAATGAATCAACAATACCTTCAGGAAGATTAAAACCGAAATTTAAAGCCGTGCGAACATCAGCAATTTGAGAATCACTTAATTCTGCCAGGGAGAATAAAGCTCTAAGTTGATTCGACTGGCTTCCTGTCTCTGCAAAATTATTAAGATCTGCAAATTCAACAGAAATACTGGCTGCACCATACCTAACTTGTAGCGCATCAACCGCTGGAGCTGGGTGAGCAAAGAGAATGATACTGGAGACAATTCCCAAAATCATGGCAACTCCCAGAGAGATATATTTTGAGATGCCTTGAGTAAAAAATTTAAAAGGACTACGAAATCCTGGTTGAGTAGAAAAATTCATAACTTATTTCCTCACAATGTTTGATTGACAATTATAATCGATGGTATTTTGTCCAAGAATCAGACTTCAAACAGTTTACCCTTAATCGTCCACTAATCTAGTATGTCTTTGAGAGGATTATTAAAGTTCCCCATCCATCAACTGTAAAAGGATGGAATTCGAGCCAGCAGTTGACGAATGACAGATGCATCTTGAGCCTTAGGAAACTGTTGTAAGTAATCTTCTAAATCCTGTCTAGCTTCTGTCCAACGGTTCAGTTGATAATAGAGAATACCGCGATCGCGTTTTTCAGTCATTGTATGGGGAAATAACAGTAAGATTAGTTCTATGATTGAGATAGCCGTTTCAAATTTCTCTAAATTCATATAAATAATCTTTAAGTTTGTCAGCATCCTTGCTAAAATTTGGCGAGAACTAACGGATTTTAAAAATTCAGGTTTTAGCTGAATGGGTTGATGATAAATTTGGGATAATCTAGCTTCACAATCTTCTGGGAATAAGACTTCTCCTTGATTAAAAGCATCGACATAAATTCCGGCTGCTTCAAAATCAGGACGAATTAAAAAGTGTCCCGGCATTCCAATTCCGACCATGGGAAAATCAATGCGTTTGGCAATTTCTAAATAAACGATAGATAAGGTTATGGGAATACCAGTGCGTCGTTCTATGACTTGATTCAAATAGCTATTCCCCGGATCATAATAATTATCCTGATTTCCAATAAAGCCTAAATCTTGAAATAAATATTGATTAATTGTTTGAATGACTTTTAATGGATAGCGTGATTGTGGCAGGCGTTCTTGAACCTCCATTGCCATTGTATCTAAAGCATTCAAATATTCTTGTGGATTGAGTTGAGGGAATTGTTCTTGAGCAATATAAAGGGCAGCAATATCTAAATTAATTTGTGAATCGGGCTGATTAATTTCTTGATGAAATTGTTGTCGAATGAGGGAATATTTCATGGGATTAATTGAGGGATAAACAATAGATAAATAGAAGAAAATTAAGAGAAAGGCTCAGGGGAAGAGATAGATTTAAACAGTTGATTTTCTATTTGATCGATTGCGGTCATTATTCCTGTTTCTGGATTGTCTAAAATCGATCCTTTGACTTGTTCTAAATATTCTCCTATCATTTCTTTTAAGATCGGTTTTTCAACCGCAGCAGTGTGATAAGTATCCCAAACATCCCAAATTAAAATTCCTGCACCTGCCACACAATCTAATAAACCCGCCGCCATTTTACCTGTCAATTTTGCTCCCGTTTTAACTGCAATTTTAGCACCTGCTTTTCCCGCAACATTTGCCATCACTTTACTGCCAACTTTCAACAATAAAGGCGCAACAATTGGCTTAACAGCTAAGTAAGCACCGCCCCCAACTAATACTTTTAAAGATAAAGTTGAGATTTGACCTTCTGCATCCTGAATACTAATGGCAATATCATTTAAATACCGATTCCAATTAGCCTGAGGAATTTGATATTTGAGGGGAACTTGCTCTAAATTAAGGGTTAATTGATTTAAATATTGCTGAACCGTTTGTTGAGTGATTCTTTCGAGGCGAAGTTGAGCCGTTTGAGGCCGAAGAACCCGCTTAGCAAATTCAGTTTGAAAGTTTTGAGTCAACGTTTGAGCTAATTTTTCAGTGGGAGTCGGTGCTTGATGATTCAGTAAATAATTTACCCCAGAAGTTAGCTCAACAACAACACTATTTAATTCTATTTTTTTCTGATTAAAATAACTAAAATACCAATCTAAAAAGTTAGGATCAACTCGTTCCATCAACTCATTAACCCATTGGTCTAACTCAACAGAGGCAAAAGTTTCTGCTTGTTGATGAGCATCCCTCAGCGCCACTGCAACGGCTTCATCAACTGCCGTCCAATTAATACTGGGTTGTACTTGTATTTCTTGAGGCACAGCCGCCACAACCGGATCTTTTGAGTTAAAAGCTTGATGAATAAAAAATTGCCCAACTAAGGGTAAAATGACAATAGCAATCACAATTGCCCAAATAATCGGAGCAATTCCTCGTAAAATCTGTACCCAAGCTAACAGTCGATTAGTTTTCTCTTGATAAGTACCAGGGGGTTGGCTTTGATGAGATGAAGTGTTATTAACAGTCGTTTGCTCAACTTCTGTTGAGGGTAATTCTGAACTCACAAAAATGCCTCAATATCACGAACAACTCCTATAATTTTAGCGAATAATTTCGGAGTTATAGCAATCCGCTTTGAGTTGTGTACAACATTGTGTTGAAACAGTCATGCTACTATAGCGCCTAGGGCAGGTATTAGATATTAGCTGTTAGGTGTTTAGGTTGCACGGTTGCACGGTAAAACCCTAATTATTCACGCCCTATCAATCTGTCAACACACTCGCGCTACATTATTTTTCATTTAAGAGAATAGGTCATTTCTGTTCTTAAAAGCTTTTTAATTATCTCTGACTAACTAATAAAAGAACGTGTCCGTTTGGATCTTGAATTAAACAGCCTTGAGTATAACGATAGGAACTGGGTAATTTAACTATACTGGGTGAAAGGATTGTAATATTTTGTTGTTGTAATTGTTTGACACATTGCTCAAGATTATCAACTTCAAGGATAACGTGGAGATGTGCTAAATCATTCGCTTGCCAATCTGGTTGAACAGGGCGACCTGTTCCCGGTTTAATATAGTCTAAAAGTTCAATTCCTACACTGGTTTTAACAGGTTGTAAAGGTGTGACTTGAACTTCCGCAACGGGAAGACCATCTAAACGCGCTTGAACGTCTCCAGAATTGCGATTACTGATTTCAACGGTCATTCCGAGTAAATCACGATAAAACGTTAAACTTTCCTCGGTATCCGCAACAGAAATAGCACTGTGATCAATTCCGAGGAATATTTCATCTGTTTTTTGCTGCCATTTTTCCTTACCAATTCCTTCAGGAAACCAAATTAATTCTAAGCTATGACGATCAATTGGATCTCTAAATTTAAAGGCACGAACGCCGGGAGCCATTTGATTATCTTCTGGTATAGTTTGGGGTTCGTTAGAAATATATTCAATATTAAACGACTTTAAATGTTCGTAAGCCAAGTCCATATCACTGACAACAATGGCGAAATGTTGAAACCAAAGATCATTACTTTGAGAATCTTTTGGAATCGGTTTAGCTTTGAGATCAAGATATTGAATTAATTCAATCATTTCATCTCCCAATTGTAAGGTGACTAACTTTACTGAACTGGGAGAAGTTGAAGTCAGTTGAGTATAACTAGAGTCTGTAAAAGTCGTTTCTCCGATGAGTTTAAACCCTAAAGCTTGAGTATAAAAATTCTGGGCTTGAGTAATATCTGAAACCGTTAAAGTAATAGAATTGATCTGTTGAATCTTAATCATATTAAGTTAAATCTCCCGGTCGTAAACCTAACCATTTTTTCCCGTCTAACTGAACAATCATCAATTTTGCAGGTTCATCTCCGACTGTGGTTGACAAATGTCCTTGCTGTTGTTTGGCATTGGGTTTAGTATTTTGGTCGCCACCAAATGAAATTTCCCCCACACCCATCTCAACTCGTTGACCATCCATTGTTTCAACAGACCAACAACCCGATAAAGGAATAATCCATTGCGGTTGAGGATTTTCATGCCATTCTCCCACCCAACCTATCGGTAATTCTGCAAAGATAATCTTAGCTTCAGCCGTCAGTAAGCGGTTATTCCATTGGGGGTCTGCATCTCCTCCCATACTTTCCTGTTGAAAGTTAGTCAGTTGACATTGGGTTTGATGACTAATGCCATCGTCATCTGTCCAAACGTGCCAATAATTAAACTGTGGATGATTTGTCACAATCTATTGTTTCCCTTTACAGTACAACAGCATTTTTAAACATGAATAATCGTTCCTATTATTGTGATTAATGGGTGTAGAGATTGAACTCACTCAACAGATAAAGGGTAACCGTTTAGCGCGATCGCTCAAATCTATCTAAAGTTAGGGTTTGCACAACATCAGAATATAGCGCCCGCGAAATAGAGAATTATGGTAAATTTTTGATCGGGGCTACTTCTACAAAAAACGACTTTAATTTATTAACTGTTTCCAACTGAGTTTTACTTCAAACTTGAGATGTATTCTACTCGGAAAAATAGAAAACTATATCTAAAGTAATAGATCGTTTTGTCTAAAAGTATGATAGTTGTTATCAGTAGCGACTTCCTTTAAGCCGGGACTAATACAGCGCCAATTGTTTACAAGTGGGTCAATTCTGCCGCGATCTGTCAAGCGCAATTATTCTAGAATGACTCTAATTAAGAAATAAATAAGGAGAAATGATCATGATTAAAGGGTATGCCTGTACTGAAGCAGGGGGACAGTTAGAGACTTTTGAATACGATCCGGGTGAATTGGCGGGTGATGAAGTTGAAGTCGCGGTAGAATATTGCGGGATTTGCCATAGCGATCTATCGATGATGGATAATGAGTGGGGGATGTCCAGTTATCCGTTTATCCCAGGACATGAGGCCATCGGTAAAATCGTGGCAGTGGGCAGTCAGGTTGATTCAGCTAGAGTCGGTCAACGAGTGGGTGTAGGTTGGCAGTCTCGTTCCTGTAACCATTGTCGGAACTGTGGTGTAGGTAAAGAGGCATTGTGTTTGAATCAAGATCAAGTGGGTCAAACGATTGTTAGTCGTAATGGCGCTTGGGCAGAACGGGTTCGAGTCCAATCTCGTTGGGCTGTACCGATGCCTGAAAGCTTAGATCCTGCCTTAGCCGGGCCGTTAATGTGCGCTGGCACAACCGTATGGTCACCCATGCGTCGTTATGATGTTCGACCGGGAATGGAAACAGCCGTGTTAGGTGTGGGGGGACTGGGTCACTTAGCGGTGCAATTTCTCGCGAAAATGGGAACTCAGGTCACGGGTATGAGTACGACTCATTCCAAAGAAGAACAAACCCGCCAATTGGGGGCAACAGATTTTATTGCCACAAAAGATGCTCCAGAAGAGTTAGAAAAAGCCGCAGGTCGATTTGATTTTATTATTTCAACCGTGTCGGCTGATGTCAATTGGGATGACTATATTAATGCTTTAGCCCCAGGCGGTACGTTGGTAATTTGTGGGGTTCCAGATGGGGCGATTCAATTGATGCCATTTCCGTTAATTATTGCAGAAAAACGAGTTGTTGGCGGACGGGCTGGCGCACCATCAGATACTCAGGAAATGTTGGAGTTTTGCGCTGCTCATCATGTTACTCCGATGTGCGAACAGTTTGGCATTGAAGAGATTAATCAAGCGGTGCAACACGTCCGTCAGGGTAAGGCGCGTTATCGGGCAGTGATTGCTTTTTAACTGAGAGATTTTAGACGTAGAAACTTGATGTGATGGAGAGATTGATTACATTCATTATCAGACTTAAATGGAACCTAAAATTGTTTTTTACATTGCATTCGGGTTAGCCACATTAGGATTAACCTGGCTGCCTCACATCAAAGGCATACGCTTAGTTGGGGTTCCAATTGTCTATGTATTGCTGTCAGTTATACTATTTAGTTTACCGTTAGAACTCCCTGCAATTAATCCCGCCACTAACTCCCTTCACACTCAAGTTACTGAGTATTTAACTGAACTGATTGTTGTTGTTTCCCTCGCCGGGGCGGGTTTAGCGATTGATTGTCCGTTTCGCTTCAAAACTTGGGGTTCAACCTGGCGACTACTGGGAATTGCCATGCCAATTTCTATCGCTGTTACGGCACTACTCGGATACTATTTTTTGGGGTTATCTCTGGCGAGTTCTGTGTTACTCGGTGCTTTGCTAGCCCCGACTGACCCTGTGCTGGCCAGTAGCGTTCAAGTTGGGCCACCGAATCGAGGGGGAGAAGACCCCACCCGCTTTAGTCTGACGACTGAGGCGGGACTGAATGATGGACTGGCGTTTCCATTTGTTTATCTGGCGTTGAAATTAGCCGAAAATGACTCGGTAGGAGATTGGCTGGTCAATTGGTTTGCTATCGATTTAGTTTATCGAGTGACTATGGGTAGCTTAGTGGGAATTGGGGTCGGTTGGTTATTGAGCCATTATGTTTTTCGTCATTCAGATGAAACAGAGCAAGAAGAAACTAACGAAGGACTATTAGTGATGTCTGCGATTTTTCTAGCTTATGGTTTAGGCGAGTTGGTGCATGGCTACGGATTTTTAGCCGTATTTACTGCCGCAGTCACGAGCCGACAAAAAGTCGCTAGAGGTGATAGTTATCATCGTAAACCTTATCAATTTGCCACTCAGTTAGAAGATATTTTATTGAGTTTGCTACTGATTGCCTTGGGTGGATTTATTGCCACGAGTAACATTCAACTGATGTCCGTTAACAGTATTATTTTTGCAGGTTTATTATTACTACTTGTTCGTCCATTGGCTGGGATTATCTCCCTCAGGAATATCCGATTTAAAGGGATAGAAAAACGGGCAATTGCTTTTTTAGGAATTCGGGGATTTGGTTCATTTTACTATTTAGCGTATGCTCAAAATAACGGAACATTTAGTGATATTGATCAGTTATGGGAAGTGACAACTGTTGTGGTTTTAATGTCTTTATTAATTCATGGCATTTCTGCGACATTAGCAATGCGTCAGCTCGATAAAAGTCGTCAATAGACTTAGTAATCATCTATCATTTATCCTAATTTTTTACAATAGTTTTAATCCTCAGGAAAACATGACTTTAACCAGTTGTTGTACAATCTGTTTCCAAGTATAGCGTTCTGCCACATATTTTGTACCAATTTGTTGAGCTTTTATTCTCAGTTTAGGATTTTCTATCATTATTTTCATCAATTGAATCAGATGCTCAATATCAGGAGTGAGTAAATATTTAATATCACCATTTTCTTGTTGTTTAACCTTCAATTTACTCTCAATTTTCCAAGCAAATTCTGACTGAATAAAATCATCCGTTGGCCCGCCATCAGTACAAACAACAGGTAAACCACAGGCGATGGCTTCTAAAACAGGTAAATTAAATCCTTCCGCAGAATAAGGAGAAACATAACAATCTGCTGCTTGATATAATTCTGCCATTTCCAGAGCCGATAAACTGTTACCAATATATCCAATTTTAGGTTTAATTCGTTCATATTCAGCGGTCGTTAATATTGTTTTACTGGCAGATTGAATCGATGCTTTAGAGGGAAAAATTGCATCTCTTCCCTTTAAAACTAAGCGAATATGAGGATAAGTTTCTGTTAAAATTGCAAAAGCTTTTAGCAGTCGATCTATGCCTTGACGCTCATTCCACATTACCCCAATATTGAGAAAGATAAAATAGTCTTGCCAACCTTTTTTTTGCCGCAGAGTTAAACGTTGATCTTCAGATAATGGATAATAAACTTGTGGATCATATCCTAAAGGAATTACCACAATTCGTTCAGGATCAGCCCCACTATTAATAAATCCTTGTTTTGACCAATGAGAGGCTGTAATAATGGTTGTATTGGAGGCTAAATGAGCGTCTCTAAATGAAGTTACCCCCATCCCTCTGATAATTGTTTGAGGAATAAAACCCCATTCTGTACAGCCAAACATATAAGTTTTTTCACTATTAGATGAGGTCAAATTAAAGGGACAATAAACCCGTAAAGTGACATCCGCTTTAACTCTTTCTGATTGATAAATAGTAGGAATTTGATTTAAAATAGCCTCGTTTTGAGGGGATAATAAGCCTTGAGTGGGTTTCCAATCTTCTGTAACGTAAGGCATATCTTGATGCCAAACTCTTAGATTAGGATATTGAGCCATTTCTACCAGTTGGTAGCTATTAATTAACGCATATGAATGAGGAATATAACGCCAGCCTTGAACTATTAAATTAGACGAGATACATTCTATGTAAGAATTCTGAATTTTGTTGACATTATCTTTCTCATTAACCGCTGAAATGATTTGATCGACTGTGTGTTTCCATGTATATTTTTGAGTTACAAATTTTGGTGTTGTTTGCCGTACTGTTTGGCAAAACATCGGCTGTGCGATCACAGATTTCATCAATTCCAGCAAATGTTCCCAGTCGGGATGTAGGAAAAAGCGAATCTGTTCTTGAATTAGTTTTCCTTTAAATTGACTATTAATTTTAAGGGTTAAATCTGGATGAATAAAATCTTCGGTTGCACCGGATGCCGTACAAATAACAGGTAATCCTGTTGCCATTGCTTCTAAAACGGGTAAGTTAAAGCCTGTTGCAATATAAGGGGAAACATAAGTATCTGCGGCTTGATAAAGCTGGGCTAATTTCTCGAAAGATAAAGTATTACCCAGATATGCAATTTTAGGTTTAATTCGAGAGACTTCAGCTTCTGTTAAAACACTGCGACTTGCGGCGGTAAGGAACTGCTGAGAGGAATATAAATCCTCACAACCTTTTAAGACTAATCTTGCTTGTGGATATTTTTCGACTAATGCCGCAAAAGCTTTTAATAGAGGTCGAATTCCGGTAAAATCGGCTAAGCTGCTAACATGAAAAAAAATAAAATAATCATTCCAGCCTAACTTTTTTCGTAACTCGGTTCTGTCGTATTCTGCTAAAGGATAATAAATTTTAGGATTAACCCCTAACGGAATCACTTTAATTTTATCCGAATTAATTCCAGATCGAATCAATCCCTGTTTTGACCATTGAGAAGGTGTAAAAAACGTAAGATTAGCAGGTACATTTATCGGCTTAATGCCAGAAAACCCTTTTTTATTAAGAATATTTTGAGGAATCGAACCCCATTCTGGGGCGCTATAGATAAATTGTTTTTGAGTTTGATTTAAATTCAGACTAAAGGGTTCGTAGTAGCGTAAGATAACATCAACACCCTGTTGAATATTAATCTTTTTATTCGCTAAAAAATCAATAAAATCTGAGTCAATAACTTGAGAAATATTAGGGTTGATGGCGGCTGGATATGAAATCGATTGATAATATACATCTATATTAGAGCGGTTGAAGAGTTCTAATGCGATCAACTGACTCGCAATTGAATAAGAGTTCGGTAAACCTTGCCAAGCTTCAATCTGAATTTTCATGTTTTATTCTGATCAAGAAACTGATTAAATTAAGTTAAATAATAAACTTGAAAAAATTGGATTAGACCTTCTTTTGAATAAAATATTAAGAATATTTTGCCTGGAATTTAATTTGAATTAACAGAGATTAATCCAATTTATTATGAGTTGAAAACACCATGATATGCTAAACTTCCAATAACAAGCACAAAATATTAAGCTGAGTCCAATTCTGTAAACACTTACAGAAGGGAACTCTGGCGATTAGATTGACCCCTGTGACCCATGACTGAAGACCCTCAACTCACTTCCAATCGTCGGATTACCCTGTCTCTATCCAATGTACTATTGGTTATCGCCGCAGTTCTACTGCTGGTCTTGCTCTGGCAGCTTCAGGGCTTGATTATATTGCTGATGATCTCAGTCGTTCTGGCTGCTTCTATTGTTCCCATTGTTAACTGGGCTGAAGCACGGCGAATGCCTAGATGGTTAGCAGTCATTTTAGTTTACTTGACCCTGATTGCCGGATTAACTGGGTTAGGCTTAATTATTGGCCCGAGTGTATTTGAGCAGATTAGCGCCTTAGTACGACAATTACCCATTTTTGCCGAACGAATTGTAGACATTTTTACAGATTGGTCTATCCGCCTGGGAGAGGACACCCCAGAATTAATCGATCGCTTAATTGATACTCAATCCGTCACCAGTTGGGTGATTCGTTCTAGCCAACAACTCATTTTACGTTCTTATGGTATCACTCGAGGGATTCTAGGGGGAGTTGCAAGTCTCATTTTAGCCCTATTTCTCTCCGGTTATATGGTAGCCGACAGCAAAAAGCTAATTCGTAGTTTAGTCCAACTGTTTCCCTCCCCTTGGAATGAACGACTCGCTACTCAAGTCAAACCCATGACTCGACGGATGGGGGGTTACATCCGAGGACGATTATTAGTTTCAGGGATATTGGGAGTGGTGACCACAACGGGTTTAGGATTTTTAGGGTTACGAGAGTTTTCCCTCGGTTTAGGTGCAATTGCGGCAGTGACGAACTTGATCCCCTTTCTCGGGCCATTTCTCGGGGCAATTCCAGCCTTAGTGGTGGCTTTAGCCAAAGGTGGATTTTTAGTGCTTTGGGTGTTGTTACTGTACGTGATTATTCAAAATATCGAAACTTATATTCTCGATCCATTTTTAGTCGGAAATTCCGTCGGTGTACATCCGCTGTATCAGCTTCTATCGGTTTTAGGCGGGATACAAGTCCTCGGAATTCTGGGTGCTTTAATTGTACCACCGTGGTTTGCTGGGGTTTCAGCACTGATTGAAAATCTTTATTTACAACCTAAACTTGAAGCAGAACAACAGGCTGATGAGGCGATCGCCACAACCCCTGAAGCCAAACCCCAGCCCGTTACTCAAACCTCTTAAATTGTCATGAGGGGTCACGCCCGTCAGTCGTGACGTTCCCCGTTCCCTATTCTAAAAAGTATTGCTATATCATCCTAAATTCTCATTAACACAGCAGATAATTGCAAGAGATTTGCATTATTAACCGATTTGTAATCTGGGTAAATTGTAAATCATCCTAAGGACCATAATTTTAAGTATTAATTCTCAACTAAATATAGAGAATGATTATATCTTTAGAAAGATGTAGTTATGATGTATTCTGGGTCAAAATTAATCATTATTAATCCTAAAAAATAAAAAGAAAATAGATTATGACCTCATCAATTCCGGATCAATCCTATTCGTTTTGGATTGATTCTACTCTTGAGTCAAATTACCCATCTATAACCCAAGATTTATCCGTTGATGTTGCTATTGTTGGTGCAGGTTTAGCTGGAATTACAGCAGCAAAATTACTCAAACAAGCCGGTAAAACAGTCGCGGTGATCGAAGCAGAAAAGGTAGGAACAGGCGTTTCAGGACATACTACCGCGAAAGTAACATCTCTGCATCGTTTAAAGTATGATGAGTTAGTTAAAAATATGGGGCAAGAGAAGGCTCGTTTATATGGCGAGTCGAATCAAGCCGCAATAGAACAAATTGCTCAATTGATACAATCTGAAAATATTGACTGCGATTTTGAGCGTAAAAGTACTTATACTTTTGCCCCTTCAGAGGAACAATTAGAGAAAGTAAAATCTGAAGCAGAAGCGGCAATTAAATTAGGCTTACCTGCTTCTTTCGTCACCGAAACAGGATTACCTTTTAAGGTTGCAGGGGCAGTAAAATTTGATAACCAAGCTCAATTTCATCCCCGTAAGTATTTACTGGCAATAGCTGCAAAAATTCAAGGAGACGGGAGTTATATCTTTGAAAATAGTCGGGTAAAAACAGTAGAAGGGGAAGAACCTTGTCGAGTGATTGTGGAAAATGGGGCGACAGTCACCGCAACAGATGTGATTATTACGACAAATATTCCGATTTTAGATCAAGGATTATTCTTTGCAAAATCTTATCCCAAACGGTCTTATTTAATTGGGGCATGGATTGATCAAAATATAGATCCCCAAGGAATGTATATTGGCGCAGATAGTAATTATCGTTCTATCCGAACCGCCCCTCACGAAGGCAAAACCCTATTATTAGTGGGGGGAGAAGGTCATAAAGTGGGGGAAGCTGACGATACCGTGGAACGATTTGAACGTCTGGCAGAATATGCCCGATCTCACTTTGGGGTGAGTGAAGTGGCTTATCGTTGGTCGAGTCAAGATATGTACTCTTTTGATGATTTGCCCTACATTGGTAAATTAACGCCCATGAGTAATCATACATACGTGGCGACAGGTTTCAGTCTGTGGGGCATGACAAAAACGACCCTATCAGGGATGATTTTATCAGATTTGATTCTCGGTAAAGAGAACTCCTGGGCGAAGCTATACGAAGCCACACGAGCCACACCGTTTGTCACCCAACAGTCGATTAAGCAAAACCTCGATGTCGGGATGCACTGGGTTGGCGATCGCTTCAAAGGTATGACAGAAGCCGTTGAGAAGATTAGTCCCGACCAAGGTCAGGTGGTGATGGTCAATGGCAAGCAAATTGCCACTTACAAAGACGAAACCGGACAATTACACCAAGTTTCTGCCGTTTGTTCTCACCTCGGTTGTATTGTTGCTTGGAACCAGGCGGAGAAAAGCTGGGACTGTCCCTGTCATGGGGCGCGGTTTAACTGTCAAGGAGAGGTTCTCAACGGCCCTGCAGTCAGTGATTTGAAGCAGATGTGATTCAATTCAATCGCAATCAAGTCCTACTGGTTTTTTTCTAAATTCTACTGAAACTGTGATAGCGTTCCTTGATAAAGGGAGCGTTTTTGTTTGGAGAATCGCCCCTCTTTTCAGTTCAGCGCTAATTCTGGCGGATTTTCATAACACCAGCACGAATTGTTGTAATCGTTCCCTGGGAACGAACTGAAACAAGATAAGAAGTTACACTCTTATTAAGATTAATCCCTAATTTTGCCTTTTTTTGATTCACAATGAAGTGACATCCCTTCTCAAGGGTACAATCGAATCATGACTCTGATCACAAGTAGCGAGAATATGATATGTAAACAGTTCCTCTTAATTCCCGGTAAGATTGACAAATAGATGAATGTTCTCCAGCCTGCGTAGGTCTGCTAATATTCTCAACTCCCAATAACCTGTTAGCGGCTTACTTCACATCCACTACTCACTTGAATATGAGATTATGCACCCTTTGCTTCAGCAACAACTTAAGCAACTTGGTCTTCAGACGGCTTACTGTCCGGATAATCCTACAGCTTGGCAAGACCTGCTTCAGCAAGTAAGTCAGAGATATACTGAAGTTGATGATTCTCTGTCTTTATCTTCCCCTCAACACACTCAAATTACCGCTGAACAAGACGCTTTGTTGCGGGTGATGAGTTCTCTAAAAGCTGGGTTGTGTATTCTGGATTTAAACGGACATTTACAGTCAATGAGTTCAGAGGCCGAACGGTTGTTGGGATGGTCTGAAGCAGAACTGATGGGACAAGCATTATTTCAGCAGATTGCCCCCCAAACACCACTGGCTGAATTTGATTTTTCTGACTATTTTTCTGAAGCAGAACTGAATCAATCCTTTCAATCAAAAGATGAGCAATTTATTCAGAGAAATGGTAAAATTTTACCTGTTTTATATGTACTGAATCCGATTCGAGTTGAGCAAAATCTTCAGGGTGTAATATTAACTTTTTTTGATAATAGTGAACGCATAGAAGCTGCTGTTGAAGCCGAACAATCTCTTTCTTTACTTCAAGCTACTTTCAATGCAACCGATGCAGGCATTTTAGCTTTAGATCGTCAAGGAGAAGTTCGTAATTTCAATCAAAAATTTATTGAAATGTGGGATGTTCCCAGTTCTCTGCTAGAGTCATCCCCCAATCAATCTATTTTGGCTTATGTGTTAAGGCAACTGAAAAATCCGCCGCAATTTTTACGAACGATTATGCAGTTGTCGGCTGAACCTCAAGTTCCGACTTATGACATTGTAGAATTCAAAGATCGTCGTATTTTTGAAGTGTATTCCCATCCCTCAAGAGTGGGTCAGAAATCTGTGGGTCGAGTCTGGAGTTTTCGGGATATTACAGAACGAAAACGAGTTGAACGGGCGCTGCAATATCGAGTTGAATTTGAAAAACTGATTACCAATTTATCAACCTATTTTATTAGTCTGGGGACTGAAGAAATTGATCTAGGCATTGAGCAAGCCCTACAGAAAATTAGTGTATTTTTAGAAGTAGATAATAGCTATATTTATATTTTCTCAGATCGAGAGATGCCAATGCGCTCTATCTATGAATGGTCGGCTCAAGCTGAACAATCGATGCTGGATATTGAAAAATCTTTTACTCAAACCTCGCCCGAAGATTTGATTCAAGTCATTGAGAATAGACTAGAATTTGCATTAAAACAGCTTTATCCGGCTAATGTCCCTTGGATTACTGAGCAATTAAATCAAGATAAAAGTATTCATTTGTATAAAGATGCAATGCCAATGTCGGCTTCAGCAGATCTGAGATATATACAACAGTTTAATCGTCGTTCCTATAGGGAAAAAGGGTATGCAGATCCTTTAGAAAAACTACAGTATTTAACAATTATTCCTCTAATTTGCCGTAAATCTTTAGTTGGATTTTTACGATTTGATTTACAGTCAGATTATCTCTGGTCTAGCGATCGCGTCACCCTATTGAAAATGGTGGCGGAAATGTTTTCTAACACCATCGAACGCAAACGCACTGAAGTCGTCATCCGGCAAACGGAAGCCAAATACCGCAGTATCTTTGAAAATGCCGCAGAAGGGATCTGCCAAACGAACGTTGAGGGCCGTTATTTGAGCGCTAACCCCGCTCTAGCGAAAATTTTAGGATATAACTCCCCTGAAGAGTTAACGCAGCATTTAACCGATATTAACACCCAGCTCTACGTTCAACCTCAGCGACGAGCCGAATTTATCGCCACAGTTGAGGCAGAACAATCGATTTCTGGATTTGAATCCCAAGTGTATCGTCAAGATGGCAGTAAAATCTGGATCTCGGAAAATGCCAGGGTGGTGAAAGATGTAACGGGCCGGGTCATCTGTTACGAAGGAACAGTCGAAGAGATTACCGAACGCAAAAAAGCCGCAGAAGAACTCAAACAAGCCAAAGAAGCCGCCATCGCCGCCAACCGCGCTAAAAGTACCTTCCTGGCCAACATGAGCCACGAATTGCGTACCCCCCTCAATGCCATCATTGGCTACAGCGAGATTTTAGCCGAAGAATCAGTTGATCTAGGCTATGGCGATTTAGTCCCCGATTTAGAACGAATTCGCAGTGCAGGCCGCAATTTACTCACCCTGATTAACGATATTCTCGATATCTCTAAAATTGAAGCCGGTCGGATGGATTTATATATTGAGCGCTTTAGTATCCCCGCATTAATAGAAAGTCTCGTGAGTACCGCTCAACCTTTAATTGATAAAAATAAAAATCAATTAATCATCGATTGTCAAGCCGATCTAACCAGTATGAGCGCTGATGTGACGAAAGTTCGTCAAGTTTTGCTTAATCTTCTGAGTAATGCCGCTAAATTTACCACCCAAGGTGAGATTCGCTTAACGACCCGTTGGTATGATAGAGAATTGTCTCCCTCGAATAATGTGCCGAGTTCTTCCCCCAGAGAAGAACGCTTCATTCAGTTTCAAGTCCGTGATAGTGGGATTGGTATGAGTGTCGAACAACAAAAACAATTGTTCCAACCTTTTACTCAAGGAGACGCATCTACCACTCGTCGTTATGGCGGTACAGGCTTGGGTCTAACCATTTCTCAGCGCTTCTGTCAAATGATGGGAGGCTATATTACGGTTAAAAGCGAGCCGGATCGGGGATCAACCTTTACGGTCATTTTACCCCTAGAAGTCAAAAACCTCACTCCAACAGAGGATAGTAACGACGAAACTCCAGAAGAAACAGAGCAAGATCTGCTGATGTCTACAGAAAGTTCATCTCAGTCGGCTTCGACTCAAGTGTCCCGTTCAACTCAAACTGGCATTGTTTTGGTGATCGATGATGATCCCATTTCTCGGGATTTGATTTTGCGATCGCTCAATGTCGAGCCATTACAAATTAAAGTGGCATCTTCGGGTCAAGAGGGGTTACAGTTGGCGCGTACTTTACAGCCAGACCTAATTACTCTCGATATTATGATGCCGGATATGGATGGCTGGAGCGTATTGTCCCATCTCAAAGCCGATCCTGTTTTGGCTGATATTCCCGTCATTGTCATTTCATTTATGGGAGACGAAAGTCGAGGATTTGCTTTAGGCGCTTCTGACTATCTGACTAAACCCGTCGATGGCAAACGGTTGGGGAATTTATTACGAAAATATCATCCCCATCGTAACCGCAATCAACCCCATTGCGTTGGGGAAATTCTGGTTGTAGAAGATGAAGAGATGACTCGTCGAACCTTACGGCAATGGCTAGAACGTGATGGCTGGCAAGTCACAGAAGCACCCGATAGTACAGTGGCTATTGAGCGCTTGAACCTACAATTACCCCATCTAATTTTGATGGATTTGGTTCTGCCGAAAATGGATGGGTTAGAACTGATTAGCCAACTGAAACAACATCCGACTTGGCAACAGATTCCCATTATTGTGATTACGGCCGCCGACCTCAAACGAGAAGAACGAGCTCAACTCACGGGATATGTTGAACAGGTGCTTGAGAAAGGAAGCTATCAACCCGATGAACTACTACTGGATATTCGGGAGTTGGTCAATGCGAGTCTCAAAACACTTTCATCCAACTCCCCTGACCTCAACTCTCTAACTGTCAACACTCAATTGTGATCATGGCTAAGATTCTATTGGTTGAAGATAATGAAATGAATCGGGATATGCTCAAGCGTCGATTAAAGCGCAAAGGATATGATGTATTCATCGCCGTCGATGGTGCCGAAGGAGTGGAATTGAGCCAAACTCAATACCCGGATTTAATCTTGATGGATATGAGTCTTCCCGTCATGGATGGCTGGCAAGCCACACAGAAAATTAAAGCCAATCCTAAAACTAAGGGGATTCCCGTCATTGCCTTAACGGCTCATGCCATGGCAGGTGACCGGGAGAAATGTCTGGCGGCAGGGTGTAATGATTATGATACTAAACCCATTGAGTTTCCTCGATTATTACAAAAAATCGAAGTTCTCTTGCAGCAAAGTACTCCCCTTTAAGTGATCGGGAGTCCTGCAACCCAACCCCCAATCGATTAGATCCGGCCCGGCGGTTAAAACCTCTCAGGCTTGCAGCGATAGGCGTATGCTTCGTCATTTGTGATTTCAGTCGGCTGAGCATATCCCCCTAATGAGTTTATCTCTGCCAAAACGAGTCATCCTAATCCTCCGGCAGTTATACTTTCTTTGATACTGTTTGTGTTTTGTCTTCTGATCCCTCAACCCGTGCATATAACAGTTTTACTGTTAAGAAAGTTTGATCAACCCATCCAAATGTAATTGTGAAGTTAGATGAACCCTGACCCAAATACCGTTCTAGTTGTAGATGATAATGAGGTAAATCGCGACTTGCTGGCTCGAAGAATTCAGCGAGAAGGTTACAAAGTCAAAATTGCTTGTGATGGCTTTGAAGCATTAGAGGTTGTTCGATCTAATCCACTGGACTTAGTTTTACTCGATATTATGATGCCTCAAATGAATGGGTATCAAGTCCTGGAAACTTTGAAAGCCGATCCTGTACTGCGCTATATTCCTGTGATTATGATTTCGGCGGTTAACGATATTGATAGTATCGTCCGCTGTATTGAATTGGGAGCAGAAGATTATTTATCAAAACCATTTAACCCGGTGTTACTGAGGGCCAGAATCAACGCTTGCTTAGAAAAGAAACGACTGCGAGATCTTGAACTTGCTTATTTAAAAAAACTAGCAGAAGAACAAGAAAAAGCTGAAAGTTTATTGTTAAATGTTTTGCCTCAACCGATTGCTCAGAGACTGAAACAGGGAGAAAAAAATATTGCCGATAGTTTTTCAGATGTGACCGTATTATTTGCCGATATTGTTGATTTTACTAACCTTTCAGCCAATCTTTCCCCCGATGAATTAGTCGAAACGCTCAATGAAATTTTTTCTAGTTTTGATGAATTGGCGGATCAATATGGTTTAGAAAAAATTAAAACCATCGGGGATGCTTATATGGTGGTGGGAGGCTTACCCACCCCTCGGCCAGATCATGCAGAAGCGATCGCCTCGATGGCATTGGATATGCAGAGTAAAATTTGTCACTATAGTTTAAATCATACTGATCCATTACAGATGCGAATTGGGATTCATACAGGCCCAGTCGAAGCAGGTGTGATTGGTACGAAGAAATTTGCTTATGATTTATGGGGAGACACGGTTAATACCGCAAACCGTATGGAGTCTTATGGCATCGCTGGCAAAATTCAAGTGACTCTGACAACCTATGAACGATTAAAACACAAATATGTATTGCAACAACGGGATGTGATTTCTGTCAAGGGGAAAGGGGAAATGAAGACCTATTTTTTATTAGGACGACAAGAAAAACATTAAAAAAAGGTAAGGAGAATTCCCTACCTTAACCAATACAAATTAATCAGAATATCGATCAAAGACTTTAGTAAGTTTCAACGTGCCAACGATGGTCTTTCTTCAGTTGACGTTGATATTCACTCCAGTTGACATCAAACTTACCTGCAGCACTAGACATCCCCTCATCAATACCGCCTTCCATGCCTTTTAAACCACAAATGTAGGCGTGGGTATTGGGTTTTTGGATCAACTGCCACAACTCATCGGCGTTTTCTTGGATACGGTTTTGCAGATACATTTTACCGCCGTCGGCGTTTTGCTGTTCCCGACTGATGGCATAGGTTAAACGGAAGTTATCGGGAAATTCCTGTTGTAACTGTTCTAATTCTTCTTTATAGAGGATATTAGCAGTGTAAGGAATACCAAAGAACAACCAGGCTAAGCCTTTGAATTTATAGTCTTCGTGTTGTTCTTTAAACATCCGCCATAAGAAGGCTCGAAACGGTGCAATTCCGGTTCCAGTTGCCATCATAATCACTGTGGCATCCTCATCATCCGGCAATAACATTTCCTTACCGACAGGGCCTGTAATGGTTACATCTGCACCCGGTTCTAAGCCACACAGATAAGTCGAACAAACCCCATAAACGGTTTCATTGGTTTCTGGATGTTGATATTCCAGTTGACGGACACACAGAGAAACAGTGGTATCGTTTAAGTCGTCTCCATGACGAGTTGAGGCAATAGAATATAATCTAAGTTTGTGGGGCTTGCCTTTATCGTTTGTACCCGGTGGAATGATCCCGATACTTTGACCTTCGAGATAACGTAAATCTCCTTCTGAAAGATCAAATTTAAGATGTTGAACGATACCCGATCCGCCTTCACGAACTAACGGTTCATTCGACAGACATTTACCCACAAAAGGATTTTTAGGTTTATAGATATTAACTGGGATATCTTTTTTTGCCTTAGCTTGAGTCATTGATTTAGTTTTTGCTCCAGATGATTGACTATTTTGTCCATTTCCGGATGCGGCGCTGCCATTGGTGGGAGGATTTTCATTCGCAGGACGGATACTAACAATTTTGCCACCTAAGCGATTAATCCGTTGCATTTCTCGACTCATCCGAGAATAAGGCACCATCATATAGGTTGTACCACTCCGACGAATCGGAATATTCAGGGCGTTAGTAGCACCGTTGTTACGAATTCCCTCCACTTCAAACACATACAAACGGCTACCAGAGCCAGTCTCTGTACCAATACTAGCGGCATTTGGACTATACATTATCAATTTCTCCCTTAACAATACCGAGCTATTTTCTCGCAGAATGTGATAAATGAATCAGTTTAAACCATTCTTAAGGTCATCGGTACTCCGGCTTTTAAACCCAGAGCCAGCGATGAACATGACAACGCGGTCACGAGTCCATTGAGTCGAATTAACTCTCGGGTTTACTTCACATCTCAAACAGCGGAAGTAAGACCCTATGGCATAGCTTCTACTTTAGATTATTCTACAGCGAAGGTCGTCCAAAACCCACTGCTGGATCGAGGTGTTTGTTTTACTGTTAGTCATTAGTGATGGGTTCGATGCCGAATAAAAGTCGCGATCGCCTATTGCACCCTTAAGGTAACAACGAACAAAGACGCAACCCATGACTATTGATGTAAAATTCCCTGTACTCAAGGCGGGGGATGAGATTAAAGGCTGATAGACTGTAGATGAGCGCGAGGATTTTCACTGCGACTTGCCTTAATTTTTTCGTAATATTCTCGTTCGGTGGCGCTGAGATTTTTTGGCGGAACCACCATTAATTTCACCAACTGATCGCCTCGTTGACTGCCTTTCGCTTTTGGCCAGCCTTTTCCCCGTAGCCGTAGAGACTGTCGAGAACGAACACCGGGTGGAATATTCATTGTCACCACACCATCGGGTGTCGGCACTTCAATGGCCCCTCCTAGCACAATTTCATCGGGGGTCACGGGGAGTTCACAGACTAAATTATCCCCTTCAAATTGAAAAAAATTGTGGGGTTGAATGTCTACTTTGAGGTATAGATCTCCGCGTTGTTGAGTGTAAGGATCGAGTTGTCCCTGACCTCGGACTCGGATTTTGCTATCGGGTTTAACTCCAGCCGGAATAGAGACTTCTCCGCTGCCGACTTGGCGTTTAGTGCCGTGAAACGCTTCACTCAGGGTCAAGGAAACTGTTGCTTCTGTGTCAAAGTTAGAAGACGAATTACGGCGGTTATATTCAGCGGCAAAATCATCGACTCTGCCACGATAAGCGCCTGAACTGGCTGTACTCCCTGTACCAGTCCGGTAGGAATAGCTGCGGCGTGTACTGCCTCGACGACCGGCTGAAGTGCCTCCACCAGCGGCGGTTCGACCCAACAGAACACTAATAAATTCATCAAAACTGCTAAATTGACTAAAGTCAAACCCATTGAAGTCAACATTAGCACCGCTACTGGACCATTGATTCGTGTTACCGACTTGGTTCCAGTATTGACCAAACTGATCGTATTTTTGACGCTTGTCACTATCAGACAAGACTTCATAAGCTTCGCTGACTTCTTTAAAGCGAGTTTCAGCCGCCTTATCCCCTGGATTCATATCTGGGTGATATTTACGGGCTAATTTTCGGTACGCTTTTTTAATCTCTTCTGCAGTAGCACCTTTTTTTAATCCTAGAACTTTATAGTAATCTTTATAATCTGCCGCAGCCATTCGTCATCTTCCTCTAAATCTTAAATTTTAACGAGTTTGCGAAGTGTTCAACAGGCTTAAGTTTTCCCAAGGCTACTTGAGAGATCCTAGTTTATTCAAGATACACCCAAACGTTAGAGTATCAAAGCTCAGTCTGAGTCAGGGTTCGGTTCTTGCATTGGCTGCGATCGCAATGTCCGTACTTTATCAGAAGTCAGAAGTTAGAAGGCGCGAAGTCTGCAAGTTAGGAAAGCCTACTTGCCTTCTTTGAAGTATTGCTATAGTAAACCGAGTTGATAGAGAAAGGCTTTAGAATATCGAGCTTGTTCCCAATATTGACCGACTAGAACTTGACTCGGGTCTAAGCCCTTGGCATTTTGAAAGTTCGCTCCTTGTAGATTAGCATCATCAAAACTGGCTCCCTCTAAGTTGGCTTCTCGCAGATTAGCGCCTTGAAGATTTGCCGACTTGAAGTTAGCATCTTTAAGATAAGCGCCTTCTAAGGTAGTGTGATTTAAATTGGCTTCTTGAAAGTTAACGCTTTGAAGATTTCCGAATAAATATGCCCCTTGTAAATTGGCTTTTTGTAGGTTGGCTTCTAGGAGATTAACCCCTTGTAAATCAGCATACTGTAGGTTGGCTGAGCTGAGATTAACTTGTTGTAGTTGAGCGAGTAAAAAGAAACTTTCTTGTAAGTTGGCTTTTAATAAATTTGCCCCTTGAAATTGAGTCAGTTCAAAGGCGCACCCTTTAAGATTGGCTTCTTGTAATTTTGCCCCTTGAAAGTTAGCTTCTTTGAGATCAATATCAACCAGATTAATTTGTTCTAAATTAGCTTTGGGTAAGGAAAGTCCTTTTAAACTCACCCCATCTTTTGCTAAATCTTCTAAAGCTCGGATGCGAGCATAACTAATGTCTAAGCCTTGAGCCGCATCAATCACTTGCCAAGCTTCATAATGAGATTGTTTTTTACCGCGTCGGACATAAATAACTAATGCTGTTACAATACTGATACTTTCAAAGGTTCCTAAAATTCGTGATTTTTCAATCGATTTAATAAAAATTTCACCCCAAACTGTATTTTCCTGTAGTGTATCTTCTAAAAGTAAAATTAAGAGTATAACTAAAAGAACCGTCGATAAAATAATAATAATTTCTAAGACATCTCGTAAAATCCGAGTGGTTAGCCGCCAAAACTGAAAGAATTGCCGTCTTGTAGAAACATGATTCCACCATTTTTTTAAAAATTGCATGGTCTTTAAGGTGAGCTGATATTTTAACTGATATCGGATAAATCGTAATAACATTATGTTCAATATCTTAACAGTTTTTACCTCAGCTATTACCTTAAAATCATCACAATATTATGACTTAAACCACAATAATAAACGCTACTAAAGTAATTATTTTTTTTTCTTAAACTAAATTTAATCGGCGCTAACAACCGTAATAAACTTGAGCCTGACTTAAACCAAAATCCCGTAAATAATGTTGCCATCGCTTCGCTACCTCTTCATTGAAAAAAGGCCCCACAGCTACTTTAGGATCGAGGGAATGATTTCGTTGATAAACTCCTGTTTCAGGTGCCCCTAAAAGGATAACTTGTTCAGCTACTTTTGCTAATTCTTCTTCAGGGGTAGAAATTACGACAAAATAAGCCGCATCTGCTTTTCCACCATAAACCCCATAGGCGTGTTGAGCTTTTTCTAAGGCTGCTTCAGTTTCCGGACTCCAACGGCCATCAACAGCACCTGGCTCTAGCCCCCTGGCGTGTAGTCGTCTTTGTAAATTCAATACCAGTAATTTACTATAATGTAATCGTCCAAACAGTCGATCTTGAGTCATCTGGCTGCGTCACTCATCGATTAGGGCTGAAAAGGCTTAAAAACCAATGTTAATATTGTAAGCTCGTAAGCTAAGGAAAAAGCAGGCGTTGCACTCTGACATTATTTTGAGTTAATTGATTTTCTCAGAATAAAATTGATTAAACTAAAGTATTTTACGCAGGGAAATCCCTCTTTCCCGCACATTTTGAACATCTATGACTCGAAAAATTATTCACACTTCAAAAGCACCCGCTCCAGTTGGGCCTTATAATCAAGCAGTGATTGCGAACGGCATGGTATTTGTTGCCGGACAAATTTCAATTGATCCTCAAACCAATGAACTGGTACACCTGCAAGATGTCACCCAGCAAACCCAACAGGTAATGGCAAATTTAGAAGCAATTTTGACTTCAGCCGAGTCGGGCTGGGACCAGGTGGTGAAAACAACAATATTTCTGGCAGACTTAGCTGATTTTGCTACAGTTAACCAGGTTTATGCTAAATATTTTGATCCAGAAAATGCACCCGCCCGCGCCTGTGTGGAGGTTTCTCGTTTACCGAAAGATGTCAAAGTCGAAATAGACTGTATCGCGACTGTTAGATCGTAGAGACGTTATAGCGCGTAAGCGCTCTTAGAACAGGGGGCGGGGAACGGGGAACGGGGAACAGGAGGAAGAAGGGAACAGGGAATTAGAGAATTAGAGAATTCTAACTCCTGACTCCTGTCTCCTGACTCGTGACGGGCGCATGCAATGGGCCCCTACCTGAATTGCAGACTACTAACTCCTGACTCCTGAATTCTGACATTCTCGTTGGGTGACTTCGTGGCGATAACGAAACATATCTTCGAGTCGAGAGTCTACCCACCAACCCACAACTTGCTCAGCTAACCAATCTCCCGGTAAACTATAGGCGATCGCATCGGTTAAACGAGTTTTGCCATTTTCTTCGCTAAATTGATGACGATGCACCCAGCTTGCCATGGGTCCTTGTTGCTGTTCATCGGTAAACAATTGATAGGGAATACATTCGGTATGGATAGCGACCCAAGTCACGGGTAACGGGCCCAGCCAAATCTTAAATTCAGATACAGCCCCCACGTCTAAACCACCTTGACGGCGAATTATTTCTACGGGTTGCCAGGGCGGGGTGAGGAGTTGCAGAATATCATCACGGGTATGAAAGTCCCAAACAGTTTCAACGGGGGCATCAATCAAAGAAGAATATCGAAATTGCAGCATAAAGCCTTAAAATAAAATAGCCATGAGCAAACCATACAATAAAACCTTCAGACTTTAAATCAAAAAATCTATGAGTGGTCAATGGCAAGATGTGTCCGATACTAAATCTCAACCGTTATTACAGCAAGCTTTAAGTGATTTACAGTTTGGGGATTTTCAGCAACGATGGGAAGCAACAAAAATTTTAAATAGAATTGGCGAGGCTGCTATTGAACCGTTAATTGCGATTTTAGAAGATGTCGAAGCTGACCCAGAAGTTCAATGGTTTGTTGCCCGGAGTTTGGGCCAGTTTGAGACTCAACCCGTGATCGCGGCATTAATTAATGGCTTACAACGAAGCCACCACAATGAGTCTGAGGAACAAACTGCTGTTAAACAAATGATTGGGGTAGCGTTAGGTAATTTAGGAAAATCTGCGATCGCGCCTTTAACTAATTTACTCAAAACAGATTCTTTACGCCTAATTGTAACCGAAGCATTAGCCCAAATTCGCCACGTTGAGACGATACCCGCTTTACTACAGGTGAGCGATGATACTAATTCTCAAGTTCGGGCTGTTGCTATCGAAGCTTTGGGCAGTTTTCATGATCCTCGAGTCCCACCCGTGTTGTTAAACGCTTTACAGGATACTCATGCAGCGGTTCGTAAAGAAGCTATTGCAGCGTTAGGGATGCGTCGAGATTTACAAACGGAGCTAAATTTGGTAGAACATTTAAAACCGTTATTGTGGGATATCCGTCCAGAAGTGGCTCAAATGGCTCAAATGGCTTTAGGTCGGTTGGGGACAGATGAGGCGGCAACGGCTTTATTTGAACAAGTCCAAGCTACAATTACACCGATGTCGTTGAAACGGGATGGAGTGAGGGCGTTAGCTTGGATAGAAACCCCTGTCTCGCTAAATTATCTCTCTGAAATCTTTCAACAAGCCCAAAGTTGGGACGCAGAAAAAACCACTCAATTTCCCCTTTGTCAAGAGATGATTCGGATGTTAGGACGGGTCAATTCACCGCAAATTAAACCCCTCGCCACTGATATTTTAGTAGACTTACTCAATACTTCGGACGGTGCAATACAATCGGTTCAAATTCAACAGTTAATCGCTTCTGCATTGGGTCAGTTAAGACAACCCCGTGCAATTGATGCTTTGATACAATTATTATCGACTGCTAATACTGGGGTTCAACTCCATTGTATTGCTGCTTTAAAACAGCTTAATCCTGAATCTGCCCATGAACGATTAACCCATCTCTCCCGTCAAACAGACTTACCGTCATTACTTAAAAATGGGATTGATGTTGCTTTATCTGAGTGGTGAGATTGGATAGTTTTTGAACTCGGCAAAGGCATCAAAGCGGGCTTTGAGAATTTTGATTTTTAGAAAAAGTCAATTTGCCAGTCCCCCGCCGCATGAGTAGCCATGACATTGCCCCTACCCAAGTCAACATAATCAATGCTACAAAGCGTTCATAAGCACCATCCCATTGGGTTGGAAACGGGAAGAAAATCGGGGCAAGAATCAGCCAAACTACAAACGTTCCTAAACTAAAACGAAACCAGCTATGACTAATTTTTTTCAGTCTAAATGATAATAGTAGTGTAGCTGAGCTAAACAGCAGATAAAGCGCATACACACAATAAATATGAATGGCTGCCCCTACGCCTTCTCTACCGATGTACTGATTATGCTCTGCAATCAAAAATACATCAACTCCCAATAGCAATAGCATTACAGTCCCTGCTGTCCACCTTGAACCCCCGAGATGCCATTGATGAAGACCAAATCCTAATGCAATTGTTCCAACGGCAAAAAGATCCAACCCTACATCCTGAATCCAAGCATATTTCCCAATCGCTAACATACTGATGGTTTGACTAATGGGGTCATGTTGCTCAACAACTATTATACCGATGAGGTTGGCAAGTAATGCTGCCACGCAACCCACTAATCCTAAAATTCCACAGATTCGTGACAGTCGAGAGGGAGATTGTTCTTTTTCTTGAGAACTCATATTATTTTTTTAATCAGAGAATTTGTGGGTTACTATAGCAGTAAATACTAAGGTAAGAACACTACCCTGAGGTATAAAGATAGAATTAATGGATTTCAACAAAGGCTGTTCAGTTATATTTAATCATATAATTAAATTCAATTAAAATTCACTTTTTTCTGCACTGGCAGCTTGGCTGAAAACAGTATTTAAGCTTGATTCTACGGCATCCTCCACGCCATGAACCCATAATGAAGCGATCAGTAAAGAACACCCGCCCAACACAACGGCTTGTAAATGAATACCCCCGAGAAACTGTTCCATAATCCAACCTAAACCTAGGGCAATTATAATTTGAGGAATGACGATAAATGCATTGAAAATTCCCATATAAAATCCAATATTTTTCATCGGAATACTGCTAGATAACATGGCATAAGGCAGAGATAAAATACTGGCCCATGCGATTCCAAAACAAATCATTGGAATAAAAATTAAATACGGATCTTGAATCCAGGTTAACGAAATTAAGCCGCATCCCCCACAAAATAAACAAAAAGCATGAGTCAGTTGAGGGCTAGTCCAGGCAACTAATCGAGGTAATATCCAAGCAAATAAGAAACAAGTTAAGTTATAAACGGCAATACAAATTCCTGCCCATTCTATGCCATCGGTGTAAAGCTGAGAATTTTGTTCAACTGCCCCGAAAATTTGATGCGCTACTGCCGGAGGGAAATAAAGAAACACACAAAACATTCCCATCCAAGTAAAAAACTGTACAATAGCCAGTTGTTTCATCACTTTTGGTATTTGTTTAATTTGAATAAATATTTCTGTGAATACTTTCAGGAAAGAATTAGATTCTGTTGCATGATTAGGTTTAAATGTTTCAGGTTGAGGCGGATTTTCTGGCGTTGTAATAACAGTCCAAATTACTGTTAATAGAAATAAAGCCGCTCCGATATAAAAAGAGAATTTAACCGAAAATGGAATAGTATCTGAGTCTAAACTTGAGTCTGCAACTCCGAATAAATGACTAAAACACCAGGGAGCAATAGAAGCTACAACGGCTCCTAAACCGATAAAAAAGCTCTGCATGGCAAATCCTTGGGTATGTTGTTTGATTGGCAATATATCGGCAACAAATGCCCGAAACGGTTCCATGCTAATGTTGATGGACGTATCTAAAATCCACAATAACCCGGCTGCCATCCACAAGGTCGAAGAATTAGGCATCAGAATTAAAGCAATTGAACTGAAAATAGCTCCGACTAAAAAATAGGGTCGTCTTCGTCCTAAACGAGTCCAGGTGCGATCGCTAAAATAACCCACAATAGGCTGAGCAATTAACCCACTAATAGGAGCAGCTAACCATAAAATCGGAATTTGTTCTACATTTGCACCGAGATATTCATAAATAGCGCTAGTATTTGCCATTTGTAATGCCCAGCCAAATTGAATGCCAAAAAAACCGACACTCATATTCCAGATTTGCCAAAAGTTAAAGGTATTATCCTGTTTTTGTAATGTCATATTTTAAGAAAATTGCAACATTTTATAGTATAAATTAAATTAATTTTTTATCTCCCTGCAATTAAGATATCCCCATTTTATGTAGCAATTCATTGATGGTTTGTCAGGGGCGTAGAGACGTTCCATGGAACGTCTGTACAGTATTCAGCTTAGGCACATTGCAATATGCCCGTATTGTGATAACTCTATTTAAACTTACAATTCTAAATCACAAAATTCCGGTTTTAAATCTCGCTCCATTAAGGCTTGTACGGCTTCTTGGGGGGTATTTTTCCCATGAATTAATCGATAAACTTGACGGGCAATGGGGACAGGAATTGTTTCTTGATTGGCTAATTTAATCAGAACATTTGTTGTATTGACTCCTTCAGCAGTTCCTTCTAATTCTTCCAGGATTTGTTCAAGAGATTTCCCCTGTGCCAGTCCAAAACCCACTTGATAATTTCGAGACAAAGGACTATCACAAGTTGCGAGTAAATCCCCTAAACCAGATAAGCCAAAAAAGGTTTCGGCTGAAGCGCCTAAATGGGTTCCCACTCGAATCATTTCCGGTAAGGCACGGGTTAATAACGCGGCTTTAGCATTTGTTCCTAACTCCAAACCATCACAAACTCCCGCAGCAATTGCCATCACATTTTTTAATGTTCCCCCGAGTTCTGTTCCGAGGGGATCTTCATTAACATAAACCCGCAATAAATCAGAAGAAAATACAGTTTGTACCGTTTCAGCAGCGGTAATATTTGTACTCGAAACTGTTGTGGCAGCGGGTAATCCTTTCTGGATTTCTTTCGATAAATTCGGCCCCGATAATACGACAACGGAATGGTTAGGAAAAGCTTGTTGCCAAATATAAGAAGGAGTATGAGTCGTATCCGGATCTAAACCTTTGGTGGAGGTGACGAGAATCGTTTTTTGAGAAAGGGTTAATTGCTGTAACTTTTCAATGGTGGGTCGTACTCCCTTCATCGACACCGCTGAAACAATCACATCTGCATCTATAACAACAGATTCTAATGATTCTGGACTGCTGCGCGACCACAACCGCACCTGATTGGGATTACGACGCGCTAAGTTGCCTAAAGCTGACCCCCATACACCTGTACCTAAAACTGTTACAATTTGGGTTTGATCGCTCACAAGCTTTGTTCAAGTAACAACTATCTAGCCTTAAGCAGCATACCGTCAACCCGATTGCTACTTATGCGTCCTTATCCTATCAAACAGCGCCTCACCGTAGCAAATGGATATGAGACTTCGTCGCTGTTGCAACCGCGCGTAGCGCTATAAATGGACTCTGTTGACATCAATGATAGAAATCACAATATTCTGTAATAGTAAGTCACGCTATGGCGATGTCAGAGGTTACTCATGCACTGTGAAATATGTTACCAGTGATACCATTAGAACATCACACAGCGATCAGCCTTGTATCACGGCATTGGCAGAGAAAGTTTGAGAATATAACATTTACTGAAGAAAAAGCAGCTATACTCCATTAGTTTAGGGTGCAAAGTTCTACTGCAATGATTGCAGTTTCTCAGATTAAATCCAACCTTATGAGGAAACTATGTCTAATCTTGTTAACGGATTTTGTTTACTGACGGGTCAAAGTGATACTTTCACGATTACCCCAGACTTACTGACCACTGCACCCAATGGTATTCTGGCTTTAGAAGGAGATGATCTCGTTACAGGCTCATCTGGAGACGATACGATTAACGGTAATCAAGGTAATGATACCCTACAAGGAGCAAGCGGTGCAGACCGCATCTGGGGTGGACAGGATTTAGATTATCTCTCCGGTGATGGGGGAAATGATACCCTCAATGGCAATAAAGGTAATGATATTATTTTGGGTGGAGAGGGTCAGGATTTGTTGCGCGGCGGTCAAGAAACCGATGCATTGACAGGTGGAAATGGAGATGATTCTTTGTTTGGTGATAAAGGATCTGACTTTTTGGCTGGAGGTTTAGGTCAAGATTTATTTGTTGTTTCTATTGCGGATGATGCCGCTGAATTTGACGCTATTTTAGATTTTAATGCCACTGAAGCAGATCAAGTTGGACTCCCGCCGAATTTAACAGAATCAGACTTACTTTTACAAGCTGTTAATTTACCTCTCAATCAGGCTTTATTGGAGAATGTTATCAGTTTAGCAGCAACTCAGGGAGTGAATATTACACCGGAATTAGTAAGTTTAATTACCCCTGAAGTGATCCGACAAATTGTTATAGACAATACTGGGGTTGATATCGATCCTGATGGCGATAATATTCTGACTGGAACATCTGTGACGGTTGCATCTACAAATCAAACGATTGCACAGATTGTTAATGTTATGCCTTCAGATTTAAGTGGTGCGTTTATCACATTATCTGAAGAACAGTTATCTATCGGATAAGTTTATCAATTCATTTTAATCCATTGACAGAGATATTAATTTAGCAATATCTCTGACGGATGTTTCGTTTCATCTAAGCGCAAGTTTTAGTCATATTCAAAGTCAACTATTCGGCTTTTAAATATCAAAAAAACTTGTAATTTAACTTCGGGAAATCTCATTAACTGGCTGTTTGAGTTAGTTATCTATTCCTGAACTTAATATCTTTTCTGCGTTGTATTCAATAACTCACAAAAGATCGCTTTTTAGTTGTAATCAAAGTTTATGAAAATATCTTTTCGGGGTTCTCAATTTTTTGTATTTTTTTGTATATTTTACCTCAATCTACCTAAATATACTATAGCTCAACCTATTTCTCAAACCATTCCTCAACCTATTTC
This sequence comes from uncultured Lyngbya sp., assembly GCA_964434975.1. Classification (GTDB taxonomy): domain Bacteria; phylum Cyanobacteriota; class Cyanobacteriia; order Cyanobacteriales; family Microcoleaceae; genus JAAURB01. The sequence goes on from CAYSWY010000008.1 coordinate 138,033, forward strand.
TCCAGAAACCCAACCGTTAGAAGAACCGGAACTTTTACCCCCACCGGAGGAATTATTACCCCCTTTATCGCCACCTCAAACGCCAGAAAAACCCAGATTAGATATTCCAGGAACAATTATAATTACTGAATTTAATTTTATTGGCAGTACAGTTTTTACAGAAGAACAATTACAAGCCATTTTAACCGATTATCTCAATCGTCCAATTTCTTTTACGGAGTTATTAGAAGCACAACAACGCATTACTCAATATTATCAAGACAATGGTTATATTACTTCTGGTGCTATTCTTCCACCTCAAGCATTAGATGCAGGAATTGTTACTATTGAAATCATAGAAGGGGAAGTTGAAGAACTTAAAATTATCGGAATTGAAAGATTACAATCCGGTTATATTCGCAGTCGTTTAGAACAGGGAATTCAACCCCCTTTGAATCAAAATCAACTCTTAGAAACCTTACAACTTTTACAACTCAATCCCTTAGTTAAACGTCTCTCAGCCGAGTTATCAGCAGGTTCTGGTGTCGGCAAAAGTCAACTCACTATTCAACTCGAAGAAGCCGATACAATGTCCGTTGAATTAACAGTAGATAACCAACGTTCTCCCAGTGTTGGTAGTCTGCGCCGTCAGGTACAATTTAGCCATAATAATTTAACAGGATTTGGCGATCGCCTGAATATTTCCTATTATAATACGGAAGGAAGTCATACCCTTGATGATATTAGTTATACTTTACCGATCAATGCCAATAACGGCACATTAAATTTTACTCATCGTCGAACCAATAGTCAGATTATTGAAGATCCTTTTAATCAATTAGATATTGATTCTAATTCCCAAACTTATCAATTGTCTTATCGTCAGCCGCTTTATTTAACACCGAATACTGAATTTGCTATTGGAGTGACTGCCGCTATTCAAGATACAGCCACTTTATTAGAAAACGAACCTTTTCCTTTATCTTTAGGTGCAGATGACAACGGTAAAATCAGGACTTCTGTAATTCGTTTATTTCAAGAATATAGCACTCGTTCTGCACAAGATGCCTTAGCCATTCGCTCACAATTTTATTTAGGAACAGGACTATTTAATGCAACAAAAAATAATGATTTACCTGATAGTCATTTTCTAGCTTGGCGAGGACAAATCCAATATTTACGATTATTGTCATCAAATATGATTGGGTTATTTCGTTCTGATTTACAATTAGCCAATCAAGCTTTACTGGCTCAAGAACAGTTTAGCTTAGGGGGTGCATCAACAGTTCGGGGTTATCGTCAAGATACTTTATTGGGTGATAATGGTGTATTTTTTTCTACTGAATTGCGTCTACCTATTGTTAGTATTTCTGACGGGAATATGATTGTACAATTCGTTCCTTTTGTGGATGGAGGAACCGTTTGGAATCAACAACAAACAGAAAATAATTTACAGTCTAATCATCTACTTTCAACAGGTTTAGGCTTAAGATTACAAATTCAGGACAATTTTAATGCTCAGCTTGAATGGGGTATTCCATTAATTGATATTGATAGTGAGGGTGAATCTTTACAAGAAAATGGGATTCATTTTTTAATTCAATATCGAATAACTTTTTAGATTAGACTTCGTGGCAGTTGTCAGGCAACAGTGGGAAAGAATGGAGACAATTTGTACACCAAGAGAATTGCTTTTATAGTTTTGCTCATAGATATATTATAAATAAAAATCATGAAAAAAATAATGTTTATTATTGGATTATTAATTGTGATTTTTATCCAGTTGTTTTCAACTGAAGGATTAGCAAATATTAATACTGCTGATTCTATACAAAATACAGCGGTTAGTTGTCAGACGACTGAACAATGTCAAAGCTTAGAAAATCAAGCACAACAGTTCTATCAGCAGGGAAATTTAACTCAAAGTTTATTGTTATTAGAAATAGTATTACAACAGTATCAGCAAGAAAAAAATCAACTGGGACAAGTTAGAGTTTGGCGCAATATGGCTTTGATTTATATTAAGCAGCAAGATTTTACAAAAGCTAATAGTATTATTTCATCTAATTTAGAATTTTTAGAAAAAAATCAAAGTACTTCCCAATATCAACAGACTTATGCAGGTTTATTAGATATTCAAGCACAAATACAACTGTTAACCAGTCAGCCGGAGTTTGCGCTAAACACCTGGAAACAAGCGGCAGATATTTATCGAAGTATTAATAAAATAACAGAATTAACTCGTATTCAAATTAATCAAGCACAAGCGTTACAAGCCTTAGGGTTATATTCAAAGGCATTAGACACTTTAAGAGAAACTGAAAGAAAATTGATATTACAACCCGATAGCTTATTGAAAGCAAAATCTTTACAAAGTTTGGGAAATGTTTTAAGAGAATTGGGTAATTTAGAGTTTTCTCAAAATATTTTAAATCAAAGTTTAGTAATAGCCAGAAATATACAAAATCCTGAGCAGGTGGCGGTAACAATGATTAGTTTAGCGAGAAACTATACTTTGCAAAATAAGCTGAATTTAGCTGATAAAATATATCAATATATTATTCAAAGTGATATTAATTTAAACTTAAAAATACAAGTATATCTTAATCAATTAGACTTAAGAGTTCAGCAAGATAAACCACAATCAGCTAGTGAATTAATCTCTCAAATCGAACCCATACTTGAGCAAATGTCTCCTTCTCAAACCAAAGCTTATACTCAAATTAATCTAGCTCAAAGTTTAATTAATCTTCGGCAACAAGATCCATCTTTAATCACGTTATCAAAAATTTCTCAACATTTAACAGCAGCTATTAAAACAGCAAAATCCTTACAAGATAAACGTTCAGAATCCTATGGACTGGGGTTATTAGGAAAATTGTATCAACAAAATCAACAACTAGAAGAAGCACAACGTTTAACCGAAGCAGCATTACAAATAACGCAAACGATTAATGCTTATGATATTGCTTATCAGTGGCAATGGCAACTTGGACAAATATTTAAGCAACAAAACAAACGTCAAATGGCAATTAAAGCTTATATACAAGCGTGGAAAAATCTACAATTTTTAAGAAGTGATATTGTTGCCATTAATACTGAAGTACAGTTTAATTTCCGTCAAAAAGTTGAACCCATTTATCGCGAATTAGTAGATTTATTACTCTCTTCAAATTCTACTCAAACCGAATTAAAGTTAGCCAGGGAAGTGATTGAGTCACTACAACTTGCGGAATTAGATAACTTTTTTAGAAATGCTTGTTTAAATATTAAACCCATCGATATTGATAGTATTGATCCCACTGCTGCTATCTTTTATACCATTAGCTTAGCAGATCGTCTAGAACTAATAGTCACTTTACCCAATCAACCTTTACTTCATCATACAGTCAATATTTCTCAATTAGAATTAGAAGCCATCATTGAACAGCTTAATCAAGCAATTTTAATACCGAGAGAAAGAATTTTTATTGAGAATTTTACCGAACCCTCTCAACAACTCTATCTAACATTAATTCAGCCCTTTAAACAAGCATTAAAAACCAATAATATTCAAAACTTAGTATTTATTTTAGATAGTGGATTACGAAACATTCCAGTTGCTAGCTTATACGATGGTCAACAGTATTTAATTGAGCAATACAATGTGGCGATCGCGCCGGGTTTACAGTTAATTGATCCCCAGCCTTTAGCTCAAAAAAAGTTAACTGTTTTAGCAGGAGGATTAACGGTTGCCAGACAAGGATTTACACCCTTACCTAATGTTGAATTAGAATTACAACAAATTCAAAATCAGACTAAAAGTGAAATTTTATTGAATGAATATTTTACAGAACCTTTAGTGAATCAGGAAGTGAATAAACTACCTTTTTCTGTTGTTCATCTGGCAACTCACGGAAAGTTTAGTTCTCAAATAGAGGATACATTTATCCTGACTTGGAATGAAAAAATTAATATTGAAGAGTTACGAGATTTACTTCAAACGGATGCTAAACAACTCAATCCCATTGAATTATTAGTCTTAAGCGCTTGCCAAACGGCAACAGGAGATGAGCAGGCTGGCTTAGGTTTGGCAGGGGTTGCTGTGCGTTCTGGGGCGCGTAGTACAATCGCTAGTTTATGGTCAGTTGATGATCAATCAACCGCTTTACTCATGAGTTATTTCTATCAGGAACTCAGTCAATCTCAACAGACAAAAGCCGAGGCATTACGACGCGCACAATTGGCAGTTTTACAACAAAAAGACTTTGCTCATCCTTTCTTTTGGGCCGCTTTTGTTTTAGTGGGAAATTGGCTGTAATGTCATTAGCCGAATTTCAAAACAGACCTCTCCCCCAGCCCCTCTCCTAGTAGGAGAGGGGAGAATTTTTTCTATTATTAAGTCTATAAAACTATTAATAACTCCTTCTTTCTTTTCCCTCTCCATTCAAGAACAGTCCTCTTAGGACACAGTTTCCCTCTCCATTAAAAAATAGTCCCCTGAGGACACAGTTTCCCTCTCCATTAAAAAATAGTCCCCTGAGGACACAGTTTCCCTCTCCTCGTAGGAGAGGGCTAGGGAGAGGTGAGAGGGCTAGGGAGAGGTGAGAGGGCTAGGGAGAGGTGAGAGGGTTGGGGAGAGGTGAAAGGGTTAGGGAGAGGTCAAAGGCGCTAAAAATATTTTCTTTTGTTACCGCTTAGT
>CAYSWY010000009.1:0-23737 GCA_964434975.1 uncultured Lyngbya sp.
GGGAAGGAGAATAATGGGGAAATATAACGCTTATCAACAATATAAAGATTCTGGTATTGAGTGGTTAGGGGATATTCCTAAACATTGGGAAAGAAGTGTTTTTAAAAATTATTTCGATATTCAATTAGGAAAAATGCTTCAAAATGAACCTCAATCAGAGAATGATGAAGAAATTTCCTATCTCAAAGCTATTCACGTTCGATGGGAGCAAGTTAATACTTACGATCTTCCAAAAATGTGGGCTTCACAAAGAGACAAAGAAAAATACTATGTAAAAAATGGAGATCTTTTAATTTCTGAAGGGGGAGAAGTTGGAAGAAGTGCTTTATTAAATGAATTACAGGAAGATTGTATCATTCAAAATGCTTTACATAGAGTCAGGCCTTTATCTCAATCAAGTGTTGAATATCTAAATTATTTAATGAGGCATATTTCTGATGCAGATTGGTTTAGTATCTTATGTAATAAATCTACAATTGCTCATCTAACAAGTGAAAAATTAGGTGCTTTAGCTTTACCCTTACCCCCCCTACACGAACAAAAAATAATCGCACAATTCCTCGACTATAAAACCCAACAAATAGATCAACTGATAGCGAAGAAAGAAGCTTTATTAGAAAGACTCGATGAAAAACGTACCGCCCTTATTAGTCATGCTGTTACGAAGGGTTTAGATCCTAATATTCCAATGAAAGATTCTGGTATTGAGTGGTTAGGGGATATTCCTAAACATTGGGAATCATTAAAAATTAAACGTTTGACATTAATTAAAAGAGGAGCTTCCCCACGACCAATTGATGACCCCAAATATTTCGATGACGATGGTGAATATGCTTGGGTAAGAATTGCAGATGTGACAGCAAGTGAGCGTTATTTAGAAACCACTACTCAAAACTTATCAGAATTAGGAAAAAGTTTTAGTGTTCCTTTAGAAGCAGGAGATTTATTTCTTAGTATTGCTGGTTCAGTAGGAAAACCAATTATTACAAAAATAAAATGTTGTATTCATGACGGGTTTGTCTATTTTCCAGACTTAAAAGTAAATCAAGAATTTATTTACTATATTTTCCATAGTGGTCAGCCCTATTTAGGGTTAGGAAAATTAGGAACACAACTAAATCTTAATACTGAAACAGTTGGAGGAATTACCATAGGCTTTCCCCCCCTACACGAACAAAAAATAATCGCACAATTCCTCGACTATAAAACCCAACAAATAGATCAACAAAAAGCCAAAATTAAAAAAGCGATAGAACTATTAAAAGAATATCGTACCGCTTTAATTACTAATGCTGTCACGGGTAAAATAGACGTTAGACAAGTTCCTATTCCTCAACCTCAGAATAACCATGAAACAAATTAGCATAGCAGAACTTCCCGAAACTATTCAAAACCTGATTAACCAACTCCGAAAAACAGGTGAACCTCTAACAATTATCCAAGATGGCATCCCCTTCGCTATTTTAACTCCCATCAAGACAAAATCTCTCTGCAATCGATCCTTCTGCCTTCTGCCCTCTGCCCTCTGCCTTCGTTATCCATCTAGAAAATCAAGCCTATAATCAAAGAGAATTTGAACGGCGGATGTTTCACTACTTTGCGCGTTTAGATGCTAAATATTTACTCCCTATTTTCCCGATTGTTATTTTTTCCTACGATGAACCCAAACGCTTAGAAAAAAGCCAATATACCGTTAATTTTCCTAACCGAAAAATACTAGAATTTAATTATGTTGCAATTCAATTAAATAACCTCAACTGGCGTAACTTTTTAAATCAACCCAACCCTGTAGCAGCGGCATTAATGGCAAAAATGAACTTTGCACCCGAAGAAAGAGTCCGCGTCAAGCTAGAATGCTTGAGAATGTTAGTAACACTCCAGTTAAATCCTGCTAAAATAGAATTAATTTCGGGTTTTATTGATACCTACTTGAGATTAAACCTCACCGAAGAACAACAACTTGAGACAGAGTTAGAACAAGCCAACTTAACCGAGGAGGAACAAATTATGGAAATTGTCACCAGTTGGATGGAGAAAGGGATTGAAAGAGGTATTAACCAAGGGGAACAGAAAATTATTAAAAGACAACTGAAACGGCGGTTTAATAATATGATTCCTGCTTTGGAAAACCGCGTTAATGGCTTGTCTTCTGAACAAATCGAAAACCTAGCTGATGTTATTTTTGATTTCCAATCTTTAGAAGATTTTATCAACTGGTTAGACCAACAAAATTAACTCTAGATTATGCATGAAGAAAAAGATTTTGAAAATACTATAGAAACAGAACTGATACAACTCAGTGGCTACCATCAGGGCAAACCCGACGAATATGACCCAGAAATTGCCCTTTTCCCTCAAGAAATTATTAACTTTATTCAAACCACTCAACCTCAACAATGGCAACGTCTCGCTAATAATAGTAATGCTGAGACAATTATTATTGATAGCCTAACCAAAGAACTTAAAAGCCGAGGAATGCTAGATGTTTTGCGTAATGGCTTTAAATGTTATGGTAAAACTCTGCGCGTGGCTTATTTCCAACCGAATACGGGAATGAACCCCCAAACCTTGGCCCTTTATCAACAAAATCGCCTCACAATTACCCGCCAAGTGAAGATTAAAACAGGACGCATTCCTGATATTTTGATGAGTATTAATGGTTTACCTATCGCGACAATTGAACTCAAAAACCCCCTCACCGGACAAACCTACGCCAACGCTATTGATCAATATCGCACCGAGAGAGACCCAAAAGATCCCCTATTTGCCTTCAAACAACGGTGTTTGGTGCATTTTGCCCTAGATACCGAACAAGTCTGGATGACGACGAAACTGGCGGGGAAGAGTAGCCATTTTTTACCCCTGAATAAAGGCCATGATCATGGGGCGGGAAATCCTCTGGGAAATGGAAAATATCGCACCCATTATTTTTGGTTAGAAATCTTACAAAAAGATAGTTTATTAGAGATTTTAGCCCGTTTTCTTCACCTAGAAATTAAGCAAACTAAAATTCCGACCGCCACAGGAGTTAAAACTCAACAAAAAGAAGCTTTAATTTTCCCCCGTTATCATCAACTGGATGTTATTCGTAAACTGATTAACCACATTAAACAACACAAAGCCGGACATAATTATTTAATTCAACATTCGGCAGGGTCAGGAAAATCAAATTCTATTGCTTGGTTAGCCCATCGCCTCGCTAACCTGCATGACTCTCAAGATGAAAAAATATTTCATACTGTGATTGTCATTACTGACCGTAATGTTCTCGATCAACAACTACAAAATACAATTTATCAGTTCGATCATAAAGCGGGAGTGGTGCAAAAAATAGACGAAAATACTCAGCAATTGGCGAAAGCTTTAAATGATAATGTACCGATTATTATTTCTACTATTCAGAAATTCCCTTTTATTCATCAAGCCATTGAAACTTTAGCCAAAAAAGGAAAAAATATTGAGATTAAAACTCAGGATAAACGCTTTGCCATCATTGTCGATGAAGCCCACGGATCTCAAACCGGAGAAACTGCCGCAGAGTTGCGTAAAATATTAAATAAAGACGGAATAGAATCGGCGATCGCCGCCCAGTTATTAGAAGAAGAAATAGAGGAAAATGAGATTAGTGATACTGCTAAGAAACAACTATTAAAAGAACAAATAAGCCGCACAAAACAACCGAATCTCAGCTATTTTGCTTTCACCGCGACTCCCAAACAAAAAACAAAATTAGTCTTTGATCAACCGGGAGACAATGGTGAATCTCCTTTCCATCTTTATACCATGCGCCAAGCCATAGAAGAAGGGTTTATTATGGATGTTTTGGCAAATTATACCTGCTATGAACGCTATTATGAATTAGTTCGTACCCGTGAAAATAACCCGGAATTACCCCGCCGCCAAGCCGCAAAATTTATCACCCGTTTTGTTGAACTTCATCCCCATAATATCGCCCAAAAAGTTGAAATTATTATTGAACATTTTCATCATCATACCCGCCATAAAATTGGGGGTAAAGCTAAAGCAATGGTTGTGACTCGTTCCCGCGAACACGCTGTTAAATATAAGCTAGCTTTCGATCAGTATATTAAACAAAAAAATTATAACAATATCAAGTCTCTAGTGGCGTTTTCGTCTGCTTTAACCCTAGATGAATATCCCGAAGAAACCTTTACAGAAGTGAAAATGAATAGCGGAATTAAAAGTTCAGAAATTCCCGATAAATTTGCTAGCGATACTTATCAAGTATTATTAGTTGCTAATAAGTTTCAAACGGGATTTGATCAACCTTTGTTGCATACAATGTTTGTTGATAAGCGTCTGGATGGTGTACAAGCAGTGCAAACTTTATCTCGTTTAAATCGGACTATTCCGGGAAAGAATGATACTTTTGTCTTAGATTTTGTTAATCAGCCAGAAGATATTTATAACGCTTTTAAACCCTATTACGAAGAAACGCCCATCGCAGAAAGCGCCGATCCACAACAACTAAACGATCTATCTTATCAGCTTTATCAATGGCAACTCTTTACCACAGAAGATGTGAACCGTTGGTGTGAAATTTGGTTTCGTCCAAAAACCGCTTTAACCGGGAAAGAACATCAAAAACTCAATACATTACTTGACCCTATTGTAGAAAAATATATACAGCTTTTAGACTCAGAAAAAGAACAATTTATCAACCAACTCACAGGCTTGCGAAATCTATATTTATTTTTAGCTCAAATTCTCCCTTATCAAGATTCAGACTTAGAAAAACTCTATAGTTATGGACGCTTTTTACTAAAGAAATTACCCCGCACCTCAAACGCACCTAAAATTGATTTATCAGCAGATATTGAACTCAAATTTTATCGCTTAGAAAAAATTAGTCAAGGTAAAATTAATTTAAATCAAGGTGAAGCAGAACCGTTAAAAGCAGCCGCTGCTGTTGGCACTCGTCAAAAGGATCAAGATATTGCTTTATCCCAGCTTATTGAGAGTTTAAATGAACGGTTTGGCACTGATTTTACCGCCGCAGATCAACTCTTTTTCGAGCAAATTACTGAAACGGCGATCGCCAATCATGCCATTAAACAAGCAGCCGAAGTCAATACAAAAGAAAACTTTGCCCCCGTATTAGATAAACACTTAGATAATCTATTTATTGAACGGATGGACGGAAACGAAAAAATCTTTACACAAGTGATGAATAACGAAGATTTTAAAGCGGTTGTCTTTGAGAAATTACTCTCTAGTATTTATGCAACAATCAATCTGAAAAATAATAAAAATATTAGCTAATTTGTATTGATTTACTCATTAAATAATTTTAAATAAAGCAAAAAATACGATATAAATTCATTGATCATTCGTGAAAAGTCTAAAAATAGATAATTTGCTGATAATGACTTTCCCTATAGCAACAGTACCTTTTTCAATAATATTCTTTACAAAATATGGATAGGCTGTAACAATTTTAGTTGATATTGTAGCAAAATTAACAGCATTGTCTCACGATTTCAGAGTCAATTTTCAGCCATTTATCAACGGACTGAAGTGTCAACAGGTAGAAATATTGCCTTTAATATCTAGAAGTTTATTTTGATAAGTTGGGACTCTATTAATCATATATCAAAGATTTAATTCACTTCGATTATTGCTTTTTTTATTTATTTTTAACTGAATTAGAATTTCATGTCAGGAAATATTTATACTCAGCCGTTTCAGCAACTAATCTGACAGTTAGTATCAATAAAAATTAAGTATATTCTGAATATGGCATCATTAACAATCCGTCTACAGTTTAAATCCTGTGTCGTCGGCTAAGGTTTATGGAAGATCTCTACATAAGTATCAGTGACCCCGCCCCAGTCAATCTGGGTCAAGAGTCAGAACATTATACAATCCTTAACCTTCTCTTTACCTTTATTTGCTGATGAAACGCTATCCTCAAAAGTAATTCACTCTATTTACAACAAAAGTTACAAAAAACATGGTTTTTCCTATGCCTCTGCAGGCTTCTTCTCGTGCCTTAACTGGATTATCTGCAATCTTACTGAGTCTGAGTGTTGTGGCTTGTGGTGGCGGTACTCCGACAGCGACAACCGATACAGCACAAACAGGTACAACAGCTTCATCGGGTGGGGGAGTTGATTTAGTCTTAAATGAACAAGTGAGTTTAGTCGGGGCGGGTGCATCTTTTCCGGCACCTTTATATCAACGTTGGTTTCAAGAGGTCAGTACCGGGACTCAGAATTTACAGGTAGACTATCAATCTGTGGGAAGTGGTGCTGGAATTGAACGCTTTACTCAAGGACTGGTAGACTTTGGTGCTAGTGACGTAGCAATGAGTGATGATGAAATTGCAGCGGTTGAGGGGGGAGTTAACCTACTGCCGATGACAGCCGGAAGTATTGTTTTAACTTACAATTTACCAGAAGTACCGGAATTAAACTTATCTCGGGACGTGTATGTCGATATTTTATTGGGCAATATCGCCAATTGGAATGATCAGAGAATTGCCGCTGATAACCCGGATGTAACGTTACCCGATGTCCCCATTACTGTTGTTTACCGTTCTGATGGCAGTGGAACAACTGGGGTATTTACTAAGCATTTAAGCGCCATTAGTGAAGATTGGAACAGTAGCGTTGGAGAAGGAAAAACGATACAATGGCCGGTGGGCGTGGGTGCGCCCAAAAATGACGGGGTAACGGCTCAAGTTCAACAAACCCCAGGAGCCATTGGTTATGTTGAATATGGTTTTGCCAATAGCGCTGGCTTACCCATGGCATCGTTACAAAACCAAGCGGGTAACTTCATTAAACCGAGCGCTGAAGCAGCATCAGCCACCCTTGATGCCGTCGTATTACCTGAAAATCTACGGGCTTTCATTACTGACCCAGAAGGCGATCAGTCTTACCCAATTGTCACCTACACTTGGTTATTAACCTACGACAGCTACGATGATCCGGAAAAAGCCAAAGCCTTAGAAGCAACCATTGAATATGCTTTAACTCAAGGGCAAACCCTCAGCGGGGAATTAGGTTATATTCCTTTACCCCCCAGTGTGGTTCAAAAAGTCGCGGCTGAAGCTGATAAAATTAGCCCAGATTATCAAATTAACGTTCAATAGTCTCAACGTTCTATATTAACAATGCAAGATTGAAAGTTTATTGCTTTTGATTTTGCATTTTTAACCCACAATAAAACTAGCTTTTTTGATCCTCAATATGGTTGCACCCACCCAAGATTTTAGAGATGGAATTCCCCAGTCTCGTTCTGAGACTGAACGTAAAATTGATAGTAGTTTTATTTGGATTACTCGAATTTTTGCTTGGGGAATTATTGCAATTTTAATATTAATAGCGCTGCCCATTGCGGTGCAAGCGTTTGACGCATTTAAAGAATTTGGTATAGGCTTTTTATTTAACAGCGCTTGGAACCCGGTTGAGAGTGAATACGGCGCATTTCCCATGATTTATGGAACATTAGTTAGTTCCTTAATTGCATTACTATTTGCAGTACCTTTAGGGTTAGGAACGGCTATTTTTCTCAGTGAAGATTTCTTGCCGGGATTTGTACGGACAATCTTATCTTTCCTAGTTTCACTGCTAGCTGCTATTCCCAGTGTGGTTTATGGGTTATGGGGAATTTTTGTATTAATTCCTTTCCTGCGACCGATTCAAATGTTTGTCTACAAAACATTAGGCTGGATACCCTTATTTAGTACCCCACCAGCCGGCCCTGGAATGTTCCCAGCCGGGGTGATTTTAGCGATCATGATTTTACCCATTATTACCGCGATCGCCCGAGATTCCCTCGCAAGTTTACCCCCAGAATTACGCCAAGCCTCTCTCGGTTTAGGAGCAGGTCGTTGGGTCACGATTTTTCGGGTATTAATTCCAGCGGCATTTTCTGGTATTGTCGGGGGTATTATGTTAGGACTGGGTCGGGCAATGGGAGAAACCATGGCAGCGACCATGATTATTGGGAATTCGACGCGGTTGAATTTATCTTTATTTGCCCCAGCTAATACCATTGCTTCCTTAATGGCAAACCAATTTGCCGAAGCTTCAGGGTTACAGGTTTCAGCGTTAATGTATGCTGGACTTGTGTTATTTTTCCTCACACTACTGGTGAATATTTTAGCCCAGTGGGTTGTGAGTCAGGTGCAAGCCAAATATCAATAATTTTCTATCATTGCTGTTGTTTTGATGACGTTTATTTCTAATCGGTTATGTCAAATATTGGTCAACCTATAGCACAACCTATGACCCGAAGTTTAGTTCGCGATCGCTCTCGTCCCCGTGATATTTTTAATATCATTATGACGGGAATTTCAGGGTTTTGTATTGCCATTACTTTAATTCCGTTGTTTGCCGTCTTAATTTATGTCTTAATTAAAGGCGCAGCCCGTCTGAATTTAAATCTATTTACTCAATTACCCCCCGCAGCCGGTCAAACCACAGGCGGAATTGCCAGCGCAATTTTGGGAACAATGATGGTCGTGGCTGTAGCAACTGTAATTTCGGTTCCCTTTGGCGTTTTAGCGGCTGTATTTCTATCAGAATTTGGGGACGGTCAAGCGGCAAAATGGATTCGGTTTGCCACCAATGTTCTCAGTGGAGTTCCTTCTATTATTGCGGGAATTTTTGCCTATAGTTTAATTGTTTTAGTCACAGGTCAGTTTTCTGTCATTGCTGGGGCAGTGGCGTTATCCGTCTTGATGTTACCCACAATTGTACGGACAACGGATGAAGCTTTGCAAATTGTACCCCAAGAAATTCGCTGGGCTTCAGTGGGTGTGGGGGCCTCTAACTATCAAACGGTCTTACAAGTCGTCCTGCCTGCCGCAATGCCTGCAATATTAACCGGGGTGACTTTAGCCGTTGCCAGGGCAGCGGGAGAAACAGCCCCTTTACTCTTCACCGTCGTTTATACCAATAACTGGCCGCGAGGTTTATTTGCCCCAACTTTACCCTCTTTAGCTTATTTGGTATACGAGTTTGCCCGTGGTTTTGATAAAGTTCTGCAAGAATATGCTTGGGCAGCTTCATTGGTATTAGTCTTGCTGGTTTTAATTGCCAGTATTATCGCCCGTTGGGCAACTCGTCAGCAGAATTTCTAACGGTTACCCCACCGAATTATTGACCTGGGCAATCTCCGTCGCCCAGAAGCGATTCTCCGATGCGCAGAGGCGATCGCCTTCGCGCTCCGCCTTTCAAGGAGGATGTTGGAGTCAGGTCGAAGTGGCGTTGACTTTTACCATTACCCTTAGATACAAGCTCCGTACATTCCCTCAAACCTCTTCCCTCAAACCTCTTCCGTCTTCCTTCGTGGTGACTAATTAACTCTTTTACTATTAATTTTGGGGATTAAATCAATTATGGATTCTAAATTGAAAACAAAAAAACAAACTGAGACGGTTTTGACCGCAGAAAATCTTGATGTTTTTTATGGTAATTTTAAGGCAGTTCGAGGAGTCTCTTTAGAAATTCCTAAAAATAAAGTCACCGCATTTATCGGGCCGTCGGGTTGTGGGAAAAGTACAATCTTACGATGCTTTAACCGCTTAAATGATTTAATTCCCATCTTTAAACTCGATGGGGCCGTTTATTATCATGGTAAAAATCTGTATGACCCCGATGTTGACCCGGTAGAAGTCCGGCGACGCATTGGCATGGTGTTTCAAAAACCCAATCCTTTCCCCAAAACCATTTACGATAATATTGCCTACGGCCTGCGCGTCAATGGCATGGCAAAATCAAAATCTGAGATGGATGAAATTGTAGAGCGATCGCTTAAACAAGCCGTATTATGGGATGAAGTCAAAGATAAACTCGGAGAAAGTGGTTTTGCCCTGTCTGGCGGTCAGCAACAACGCTTATGTATTGCCCGTACTATTGCAGTCAACCCCGATGTGGTTCTGATGGATGAACCCTGCGCTTCCCTTGACCCCATCTCAACTTTAGCCATCGAGGATTTAATCCACGAGCTGAAGAAAAATTATACAATTATTATTGTGACTCACAATATGCAGCAGGCCACTCGGGTGGCGGATGTGACTGCTTTTTACAACGCCAAGGCAGCCGAAAGTGGCAAACGTTTTGGATATTTAGTCGAGTTTGATGAGACTCAAACCATCTTCCAAAATCCGGCTGAAGAAGCCACCCAACAATATGTTAGTGGTCGGTTTGGTTAACAGTTTGGTTAACAGTTTGGTTAACAATAGAGACAAGTCGGCTATTGGGTTGAGGGTGTAGGATGTAGGATTTTTTCTCTTTCCCTAATACCACACCCTAGCAACGACTCATGACTCATCTGCTACGCTTGCTTCATCCATTGTCTGAGGATATTATCTTTAACCATCCCTTGACGCAAAACCTCGACCAAATACTCCTGGGCTTGTTCTAAGCTAAGACCCTTAACCTGTTCCTGTAGAACTTGTAACTTGAACTGTTGTTCTAAACTTAAGTTTCCGGGAGTTTGCATCCTTTTGTCCTCCTATACAATTCCTGTGTGCATTACCAGCAGATGCATCGCTGGTATGTGTGTACTCTTTTTACTTCTATATGTAAATTATCGTGACAAAGGCTTGACAATCTGTCCATGATGCACATTTAGACACTAATTTATTTTGCAAAAGTTTATATTTGCCAGGGTACTTCTATCATAAAGTGACTCATTCCCTGAGTTCATCTGCCAGAAGTCGTTAATTTCAGAGTGATTGGTCATCCGTTGCGATCGCCAACTCAGCACTACATCTAGTAACAGCTTGTAGGCCGGCTGACGGGTTGGGTGATCCCAGCAACAGTCAATCACAAATCATGAATCACAAACGACAAATCACAAATTAACAAATCATAAACTCCATCTCCTCACAGCCTCAGTTCTAGGCTAGACTGGCTAAGTTAGTTAAATATAAAGTTGGCTTCAATAGAGAGTAAACATTGTTGTATGGGCGGGAGTTTCAATCAATTCATCAAACGATCTAGTTGTTTCGCGATCGGTTTTGCCGCAGCGCAGATTACGGCACTGCCTCGAGCCATGTCTCAACCGACAAAGGCAGAGTTTGATTTACCGAAACCGAATAAATCTGATTCAGTCCTATCTTTTCAGCCGATAGCAAATTTTGATTTATCGCTTCAAACCCCAATAAACAAGCCCTTATCAATCTCTGATTGTGTTGAACTGGCTTGTTTTCAACTCACACAAACCCCCACTCCCCCCACTCCCCCCAATCCGTCTGAAATTAACCCCATACCTGACCCCAACCGAGATCGATTAATTCAACCTGACCCTCAACCGCCTCAACCCGAACCCCCACAACAGCAAGAAATACAACCCACAACCCCACAAACTCCTGCTCTACCACCCGATAACACACCCATCTCTATTACCACCATTGAAGTGGTGGGGAGTTCAATTTTAACCGAAGCAGAAATTGCGTCTATTGTGAGCCCTTTAGAGGGGCGCTCCGTGACCTTACAGGAACTCCAAGAAGCCGCAGATAATATTACAGAAATTTATTTAGAACAGGGTTACATCACTTCAAGAGCAATTGTCCCAGAACAAACCATTAATGATGGCGTAGTGACCATTCAGGTGATTGAAGGAACCTTAGAAGAAATTGAAATAGAAGGAACCCAACGCCTTAACACCGAATATATTCGTTCACGAGTGCGACTGGGGGCAGGTCAACCCTTGAGTACTCCCCGTTTAGAAAACCAACTGCGGCTGTTGCGGGTTAATCCTTTATTTGAAAGTGTAGAAGCCAGTCTCAGGGCAGGCACAGAAGAAGGTGAAAGTATCTTAATTGTGCGAGTGATTGAAGCCGATGCCTTGAGAGTAGGTTTTAGTGTTGATAACTATTCCCCTGCCAGTATTGGTTCAGAACGTTTGGGAATTAATTTACGTCACCTGAATTTAACAGGGAATGGAGATTTAATATTTGTCTCCTATAACACGACTCGTTTAATTACCGATGGCGAGTCGGATGTGGTGGATTTTCTCTATAGTTTTCCGATTAATGCCATGAATGGTACGATTCAGTTGCGAATTCCTCCCTATCGCAGTCGGATTGTCCAGGAAGACTTTGAAGATCTTAATATTGAAAGCCAATCTCAACGCTACGAATTGAGTTATCGTCAACCGCTACTGCGTACACCAGCAGAAGAATTTGCCCTGTCGTTAGGGTTTTCTTACCAAGACAGTGATATCTCCTTCGATGCAGAGGAGGAATTTGACTTTGCAAACGCGACTCGTACTAATGTGTTTAAGTTCGGACAGGAATATGTCCGCCGAGATCCTCGAGGAGCCTGGGCATTGCGATCGCAATTTAGCTTGGGAGTCGATATCTTAGATGCTACCACGAATGATTCAGGCCCGAGTGCTGGGTTTTTAAGTTGGTTGGGTCAAGTCCAGCGGGTGCAACGCTTAAGTAATAATCATTTATTAATTGCCCAAGGGGAACTTCAACTGGCGGCTGATCCTTTGTTTGCTTCCCAACAGTTTGTATTAGGCGGGGCGTTATCATTACGGGGATATCGGCAAAATGTCCGGGCAGGAGATAATGGGTTTCGCATCTCTGTTGAAGATCGCATTACTGTATTGCAAAATGAAATCGGCTTACCGACGTTACAGTTAGCGCCATTTGTCGAATTTGGCAAAGTTTGGAATCATCGAGATAACCCGAATACACTTCTGGATCAAACGTTTTTAATCGGCACCGGTTTAGGGGTATTATGGCAGCCTGTACCCGATTTAAATATTCGCGTTGATTATGGATTACCGTTAGTGGATTTGGAAGATAAAGGAAATAATCTTCAAGATCACGGTGTCTATTTTAGTATTAATTTTTCGCCGTTCTAATTAAGATAGCGCCAAGCAACTTTGCAATAGCAGTAACTAGCGCAAGGTTTTCAACTCCTCTAGAGATCGCACAGCTAAGGAATGCCCACACTTAAGAAACGTTGACATCGTATAGGGTTTCAATCCAAACCTTCGCACCACAAATTGGACTCTCTGGGCGATATACAACCCGACATCCTCCCGGTATTTCTACCTCGTGTCCATAAATATTCGTATTGCCTGTCTTAACTGTAATGACAGGCTGTTGTTGCTGTTGTTTTTGATTCTGCCGAATTCTGTGGGAGTTAACGTGAATGATTGTTTTAGCGGGCTTTCTGGGGTTACGCCAACGGGGTTTCGGGCCACGAGTTCCGCGTTTAATAATCGGTTTGCCATTAAACAGCGGCATTAACCACATCTTCCCGGTCTTGTAAGCTCCTTCAACTCTGTTTGCAATCAGAAGAACTCTGAGGCGAGCCGTGGAGATATTTAAAATTTTAGCAGCTTCTTACAAAGTTGAGCGGGACGGAAACCGACACCGCCCACTTTGCGCTTCGGTAGTACCAACAATCATTATAAAGATTTAGACTAAAAGGATGTCGTAATAGTTTAAGTTTATCAGAAATTGAAGTTGTTATAGCAGTGTGTTCAAAGGTTCGGATCTGACTAAATCGCTGTAATGGTTTTATGTCGATTTTAGTTATTTAGTTAGGGAGCTGTTGCCTGTAGTATTATAATGTCTTATTTTTTGTACTAATTAATCAGTTTTATATGACTGTAATAAATTAGCAAATTAGTATATTTGCTCAAAAAAAATAAGAGATTGATTGATAATCGAGGAAGAATTATTTACTCCAATTTATCTTAAAATCTTGTCCCCAGGAGGGTTATAAAACTCTAAATTTAGATTGTTAGATAATATTTTTATTGACTAATTTTTAAATAGAGAAACTTTTAATCAGCGCCCAGTAGAGGCGGAATTTTATCAGAATAGTTAATTCCAGAAAAGAGATACTACTGTAATTAGGTAATACTGAATATCATAACGCTGCGCTTGGCCCAGCCTGAGATCCGCACTGATCGCACCCTGAATAAAATGTCAAATGGCCGGTTCAACTCTTCTTCTTGTCAGATATTTCAACGACACAATGTCAACGAAATCGCTATTCTGTTGCAGCGATAATGGCCTGTATCAAATCAAATTGCAGCAATAATAGCCTGTATCAAGTCAAATTGATAAAAAACATCACTCAAATCACTAACAATACCAGTAGGAAATACAATTCATATAAAAACTATTATAATTATTAGTATTTAATATTAAGTGAAGTTGTTATTATCAAAATTATTACTGATAAGTAATAAATCAATTTCGGGGGGGGGGGGGGTATTAAACTTTCTTATTTTCGCTCCGGATTCACTTACTTTTTGTTACTGTAATCAGTAAGCAAATAAATAGATTTACTCAAAAAAATAAGAGATTGATTTAGATCTCCTTGAGATTAGATATGGCAATTTTCAATGGAACTCCGGGAAATGACTTTTTCGTAGGAACCTCCTCTGCTGACACATTGACTGGATTTGGAGGCAATGATACTCTTAATGGTGCCGGAGGTAATGATCGAATTTTAGGTAATCAAGGTGTTGATCGGCTATTGGGAGGTTCCGGCTCTGATAATGTGTTTGGTGGTCAAAATGCAGACCGCATTTTTGGCGGTATGGGAAATGATGTTCTGAGAGGAGATAACGGTTCAGATTTTCTTTCAAGGGATGGGGGAATAGATACACTTTTTGGAGGAAGTGGTCCAGATGCGTTTTTTAATAGCCTTGGAGATTCTACTCCTGATTTTAACCCCGCAGAAGGCGATATAAAAATTGGTCCTATGTCAAGATTTTCAGTCGGAAATTCTATTGATTTTGAGACAAGTTTTTCTGATATTGCTGAAGAATCTCCATCTATTGCGGAGTTGAAACGAGAAGGATACGATCTGGTGATTACTATTTCAGGAGAGGAAGATTATTTCGCGCGTTATCGAGGTGCAGGTGAAGAAATTAACGATCCATACCTATTCCTAAATTCAATAAAATTTATCGATAGTGATCAATACTCTTCTCTGTTGAATATAGGAGACTCTGTTGACTCCGATATCTCTTCCGAGTTTGAAGACGAGCCAGTTCTAGATAGTTCAGAATCGACTCCTCCTTTGGATCTTTTATCAGGTCTGACAGCGGATGAAGCATTTCTAACTCAATACATTGAGGAATTAGAAGCCTCAGGAGCTGATGAAGAAGTAATAGAAGATGTGAAAGATAGTTTGTTAAACGTACAAGGAGATATTGAAGATGAGTTAATCCGACAACAAGAACCAGCAGATATTTTATTATTACCTGAACAGGTTTTCCTGATTGAGGAAGGAACAACTATTCCGACTGAATTTCAGGACAAGGTTATGGGCAGTGAAGTTTTAGCCTTACCTGAAGGATTCTTTGAAGAATTCTTTACTCCAATTGACATTGAGAGCTTGTTCCCCGGATTGTTATAAAACTCTCAACTCAGATTTTTAGATCAGCTTATTCTTGACTTATTTTTAAATATAGAAACTCTTAATCAGCGCTTACTGAGTGCTGGTTTTTATCGAAAGAGTTAATCCCTGAAAATATATCCTATTGCGATCATAGCAATACTAATTAATATAAAAAAAGCTGCAATGCTTCGCCAATCACGCGATCGCACCCTGAATAAAATGTCAAATGGCCGGATCAACTCTTCTTCTTGTCAGATATTTCAACGACACAATGTCAACGAAATCGCTATTCTGTTGCAGCGATAATGGCCTGTATCAAATCAAATTGCAGCAATAATAGCCTGTATCAAGTCAAATTGATAAAAAACATCACTCAAATCACTAACAATACCAGTAGGAAATACAATTCATATAAAAACTATTATAATTATTAGTATTTAATATTAAGTGAAGTTGTTATTATCAAAATTATTACTGATAAGTAATAAATCAATTTCGGGGGGGGGGGGGGTATTAAACTTTCTTATTTTCGCTCCGGATTCACTTACTTTTTGTTACTGTAATCAGTAAGCAAATAAATAGATTTACTCAAAAAAATAAGAGATTGATTTAGATCTCAAGGAGATTAAACATGGGAGTATTCTTTGGAGATGCTGGAAATAATTTTATAATTGGCAGTCAAGGTAACGATCAAATTTATGGATTGGGAGGCAATGATTCTCTAGATGGCAGTGGTGGTAATGATATGCTGTTCGGTAATCAACAAAGAGATGTTCTTTTCGGTAGTTTTGGTGATGATTCGATGTATGGTGGTTCAGATAATGACAGCCTTGATGGAGGCATTGCCAATGACCTACTGTTTGGGGATAGTGGCAATGATACTCTTCGCGGTAACAGCGGCACAGATGTACTGCGTGGAGGAAGTGGAGCCGATTTATTTATACTAGATAGCGAAGACAGTTATCCTAATTTTAGTCTTTCTCAAGGCGATACAACAGATCCGCCACTTCCTTTCCCTTTCTTTTTTGCTTCTAATAATTATAGTAATAATATTTCTAGTAACTCTAGCAGTGAAAATCTATTATTGACTGACTCTGATAGTGCAGAGATACCACTTTACTTTGAATTTAAGCAAGTCGGAGAAGATTTATTTATACGCACTTCTTGGATGGAAGGGGAAGGATATGCAAGTTTCCCCGGTTTAGGTGCTGAAATTAATAACCCTCTTCAGTTTCCGGAATGGTTTAGTTTCTCAAGTAGTGAGCCTTACACTGGGCCGTTTGACTCCACTTCAATAGAAGAGGCGGATACCTATGCAAATTATTCATATATTACTGCTGAAGAAAGTGAACAAGCGGATCAACAATTACTTGATCAGCTTGATTTGTCTATTGATCCGGCTGACCCACTTTATGGCTTAAGAGTGTCTGAAGCGACTTTAATTCAAGGTATTGAACAATTAGACAATGGTGGATCTCTTACTGATTTGGGATGGCTCGGAGAAGGAGAAGCAACGGCTAATGATTTACGAGGCGCTTTAACAGATGTTCAAGGGTATATCGCCGATGAGTTAACTCGACAAGAAGAAGCAGCAGCAGAAGTAGATAGTTTATTGTTACCCGAAATGCCGTTAGTTGAAAAACGGGTTTTCTTTATTGAAGAAGGAGCAGCGATATCTGCTGAATTTCAAGAAATGACCATGGGTAGTGAAGTGTTCTTCTTGCCTGAGGGATATTTTCCGAGTGAATACTAATACTAAAAACGCATTTTCAGGCGGGAGTCAGTTTACCATCGCTGTCAACCCAATCTATAGCAATCCCTTGCCTGAACGTCATTCTACCGACTGTTGCTTGTATCATTATCGGAGATCGAAAAAAAAATTTGAGAAAGGGGTTGACAGCTTAGGGTAGATGATGCATAATAAGTAACTGTGCAAGGGAAAGAAACACAAGAGCTAACCCGAGCGCTCAAGAAAGTCTTTTAAAGCTTTCCTGGTGCTGATGGCTCAGTGGAACCACACCGACCCATCCCGAACTCGGATGTGAAACGCTGAAACGGCAAAGATACTTGGTGGGTAGCCGCCTGGGAAAATAGCTAAGTGCCAGGTTAATAACCGCTAAGACTCCTCTCCTATGATAATTGGAGGGGAGTTTTAGTATTTACAGTCACGGTGAAAGTTCAACTACTGCGGCAGAAAAATCGGCGAAGTCCACATAAACATCTTTAGGAGTCGCCCAGGACGTACTGCCACCGCCGAAAAATGTAGAAAAGAAAATCCCCTCTATTTTCAAGTCTTCTGTGGTACGAAAACGAAGCTTATCTTTCTCTACCACTAACTCACCATCAACCCACAATCGAATCATACCATCTTTTTTGTCAGGATGATTTAAGATGACTTCCTGTTCGATATGATGCCACAAACCGGGCGTAAACTGCCAAGCACCCCGTCCAATTGAAGTCCCATAATTTTTGCTAGTAGGCAGATAAGCATACACTTCTCCATCTCCATCTCTGCGCCACATTAACCGTGTAGAAAAGCCATTAGTGCCATCGGGGATATTACCGCCGCTGGTTTCTGTGCCGCCAAATAAACCCGGTAATTTTCCGCCTTTAACAAACTCAAAATCCTCCGAAAAGCGCACATAATAACTTAACTTTAATGCGTCAGTTGGGGCAATATTTAAATTAGCATAAAACTGTGCGCCACCTAGAGGACGATCTTTTTTTCGGGAGACACTGGGACTCGCTGATCCTTCCGGATAATAGACTCGTAAAACTTGTGAAAATTGTCGAGTTGGATCAGAAATAACTTCAATATTATCTTCTCCCCAAGCACCACCTGAACGAATATTCCATTGATTTTTCCAATTTTTTTCTGAGAAACTATTTGACCAATTTCTAGCATTGGCGACTAAAGTTGTTGAGGGTTTGGATTTATCATCAGAGGTATCTATTGACTCATTTAATTGCTGATTAGATGAACCACATTGTGTTAAAGTCAGCCATAATACACTGAGTCCTAGTAGAATTAGGCGAGGAGATAAAGTGGTGGGTTTCATAGCAAGTTAGTTTTTAGCTATTAAAATTTATATGAATAACTTCAATATTGACTAAGTTTGTAATACTTTAATTTGAGGAAATATGATTTCTAAATCTAAGTTTGCTCCGACTTTTGCCAGTTTAGTAATATCATCTAAGTTATCTAAATAAGGAATTACGCCTAAAACTTTAGTTTGCGTTAAAGATTGGATTAATTCAATCGGTGTAAAATTAAGAGATTCTTCTGTTGTCGTGGGTTGAGTACAATTTAAAATAATTCCTCTCAAATTCACTCCCATTTGTCGAGCCAAAGCCACATTAGCAACAGCCGAGCCAATCGCCCCTAATTTTACAGGAACCACTAACACTGTGGGAAGTACCCAATCTCGCGCTAAATCAGCCACAATTAACTCATTTGTGATCGGAGAACCTAAACCGCCTAACGCTTCAACAATAACAAAATCTCGTTGTTTTTGTAAGTTTAAAAATGCTGACCAAACCGGGGCTAAATCAATCAAAGTACCTTCCTGTTCAGCCGCAATAGGAGGGGCAAGGGGTGCTTGAAAATATAACGGATTAATCTCTTCTAAAGATTGATCTAAATTAAAGAGTTGAGTATATCGTTCGCGATCGCCAATTCCTGCTTGAATGGGTTTAAACACACCCAAACGACGAGAAGAACAATAAGTTTGCCAATAAGCAATTAAAGCCGTCGTTAAAACAGTTTTGCCGACTTCTGTATCTGTTGCAGTAATTAATAGTGTATTTTTCATTAAAATAGATTATCCTCCAATTTATTCTGAGGCAGATGGTTCAACAATTTCCCAGTTTCCTTGATTACCCTCCTCTAACAGTTCTAACAGTTCTCCTTTTTCTTCTGTTGTGGGTTCGCTATCGGGTTCTGTCTCTAAAACAGGCGCAGAAGGTTCAGGAGTGGGTTCGACTTCCTCGACTTCCTCTACTTCCTCAACTGGCGTAACAGGTTCTGAGATAGGACTGACAGGTTGTCCTGGATCATCCGGTTCAGATAACGGAGTCTCTTGGTCAACTGGGTCAGAGGGTTCGACGGTGGGATCATCAGGGACTTGATCTATTGTAGGGGTTTGATCTGTGTCAGAAACAGGTTCTTCAGGAATGGGTTCAGGTTCAAATGTAGGTTCAGGTTCGGGTTCGGGTTCAAATGTAGGTTCGGCAATAGGTTCAGGTTCAAATGTCGGTTCGGCAATAGGTTCGGGTTCAAATGTAGGTTCAGGTTCAAATGTAGGTTCGGCAATAGGTTCAGGAATGGGTTCAAATGTAGGTTCTGTTACTGTGGGAGGAACCACCGGATCGAGAGAATTAATCAAACGAACATTCAGAGTATAATTGCTTTGTTCTCGTCCAGGTAGAGGCTGAAGTTGAATAGTGTAGTCTCCCTCACTAGGTAACGTCCCTTGCCATTGTGTTGTCGGCGGCGTTAATAGGGTTTCACCGGGGCCTGTTAAACGAAACAAGACTCCACCCCCCACAGACAGATAAAGCTGTTGTCCGGCTTCTGCTGCGACAGAATAGTTTTTAACAGTGTCTCGTCCCCTTAAAGTCCCTTGGCGTTCTAGGGGTTGATTGACTTTAACATTCAAGCGGCGTGATGGCGGGGGAAGTTGTGGAGTGGGTTCGGGTGTGGGTTCAGGAATAGGTTCAGGTGTGGGTTCAGGAATAGGTTCAGGGGAAAAAGTAGCTTCTGGGGTAGGTTCTCTTGTCGGTCGTGGAAAAGCCGGTAGAGGCTGTTCAACTGTGTCTTCTGTTTCTTCTAATGTTTCTTCTGATATTTCTTCTGATGGATCTGAATTGGACTTAAGCCATTCTCTGACAACGGCCCAAGATCCCCATCCGGCTAAAAATGTCACGATCAAGGCGATCGCAATTATTACCCCTGGTTTTTGCCAAATTCCCGAACGGTTTAACCCCTGCACCGGGGCTGTGTTTTGAGCTGTCTTTTGAACGGGTTTAACTGGAGATGAAGATGAAACAGTTTTAGCGGGCCCACCGACAGCGAGGGTTTGCATCTCTGACCAGTTGGGGGCAGAGGTTGTGGGATTAAGATTAGCTGGGGCTTGAGTTAACTGTTGCAGGGCTTGTTGGACTGCCTCAGCGGAGGGATAGCGATCGCGTTGTTGTTGGGCTAACATCCGGTTGAGAATTTGAGCTAATGCTGGACGAACATTTGCCCAAGGCTGCCAATTCCAACGCAGGGTGGTTTGATCGAGGAGTTGTTGGGGTTCTAAGCCGGTTAGTAATACGACACAGGTAACGGCTAAGGCATACAGATCGCTACTGGGGGAAACTTGACCCGTTTGCAGTTGTTCGATGGGTGCGTAACCCAATTTACCGACGCGGGTGGCGGGAAGTTGAGTTGAAGCGGTTTGAATTTGAGTGGCAATTTCATTTACGACCCCAAAATCAATTAAAACAGGCAACTGATCGGACTGTCTGAGAATAATATTATCCGGTGAAATATCCCGATGAATAATACCCAGGTGATGAATGTAGTCCAGAACGGGCAGCATTTGCCGGAGAAACTGTAGAATCTCGATTTCTGAAAAAGTTCTCGGTTGACCCGTTGGGGACTGCTGACGTTCTTTGAGCAGGGTATGATAGGTTTTACCTTCAACAAAATCCTGCACCAAAAACAACCGCTGATTTTCTTCAAACACAGCGGCAAATTGGGGAATTTGAGGATGTCGAATTTGATAAAGAACCTGACCCTCTCGCCGAAATAGTTCTTTGGATTTTTCCAGGGCATAAGTCCCGGCTTGGGCCGGAATAAACTCCTTGAGGGCGCAGCGTTCGTTAAACCGTCCTTGATCTTCTGCCAGATAAGTTTGGCCAAACCCGCCTTGACCCAAAACCCCTATAATTCGGTAGCGATGTTGTAAAACCGTCCCTAGTGGAATCGCCGATTGCATCATTAAATTTTAACAGGGAAATGGAATAGATACAGTTAAAAATGCACAGTTTTAAGCTGAACAATTATCCCTTCAACTTAGTTTTAACAATTTCTTGAACTTTTTTACCATCTGCTTGACCTTTTAATTGTTGCATCACAGGCCCCATCACCTTGCCCATATCTTTGGGAGAACTCGCCCCTGATGTTGCGATCGCTTGATCAACAACCGCTGCAATTTCGGCTTCAGACAGTTGTTGAGGCAAATATTCTTCAATCACCGCCAGTTCAGCCGCTTCAGACTCTGCTAGGTCTTCCCGTCCGGCTTTACGGTACTGTTCAATCGAATCTCGCCGTTGTTTAGCTTGCTGCATCAACGTTTCCATTTCTTGTTCGGGGGTTAATGTCTCTTTGCCTTCCCCACGAATGACGCTTTCTTTCTCAATCAAGACTTTCTTGATACTGCGAACTGTTTCTAAGCGGACTTTATCTTTGGCTTTCATTGCCGCTTTGATATCTTCCGAGATTTTATCTTTTAAACTCATAATAATATTTCAATGAAATGAACTGTTCTCAACCCGCAAACCGCAACGGATAAATTGATCAGGACATAATATTCTGCAACAAATGCAACTGCTATGCAACCGACTCGGATTTTATATCCGCCAGGGCAAGCACTATAGCCCTTTAGTCAGTGAGAACTGTGGTCAATCTACAAGGTATTCGACTAATTTTTCGGTGACTCAGGCCAGGCGCGATCGCGCCAAAGATCGGTATTTTCCCTATTTTAAATTGATTCACTCTCCTCCAATATAGATCAGTAAAGACAAATTTAATGTTGTCTAAGCCCGATATGACAGAAAATTAACTCCAGAATAAATGCTTCAACCCGGCTTGAAAACTGCCAGTGAGACAACTTCAATCCGGCACTGAAGTATCCAAAAGGAGGTCTAACACACTTAAGCTATACTGCCAGTGAGATCGCCTATATGATGTCAGCAGATGCTTAATTCTGTCCCCTGAGCAATGATAAAATCGCCATGAATGAACTGCGAGGCCACACCGTGATCCGTTCTGCTATTACATTACCTCTTCCCCACCCTGAACCGTTAGTTGCCGATCATAATCGATTGCGTCTATTTTCTGGCTCGGCAAACTTACCCCTTGCCACAGAAGTCAGTCGTTATCTCGGGATTGATTTAGGGCCAATGGTTCGTAAGCGCTTTGCCGATGGAGAACTTTATGTCCAAATTCAAGAGTCTATCCGAGGCTGCGATGTCTATTTAATTCAACCCTCCTGTCATCCCGTCAACGATAACTTGATGGAATTGCTAATTATGATTGATGCTTGTCGGCGGGCATCGGCTCGGCAGGTGACAGCGGTTATCCCTTATTATGGTTACGCCCGAGCTGATCGCAAAACGGCTGGCCGAGAGTCTATTACGGCTAAATTAGTTGCTAACTTAATTACCCAAGCCGGTGCCAATCGCATCCTAGCAATGGATTTACACTCGGCTCAAATTCAAGGTTATTTTGATATTCCTTTTGACCACGTTTATGGATCTCCTGTGATTTTAGATTATCTAGCCAGTAAACAGTTATCGGATATTGTGGTGGTTTCACCCGATGTCGGGGGCGTGGCGCGGGCAAGAGCCTTTGCTAAAAAGTTAGATGATGCACCTCTGGCTATTATTGATAAACGTCGTCAAGCTCACAATGTCGCTGAAGTGCTAAACGTTGTGGGGGATGTGGACGGGAAAACCGCAGTATTAGTCGATGATATGATTGATACGGCTGGAACCATTAGCGAAGGCGCACGCCTGCTACGGGAAAAAGGCGCAAGACAGGTTTATGCTTGTGCGACTCATGCGGTGTTTTCTCCTCCGGCGGTTGAACGCTTATCCGGGGGTTTGTTTGAGGAAGTGATTACCACTAATACGATTCCAACGCCCCCAGACAGACAATTTGAACAGTTAACCGTACTATCGGTAGCGAATTTACTCGGTGAAACTATCTGGCGTATTCATGAAGATACGTCTGTCAGTAGTATGTTTCGCTAAGTTATTTTAATTGTTTTGACCGCCATGCTAGGGATATTTATTACTGTCCCTAGCGGTTATTCTATTTCGTCACAATCTCAAATTCTCAACTTGAGGATTACAAATTATATTGGTTCGCTCAAGAGCTTCATATTGAACCGTAAACTATGGAGATGCAAATATAGCTTCTGCGATCGCGTATCCGACTGAGACTCATATCAAATTGAACCGTAAACTATGGAGATGCAAGTACTGATGCTTTGCGATCGCTTAAACTCAGACTGAGACTCATATCAAATTGAACCATAAACTATTGCGATGCAAATACTGATGCTTTGCGATCGCTTAAACTCAGACTGAGACTCATATCAAATTGA
>CAYSWY010000009.1:23837-26196 GCA_964434975.1 uncultured Lyngbya sp.
AAACTATTGCGATGCAAATACTGATGCTTTGCGATCGCTTAAACTCAGACTGAGATTGATATCAAATTGAGCGCTAAACTATTGCGCTACTCAGACAGATCGGCTATATGTCCCAAAAGCGCATAAAGCGATCGCTCAATCCTCTAATGACCAAACCATTAACTCACCCGGTTTTCCTCCTGTGACCAGCATCTGACTATCGGGTGTAAACGCTACGGGAGGATAAGCCCATAATGTCCGGGCGGGTAACCCCCACAGGTTTGGGTGAGGAAGATTCCAGAGTTGGACGGTTCCTTCTGGGCTGGCACTGGCGAGCCATTGTCCATCGGGACTGACAGCAACGCTACAAACTCGATCCTGATGGCCTTTGAGAGTGGTAAGCATTTCCCCGGTATGAATATTCCAGAGTTTAACTGTCGTATCATCACTGCCGCTAATTAGGAGATTACAATCCGGACTAAAGGTTAAAGCCTGAACTCCCCCTGAATGGTTTTTTAATGTACACAAACTGTTGAAATGACCAAATTGCCACAGTTTAATGGAACCATCGGCTGCACCACTGGCAAATAAACTCGATTCTGGATGAATATCTTCTGGACTGCAAGTACAGCGACAGTCAGAATAGGGAAATGTGAGAGACAGGACTTGATCAAGATGTTCGTCTAAACGGTAAAGCAGTTCGCCATTGCGTTGATTCCAAAGTTTAATGGTGGTATCGGCGCTACCACTGGCAATCACCCGGCCATCGGGACTATAAGCCACGGCATTTACGGCACCACAGCGATGAGAGTAGGGGGAACCGGAATGAGAGAAAAACCGATCTGTGAGGCTATGACGATGAATATTCCAGCCGAGTATGGTTCGGTCTAAACTACCGCTAACTAAACGTCTGCCATTGGGACTAATCGCCAGGGTATGAACACTGTCTTGATGGCCTAAAAAACGGTGTAACGGTTGTCCTGTTTTCAAGTTCCACAGTCGAATGGTTTGATCGGCCCCTGCACTGGCTAAAATATACCCTTTTGGGCCGATGGCGATCGCATTGACGGTGGCGCTATGGCCAATAAGTTTTCTAATATTTTTTAAGGTAATATTGGGCTTCGTTGCAGTGAGTAAGTTTAGCGGACTATCAGATAGTGTTGAGGTTAAGGCGGGGGAAAAGTTGGGATAAGAGGAGTGGTGCAGAAATGACGGAATGGGGAATGAACGCCAACCGATTTTGGGTAATTGTTTTTCGGGAAAATACTTGAGATCTACGGGGTTAAATTGAAGTTTGGCAGCTTCTAATTCTGTATTGATAATAACGTCTAAAGCGGGGGCTGGATCTGAGGATAATGATTGAGGTTTTAAGGTATTTAAGTCTTGTAAAACTTCTGTGGCGGATTGATAGCGATATTTAATTAGATCTTGGATTAGTTTGTCTAAAATTTGACTTAAAGTCTCACTGATAGAAATACCTTTTACTTCTAAATAAGAGCGCCAAATGAGTTCTCCTGTAAACGGATCAAATAATTCATTGGGCGGCATATCCGTTAAGAGTTGAATACAAGTTACGCCTAAACTATATAAATCACTGGCTGGATAAACTTTTCCTCCCCGAATTTGTTCTAAGGGCGCATAACCAATTGTGCCTGTAATGGTTCCGGTTAACGGTTGAGCTAAATTCGGACTATATTTAGCAATACCAAAATCGATTAAAACTAATTTACCATCAGATTCTCGCCGGATAATATTATCGGGTTTAAGGTCGCGGTGAATTACATTATTTTGATGAATATATTGTAAAACAGGTAATAAATCTTGTAAGACGGCTCGAATTTTGGTTTCATTAAACGCGGTTTTCTCTTGCAATTCTTGCATCAATGTTTTTCCCGCAATGAATTCTTCGATTAAATATAAATGATGCTGTTGTTCAAAGGTACTAAAAAACTCAGGAATCTGATGATGTTTTCCTAATTCTTGTAATCGAATCGCTTCTTGATGAAATAATTCTAAGGCTTTTTGAGTAGAAATTTTTGCCTGAAGATGTGGAGAAAATTGTTTAATAATACAAGGTAAATAATCGGTGGCTTCATCTACGCCCAAAAAAGTATAACTCATTCCCCCGCCGCTGAGTTTGTAGATTCCGCGATACCGTCTTTGCAGTAATAACAAAGAACCACAGGTTTCACAGACTGTTGACCCTACCATATTCTGAGGCTGAGGACACTGGGGAGAAAAACAGTAGCTCATAGGGGCAACACTGAACCGATGAGTGATGGTATTTTCTATAATTGTATTGTTGTACTACGGCAACTTCTCAATTGATAAAAATTTTAAGAATTACTTAGCTT
The DNA here is from genome assembly GCA_964434975.1 of uncultured Lyngbya sp. Lineage (GTDB taxonomy): Bacteria > Cyanobacteriota > Cyanobacteriia > Cyanobacteriales > Microcoleaceae > JAAURB01. The sequence goes on from CAYSWY010000009.1 coordinate 26,171, forward strand.
TTCTTCAATAATTGTTAACAGTTCAA
>CAYSWY010000009.1:26296-33084 GCA_964434975.1 uncultured Lyngbya sp.
TGATAAAAATTTTAAGAATTACTTAGCTTTTCTTCAATAATTGTTAACAGTTCAACAAAAATATATCGTTTTTTGCAGAGATTGATACCAACAGCTTAAACTTTTAATTTTAACATAAATCTAACTTCCATAATTTAATTGTTTTATCTTCGCTACCGCTGGCTAAAATTTTGTTATCCGGACTAAATATGACGCTATTGACTGCACCGGAATGTCCTGAGAGTAAATGGAATAATTTACCACTGTGCAAGTCTCTGACTTTAACCAAACTATCATATCCCCCACTCGCCAACAGTCGGTTATTGGGACTAATGGCAACAGAGTTAACTGCGTAGGAGTGACCTGAAAAGACTCGCTGTAGGGTTTGAGTTTCGAGATGCCAAACTCGCAAGGTTTCGTCTTTGCTACCCGTCACTAGGGTTTCACCATCGGGACTAATGACTAAGGCTAAAATTTCAGCAGTGTGGCCTTCTAGCAAACCAATCAATTCTTCGGTTTCCAATTGCCATAATCTGACGGTAAAATTAGCCCCATCACTGGCTAAAATCTGATTGGTGGGACTAATACTAAAGGTTTTAACAGAACTGGCATGACCGGTGAGGGTACTTTTTAACCGGCCGCTGTTTAAGTCCCACAATTTTACGGTTTTACTATAACTACTGCTGTGGCTAATAATGGTTTGACCGTCTGGAGTAATTCCTACTGGCATATATCCTGAGTCGAGGCGAGAATATCCTGTCACTAGCGTCCGAATGAGTTTGCCTGTCTTTAAACTCCACAGTTTGACGGTTCCATCTCCGCCACCGGTGACAAATGCGGTTCCATCTGGACTCACCGCAACATTTTTAACCCCATAAGGATGACCTGTTAACGTTAGGAGTTGTTCTCCAGTTGCCAATTCCCATAGCTTAATTTTGCCATCATCAGAGGCGCTGATCAGTATCTGTCCATTGGGAATAATGGCTAAGGATTTTACTCCATCGGCATGACCGGTGAGGGTAAGGGGTTGCATCACTGTGAGGACTGTTTGGCTATCAGCGCTTGTCTAAAGCCAAGGACAACTAGAATATTGGCTAGGGTTAAAAATACTTCAGCACCGCCATGTAACCAATCAATATTAGCTAAAGATTCGTTATAAGCAACTTTTGCGTAAATTCCAGCAGGAATGGTGACGGCAACAAATACCAGTGTTCCATAAAATCCGATGAGTGCCAATCGGGGAACAACGCCTGAACGAGTTAGAAACCATAAAAATCCTAAATAGGGAAATAAGGAAATTGCAAATAGTGTATCTTTTGAAAACATAAGATAATTGTCAGAGGCAACGGGCAACGGGCAACGGGTAACGGGTAACGGCAGACTGTATCAGGGTTGTAGAATGAGCGAAATCTCCTAAACTTTACACTGTATGTTGTGATGTTTAATCTTTAACAGCTTGTACACTTCGCCAAATATACCAGGCGGCAATGCAGAGGGTGACATTTCCTCCAACAGTCATGGCGGCTTGCAACGTGACTAACCATTCTAAAGATAGGGAATTATCAAAAAAGTGCCAGGTACAAGCACACATTGCACTCACTAACGCGGGTAACATCGCCAAGGATAGCCCCCACCAAGCCCGATTTTTTGTCACTTCACCATACCTCCAAATTAACCATATTGCTGCAATCCATTCAATGACACTAGAAATGTGAATCATCCAAGTAGGAATTGAAAGCGCGTGCATATTTTAAAATTTTATCGAGTCTATGACGTTTTGAACGCGCGTGCGATCGCAACTCATGTTAGCTTATCATTGAACTCACTCTCGGTTTCCATCTAAATTTATCAGTATGAAACGGGCGATATGTTGTGGCTACTACGGTCAAGGAAATGGAGGCGATGAGGCATTATTGGCAACTTTGCTACAAATGTTACCTCCAACCGTTGAACCTATTGTATTATCGGCAAACCCCCAACAGACTCAGCAACAGTACAATGTCGAAGTGTGCGATCGCAAAGATGGATATTCAGTATTACAGTTATTTCGTCAGGCTGACCTGTTTATCTGGGGCGGTGGTAGTTTAATTCAAGATGTCACTAGCGCCATGAGTCCTTTTTATTATGGGGGATTAATGGGACTGGCTCAACAAATGGGGTTAAAAACGATTGCCTGGGCGCAAGGAATTGGCCCGTTACAGCGGCAAATCACCCATTGGTTAGCCCAACATTGTTTTACTCATTGTAGTGCTGTCAGCGTCCGGGATGCCCACTCTGCACACCTGTTAAGCCAATGGGATGTTAATTTTACTTTAGCCCCCGATCCGGTTTGGGCCTTAGAAAGTTCATCTGTCCCTGGGTTATGGAATTTACCTGCACCCCGAATTGCTTGTGTGTTGCGATCGCATCGTTTACTCACACCAAAACGCTTAGATATCCTTAAAAAGGCGTTAATCTCACTGCAAACGGCAACGAGGGCTTTTATTTTATTGTTACCGTTTCAGGCTTCTCAAGATCTGGCGATCGCCCAATCTCTGCATCAGGCTATTCCCAATCACAGTAAAATTTTAACTTTATCCGATCCGAGACAGTTAAAAGGGGTGTTTCAAGGGGTAGAAATGACGATTGGGATGCGCTTACATAGTTTAATTATGGCGGCGGCGGCTGAATGTCGTTGTTTTGGCCTCAGTTATGATCCGAAAGTGACGCGATTAATGGAAGAATTAGAACTACCGGGTTGGGAACTGTCTCAACTCCCAGAAGATCCCAATATTATCAGTAAAGCTTGGTTAGAATGTTATGCCAATGGCGACGCTTTATCTCTAGATCGAATTGATTTTTTAACAAATCGCGCTAAAATTCACCAAGAGGTGATTCAGTCAATCTGTTAATCCGAACCGTTAATCAAACAGGCTCATTTGAATTCGATATTTTGAAATATTTACTGTTTCTCCTTGCATAATACTATCGTAAATATTTTGTAGATCATCCACACTATTTTCTTTGGTTAAAAATCGGAAAGCTGATGTTGCAGTATAATCTAGATTATTTTCAACAGCAATCCAACGGCGACCTTCTGCTTCTGCCACCTGTCCAGTCGTATTTGATCCGGCAAAAATATCAAGTACTAAATCATTAGGTTCAGTTAAAAAGCGAATAAAAAATTGAGGTAATTTAGCTGGAAAACGTGCAGGATGTCCTTTTAAACCGATAGCTTTACATCCATCTATATATTGTCCATTAGATTCTGTATTTGGAATTTCTAATAAGTTAGCAGGAATTGCCCCTCCATTATCTTTGGCAAAGCTTTTGCTAATATCATGCCCAGAAGGTCTAATAGCAGGTTGATAATATTTACCCGGATTTTTGAGTAGTTTTTTCATCCGTTCACTGTAAGGGGTTAAGACTGTTTTTACATTTGCTTTTGGCCATGGCGTTTTACTCAACCACCAAATTGTATTAACAGAGTCTTTGACACGGATTTTACGCTTGTTAACCCATTCTATCGGACTCGGAAGTTTAGAAGGATTATGCCAATAGAAATCTTCAGCTAGGAAAAAATCAAGTTCATCACATAACCGCAGTAAGATGCGATAATTATGAAGACTACGGACTGGAAAACCTTTTTTGTAAGCGCCTCCCAAGTCTAAAACAAAACTGCCATCATCACACAATTTCTGATAAACAAGCTGAGCAAATTCAACGAGCCAATCAACGTATTCATGTTGCTCTTTGTTACCATACTCCTTCTGACGTTGTAAGGCAAAAGGCGGACTAGTTATCACTAGATTAATACTATTATCAGGAAGCTCTCGTAGGAAGTCACGGGAATCACCACAATATGCACTTCCTTTCGTCGTGGTATATGCAGGTATCAACAAGTTTAACCTCTTAACTAACGGTAAAAGCTACTTATCGTCTGTAGACTTAAAGTCATCAATTGATCAAGCTGTAAGATGTGACTAAACGTAAAGCAGCTTGTAAAACAAGGTATCTGTTTGCCCGTAACCTACGCAAGGCTAGAGAAGAAAGAGAACTTTCTCAAGAGAAACTAGCAGAGCTTGCCGGTTTACACAGAACTTATGTCGGTTCTGTTGAGAGGGGTGAGCGGAATATTTCTATTGATAACATAGAACGGTTGGCTGAGGCTCTTAGTTTAGATCCGGCTGAACTTTTGAGGAAAGATGATTTGTGCTGAGACCTCATCAAGATCTCGAAGAACTACAACGATTATTGCCTGCAATTCGACAATACCAATCTTTAGCGTCAAAGCACGGTATTCGTGATATTTTTCAGGACAATGGTGGTAAAATCTTACAGGTTCTATTAATACTAGGGTTAACTGTTCTTCCGGGTCGGGAAGGAAATGATGCTCGTGATTTCGAGGGTAATGAGTATGAGCTGAAGTCTGTAAACATTGAATTAACTCGGAGTTTCTCAACACATCATCATATGAATCCTACAATTATTGCAAAGTATCGCCAGGTAGACTGGATTTTTGCAATTTACAGTCATATTGAAATTCGGACAATTTATCGGTTAAAACCTTTAGACTTGGAACCTTTTTATAGAAAATGGGAGGAAAAATGGTATAGCAGTGGAGGGAAAGACATTAATAATCCTAAAATCCCTGTTCGTTATGTAGAACAGCATGGAGAGTTACTCTATCAAATGTCGGAGTAAATAATTAGTTTATCTTGACTTCAAAATCTATTTAAATGAGTTTAAGGAGATAAAATCTTTGGCACGGGTTCGAGTTCGTCAGCACGTTAATCCTTTTGCAATCCAGTATTTAAAAGTTGTTCAACCCCCAGAATGGCATCAAATTTATCAGAATTTGTATCAACCTCTGCACATTGATATTGGATGTGGACGAGGGCGATTTTTATGGCAATTGGCTCAGCTTCAACCTCAATGGAATTTTCTGGGTTTAGAAATTCGAGAACCTTTGGTGACAGAAGCTAATCTTTGGCGATCGCGATCAAAACTAACGAATTTACACTATTTATTTTGCAACGTCAATACTTCTGTTTCTACAATTTTTAACTCTATCCCACCCCAAGTTATTCAGCGGGTGAGTATTCAATTTCCCGATCCTTGGTTCAAAAATCGTCATCAACATCGCCGCATGGTACAACCGGAATTAGTGAATGCAATTGTTACGGCTTTAGTACCAGGTGGAGAGGTTTTTCTTCAGTCGGATATCGAACCTTTAGCTGAACAAATGCGAGATAGCTTTGCTAATCATTCGGCTTTAATTCCTCTATCCCAAAAGTGGTTAACAGACAATCCATTCCCCATTGCTTCTGAACGAGAAAAAGCTACTCTTAGCAGAAACAAACCTGTTTATCGAACGATATTCTACAAAAACAATGATAAAGATAAAAAAAATGAATCTTAGTATTATTTATAACGAGCGGGATTTATATTTAATCCTGAGATAGAAGATTGCTGAGTCAAAATTCTCTAAAAATAATGACAAAAATGACAAAAATCAAAAAAATTAATCTTAGTATTCTTTATAACTTGATAATTTATATTTAATCCTTAGATAGAAGATTGCTGAGTCAAATTATACTAAAATATTCGAGAATAAGTTATTAATTCTAACTACCCTATGAGTGAAGTTTTAACACCAAAAAAACCCTTAAAACCCATATTTTCATGGCTAATTTCTCTTTGGAAGTTTTCCCGCCCTCATACTATTATTGGTACATCTTTAAGCGTTTTAGGATTGTATTTAATCGCCCTCAGTGATATAATCCCAATATGGGAAGCTGGCCAAAGTGTATCTTTATACCCTAAATCTCTAGTTTTGAGTTGGATTGCTTGTCTATGTGGGAATGTTTATATTGTTGGCTTAAATCAGCTTGAAGATATCGAAATCGATCAAATTAATAAGCCTCATCTTCCTTTAGCAGCCGGGGAATATTCCCAAAATCAAGCCAAACTGATTATCATAACCACAGGAATACTGGCTTTAACTTTAGCTGCTTTTCAAAGTCAATTTCTCTTCGCAACAGTCGTCATTAGCTTAATTCTAGGAACCGCTTATTCTTTACCGCCTATTCGGCTGAAACGATTTCCCTTTTGGGCAGCTTTTTGTATTTTTACAGTTCGCGGCGTAATTGTCAACTTAGGAATTTTCTTACATTTTCAGTCCCGATTTTCTTCCCAAACCTTTGCCGTCATCACTCCAGCGGTTTTGGCATTAACGCTATTTGTTTTAGTCTTTACGTTTGCCATTGCAATTTTTAAAGATATTCCCGATATTGAAGGCGATCGCCAATATAATATTAGTACTTTAACGATTCGTTTAGGAACCCGTGCCGTTTTTAATTTAGCCCGTTGGGTATTAACGTTTTGCTATTTAGGAATGGTGGCAAGTAGCTTGATTTTACAACCGGATGTTAACCCAATTATTCTCAGCGTCACTCATCTGATTGCATTCAGTTTAATGTTATGGCGCAGTACAATAGTAGATATTGAAAGTCAAGCAGAAATCGCGCAATATTATCAATTTATTTGGAAGCTATTTTTCCTAGAATATTTAATGTTTCCCATTGCTTGTTTACTGGGGTAAAGAGGGAATAGGCAAGTAGGCAAGTAGGCAAGTAGGCAATAGGCAACGGGGAATCAGATATTTATACTCCTTGTCTCGGTGTCTCGGTGTCTCGGTGACTCGGTGACTCGGTGACTCCTTGTCTGTCACAAACCATGCACAGCAATTGCTATATACCTGTTTGAATAGATGCAAGGAAACTTTAGGGGGAAATTAAGATTAATGGCGTAAATCTGAATCCCAATAA
>CAYSWY010000009.1:33184-119421 GCA_964434975.1 uncultured Lyngbya sp.
CAAGGAAACTTTAGGGGGAAATTAAGATTAATGGCGTAAATCTGAATCCCAATAAACGGTTTTAAAATCATCCCCATACCAATCACAAGGATAAACAGGAGGAATTCGTACATGAAGCGATCGCGCTAATTTTAACCATCGTCCATCTTCGGTCATATAACCAATTTCGACAATATAATCGCGATCGCTAGTGGGGACTTCAATATACCATTCTCGTGTCATTTCTTCACAATCATACTGCCGAACGCTGTGGGGTTTTTGCACATCCATATCAATCCCCGTCACATCATAAAACCGTAGCGCCAGTTGTTCACCGCCCAATTGTCTCAGTTTTTCCTTCTCCGCGTTAGGAATATCCCAGTAGGCATAAGCTGAATTGGGTTCACGCGGCATCAGTATAATTTTTGTAGTACCGTAGCCGTCGGGTAATTCTGCCAGTCCTTCATCGACTGAAGCCAGTTGCGGTTCTACTGCTTTAGTTTGTCCTAAATTAAATTTAGCCGCCTCAATATTGGCAGAAGTCTCATCACTGGATGATGTGTCGTTAAATGAGGGGTAGGGATCGGAGTTATCTGCCTCTGGCGTTAGATCGTTTGTCTCTTCTGCGGCAGTCACCGTCGCTTCAGGTGCGGATAAACTTGAAGTTTGAGAAGGTGTTAACTCAGCAACATTTTCTTCCGTTTCCGGCCGAGTGGGAGTTAAGTCCTGGGTAATCTCTTCAGACTGGGGAGAAGTTTGCGGTGTTTCTGTGGGAGTGACTTCTGGCTTAACATCTGCGATGACTTCTGCAACCGTAATAGATTCTGAGTCTGTGGGTGAAGCACTCTTTTCCTCGGCTTTAACCGTTTCTGGCGTTACTATAGTTTCTGAGGGTTGAGTATTTTTCTCAGGGGTTACTGTTTGAGGAGGAACCATTTCATCAGAGATTCGCTCTTGCAGATTCGGTAAAATGGCAGGTAGATCAGATTGGTATTTTTCGTCTTTCTGCGAGGCTTGAGAGCGATACCATCCCCACACTAAACCCACAATTGCTAAAATTGGCAAAAATGCCCACCACAGAGGTGAGAGCTGACTTTGAGTCGTTCTGGGGAAGCTGGGGCTATTAGTCGCCAGGGTTCGATCTTGCCAGTTCATCCTGCTTAAGAGGGCAAACTGTTCCCTTGAGGGAGAGTTAAGAAATGGTTTCGGCTGATCACAAGCCACCAGCGACACCGCTGACGGGGTAGAAACTTGAGTCAGGTTTGATCCCAAAGATGAGGGTGATCCGGCGATCGCCCGAGGAACCGCGACTAGAGAAAAAAGGAGAAACAGAGTAGCAACTGAAGTATTTTTTTTTGGCAACATAGACCAAAACGGTAAGCTGGGAATCTTAGATTGTTGAGCAAGCTGTTAGGATGCGGCATCATTATACACTGTCTTCCCTCCGAAGAGCGAATGATACAGTTGACGGATTTTTGTTGCACCCCAATGATTCATCATTCTTTCAGATACTTTATCTGATAGGAGAGTAATATTTATATTCTTTTAAGATATAGAGCAAAAATCAATCAAATTACTCCAGTTTCTCAGGGGTTGGGATGAAGTCATCCTGAAAAACAGCTAAAATAATAATAGTTAACAAATGACACACTCAAGGTTCCGGATTGATCAAACGTCATCTGGAAGAATTTAGTTGGAGTCAGCTAACCCACTGAGTGTAACATGCACCTGACTCGTACAATCTCAGTGTTTAGAGATGAAATGGAGGCTTGGATTATTGAACCATTTGGTATTGTACACAGTCTTTACTTAAAGTTACATTCAAATCTCGCTGAACTTTTTCGTCTTTGTTGATCCGAGGCAAATCACGTCATTGAGAACACTAATCCGAGTTGTCTTCCATGATTGCCGCTCATTGTTTAGCTATTGTTTAGCTACAGACTCCATCCGTACTCAATCTTATTGGGGGACTCCCACACTATGTTACAGGATGCTCAAACCATTCGCCATTATCAAAAGCTGACTGATGCTTTAGTCGTGATGTGGAATCGAGGTTATCGCTATGATGATCTGAGGTTATATATTGATGGCTACTTAGCAGCGCTCAGGCATTCTAATGTGATTGAACCTTTTTTGATTCATCGTTTAGAGGAAGAAACATTCCGTTATCTGTATGATCCCTCTAACTTTGAAATGCCTCTGCCGCAACCGGAAGTCGATTACTACTAACCGTTAACAATATAATTTTTTAAACGTTTATAACACCTAATTGCAGTGTTTGTAGAGACGCTATCGATAACGTCTCTATTTTTGTATGAATTAGGAGGCTAAAGCCACTTCTAATGTCTGTTTGAGATCACCATTTTGATACATTTCAATCATCACATCAGATCCGCCCACAAATTCACCGTTGATATAAACTTGGGGAATTGTTGGCCAGCTAGAATATTCTTTAATGCCTTGACGAATTTCTTGATCTTCAAGTACGTCAAAGGTTTCAAAAGGAACACCGTAGGTATTTAAAATCTGTACCACATTGTTAGAAAAACCACACTGTGGCATCAGTTTATTACCTTTCATGAAGACAAAGACTTTATTTTGGTTGACTAAGTTATCGATTTTTGCTTTAACTTCAGGGGTCATAATGAATTCTCCAATGATTAGAGTTACAATTAACAATTAAAATTGACAATCAACGAATCAATGATTAATATTAACATTGTCGTCAATTAAGCCGCTTGATTCGCTTTTTCCCATGCTTGAGGGGTATAAGTTTTTAGCGCTAAGGCATGAATTTCTTCTGTTGCCATTTTTGCTTGCACTGCCTTATAAACCATTTGGTGCTGTTTAACCAAGGTTTTGTTTTCAAACTCAGAGGATACCACAATTGCCTCAAGATGATCGCCACCTTTCAAATCGTTGACTTTGACAACTGCATCGGGCAACTCGGCTTTAATCATTGCCTCGACTTGATCTAGACTAACCATGGAATTTATCTTTGAGTTACTGCAATCTTTATTTTAGCCGCAATGGCTGATTGCCCCAGAAAATTCAGAAAATCATAATAATAATCAATAAATTAGGGTAGTAATCTAACTGACTACTACCCCGGGTTCTATGAGTATGTTTCAATGGAGCATATGGGAATCGAACCCATGTCCAGAATGAGTATTCACTTTTCGCTCATTCACAGGCTTAGCTTTTCTAATCCTCAAAGCGGGAACCGTCACTTATCCCGGACGGTGGGATGCTCTGGTAAAGTTCTCGCTAACTTGGCAACCAGAGGTACCGCATTAGCATATCCGTTGGGGTTAAATCTATAGACCTTAACGGAGTCAGACTATAGATGCTCGAACCTGTAAGAGGTGTTAGTTTAGGCTACTGCAGCCTGAACCCGAGCAAAAGGCTTGATGTTGTTTGCACTTATTATTTTTTGAATCCGGGATTTACGAGAGAAGATTCACTCTCGGCCTGAATCACAAGGTCGCTTTTCTCACCCTGTCGAAACCAGGAATGCCCCTTGCATACTTCTATATTACAAAATTGATGGCAAATCGTCAAGTTAGGAGACGGAGAGACGGAGAGTCAGGAGACAGGAGTCAGGTAGGGGCGCATTGCATGCGCCCTGCGAGTCAGGAGGTAGGAAATAGGAGAAAGAATTAGAATGTTTGAGGGTAGTGATGGCGAAGTGAGAATGTTTTTATGTTCAATTAAACGGATTTGACTTTAGAGGTTAATCGCTGCATTGGCTTGCTCAATTCCCCGTTTAACTGCTGCGGCACAGTCGGCTAAAGCGGCTTGTTCTTGGTCGCTGAGTTGCAATTCTAAAATCCGTTCTACGCCGCGACATCCCAGCCAACAGGGGACACCTAGAAAAATATCTTCAAAGCCATATTCTCCTTTTAAATAGGCAGAAACAGGCAATAAACGCAAACGGTTCAATAATATAGACTCAATCATCGCTCGAATTGAGGAAGCTGGGGCATGGTAAGCGCCGCCTGTTTTTAATAGCCCGACAATTTCCGCGCCACCATTGCGAGTGCGTTGTACAATTCTTTCAATGGTGGTGGTATCCATTAATTCTGTTATAGGAATGCCGTTAACGGTAGAATAACGGGGTAAAGGAACCATGGTGTCGCCGTGACTGCCCAATACAGTGGCTTGGACATCCATCACAGAAACCCCCAATTCCATCGAAATAAAGGCTTTAAACCGGGCAGAGTCTAATACACCCGCCATCCCCATCATCCGAGATGCATCTAACTGACTGACCTTCCAAGCCACGTATGTCATGATATCTAGAGGATTAGTGACCACAATTAAGGCGGCATTGGGGGAATGGGCGATCGCAGATTTTGTGGCTTCGGCTACAATTTTCGCGTTCGTGGCAATTAAATCAGATCGATCCATTCCCGGTTTACGGGGTAAGCCTGCGGTGATTACGACAATATCAGACTGAGCGGTATCACGATAATCATTCGTGCCGATGATTTTGCGATCGTGTCCAACAATAGTCCCAGCGTGGATTAAGTCTAAGGCAATTCCCTGGGGTAACCCTTCAACTACGTCTAATAAAACCACATTGGCGATGTTACTTTCTACAATTCGTTGAGCCAGGGTACTGCCCACTTTACCCGCACCAATGACGGTAACCTGTGCAGTGTAACAATTGGGTGCAGCGGAAAAATTTGAAGTCATGGGATAAAATATCAATGGGAAAATCGTCAGTTCTTTATTGTTTTTAAGTGAACTGACGCACATTTAATGCCATTTAAACAAAAGTTTTCAATTTCTCGTTAATATTGCGCTCTATGCTACGCCTGTTTCAGCCAGATGAGAGTTCTCTGACTCATGCATCGGGGAATGCATTTCTTCCGGTTCAAAACCGCGTTTAAACTCTCGTCGTTGAACCCGTTTAGCTTCTAGGGCTGTCTCTAAAAAGGCGACTGCCTTGTGAGGATCTCCACTCCCACAGAAAAACAAATCTGCTGCAAAATAACCATATTCTGGCCAAGTATGAATGGCAATATGAGACTCTGCTAATGTTGCTGTTGCGGTGACACCCTGAGGACTAAACTGATGAACACAGAAGTCAATTAATGTTGCTCCTCCGGCATTGGCTGCCTCCAGGATAGCGCTGCGAATTCGTTCTGGGTCGTTAAGCAGATCGCTCGGACATTGCCAAGCATCAACAACCAAATGGGTTCCCAACTGTTTCATTCTGCGCGGTTTCACCTCCAAGAAATAACTTTTCAGACAATAGTTAGACTACCCCAAGTTTAGCACAAAAGATTCATTCATCTTTTCGGGTGATTCAAGACGGCTTGGTTAGGGATGGGTGGCTCCGTTGGGTAAAATTGCCCCTTGTAATGCCGTCTGATTGAGGTGATTGACGGTTAAACAAGTCCCAATTAAGTTGGCTTCTGATAAGTTAGTTCCTGTTAAATTTGCCCCCGCTAAGCGACTAAATAATAATCCAGATCTCTGTAAATTGGCATCGGTTAAATTGGCATCGGTTAAGTCAGCCGCTGATAGATTCGCCCCCGCTAAATTTGCCCCACTTAAGTTGACTCCTCGCAGATTAGCTTGAGTTAGATCGGCAAATCGTAAGTCCACTTCATCTAATACTAATCCCTGAAGATTGGCTTGTTTTAAATTAATATTTTTAAGATTAGCGCCTGTTAAATTAGCGCCTGTTAAATTAGCTCCGGTTAAATTAGCGCCTGTTAAATTAGCGCCTGTTAGATTGGCACAGCACAGGGTTACTTCTTGTAAATTGGCTTCACTTAAATCTGCATGGGAAAGATTAGCTTGATTTAAATTACTTCTATAACAATAGGCGTGAATGAGGTGAGATCCTCTTAAATCTGCCCCTTGAAGATCGGCTTCATTGATCATCGCTCGAGTAAAATTAGCTCGATAGCAATTCATATTTTTTAGGGTAGATCGAGTTAAAGTGGCTCCCATCAGTCTTGCTTCTTTCAGTTTAGTTTTGAAAGTGAAATTTGATCCGATTAAACTGGCATTAGTCAGGTTGGCTTGGCTCAAATTACAATGATAGAAAGTTGTACCCGTCAGTTTAGCCCCACTTAAATCTGCGGCGTTTAACTTAACCCGGATTAATTTAGCATGGTTAATACCCGCTTCAATTAAAAGAGATTTAGATAAATTAACTTGTTCTAAAGTAATACTATTAAAATTTGCGCCAATTAGGCGAGTTTGAGACAGATCGATTTTAGATAAATAAGCTGAGTTTAAATTAATACGATGTAAATCATTTTTTTTCAAAGAAACTTTCCTGAGGTTAATCTCTTTAAAATTTCTTTCTCCCCTTTCATATCGAGTTAATAATTGATCGGCACTAACGATTGGGTTAACTTTCATAAGAACTCGAGTGTGGCTTTTAAGATTAATGGGTTAATGGCTCGATTCAAGCGTGAGGGATTTGAGAGTGAGGTGAGTGACTGAATTGATTATTTCATCTAAATAATAGTAATTTTCAGCCTGATAAATATAAAATAGGATGCAGACTGAACCGATAAAACACTCAATTTCATGTGCGTTTATTCAGCTTGTATCTCCAATTAATAAATACTGAATTTCAATCCCGAGGAAAATTAGTGAATCTCTAATGGCTAATAAAGTAATAAGTCGAGTAATCTGAATCGTGTAATTTATAATAAAAAAATTAAAGTTAATTTGAATAATATTTGCTTTTGTTTGTAGAGGATATTTTGCATTCCATTTAACTTGAGATGAAATAGGAAGCATCACTTTAAAGCCGGGTTGTTGCTGTCCGACTTGTAAAACCCTTTTCAGTTGACTGTGACTGACCAATCCCATAAACTCTATATCCTTTTTGCCTCAATCTATATTACAATCCCAGAGAACATTCTCTTGTCATAATCATTTTGAGGTTAGCTCTATAATAAGCTGAGTGGTTTGCTATAGCAATTGACAAATATTTTACCTTACTCTCAGGATAATACTTAATTCACACATAGAGCAAGAGTCAGTTTTTGAATACAATCAGCTAAGATAAGTTTTGGTAAGCAGTGCAGAATCAGTTTCTCTGGTGTCTCATCGTCGCGTTGTTTGGTCACAATAAGATAAAGGAAATCTCTATGAAAATTCGTGGTGTTTGGTTAACCACTACTGATAGTCGAGTACTTTACTCTCAGCCAGCTATTATCGAAGCAATGAATTTTCTGGCAGAAACAGGATTTAATGTGGTGTTTCCGGTGGTTTGGAATAAAGGATTTACCCTTTATCCGAGTGCGGTAATGAAGCAGCTTTTCGGAGTAGAAATTAATCCGGAGATGCAAGGTCGAGATCCGTTAGCAGAAGTGATATCAGCAGCACATCAAGTGGGTATAAAAGTGATTCCTTGGTTTGAATATGGTTTTGCTTGTTCGTATCAAAGAAATGGGGGTTTAATCTTAGCTAAGAAACCAGAATGGGCAGCTTTAGATGCCTCGAATAATCGACTGGTAAAAAACGGGTTTTTCTGGATGAATGCTTTAGATGAAGCCGTACAACAATTTTTACTCAATTTAGTGTTAGAAGTTGTCAATAACTACGATATCGATGGCATTCAAGGGGATGATCGATTGCCGGCTTTACCCTCAGAAGGGGGTTATAATCCTCAAATTATTCAACGTTATTTACAAAGTTGTAATTCTCGATTTCCTCGTAATCCTAAAGAGCCAAAATGGTTACAATGGCGAGCTAATATTTTAACTGAATTTTTAGCTGATTTATATCAGGAAGTTAAAGCCATAAAACCTGATATTTTAATCTCAATGGCTCCGAGTTTATATAAGTGGGGATTAGATGAATATCTTCAGGATTATATCAGTTGGATGAAACAAGATTTAGTTGATATTATTCATCCTCAATTATACCGCCGTAGTTTTGGTAGTTATAAAGGATTAGTCAATCAACTGGTGAAGTCTCAGTTTACATCCGATCAGTTACCAAACGTTTATCCTGGTATTTTAATTAAAATAGGATCTTATCGAATTTCAGTTAATGACTTGCTGAAAGCGATTGATTATAATCGTTGTCATGGTATTTTAGGAGAAGCTTTTTTCTTTTATGAAGGCTTACGAGAAAATCAGAATGAGTTGGCGATCGCATTACGCAAAGGACCTTATTCTAGCTATATTCATGGGTTGAGTTAAATGAATTTATCTTCTCCTTTGGTGAGTATTTGCATTCCCACATATAATGGTGAAGCGTTTATTTTAGAAGCGATTGCTAGTGCTTTAACTCAAACTTATGATTCTGTAGAAATTATTGTTTCTGATGATAATTCTACCGATAATACATCACAAATTATACAATCATTAAAACAGCATATTGCTGTCAAATATTCAGTGTATGATCATGAGAATTTAGGGATTGCTGATAACTGTAATTTTTGTATTCAAAAAGCCAAAGGTAAATACATTAAATTCTTATTTCAAGATGATATATTACTGCCAAATTGTATTACCGAAATGGTAGCCTTAGCCGAAACTTCTAATGATATTGGTTTAGTGTTTTCTCCTCGTGATATTTTCTTTGCAACGGGAGATGATATGGATGCTAATTTAATTGCAATTTATCAAGATTTTCAGAATATTCATCAGGCTTGGTCAAACTTAAAACCCATTCAATCGGGTCAAGATTTACTGAAAGATCCGAATTTATTGTCTCATCCGATTAATAAAATTGGGGAACCTACTACTGTTTTAATTCGTCGTCAAGTATTTGATAAAGTTGGAGGATTTGATCCAAATTTAAATCAGCTTGTTGATTTAGAAATGTGGCTGAGAATAATGAAGTATTATCAGATTGGATTTGTTAACAATACTCTGTCTCAGTTTCGACTCAATCGTCAGCAGAAAACTTGTCAAAATATTATCGAAAGTATTGATATTGATTTAAACTTTTATCTCAAACTCTCAAAAGATCCCTATTATCATTTTCTAGATGATAAAATTAGACAAAAATCTTTCTTGATTTATAAAAATTTGATTGAATCAATGGGGTAATTGCAGAGGATTTTAGATTCTATATTAAATCTTTGTTATTTATAATTTTATATAAAAACAACAAAAACTCAAAATTATGTTATCTTTAAAAATATCATAGTCAAATACAACTCTATTTTCTGTATAATTAATCTTTAATTAAATCACACGGTTAATTCTCATGACAAGCTTTTTAGTTCCGAGTCAAAATGCTGGTTTTTTTGGAGTTAATGCCTTAGTGGGTTCCCAAGGAAATGATACAATTTCTTTAATTAATACGACTGTTACTCCCTTCACTGATGGTATTCTTTTATTAAATGGAAATGATAGCTTACAATCGTTTCAATCTTTTGAACCAATCCTGGTTAATGGCAATGCTGGGAATGATTCTATTTCCGGTGGATTAAATGACGATACGATTTTTGGCGGTAGAGATCAAGATATTCTTTTTGGCGGAGATGGCGGTCGTGAACAAATGTTTGGAAACTTAGGAAATGATGTCTTAGCAGGTGGCCCCGGTGATGATTCATTATTTGGTGGACAGCAAAATGATGTCCTGAATGGGGATGATGGAAGCGATCAACTATTTGGGGATTTAGGTGATGATATTATTGATGGAGATGGCGGTCGAGATAGTTTAACAGGCGGCCCTGGAAGCGATGTATTTGTATTTGATCCCGGTGAAGCGAGTTTTGATATTAATGATGTGGATGAAATTCGAGATTTTACCGTTGATAGTCTGACATTTGAAGCGGATGATGTGATTGTGGTTCCGACAGACACTCGTATTAATATTAATAGCTTAGAACGAGATGTTGATATTAATCGAGATGGTTTACTGGATATTCCAATAGAATTAGAAGACGGACGATTTTTAGGCGTAATTATTAATAATGGTAATTTATTTGTAGATCGACTTTTATTGGATATTGATATTATCTTTAACGATAACTTTGACTTCAATTTGTAGCGGATATTCCATCCTCAACATGAATTAAGAAACGTGAAGATTAGCCACAGTTGACCCTTTCTGTTGTAGTATGCTTGAATGTACTTCATAGAGAGGGTTGTCTGATATGGACCCCAATACTCAAGGGAAACGTTTCAATTCTTCTCAATTGGCTTGGTTATGCCTCTCGATGATGACATTATTCTTGGGTAATGTTCAAGCCCAAGCGATGACGACGACTGAAGTATTTAATCAGATTGAAAAACTCAGTAGTTCTCAACAACATCATCGAATTGCGGCAATGCAAGCCCTGAAACAGATGGGTTCTTCTGCAATTCCCATATTAATAGAAGCCCTTGATGATAGCGATATTCAGGTTCGTAAAAGTGCCGCATTTGCCCTCGGTTCATTAGGAGAAGAAGCTGTTGATGCCATTCCCACTTTATTATCCAGTTTAAAAGATACTGATGCTTCGGTTCGCATGAGTGTGGCCGTTGCTTTACAACAAATTGGCTTTACTGCTTCAGATGCGGTTAATAATGCCGTTGAAGATTTAACTGCGGCCCTTCATCATGGCGACCCCCAAGTTCGTCAAGGGGCCGCTTTTGGGTTAGGAGTGATTGGGCCGGATGCCGCAGCGGCTATTGCTGAGTTAATCACCGCGTTGAAAGACGATAATGAGTCCGTCCGTGTCGGGGCGGCAATTGCACTCAAAAAGATGGGTACAGCGGCGAATCCGGCGTTAATTGCAGCCCTGCAAGATAGCGATCCGCAAGTCCGGGCAAAAGCTGCCTTTGCATTGGGGAAAATCAATCAAGGGATGATACCGAGTATAACAACTGCTTTAACAAATACTGACCAGCAAGTCCATCAAACCCTGGCCCAATCTTTGGAAAAGCTGACTTCTCCTCAACTCCGTCCTCAAGCCGGAAACCGTCCAGGGACACGTCCAGGGGGAAATCGTCCAGGGACAGACCGTCCAGGGGGTAATCGTCCGGGGACACGTCCAGGGGGTAACCGTCCAGGGACAGACCGTCCAGGGGGTAACCGTCCCACTCGTCCCGGTCGTCCCACCCGTCCCGGCCGTCCTCGACCCAATGGCTTATAGGAAGAATGGAGGCGGTGAAGCGGTTGCATGGTGAAGCGTTGGCATTATCTCAAGTGGGATATTTTGCTGAAGCAGTTGGCATTTATCAACAGATTCTAAAGATAAAACCAATAGATTCTCAATTATGGTGGGAGTTGGGAAAAATATACTGTTGTCAAAGCGATTGGTATCAAGCTTTAATGGCTTTTAATCAGGCTTTAAATTGTGATTCTAAACCGGGAAAGATTTATGCAGATTTAGGCTTTGTTTGGCAACAGTTAGGAGATATTGATCAAGCGATTTTAGCCTATCAAACGGCAATTGATTTAAATCCTGATCATGTTCTAGTTTATCATTTATTGGGTAATCTTTATTTAGAATTAGGAGATTTTCAACAGGCTGAACAATATTATCGTCAAGGGATTCAAATTAATCCTCGTGAGATTGATAACTATATTAGTTTAGGTAATATTCTTGTCATTCAAAATAATATTGAACAAGCAACTTTACTGTATCAACAAGGATTAGAATACTATCCTAAACATCCCGATTTATTATATCAATATGGTTTAGCAATTGCCACAGATTCTACTTCAGAAGATGCCGCATTTTATTTCGGGTCTGCTGCTTATTATCAACAGGATTATCAAACTGCAATTGATTATTATCAAACTCTCTTAAATTATCCTGACTCTACTATAGAATTTTATCTTAATTTAGGAGATTGTTATCAACAGTTAGATCAAGCATCTACAGCTATTGATATTTATCAAATTGCCTTAAATTATTATCCTAATTCGGTAGATATTTATCTGGCTTTAATTATTGCTTTACAAAATAGCGGGAAAATAGAAACTGCTATTCAAATCGCTGAAATAGCTTTACAAAAATTGCCTGAAAATATTCGTTTAAAATTAGCCCATCAACGGATATTACCGATTTTATATCTAACTCAAACAGAGATTAAATTCTACCGTCAACGCTTTCGCAAGTTATTGATAAATCTGATCAATAATGTTTCTTTAGAAACCCGAGAAGAAAAACAACTTGCCTTAGAAGCGATTGGAGAAAATACTAATTTTTATTTGCAATATCAAGGCGATAACGATTTAAAACTACAACAACAATATGGTCAGTTTGTCTCTCAAATTATGGCAGCTAATTATCCGAAATATACTCAAAATAGGAGAAGTCAAAAAAAAGATAAACTGAGAATAGGTTATATTTCTGCTTTTTTACAATGGCATACAGTGGGAATTGTATTTTTAGGTTGGATTAAACAACACAATTCTGATTTATTTGAAATTTATTGTTATCATCTTGGCGCAGAAACTGATGAAATTACCGACTTATTTAAATATTACAGCAATTATTTCTATCATCTTCCCAATAACTTAGAAGAAATAATCCAACAAATTGATACTGATAAAATTGATATTTTAGTTTTCTTAGATATTGGAATGTCGCCTCTAATCACTCAACTCGCCGGGTTACGACTGGCAGCAATTCAATGTGCCGCCTGGGGACATCCCGTTACGACGGGTTTACCAACAATTGACTATTTTATTTCCGCAGAATTACTAGAATCTGCTATTGCTAAAAATCACTATTCTGAACAATTATTCTGTTTACCTAATATTGGAATCTATTATCAAAAAGATCACAGATTCACTCCTGTAAAAAAACGCTCAGATTTCAACCTCAAAACAAATAGTATTATCTATCTTTCCTCGCAATCTCTATTTAAATACCTGCCTGAATATGATGTTGTATTTGCTGCGATTGCCCAAACTGTCAAAACCGCTCAATTTATCTTTTTCTCTCACTGGAATAGCGAAATAACCCAACAATTTAAACAACGATTAAGTTTAGTATTTACTCAATTCGGACTGAATTTTGAAGAATATTGTCTAATTTTACCTCGACTAAATAAACAGGACTATTTACAACTTCACTTACTGGCTGATATTGCCTTAGATACCTTTGAATTTACCGGATTCTTAACCAGTTTAGATGCAATAGCCTGTAACCTCCCTATTGTTACTCATGAAGGTCAACTGATGCGGAGTCGTCAAACCGCCGGAATTCTCAAGCGAATTAACGTCACAGAAACTATTGCTCAAACGCCATCAGAATATATTAAAATAGCGACTAAGTTAGGGTGGGATTCCGATTTGCGAAAATTAATATCAGAAAAAATTAAAACTAATCAATCTATTTTATATCAGGATAACGAATGTGTACAATCCTTAGAACAATTTTATCTTTCTATTACTCATTGAACGAAGGCAGAGGGCATCTATGAGTCAGGGAAGAAGAATCAATTAGTGAGAGTGTAAGGATAAAAAATCTCCGTGTGATAATCTTCTTTGTGGTTTAAATTATTATAAATATTATAGAAATACTCTATGTTAATCAACCTCAAACAAGCCTTTTTTAATGCCCCTGGATTTTGGCAAACCAGCTTAAGTAATAAAACCGGAAATTGGTGTAAATATATCGAAAGCGTTGATAAAGATCGAACAGATGGCTATTCTCTGATGGGTTTATTTGTTAGCCAAATCGATCAACTGGTTCAACAACAACCCGGCTTATATCTGTACTGCGAAAAGAAAAAACAAAAGAAAGGAATATCAGAACGACTTTATACATTGTTTGCATTGGAAGCCGATGGTAATGTTCAAGTCTTACAAGAGATAAAAACCGCGAGTAAAGATTGGGCAGTTCAGCTTTGGGCGGAGATTGATGCTTATTTTGTCCGACAATCTGATTCGGTTGAACGACGACGACAGCAACTCAAAGCCGAAATTCAAACCTTAGAATTTGAACTGAATCAGCGTCGGGCAGAACTGGTGGCATTAGAACTCGATTTAGAACAATTTTAACCAGACTATTTATTTATAATAGAAATTGTTATATAATCAAAACCACAGATTGAGAATATCCACTCAAAAAAGCTTATGACTGTAGTCACTGCA
The DNA here is from genome assembly GCA_964434975.1 of uncultured Lyngbya sp. Taxonomy (GTDB): domain Bacteria; phylum Cyanobacteriota; class Cyanobacteriia; order Cyanobacteriales; family Microcoleaceae; genus JAAURB01. The sequence goes on from CAYSWY010000009.1 coordinate 47,195, forward strand.
CCCACTTTAATTGGCGATGATGTTGCGTTATCTTTAATTGAAAAGGTGATTCAACAATCTGAAGCCGAGGAAGTTGAAGTTAGCCTGAGTAATAGCGAAGATACCCTCACCCGCTATAGTGAAAATCAAATTACTCAGAATGTTAGTAGTACAAAGTTTAAGCTTTCTATTACCAGCTATTTTGGTCAACGTAGCGCCACAACTGCAACTACAGAATTAGACGATACAGCCATCACGGAAACCATCAAACGTTCTGAAGAACTTGCCCGTATTGCCCCAATTGATCCAGAATGGATACCCTTATTAGAACCCCAAAGTTATGATAACCGCCTACCCGCCTTTGATAGCGCTACAGCCAATTTATCACCCTTAAACCGGGGAGAATTGATTCAAACCGTTTGCCAGCGCTGCAATGAAGCCAATGTACAAGGTTCCGGCAGATTAAGTACAGACGTTGAACTATTTGCTATTGGTAATTCTAACGGATTACGCGCCTGTAACCGCCTCACCAGTGCCGATTTTGGTTTTACCGCTAAAATAGATAACGGTTCAGCTTGGAGTCGTCGCAGTGCTTGGGGTGTGGAACAGTTACCCATTGAACCCATCACTGAAACCATCATTGAGCGGGCGTTTGCTGCCCGTAATCCCCGCGAAATTCAGCCAGGGGTTTATCCGGTCATTTTTGATGGGGCGGCGTTTGCAGAGCTATTGATGTGGGTGATGTTTAACCTCGATGCCAGGGCCGCAGATGAAGGGCGCTCTTTTATGTCTCGTTTAGATGAAAATAATCAACTGGTGGGAAACCATGTCGGGGAACAACTGTTTAGTCCAATGGTACAGGTGGATAGAGATCCTGAACATCAGTTAATTCAAGGATCAACCTTTTTTGCAGATGGTTTGAAGAAAGATTCCTTGGAAATCATTAAAAATGGTATTCCTCAAACGTTATCTTATAGTCGTTATTGGGCGAGTCAAAAAGGTGTTCAACCTCAAGGGGGAATGTATCCGGTTGTGATGCAGGGTAACTCACAAAGTATTGCTGATTTGATTAGCCAAACCGAACGGGCTATACTCGTAAATCGCGCTTGGTATGTACGTTATGTTAATCCCCGCACCTTAGAAGTAACGGGGATGACGCGGGATGGTACTTTTTTAATTGAAGATGGAAAAATTACTCATCCGATTAAAAATATGCGATTTAATCAGAATTTACCGGAAATGTTGCGCGATGTAGACGGTTTGAGTCAGGTTCATCGTTATGGCGGCAGCGTTATACCCGGCGTACGAGTGAAAGCCTTTAACTTTAGTAGTATTACCGATAGTATTTAATTGTTGAGGGGTTGTTCGTTGTTAGTGATTCGTTTTCAACTGTATTCTTGCAGCGTTTTATCTGGGAAATAACGCTAAAACCCATAACAAATAACCCCTCAAGCAATTATTAATCACAAAATAAAGTCTCTCGAGTATCACGTCCAGTAACCGGGTTGGTTCCTTTAGCCACTGAACACAACTGTTTTTCCGTATCTTGACGCAATACTACATCGGTAAAATCAGCACCATCAATAGTAGCCCCGGCAAAATCTGTTCTGTAGGCAAAAGCCCCTTCTAAAACAGCGTTAGTTAAATTAGCTTTATTAAAACGGGCTGTATCTAATGTAGCGTAGCGCAAATCAGCCCCTTCAAAGTTGGCAAACTGCATTTTTGCCCCGAATAAACTCACGCCTCGCAGGTCTGAATGACTAAAATTGCTATTTTTAAGATCGGCAAAATCAAATTCTGAGTCAGTCAGGACTTGATCTGAAAAATCGGTATTAGCTAAATCTTGTTTTTCATAGTTTTCTGCGATCGCGGGATCGGTTATCATCGTAGAGAAGAATATTAAACTAAACAATAGCAACATCAAAGTCACTCTATGAATACGAGAAAAAATGGGCTGATGAAATGGTAATCGGTATTGACTCAATCGTCTCATGACTTTACTGAAAGCAAATTTTTAATCAACACCCTAAATCCTACCGCTTATTGGTTTTGTAATCTCATCTTCTTAACTGTCTCAAATGCCGAAGACCCAACAGATTGGAATTTTGGGGGAAAAATTAGTAGCCCACTGGCTGCGTGGTCAAGGTTGGCAGATTCTCCAACATCAGTATCGTACACGCTGGGGAGAAATTGATCTGATTGGGGTTTGTCCAAATCGTACCACAGTGATCTTTGTAGAAGTTAAAACCCGCAGCCATCGCAATTGGGACGAAGATGGTTTACTGGCTGTCACCGCTACAAAACAAGAAAAATTAATTCTATCAGCCCAATGGTTTCTCTCTCAGCATCCTGAATTGGCTGACTATTGCTGTCAGTTTGATGTGGCATTAGTTCGATGGCAGGGCTGTAAATCCCCTCTCCCAAAACAAATGCAGCCGATTGATCACTGTCCTCATCCAATCCGCATCGGTGAAGCCATCAACTGTCCAATCGGTGATTTCATTTTACAACAGTATATTGAATCTGCCTTTTGCAGTCGTTAATTTTTTTTAAGCCAGCGCTTCTGGGCAGTATCCTAACCCCTTGACAAATTGAGTCCGAAATGTTTCAATATCTTCTCGGTTGGGTGCACCATGAGAGACTACAGCGACTTGATAGCGACGCATGACACTGAGAGGAGATTGTCCGGTTTCTAAGCCCCATAGCGCCATTTGAATGCGAATATTTGGTTGATAGGGAATTCCTAGCTCACTCATGTAAGCTGTAAAATTACCGTGCTGCTTCGCTGTGATCGATGGGTTCATCTTAATTTTTATAATCCAGCAATCGATTTGATGAATAACGGTAATCGACTGTACTGGAAGCTGTTGAATATTATGATTTAAATAATCAACAACTCTTAAAGTCAAGCTGGTATTGGCAAGACAGTAAAGGTATTCCATTGGCTTTCTCCTGCATCGTTTTCGAGTCATCTACTTCTCAAAGAATCAAGCCCTAGAAAACCTGCAATTAGAAGCAAGTATGATGGGGCTTGTACTTCCCCTATTTGAGTGATTGGCTAGCCCACTAGAAAAGATTAGTTTTCATACCGATATGCCTCTCTGACTTACTTGGAGAGGGCAATGCGATCTGTGTTAGTTTTAGTTTCTGTGTTCGTGACTTTGATTCACTCTCTCAACGAACAACTGACAAGATCGACTGGTTTGGTGGGACTATTAAGTCAAGCTATACTTATATGTTTGCACTAATCAACTCATTTTGAATAGGGGAAAAGTCCCCGACTTAGCATGGGGGATTCTACCCAACTAAACAACCGACAAAGAGTGATCTATTATGTTTAGGGATACTGAAGCCATTCAAACATCTGACTGGGAATTAAGTGCTTATACTTATGAGCTTCCCGAGGCTCGCATCGCTCAAACCCCTGTGGTTCCAAGAGATCACTCTCGTTTACTGATTGTTGATTCTCCAAACTCTCATCGTCATGGGATATTCCATCACTTATCTGATTTGTTACAACCCCATGACTTGCTTGTTCTTAATAATACACAAGTCATCGCAGCTCGGCTTTATGGTCACAAAACTAGTGGTGCAGCGGTTGAAATTCTACTGTTAGAAGAATCCCATCCCAACTGTTGGCTAGCGTTGGTTAAACCGGGGAAGCGGTTTAAACTTGGGTCAACTCTGCAATTTGATCCGCATGATCCGGCGAGTAGACCTCCCCTCAGGGCAACCGTTTCAGAGACAGATCCGCAGACAGGAGGACGATGGTTACAGTTTGAGGTTCCCACAGGACAATCTTTGCTGGAACTTCTACCGCACTATGGTCATATTCCCTTTCCTCCCTATGTTACCCAATCTGAAGCCCAACCTGAACAATATCAAACAATTTATGCCGAGCAACCGGGGGCAGTGGCGGCCCCTACAGCGGGTTTACACTTCACGGATGAATTGTTCCAACACTTACAACAAAAGGGTGTCAATACAGCTTTTATTACCTTGCACGTTGGGGTGGGAACTTTTCGTCCGGTAGAAGTAGAAGTGATTACCAGCCATCAGATGCACGCAGAATGGATCGAAGTTCCGCCCGAAACCGTTGAACAAATTCAGCAAGCACAAAGCCGAGGAGGGCGGATTATTGCCGTGGGAACGACCGCTGTCCGGGCATTAGAAGGGGCTGCGACTGCCCTTAATTACCCAGAGGATACCAAAACGTTGATGCCTTATTATGGCAAAACGGATATGTTTATCTATCCGGGTTATCGTTGGCGGGTGGTTGATGGACTGATTACAAACTTTCATCTCCCCCGCTCTAGTTTAATGATGTTAGTCTCTGCGTTGGTGGGTCGTCAACGATTGCTAGATTTATATCATGATGCCTTGACACAAACGGCTGAGGGTTTTGAACATCCCTATCGCTTTTATTCTTTTGGAGATGCGATGTTAATTTTACCAGAAGCTGTGATTTATCCGAAAGCTTAATACAGGGAGGGATGTTCACCAAAGAAGGTGTAATAGTGCAGTTCCCATCCTAATATTAATCCCGTTAAAGAAATGCTCATCAGAATTAAAAAGGCAAGCCAGTGTCTGACTCCAATGGTTTGTAGTTCTGTTCGGGCTAAAATCGTCGAGGATAACATCAGTAAAATTTTGAACAGGATATGAATCCAGGTTGCCAAAACCACTAACAAAAAAGCGGCAAAAATAACCGCAAAAAATGTACCTACGTTAGAACGAAACCATTTACTGATAGGGCCTTTTAAGTTTTCTAAGGGAGTGGTTAAACAGAAGATAATGGATGTAATGCTTAAAATAATTATTCCCCAGATCAATAGAGAAATTTCGGCTAGAAATAAAGTCCAGCCTAGGGTAAAATAGGTAACAATTAATAAAAACAGTGAAAGCCAAGTGATTAATTTCACATTGAGAGGGTTATAAATTAGTAGAAATTGCTTGGACGGGACAAGCTGGGATACATTGCTCACAGACAATACAGCGAGAGCGACTAAAGGTTAAATAGAATGTATCTGGATTTAATGTTAATGCTTGAGTTGGACAAATTCCAGTACATAAACCACAATCAACACAAATCATCTCATCGATTAAGATTTCTCTGCTGGCCAGAGAAACTTCAATATCCTGAGATTGCATCCAGTCAATTGCTGCTTCTAACTGATCAATATCACCGGATAATTCTATCACCAATTTTCCAACTTGGTTCGGTGCAACTTGAGCGCGGATAATATTGGCGGCGACGTTAAATTCTTTTGCTAATCGATAGGTGACTGGCATCTGAATTGAGCGCTGAGTGAAAGTTAATGTAACTCGTTTTTTCATGATTTATCCTGTTTGAGTTGAATTTTTAAGAATACAGTTTTGTTTCTAAATCTTTAATCATTTGTTGCTGCAAATGTTTATTTTTGAGGGGGTTTAAAAAAGCTTTTTCTTGAGATTTTTTAGAACTAATAACCGTCGTAATAAATCCTGTAATTCCCCCGATCTCTTCAAGAATCGCTTGATAAGCGGCACTTTCTGAGAGTTGACTGATATCGGTTTGAGATGTGCCAAAGTCACCCACAGCTTGCCAACTTGTACCCGCTACCGCAGACTGTGTGGATGAATTAATCGCAGGAATTCCTAAATTGATTTTATTCAGTGAATCGATTAAACAAACCTGAGTGATTGCGAGGCGCGCAGCCATTTCTAAAAATAAATTCACATTCCTAATCATCTGACTTCCACCGAGTAAACCCAATCCCCCCCTGGCAACAGATTGATAATTATATTCTGCTAAAGTTTTAGCGGGAATCTCCATCACATTAATAGATTTATTTTCAGCAATATTTTCCTCAGTTTTATTGTTTTGAAAAGATTGTAAAATCGATTGAATTAGTTTAAAACTGGCGAGATAATCCTCTGTTTCAAATTCTTCATTTAATTCTAAGCGATGATGACGCATTAATTGATAAACGGTTTTACAACTACTCGGAAGAGATGCGGTTGGGAGCCATCGATCAAATTCATTTAATGTCATCGCATCCATCACTGCTTTGTCCTCACGAAAGGTTGTATAAACAGATAGCCAACGTTCGCGATCTTGGGGTTGAATGGTTGTGGATTGATTGATCGCATGAACCATGATTAAATCAAGGGTCATCATCCGAGAAGTAACACTATGATACAGATAATATTGCTTTAATCTACGATGCAACGATGCATTTAAAATAATTGTATCCAATGAAGTTAATGTGTGTAAGTTGGGTACAGCTTCTCCTGCGACAAGATACTGAAATGTTGCTTTGATTGACTGTTGTTCTGTTTTGCTTAAATTTGAGGCAGATAATGCAGTTTCTAAACAATATTGTAATCGAATTAACCGAGCATTTTGACTGGCAATTGTATAATGTTGACCCATTTCTGTATTCAGCTTAGATAAACTCACCAGATAATCCAATAACTCTAAGGCAGCAATATCATCAATTCCATTGGCCGATTGAGTTTGATTATAGGCTTCTAAACAGCGAATTTTACTGCGGTCATAAATCGGCGCTTGAGCAATTAATTGATTAATTCTACGATCAATATTAAAATAGGGATTGACTAAAGTATGCAACACTAAAAAGACATCATTCCCTTGCAATCCACACCCTTTTAATCGTAAATGAGAGCCTTCCATTTGCCGAGGTGGAATTTTTACCTCATAGCTTTTTCCCGTCTTCAAAGTAACCGTTTGAGAGCCGCCTGTTTCTGTGAGTTGAGAACTTAAAAAAATATGATACAGTTCATCTAAACTCCAATCTGGAACGGTTACCCCTTCCTCAAAATCATCGCGCTCATTGGGTTTCTGAGGCATCCAGTTTGGCGAAGTTTTAGTGACTGATTCTACTGATTCAGTTGCCGTCTCCATAAGATTTTTGCCCGCTGTTGTGGCTTGGTGAGCAATAGAATCTTTAACTTCTGTGGCTTTATCTTGAACGGTTTTCGATGCTTTTGCGGCTTGCTGACTCACGGTCTCTCCAATTTGGTTAACTTTTTTCTTCGCCGCTTCGGTGGTTTTTTGACTCACCGTTTTACCTGTTTCTGATGCTTTTTGTTTAATTGAATCCCAAAAAGACGGTTTTTGCTGTCCCATTTCTATCACTCCATCTATCTTCTATTATCCTAATTCTCTTTAATACTAATTCTGATTGAATTAAAATAGGAATCTTAACAGCAACGGAGCTGCACTTTCTATTACACCTAAAAAACCGCCTCTGGGTTGATTTTCTTCTGGGTTGAGTCGCGCTTCTAATACTTGTACTAACTCTGTCGAAACTTGTACTCCTTCTGGACTGCTTAAACGTCCGTACAATTCTTGTGCTGCTTTGGCATCGGCAAACGCCCCTTGTAAGTCTCCCAAATCAGCTTTTGCCATGCTACGGGCAAAAAAGGCAGCGGCTAAACGGGGTTCTAAACTAATGGCCTGGTCATAATAACCAATGGCATCGACATAATTACCCGCTTTGGCTTCTTGAATTCCTAAACGATAAAAATCCACTGCTGAACCAATATTAGCAGGTAATCCTTTTACCCCTAATAATTGGGCATTATTAATCGGTGTCTCGGTTAAAATGGCTCCGCTTAGATAAGCCTCTCGTAAGTCGGTTCCCGCTAAATTGGCCCCGGTTAAATTGGCCCCGGTTAAATTCGCGCCATGTAAGCTGGTTCCGGCTAAATTGGCCCCCCGCAAATCTGCCCCGGTTAAATTGGCCCGGCTGAGGTTGGCCCGAGTTAAGTTGGCCCCCTGTAGGTTGGCCCCGGTTAAGTCGGCTAAAACTAACCCAGCCCCGCTTAAGTCACAATTTGGACATTGTTTCGTGGCCAGCAGTTGCTGAGTATGTTCAAGATTTTCAGCAAGACTCGGGAAAGGAACCATTAAACTGACTGTTAAACTCATGATAGCCAAGGGGGTCAACTTAACCACAGCAATAAAATCCTCAAAAATAACGCATCGCCACAATAATTTTATTCTATCGAGATTCCATCACAATGATTTGACCGTTTTGGGCAGACTCACGGGCAGCATCAGCCACTTTCAACGTGTAATAACTGTCTTCTGGCTGAATATAAACAGGTGTACCGTCACAGAGATAATCAATCACGGCTTGAGTATCTTTGGTAAAAGAACCCCGGCGAGTTCCCACGTCTAAAAGCGTTATATTATCTCCTTGGAAAAGTTGACCTTGTTTGGGGGTAAAAACTAACGTTCCTTGTTCGCCATACAAACTAAATGTGTTTTCAGATTGCCAAAAAATATCACCTTTACCATACACTGCCTCTGCCATTACTCCATTATTAAACTGCAATTTTGCATTACACAAACAACCTCGATAATAGTCGGCTTCTGTCTGCCAAAATTGACTATTACATTGCACTGTATTGACTGTGCCGAATAAATCAATCAGTCGATGCAACCGAGACAGCGCCCCCACAAATGGAAAGCCAAATAAACTGGGTTGATAAGTCCATTTTTGCGGCGCGGGATGTTTAGCGCTTAAGGTAACGTAACGACAATAAAAGACTTTGCCAATTTGATTAAAAGCTGCTTTAATACTATTGTGTAAACCGCCTAATAATTCGATATGTTCAACATGAAGTAATTTTTGTTTTTGTTGGGCTAAATTAATTAAATAATTAGCTATATTCGGATTTAAACTGAGGGGATATTCGACAATAACGTGTTTGTTTTGTTCTAAAGCCGCCTGAGTCATGACATCATGATCTCGATTAACGGAACAGATGACAATTAAATCAATATCATTACGTTCAATTAGTTTTCGCCAGGATACCTCGGGTTGAATATGAAACTGTTGAGCAAATTCTTGAGTGCTTTTCGGGTGATGACCTGCAATACTCATTAATTGCGATCGCGTATCGGCTTGAAACACTTCTGCCCGCTTTTTTGCGACATATCCCGTGCCAACAATACCTACATTAATTGGTTTCATCATCATTATTTTTAAAACAATAAATATTTTTTTATTATATTAGCTATTTTATATAGCAATCTCAATTATAGTTGTCAGAAAATCTTATTAGAAAAGGTAAATAGGCTTAGAGGCTTTCCTAACTCCTGTAGAGACGTTCCATGGAACGTCTCTACCTGACGGCGATCAGGGGCGTGACTCGGTGATTGAGGTAACTACAAGACCCTGACATCTAATAAATGAATTGCTATGGATTATTCAACTTTAACAAAAACTAGATCTGGATATTTTTATACAAAAAATATTAGGTTTATCGCTATTATTGAACTGTTTTTATATAAAAAATAGCGCTAACAAATTTACCATTACTTGTGATGAAGCCTGAGATGCAGTCAGAATTTTTGGTGATTCGCGGTAGTAAAGGTTATTTGTACCAATAATACCCAGAGACCCGGACTGCCCTAAACCCACTATTTCTATATAATTTAGGGCATTGTATCAGATTTGATACCCTCACCCTGCCCTCTCCCAGGATTAGGAGAGGGGATTTCAGATGATTACTCATTGTAATTACAACTGCTGTGGCATTTGTTGACAATATTGCAATGATTGTTTGAGTTCTAAAACATTAATTAACGGCTCATTTCTAACATTCGTTGAATCGGTTTGAGAGCCGCCACTCGGGTTGATTCTGGTAATGTAATTTCTGGGGTTTTATTTTTCATCGCTAAATACAACTTTTCTAAGGTATTGAGTCGCATATGGGGGCATTCATTACAAGCACAACTATTCATCCCAGGGGCAGCAATAAACGTTTTATTCTTTGCCTCTTTTTCCATCTGATGAATAATACCTGGTTCAGTGGCTACAATAAATTCTGAATTAATACTTTGTTGAGCATATTTTAACAAAGCTGTGGTCGAACCTATATAGTTAGCATGATTTAAAATAGCCGCTTCGCACTCCGGATGAGCAATCACTTCTGCGGTGGGATGCTCTATTTTAAGCTGAACTATCTTTTTCTCGGAAAAGTTTTCATGCACCATACAAGCCCCTTGCCATAACACTAAATCTCGTCCCGTTTCTGTCATCACATACCGTCCTAAATTGCGATCTGGTGCAAAAATAATCGGCTGATCTGCGGGGATTTGATTAACAATATCAACGGCATTTGAACTGGTACAAATAATATCGCTCATGGCTTTAATTTCAGCCGTACAATTAATATAAGAAATCACGATATGATCCGGATGAGCCGCTTTAAATTTAGCAAATTCTTCAGGTGGACAACTATCGGCTAAAGAACAACCTGCATTTAAATCCGGTAATAAAACTAGCTTATTTGGATTGAGAATTTTTGCTGTTTCTGCCATAAAATGAACCCCAGCAAACACAATCACATCTGCATTAGTTTGGGCGGCTTGACGAGATAAACCCAAAGAATCACCAATATAATCTGCAATATCTTGAATATCAGGATCTTGATAATAGTGCGCTAAAATCACAGCATTTAACTCTTGCTTTAGGGTTTCAATGGCGCTAAATAAATCCTCAGGGATAATTTGAGACGCTGGGGTAGGTTGGAGGGTAGTTGTGAACATGATTAAAATCGCAGGTTGACCTAGGCGTTTAATATATCTTCATCTTTAATTATAGTTGAATTCACCAAAATCTGGGGACAATCCGAATTTTCCATCTCCTGCAAACCCATCAAGAATTGCCTATCCTAGATCAAGAGGATTTAAACAGTAGATATGAACGTAGTATTAAAACAATCTATAAAAATTGCAGTCGTGGGAGATATCCACAACCAATGGGAAGCTGAAGATGCGATCGCCCTGAAACAGTTAGGAGTAGACTTAGTCTTATTTGTGGGGGATTTTGGCAACGAAGCCATAGAAGTGGTAGAGGCCGTTGCGGCGCTGGATTTACCCAAAGCCGTTGTATTTGGTAATCATGATGCTTGGTATACCATGACTGAATGGGGCCAGAAACACTGTCCTTATGATTCTCTCCAGGAAAACCGAGTCCAACAGCAGATTGATTGCATGGGGGTGGCCCATGTCGGGTATGGTAAACGAGATTTTCCCGAATTCGGACTAACGGTGGTGGGGACTCGACCCTTTAGCTGGGGTGGGCCAAAGTTACGCAATCGTCATTTTTATCAAGAACGGTTTGGGGTCAAAACCATGGAAGACTCCACAAAACGCATTGTAGAAGCGGTGCAACAGGCTGCCCATGATACAATTATTTTCCTGGGTCATAACGGCCCGGCTGGTTTAGGAGACACGCCAGAATCCACTTGTGGCAAGGATTGGAACCCGATTGGGGGGGACTACGGCGATCCGGATTTTGAAGAGGCGATCGCCCAAACTCGCCGCTTACAGAAGGCTGTTCCGTTGGTGACATTTGGTCATATGCATCATAACTTACGACATCGCAAAGATCGCGATCGCCAACGACTGGAAGTTAGCGAGGAAGGAACTATTTATCTCAATGCTGCCAGAGTTAGGCGAATTGAAGAAATTGATCGGCAAAAACGACGTAATTTTTCTATCGTATTATTAGAAAATGGTGTGGTTTCTGAGGCCAGTTTAGTTTGGGTGGGGCCAGATTCTGAAATTGTTGAGTCGGAGTTATTGTATCAACAAAATAGCAATCAACCTACACCTGTTAATATGCTTTAAAATTGCGTTTTTGACCCGAAATTTTATGACCTAACCCCCCTGCCCCCTTCCCACCTCTCCCTAGCCCTCTCCTGAGAGGAGAGGGAAAAGGAATAAATTTTTTTATTTGGAAGGGGGAGTGACTCATAGTTTTAGAGATTTAATAATCAAAAAAAAATACTCCCTTCTCCATTAAAAAATAGTCCCCTTTGAACATAATCAATTCCCTCTCCACCCGCGACCACATCCCCCTAAAGGTGGAGACCAATTGTTCCCTCTCCTCCTAGGAGAGGGCTAGGGAGAGGTCAGCCAGAAGTCAAAAGTCAAAAGCCAATATTTGCCGACAATGAAACAGCCCTGCCCTGTGGAGGAATAAGTTATTCTAGAGAGAACTTGAATCTAAACTTTGGGCTTCTTCCTTTGTTTTGGGTATGTGTAAACCGCATTCTTCTTTCAGTCCCCGGAAACGAGTATCGCGTTCATTTTCATCGTCGGGGGTAATAGGACGGCTAGAATGCCAATCTCCCACAGTCATATAACCGAGATCAAAATAGGGATGATAAGGTAAATCATGGGCTGAGAGATACTTGTAAATCTCTCGAGGTTTCCAATGTAAAATCGGATAAATTTTATAAACTTCAGACTGTTTGTCAACTCGTTGCAGGGTTTGACGGTGTTGAGTTTGACCCGCCCGTAAACCCGCTAACCAACCCGTTGCACCCAATTCTGTTAAAGCGCGTTGCATCGGTTCAACTTTACGAATATAATCATAACGGTTCAGTGCTTCAACCGTCTCAACTTCCCATAAACGGCCGTGAAGTGCTTCCATCCGCGCCGGAGTTATGGCAGATTGATAGACTTTTAAATTAAGGTTTAATCTTTTCGTTAACCCATCGGCAAATACATAAGTTTCTGCGGGTAAATATCCCGTATCAATCCAAATTACAGGAATATTCGGCACAACTTGAGTGACTAAATGCAGCATCACAGCCGACTGAATACCGAAGCTAGTACTCATGACTAACCCTTCTGTAAAAGTCTCTGCTGCCCACTGTACCAACTCAGCCGCCGTGACATCCGCTAATTCTTGATTAACTTGATCCAAATCCAGTTGAGGGACGGATATGATCTCATTCGACTCAGAAGCTGGAGAATCACAATTCATCTCTTGATGATTTTGAGGGGAGGCTACCGGATGCTGTGGAGATTGGATTTTCCCAGTGGTACTCTGATTCATCAGATTCAATTGTGACATAGTTTTCCTGAATTTGTGATTCTTTAGACACGTTGCGATCGCTCTTGCAAGCAGGCAACCCTTACGACTACGCTCAGGGCAAGAGGCAATAGGGGGATAACTTGCCTATTATATAAAGCTTCTGGAATCTTTGGGGAGAGAAGTCATATATAACATCTCTAGGATTTATAAATAGACGACTCGCAACCTGCTATAGATGTTGACGGACTAGATAAATCTTACAGTAAATTTTACCTTGAATCGCAAGTGGATTTTTACCGCTATTGTTAGTTTTTCCTAAAGGTTTGCATTCACGCAGTGTGGTTGACACTCAGAGAATACACCCCTCGCAGTGTTTTAGTTATATATTCTTTATGTAGGGTGCGTCATTCAGTGACGCACCTTATAGCTATTACTCTGGCTGAGAATTTTCATCTAATATCGTCCCCTGAAGATTTGCCCCCTGAAGATTTGCCTCCTCAAGATTTGCCCCCTCAAGATATGCCTCCTCAAGATTTGCCCCTTGAAGATCTGCCTCCTGAAGATTTGCCCCCCAAAGATTTGCCCCCTCAAGTTTTGCCTCCTGAAGATTTGTCTCCACAAGAATTGCCCCCTCAAGTTTTGCCTCCTGAAGATTTGCCCCTTGAAGATCTGCCCGCTGAAGATTTGCCCGCTGAAGATTTGCCTCCTCAAGATATGCCCCCTGAAGATTTGCCCCCCAAAGATTTGCCCCCTCAAGTTTTGCCTCCTCAAGATATGCCTCCTGAAGATTTGCCCGATAAAAATCTCTCATGACAAGTACGCATTCAGATAAGTTTAAAAAACTTAAATAATTCAAGCAAAATACTTCTGGATCTAATCGCTGTCCTTGCAATCTAGAAATCCAAGTCCCAAAAGAGACCTTAGAAGGAAAGTTAATTTCTGACAGTTTTTCAGTTAAACGAGCGCAACTATTCAACACAACTAATAGTGCCTCTTCGGCATTGCGGGCTTGAGTATTTTTCTCTTGAAAAGTACTTAAATGGGTTAACTTCTCCATCGGCATTCCCCGCTTCAACATGAAAGAAATTAAATCACAAAGTGTCTTTTGCCAATCCACAATAATATCCGGATGTTGCAGACGCATTTCATCTAAAACAAAGTTAAATAAATATTCATCCATGGCAGACGGCCCACAAACCAACGCCCAACGTTCTAAAGCTTTTTGTTCATCCCAATCTTCATCATAATTATCGCGGGCATTTTGTAATTTTTGATCAATAGATTTTACTTCTCTGACAATTCGTCTGGCCGTGAGATATTCACCAAAACTTTTATGGGTAAATTCAAAGGTTTTATCCCAGGATTCATTATGTCCCTGTTGACGAAAATAGAAAGCCGTCATTAACCGAGTAATACTGGCTGCTTTAGAATCAGTTTCAAAACTTTTCTGAAATTCCTCTAACAATCTTTTTAAATTACTACTTTCACAATGGGCTTCAATTTCTCGAACGGTTGTGGTGCGTCCATTTCCATGCCAAGATGCTAGGGCAATTTCTTCTAAAATACGAATAAAATCTTTCTGTTCAATTCTCTGAATAGCACTATACTGATGTCTATCCCAACCTCGCTCATAAATAGCTTCCAATAAATCCTCATAGACAGCATTAAGATTCGTATTTTCTGAAAAATTAAGTTTTTTTCGTGCAAAACTGAGAGATACTAAATAATTCAGTAAAGGTTGAGTCGTTATTTCTATCAAATTACCCTGATTAAGTTCAGGCGGTAAACCCGTATAGTTCTGACCCGTAACTTTACCATATTTCTGCCACCAAAGTTGCCGCTGATCTTGTTCTAATAACTGTTTAGTATCGATATAATTCTTTTGCTTTCTTTCTGCTTCAGTCATAAAATAAGGCAAAATATGTAAAATTTGTCCGGGTTGACGGAACTCTGTTTGATTCGCTTGTACCACTAATTCTCGACCACTCATTAAAACCTGTAAGTAGATTTCTCGTTGGTTTAAACGATTAACTTGACGTTGTACTTCTCGGACAAAGTCTTGGGCTGTTTTTTCCGCAATTTTCCCCTGCATCGCTAACTCATCTAAACCATCAAAGATAATCAGTAAGGGTTTTTCTCGATCTTCTGAAGCCAGGGGATTATGAGTTAATATACCGTCAAATTCCACAAACTGACCCACAGCATTAATTAAATTATCAGAAGGTTCAAAATGATGCAGGGGAATAAAAAGAACTCGAATATTATGATTTTCTGCGGCTATTTTTGCAGCAAACATTTTACAAAAAGAAGATTTACCAATTCCAGGGCCGCCACTAATTAAACGAATGGCATCATTTTTATTGGCATGATTTAACCAGGTTTCTAACTCTTCTTCTAATTTTATAACAATTCTTTCCTGTTGCTGATGATCTCTGGTATTTATTGCTAATTCTTCATCGAACTGTTTGTTAATCTTACGTTTGTAATAACCCCGTAAGGGGACATAGATTTGTTTCAGACTAAAAGCTTCTAAAAATACGGATTCTTCTACCTGTTTTTGTAGCCAAGTTTCATATTGCATCCAAGCTTGAATTCGTTGATTTGCTTGTGTAAAAGGCGTATCCAGTTTATCTATAAGTACAGCATAATCTTTTGGAGAATTACCCCATTCCTGATGTAAAGCCGTGGCAAAATAGATTGGTAAGCGCTGACTCATGACTTCAGCATCCGCTTGATTAATTTGATGGTCAATTAGCCAGTTTTTAATCGTTGGTTTGATTACCTTAAAAATAGGATCTTGATGCGGATGATTAAAAAAGCTTTGATCGATAGATAAATTACTATTTTCTAAGACTTGATTAATTTTAGCTTGCAGGGTTTTAACCTTAAAATTATCCGGAATTTGCCCATATTTCTCCTCAATTAAATCTTTAGCCGCTGCCAGTAAAGCACGATAAATCAATAAACCTGCAATTTCTTCTGCATTTGCCGCTAAACCTAAAGCGCTTAATACTTCAACTGCATCCTTTGCTAAACTATCCCATTTACCAAAACCAAAATCTACTGCACCTTTGCCTATTGCTTTGGAAAGATCTTTAAAGTTAACCTTAATTGATTTATGCAAAACTGAAGTGGGTTTGTTGACGGGGAGTCCAGAATCACTATTCATATTTTTTAATTGAAATCACTATAAAATATTCAATTTATCCATCTTAGCCTATGATTTTATAGCGCTACGCGCGCGGCAATAGGCAAGTAGGCAAGTAGGCAAGTAGGCAAATAGGTAAATAGGCAAATAGGCAAGTAGGCAAATAGGCATAAAAACGCTTTCCGTGCCACCTGAATTTTGTACAGACGTTACATGTAACGTCTCTACCGACTCGGTGATTAAATAAACTGATCGGCGGTGATAAAACTTGCTTCTACATTAGATAAAATCATTAATGGCGTTTGATTAAACTCAATGACAGTTGCTTCGTTTTGCTGAACAATATTTAATGCCTCGAAGGTTAAACCTTGGCTTAAACTGATTAAATCTTGATTGGGTTCAAAATCAGTAATGATATCTGTACCATTATTACTATTTAAAATAAAGCGATCGCGACCCAACCCCCCCATCAATGTATCGTTACCGCGATCGCCAAATAGCGTATCATTACCCACGCCGCCATCTAAACTATCATCGCCAATACCGCCATAAAGATCGTCATTTCCGGCATCGCCTAACAATACATCCACCCCACCATGACCGAGTAAAATATCATCTCCTTGACTGCCATAAATCAAATCATTTCCTGTATTACCGTATAGCGTATCGTTGCCTTGATAACCATAAAAGCGATCGTTGTCAGGACTTCCGAGTAAATCATCGTTACTGTTACTACCCTCTAGCTTTAAACCCGGTGTAATCAAATCCTGACTGTTTTGCCAGACCGCCTCACCCACTGCTTGACCTAACTGCCTACCGTTAAGATCTCCATCATCAAAATGAATCCCGCCATAAATTCGCGATATTCCCGCCTCGTCGGCGGCCTCAGTAAAGGTGTCCCAAGCCAGTGTTATGGTTTGTTGGGGAGTTATACCTGCTTCAAACCGAGACTCACCCGCTGCAAAAGTGACATCCGCGCCAAAAGCATCACTTCCGGTGAATTGCCGCAAGATTTCTGCACTCGCAGCCGAAAAGGCACTATGTCCAGAAGTATATTCAGCAAAGGGAGGAGAAGGATCGCTGCCTGGGGTTTGATAAGTTAAGAATTCTGTTGCTAAAATAGTCTGTGTTCCTTCTCCTGGAACCCAAGCGTCAATGGTATAACCGCCTAATTCTGGGTTAAATTCTCCAATTAATCCTAATTTTCCTAATTCACGAATGAGCCGAATGGGACGAGTATAATCATAAGCGGTTTTTGATTCCCAGGTGGCAATTCCCGCATCAAATACAGCATTACTTAAAGTAAAGAACTGTTGAGCGTCTTGATCTAAACTATGATTATCTCTAGCGGAGACAAACTGACCAAACGTCATCCAGGTTCCGGGGGGAAAGGATGTGCCGCCGCCATCTTCCCAAAATTCAGCAATTAACTTTTGCTCGTCGGTGAGATTGGCGCTGGCTGTCACAACCTGTTCTGCCTGGGCGATAAATTCAGGGTTAATCACTGTTCCGACTAACTCTGGACTGATGTTAACGATGGTATTATTATCTAAAATAATGGTTCCAGCATCGAGGTTATATTCTGCTTCTACTAATAGAAACGGTTCGGGAGTTGGGGGGCGAAATTGATCGCCGGAGTCCAGGGCAAAGGGGATAACATTACCCCAATGGGGCGTTAGAAAAGATTGAACTGGTGGCGTTTCTCCTGCTGCATTAATCGGAACGTTTTCGGGTGTCCAGCGTTCAAGATTAATTGGATTACCGACTCGATTAAAGGGTTGATATCCACTAATATCAGAATAGGCTATACCTGTTCCATTCGGGTTATTACCCAGTTGATTTGAACCATCTTCTCGCCGAAATTCTAATAATGCCTCAGCCGTTATATTGCCAATTCCAGCGGCTGTTGTCGTGTCAGGAGTTGTGTTATTCGGATTGTAACCCAGTTCAATCATTAATTGATCGAAAATCTCAATTTGTTCTGGAAATAACTCAGACAATACTCCATAGGCTGAAAAACTCATTGCTTCGGTTTTGTTGGCTATTGTATTTTCAGATAATGGGCGTTGTAGACTATCTCCGAATTGTGTTCCCACTGCCACCGGATCGTAAGCAGCCCAAGCATCAAACATGGCAGTATGAACTATACTATAAGCGCGAGAAGCAATTGTGGGGCCGGGTGAAGTGATAATCACTGCTTGTTGAACGGCTTGATCCCAAATAATAGAAGGCGTAGGAGTAGGATGGTTGAGGGTGACGAGTTGGGTTTCGGGATTAACAATAAGTTGAACTGGCATGATCAAAGATAATGATAAAAAATAAATAGATCAATACTTTTTAACAGAATAAAGCTGAAAATACAATAGCTTTAACTCTGCTTATATTTAGAATATAGCTAATTTTTTAAACCATATAATATGAGTTAAATAGAATATATTAATTTTAGATATTATGACCGCAATCAGAGAAATTATATCTAAAGTAAACAGGAGACAGGGTAATATCTTTATTGTTTTTATCTATTTTAAGACGTTTTAAAGATAGTTTGATATTGCTATATTTTATCTATATTTTATTAATAAAAATATCTACACTAATCTCCTAAACTTTGTCATAAAATAGAATGATAGAAGGCGATAGGAAATAATAGATTTATACTGTCAATTCCTGACTGCTATATTTTAAAACTTGCATATTTTATCAGATTATTGATAATTAGCTTCAATACATATGATTTTCATTAAAGTGTTTTAGTCTCTAGAAACCATTAAAAATTATCTTATTTTAAGAATAATCGATTGAGCGATATTATTAGAATATTTACCCAGAGTAACAAAAAATAATAATAAAAGTTTTTAGGATTGACGTAGAATAAATTTTATTTTAATTTTTATTCCGAATTCAGAGTCGTGAATTCTTTCGGGTAAAAGATTTCTTTTTGTCTCAAGTCTCTCCTCCCCTCCCAATCATTAACATAAAGCGTTATAAAATTAAACCAGGCTTATCCATGAAAAAAATAGTCTATGAAACCTAAAATTAAAGATGCGATCGCCTGGAAACAAGCAGAATTATTAATGCAACCCGCTTTAATTCGAGTGCTGGATAATATCCGTAAACAGCTTGAAGATTCTCCATGGAAAGGAACTTATCAACAGATCCAAACTCCACTACCTGGATATCGCCTCGACTTAAGCTGTAACGATCAAACTCGTAGTGTTGATGTTTGGGAACTATGTTATCAAGTTTGTTTCTTAGAATACGAACCCACTCACGCCGCCGGAGAAAGCCGAGAAGTCGAGATTGATAGCAGTTTAATTGATTCAGACACCGGAGAGGTTGACTGGCAACAACTTGATGATAAAGCTAAACGTATTGTTCAACAACTCCTTACTACTTGAGCATACTGCTACCCAGGAGAAACTGTTACGAAGAGGAGAGACTGAAAACTATTACGAAGGGGAGATACTGAAAACTATTACGCACAGATACTGGTGACGGGAAACTATTACGCACAGATACTGGTGACGGGAAACTATTACGAAGAGGAGATACTGAAAACTGTTACGCAGGGGAGAGACTGGTGACGGGGAGATGGGGTGACGGGAAACTATTACACAGGAGAAACTATTACGCAGGGGAGATACT
The DNA here is from genome assembly GCA_964434975.1 of uncultured Lyngbya sp. Classification (GTDB taxonomy): domain Bacteria; phylum Cyanobacteriota; class Cyanobacteriia; order Cyanobacteriales; family Microcoleaceae; genus JAAURB01. The sequence continues at coordinate 66,815 of CAYSWY010000009.1, forward strand.
GCTGATGGGGAGACGGGGTAACGCTTGAGATTGCTTTTCTCTCAAATAACGAATAACCCGTAACAAATCACAACTGTTAAGGATAGTTACTGTTCTTGACTTGAGATGAACAGATGTCCCCTCACTACGGTACGCTAGATGAGTTGAGAATATTGACTATCCCTTAACCCACTTTCCTATGACTGTCTCTGCTTCAACTCGTACAGTTCGCATCGGTTCACGCAAAAGCCAACTTGCTTTAGTTCAAACCTATTGGGTACAACAAGAACTTCAGAAACATTTCCCAGAAATTACCTTTGAAGTCCATACCATGGCTACCCAGGGAGATAAAATTCTAGATGTGGCGCTGGCTAAAATTGGGGACAAGGGACTGTTTACCAAAGAACTTGAAGTGGGAATGTTAAACCATGATACGGATATGGCGGTGCATTCTCTGAAAGATTTACCCACGAATTTACCCGAAGGACTGATGTTAGGCTGTGTAAGTGAACGCGAAGATCCAGCCGATGCAGTCGTGGTGCATGAAAGACATAAAGATAAGCAACTTGATACTCTGCCTGCGGGTGCAATTATTGGTACGTCTTCTCTTCGCAGATTAGCACAACTACGCCATCACTTTCCCCATCTCGAATTTAAAGATATTCGCGGTAATTTGAATACTCGTTTACAAAAGCTAGATGAAGGGAATTATGATGCGATTATTTTAGCGGTTGCTGGGTTAAAACGCTTGGATATGAGCGATCGCATTCATCAAGTCATCCCGGCTGAATTGTCTTTACACGCGGTGGGACAAGGCGCATTAGGGATTGAATGTCGCGAAGGTGATACTGATATTTTAAACCTGATTAAAGCGTTAGAACATACTCCTACTGCTCAACGTTGTCATGCAGAAAGAGCCTTTTTAAGAGAATTAGAAGGTGGTTGTCAAGTTCCCATTGGCGTTAATACTGAAATTGAAGCCGATCAATTAATATTAACGGGAATGGTTGCGAGTTTAGATGGTCAGCGCTTAATTAAAGATACGGTTACAGGCGCAGTGACTGAGGCAGAACAATTAGGCATTCAGTTAGCCAATCAATTAAGACAACAGGGTGCTAAAGAAATTTTAGATCAAATTTTTACTGAAATTCAACGCAGTTAAAGTGATATAGGAGTCAGGTAGGGGCGTATTGCATGCGCCCGTACGGAGAGTCAGATCTCGTGACGTTCCATGGAACATCTTCTGTACACCTATTGCTTTTTTATCCCTGTTGCCTGTTCCCTATTCCCTTCTTTAAAAATATTTCCTTACAACTCTTCGGAGATGACTGTAGTCGGTAGAAGAGGAATTGAACTAGCAACTTGATGGGTATCATTATGCTGTTCTACAGTGATAACCTCTGAGAAAATAACTCTTTTATGTAAAATAAATTCGCTATAATCTGCTAAATCATCAAAACCAATTAAGTTTAGTATAATTTCGGCAATTACCCAATAGAAAATTTTAAGGATGGGATGTCTGAAAATACTCATTACTCTTGTGTGTGTAACCTATTAATAACTTAGACAAAATAATTGGTCAGTTAATAACAATTCAAATATATTTATGTTAATTATGATAAGGAATTCTTGACTCACAGTCTTCTTTCATAAGATAGAAATAATCAGTTGTAACCACTTGGCTTAATTCAAGAAATCTTGTAGACTCCCCTATGGTTATAGAGTGAGAGTAGTCATAGGGTTGAACCCGGTACAAATGCAGAAACTGCTATACCTTTAGGGAGAGATAGAAAGAAGAAAAATAAGAAAAACTCCATCTACTTTTGCAGTTGTAAATGGAGTTAACGCTCATATAAATTATGACGAATGAAAGACTACAAATGATCAAGCCATTCTTGCACATCTATTGATAAAAGTTGACCCAGTTGTAATAGTTTGCGAATTTGTGGGAGTTCCCAATGGGATTGAAATTCTGTATCTATGGCAACAGATGTAGATTGAGCCGGAAGTTGATAATTTTCCTCAGTTTCAATCTGCTGTTGATAGTGCAGCCAACTTAAACAAATTGGGGCAACATGGCGAGTAAAATGTTCTAAGTATAGCTCTTGAGCGGGGTTGAGATTTAAGTGACATTGGAGTAAATCTGCAACTGTAACCAATCGCTCTAGACAGCTCACAACAGATTCAATATGATTAGGATTAAGTTCATGCAACAGTAAGCGCACAGAACGAATAATTAACCGTTCTAAACTTTGGGGAATTTCCGGATTTTTCATCGGACAACGCATTTGTTGCGCTTCGGTGGCGATCGCCTCTAAATGAGTTAAATAATTCTGGCTAATGTTTCCATTACTGCTTTCAGCTTCGAGTGAACGAACGGTGGTTAAACAGCGATGAGAAAGCGCCACTTCGGCTGCCACTTGGAGTTCTTGAGGCACAGCCATCTGATCTCGATGAAATGCCATCATCATGCCATAATTTTCTCGGTAGACCTGAGTGTAAAGTTGATCAAGCCGGGTTAAAGTTTCTTGAGTTAATAGTCCCATCAACCGCTGACGTTCTTCGACAAACAAATCTTGCAAACCGTAAAATCTTTCCCCAAATGAGTCAGCCATTGCCCGAATAACTTGGGCGGCGCTGGCTTGTTCGAGGACACTAAATAGATGCTGTTTTAATTCGCTATAGTTTCTGCGACCACTAAACGGTTGAATACAACAATGGAAGTCCCACCCTCCCAGATGCAAAACAGCAAAATTATACTGCATTTGTTCTCGGGTAATTTCCGAAGTCAGTAATAACTGGCCAGTGGCTAAGGTTAACCGCCCCATTTGCCGCATCTGGTAGTCTTGTTGCTGGGCGTTGTAACAATAAACCCGCTGTTCTCGAGGATAAGTAGTATACAACGAATTGAGGGCGTAATGAGCCGCAACCTGTTCTAAACTGACTTGCGCTGTTTGTACCAACTGTCGATACACTTCGTCTCCGGTTTTAAACAGATCAACGTTACTATCAGCTTTAGCAATACGTTGGATAAATTTGGCTTCAAGTTGTACCCCGGCTACATCTCCTGCCAATTCTATTGCCCGACTGGCATAACGTAGAATTTGGGTTCCTTCCGGGCGGGAGAGTTCTTCAAAGAACCAACCACAACTGGTATACATCAACAACGTGTGGCGTTGCATCTCCAATAACCGCAGGGCATCGGTGCGTTCAGTTTCGCTGAGTTCGTGGGTTTGATGATGGCCAAAAAACTCATCTAAACGGGTTGGATACCGATCTAATACAACTTGAATATAATCATCCCGCGCCGCCCAGGGATCAACAAAAAATTGATGTCCGTAGTCTTCGTAAATGGGAATGAGTTGATCTCGCAACCAGTTGAGGCTATCGCGTAACGGTCGTCGCCATTTTTGATGCCAACCGCCCCCACTGGCACAGCCACAGTCATCCTGCCAACGATCTACCCCATGGGCGCAACTCCAGGCTGTCGCTGGCTTGAGTTCGACTTCCCAGGTCGGTTCAGCCAAACTGAGATAATGGGCAAAGTTGCTGACTGTCCAGCCTCGGGCGGGAAATTCTGCCGCAAAACAATAGGCTAAACATTTTTCTGTACCACCGCGATGATGGCCAAAGGTTTCTCCATCGGTAGCCACCCCGAGAATTTGGGAAGGGCGATCATCTGCTTGAACGGCCCCCTCTAAGCGTCCCACTAAATGAGTTGAATGACTCAAAACATCACTAAAGCCCATATCTCCTGAAATGGGGCCATCGTAGAAGAAAATATCAAGATAACGAGATGTATCCGTTTCTCCCGCTTCGTTTTTGAGATAACAGCGATAGGGGCGAGTTGGATCAATTTGGCTGTCGCCGACTTCTAACCATTCTGGGTTGGGGGTTTCGGGGGTGGCTAAGGGACGACAGCGGAGGGCTTGAGACGGGGCGAGAATGGTAAAGCGAATGCCTTCATTAATTAAGGCTTCGACGGTGGGATAATCTATTGCGGTTTCTGCTAGCCAAATGCCTTCAGGATCGCGTCCAAACCGAGATTTAAAGTCGGCTTTACCCCAACGAATTTGAGTGTATTTATCCCGTTCGTTGGCCAGGGGCATAATGATGTGATTATAGACTTGAGCGATCGCGTTGCCGTGGCCATTGAGACGTTGACAACTATTGCGATCGGCTTCCAGTATTTTTTGATACACTTCCGTATCATATTGCTCTAACCAACTCATCAAGGTTGGGCCAATGTTAAAGCTAAGAAACTCATAGTTATTGATGATCCCCATAATGTTACCCTGAGGATTTAAAATCCGGGCGAAGGCATTGGGACGATAACATTCATGGTGAATGCGTTCATTCCAATTTTGAAAAGGGGCCGCACTGGGTTGACGTTCAATAATTCCGAGGTTGGGATTTTCTCGGGGGGGTTGATAAAAATGACCATGTAGGGTGATATAAACACCCGTTGCGGTTTGGCGGGGATCGCCTTGTTGGAGTGAGTTTTCTTGGGAGGTTAAATCATTGAGGATTGAATTGTCCCCAGTTCCAGCGGAAGAATCAGAAGTCGAAACCATGGAAAATATGACCTAAAATAACTGCAAAATTGTATAAATCACTGATTAGGGAGTTTAACAAGAGTCAGCACGAGGAAAGACAGTATTAAGACTACAAAACCTATGGTAATTAGATAGTGAATTACAGGTCGATGTGTGAAAAGCTTGCTACGCGACTTGACTCAGTTAAACAAGAATCATAATTTGAAGAGACAATAAAAGTATGAATCCAAAGTAAGTGAGTTAGGCTTGTATGGTATAGTTTAGCAGAGTTTCTGGCAAGGAGTTAATTAAGAAAATCTATGCTTTGAAACATAGGTTAATACTGAGAATGTCATGGAAACAAACGATCAAATGATTAAGTTGTAATTATAAATTTTTGCTGAAATTCAGATGCTAAATGCTCAGAAAATTCTTTCGATTCTTTTAATTTTTATTCCGGTTTCTGTGGTGGCGCAGTTTCAAGATGGGAGCGCGGCGCTGATTTTTATCACTTCAGCTTTGGCAATTATTCCTCTGGCGGCCTGGATGGGAACAGCAACAGAAGAAATTTCAGTGGTTTTAGGGCCAAATTTGGGGGGTTTGATGAATGCCACCTTCGGCAATGCTACTGAACTGATTATTGGTATTGTTGCCCTCAAGGCGGGTTTAGTGGATGTGGTGAAAGCCAGTATCACCGGATCGATCATTGGTAACCTGTTGCTCGTCATGGGGCTATCGATGCTATTGGGGGGACTGAAATTTAAAGAACAACAGTTTAAATCAGTGGTGGCCCGGTTGAACGCTTCTGTGATGAACTTAGCTGTGATTGCAATTTTGGTTCCGACTGCGGTACAAGCCACTTCTGCTGGAATTGAAGAAAGTACAATGCAGCGTCTTTCTGGGGCGGTTGCTATTGTGTTGATTGTGGTCTACCTTCTAACCTTATTATTTTCGATGAAAACCCATACCTATTTATATGAGGCGGGAGTCGCCGAATTAGAAACAGAAGAAGGCGCAACGGTTGAGGCGGGAGTTGAACATGAAAATGAATTACATCAAGTGAATTTACCCTTGTGGATAGGGGTATTATTGGTGGCAACATTAGCTGTGGCAGTTGAGTCAGAACTGTTAGTCGATACTCTAGAAGAAGCCACTGCCAAGTTAGGACTGACGGCTTTATTCACTGGGGTGATTTTAGTCCCCATTATCGGTAATGCAGCCGAACACGCCACAGCGGTCACTGTTGCGATGAAAAATAAGATGGATTTATCTGTTTCCGTGGCAGTGGGTTCAAGTATGCAAATTGCTTTATTTGTTGCCCCGGTTTTAGTGTTAGCGGGTCTGATTTTCGATCAACCGATGGATTTAAACTTCAACCCCTTTGAATTAGTTGCGGTAGCCGTTTCAGTGTTACTCGCTAATTCGGTTAGTTCTGATGGCCGTTCTGATTGGCTGGAAGGAGCGTTACTCTTGGCAACTTATGCCGTGTTAGGACTGGCGTTTTTCTTCCATCCCGTGATCGAAGGATTGGCCTAAATGATGTATCCCTAACTTTGCTATACCGTTCTTAGGAGATAGGAGATGGGGAGATAGGAGATAGGGAGATGGGGAGATAGGAGATAGGGAGATAAGGAGAAAAATATTCTAACTCCTGACTGGGTGACTCGCGCGTGCGGGCGCATGCAATGCGCCCCTACGGACGTGGGGTATCAGGGGCGTGACTCCCATAAAAAACGATTTGTAATCTCTGAGTTAGGGCAGCAAAAAACTATGATTTCTCCCCTAACTGTACCCTCTGTTTACAAAATATAGCGAACGTAACAATGTCAATGCGTTTGTGAGTCTGGCTTAAAATCAATTTAGCGGGTGAGGCTGCTCGCGCATTAAGCTAATATAGAAAGTAATACTCTTTCGTAGAGTAAAGTTTAACTGGCGACCTCAACGTGGGTTCTGGCTTCTGTGAGTTACTGCCTCAATCCGAACTGCCCCAATCCAGCAGATGCTTCTAATTACAAACGCCGTAGCTGTACTCAGTGCGGCTCGGAATTATTGCTGCAAGGACGATACCGTGCAATTAAACAACTAGGAGGCGGAGGATTTGGAAAAACATTTGAAATTATAGACGAGAAAGTAAAGGTTAATAAAGTCCTGAAAGTCTTGCTGAAAGAACATCCCAAAGCGGTTTCGCTGTTTAAGCAAGAGGCAAAGGTTCTCTCTCATCTGCGGCATCCAGGAATTCCTGAAGTTGATGAAGATGGCTATTTTACCTTTATGCCGAAGGGCGCAAAAGAACCTATCCATTGTTTAGTCATGGAGAAAATAGAAGGCGATAACCTCCAGGACTGGATGAAAGCCCGTAAAAAACAACCCATTTCTCAGGCTCAAGCCATTGATTGGTTAAAACAATTAGTTGATATTTTAGAAAAAGTTCATAAGCTTCAGTATTTTCACCGAGATATTAAGCCTCAGAATATTATGCGAAAGCCCAATGGGCAACTGGTTTTAATTGACTTTGGTACCGCTCGGGAAGTGTCTGAAACCTACATGGCAAAGGTTGAAGGTGGAATGAATGTGACGGGAATTGTTTCACCCGGTTACACTCCCCCCGAACAAACCAATGGTAAGGCGGTGCCAGCCTCTGACTTTTTTGCCCTGGGACGAACTTTTATTTATCTGTTGACGGGCAAACCTCCGACGGCTTATCCAGAAAACCCGAGAACAGGTAAGTTATTGTGGCGTAAAGGGGCACCGGATATCTCCAAGCCTTTTGCTGATATCCTAGACTATTTAATGGCTCCGTTTCCGGGAAATCGTCCACAAACTCCGACGATGATTTTGCAATGTTTAAAAGAGATTGAAGTTGATCGCGCGGCGGCAGTCAACAAATCTACAGCGGTTAAAGATAAACCCCGTCCGAAGAGAAAGGTAAAACGTCCCGTAGATCGTAAGAAACTTAAACTGCAACGCAAACTTCCTTTTAACCTGACCCGTTCATTTAAGTTTAAATTACCCGTTATTTCCCTCGGTTGGGTGCTGCTGGTGATTGGATTAATCACTGGATTATTTACCCAAGTTGATGGGTATTTTCGCTACGGATTTATTCCTGCAGATCCCGTATTGATCTTAAAAAGCTTACCCGGAAGCTTATGGTTACAGCGTTACCTGCGGGGTGATATTGGTCAACTTTATACAATCTGCATTTCTCCAGATGGCCAAACTTTAGCAGCAGGCGGGTTCGGTACGATTAAGGTTTGGAATTTAGCCGACGGAAAACTGATTCATACCATCAAAGCCCATTCTAGCTGGGTGCGATCGCTAGCCATTAGTCCAGATGGAGAGATTCTAGCCAGTAGTAGCAATGACAAAACGATTCGGTTATGGGATCTCAAGCAAGGGGTGAGAAAACGCACCATTGAAGGTCATACCGATAGCGTCAACACGATTGTTTTTAGTCCAGATGGTCAAACCTTAGCCAGTGGCAGTCGCGATAATACGATCATTCTGTGGAATCTGAGAAATGGAGCGCGTCAACTCACCATTCGTGGCCATGAGGGGGCGATTAATGCCTTAACATTCAGTCCAGATGGTCAAACTCTAGCCAGTGCCAGCGACGATCAAACGGTTCGGCTTTGGGAAGTTTACACAGGCACCCGTAAACTAACCTTACAAGGTCATAGCGCTGCGGTTAATATGATTGTTTATACCCCCACAGGTCAAACCATTGCCAGCGCGAGTAATGATAAAACGGTTCGGCTTTGGGATGTTAGCAATGGTGATGTCCGCACAGTCCTCAATCAACACATTACTGGGGTTCGTTCACTCGCGATCGCTCCAGATGGTCAAACCCTCATGAGTGGTGGTGATAAAATTATTTTGTGGGATTTAAATACCTTTAAAAAAGTGACCACCCTTTGGGGTCATGCCCAATTAATTACAGCATTAGCAGTGAGTCCGAATGGTGAATTGCTAGTCAGTGGTAGCGAAGATAAAACCATTAAAATTTGGCAGATACCCCCCAAAGATTAATCATGAATCCGCTCTCAAAACGGACTGGAATTACCAATGAACTGGCTAAAGAACGTAATCGAGCAGCGGCTGAGCGGACGCTAACAGCATGGATTCAAAATAGCTTATCACTGATTGGTTTTGGGGTGGCTTTTGACCAAATTTTTGAGGCGCTTCAACAAACTTTTCCTCAAGAAAATAGAATATTAGTTTTACAATTATCTCATATTTTAGGACTCAGTTTGATTGCAATCGGTGTCGGCTTACTGATTTTAGGCATCTTTCAATATCGTATAGAAGTTCAATCGATTGAAAGAGAGAACTATATTACAATTCCGGGTCATCCGTTAAATATTGCCACCAGTAGTGCCATTATTTTATTTGGTGTCGCCACTTTAATCATGATTTGGTTTTAATCATATTTTTACAATCTACTCGAAATATCGGTAAATTCAGCTTTTAGAAACTTTCAATGATCGCGCAGAAAACTTACTGTATCTCAATTAACAAAAACGAATCTATCTTTAATTATATGATCATCTGAGTTGATCAACTCAAGACAAATAATGAGTTAATGAGAAAATTTCATCATGGCGACTATTCTATTCTATGAAAAACCGGGCTGTAAAAATAATACTAAACAAAAAAGATTACTTCAAACGGCAGGTCATCAACTCGAAATAAAAAACCTGCTCACAGAAGCTTGGACGGTTGAAAAACTCCGCCCTTTTTTTGGTTCTTTACCCGTTGTAGAATGGTTTAATAAAACTGCACCCCAAATTCAATCGGGTGAAATTAATCCAGTTGAGTTAGAAGAAGATACCGCTTTACAATTAATGATCAGCGACCCACTTTTAATCCGCAGACCCTTAATGAAAGTTGGTACAGATTATCGTGTCGGATTTGAGCAAGAACAAGTGAATCATTGGATTGGTTTAGATGTCAATTCATCTCCTTCTCAAGATCTAGAAACCTGTCCTAAAACCCATCAACAACAACCTTGTTCTTCCCCTCAAAAATAATAGCAAAACTTCTAACTCACTAACCTTTTAAAAGATAAATGTAGTTCGGACAGCACCAATACCAATTGTTTCACTATCTGGGGTATGTCCAGGTTGAAAAATCATGATAACTCCAGGTGTAATACTAATATTATTTGTCAGTTGCCAACGATAAAATGCTTCGACATGAGTTGTGGTTCCCGGCTGACTACCCGAACGCCCAAAACCAGTATTAAATGAGTCTGGAATATTGTCACCATCGGGTAAATTGCTATGAACAATTTTAGGGGGTTGCCCGACATAAAGCCCAGCTAAATTACCCTCACCCAATAAGTCGAGGAAGTTCATAAACACCATATAATTTGTTGTTTCTACTCGTTGTTGAGACTCTCCAGGAATCCAAGAACTGGTAAATCCAAACCATCCCCCTAATGTAACTTTGGGGGTAATTTGCCAGGTTAAAGTAGAGCCAATAGCATCCGTTCTCAAAGGTGCAGATTCTCCCCGAATTGGATTATTTGCTGTGAGTTGTTCATCCCCAACAAAGCTAAACAAATTACCATTTGGAGAATAATCATACACATAATAAATCGTTAAATCAACCGGATCAATCGGTGTAATTGCCAGTTGAATGGCTGCTGTATTATGACCTTTATCACTAAACAATTCGCTAACACCAGAAGAATAAACCGCTTGCAGACTAAACCGCTTCGCAAATTGCCAATCAAATCCCAATCCTGTTTGAGCAAAACCAATATTTAAAATCGGATTTCTTTGAGCAAAAAAGGAGAGCGGCCCCGTGGCAGCCCCCTCAAATCGATTGGGTCCCCGAAATGCTGTCACCGCATTCACGTTCACCGTTCCGACATATCCAGCAAAGTTATTATTCAGTAAAAAACGATAGGTTAATTCCGCCGTAACAAATTTATTCGTATCAAAATAATCGGTTCCCAAACGCACATCATTCGTTAGGCGAGGTGCAGTACTTCCCGTAATATTCAATAACCCTAAACGTAGTAAACTATTGGGATTCATCCAGGTATCAAACTGCAAGTAATTAAAACTAATCGCGTTAATACTATTACCCGGATCATCCGTTTCACGTTCACCATCTCGCGGATTAATATCGGCTTGATTATTAGTTCGTCCTTGAAACGTAACCGTATTAATACCAAATAAAGTCGTTGTGGTGGAAAATTGATTCGCTTCTAATTCAGCCGTTCTTGCTTCTAACGCTAAGATTTGTCCCCGTAATTGAGTCAGTTCTGTCGCAAAATCAATTTGCAAACGTTCAAGGGTTTTTAAGTCTTCCTGACTAACTAAAACCTCTGTACTCACCTGTAATAACTCCGCAATACGCTGCAAACAACTATTTAAACCCGCTGCAAATTCAAATCGAGTTAAACTGCGGTTTCCTTTAAAGGTTCCATCTGGGTATCCTGCAATACAGCCATACCGTTCAACTAAAGATTGCAATGCCTGAAATGCCCAATCCGTTGGTTGTACATCCGATAACTGAGAGACAGAAGTGACTTGTGCTTTCTTCACTCTTCTACCAATATCACGGGTTTGAAACTCAGCCACAGTTTTTACCTGTTCAATTGTGGAGGAAGTGTCTGAATGTTGCTGAGTTATCTGAAAAGTGTTGATGTCAATTTCAGATGGAATCGTTAATGAATTATCACTTAATTCGGAGGATAATGTATCAGATGAAAGTTTTATTTCTTGATGAAAGCCAAAATTATTGCTAACTGAATGAGAGCTAATAATCTCTTCTGCTATAACAGAATAACTACTCAATATATTAATCAAAAATGAAACAAAAGTTAATTGAAAGGCAAAGGTTAGTTTCTTCATTTTTCCGCTCACAAATTACTTGAGAATCTGAGACAAAATAGCGCTCAGCTTTTCACAAGCTTTTAACAAAATTTAACGACATTGTTGTCAAAGACGCTCTCTATTTCTAACCCTTGGAGTATAGAATTATGCAAACTCACACTCTTCAACTCGCTGGCTATCATACCTTCGATTTAATCCATCAGGGGGCAAAATCTTTGGTTTATCGCGGACAACGAATTGATGATCAAAAACCCGTTATTCTGAAGTTATTACGGAGTGAATATCCTAGTTTCAGCGAGTTAGTTCAATTTCGCAACCAATATACTATAACTCATAATCTCAATATCCCAGGTATTGTTCCTGCTATTGCTTTAGAACAGCACAGAAATAGTTTAGTGTTGGTGATGCCGGACTATGGCAGTTTGTCCCTAGCAGATTATCTTCAGGAACATACTTTGACACTAAAGCAGTGTTTACAAATTGGCATCAAAATTACTCAGATTTTAGCTCAACTCTATCACAATCGAATTATTCATAAAGATATTAAAAAGGACAATATTTTAGTTCATCCGGAAACTTTAGACATTCAACTAATAGACTTTAGCATCGCGACCTTATTACCGAAAGAAACACAAATTATTCAGAATCCTAATATCTTAGAAGGAACTTTAGCTTATATTTCTCCAGAACAAACGGGACGCATGAATCGAGGGATTGATTACCGGACAGATTTTTATTCATTAGGTGTAACGTTATATGAATTAATCACTGGAAAACTCCCCTTTGAAGCTACAGATGCAATGGAACTGGTACATTGTCATATTGCGAAGATGCCTATGGCAATAGGCGGTAGGGAAGAAGGAAGAAGGAAGAAGGAAGAGGTTCCGGAAGTGGTTTCTGATATTGTCATGAAGTTGATGGCAAAGAATGCCGAAGAACGGTATCAAAGTGCTTGGGGAATACAAAAAGATTTAGAAACTTGTTTATATCAACTAGAAACAACAGGAAAAATAGAACACTTTGAAATTGCTAAACAGGATATTTGCGATCAATTTAATATTCCTGAAAAACTCTACGGACGGGAAACAGAAGTTCAACAACTCTTAGAGGCATTTGATCGCGTTGCTAATCCTATTGATTCTCAGTCATCTGCTGAAATGATGTTAGTAGCGGGATATTCTGGCGTGGGAAAAACTGCGGTTGTAAATGTTGTTCATAAACCGATTGTACGGCAACGCGGCTATTTTATTAAAGGAAAATTTGATCAATTTAATCGCAATATTCCTTTCAGTGCTTTTGTACAAGCGTTGCGAGATTTAATGGGTCAATTACTGAGTGAAAATGATAGTCAATTACAAGAATGGAAAGATAAAATATTAGCCGCCGTAGGAGAAAACGGACAAGTTATTATTGAAGTCATTCCTGAACTTGAAAATATTATTGGTTCTCAACCTCCCATTGTTGAATTATCAGGAAATGCGGCGCAAAATCGGTTTAACTTACTGTTTCAAAAATTCCTTCAAGTTTTTACAGCAAAAGAGCATCCCTTAGTGATCTTTTTAGATGATTTACAGTGGGCAGATTCCGCTTCATTGCAATTAATTAAACTATTAATGAGTGAAAGTAATAGTCAATATTTATTCTTAATTGGAGCCTATCGAGACAATGAAGTCACTCCTGCTCATCCGTTGATGTTAACCTTAGATGAAATTGATAAAAGTCAAGGAATTATTCATACAATTATATTAGCAGCATTGCAGCAGAATGATTTAAATCAATTAGTAGCAGATACGTTACATTGTTCTCTCAAACAAGCCTTACCTTTAACCCAAGCAGTCTATCAAAAAACAAAAGGAAATCCATTCTTTGCTACACAATTTTTAAAAGCGTTATATGAAGATGGTTTAATTTATTTCAGCCTAGAAGATAAATTCTGGCAATGTGATTTAGCACAGGTGAAACTAGCCGCAGTTGGGGAAGATGTGGTTGAGTTTGTCAGTCAACGCTTGCAGAAGTTGGATAGTTTAACTCAGGATGCATTAAAATTAGCCGCTTGTATTGGTAATGAATTTGATTTAGAAACTTTAGCAATGATTCGGCAGACTTCACTGCTAGAAACGGCGAATGATTTGTGGTTAGCGTTGAAGGAAGGATTGATTTTACCGACGACAGAAATTTATAAGTTTTATACGGATAATGGGAAAGAAATTAATCTGAATCAGAATGAAAATAATATTTCAGCCAGTTATAAGTTTTTACACGACCGTATTCAACAGGCTGCTTATGCTTTAATTCCTGAAGATAAGAAGAAAGAGACGCATTTAAAAATTGGTCAATTATTATTAGAAAATATTCCTGAAGCTGAACGAGAAGAAAGGATATTTGAGATTGTCAATCAGTTAAATTATAGTATTGAATTAATTACTGAACAAAAAGAACGGGATAAATTAGCTGAATTAAACTTAATTGCTTGTCGTAAAGCTAGAAGTTCAACAGCTTATCAAGCGGGTAGTGAATATGCTGATATTGGCTTATCTTTACTTGGAAAAAAGGTATGGAAAAAGCAATATGAAATATCTTTAGAATTTCATGAACTAGCAGCAGAATTAGCTTCACTCTGTGGTGATTTTGACACGATGGAAAAAATGATTGAGACAGTCATTACAAAGGCTAAATCTTTACTAGATCAGGTTAAAGTTTATCGAATACGAATTATTTATAATGTATCACAAAATAAACCAACTCAAGCTATTACAATTGCTCAGAACTTTTTACAAGAGTTTGGAGTAACTTTTCCGTCTGTTCCTAGCGAAAGCGATATTTACTCCAGTATGACTGAGATTGAAAAATTAATTGGAGATCGAAAAATAGAAGATTTGGTAAATTTACCACAGATGAGTAATCAGGAAAAAATCTCTATTTGTCAAATTACGAATAGTATTATATCACCTGCTTATGTATGTGGTTCTCCCTTATATCCTTTGCTAGTTTTTATCTCAGTGAAACTATCAATTCAATATGGTAATACTTCTACTTCAGTTTTTGCCTATGCTAATTATGGTAATCTTATTTGTAATCTTAAGCAAGATGTCAATACAGGAGTTAGGTTTGGTAATTTAGCTCTAAAGGTTCTATCGCGATTAAATGCTCAAGATGTTAAGCCAGAAGTCGCTGATATAGTTGGAGCATTTCTATTACCTCGAACATCTCATATTCAAGAAACAATACCTCTTTTTAAAGAAGGATATATCTCTGCTTCAGAGGTAGGAAATATAGAATATATTGGTTATATGGCTCATTACCTGTGTGTTAATTATTTTTGGTGTAGCCAACCTCTAAAAAACCTTGAAATTAATATCCGAAACTATATTAAAATCTTAGTAAAATTGAATCAAGTTACAGTAGTCAATTGGTGTATAATTTTTCTGAAGACTACTTTAAATTTACAATATCAGACTAAAAATCCGAGTTTTTTTTCTGGATCGTTACTGCAAGAAAAAGAATGGTTGTTTTCAGTGAATGCTGCTGAAGATGTACTGGGTTTATGTTATTTTTACTTATGTAAGTTAATGTTAGCTTACCTATTTGAGGAAGTTGAGTCAGCTCAAAATCATACTATTGAAGTTAGAAATTATATTAAAAGTGCTTCGGGAATGATCCTCGAACCTATATTTTACTTCTACGATTCTTTAACCAGTTTAGCTGTTTTAGATTTACCATCAATAGTATTTGATCAAGTTGATAAAAATCAAGGTCAGTTACAATTTTGGGCAACTCATGCCCCGATGAACTATCTACATAAATGGCAGTTAGTTGAAGCCGAAAAGTGTCGAGTTTTAGGCAATAAATTAGAAGCAATGGAACTGTATGACAAAGCAATTGCGGGGGCAAAAGAAAACGAATATCTCAATGAAGAAGCATTAGCAAACGAACTTGCGGCTAAATTCTATCTAGAGTTAGGACGAAATAAAGTGGCTCAAACTTATATGATTGAAGCTTATTATTGTTATTCTCATTGGGGTGCAAAAGCAAAAGTGAAAGATTTAGAACAACGTTATCCTCAACTGTTAGCACCGATTTTAGAACAACAAAATATTAGTTTAAATCCCTTTAAAACAATTGCCAGTTTAGGAACAACAAATAGTCATACTCAAGCGACTATTAGCAGCAATACAACCGGAATTTCAGAAGCATTAGATTTTACGAGTATTATCAAAGCTTCTCAAGTATTATCGAGTGAAATTGAACTGAATCAATTAATTTCTCAGTTAATGCAGGTAATGATGGAAAATGCGGGGGCGACAAAAGGCGTTTTGATGTTGTCTCAAGATTCACAATTAACAGTAGAAGCAATTTCTACTCATAATTGTGATAATGAAACCATTGCTATTACTCAAAACGCTTTACCTGTAGAAGAGAGTTTAGATGTTCCTTTAAGTATCATTAACTTAGTCAAGCGGAACTTAAAAACTCTAAATATTGACGATATTTCAGCCCAAACTAAATTTGCTTCTGATAATTATTTAATGCAACAGCAACCTCAAAGTTTATTGTGTTTACCCTTAAAAAATCGCGGGCAATTTTTAGGCATTTTATATTTAGAGAATAACTTAGCAACGGGAGTATTTACCCCAGAACGGATTGATGTGTTAAAATTACTATGTTCTCAAGCAGCAATTTCATTAGAGAATGCTCAACTTTATCAAAAATCTCAGAATTACGCTAAACAGTTAGAACAGTATTTGAAAGAGTTACAAGATGCACAAGTACAACTGGTTCAAAGCGAAAAAATGTCAGCTTTGGGGGAAATGATGGCAGGAATTGCCCATGAAATTAATAATCCGGTTGGCTTTATTGGCGGAAATATTACTCATGCTGAAGAATATCTGAGTGACTTGATTGAACATTTAAACCTGTATCAAGAAAACTGTTTAGATTCTCATCCAGAAATGGCAGAACACGCAGAAGAGATTGATTTAGACTATCTCTTAGAAGATTTACCGGAATTGATTTCCTCGATGAAAACAGGTGTTGAACGTATTCGTAATATTAGTACTTCGATGCGAACATTCTCTCGTTCTGATACCGATAAAAAAGTAGAATTTAATCTACATGAAGGCATAGATAGTACTTTATTAATTCTCAAGCATCGCCTCAAAGCAAGTGATAAACGTACAGAAATTAATGTGATTAAAAATTATAGTGATTTACCTCAAATTATGGGTTTTCCCGGACAGTTAAATCAAGTCTTTATGAATTTAATTGCCAATGGGATTGATGTATTTGATGAAGCTAAAAATATCGAAAATCCTCAAATTACAATTACGACTGAATTAACAGAAGATGAGAAACAAGCAATTATAAAAATTAAAGATAACGGTTTAGGAATGCCAGAGGAAGTGCAACAGAAAGTATTTGAACATTTATTTACGACAAAACCTGTGGGGAAAGGCACAGGCTTAGGCTTATCCATTTCTCGGCAAATTATCGAAGACAAACATAACGGTATTTTGAAGTGTAATTCTAAAGTGGGAGAAGGTACAGAATTTATGATTCAAATTCCGATACAGTAATAGAAAATAGAATGGTGCGTCACTGACGCACCCTACCTTAACTAAGGATTTCCAAATTCCAGCGAACCTGTGTATCCAGATACCCTTGCTAAATCACTTAAACTTTGTACACCAGAATATCGTTCACCATTAATTTCCCAAGTCGGATAACCCGGAACATTAGCCGCTTGACACAATTGAGGTTGAGGATTTTTCCCACTGGCATCACACTCAATATAAGGCATTTTACTAACAGCTTCTTGACCAAATAATGCCTTTTGAGTTTGACAATGGTTACACCAATAAGCGCCGTACATTTTGGCATCAATATCGGTTAAATGTTCTGCTAAAGTAATATTTGCTGGGGCAGAAGCGGTGGTAATATTGTAACCATTTCCAACTTCCGCCACCGGACTATTTAACGGGGCATACATTGCTAAAGTTCCAATAATGGTTACCATACCGACGACTAAAGCCGTCATAATCAGTTGACCAATATCCTCTAATTCTCGTCCAATAATACTGAGAACAAATAAACTTAAAGAACACAATGCCGAAAACACACAATACAGACAAAAAGACTGGATTTTAAATGCCATTAAATACATTAAATAGCCGCTAAAAACCATCATTGCAGTTGCCCCTGCAAACAATAGTAACCAAGTCCATTCTTCAACTTGACTTCGTAATCTTTTCTGAGTATCAGGATTAACTAACCAAGGTGCAACTGCCATCATTCCCATTCCCCCATAAGCCAAAAATCCAAATAAGGCTAGGGGTAAACCAAACACGACTGCATAGGGGCTTTCTAGCACCTTATCACAGCCCGTTACGGGGCAAGCAGCGGTTCCCCCTGTTAATTTAACAATCGCAATATAAGCGGTAATCACAGCCCCAAATGCGGCAATCGTAGCAATGATAAACCGGGATTTTTGATAAATCCAAGGGGTCGAACGTTTTCGTAACATTTGATTCAATCTCCAATCTAAAAATTAGAAAAGGTCTGCTATTTGAAGTCAGACCTTAATTTGGATCAAAAAGCTTATTTCAAGATCGTTTATTCAATTGTAATAGATTGAGGCCCACTATTACTGGTTGTCTCCTCTATGGTAGAGGCTGTAGTAGACACTGCTGCCCCTTCTTTTTCTAACCAGGTTTTGACGGGATCATCATTGAGATTAAGCTTTAAAATCCCTGAAAAAAATCCACCTAAAAACGCAACAGGTTGTTGAGTCAGTTCTTTTAAAATTGGGGTGAGTTCATCCATCGTTACCAATTACTCCTTGTCTAGTTTTTAATAATTATTATAATATCCATCATTATAATATCCAGAATTGCGATCGTACTGAGGCCCACCATGAAAACGGTTGTAATCTGGGTCATCTCGACGGACTGCCGAATTCCCCGTTACGATTGTTTTCGGTCGATGGGGTTTAGCCCTAATACTGCCTTCATGATTATCTAAATTGGGGATATCTGGAAACTGTTCTTCTGGCATATCTTCTAACTCAATCACCCGCCGCATAAATTGCCGCCAGTTATAAGCCGCCGTTCTACTTTCTCCCCAAGTCGGTTGATTATCATCATTCCCCAGCCAAACCCCCGCTGCAATTTGGGGAATATAACCAATAAACCATAAATCCCGCGCGTCTTCTGAAGTTCCCGTTTTCCCGGCCACATTGCGGTCAGACAAATAAGCGTCCCGTCCTGTCCCACCCTCGACGACCCCTTCCAACATCCAAGTGGTAATAGAGGCGCTATCTTGATCTAACACTTGTTTCGGCTTAAATTGGGATTCATAAATCACCTCATTCTTGGCATTAATCACCCGACTAATACCGTGGGCGGGAATATGTTTTCCTTCAGCGGCGAGTGTACTATAAGCATTAGTCAGTTCTAACAAATTGACTTCATAGGCCCCTAACGCTAAAGCATAAGTGGGTTGTAGTGTCGATTCAATTCCCATAGCCTTGGCTAATCTAATGGTCGGTTCAAAGCCAACATCGACCAATACTCTGACTGCAATTACATTGACTGAACTACTGAGGGCCGTCAGCATCGAACGCCAACCCCCATGAGTTTTACTGTAGTTCATTGGCCGATAACCATCGACTCGGTAAGGTTCATCCTTATAACTATCATAGGGTGAAAATCCCGCCCCGACTGCAGCCGCATAGACCAAACCTTTAAAAGTTGAACCGGGTTGACGTTGGGCTTGAAAGGCGCGGTTAAATTCGCTTTCCTCGTAGTCTAACCCCCCGACTAACGCCTTCACTTCTCCAGTGCGAGGGTCAATTGCTACCAATGCCGCTTGCTCAAAACCTTCAGCCGGGCCATCAAGTTGAATGGCTTCTGCAACCACTTCTTGGGCAATTTCTTGCCATTCTAAATCAACCGTGGTTTCTACTGTTAATCCTCCCGCTTCTAAGACTTCTTGAGAAATATATTTCGGTAATTCCTTACGAATATAACTGGCAAAATAAGGGGCCTTCACAATTAACCGTTTTGGCGGACTGGGTTTAACGGCCAGAGGCTGTTGCATGGCAGCAGTTGCCTGTTGTGGCGAAATCACACCATCATCCTGCATCCGTTGCAATACCACATTGCGCCTATTTTTAGCTGCTTCTGGGTTAACCATGGGAGAATATTCACTCGGGGCAGGGGGTAAACCCGCTAATGTTGCCATTTCTCCCAGAGACAAAGATTTTAACGGCTTACTAAAATAAACCCAGGCTGCATCCGCCACACCATAGGCCCCAGACCCGAGATAAACGATATTAAGATAACGTTCTAAGATTTCTGCTTTACTCAGCTTTTGTTCAAGTTTACGGGCCAGTAACGCTTCTCTAAGTTTACGAACCATACTCCGTTCTTGGTTTAAAAATACCACCCGCGCTAACTGTTGGGTGATGGTACTGCCGCCTTCAACCACACCCCCCGCTTGCACATTAGAAGAAATAGCCCGTAAAATCCCTTGATAGTCTACCCCTTGATGTTCATAAAAGCGACGATCTTCAATCGCCACAAAAGCCTTGACTAATTCTGGGGGAATTTGTTCTAACGTTACTTTTTCCCGTGTCGCCGGCCCCGACTGTTGAATAATGCTACCATTTCCCGCTTTAATCGTTAGGGTATCATCCCGACTAAAAGCGGATAAATCAGCCACTGCCGGTAAATCTCGATACAGGCGATAAAATTGCCAACACCCATATCCAATAGCGCCGCCGCCCACCAGTAAAATACCTAAACTACTGAGCAATACCACCCGACGATACCAAGGTTTACCTTTGGGTTTAGAGGGCGGTAAGGAATCAGTGATTTCTTCTAAATCTTCTAGATCTCGTTGTGCTGTGGATATATTCCCATCCCCCGGAATATCTAAAGGCATCTGACTCTCTGGGTTGACTTTTTGAGGAATGGGTTCGAGATTTTCGGGCAAATTTGCTGAAGTTGAAATTGGACTAAAATGAGTTGAAGTAGAGTTCCCGAGCGATCGCAACAAAGCCCTTTCTTCTGGTAATAAGGGGGATCGATTGAGTCCATAATAGCTTTGAGAAGAGGGGGTTTGATCGTATCTTCTCCAACTTTGTTTAGACTGAATGAGATCGTCTTTATCCTGAGGAAATTGCGTCACGTAAGGCTCCCTAAATCAATTCAATAAGATATTTACCGACTCAAGCCAGTCATACTGCATGACCGAGTGCTAAACCCACTACCAACATTCCCAGAACGAGGAAAGGTTGAGCGCTTGCTTGATATTTAACATCATTTTCCAAGGGATTGCGCAGAAAATACATATCCTGGAACGTTATTTGAGGAATCACTAACAATAGCAGTATCACCGCATACAAATTTTGCTGAATACTGAATAAATAGATTGCCATTCCCGCTTGAAATACATCAATCATTAAGACACAAATCCAAGCAGCCGTTCCCACGCCAAACATCACCGGTAAAGAATTTAATCCCAGTTGGCGATCGCCTTCAACACTTTTAAAATCGTTAACAATGGCAATCCCCAAGCCCGCTAAACTGTAAAACAGGGTCAAAATCATCACCGTGGGAGTCAGTTGGCCAAACAAAGCATGACCTGCCCACCAGGGTAAAGCAATATAACTTGCGCCGAGGGCATAGTTTCCTAGCCAACCATTCTTTTTCAGCTTTAAGGGTGGGGCAGAATAGATGTAAGAGACAAACGCACCGCCAATACAGAGGGTGGTCATCACGGGGAATTCATGTCCAGCCCACACATCCAAGGCATAAGAGACGGCGACCCCTGCAATTAACAATACCAGAATTTGGGTCACCACTTGCGGAATTGAAATCGCCCCGGAGGGGATAGGACGATAGGGTTCATTAATGGCATCTAGATCTTTATCATAAAAATCATTTAACGTTTGGGTATATCCTGCCATCAACGGCCCAGACAGCAACATACAAGCCGCAGCAATCAGGACATATTCTAACGTCCAGCGATAATTCCCAGAAGATGCTGCCCCACACACCACACCCCAAATTAAGGGTATCCAGGTAATGGGTTTCATCAACTGTAGGCGAATCTTCCAGACAGAAGTTTCTCCTGCTGCTGCCCCTTTCATCCCCAACAATTGCCGGGTTTTGCCACTACGGTCATTCGGTTTATTTTCTTCGGTTGATTTGTTTGAAGGTGGAGATGATTCAGACATGAGTCAATTTTATTAAACAGAATAATTTGAAATTTCAGTATTTCACAGCCCGTCATTTAATCAATTTTCAGAACGAAATGATCAAAGATCCATCTTTAAATTTTGCCCCTTTCACCGGCTTTCCGCGCAGAGAGGGGGGTAGAAAAATGTTACGTCGTTGATCGGCCGCTTCAATCGTCACCTCCGATCCATATTGAGTTAATTTGATTTGTTTCTGATCAAATCCCGGTAAAAACAAAGTGACTTGACGATTTGCAACATCTATGGTAATCGGCTTCGGTGCGATCGCGGCTTCTGCGGTAAAGTCCGGTAACGCCTCCATTAACGGCTGCCAGTCCTCAGCGCTCTTCTGAGGGATAGAATGAATAGAGAGGGGTTTAAACGTGTCTGCAACGGTGTCAGTCGCCTCTGCTTGGTTAACCAAGACTCCCCCGACGGTTAACCCGACTTGTTGGGCGCTTCCCCACAGGTAACGGGCCGTGGCAACGGCCGCCTCTGAGTCTGTCGTGACCAAATAAGCCATCATGCGGTTCGGGTCTGCAACGGCCGCTTTACCTTCATCTAAGATATTATTGGCGGGGTTATTCTCTTGGGTAAATTTATCCACAGAAAAATCTACACTCAATACCGCGCTAGTCACGGGTTGAACAAAGGGAGACACAGACCGCCAAAAGTCCGACTCGAGAAATACTCGACGAAACCGACGCAGATACCAACTTAAAATTTCTGGCATTCCCAGCATTCGTAGCGTATCTTGGCTGGTTGTCCCATCAAAAACAATTACATCATATTTGCCACTGCCATCATATTCCCGTAGAGTATTGAGGGCTAGCGCACTGTCCATGCCCGGTAAAACGCCCAATTCTTGACCATAAACATTTTTGAAGAAAGGGCTACGGACATATTGTTTTTCTAACTCTTTGACTTCTCCCCAACTTTTTTCCAGTGATGGGGCACTTTGCAGAGAAACTGCCTGTAAGTTGGTTTCAATCTCTGTCGGTTCAGCAGTGATTGGAGTTCCCAATAATAAACTAAACCCCGGGGTGATATCTTGACTGGCAAGTAAAACCCGTTTTCCCGATGCCGCAAACCGTTTAGCTGCTGCGATCGCAACAGTTGATCGGCCTGTGCCTCCTTTACCCAAAAATGTCAAAATTAAAGACATCTATAATCTTCCTAATCCAAAATCCAGCTCCAGTGTCATCATTGAAAACACTTAGCAGATTTTAGCGTAAATTTTTATGAACACTAAAGATTATTGCAGATTTCTGTCTTAATAGGGAACAGGAAACCGGGAACGGGGAAGGGGGAAGTCAGAAGTCAGAAGGCGCGAAGTCAGAAGTAATGAGTATAAATCTGTGTAGGAGAATCAGAATTCATCATTCATCATTCACACCCTACTCTACTCCCTACTCCCTACTCCCTACTCCCTACTCCTTACTCCTTACTCCCTACTCCCTAGAGACTAGGTTGCTTCAAGTTCATCCTCAAAGAACCAGGTAGACTTGTTATTCTCGAGTTGAACGACATAGCCCACTCCACTACCATCTACCATTTTGTAGTCTTTCACAGTACCATTAGGATTCTGCTTTAACTGCTGAACTATATCAGCCGGGACTCGTTGTCGAATGCGCCGAACTTTTACTTTTTGACCAATTTCAATCGCCACTACCAGTGTTCTCCTAGAACATTAACCAATTCCACAGTTTATCTGAATCTGTGCCTTGTTTGTTATGGGTTATTGGTTTTTTGTTGGTCTGTTGCCTTGGGTAGCGCTATCAATGGGATGACTCCCTCAACCCTGTGCAGCATAAAATAACAATTGACTTACCTACCATGACTAATGACCAATCTACGATAAAATTGGGGACTAGACAATTTCAGATCAATAGAATTACATCTCCGTTTTCATGAATATTATTGAATTTTTCGAGTTGAGTGCGGGTCAATGGTTTTCACAACGAACCGTTCATGATTTGGTTTCCGGAAAGTTACAGGCGGGAAAATCTAATTTAGTGATTGAAAATTTATCCTCTAGTGATGCGAATGTCGTGCAATTGTGTCAACAGCATGAAACTGATCCGAGTTTAGTTTTGGGGGGATTAAAGTTGAGTTGGGAAGGAACTGTTGATGGTAATGCGAAAAAACAAACAGGTTCAACTACGTTAGTTGCAGTTCGTCATGCAGAGAAAGAGACTGATGGATTATTATTACAATCTCGACCCGGTTTTAATAGTCAAACTAAAACTTTAAAAGGGCGCTACATCATGGGAGAGGATGAAGTATTAACGTTAATTACTGAATCTGACGATTTTTATGCAGAAGAACGCTTATGGTATTTAATCCCAAATTTAAGATTAAGAACCAGTATGGTTAAGCATAAAGATGGCTTAAGTCATGGATCATTTTGTTCAGAAATTCGGAAGATGACATAATCATAACCACAGAGGTGCTATTGACATAAATAAATTATGTTTGAGTATTGATTAGATTGATTTATGAAGCATTTGAAGCGTGTTTTCCTGAATATAAATAATATAGAGATAGAGGTATGTCAGGATTTAAGGGGTGTTTACTTTGTTCGTCATAATGTGTATTGGTATATTGCTCATAATATTAAAAATCCAGATTCAGAACGAAATTGTATTATTCATAATCTAGAAATTATGGTTAATAATCGTGTGAATACAATTCAAGTGGGCAGGTTATCAGTTTAAATTTGAAACCGTTTGTTTTGATGATGGCATGGAAGTCAATACAGTTTTAATTCCTTTGGGGATGTTTGAGGATTTTATTAAATTTCAAAATAGTAATTATGGCGGAACTCCTCCAGATAATGACTGTACTCGATTAGGAAATTGGCTGAGATATCATTCCTTCAAAGAACATCTAAAGACGTTATCAGAGTAAAGACTATTTTGAGGAAAATTTAGGTATATATTGACGTACATTATAGTAATTAATCATAAACTTAATTAGAATTTACGATAATGATAGAGCAATGGGGATTTAATTTCATTCGGCTAATATTTCTTAGTTTAACCACTAGCTATCATTTTAGTAAAACTTGGCTAGAAAATAGACAATCTCCTCCTGGCAAGTTAATTGATATCGGAGGACATAAAATTCATTTATATACAAAAGGAGAAGGATATCCTACTATTATTTTAGATCATAGTTTAGGAGGAATTGATGGCTATTTTTTAATTGATGAAATTGCTAAAATTACGCAAGTGTGTATTTATGATCGTCCGGGATATGGTTGGAGTCAAGCCAGTCCTCAACCCCGTTGTAGTCAAGTTATTGCCCAAGAATTACATCAATTATTACAACAAGCAAAAATAGAACCGCCCTATATTTTAGTGGGTAATTCATTTGGGAGTTATAATGTTCGGCTATACGCTCACTATTATCCTGAGGAAGTTCTGGGCATAATATTGACTGATGGATTATCTGAAACTTCGATGTTAAAGTTACCTTTTGCACTAAAAGTAATTAAACTATTTTTCTTATCAGGATTTTTAATTTCTCTTTTCGGTGCAATATTAGGAATAGTGAGAATACTGGGTAATTTACGAATTTTTGAATTCATTAAACCGGAATTACGGCAATTTTCCCCAAAGATTGTAACGCGAGTTAAAAGATCATTTTATCGTCCTCAACATTGGCTGACGATGGCGAGAGAACTCTGGAATTTAGAAAAAAGCGCGAATCAAGTTAAAGTCGCAAATTCTTTTTCAGATCTTCCCATTATTAATATAAAAGCAAATAGCTTTTTTAAACGTTCTCCGTGGAATTTTTATCTACCCCTCAATCAAGTTGATGAATTTAGAGATAAAATGCACGTTAACTTATTACAACTCTCTAATAATACAACTCAGCTTTCAGCATCCCAGAGTAGTCATTTTGTCTGGATCGATCAACCTCAAATTATTATCACCGCTATTGAACAGTTAATCAGTCAAACCCTTGAGGAGACAATTCAAAATCCGTAATTTATATCTGTAATCTACGATACGGTTAGCGTTTTTAGTCCGAAATATGTCATAAAATCATAACATAACTGCCATCATCTTCAATATTCTAAGGTAATTAACTGATAATTTTCCACCTATTCTTAGTAAGAATTATCTGATTTATTCATAACTTTCTCTTTCGTTAAAGTTGCAATTTTTGCCGTAGTTAAGTTATACTTACTATCAAGTCGCGACGCGCATACCCTACTCAATGTATCATTTTAACAGTTAAATTCAGTAATTCCACGCAATAGCTACTGGATTCAGGTGGGTTTAACGGCTGGATATCCTTCTATATATTGATTTTGAATATAGCAGCCAATCTAGAGTTTAATAGTCTGTGTATAAAATATATCAATAGCAGCAAAATTTCACGGTAAAAATATCTCGCGACGGACTCTCCCGTGAACACAATGCTTGAGTGAGTTAACTGCAAAGTGGCTGGCGGTGGGTTTGCTTTTTCCCTTGTTTACTGATAAATTTGGGTCTTCGATGACCTTGAGGATGCTTAACCCTTGATCTATCAACACATTCACGGCATAACTTGTGAGGAGTCCTGAAGGCTTTTTATCGTTGATACAGATTCGTTCTCCTGTGAGTATACCAAAAATAGCGACATTATAGCGAAGTCCATAGTTATTTAGTAATACCAGAGTAGATTCACGCATTTCTTCTGTGGGAGTAGTGATTAAAATGACAAAATCTTTGTCCTCAGTTCTTTCCAAAGCCATGACTTTCCCTGCAAATTATTTCTAATTTTTTCCCAGTTCCCTGGTCTTCCTAAATCCCAAAGCTTACGATTGATATTTGCGAAAAAAATCATTAATGCCTGATGTCTGAATGGGGTATATTTTAGATATTTTTCATAATTTTAAATTCTTTGTTCAATCTCTTTTTCTGGGCGAAGAGCAGTGTTAAAGTTTTGACCCCAACCTTCATAGGAACCCTCTACATACCGTGACAGTATCTTAAATAGAATTTCTTGGTTCTCCGAATCCCAATTCGTAGCAGCACGGGCAATACTCTCAGCTTTCTTGGCATGAGAAATATTATCCCATTTACAATTTTCTATATCTTCCTGAGTGATTTTATCAGTACAAAGATAAATGACGCTATTAATTGCTGTGTGACTAATTCGAGTAATTTTATCTTTGAGTAATTCCATCAGTACAATATGCCAAGGCCCTGTACCGACAAACAGATAATCTTGCAGAATAATAATGGACTCTCCTGGAATCAGACAAGGGAAAAATGTTTCGATTACATAATCATAAAGTTCAGCAGATTTCATGATATCAACAAACAGGATTTCAATCGCTTCACCAGACCAAGCATAGTCTAGAATATTTCCGGCATGAACTTCGATGAATTCTGACCAAGGCGCTGTGTATTTTTGAAACAAAGGCAGCATATTAGAATCTGCTGGTACTTCCAGATTATTTCTGGGAAAAAACGTTTGACGTTCATATTCTCCCGCTTCAAATAAATCGAAGGAATGAACTTTCCAGAAATCAGCATCGGAACTATTCGATAAGCCATGAGCCAGAAACGATGTTGAACCTCCGATAGAACATCCTAAATCGAGTATATGTCCTTGACCCTCAAATACATATTCAGTCATATAAGAGAGCATTTTTTTCTCCTCATCAATCAGCATTGATGGGATCTGCCAAAGA
The DNA here is from genome assembly GCA_964434975.1 of uncultured Lyngbya sp. Taxonomy (GTDB): domain Bacteria; phylum Cyanobacteriota; class Cyanobacteriia; order Cyanobacteriales; family Microcoleaceae; genus JAAURB01. The sequence goes on from CAYSWY010000009.1 coordinate 94,103, forward strand.
CCGTTACCCATAGGACTGTATTTTTGATTGCGCCAGGGGCGTTGCTTAATTGTTTCGATCAATGGATATGATTTCATAATTTATTTCTAGTAAGTTAAGCAATTTACTGCTCTTTTTGAAGCTTCCCTTAGTTTCACAAATATTTTATCTATACAGATATCCAACTGATTGTTTTCTGTTCTGACGATATTTGTATCTTGAATCTGCATAATTTTAATCCAGGTGTCTACTATCATTATAAAAATACTACAACAGAGATTGCGATGATCAATTTTGGCGAAGAGCAGTGTTAAAGTGTTGACCCCAACCTTCATAGGAACCCTCTACATACCGTGACAGTATCTTAAACAGAATTTCTTGGTTCTCCGAATCCCAATTCGTAGCAGCACGGGCAATACTCTCGGCTTTCTTGGCCTGAGAAATATTATCCCATTTACAATTTTCTATATCTTCCTGAGTGATTTTATCAGTACAAAGATAAATGACGCTATTAATTGCTGTGTGACTAATTCGAGTAATTTTATCTTTGAGTAATTCCATCAGTACAATATGCCAAGGCCCTGTACCGACAAACAGATAATCTTGCAGAATAATAATGGACTCTCCTGGAATCAGACAAGGGAAAAATGTTTCGATTACATAATCATAAAGTTCAGCAGATTTCATGATATCAACAAACAGGATTTCAATCGCTTCACCAGACCAAGCATAGTCTAGAATATTTCCGGCATGAACTTCGATGAATTCTGACCAAGGCGCTGTGTATTTTTGAAACAAAGGCAGCATATTAGAATCTGCTGGTACTTCCAGATTATTTCTGGGAAAAAACGTTTGACGTTCATATTCTCCCGCTTCAAATAAATCGAAGGAATGAACTTTCCAGAAATCAGCATCGGAACTATTCGATAAGCCATGAGCCAGAAACGATGTTGAACCTCCGATAGAACATCCTAAATCGAGTATATGTCCTTGACCCTCAAATACATATTCAGTCATATAAGAGAGCATTTTTTTCTCCTCATCAATCAGCATTGATGGGATGTGCCAAAGCCCGTTACCGCTTGGATTGTATTCTTGAGTTCGCCAGGGGCGTTGTTTAATTGCTTCAATCAGCTTATATGATTTCATGGTTTTCTTCCAATAAGTTAAGTGATCAAGTGCTTTAAAGTGATTAAATCAAATGAATGGATATCAAAAATACTCTATTTCTCTAGAATCATCCAAATGTCTAATTGATTAGCAGCCGATTAGAAACTAAAGAGACTAGAATATCCATCGATGAAATCAATTGTCGATTGTTCTAAATACTTCTTATAATTACCGGGTGCAACCTGACGAATATGAGCTGCTTTATTTTCGTTCTTCGGAAATATGTCAACAGCTTCAACGATTTGTGAGATTTGCTCATCTGTCAGACTCCAATTACAATAAGACATCATATCAACAGTCCAATCATATTTATTAAAGATAATCTCTTCATATTTATAAACTTTAAATGAATATTGAGTGAGAATCTCTCTGTATTTTTGCATTCTTCTGATATAGTCATGAAATCTTTCTCTGACAACTGTATTGATATCACGTTCTTGCAAAGATATTTGCCACTGAGCATACTGCTCCTCAGTTTTATTTCCCGGTTTAGGATGAGAGTAAGCCATAGAAAAATAGTCAGAAACCATCATATCTTTTGGATCTCGAACTATCATAATCTTACTGGCGCTAGATAAGAAATCATGATTGATGAAGTTAAAGAACTTTCTAAAGGCACCATAGCAATATCCTTGATTGAGTAATAAAACGTGAAGAGGATCTAAAATGTTGTCACTCTCCTGTTCTAAACCTAGCTTGAATAAATTATCATGAAGCGGTACGAAACCGACTCCTAAATAGGATGCAGCTAATTTGAATATATTACTGAGTAAAGTTGTACCACTTTTGGGAAGACCCAATAAAATCACAGACTTAGAATCACTGCTAGATTCAGGAAGATTAATCTCAATCTCTTTAACTTTTACCATTTATAGATCTCCTTTTTTAAATTAACTGATTATGAAGTGCGATGATTGAGTGGTTGACATCGCAGCTTTTCTGAAAACGAATTACCCTCCACTTTTTATAAAATCACTTTTAGGTTAACCAAATGGGTGGTAATGTTCCTTTTAAAGATGACTTATACCCAAAAGATTTCGGACGGATATATGTCCCACTATTAATCTCTGCAAAAACATTTTTAAAAATCTCTGCATAGGTAGCAGCCATATCCACATCTCTAAGCTTATGTTGTTTAACAGAATAAAATACATTTTGAGATATACCATATCTTAATTCCGGACTGTTAGCAAGCTGAGAGATAACTTCAATAAATGATTGAAGGTCATGTTTTGAGCAGATAAATCCATTTTTACCGGGTTCAATCACTTCAGGAATACCACTTTTCATGTCTGAGACTAATGGAATACACCCTTGAGTCATGGCTTCTAACATTGATAACGGTAAACCTTCAAAGTCAGATAACAGTAAAAAGATATCGGATTTTTCCAGTATTTGACTCACCTCAGCAGGGGTTACACGTCCGGGTAAATACACTTTTCCTGCCTCAATAAATGGATGAAGTTCTGCTTTAATCCAATCATATGCTTCTCCATCTCCTAATAGAGACAGATGAAAGTCTATTCCACTTTCGACTAATAAGTGAGTCAGTTCTACATATCGCTCAATTCTTTTCTGGCGATAAACGAGTCTGCCACTATAAACTAGACGAATTGAACCGGATGATGCTGTTGTTTTTTGTCTTATATCATTTTCTGTTAATTCTCGCACTACAGGAATTCCATATCGAATGGTTGAAGTCTTAGAAGCAAAACTTTGGTTATGCTCGATAATTTCATCCCGAATAAAGTCTGAAACGGCAACAATTCTATTCCACCAACGACCTAAGCGATAAACGTGTTCATAATGTTCGACATCATCACTATGGGCAATTCCAACAACTGCAACTTGATCGGGAAGAATTGGAGAGATGGCAGAAGCAGTATAGTCATAATTGGGAATAAGAATACAGGGAGGGTGATGCTTGAAAAACTCAAGCAATTTAGACCAGACATTTTGTGGATGAGGAATACGGGTATCGGGTTGTAAAAATACACAAGGTACATCCGGCATTAAAGATTCATCTTCGGGGGTATATGAAAATCGTCCATTGGTGAATAAAAGCTTGGCTTCAAAACCCATTTGATTCAATTGCTTGATTAAATGAATGGTGAATGTATTGACACCACTAATACCCCAATCGGGAGTCATAAAGTAAATGGCTTTCGGACTGGTTTTCCATTTTTGTTGAGGGTCAATATCTCCAATCGAAAACTGTTCAAAGTCTAAGGATAATTCATTGCAAGCCATTCTGAGAATTTCACAAGTATAGTCATAAAACTGATATTGATTGTGAATGATTTTATCGCCCGTTTTTCCTAAGGTTTGGCAAAGATGAGGATTTTTAGAGAGAGACTCCACTGCATTCGCCATTGCTGCCACATCACAATAGGGAACGCCCACCCCAGCTTCATTTTTAACTAACTCTGCGGCTCCGCCTGCTCCTTCAAAATAAATGACCGGAAGAGAACAAGCCATTGCTTCATGAACCACACAGGGAAAAGGATCTGAGCGTGAGGTTAACAGGAAAATATCGGAAGCATGGAAGTATTTTTCTACATCGTTATTAGCCGGAACATGAATAATAAATTTTTCCAGACCTTCACGTTTCACTTCTTTCATTGCCCAGTAAGAAGGACTATTATTAAAGCCATAGAGATATTGACCCACCCAAATAAATCTAAAGGTGGGCTGACTTAGGGTTTTTCTGGCTTTTCTAATTACTTTTGCCGCAACGCCAACAAATAAATCAATCCCTTTTCGATAGTCCATTGTTCCACACCCGAGAATAACAAAGTCATCTGCTGAGAAACCTAACTCTTGACGAACTTTGCGTCTTGAACTTTCTTTGGGGAAGCGACCAAAGTGATCGCGCAGTAGACCTTGTCCTCGAACTTTTAGTTTTTCTCTGGATATAGGAACTTTTTTATTCGCTCTTTCGGCGACAAATTGTGAAGGAAAAATGACTTTCTGACTTTGGTCATACATCGCTTTCCATTGTTGAGCAGTATAAGGATCTGCCATTTCATGGATTAATGAAAAGACGGGAATTCCGGAACTTGCTAAGGCATCACCAATATGTCGAACCTCAGCCGTATTGCAAATCACAAAATCGGGGAAATGACGATTAAAGCTTAAGAGCAAATCTTGGATTTCTTGAATAAATGCTTGGGAATGTTTACCAGATTCTAAAAAACTTTTATCTTCTGAGTCTTTCATGATATAGACATGACCACAAGCTTTAAAGTCATCTAAGAGGTCACCCCCCTTCCCTAAAATTAGAAAAACTTCTACATTACTAAGCTGAGAAATATCCTGCATTAACCGTAATAAAATCAGCGGTGCGCCTGTACGAGATGCATCATGACCGACTAATAGAATTCTGCGTCTTTTGTAAACTCTTTGAGTTAAATAGTACTGTTTGGCAGAGAGATAACGAAAAGAATAGTCCGGAAATAGGTTATGAATATATTCCTCTGAAAAGAATCGATTGAGGGTGCGATGTTCTTCAGAATATCCATGTTCGACAAAGTGTAAATTGGGGCAAATATTATATTGTCTAATATCCTCGTGAATATCTAAGTAGTGATTAGAATCAAAGGCTGGGTTAGGAGTCGGTCGCTTGTCTTTGGGTGTTTCTATAAAATGCAAAATAGCAGGTTTATACTGTGGCTTGAAATCGGTGACTTGAGAGCAATAATATTCTAAATCAAAAGCTGGATGGGGAGAGTGTGTTTTGTAGCCTTCTAGAATAATATAGTGGTAAAGAGGTTCTATATCTCTGTTGTCTTGATGAAGCTGTTGCCGATAGAACTTAATATCAAATAACCGACAGGGATTTATATTGAGTTTCCAGCCGCCGTTAAGATAGAAGCACAAAAGATTATCGTTCTCTATCTTTTCTAACTCAATCTTACTTCCGATTTGCTGAAGCTGAGACAGGTAATATTCAAAGCTGAAAAGATAATGGGGAGACTTTTGATTCTGATACCCCTCTGTTAAAAAATGTTCTAAAGGAGTCTGTGAAGAGAGATTGAAACTGACTTGATTCAGGTAATAAGAAGTGTTGAATAAATAGTGAGGATTTAATTTTTCTTTGCCACCTATCCAAATATAATGAAGCAAGGGGTTATTTGTCTCATCATTTAATTGAGGATTTTGACTAATATAGTACTGAGTATCAAATAAGGGATGTGGATTTAGGTTTTTTCGCCAGCCATATTCGATGTAATGAGCCAGAGGATTAATCCCGGCTTCCACCACTTCAGGAGCTTGACTAATATAGTACTGAGTATTAAATAAGGGATGTGGATTTAGATATTCTTGCCAACCATATTCTAGATAATGGGTTAATGGATTAATACTGCTTTTTCTTTGATAAATAGAGAGTTGAGATAAATAAAACTCCCGATCAAATAAAGGTTCAATATTGATAAACTGAGTCAATTCTGAATTCTCAGTCTCTTGAATATGTGGATCTGAATTTAGCGAAATATTCATCATCTGATCTGATACTTGAGAAACTTTAGTTAAGCTGGGCTCTAATTCTGTTGCTCGATTGAATGCAGAAGATGCTGGCTCCGTTTTTCCTAATTTATGTAAAACCTTACCTAAGTAATAATGACTCCAGGCAAAGTTCGGATCGATTTCTATTGCTTTGTATAATATCTTGAGCGCCTCATCATATTGATTTAGCTGAGTTAAAGCTCTGCCTAAATTTACATGAGACCAGATTGAACCCTGATTTAACTCAATAGCACGGTAGTAAGCTTGAGTGGCTTTTTTCCACTGTTCTTGCTTAAACCAAAAGTCTCCCAGTTGATGCTGAGTTTTCCAGTCTAATAAGTTAGATTTCCAGAATTTATTATCTATTTTTTCTACTTCTTGATGGTACGTAAAAGCCTCTTCCCAGCGCCCCACTCTAGATAAAACAATTCCTAGGTTATAATACGACCAAGTTGAATTGGGCTGAAGTTTAAGGCAATTTTGATATGCAAATACTGCATCATCATAACGTTCTAGATTTAGCAATGCATCCCCTAAATGATGATGGGTCCACCCATTCTCTGGCTCTAACTCAACGACTTTCTGATAACATCGGAGTGCTTCTTCCCACTTGCCTTCAGCACGAAAAGCATTTCCTTTTTCCAAATAGGTTTCACCAGTTTCCATCTAATTTTACGCCTAATTCAATGGTAGAGTTTCAACTGTGTCAAGATTTTTTTTAAATTCTCAACTCAGAATTGTCCGATTTCCTTTTAAAGCTAGTCCGTTGATAATAAAAAAAGATATCATACTTTTTCAAAATTTACTATTTGTTTTGCGCCCATTTTTTTCCCTATAGTTGACTGCAATATATGTGTACACAAAGGCTAGGCTAACGCGCCCGCTCGGTGTAAATAATTTCAGGTCGTGTATACATTGGTAGATATTTACTGTTCCGTTATAGCATAAATATATAAATACCTAAAAAACTTGAACCCATGTCCTCAATTCCCTGAGAACAGTCCTTATATTTCCACTGATACTAAATAAAACTCGGATTTAATTCCAGAGACTGCCGACCGCAATAAATGGTTTGGTGAGTATGATTCTAAACTTAACAATGCACCTTCACTCCGGACTTGAAATCACCCAATCATCCAGTGTCATTCCATCAGATTTTGATAGGCTGAAATAGCCTATTCTCACTGCTAATATTTCGCCCAAAGTTTTTCTTAACCCTGACAACATTCTAATGCTAACTTACAAAATTATAAAGCACCATAACGCATAAGTTGGATCTGTCGTCAAGAGTGTTATCGCAAAATGTCAATAAAATCTGACATAATTACTGTCATTTTTACAAATTTAGGGTAATTAACCGATTATTTTTTACTTATTCTTAGTAGGAATTATCTGATTTATCAATAACTTTCTATTTCGTTGAAGTTGCAATTTTTGCCGCAGTTAAGTTATACTTACTATCAAGTCGCGACGCGCATACTCTACTCAATGTATTATTTATCACTTATACAGCGATAACTTAACTGTATTTTCCCGGATTTATCTTAAATAAATCAACTATATATATTACTGCGCATAGGTTTTAAACTCAGCAGCAAATTGCTATTTTAAGAATCTATGTATAAATTTTATCAATATTGACTAAATTTTAAAGTTCAAGCGTCTAAAAATTAACCCGGTTGTGAACAAATTTTTGCGGCTCAGACGTTATATTAAACTCGATATTATTTTTGTTATTCAGATTGATGAGTTTATAGTAGTCAACTGATGATGTTCCACTACTTATTAATAGGAAGTATTGGGCTGATTTGCAATTTCCCTATTTATTAAACTTGCAATTTTTGCCAGAGTTAAGTTATACTTACTATCAATTCGCCACGCGCATACCCTACTCAATGTATCATTTTAACAGTTTAATTCAGTAATTACGCGCAATAGCCACTGGCTTGGGGTTAAATAAATGGCTGGATATCTTTCTATATAAGAATTTTGAATACAGTAGTCAATCTAGATTTTCAGAGTCTGTGTATAAAATTTATCAAAAGTGGCAAAATTTAACGGTAAAAATATCTCGCTACGGACTCTCCCGTGAACACAATGCTTGAGTGGATCGACTGTTAGTGGTTAGGGATAAAAAGTTATATGATAGTAGATATTATTTTTGATACATAGCACAATTTACATCTGCGCCTGTTGGCGATCGCCTCAGCGCATCGGAGAATCGCATTTTTTCTCTGGGTGGTTTTGTGGCGGGTATGGTGGGTTTGATAAATATCCTAATTAAAATTAGTTATGGTACGCGCGATCGCGTCATTAAATCATATCCGATAATCTAAAAATGACAGATTGTGATAACTATAGTGATCAACCGGACTTAATTTGAGATCAGATTGCGGTTGTTAGAGAGACATTCCGGTGCAGAATGCCTCCCATATAAAACGGCTTAGATAAACTGATTCAAATCAATATCAATCGCGTTAACCTGGTCTAAAGTAGCTAAAACTTGATTATTGAATGAAATCACAGTACTATTACTATCTTGAGTAATTTGTAACTGATTGAAATTAATCCCTTCTAACATTAACCGATCTTGACCGATTTGAAAATCTGTAATCAGATTATTTCCTAGATTAGGATTAATCACAAATGTGTCATTTCCGTCTCCCCCCGTTAAGGTATCATTTCCCTCGCCACCGACAAGGGTATCATCTCCCATTTCACCTAACAGTAAATTATCTCCGAAGCAACCTTGAACCAGATCGTTATCTTTACCGCCGTGTAAGGTATCGTTACCCATATCGCCGCAGAGGGTATCTTGACCTTCGTCTCCATATAATAAGTCATTACCTTTACCCCCAGAAAGATAATCTTGTTGACTGTTATTGCCGACAGCGGGGGAGTTTCCGTCATCTATTTGATCGCCTCGTAGGGTGTCGTTTCCTTCATTTCCACAAAGGGTATCATTGCCTTTATCGCCGAACAACATATCGTTGCCAGCATTACCAAAGATATAGTCATCGTCTTTACCGCCATAAGCCATATCGTTACCGTCTCCAGCAACAAGGGTATCGTTACCTTCATTCCCATCCATGAAGTCATTACCCGCTTCCCCAAATAGCAAGTCTTGTCCATTCACATCACGGGTAGGATCTTCTGGATCGTTGCTAGTACCACCGAGGATAGTATCATCTCCTTGTTCACCATTAAGCGTATCATCTCCTAATTCTCCGAGTAGCCAGTCATCATCTTTACCGCCATGCAGGCGATCGCTACCTTTCCCAGCATAGAGGCTATCTCGACCTAAATTACCAACGATCCAGTCATTACCCGCATCCCCAAAAACAAGATCGCGGTCTCCTGTTTCTCCTAAAGGTTGATCGCCACTGGGACCGCCAATAATCGTATCATTACCGAATTCTCCGAAGAAGATATCATCACCGGTATTACCATACAGTAAATCATTGCCTTGACCACCATGTAACTGATCGTCACCGTCTCCAGCAACAAGAGTATCTAAGTTTTGGTTACCGTAAAGGGTATCATTTCCCTCACCACCAAATAGTAGATCTCGTCCATTGACATCTTCTACCGTAACGTTACTGGTTCCGCCTAATAGAACATCATCGCCTTGTTCTCCCCAGAGGGTATCATTACCAATTTCCCCTAACATATGGTCGTTGTCTTTACCGCCATGAATGCGATCGCTTCCGACACCGCCATGTAAGGTATCATCACCTAAATTACCGCCAAGCCAGTCATCCCCATCATCACCAAATAGATGATCTTGTTCTCCTATATTACCAATAGGTTGGTTACCACTCGGACTGCCAATAATCGTATCGTTGCCGCTATCTCCTTTAAGGAAGTCGTTGCCGTTATTACCGAATAACAAGTCATTTCCAGATCCAGCGTAAGTCAGATCGTCTCCATCTCCGGCAAGCAGGGTATCGTTACCGTCGAGTAAGATAATTTCATCATCTCCGGCAGCGGCATCGACAAAATCATCTGCATTAGTGGCGGTTAAATTATCGTTGTTATTACTTCCGAGAATAGTGGCATTATTGCTATTGCCAATTTCAGGAAACATTAACGCTTCTACTTGGGGTTGTATGGGTAAACTGATGGGGTTAATCGTGGGAAGTTCGGGACAGTCGCAGTCTTTATCTTCCGGTGTTGTCGGGTTATCAATATTAACCGTAACAATAGCAGTATCACTGCCGCCGTTGTCGTCGGTGATGGTGTAGGTAAAGGTATCAATGCCACTGAAGTCAGCCGGGGGAGTATAAACTAATTGATCTTGGTCTAAACTAACCGTACCGCCGTTACTGGAAGTGGAGTCAAACTGATCAATCGTAATGCGATCGCCATTTGGATCGCTATCGTTTTCTAAGATATCAACGGTAATGGGAGTATTGACAGGGGTATTAATATTGTCGTCGGTAGCAATAGGAATATTATTGTTATCAACCGGAATATTATCGTTATCAACCGGAACACTATTTTCTACTGTGATCGTAATCGTTGCTGTACTGGTTCCGCCGTTGCCATCAGAAATAGTATAGGTAAAAGTATCAACTCCACTAAAGCCATCGGCGGGAGTATAAATAAAGTTATCCCCATCAACAATAATATTGCCGCCGTTGGTAGAAGTTGAGTCAAAGCTATCAATATTAAGAGGATCGTTATCTGCGTCAGTATCGTTATCTAAAGCAGCGATAGTAACAGGTGTATTGGCTGGGGTGGTTTCGGTGTCGTTACCTGCAACAGGAATATTATTGTTATCAACCGCAATATTATCCTCTACTGTGATCGTAATAGTTGCTGTACTCGTACCTCCCTTGCTATCAGAAATAGTGTAGGTAAAGGTATCAACTCCGGTGAAACTATCAGCGGGAGTATAAATAAAGTTATTGCCATCAACAATAATATTGCCGCCATTGGTAGAAGTTGAGTCAAAACTATCAATATTAAGAGGATCGTTATCTGCGTCAGTATCGTTATCTAAAGCAGCGATAGTAACGGGTGTATTAGCAGCAATATTGGCGTTATCATCTGTTGCAATAGGAGAATTATTGACATCACGGAAGTCTGGAATACCATCGCCATCGCTATCGGGTAGATCAACTGCTGCATTATCCCCAAACCCATCATTATTTTGATCGACTGCATCAGCAATACCATCCCCGTCTACATCGTTACTTTCCAAACGTCCATCCCCATCGGGGTCAGCTAAACCGACTTCTGTAATATCGTTAATGCCATCATCATCACTATCGAGGTCCAAATAGTCTGGGATATTGTCGCGATCGCTATCGAGGGGGAATGATTGATTAACATTACCAAACCCGTCATTATTATCAATACTATCGGCAATACCATCTCCATCACTATCTGATCCGCCGACAATGCCATCATTATCAGTATCATCTAAACCGCCTTCAATAATGTCGTGAATGCCATCATTATCACTATCAAGATCTCGGATGTCTGGGACACCATCATTATCACTGTCGGGGGGAATAGTTAAGGGGTTATCGTTATTGGGATCAACCGTATCAATTAAACCGTTACCATCACTATCTTCCCCATCAACAACCCCATCACCATCTGCATCCGGGTTACCCACTTCCGTCACATCTAAAATACCGTCCGAGTCGCTATCAAGATCTCGGATATCTGGGACACCATCACTATCAGTATCAACCTGATCGTCAGCTTCTCCATCGCCATCTAGATCTAATTCTCCTGACTCCGGTATCGTTTCGATATCATCGGCTAAACCATTATCTCCAACAGGGGTATCAATCACCCCATCATTATCTGTATCTAATTCTGCTATTTTTTCAGGAGATAGTCCACTTTCATTTAAGTCAGAAATACCGTCATTATCGCTATCGAGATCAAAGATATCCGGAACTCCATCCCCATCTGTATCTCCAGTTCCTTCCTCACTATCGGGAATACCGTCATTGTCGTCATCTAAATCATCTACATCGAGAATACCATCGCCATCATTATCAGGATTAACCTCAATATTTACAGTTGCAGTAGACGTTCCACCATTGCCATCATTAACTGTGTAAGTAAAGCTATCGGTTCCCGTAAAAGTAGGATCGGGAATATAGGTTAAAGTTCCGTCCGGGTTTTGAACAATTTGACCATTATCGGGTGGAGTATCAATTGATTGTAAGGTTAAATTATCCCCATCTGGATCGGTATCATTAGTTAATGGATCGAAAGTTAACGGACGTTGGGGAGAGGTTTGTAAGTTATCTTCCGTGGCAACAGGATCGTCATTTACCCCGTTAATAGTAATCGTAACGGTGGCATCTGTACTATCAGCAATGCCGTCATTAATCGTGTAAGTAAAGGTATCGGTTGCTGTTTCTCCAACCCCTAAATTATCAAATTGACCATTGGGATTATAACTAAAAGTACCATCCGGATTTAAAATAATTTCAGCGCCAGAATCTAATATCATCGGCTGACCCATATTAACCGCTTCATTATTAATTCGGTTAACTGTAATTTGATTATTATCCGGATCGCGATCTACGCCGTTACCGTTATCCGTTAAAACATTACCCGTTAAAACAGTATTAGCATCCGTACTATCTGCATCATCTTCTGCAATAGGCGGACTATTTTCCCCAGCAATAGTCACCGTAACTGTGGCTTCACTGGTATTATTACCATCTGTGATTGTGTAATTAAAGCTATCGGTATCTGTTGTCGTTCCGGTTAAACTCTCAAACTGATTATTTGGATCGTAACTAAAAGTTCCGTCAGTATTAAAGGTTAATAATGCACCGGAAGGTAAAGTAATAACATCCCCAGGATTAATATCTGTTCCATTAATCTGAGTTACTGTTAACGGATCATTATCTGGATCGCTATCTTCACCGTTACCATTATCAGCTAAAACATCAATCGTAACCGCAGTATCTTTTGTCGTTCCAATATTATCATCGACCGCATTAGGATTATTCTTAATCGTAATATCAACAGAACCTGTATCACTCCCCCCATTTCCATCTGTTACATCATAACTAAAATCACCTGGATCATCTGTACCGTTATAATCAGTTGGCGCATCATAAATTAACTCGGTTAATTCGGTGTTTGTTAAAGTATCCCCAATAGAAATAGGCGTACCATCAGATGTCGTAACGGTTCCTAAACTGGGAAGTTCTGTAATAGTAATCGTTAAAGTATCCCCATCAATATCTGTGGGTACAGTCAAGCCTAAATCACTATCATTACTGCCAACATCTACGGTAATTGTATTATCACTAGCAACCGGATTATTATTATCGGCTGGATTAATAGTAATATCAACGCTTCCTGTATCTTCACCCCCATTTCCATCTGTTACATCATAACTAAAATCACCTGGATCATCTGTACCGTTATAATCAGTTGGCGCATCATAAATTAACTCGGTTAATTCGGTGTTTGTTAAAGTATCCCCAATAGAAATAGGCGTACCATCAGATGTCGTAACGGTTCCTAAACTGGGAAGTTCTGTAATAGTAATCGTTAAAGTATCCCCATCAATATCTGTGGGTACAGTCAAGCCTAAATCACTATCATTACTGCCAACATCTACGGTAATTGTATTATCACTAGCAACCGGATTATTATTATCGGCTGGATTAATAGTAATATCAACGCTTCCCGCAACAGTTTCAGTTCCATCTGTTACATTATAAGTAAAATCACCTGGATCATCTGTACCATTATAATCAGTTGGCGCATCATAAATTAAACCTTCTAATTCAGTGTTTGTTAAAGTATCGCCATCATTAACAATAGTTCCATCGGCTTTTGTAACGGTTCCTAATGTAGGTAATCCTGTTACGGTAATTGTGAGAGGATCATTATCAATATCAGTGGCTTGAGTTAATCCTAAAGGAGTATCAACACTGGCTTCATTAACAGTAATAGCGTTACTGCTAGCAACAGGCGGCCCATCGTTGATTGGATTAATCGTAATAGTCGTGGTGGCAGTCGGACTTGTTGCTTCTCCATCATTAACCGTTACTTCAATAATTCGATCTGTGGTATCAAGTGCATTAGAACTATTGTTAAATGTAATCTGTTGCAGTGCCGTTTGATAGTCTGATAAAGAGGCAGTCCCGGTTAAAGTAATCGTAATTTGTCCAGGGACGCTGGTATCCTTATTGTCTAAACTAATCCCTGTAGGTAAAGCAGTTTCATCAATAATTAAATCGTCATCCGTAAATGCATTGGTTAGAACAATTGTTGCCGACTCAATATTGCTACCATCAATATCTGTAACAGTAGCATCGGTATCGGCGATCGCAACGGCACTTCCCCTCTCTGTAAAACTAGTTAAATAGTCAGGTTCAGGATGAAAAACCGCATCAAAACTAATCCATTCATTGAAAACTTGATCTTTTAAATCAGGATCAGGATTAGGATTATTAGAAGTCATTGCAACAGTTACTGACTCCGCCGGAACATCAAGCCGCCATAGATTTTCAGTATTGTTAGTTCTGTAATCAATACCTAACCCAAATGTGAGAACCTCACCCGGAGAAATTAACGCCCCATCTGCATGGCTACTAAATTGGTTATTGGGGTCATTGAGAACAGCTTGTTCTCCGATCCAGTCAAAAATATATTCTGCCGCTTCTGTCGTCCCTCCTGTCGTGTAAGCAGTTTGAAACACTTGAACTTCAGAAATGCTGCTATCAGTACTAGCAACAGAAAATGTATAGGTAAACTGATCGCGATCAGCCAAGGTATTACCTTGAACTACATTATTTCTAGCCTCAATCCCACTAACTCCGTCAATAAAGTCAACAGTATCTGTAAAACCATTAACAGCTGTACGTTCTAGCGTAAAGGTTCCTGAACCATTCCCGTCACTAATTGCCCCTGTAATTTGTTCTGGGGTGGTTGTCGTTGTATCTTCGGTAAATTCACTGCTATCATCTCCATCAAGATCGACTACTGGCGCGTCGTTAACGGCTGTTACAGCGATAGTTGTGGTGGCAGTTGCGTTGCTTGTATCTGTACCAGTTACTGTAACCTCAATATTGCGGTTTGTTGTAGTGTCGGGGTTGTTGAGGAGATTAACAAAACTGATGTCACCTCGTAATATTTCCTGATATTGACTGGCGGTTGCATTACCCGTTAAAGTTACGGTGATTTCTCCATCAACACTAGTATCAACATTGGATGTAATTCCAGTGGGCAAGGTTCCTACTGTTAACAGATCCCCATCCAGGGCATTGGTGAGAATAATGGTTGCTGACTGAACATCAGTAGTCGCTGTTAGGGTTGCGTCCGTATCAGCAATAATAGTCGGATCACCTTCTTCTGTGTAAGTTGCGCTATAATCCTCGCCAGAGTCAGTTCCATTGAGATCAAGAGTCACGGCAAAAATACCTTGATAGCTTTGAAGAACCTCTGGTTTAAAAGCTAAGTCAATTTCTGCTTGTCCTGTATTAACTTCTAAATTCCAGTCTCCACCGAGTGCCGCATTTCCTGTTTTGGTGGCAGAGGCGGCAATATTTGCACCCGTTAAATCATGTAATTGTTGAATAAATTCTGTTCCACTATCTCCTGCGGCCACTTGACAACCGTAAAGAAGAATTAAATCAAGATTCCACTGCTGAAGAGAAGAAGAATACTGATTTAATGTTTCAATATTCAGTTGAGTATTTCCGACAGTAATTCCACCGGGATAACCGTGGGAAACTAAATGAAGAGTTGTGCAATAATGGTATTTTCTAATGGCTTCGGTCAGTTGTTCAATGCTATCTTGTTGAGAATTTAAAACAACGATGATTGCATGAGGAATAACCCCTGTGATTAAGCGTTGAAGATGATCAACTTTAGAGTCAATAACAACTAAATTTTGAGGATAGTCAAAGATTGTAGAAATATAGTGTTTCGGAGTGTAGGTATTTGTGAAAGATTCAGATTTAACGTGATGCATGGAAAGTAAATAATGAGATGACATGGTACAATACTTTATCGGTTGTAGATAGTAAGCTTTAAACAAAAAATAGGCAAATTAAAACTATTCACTCTCAGCGAAGGTATTTACAATCCAAGTGAATCGCTTTTATTTTTTTGTAGAAACACCCTTAATAACTCGAATGATCTGTCAAGATTGACTTAATAAACTTTATATTTAACTCAATCTGAAAGACTTCTATATTTTTTACATACCCATATCATCGCCTAGGATTCGGATAAAATGCATCGGTGAAATTCTGTAACTTTTTAGTTTTATTTAGGGTTAAATTTTAGATATTTCTGTATTTACCCAGAAAAGTATCGCGGGGTATAATCCGTAAATTCCCTGAAATAGTAAAACGATACCCCCCTGTTATTAGAGGGGTCATACTATTTTAATTATTATTAATTATCGAAGGATGAAATGAGGTGAAAGATAATACTTTAAAATCGCTTTCAGATTTAATCTAACCACTGATACATCACGTAGACATCAACTAAACCCAATTGTTGATGGTTAAAGGCTTTGGGTAATGTGCCGACAATTGCAAAACCGAGACTTTTCCAAAGTTTAACAGCTTGTTCGTTTGTACTGACAACAAAATTAAATTGCATGGCTTTAAAGCCTTGAAGCTGGGCTTGTTGCAAGCCGTGTTTTCCCAGTGTCCGACCAATTCCTTTGCCTCTAGCTGTAGATAATACCATAAACCCCGCGTTACAGACATGAGACCCTAAGCCAGATTGATTGGGTTTAAGATAGTATGTACCCACCACTTCTGCATCCAGGATAGCAACATAGGTGAATGTAGGGAGTTGCATCCACAGTTGATAGGCTTCTTCCACGGAAGTATTGGGAGAAAATGCATAAGCATCCCCCCCAGAGACTACTTCGTGAAAAATTCTCCAAATTGCCTCAAAGTCTTGATCTTCAGCAACTCGAATGGTTAACATGATTTGATTGATAATGAACGCTATCACTCTATAAAAGCATCATTAACCTCCAGCGGCAAAGGTTCCTAAAATTAAAATTGATAACGCCATTCCAGGGATAAGAAGTACTGCTAACATTAAGACTTCGTGTTGTGTCATGGGTATTTATTGCCTCATCTATTCTCAACAGTAATATATCATTCTCTGAATGGGATTCCAGTAAATCTTAACGTTTATTTTATAGAGAGTTTTTGCTGAAGAAAATAATCATCCTGATTAAAGTGAGTTCAATCCTCATTTTTAGACTCACTGATTAATAGAGTATTTTGCAAAATAATTCAGGAATATGATATACTTCACGTTGAATCTATTGCTGTTTTTATAAAGTTTTGAGGTTATGGTAATCACAGTCGATCAAATTTTTAATGGTGCTAACTTATTTGTACTGCCTTTTTGGATTTTAATGATCTTTTTACCCAATTGGAAAATCACTCGTAAAGTGATGCAGTCTTATATTCCATTTGCCATTTTAGCAGTGGTTTATCTCTATTTATTTATTAACAGTATTAACCCAGAAAGTGCCGCCGCTTTATCGAATCCTCAATTAGATGATATTACTCAATTTTTCTCAGATAAAACGGTCGCGACAACAGGCTGGGTTCACTTTTTAGTGATGGATTTATTTATTGGGCGATATATTTATTGGCAAGGACAAGAAACTGGAGTCTGGACAATTCATTCTCTTGTTGTTTGTCTATTTGCCGGGCCAGTTGGACTACTTTCTCATATTTTAACCACATGGATTAATCGTTTGTTCGTCTCAAAAATTAAAAAAGAAATTGATACGATGACAGATTCATCTACTATTGAACCGTCTTAATCTTCTAAATGTTTTTTTCGTTCTTGTAACTTTAAAACAATCTCAGCATGAACTTCATGGGTAATGGGATAAAAATAGGTTAAAATCATGCCGCCGATTAAAATTAGCATGGGTAAAGGGCCGACAGCTAGGCGAATGGCAAATAAAGCAGATTCGGGTTGAATTGGGGTGGGTTGTCCGGGAATACTCTCAATAAACCCTGAGAATTCTAAGGCTTGTCCGACTAAAAATAATCCCAACGCTAAACCTATTTTTTGTAAGAATACCATGAAAGAATAGAAGATTCCTTCCCGTCTTTTGCCTGTATTTAATTCATCTAAATCAATCACATCGGGAATCATTGACCAAGGAATTAGATAAGCCGTAGACACGCCAAATCCTGCTAAAATTGCGAGAAGATATAGCCATAAGGTTTGACCGGGTTGCAAGAAAAATAACCCCATTTGTGCGCCTAACCATAAGGTCATTCCCATGAAATAAACCACTCGTTTTCCATAGCGCCGACTAATTAAACTCCAGACAAATAACATGGCTAAAGCAGTGCCTTGTACCGCAATGGCAACTTGAGGAAATGTAGTTTCAGATAACTGCATCCAGTTGATTACAAAGTAGGGTAAAATAGAGGCAGTAAGCTGTACTCCTAGCCAAGAAAATAGATAAATTCCAATCACATATAAAAAGGGTTTATTTTGAAAGGCAATTTTTAGCTGTTGTAGTAGCGGGATTTGATCAGAATCTGTTTCTAATTCTTCAGCATTCTGAGTGGAAAGAACGCGATGACGGGTTCCGAGTACACACCAAAAAATCGGTAAAACAGTAATAACCGCGCAAATACCGCCTAAAACTAAATATTGTTTTTGGGGATTATCGGGAAATAAACCAAAAATAATTCGCGCTAAAATTAAGGATAAAATACTGCCGCCAATGGAAAAGGCAAAGCGAAAACTATTTAAACTGGTGCGTTCGTCGTAATCTCTTGTAATTTCTGGGGTGAGGGCGACATAAGGTAAATTAACAACCGTATAGGCAATATTAAACGCAATCCCAATAAACAGATAATAACTTAATAAAATCCAAGGATTTGTACTGGGAACTAACCATTGTAAAAAGAAGAATAATCCAAAGGGAATTGCACCAAATATCATCCAAGGATAACGCCGTCCCCAGGGGTGTTCTGTGCGGTCGCTTAAGACACCAATAATCGGATCATTAACCGCATCAGCAATCTTCCCCACTAATAAAACACTACCCGCCAGGCCTGCCGGGAGTCCGGCAACATTCGTCAGGAAAAATAATAGAAAAAAAACTAAAATATTAGCAGTAATGGCTGTGCCTAAATCCCCAGCGCCGAAGGCAATTTTTGTCCAAAAACTCAGCTTTTGAGGTGGAGTTGGATTAGCGGCAGAATGACTCATGGATATAGTAAATTGAATAACTTGGGGTGTTAACCGAACTTCAACATTAGCTAAGATACCCAAAAAACACGATATCCTAGAAATGTTAACTCAATTCACTTCTATTTCTGTCGATTCAGGAGAAAAATTATGACTCCCCTTGGCGATCGCTTTAATAAAATGGTTGGTAAAACCCGCTTTGTGGTGTGTCGTTTGTTTCTTCATTTAGCGGGTTCGGAAGTGGCCCCCCTGTTAGGAACTCTCAACCAAGCGGCAAGAACCGTCATAGAAACGGGAGACGGGGATCTTGATATCATGGGTGAACAACTGGTTGATATCTCTCAACAACTGCTGCAATATGACGCTTATTGGCTGTCGTCGGCAAATGAGGGAGATGTGGTTTGGGACGAAGCAGAAGCAGGAGATTATTTTACTGAACTGTTTACAGACTCAGCTCAACGATATCTGGCTGAACCGGAATTGGCAAGTGGAGAGGATGATTCTTTTTCAATTCCCATTACCCATAATATTGTGGTGATGATTACCTTAGCCGCAGAAGGAGAAGTCCCCGAACTTGAAACGAATTTAGCCGACGTAACCGCAATGCTCGATGGCATCAAAGCAGTGATTAATCTCCATTATCAGCAACGGCTACGGGGAATTCAGGTGCATTATTCTCCGGCAAAATTAGGGGATGAGTTAACCAACGATCAACTATTGCAAAACTTCCCAGAATTAATTCCATTTTAAAATTCACTCATTAATGACTTATGTTTCGTAAACTGATTATTTTGTTGATGTGTTTAAGCTTGTGTTGGACAACAGTGGCTTGTGGATCGAGTAATTCAACCGCTTCTTATTCCACACAACCTCAAACTCGAACCGTCGCCGCCACCACTAACCAACCCACTTCCGGTGAATATCCCCTGCAACAGGCACAGTATGACGATGCCAGCGGGGAATATACTTTTATGTTATTAAATACCCCCTCGGGAAAGTCCCCTGTATTTCGCACAACTGATGTCCAAATGGCGCGGTTAAGCGAGGATGATATTACTGCCGGGAAACAAAGTTATTTAGAGGTTAAAGGAGATACTGCGATCGCCTATATCACCGAAGACTTTAAAATTGAATATGTGCATAACGTCACCGAAACCGTAACCAACCCCCAAACCGGACAACCTCAAACCGTAGTCGTTAGACAACAGTCCAGTTTCTGGACTCCTTTTGCGGCTTCTATCGCCGGTAATATGGTTGCCAATGCGCTGTTTGCACCCCGTTATTATGTTCCTCCCGTTTATCAAGGTGGACCCTTAACAGGTTATGGTGGCTACGGTAACACGTATCAAAGTGCGGTGAGTCAATATCAAACTCGTTATAACCAACCTCCCGCAGCAGTCAAGAACCGTCAAACCCTACGGACAACAGGCGCTATTCGTAATAATTCTACCCCTCGCGCCACTTCAGCCACCCAGAAAAAAGACGCAAACCGTTCAACCGGTTCTGGGTTTGGTTCAAGTAACCTGAAGCAAAATAATAATGGTTCTTCTACTACGAAAAAACGTACACCTGGTTTTGGTAGTAGCAGTCCTTCTCGTCGTAGTAGTCCTTCCTTTGGTGGTTCTAGACGGCGAAGACGTTAAAGTTAGTTTGTTGAAAACTCATTAATTTTTATTAGGCTGGGTTAATTGTAGACAACCCAGTCTTTTTATTATTAAAGTGATTAATTATATTATATTTGTTAAATCAACCTATCTTAATCACTATAAATCGTCGTATAGATCTTATATGTAAGGTCTATACAGGAGTATTAATCAGCCTGGCACTATATTACTTATTTTTTGAAAGCTATACATAAACCTTACATAAACTAATACTAAATTTTAGTATATTTTTAATTATTAGTCGTTTATTTTTCACAAAATCAGCAGGAAAAATAAATTTAGAATAATCAATTATATTAATACTTGTGTGGATGGCATCATGATTAATAGATCTAGATTTGAATAACTTATAGTGACTGTACAGATTGAGCATCATTCCATCATGAAGTTCGTAGCGTCCACCTGAATCTGGATACCAGGCAATAAACTCTTCAAAAGTAATCGTTTTTGTTAAAGAGTGAACCATAGATATTTTTTAGCTAAAAGTGGGTATTCTCTTAATAGAATACTCATTACTATACTATTTTTACAGTGTAATTCTCACAATCTCAAGTATCCAATCTTATAATAGGAGAAATAAACTATGGATAAAATTGTTGATAAAATCGCTGCATTAGGTGTGCCAGGTTTGGTGCTTTTAGTGGCGATGGGTGTGAGTGGTTGGGCGGGTGCAGCGGCTATTACAACGGCTTTAGCGATGTTAGGGGGGCCGTTTGGAATGTTAGGTGGAATTGCTGTACTCGGAATTTTAACACTAATTTCTCAAGCCATAGCAGAATATGGATTTGAAAAACTGTTTCAAGCGGTTATTGATGAATTGCTTAAAAAAGGGAAATCTAAAATAGAAATTGGGCGAGAAGTTATGTCTTATCCGATTTCAAAACAACTAAAAATAAAAATTGTTGACTATTTGCGAGAGTTAGATTAAGTTATGAATTCTTATTTTGAAAAATTTGCCCGGAAGTTAGCACAGGATGCAATTAAAAGAACCGGAGAGTTAATTATTGAGGTTAGCAATGATCAAATTCCCCTGTTAAAACCAGCACTTGAAGAATTACAAAACGGCACTCGTCGTTATCCTAAATCAAAAACCTCTCAAACAGAAAGAGTAATATGAGATAATTTAGCGGCAAAAATTCCGGGTAGCAAAACTGAAGTCCAGACTTCAACCGGACGAATTGATATTCTGACTGCCTCTCAAATTATAGAGGTGAAAACGGTCAGACAATATAAACACGCTATCGGACAAGTCATCAGCTATAGCCATTATTATCCCAAACATGAAAAGTGTATTTATCTATTTGGTAAAGTGTCTAAAAAACAGCGTAAACTAATCATTGAAGAGTGCAAGAATGTTGATGTTATCGTGATCTTTGTATAATGCGCTACTATATAAAATATTTAAAGCGATCGCAGTCAATAAAACGAATATAAATAACTGACTTTGTTAATAATTTTTTAATCTATTATGATTGTAGCCTCATCAGATTAAATATAGACTATGACACTGGGTATGGGGATAATGCTATGGCATTTGTGATGATAACCTTAGTGTCTCTACCTATAGAGAGAAAAGGAATATTTTCTCCTGAATAGGATTAGTTGTTGTTGTAGTAACTGTCACCACTCACTGATGAAAGTTACCAGGGACAATACCATGTCAGAACAAAACCAAATTACCATCAAAGATTTAAAAGTTACTGGCCCCCTTGCGGGTAAGAAATTAGAAATTCAGTTTGATATTAAACCCATAGAAAAAGAGAAACCTAAAGAAAAAGAAAAACCTAAAGAAAAAGAAAAATCTAAAGAAGAATATAAAAGCTCCGAGAAAAAATCGACAGACACAGGGGGGTTAGGATTCTTGTTTTTCTTATTATTTGCTCTGATTTTTACAGTGGCTCAAACTGGAGGATTTAGCTCGTTAAACTATTCGGAATCTGATGCTTCCGAAAGAAGTCTATATCGTTATCAGCCTGCTTTTCGATAATTACTGTTTAATTTTAGACAAAATCATCATCACATCATTCTTATGATTGTTTGATTGAGCCTTCTTTTTTGAAACCCTCTTCACATCTACTTCGATCAATTTAAAATAATTTAACAATCAAATACTGGGTGCAAGCCAGCCTCGAGTAAAGTAGTAAAACGTGGCAAAATGCTCTTCTAATACCTTTGTCGTCAGAAATAATGCTTCTGCACTCGGTGCAAAATCGGCTCCAGTCACTCGTCGGCTTAGTTTTTCTTGAGAAATAAAAGTATAAAAGTTAGTGGGTGCTGGAATTACTTTTAAGTCAACACGAGCGAATGTCAGGCTTGCTCTTCGCATTTCTAGGGCAGATGTCACTAAAATAACTGTTCGTCCTAAATTTAATCTATCCATTAGTTTTTTAACTTCAACCGCACTATGTCTTAAGGTACCGCCATGGGGATCAAGAATGACATCCTCAGAATTAACTCCCATATAAACCAATAAAGTTTTAACATCATCTGCTTCTAAAATCGGTTGAATTAAGTCCTGTCTAAATCCAGCGCTCACAATAATTAATTCAGATAAATTTTCTCGATAAAGATGAGCAGCATAAGGAATGCGATCGCCTGTTTGTGTCAGTTGAATTTGTGTTCGGTATGGAAGCTTAGGTTCGGTTGTTCCTTGCCCGATTAAAACAATGGCTCCGGCTTGTTCTCCACAACATAAATCCGTTTGAACCGTTTTAATAGAAGCTTTTTCTAGTTGTTGAGCCAACCAATCTGCGACAAATGGCGTGCTAGAAACAATTAAAATTAATAAGGTAATCAAAATCAAAGTCGGCCCTGGTGCCGCCATAATAATTTCTTCCTTATCATCCTTTTTTTGCTTTCTAATGGTTGTACTCGCCAGAATCAACAGAAGAATTGATAAACCGAGTGGTTTAATAAAAACCGACAATAAACCTAAAATAACCACACCCACAACACTGTCGGGTGCAATTAAAGCTAAAACCAATAAGGCAACTGTGAGAATATAAACCAGTTGCAAGATGATACTACTTTTTTTAAACCCTAAAAGCTTCCAAAGCCTGAAGAGAATAAAGCCAGTAAGCAGCAATAATAGTAGCCGAGTCAGCAGGACAAACATAGATTTAGACAGTCATTTGTTACTGGTTATAGGTCAATAGGTTATTCCAGGCGAAGGCAAAATAGGTCATCTCCGTATTATCAATTTAGAATAGATTAGCACTACTTTAACTTCTGTTTAATCGCCTCTACAACGGTTTCAATCACCTTAACTCGAGCATACTGCTTATTATTCCCGGCTACAATTGTCCAAGGGGCAGTGGGGGTATGAGTTCGCTGAATCATTTGATTAACAGCCACTTCATAAAGCGACCATTTTTCTCGATTTCGCCAATCTTCATCTGTGAGTTTATAGGCTTTAAACGGATTATTTTGACGTTCTTGAAACCGTTGCAATTGAGTTTCTTGATCGATATGCAGCCAAAATTTGACCACCACATAACCCGCTGTGGTTAACTGTTCCTCGAATTCATTGATTTCTTGATAAGCCCGCCGCCACTCAGCCTCTGTGGCAAAGCCTTCGACCCGTTCCACCATCACTCGCCCATACCAACTCCGATCAAAAATCCCAATTTTTCCCGCTGGGGGTAAGCGCCGCCAAAACCGCCAGAGATAATGATGGGCTTTTTCTTCATCGGTTGGGGCAGCAAAGGCATCAACTTCATAACTGCGAGGATCGAGAATATCGGTTAAGCGTTTAATTGCACCCCCTTTTCCGGCCGCATCCCAACCTTCAAATAAGATTAACACAGGTACTTGATCATCGTAGATGTGTTGCTGTAACTTACCTAATGCAGCTTGTTCTTGGCGTAATAACTTTTTATAGTCTTCGTCTGATAATGATTGAGTTAAATCTACTGCCGCTAAGGGATTGGGTTCTGTGGGTTCGAGATGCTGTTGGGGAGAGGTTTGGACTGCAGGGGGTTGGACCTGTAAGCGGTCGAGACTTTCTTTAATGGTTGATACCATGGTTGAAAGCACCTTAATTCGCGCCCAACGCCCATCATTGCCTTCGACCAACGTCCAAGGGGCTGGCCCTGTACTGGTATGAATCAGCATTTCTTCAGCAAAAGCGCTGTATTTATCATACTTTTTTTCTTGCTGCCAATCTTCCGGACGAACTCGCCACGCTTTTAACTCATCTTTCTCTGCTTTTTTGAGGCGATGCTTGAGTTCCTTCTTGCTGAGATGAATCCAAAATTTTGCCATCACCACCCCATCATCCACCATTTGTCGTTCAAAAGCATTAATCTGGCGCATTGCCATCGCCACTTCAGCTTCTGGTAAGCGGTCAAATAAGCGATCTTCTAGAACATGAGTGTACCAACTGTGATAAAAAATTCCCAGCTTACCTGAGGCGGGTAAATTGTTCCAAAAGCGCCACATAAATGGATAACGACGTTCTGTCTCAGTCGGTGGCCAAATGGGATGTACGGTAAATCCTCGCGGGTCCATATAACCCACCATCTTTTTAACCAATGCCCCTTTGCCTGCCGCTGTCCAACCTTCGAGGACAATAATCACAGGCAATTTTTGTTCCCAACAACTCCGTTGTAGCGATCGCAATTCTCGCATTAAAGCTTCAATTTGGCTTTTGTAGGCGGCTTTATCGAGGGAAAGGTCTAAATCTAACGTCTCTAACATTCACACCGGACTCCGTTTGATTAAGAATATAGTTTAGCAGTCTGTCAATACGAAGGAAGAGGGAAGAGGGAAGAGGGAAGAGGGAAGAGGGAAGAGGGAAGAGGG
>CAYSWY010000010.1:0-72047 GCA_964434975.1 uncultured Lyngbya sp.
ATTTACCAATTATTACTTTACCGGGGGAGTTGATGCGGGGACGACATTCGGCTGCAATTTTAACGCGGATGGGGTTAAAGGAGTTAATTGCATTGGATAAGCAAAACTATATTCAGTTAGCAATTCGTTTGGCAAATGATGTCAGTTATCGTCAGTCTTTGCGTCAATTTATTGCTGAACATCAATATCTTCTTTATCACGATTTATCTCCGGTAAAGTCTTTAGAAAAACTCATAAAAAATATTGTATTATAAAGTTTTAAAAAATAGAAGATTGAAGTGATAAATTAGAATGGTTTTCAGTCTTTTGGTTACACCATTCTAACACTCGATTCCACCCCCACCATTGATCTGAATCGTTATATTGCTGCTGACAGGATTGATTACTAATATAACCGACATGACCCCCATGTTGAGTTAATAATAAATCAAGGGCTGAATTTTGTTGAGCCATCTGTTGTAAATCTGAAACAATACTCGGTTCAAATAAAGGGTCATCTGCGGCATAAAGGATGAAAGTGGGTTTGGTTAATTTAGGTAAAAACAGCAAAGGACTACTGGCATGATAATAATCCTCAACGGTTTGAAATCCCAACTTAGAAATGACTAACTTTTCGTCGAATTCTCGAATACTATTAAGTTGTTCTACAACATCTAAATCAATCGCTTGTGGATGATATTGATGAATTTGTTGAGCTAATTTTTTTAATGCTTTCGTGATGGATTGCTCTAAATATTTTCCGATGGGATGTTGCGTTAAATAAGTCAAAGAACGATTAGAATCTAGGCTCGGACAAATGACTGCGCCACCCCCAATATCATCAGAATTTAACTCTAACTTTGATCCCCATTCGGGTAAAGTTTCTGCGGCTTGAATTCCCCACAATGCTAACTGTCCGCCTAAAGAATATCCCGTAAACCAAAACGGAGTAGGACATCCCATTTTTTTAGCTTGAGCCGCAATATGAACAAAATCTTTACCTTCATAAAGTCCATCAGATGTTAAAGTAGGACTGAATTCGGCGGTCTTTCCATGGGCTCGCCAATCAAACAAAATAACAGCATAGCCTTGAGCATAAGCTTTACGTCCTAGTAACCGTAAAATCCATTGATTCTCAAGATTACCCGTAATTCCATAGGTTCCAATAATGGTTCCTTTCGCAGATTTAGGAATCGCAACTTGAGCATAAATCGGGATATTTCCTAAGCCTTTAAAGATGACTTCTTGATAAATTGGCTCTGAAACAGAAATAGTATTTTGCCAAATATGCTGCGCCTTTAATGCCAAATAAACCGTCATGGCTATACCATTTTTGAGTAAAAAAGGCGGTTGATAATGATCTGTGATTGAATGAGACACTGTGATGCACATTACTTTAAGAGAAATTGATGAACTGAGAGGGTTGGAATCATATATTAGACGATAATATCGTTATTTGTTCATCGTTATTTGTGATGGGTGTCAGGAAGGGACGATGGACTGATCTAACATGATATTTTTCTGGCAAACCCTTGACATCTGTCGAAAGTATGTTAACGTTCTGAAATGCTCTGATAGACAGAGCTAATTGTTACTCCGCTCAGAGTATGAACCAGAAATCCCATCATTCCAAGCCTGTTACGTCTCTGCTTAGTCTGTTTACTTGTAGTCTCAGTCTAGGACTGGCTGCAACGACTGCTTTTGCCGGGGAGTATCAACCCATCATGACTCAGTTGCCGACGGAAGTTATTGAAGGGGTGGGTGGGGCCAATCTAACTCAGCTAATCTCTTCGGATAATCGTTTTACGATTTTAAGAACTCTGTTAAGTACAACCGGTTTATTGAATCAATTGCAACAAGGGGAGTCCTTGACAATATTTGCGCCGACTGATCAGGCGTTTAAGGCTTTACCCGAACAGCTTTTAGCATCATTAATGCAGCCCGAAAATATTAATCAACTGACCAACTTATTAAAATATCATGTCATTCCAGGTCGGATGAATGCCGCAGAGTTATCTTCTGGAACAATTGAAAGTTTACAGGGTAATCCCCTCAATGTAGAGGTGGGTTCAGAACAGGTAATGGTTGAAGAGGCAACCGTAATTGAGCCAGATATTCAAGCAAGCAATGGAGTGATTCATGTGATTGATAAAGTGATGATTTTACCGGAATAAAGTAATAATTTAAATTGACTGAGTAACCACAGCAAAAGCCCATGAAATTAAGTTGCTGTATGATTGTAAAAAATGAGGCTGAACGTTTATCAAAATGCTTTGAGAGTATTCAGAATATCGTTGATGAAATTATTGTTCTTGATACAGGTTCGACTGATAATACTGTAGAAATTGCTCAAGAAAAAGGAGCAAAAGTTTATACTGCTGCATGGGAAAATGATTTTGCTAAAGCCAGAAATCAAGCTTTAAAATATGTGACAGGAGACTGGATTTTAGTGTTAGATGCCGATGAATCTTTTGTCTCTCAAAGAACGGCTCAACTTAAACAAGCCCTCTCACAAAAAGATGCTTTGGTGGTTAACCTAATTCGTCAAGAAGTCGGCGCGGTTCAGTCTCCTTATTCGTTGGTTTCAAGGCTGTTTAGAAATCATCCACAAATTAAATTTTCTCGCCCTTACCATGCTTTGATTGATGATAGCGTGATTGATATCCTATCGACACAAACCCACTGGAAAATTATTACATTACCCGAGGTAGCGATTTTACATCAAGGGTATCAGGTCAATCTAATTAACCAGCAAAATAAATGGCGAACGGCTCAGATGACCATGGAACAATATTATCATCAGCATCCGGATGATCCCTATGTCGCCAGTAAATTAGGAGGACTCTATCTTGAAATGGGTCAAATTACTCAGGGAATTGATGTTTTAGAACAAGGCTTATCCCAGTTAAAGACTCAACTTCACACGGGTGATAATAGCGCTCAGGCCACCAGTACATTGTACGAAATCCATTATCATTTGGGAATTGGGTATCGAAAACAACAAAATTTAACTCAAGCTTTGTTTCATTATCAAACAGCAACCCAAATTGATATTTTACCCACTCTCAAACTTGGGGCTTATAATAATTTGGGCAATCTCTTTAAAGAAATCGGACAGTTAATCGAGGCAAAAACAACATATCAACAGGTCTTAGAAATTGATCCCAAATTAGCCATCGCCCATTATAATTTGGGCATGACTTTGAGGGCAATGGGAGATTATCGAGGGGCAATTATAGCCTACCGTCAAGCGATTGCACTGAATCCAAAAGGAGCAGACGCTTATCAAAACCTCGGCGTAGTCTTGTTACAAATTGGCCAAATACAACAGTGTCGAGCCGCCTTTAAACAGGCAATTGTTCTTCATGAACAAAATCATTCCACAGAAGCACAACGTCTTCGTCAAGCCTTACAAGCTATGGGTTTAAAGATTGAAATTTAATCACTTTCTGATGAAAAATTAACAGAACGAAAGTCAGAACTGTCCGTCGATTTCATCATCAGATCTTTTTTAAACTCTATTCACTAAATTTGATCAAATTGTGTAAATGTTACGTTATTGTTTACTAACAGAGCAGTATTAGGAGAAAGAGATCATGGGGGATTCTAAACGTCCGATTGGAATTGTGGGGGCATCAGGTTATGGTGGGGTACAACTGGTACGACTATTACAAGATCATCCCAATGCAGAGATTGTTTATCTTGGGGGCGATAGCAGTGCGGGTAAGCCATTTTCTAGTCTTTATCCCCATTTGGAAGAATCAGTTGATTTAACGATTGAAGCGATTGATTTAGACAAAATTGCCGATCAATGTGAGGTGGTATTTCTCTCTTTACCCAATGGTTTAGCCTGGAAAATGGCTCCTCAGTTATTAGAAAAAGGCTGCAAAGTTTTAGATTTATCAGCAGATTATCGCTTTTTTAATTTATCAACTTATGAGAAATGGTATGGCGGAGAACGCAGCGATCTCGAAGTTGCAGGAAGCGCCGTTTATGGTTTACCAGAATTATACCGCTCGCGCATTGCCTCATCTCAACTGATTGGCTGTCCTGGCTGTTATGTGACGGCGAGTTTGTTGGCTTTATCGCCGTTGATGAAGCAAGGATTAATTGTCCCAGATAGTGCCATTATTGATGCCAAGTCTGGAACTTCTGGAGGCGGACGCAAAGCGGCAGTGAACCTATTGTTGGCAGAAGCGGATAACTCCCTCAGCGCTTACGGCGTGGCCGGACATCACCGTCATACGCCCGAGATCGAACAAATTTGCAGTGACTTAGCGGGTGGACATGATGTTAGAGTTCAATTTACGCCCCATTTAATCCCCATGGTACGGGGTATTTTAGCCACCACCTATGCGACTTTACGCGACCCTGGACTGGTCAGAGAGGATTTAATTACGATTTACAAAGCGTTTTATCGTAAGTCTCCCTGGGTGAAAATTTTACCGGGGGGTACTTATCCTCAAACGAAATGGGCGTGTGGTACTAATCTTTGTTATATCGGGATTGAAGTCGATCAACGCACTCAACGAGTAATTGTCATGTCTGCTATTGATAATCTGATTAAAGGTCAAGCCGGTCAAGGGATTCAGTGTATGAATATTATGCAGGGTTGGGATGAAACCATGGGATTGCCTCAACTGAGTTTTTATCCTTAAACAGCAGGAGACAGAGGTTTTTTTAACTTTTCTTGCGGTTAATCAAAAGAGAGACGTTCCCTGGAACGTCTCTGAGCGCGAAAATAGAATTGAAGTAACGACTTAGACTGAAAGTGTCCGTCGCTTCGTTGTCATGCGGTAGGCTTCAATAATATCCCCTTCTGCCCAATTGCTAAAGTTATCTGCACCGATACCACATTCGTAGCCAGCAGCAACTTCTTTAGCATCTTCTTTCATCCGTTTGAGGGAGTCCATTGCGCCTTCAAACACCAGCTTACCTTTACGGTGAACCCGCATTTTACAGTTACGAATCACCTTACCCGACTGAATATAACATCCAGCCACTTGGCTGCGACCCACTGGGAAGACGGCTCGAACTTCTGCTTGTCCTAGAGGTTCTTCTACCAATTCGGGTTCGAGTAATCCTTCCATCGCGGCTTGAACATCATCCAACAGGTTGTAAATGATATTGTACTCACGGATATCAACCCCAACTTGATCGGCTGCTTGTCGGACTCCCTGAGCCAGGGTCGTATTAAACCCAATCAAGACCGCATCACTCGCGGCAGCTAAGTCGATGTCAGTTTCTGTAACTTCCCCAGGGGCAGATAACAGAACATGAAGCTGAACCTCTTTCTGAGGCAGTTTCTTCAAGGCATTGATAATCGCCTCAACTGACCCTTGAACATCGGCTTTGAGGATAATATTGAGTTCTTTCAGTTCTCCTTCTTGAACCCGCGCCGATAACGCACTTAAACTAACCCGGCCACCCTGCATAATCCGAGTTTGACGAATCGCTTGCGCCCGACTATCAGCCAAGGCTGCCGCTTCTCGTTCGTTATCAAACACCTCAAACTCGTCTCCTGCTGCCGGGACATCCCGTAGTCCTAAGACCTCCACGGCAAATGAGGGGGTAGCGGCCTCTACCCGTTCGCCTCGGTCATCCACCATGGCTCGAACTTTACCCAAGGCAGACCCAGCAACAACAATATCACCGACTCTCAAGGTGCCATTTTGCACCAACAAACTTGCCACAGGCCCACGCGCCTTATCGAGGTGGGCTTCAATAATGGTTCCTTTGGCAGAACGGTCGGGGTTAGCCTCCAAATTCTCGACTTCAGAGACGAGTAGAATCATCTCTAACAGTGAATTTAGATTTTCCTGTTGAATCGCACTGACGGGGACCATAATCGTATCTCCGCCCCATTCTTCAGGAACCAGACCATGTTCCATCAGTTCTTGTTTAACGCGGTCAGGTTGGGCTTGTTCTTTATCAATTTTGTTAATGGCAACCACTAAAGGCACACCCGCTGCTTTGGCGTGACTAATGGCCTCAATGGTTTGGGGTCGCACCCCATCATCAGCCGCCACCACCAAAATGGCAATATCCGTTACTCGCGTTCCCCGCGCCCGCATCGCTGTAAAGGCTTCGTGACCCGGAGTATCGAGGAACACCACTTGTTGCATTTGACCTTCATGTTCGACATCGACATGATAAGCCCCAATATGCTGAGTAATCCCCCCTGCTTCTGCTTGAGCCACTTTTGTTTCTCGAATGGCATCAAGCAGCGTTGTTTTACCGTGGTCAACGTGACCCATAATCGTGACAACCGGAGGACGAGTTTGTAGATGCTCTAAATCGGCCTCTTCCAACATATTCTCTGATTTTTCAGCAGCAGGTCTCTCTTGCTGAGTTTCCACCAACACTTCCAGCTCTTCACAAATCATGGAAATGGTGTCAAAATCCAAGGTTTCCGTGATATTGACTGCAATTCCTTGAGAAAATAGTCGGCGAATAATATCGGTTTCTTGGATTTCTAAAGCGTCTGCCAACTCCTGTACAGTCATTGGGCCGGTTACGATTAAAATTTCTGGACGCTGTGGTTTCTGTTTGGCGGCAGTTTTGCGCTGAGAGCTTCCTGAGTCTCGACTACTACCCCCTTTAACGGGTGCAGGTCTCTTGGGTTTGGCTCCAGTAGAACGAGGGGGTTTATCTGAACTCGTTTCAGCTTTGGGTTTGGCTGGACGCTCTAGAGACAAGCTAACCGCCGCAGCATCTGCTCCACCACTGTTGAATAGGTTGAACTCATCATCGTCATCATCCTCAATAATGGGTTTGCGAGGACGCTTCGCCTTGAGCTTAGCGGCTTTTTTGGCGGCTTCTGCTGGGTCTTCTTCTTCCTCTTCCCATTTATCGCGTTTTCCAGGACGAATCGCTTGAGCTTTCTTGGGGATTGGTGGGCGCTTGGGACGCTTCAGTTCAATCTGTTCGTCCTCAACAATCACCGCGCCCTCTTCTTCTGTCTCATCGACTAAATCAACATCTTCGTCGGTTTTTGATGCCTTTTGTAGCCGTGGGGGTGGCGATTGTAGCTCTGGTAAAGGTTTGGTAGGTTTGGCAACAGTGGCTTCTTTGTCTTTATCCTTGGCCTTAGAGACAATAATTTCTCGCCGTTTTTTCGGTTGTTTATCCTTATCCTTGCTGCTCGGGTCTGATGGCCTTAACTCAATGGGTTTAGAGCGTTTTTTCTTATTATTCGGAGCCGGTTGTTCAGTTGTTTTGGCTTTAGGTTTAACAGACTCGGCTGGCTTAACGACGGGTTTATTCGGCTTCAGCACAGGCTTTTCTTTTGCCACGGGAGCCGGTGCAGTTGGAGCCGCAGGTGCGGTTGGAGCCGCAGGAGTCGGTCTAGGCGGTGGACCGCTTAGCTTGGGAGCTGGAGCCATTTCGATTTCTGTTTTTTTCTCTTGGGGTTGAGCTGGAGCTTGATTCAGTTTTACTTCGGGTGGAGTCATCGCGTTGGCTGTACTATCCATTTCAGATTCCTCGACAGCAGATTTGGGCTGGGTAGGCGTCTGAATTTGAGGAGGAACAGAGGGGTTAATAGAAGGTTTAACGGGAGGGGTGGGTTGAGCGGGAGAATTTGGAGGAGTCAGGATTTGAGCAGATACAGGTTGATCCTTTTGCTGACCATTCTGACTAGATGGATTTTTGGGTTTACGAATTTCTAAAATTTGCTGTTTTTTATCGTCTTTGACAGATTGATGAGATGCTACATCCGTTTCAACGGATGATCCGGTTGCCGCAGCGTAACTCGAAACAGGATGTGTGTCAATATACTTGCTGATTTGCTCTGCGTCAGATTCGGTAATTGTGCTACTGTGACTTTTAACCGGAATCTTTAACTGGGCACACACAGCTAAAATGTCTTTATTTTCCAAATTAAGTTCCCGTGATAGTTCGTAAATTCTGACTTTTCCGTTGCTCATCCACTTTTCCCTCTCAAGACCTAACCCTTTAGTAAAAAAATTTAAGTTGACATCGTTAAACCTAAGTAAATTATTTTAACGTGTTGTTTGTAATCGGTGTAGCATAACTCCCGGCTAAAAGGGAGTCAGTTGTTCTGATGTTAGCCGCTCCCATAATCGCTGATAAATTGATTCAGGAATTGCTACTTTTAGACTTCGCCCTAACCGATTTTTCTTTTGAGCGGCTTTTAGACACTCTATATTAGGACACAAATAGGCTGAACGGCCCGTACCTTGATCTAATTGTACCTGATGATTATGGTAGACTCGAACAACTCGCCAGAAACTTTGTTTCAAAGCAACTTGACGACATGCCACACATCGACGATAATTCGGCTTCATTAATTGACCGTTGACTGTTTATCTTTGCTAATGACAAACAATCATTGTAAGAGAAGACCTGTATGATTGTGTACGCGGTAGAGTTAAAGATAAGCTGAAGTTTCGCTGGCTTCGTTAGTTTCTTCTGAAGACATTTCCTCTTCTGGATCAAATCTTTCAGCCTCCATATCTTCTAAAGACTGCTGATAACTTAACTGTTCGGCAATTTTTTGATCTTCTGCTGCTGCATCGTAGCGGGCATTGTCTTTAATGTCAATTTTCCAACCCGTCAGGCGAGCCGCTAAGCGAACATTTTGACCTTCTTTACCAATGGCCAAACTTAACTGATCTTCAGCCACTAAAACATGGGCCCGGCGTTCTTCGGGGTTGACCAACCGCACTTCATCGACCCGTGCCGGACTTAAGGCATTAGCAATATAAGTTGAAGGATCAGGAGACCAACGAATCACGTCTATTTTCTCACCCCGCAGTTCATTTACCACGACTTGAATCCGCGAACCCCGCGCTCCAATACAAGCACCCACTGGGTCTACATCTCGGTCTAAGGTATCAACGGCTATTTTAGTTCTGGGCCCCACATAATGGGAAGGGGGATTAGCTTCCCGTGCCACTGCTACAATTCTAACGACTTCATCCTCGATTTCAGGGACTTCATTGGCAAACAAATAAACCACGAGTCCGGCATCGGCTCGGGACACCAGTAACTGAGGGCCACGGTGGGAACCTTGAGAGACTCGTTTGAGATAGACCCTAAAGGTCGCATTGGCGCGATAATTATCATTCGGAAGTTGTTCCCGTTTCGGCAGCTCTGCTTCTACTTCGGGTTGACCAAAACTGCTGGTTACAGCCATAATTACAGATTGGCGTTCAAATCGCAGCACCCGAGCTTGTAGAACCGTTCCTTCTAATTCTTGAAATTCATCTTGAATCATTTTTCGCTGTTGATCCCGCAGCTTTTGCGCCAAAACTTGCTTTGTTTGAATCGCTGCCATTCGACCAAAATCATTTTGCTCTGGGGTAACATCGAGGGTGACTGTATCACCGAGCTGAGCTTCAGGAGCCACTTCTAGAACTTCTTTTAAAGAAATTTGATGGTCTTGATTCGTCACTTCTTCGACAATCGAAAGATTTTTAGCCAGAACCCGAAATCCTTCTGCTTCAACATCTAACTCAACATCAAAATTATCGAAATAATCATCCCCAAAGGGCGTGTTAATCTCAACGGTACGGCGATAGCGTTCATATCCTTTTAACAAGGCTTCTCGCAGGGCTTCTTCAACTGCCTCTTTGGGTAGATTTCTTTCTTGAGAAATCCCGTGGATCATATCTTTTAATCCCGGCAAACTAACCATTGACATAATTATTTTCCTCCAAACTTAGTAGGTATTAGTAATAACTTGACTTCAAAATAGATTGATCGCTTAAATTTAAAAAATCATTAATTTTTGATCTTTCACCTAAGATAGCTACCCCTTACTTCAAATTAAAAATTATCTTAAGTCAATCATAACGGGGATGATTTCTCAGAAAATCACACCTATTTTTAACGATTGGGGGAAAGCTAGCTTGAGTTAAACTATTCTTCTCCATCACAGAGCTGTACTTGGGTGACCATCGGGCGAGGAATTGTGACTTGCCGCCCTTTTTGGTTGAGGTACACGGCGGTTTCGTCCCGACGAATTAGTTTTCCTTGCCACGACGTTCGCCCTTTATAGGGTTCTGAGGTTTTGACCCGAACAGGAAATCCTTTGAATGAGATAAACTCTCGATCACTGCTGAGGAATTGAGAAATTCCTGGACTTGAAACTTCCAAAACATAGGCATCCGGAATCCACTCCACTAGATCGAGTTGTTCCTCTAAGGCTCGACTCATCTGTTCACAATCTTCTAACCCAGTATCTTGGTTGGGGTTTCGGATTTCTATATGTAGCACAGGTGGCCGTTGGTTTGTATAGAAGACCGCCCCAACTACTTCAAGTCCTACGCTGGCGGCTATCGGAGCTGCTAGGTCAAGGATTTTTGGAATCAAGGGGTGAGCCATACAGACATAGATTCTAGAATTAACGGACAGACATGGAAGTTGCTCAGTTACAGGTATTTGGCTGAAATTGAATGAGTGATAATTTCTGAGCCGAACCCTCAACTGACAACAGTCAAGATTCGATTTAAACCGATTGATTGAAACGCTGCCACTAAAAAAAGTGGGTGATTCCCACTTCCAGATGAAACAGTGTTTTCTGCAAGAAGCTAAAGACAAGTCCCATAGAACTCGTCTTTGTTTTTAATGTTAGCTCAGAATTGACAAAACGTCATGAGTCATCAATTCCCACCAGGCGACAGGGTCAGATCAAGAGTGTGTCAAGGCTGTTGTACACTCTTGTTAAAGCATTATCTTCCCTGAATCACCCCTAAGGGACAGAGAAATTATGATAAGCTTATAAATTGTGGAAATTTACATTCATTAAGTTAAAGTTTTGAAATTATGGCTCTAACTCAACAGAAAAAGCAAGAGATCATGACCGAACATCAGACCCACGAAACCGATACCGGGTCTGCTGAAGTTCAGGTAGCGTTGCTGAGCGAACGGATTACCAGCTTGAGTGCTCACCTGAAAGTCCATAAAAAAGACTATTCTTCTACTCGTGGACTCCTGCAAATTATTGGTCGTCGTAAACGCCTGTTAAGTTTCATCAGACAGAAAAATCCCAGCGGTTATCAAGATCTAATTAAGCGCTTAGGAATTCGGGGCTAAATTTCTCTTTGTACTGACGGTCTGTCGAAGATTTTCTCGAACTTTACAGTGATCGACTTATGTCCTCTGAACCTCCACGTCAACGTCTACCCTTTGAACCCACTAAGAGCCGCAAGAAAGCCAATAAGGCTCAATCGCAACCTGCGGCTCAAGCCAATACTCCTCCATCGTCTCCAGCCCCGGCTAAGTCCAGTCAGACCAGCCGTCAGAAGCCGGATAACAACAAAAAGAAAAAGTCCCAGCGTCCTACTCCTTCGGCTGAAGCCTCTATTCCAGAAGCAGTCAGTCAGCGAATGGTAGGGCGAATGGTGATGTTTTCAGGTATACCCTTGTTAATGGCGTTGAGTATTTTTGTCGGCAGCTATTTTATTGTCGTGAATGAAATCCTGGTTTTACCCAATACTGCTGTTTTACTCGCGAGTTTAGGCTGTTTTGGCTTAAGTGTCGTTGGCTTAAGCTATGGACTATTTTCCGCTTCGTGGGATGAAGAGATGAGTGGTAGTGCGCTGGGTTGGTCAGAATTTAAACTGAATATAGGACGAGCCTGGGAAGGTTGGAAGTCAGCTCGGCAAAATAAATCTTAATCATGATTCATTTCGACTGGGCAAAAGGTTTAGTCTTAAGTCCCATCAAAAGATTAAGAATAAAAAATGTACTCATTGAGACTGTAATTTAGTAAGTTACAGTATTTTAGTAGCAGAAGTTTTAATTAGAATTACCTTCGTTTCTGCGAGATTGATGGCAAAGGCGGACAATTTCTGTGTTTGCGTTGATCAAATCACGGTATATTCCCAAACTCATATCCGGGAGACCTGTGCTCAGAAACGAAGAGTTCGTATGTCAGACGTGTGCGGCACGCTATTCAGCATGCATTGCCTCCGGAATATTCGGCGAGCCCTCAGTCGAGCCGTCGCACCGCAAATTTATAGGTAAAAATCAATGATTATTGTGATGAAAGTCGGCACTCCAGATGCCGAAATTGAACGGGTTAATAACGACTTGGCGAGTACCTGGAATGTTCATCCCGAAAAAATTGTCGGGCAACACAAGGTTGTAATTGGTTTAGTTGGGGAAACGGCTGATCTTGACCCGTTGCAACTCAAAGAAATTAGCCCTCATATCGAACAAGTCCTACGGGTTGAAAAACCTTATAAGCGAGTGAGTTTAGAATATCGCCATGGACAGTACAGTGCGGTTCCCGTTGAGACCCCAGACGGAACGGTTTATTTCGGTTCAGAACATCCCTTGGTTGTGGTGGCAGGCCCTTGTTCTGTGGAAAATGAGGAAATGATTGTCGAAACGGCAAAACGCGCCAAAGCCGCAGGTGCAAAATTCCTCCGGGGCGGGGCATTTAAACCCAGGACTTCTCCTTATGCATTTCAAGGACATGGAGAAAGCGCCCTCAACCTGTTAGCTGCTGCCCGAGAAGCTTCTGGGTTGGGAATTATCACAGAATTGATGGATGCGGAAGATTTGGATATTTTGGGTGCTGTGGCTGATGTCATCCAAATTGGCGCTCGTAATATGCAAAACTTTGCGTTGTTGAAAAAGGTTGGCGCACAGGATAAACCCGTGTTGTTGAAGCGGGGAATGTCAGCCACAATCGAAGAATGGTTAATGGCAGCGGAGTATGTTTTAGCAGCAGGCAACCCCAATGTGATTCTTTGTGAACGGGGAATTCGCACCTTTGACCGTCGCTATACTCGTAATACTTTGGATATTTCAGCTATTCCGGTCTTGCGATCGCTGACTCACTTACCGATTATGATTGATCCGAGCCATGGTACAGGGTTCGCAGAACATGTTCCCACGATGGCGATGGCGGCAATTGCAGCGGGTACAGATTCTTTGATGATTGAAGTGCATCCTAACCCGGCAAAAGCCCTCTCAGACGGCCCTCAATCCTTAACACCCGATCAGTTTGACACACTGATGCAAGAGTTATCTGTGATTGGTAAAGCAGTCAAGCGTTGGCCGGTGGAAGTTGCAGCAATGGCATAGTTCCGTTACAAAATCTGAGGGAGATTGGTGAAGCGATCTCCCTTAAATTGATAGAGTTAGTATTAGGCATAACACCTTAAGATTGTTGCTGTCGATCAAGAAGTGACTGAGCTTGTTGGATAATTGTTTTCAGCATCTGGTTCAGCAAGGGTAAATGATCGGAGGATAAGGGTGTTTCTGCCATGCGATCACTAATTTGATTCAAGCGTTTTTGTAGTTTTTCTGCGAGTTTAAGCGCGTCAGAACTTAGCTTTGAAAGTTGCTGCTGTTGATAGAATTTTAAAGCGGCTCCTCGTAATACTTGAAAGTTGGCTTCTTCACCGTAACTGCCGACAGTCATTTGTAACCGTAAGAGTAAGTGGCTCCCTTGATATTGACGCTCAATTTCCACTTGAGTTTTTTTCTTAATCGGCGTTAATGGCATTTCTATTAACTGTTTTAATGCCTGTAAAATTTGTTGAAAATGCCGGGGTTCTATCGCCTCCACGACAGATTGTAATACCCCATCTTGGCTCCATAAAATTCGTCCTTGACCGGCATGAGCTTCAAAATACAACCGACCAATCCCATCTTTAATAACACGCCCGAGTAATTCTTGCACAAATTCAGTCGGGGGAAGATTTTCTAAAAATTCTAGCGGTTTATCTAAATACTGAGCGTTAATGTCAAGGGTTGGAATCTGTTGAATTGAGTTTAATAAAGTTGCTGGTGTTTCAGGCGCAACCGTTTGACTCAACAAAGTTGAGTCAGAGATGGCTTCACGAACTTGAGGTTCTGAGATAGGTTGTAACTGTTGAGTATGATAAAGATAGGCAGATAAAATAGAACGTTGTTCAACTGATGAAATAACTTGAGTTCTACAACTACAATTCATCGAAGCTA
The DNA here is from genome assembly GCA_964434975.1 of uncultured Lyngbya sp. Classification (GTDB taxonomy): domain Bacteria; phylum Cyanobacteriota; class Cyanobacteriia; order Cyanobacteriales; family Microcoleaceae; genus JAAURB01. Next base: position 13,924 of record CAYSWY010000010.1, read on the forward strand.
CAATTCTTTTAACATAGTTTAAGGCTGTTTGATCGTTAGGATCAACGATACCTAAAAGAAACTCTTGATGTTTAAGACTGAGAGGTAGAACTTGGTAATGTAAGCAAACTTCAAACGGTAGAATACTATCAATCAATGGAAAAACTTGATCTTGATCTAAAGAAGTGGTTTGAGTTGTTTTTATTGTTGTCAGCATTGGCTTATATGGAGTTTTAAGTTTGAGCAACACCAACCTCGTTGTTCTCATGCTATTAACTAAAGCTGATCTGAGATCTTCAGCATCAGCAATAATAAAATGCGACTAACTAATGATAGTTAATACGAGAAATTAATCATCAGGGAATCGAGGATTTCTACTTGTCTTACAGTTTAACAACTTGTTTAATAGTTGAACAGTTACAAAAGATCACAAAATTCTAAAATCATTTATCACAATATATATTGGTTGTTGGATTTTAGGATACCCATTTTATGAGTGAATTATGACTCTTAATTAAACACTTAAAAAAACTGCTGTTTACATGATCGTGGGGTCGAGGATCATTTCTCGATACTAACAATAGCTGGAACTCGCACTACAGTAAGGTCACAATTGAATCACTATCCTCAGGAGCATCCCCTCAACTGAGGTTGATAGAAATTTTGAGTGTCTGTAAGATTATCTATAATTATTTATTCTGGAAGTAAAACTCAGTTTCCGCGAAATTACGGATAAATTGTGTAAAGTTATATTGCTGGTTAATTTATCATGAGAGTGTTAACTCAAGGAGGATTGAGCTTGAAACGAAATATAACTCTCGGTGTTAGTCTCGTTTTACTAACAAGTTTGTGGTCTGAACCGAGTTTATCTTCCTCTACATCTGATTTAATATCCACGAAATCTAGCTTTAATCGCAAATTTTCTATTCTTCAAGAAAACTTCCCACCCCCCCTGGAGGTTTCTTTGCGTTTGGTGTTGCGTTTAAGTGAACGTCGAGTTTATCTCTATCAAAACCAACAAATTATTATTAGTTATCCCGTCGCTGTCGGACGAAGCGGATGGGAAACCCCCACAGGTGAATATCAAGTCCTGCAAAAAATTAGCGATCCGGTTTGGCAACACCCTTTTACTGGAGAAATTGTTCCACCAGGCCCTGAGAACCCCTTAGGCAGTCACTGGATCGGCTTTTGGACTGATGGCACAAATTATATCGGTTTTCATGGTACGCCGAACGAAGAAACCGTCGGACAAGCCATATCTCACGGTTGTGTGCGGATGTTCAATCAAGATGTACTGGCTTTATTTGAAAAAGTAAAAGTGGGTACACCTGTGATTATTGAACCTTAAAAGAGTTAGGATCAAAATCGCTTAATTATACAGATTCATTTCTTTAATTTTATTGCCGCTTGAATCAGATCCAATGACAAGTTTAAAAATTATCTTAATCGCATTAATTATTACTTTTAGTGGATGGGGATGTTCCGCGTCTGAAATCCCAGAAGGATTGGAAATTCGGGTTGAACGAATTGTGAGTGGACAAACTATAGAATATCTCGATCCGACGACTCCTACTCCCACAATGCAACCCGTCAGATTAATTGGCATCGCATCCCCAGATTTGAATCAACAACCCTGGGGACGAGCCGCACAAGAACGATTAAGCCAGTTGGTTCAAGGACAAGAGGTCACATTAGAATTAGGCGCAGAATCGCGCGATCGCTTTGACCGCGTGTTAGCCTATGTGTGGTTAGATGATATTTTACTAAATAAACAACTGGTTGAGGAAGGATATGTTCTGGCTGAGGAATACTTACCGAATACCAAATACAGTCAAACCCTTAAACACGCTCAACTTGAAGCCCGTACACTCGAACGTGGGATTTGGAATCCGCAACAACCGTTGCGACTAACGCCTCGTGAGTTTCGCCGTCAAAGATAATTTTTATGAATACTGATCTGCAAACATTGCTTGATATTGCAACTTTAGCTGCCGAAGCTGGAGGAGCTGTTTTACAATCGTATTGGGGTAATCTCAAACAAATTCAACAAAAAGGACGTGTGGGAGACTTAGTCACAGAAGCCGATAAAGCCTCCGAAAAAGTAATTTTAGAAGTACTAAAACGTCATGTTCCCAATCATGGAATATTAGCAGAAGAATCGGGAAAGTTAGGAGATACAAATAGCCGATATTTATGGGCAATTGATCCCCTCGATGGTACAACAAATTACGCTCATCAATTCCCTTGTTCTTCTGTTTCTATCGGATTATTAATTGATGGCATTCCTCAAGTGGGAGTAGTGTTTGACCCCTCTCGTCAAGAACTCTTTCAAGCGGCAATCGGTTTAGGGGCAACCTGTAACCGCCAACCGATTAAGGTTTCTCAAGCTGATAATTTATCCAACAGTTTATTAGTCACGGGTTTTGCTTATGACAGGCGAGAAACCTCAGATAATAACTATGCAGAATTTTGTCATTTAACCCATCTAACTCAAGGCGTGCGTCGCCAGGGTTCAGCCGCCCTGGATTTAGCTTATGTTGCCAGTGGACGGTTTGATGGGTATTGGGAACGGGGGTTGTCTCCTTGGGATCTCGCAGCCGGAATGGTGATTGTACAGGAAGCAGGGGGAAGGGTTACGGCTTATGATGGCAGTCCATTTGAGATCGAATCCGGCCGAATTTTAGCCACGAACGGGGCGTTACACTCATCTTTAAGTGATGCATTGTTAAACACGCCGCCGTTGTCTTCTTGGAGTTGAGAGCGGGCAGAGAACAGACTTGAAGATCATCATGATTGAGTTCAATCCAACCCATAGAATTTCATCAGAATAAGCGTGACAACTATTATCAAAAAATAGTGATTGTAGGAAAATGATGATTGTTTAAGTTGAGAATAAATTAGCTCATTATAATTGAGCGGAGCTACGCGATCGCGCTATCAATCAGCCTGTCTCTTCTACTTTTTAGACTGAAACTTGATCAATCAAACAGACTCAGGGATAATCGTATAGCTGATCAATCATCATCCAGTTCATCTCAGTCATGATCCACTGAAATTAGGAGTAACCATGGTTACAGAAAAACGACTCAAACAAGATACTCAAGAAACAACAGAAACAGAAATATTTCAGTGGACTAAACAATGGTATCCAGTTGCCGTCGTAGACCACACGGACCCCACTCGTCCCCAGCCATTGCAGTTACTGGGGAAAAATCTGGTTCTGTGGCGGGATGGATCTGGAAAATGGTGCTGCTTTGAAGACCGTTGTCCCCACCGACTCGTTCCTCTCTCTGAAGGTCGGGTTGAGGCTGATGGCACACTGTTATGTGCATACCACGCTTGGCGGTTTAACGCCGAGGGAAAATGTGTCAGTATCCCTCAGTCTAAAGACCCGGAAACTGAAGCCAAAAACTGTTCCAACAGTAAATCCTGTGCAGTGGTATATCCCACCCAAGAACGTCAAGGTTTGTTGTGGGTCTGGCCAGAATCCGGTTCTGTGGCCCAGGCAGAAAGTCAGTTACGCCAACCCCGAATTGTTCCGGAATTGGAGGACTCATCAGATCGGGTGGTAAAACTGTTTTGGAATATGCGTGAGTATCCCTACGGTTGGGATTTCTTTATGGAAAATGTTTCAGACCCAGCTCATGTTCCCGTTTCACACCATGGAATTATGGGTAGCCGGTACACGGATGCCAAATATTATGACATGGTTCGGGTCAAACCGATTTCGACTCAAGAGGGTTTCTCTTTTGGGATCACTGGAATAACGACATCCGGTGTCCAAGAGACTATTCATGACTTTCAACCCCCCTGTCACATGAGAATTGTCTCTGAGTTGGATAAGGGCGGAAAGTTTATTCTGGCGTTGTATGCTGTTCCCACTCGTCCCGGTTGGTGTCGTACAATCGGATGCCAGGTGTTAGTTAAGGATGAAGAAGGAAAGCGACCCAAAGGTTTAGCATTCTTTGGTTTACCCATGCCTGAATGGTTAGGTCATGTGCTGTCATCTCTGTTTGTACATCAAGATCTAGTGTTTCTGCATTACCAAGAGCAAATTCTAGCAAAGCAACCCCAAGGAAAATGGCTCGATGCTGTCTATACGCCTAATCCCCAAGATAAAATGGTGATTACATTCCGCCAGTGGTTGGAGAAACGCGCTGGCGGTGGCATACCTTGGGCAGCAGAATGTGATCCTCAATTACCGCCACCAGAATACGATAAGCGAAAACTATTTGATGTGTGGGAAACTCATACTAAACATTGTCAGGTTTGTCAGGATGCACTGAAAAATATTAATCGCTTGACGATTTTGGCTTATGTGATGGCTGGGTTATGTCTGGGTTTAGGGATCATTATCGATGCACGGGCGATCGCCATCCAAACAGCATATTCAGCGATCAGTGGTACTGATGTGTCTATTTCAGCTTGGATCGTTCCCCCAGTCGGATTTTGGGTTGCCCTGGGGAGTGGGGCTTTATTGGCTTTTGCTGGGTATAAGTTGAAGCAGTTGAGCCGACTATTTTATGTTTATCAGTTTGAACACGCTGATAATGATTAGTGGTGTCGGGTATTCAGCAAGGATTGAGTCTATCAAGCCGCCGTCTTGCGATTTAATCACTCTTGTTTCAGCCAGCAGAAAGTGAAAACGAGTGACGAAATGCCTGAGAATTCCCTAGACTAGTAGAAAGAGCGATCGCTCTTCATGAACGCTTGGACAAATGGATCTTCAGGTTAAGGAAGGCAATACATTATGGTATTTGAAATTCAACAAGGACTATTTCAGCTTGATTTTACAGATAATCACGCCATTATTGGTGTTCCGGTTAATGCTGAATTTAGCCAAATTCGGAAACGTTATATGCGACTGGCTCGTCAGCTACATCCGGATACCTGTCCATTTAATGATCCAGCAGAAAAAGAGCAAGCCAAGCAACTATTGGCAAAATTACTGAGTCCGGCTTACAATCAATTTTCTAAAGAAAGTGAACGCAGGGAATATACCCTGTTATTGAAAACCATTGGCGATCGCGCTGTCAAACAACAATCTCAGTTAAAATTAACCTCTCAACCCGCCCAAGATTTACTCAAAGCGGGGAATTATCAGCAAACTTACGAAACCCTACTGGCAGAGTTGGCAAAACAGCAATATGAACAGCCGAGTCATTCTTTAAATATTATCGGGCAAATTAGCGAACTAAATTTAGCGTATTTCTTGCGTCAGGGAGGCAAAGCCACGGTTACAACTTCTGCTGCTTCTCGTACCACTCCCTCTGCCACAACGCCACCTACTCAAGCCAAAACCACTGCCCCTACACCGCCCCCTTCTCCTAAAAAAGAATCCTTTGTCGAACAAGCCTGTCGTCGCGCTGAACAGTTGATGGCAACCCGCAACTATGCTCAAGCCATTTTAGAACTCAAAGACGCAGTCAAGCGAGAACCCACTAATAGTCGTTGTCATGGTTTACTCGGGTTAGTTTACCTCAAACAAACTCAACCCAAATTAGCAGCGCCTCATATTAAACGGGCATTACAGCTTGATCCCAAACAACCCCAAGCCTTGGAAGCTAAAAAACTGTATGATCAAGTGGCAACAACCACAGCCAAAACCAAAAGCAAACAAAAATCAAATGGAGGTTTGTTTGGAGGACTGTTTGGTGGTAAGAAAAAATAGCAGTCATTAGTCATAGGTTGTTGGTTATTTGTTCTGAGTTAATTTTCAGGAGTAGGGAACGAAGTGTAGGTATATATCGGATAGTCACTTTGCCTATTGCTTGTAGCAAAAGTACTGATAGCCGGAAAATAATAAACAACTAATGACTGATAACAAATAACCCGTAACTTATTGATTCAAACATGGTTTATCAACCTGCCCTCGGGGCGCGCGACTTACTTCCCCTGGATGTCGATCAAAAAATCTGGATTGAACGCCGTTTACAACAGGTGTTTCATCGTTGGGGCTATCATCAGATTATCACTTCAACTTTAGAACGAATTGATACTCTTACAGCAGGGGGTGCGGTTCAACCTGCAACCGTTATTCAATTGCAAGAAAGTGATGAAGTGGGCTTAGGGTTGCGCCCAGAATTTACGGCTTCTATTGCGCGGGCAACGGTTACCCGGATGAGCGATCATCAGACTTGGCCCCAACGGTTATATTACAACGGTAATATTTTCCGCAAAGAACACACAACTGCTTATGGCGCTCAACTGGAATTTTATCAAGCTGGGGTCGAGTTATTGGGTGCTGGCGGCTTACGAGCAGACAGTGAAATTCTATTATTACTGTTAGAATGTTTGCAGAATTTAGGGCTAACAGATTGTCATTTAATTATTGGAGAAGCTGATTTTACTCGTTCGTTGTTATCTTCTTTTCCAGAAAAATATCGAGAAAAAGTTAGACGGGCTATTGCCAATTTAGATCGAATTAGTTTAGAGCAAATTCCCCTTTCTGAGACGGAAAAAGAACTGGCTTTATTTTTATTTGATTTACGGGGTAAACCTGAAGATGTATTAGCGAAGGTCTCACAGCTAGAGCTAAACAGCCAACAGCAAAAAATTGTGAGTGATCTCAAATCTTTAATGGATTTGTTACGACAATATTGGTCTGTACATCCAGAAACCGCTTTAGCGCAGAATTCAGATTCAGGATTAGTCTTAGATCTGAGTTTAATTCAAACGTTTGATTATTATACGGGGATTGTCTTTACCGTTGTGAGTAATAGTGATTCGGGTTCAAGAATACTCGGAAAAGGGGGACGTTACGATCAGTTATTAAGCCTTTATCATCCTCAAGGAAAAGCAGAAGCGGGTATTGGTTTTGGTGTAAATATTGAAGATTTACATCACGTTTTATTGAATACAAATCAACTCCCTAAACAAACTGTAGCGAGTGATTGGCTAGTTGTACCGGAAACAGAAACAGCCTCAGCAGCGGCATTTTCCCATGCTCAAATATTGCGTGAATCTCATCATTTAGTTCGAGTAGAAATAGAGTTAAATACAACCGATCCTGAAACGGTAAAAGATCTAGCACGTCGTCGTCGAATTCCTCAAATTGTTTGGGTGAATTCTCAAGGTGAGACTCGGATAGAAATGGTTTAATTGTTGGCGCGTTGGCGCGTTATTCGTTCTAGGGTGATTAATGAGCAACTAATGACTAACAACAAATAACTAATAACTAATTATTCCGAATAGATTGGGCTTGAAAATATAATTTTGTCCACTCATTTAAGACTTGAGAGGTTTTCCAGCCCAATTTTTTAGCAATTTCACTCAGTTCTACTTTTGCTTTAAGCTGTTCTAAAATATAGCGTTGATCGGCTTCTAAACTATTCCAATACTCTTGCCATTGAGTGGCTGTTAATCCTAAACGATTTTCTGATAAAGAAGTTCCTAACCATTCACTGACTAATTCGGGTTGATGTTTGAGGGCAAAATTACGAACCGCATGATAACAAACTTTCTCTCGTAACCGATAAACTTGTTTAATCGGCAAGTTCATAATTTGGCTAATTGTCTCTTGAGAACTTCCTTGTAAATATAACCTTAACCACTCAGAAGTGACCGGATCAACTTGCTCTTCTAAATACGTTTCAAATGCTTCTTTAACCACCATCCGTTGGACTTGCTGCGCCTCTACAAATTGATCCTCTTCATACTGAGTTAAGACTTCTTGATCGACTAAATTAATCGTATCTTCCGTTTCATTAGTGGCAATTTCATTTGAGACTTGCCGCACCCATTCTCCTGTCGGAACTTGAGTAATTCCACCGCGTTGAGAACGACGTAAATAGTTAACAAATCGATAGGCTAATAAGGGTTGATTCCGAATAGGACGCAGACAATATTCTTCTAAACTGGTGAGGAGTAATGCATTTTTTAACCGAGTATCAGAGGTACATTGAGAAATCCATTTTAATTGTTTTTGCAGATAGCGATCGCTATTCAACATTTCTTGAATCACTTCCTGTAAAACATCAATTACATTCCGTTGGCGATCGCGACTGGTTGCCACCCAAGCCCGAATTTTTTGACGTAGAATTACCAGTCCACTTAAGCGTTGAATTAAACGACGATAGGCTTGTTCGGGTGAAGCGTTTAAATACCGTTGTCGTAAAATTTGATAGCGAAAATGTAACCCTGTTTCAAACACTTTCCGTTGTTGAGGGGTGAAATCATTTAGCTGTTGTGAATCTTCTCCCAATAGCCACTGAACAATACTCTCCTGAGTGCTATAACTGAGATCGGGAGACTCAAGTTTGATCTGAGAGTGCCATTGCTGTGCTAGAGATTCCGCTAAATCCATGCTGGAAATAAATAGAGTTATTTTCTATTGTTAACATATATCATTGACTGGCTTAGATATGCATTTTTTGCATCTATTGACAATGATATGTTGATTTTGCTATCATAATTAATAATTGTAATCTGGCTTATCTCATGGCACAACAACTCAAGCGTTGGGAATCTCCACGCCGCCAAGGGAGAAATATTAAAGGAAAAGGCGGCTCAGCAAGAGCAAAACAGCTCAAGAAACAGCAACAACTTCTACGGAAGAAACTCAAACAACAAACTGAAGGCGGGGAAGGGAGAGATAAAACCCTTCCCTTTATTTTTTGCCGTACCTATCAACGCCCTCGGCGGCTTGTTTCTTTCAGCACAGGAAGGCGGGCTTGAGAAGTCGTTCGAGAAGGGAGATAATATTCAGCATCTGTGTTAGATTGCTCAAAGGCTGAACCTTGATTGTGCCACCAACGAAAAATCACTGCTACACCGACTGTACCTAAACCAAAACAAAATAACGAACCGCTTGCCCCGAGAGTCGCGATCACTGTATCCACGATCCCCACCGTGATCACAAAACTAGCAATAGGTTCTTTACGATAGGTTGAATTGAGAAGTCGTAACCATAAAGCATTCATATTTCAATGTACTCTCTTAAATTAATACAAATAAAGATAGGTTTAGTGTGAACAGGTAAACGTCACCACGGATCAATAGATCTATTCTTGCTGTGCATTTTAGGCGAATTCAGGTAAATTGTAACGGTTTGACGACCTATTCTGTGATTGAATAATTTTAAGCTGAGGATTAAGATCAGTTCTCATACTCTTATTATAAGCTTTCCATCCAGAGAATAGAGGGTTACAACTGTGAGGGTTACAACTGTGTTGGTCACTTTAGTCAATCTCAGCAAATCTTAAATCATAGTATTATATTTAGCTGAGGCTACCTCAAACGGGTTTACCCTAGATAATATAGCAGTACAAGATGAGTTGAGGATATTACGAATAGTCTTTTCGGGGGTGGGGGATGAGTTGAAAGTGTCAAGCATCATAAACACTAGCCCTATAAATAGCATAATTGATCGTGTAACTGTCTAGGTAACCAAAGATCATTATGAATGATCAATAAAAATCACTAAAAATATCTATTTTTTATTAAAATAACTTTTATGCAAATTGCTTCTAAACCCAGATTAAAATCAGATATAAATTCTACTCTAACTTCTACTGAAACTCTTATTTTAGATGTCGGCGGCATGAAATGTGCCGGATGTGTCAAAGCAGTTGAACGTCAACTCACCCAACAACCGGGGGTTATTTCTGCTTGCGTTAACTTAGCAACAGAAGTGGCTAGAGTTGAGTGTGAAATGAATACTGTTGATGTTAATACTTTAGCTGAAAAATTAACAAAAACAGGTTTTACCAGTCAACCCCGTTGCCAAACCCAAAACCAAATATTAGCCGCCGAAACCGTTAATAGTCGTCACCGCCAGGAAACCCAACAACAAATTCAACGTATTATTACCTGTGGCATACTATTGCTATTGTCGGCATTAGGGCATTTACATCATTACCTTAATATTCATATTCCTCTTATTAGTCAAATTGGCTTTCACTGGGGTTTAGCAACTCTGGCGTTATTGTTTCCCGGACGGACTATTATTGTCGATGGTTTACGCAGTTTAGGACGCAATACCCCCAATATGAATACTTTAGTGGGGTTGGGAACTTTGACGGCTTACACCACAAGCTGTGTGGCGCTATTGTTTCCGGCATTAGGTTGGGAATGTTTCTTTGATGAACCTGTAATGCTATTAGGGTTTATCTTACTTGGTAAAACCCTCGAACAACAAGCTAGACATCGGGCAACGGCTGCATTACATTCTTTGATGGCATTACAACCCACAATAGCCCGTTTAGTCGGCAAACCTAAAACAGTTAACAATGAAATGACTTTCGATCTTGAGAGTTGCGAAATTCCCGCAGAACAAGTCAAAGTCGGGGAATGGTTGCAAGTATTACCAGGGGAGAAAATACCTGTAGATGCCACCGTTTGTCATGGCAATAGCAGCGTCGATGAGTCGCTATTAACGGGGGAGTCAATGCCTGTGGTAAAACAAGTGGGTGATGGGGTAGTTGCAGGCACAATGAATCAGTCTGGTATGATGATTATCCAAGCGACACGAACTGGATCTCAAACTACAATAGCCCAAATTGTTAATTTAGTTGAAACCGCCCAAACTCGCAAGGCCCCAATTCAAAATTTAGCCGATACAGTGGCTGGCTATTTTACTTATGGCGTAATGAGTTTAGCCACTTTAACCTTCCTATTTTGGTTTATTATTGGTACTCGTATTTGGCCTGAGGTGATGACGTTAGGCGGTGTAGAAATAGCGTCTCAAGGGAATGTATTACTCAGTTTAAAATTAGCGATCGCAGTCCTTGTTATTGCTTGTCCTTGTGCCTTAGGGTTAGCAACTCCCACTGCTATTTTAGTCGGTTCTGGCATCGGTGCAGAACAAGGTTTACTGATTAAAGGCGGAGATATTTTAGAACAAGTTCATCAGCTTGATACCGTCGTATTTGATAAGACCGGAACGATTACCACAGGGAATGCCATCGTAACAGATTGTCTATCTTTAGGATTTCAATCTACTACAGAGATTTTACAACAAGCAGCGGCAGTTGAACAAGGCTCAACTCATCCTATTGCTACGGCTATTTGTCAGCAAGCGAGACAACAAGATTTAACGATTCCTGCGGCTGATCATTTTCATACAGAAGTGGGGTTAGGGGCATCTGCAATTGTTGCCGGAAAACAGCTATTTGTGGGGAATTTAGATTGGTTAAAACAACAAGAAATAACCTTACCCGAAACTTTACCCGAATTACCCGGAAAAACAATCGTTTATGTTGCGGCTGACTCTAATTTAATCGGTATGATTGGAATTAGCGATCCCCTGAAACCGGAAGCCAAACAAACCATTGAACAATTACAAGATATGGGGTTAGACGTTAAAATTTTAACAGGCGATCGCGCTACTGTTGCAAATATGATTGCGACAGAATTAGGATTAAGTTCAGAACAAATACAAGCCGAAGTTAAACCTCAGGAAAAATCAGAAGTAATTACCGCTTTACAACAGTTAGGTAAAAAGGTGGCAATGGTAGGGGATGGAATTAATGATGCCCCAGCTTTGGCGGCTGCTGATATTGGTATTAGTTTACAGACAGGAACTGATGTGGCAATGGAAACGGCTGATATTATTTTAATGGGAGAATCTTTGTTAGATGTGAAAGAATCAATTCATTTAAGTCGGGCAACCTTTAATAAAATTCGGCAGAATTTATTCTGGGCTTTTGCTTATAATATTATTGGAATTCCTGTGGCTGCGGGTGTATTATTGTTGCCGTTTGGTATTCTATTAAGTCCTTCGGCGGCTGGGGCATTGATGGCGTTTAGTTCGGTGAGTGTAGTGACGAATTCTTTGTTATTACGTTATCAGTTTTCGAGATAAAAGAAATAATAGAAAGTATGGGGGTATTATTGAACCACAAAGGCTATTAGGACACGAAGAGATTTTGTATAATTTATCTGAGGTTTTACTATTTTGTATAATGATACTTTTTTATCCTATTTAAATTTAGAATATTATGTTACTAGCATTAAAGCAAATTGAAATACCACCGGGACACAAAGTCATTTTAAAGGATATTGATTGGCAACATTTTGAACAAATTTTAGAGGAGTTAGGAGAACATCGTTCTGCTAGAATTGCTTATAAACATGAAGTATTAGAAATTATGGTTCCTCTTCCTGAACATGAAGTTGATAAGGTTTTTATTACCAACTTTGTTGAGATTCTATTAGAAGAATTAGATATTGAATTTTATCCTTTGGGTTCAACTACATTTAAAAATGAACTGATGCAACATGGAATTGAACCGGATAATTGCTTTTACATTGAGAATGAAGCGGCAATTCGGGGTAAAAATCGATTAGATTTAAGTATTGATCCTCCGCCAGATTTAGCTTTAGAAATTGATATTACTTCTCGAACTTATCCACAAATTTATCAAGGGTTAGGTGTGCCGGAATTATGGCGATTTGAGAAAGGAAAACTGCAAATTAATGTATTAAGAAATAGAGAATATATTGAAGTTGAATTTAGTCCTCATTTTCCAGGTTTTCCACTGATTGAAATGATCCCAGAATATTTACAGCGGGTAAAAACTGAAGGGAGAAATAAGACGATGAAAGCGTTTAGGAATTGGGTAAAGCAACAAATAGAACAATAACTATTATTTAGTCTCGTTGATAGATTTTAATATTAAAGTTTTCCTCGGGTTTAGGAGGTTGGAAATATTGAGTAATAGCCTCAAATTCCGCTTCAGTTGTAAAAGAAGAAGATTTCGGTAAATTTTGACTTCTAATTTTTAGTTGTTGTTTACAAAGTTCATTTGAAGCAACAATAGAATGAAGCAAATGATTAACTTTAACTGACTCAAATATTGAACGAAACCACTGCCGTTGTGAGGGTGTATTTCCAGGAAAATCTAGTACAACTGAGATGTCTTGTGAGAGTAAATTTTGAATATGCGGTAATAAAACAGATTTTAATCGAGATGAGTATTTAATATAATCTGAAAAATTATGAATTTCTTCGGAATATAGCTGAGATAACCAAGCATCCTCTGAAATTAGAATCGCATTATTTTCTTTGGCGATAACCTTGGCTAAAGTTGATTTACCACTTGCCATTTTACCACAAAAGAAGTGCAATGTTACGTCTTGATTCATCAGTCTTGTTGTCATAATATTAAGGTGGGAAAGAAAGATAAATTTCAATCCCACTCTCATATTCTACTAGCTTTGAGAGACAAACATCGGATGATCTTCTCGGTGACGATCAAAAATAAACCGAGGTTTAAAGAATGCTTTCAACAGTAATTGAATAGACTTTAATTCTCCGGGTGTTTGATGCGCTTGCCATTGTCCAGGACGACAAAATAACAGTTTAACTAATTCTCGATGCTGAGGTAGAGTTACATTTTCAAATTCTACTCTGAGAATTGGATATTCTCCATTTGATTGATAATTGATTACTTTTCCAGTTAGCTTAAGCTTGTTTTCAATCATTTCTAACTCAATGGTTTGTTCAGCCTCAATCGGCGATTTAAATAGATGATTTTGTTGAGTTAAAGCAATTTCTGCCCCAATTTCTGAGAGTTTTGTTGTCACTCCCCAGACCGTTTGATCATCAATTTTTACTTGCATAACTCGCCGCAGTTGAAACCATTCATAAACACTCAGTCTAGGCGCATCGAGTAAAATTAATAAGCTGACACTAATCATGAAAATATTGTAAATACTCCAGCCTAAAATCCAACCGGGTTGATTCCAACTTTTCCAAAGACAAAATATTGTGCCGATTAAAATTAAAATCAACGGCCAAGCTAGATATAGATTAAAGTAAAAACGATTACTTTCTACGCCTTTGGGGGTAACTTTAAATGGTTTAGAAAATGGACGAGTCAGAGTTGAAAATACGGCAATGGAGACAGGAAAACATTGAGCAATAGAATAAATATCGGATATTAAAGCAGATCGAGACCGATAATTTAACCAAGAAAAGGTAAATAATTGAATCAAATAATAGGGTAAAAAGAAGTAAATTAACTCAGATCCTGTGGCTTGAATGGGAGAAAGTGTGAAGCTATAGCAAATGATGGGCAATATGAGGAAAAATAGGCGAAAAACACTGGTAAACCACTGAATAATCCCTTCAAAATGAGCCAGTCTTTGTTTCCATTTTAAACCCGGAATAATAAAAGGACTGGCTTTAACAAAAAAGGCTTGCAATGTTCCTCTGGCCCACCGCATTCGCTGAATAATATGGGCTGACATATTTTCTGCTGATAACCCAGCGCTTAAACTTTCTCCTAAATAAATCACTCGATATCCTTTTGCAGATAAGCGAATTCCGGTATAATAATCTTCACTTACAGATTCGGTGACAAATCCTCCGGTTTCAAGTAAAGCACTACGACGCACCACAAAAGAACTACCGTAACAAAGGGCTGTTTCTAAGCCATCTCTGAGGAGTTGATAGTGGCGAGAAAAGATTTCGACTTCTTGGGGTAAACGGTCTTCTAAGCCTAAATTTCGAGCCACTGGATCGGCATTATAAAAGCTTTGGTGCGTTTGTAATAAAGCAATTTGCTCATTTTGAAAAAAGCCTAATGTTCGGGTTAAAAAGTTCGTTGTAGGAACAAAATCGGCATCGAAAACAACGATTAATTCTCCGTGTGTTTGACTAATCGCATGGTTTAAATTTCCCGCTTTAGCATAACGATTATCCGGACGAGTAATATATTTACAACCTAACTCATGAGCCAATTCTTGCATTTCCGGTCGCCGAGTATCATCTAATAAATAAATAGTTTTATCGACATAATCTATGGCTTGGCAACCGATAATCGTTCGTCGTAAAATAGAAACAGGTTCATTATATGTGGGAATTAAAATATCAACAGAAGGCTGATACTTGCCTTCAACAACAGCAACCGACATCAAATCTGCTTGATCGTGGCGCTTTTGAATTTTGAGGCTGTGATATACCTGTAAACTATTGCTAAAAATAACAACAATTTCCATCAATAAAATCGCGATGCTTAATACGCCATTGAGGGGATCGGCTAAATTAAGTGTAGATAGCGATCGCCATAGGAAATATCGCAGAGTTACAGCCAGCAATACAGATACAACAATTACCCGTGACCACAAATCGGGTTGAGGAGAAATCTTCATCACGAAGAAGACAATTACACCTAAGCCGACTGTAGGTAAAAATAAATGCTGTTGGGTTATTTCAGGAATCTCTAACCAAAACGGAGGAGATTGCTGCATCTGATGGAGTTGATTAAAGATCTGGGTGAGAGTGGCTTCCCCGGCAAACCATCCGATACTAATGGCACTCATTAATGTCATCAGCGCTAATCCTAATAGTGTTGCCGCCGCAGGCCGCTTGATGCCATTAAACACCCAATGTTTCAATCGTTGATTACTGAACCCTGATGTCATACTCAAAACTCCTGAGTCGCTAGTATTGCGTGATTTGATGCAGTGTAAAGAAAAAGTAACATAATGAGCAACTGTTTACATCATGTAACCTTTTCCTGAAAATCCTGTGAGAGATAGATAAATTCCCTCTGGGTTTGGCATCAGCGCTTTGCGATGCCGGATTTTCGCGCTCGATTGCTAATTAGACTGCTAGTGAATACAATTAAGTTCAAAATTTCCTCAAAAATTGCAGGCGGCTACACGACAGGATGTGAAGATTCCTGAAAAAGGGTCAATTTCTAGTCCTGCGGGTCAAGTTGGGTGGCGTAGGGAGTTGTTGATGGGTGAAATGAGTTAATACGTCACTATGCTATAACTGAACTAGAGTTTGATGAAATTCCCCCAAGTGGGTTAACGCTTCACGCCTGACCAATTCATTAAGCAGAGAGTGAGTTTAGGCTAGATTTGAGCCTGATTTTTGTTTTGTTTGAGTCGCACTAATCTCTACACCATCTTGAAATCAATTGTAGGTAATATTTATGGAAATTACTTATCACCTTAAAGAGAAAGATATTATTGCAGGACTACATTTTCTCAAAAAAGTATCACCTGCTACTAAAATAAATAATAAAATCTCTATAGCTATTCTTGCACTAGTGCCGTGTATTCGATTGTTATCGTGGCAACAATTCTCTATTTATTATATTGCTAATATGCTATTTGAAATATTAGTACTCATCGCGATTTGGAATATTTCAAATCTAATTTTCAACCAGTTAATATATAGATCAAGCGCCAGAGTATTAAAACAAAAAGGCAAGGGTGTGATTGGAGAACATACAATTTCTCTTACAGAAGAAGTATTTATAGAATCAACATCTTTCAATCAGTCCCACATTAAATGGAGTGGACTTACCGGAATCTTCAAAAATAAAGACTATATTTTTATAATGATGGGAAATCTGCAAGGACATTCTATTCCGAAAAGAGCATTCGCCAATCATGATGCTTTCACAGAGTTTTATGATCAAGCACAAACCTATTATCAAAACGTTAATGAATCGTAGAATAATTAACCATAAAAAAACTAATACTCGAAATTCAGAGTAATATTAGGTCATAAAAATAGGGTGGACATTGCCACCCTTGAGAGTTATTCTTAAATTTGATTCTGTTACTTTGTTTTCCACTCACTGATTGCTTTTTGAGCAGTATCATAGGCAGAACTGCCTTCAGGAATTAAAGTAGCCGCTTCTATTGCCGTGTTAAATTGATTATTCTTCGCTCGAGCCTGAGCAATTTTTAAGATTTCCTGACTCCATTGATCGATCTGGGTTTGCGCCGCTTGATAACCCGGCTGACCTGCTTCAATCTTATTGGCTTCATTAATCGCATTATTATAAGAAGAAGCTTGTCCTGCTTTAATTCTGCCTTGAGCCACTTTTAACAACGCTTGATTAATTTTAAGCTGTTGCCGTTGCCCGTCCCATTGTTGAATTTTTAGCTGTGCTTGCTGATACATCTTCTCATTAGCATCCGGCACCAACATAGCCGCCGCAATTGCACCTTGAAAATCGTCCCCGCGAGAACGTCCCTCAGCCACATCTAAAATGGTTTGACTCCAACGTTCAATTTCCTGTTGTGCTTCAGGATATGCCGGATCACTTTTGGGAATTTGACGAATTTGAGCGATCGCGTTACTAAAACTAGAAGCAGAAACCCCTTTTAACTGTGCTTTGGCTTGAGTCAAGATGGCTTGATTTGCCTCTGAGTCGGGGGTAGCTGTCGCTGCTTCTGAGTCGGTTGTAACGGTCTCTGGGGTTGGGGGAGGCGCGGTTTCTGGGGCAGCCACAACTTCTGTGGGAGCCACTAATTCAGACTGAGAATTTCTCTGACCCAATAATGTCGGTTTATTGGTATAGAAAACGCCTAATAACAGTAATAGAGCCGTTGCGCCGCTCCATAAAGCCAGTTGTTTTACAAAAGAGCCTTCAGACATAGTTTCTTGTTTAACAGTATCTTGGGCAAGACGAGGACGAGAGCTATTTGTCGGTGGAGAAGGGGGAATAGAAGAAGAGTCAGAATGACCGAGAGTAGAAGTCGCGGGTGCGGGTTGAGACTGACTCTGAGGGGGAGTAAAAGAGGACTCAGGGGGCGAAATATCTGGCTGAGAGCCATTAGAAGTTGCTTCTAGGGTGGTATACAGTGCTGCATTACCATTCTGCTGAGAAACCGCTGCTAAGGGTGAGGGATATTCCGGTAAAATCACTGTATTGGCTTTTTCCGGTGGATGTACCACTAATACAGGATCTTGAGCAGGACGTAGATGCTGTTCGGTTAATTGCGGTAGACGCTGAGAGAGAAACTGACTCAGTGCTTGAATGGTTTGATGTTCTCCGCTTTGCAGTGCTTCGAGTAATGCAGCGGTAAAAAAGCCATGGCGTAAAGCTGAGGTTTCACGGGAAAGTTGATCTTCGCAACGACAGGATAAGATCGTTGGAATTTCCATTTCAGAGGCTAACTTCATCAACTCTGAACCGACGATTTTACCCGTTCTAGCGCCTTGACTACGGTTAATATCAAACAACACCATTACAGTTTCAGCGGCCGCTTGTTTTAAGCGTTCATAGATTAACTGTACTGGAATACCCGTTGCTTCGATGTTAGAAGGGTTACCGTTTATGGGTAATAAATAGTCTTTCCCCTCGTAGCTGATGCCGTAGCCACTAAAAAAGAACCATAAAGTATCGTCTGGGGTGAGTTGTTCTCGACAGACTCCCTCGATCCAGTCTAGAATATTGTCTCGTTCAGGAGTCGTTGGAATTCCCCAGAGATGGGGAGAAGTATCACTAATCAAGACAGACTTATCAGCAGAGAATCCAGATGTTGTTGTTAAGCATTCCTGAAGCGCTTCTGCATCCTGTTGAGCATAACTCAACGGTTGGAGAAACTGATATTGATTGATGCCAATGGTTATACAAACGTGATGTTTCATCACTACGTTATCGATTAGGTTTGAAAAATTATAGAGTCTGCCAAAACAATAACATATTCATTCAATGCTCAAAACAGTTTACCCGCCTAGACTTCAAGGGACATTAGAAATGGTTGTTTGTGATGGACATTGGTCTTTGTCGGGAGTAGGCAATCTTGCTACAGGGATTTGCGTTGGCTTTCCTAACGGGCGTGAATTGCAGACGGGCGTGAATTGCAGACTCCTGACTTAATCTCCTCCTCTTCACCTAATAACAAATGATACATAACCCACAACTAATAAAATAAGTCCCTCCCCAAGTGACTCAGTTAAGCCGTTGAGGAAGGATATTAAAAAAAATAATAAAGTAAGTGAGTATTTTTACTCTAATTGCAGAAGTTGTTTACCATGAATCACAGTTAAAACCGTAACCATTTCACCTTCTATTTGATAAATAATTCGATAAGTATAAGCAAACTTTTCTCGAATAGTTTCATCACCAAATTCTTGAACCATTCCACCCGATAAGGCAGCATCATTCAAATTACGAGTGACCTCAATGATTCTTTGTACCACCGCTGCTGCGTAGGATACAGAATCCCGAGCAATATAAGCAGCAATAGCATCGATATCATCTAAGGCTCTTGGCGACCAAACTACTTGATAACCCATTTACTTAATAAACTTTCCGCTTCGTCTTGTCTTAATTTCCGAGTTGTGCTACTTGCTGCAACTCCCTGACGATACTTTTCTATCACATAAAGATGATATTGAATATCCTCAAGAGAGCAATCTTCAGGTAAGTTTTTCAACAAGGATTCTACTTCTTTTTTAGTTACACTCATAATAAACTTTTTTCTTTATTTAAGTTCATCTGAGTTTATTATACTTGATCCCATCCCATTAAGGATTAAATAATGGGTCATAACACTCCATACAAAGAGCGATGCAATCTCTTCAAACTGTACCACTTTTTCCTGAACTTGATCAGTAAATTGAATCCTAAGACTTATTTTAGTAGCGGATGAATTCATTCAATCAATCCATCCACCGACTCACCCCGATAATATCAGATTTGTTGGTAGAGTTTGAAGAAAGTAACTGTTAAAAATCTTCATATTGAGCGATCGCATTTTTCAATCGTTCCGTTACTTCTTTAACGGGACAATCACCCAATTCTCCAGATTTTCGAGTCCGAACACTGAGACTATTTGCCTCAACTTCTTTAGCGCCCACCACTGCCATCACCGGGATTTTTTCCTTTTCAGCATTACGAATTTGTTTCCCAAGTCGTTCATGACTGTTATCGGCTTCGGCACGAATTCCAGAGAGTAGCATCTCTTTAGCCACGTTTTGGGCGTAAGGTAAATACTCATCACTCACGGGTAATAAACGGATTTGTGTGGGGGCTAACCACAGCGGAAAATCTCCAGCGTACTCCTCGATTAAAATCCCAATTAGACGCTCTAGGGAACCAAAAGGAGCGCGGTGAATCATGACCGGACGTTGGCGATTACCTTCTTCAGTTACAAATTCTAACTCAAATCGTTCCGGTAAATTATAATCGACCTGAACAGTCCCCAGTTGCCATTCACGCTCTAGGGCATCTTGGAAAATAAAGTCCAGTTTCGGGCCATAAAAGGCAGCTTCACCGATGCCTTCAAAATGATCCATTCCCAATGTTTCCACGGCGCGACGAATGGCATTTTCGGCTTTATTCCAAGCTTCGTCAGAACCAATATACTTATCTGAGTCTGGGTCACGGAAACTCAATCTAGCCTTAAAGTTCTTCAGTTGTAAACTCTTAAACACCGATAGAATTAAATCCACCACATTTAAGAATTCTTCGTCGAGTTGGTCGGGGGTGACAAACAAATGAGAATCATCTACAGTAAAGCCACGAACCCGAGTTAGTCCGCCCAATTCCCCGGATTGTTCATAGCGATATACTGTGCCAAATTCAGCGAATCTGACGGGCAATTCTCGATAAGAACGCAACTGACTTTTGTAAATTTGGATATGAAACGGGCAGTTCATCGGCTTCATGACAAAACCCTGTTCGGCTGCTGCTGCCTCGGTGCTTTCTGCCATCATTGGGAACATATCTTCTTTGTATTTCTGCCAATGTCCAGAAATTTTAAATAAATCTACCTTGGCAATATGAGGCGTAACGACAGGTAAGTAGCCGCGTTTGAGTTGTTCTTGTTTAAGAAAATCTTCTAAAGTGGTGCGTAAAATAGTACCTTTGGGTGTCCACAAGGGTAATCCTGGGCCAACTGGATCTGCAAAGATAAATAACCCTAATTCTTTACCTAAACGCCGATGATCCCGTTTGAGAGCCTCTTCCTTGCGCCGTTTATATTCGGTTAATTGTTCGGGGGTTTCCCAAGCTGTACCATAAATTCGTTGCAGTTGGGCTTTGGTTTCATCCCCGCGCCAATAGGCCCCCGCAACGCTTTCTAAATCAATTGCTTTGGGGTTAATCTCTTGGGTGGTTTCCACGTGGGGGCCAGCACACAAATCCCACCACTGCTCGCCGAGATGATAAATTGTAATCGGTTCTTCTAAACCCTCTAAAATTTCAAGTTTGTAGGGTTCACTCAGATTTTCAATCCGTTGTTTGGCAACTTCGCGACTGACTTCTTCACGCACTACAGGCAGTTTACGCTTGATAATTTTAACCATCTCTTTTTTGATGGCTTTGAGGTCTTTATCGGTGAAAGACTCAGGATGATCAAAATCGTAATAGAAGCCATTTTCAATCCAAGGGCCAATCGTGACTTGTGCCTTCGGAAACAGCTTTTGTACGGCCATTGCCATGACATGAGAGGCAGTATGGCGAATCTTTTTTAGGGTTTCAGATTCGCTGGTTTTCGGCAAATGGATTTTTTCAGACGGTTGATTGTCTGGCTGTTGAGAAGAAGGGTTCGACTCCGCGATCGCCATTGATTTAAACTTCGATGAACAATTACTTTTAACCTGAGCATTCTCCTAACGGGAAATATTACCACAGGTATAAGCTCTATTCTAATCTAGTCTTTCCCCATCTGGGTAAAATAACAGAGTATTTTCTTAAATTCTGAAATTTTTAACGGCAGGTGATGGGATATCAGACATAAATATTTGTTACAGTAGCATTTTACGATCTTCGGGTCATGCTTCAAGAAGTCAGAAGTGTGTTCGCGCAGCGTGCCGTTAGGCGTAAGTCAGCCCCATCTGAAGTATCAATATAGTTGGAGATTGAAACTCACCACTAATTGAAGAGCGCTAAAATAAATTTATAGCGGGGGTTTTAAACCCAATTTCTACGTCTAGAAGTAGAAAGTATGAACCATTAAATTATTAAAAAAACAACTTCTGATCCCCGCCTTCGCTCTTGGCAGGCTTCTGACTTTGAGCAAAGCGATAATCATTCCAATATTGAAGGTTAGCAACTGATGGGTAAATTGCCCAAGGAGAACAAGAGAAAATTAATATAGTATTTTTTTATAACTTGACAGGATTGCTCAATTACAATAAATAGAGACGCTACTTTCAAACGTCTCTAGATGATTAATATTAGTTTTAATTATTGGGGAGTTTGTTGTAATTCCGGTCGTTCTTCTGGCAAAATAGCACCATCAACAGGACAAACCGTTACACAAATTCCGCAGTCTATACAAGTATCAAAATCAATCCAATACCAATCTGTTCCAATTGTATTTTTCCCCGGCCCTGGATGAATACAAGCAACGGGACAGGCTTCAACACAATCAGCTACCCCTTCACAAGTATTTGTCACAATTGTATGTGGCATCGTTCGTTCTCCTCGTCAATTTTTCTTAAGTCGTAATCTCCAATATATAGTTTAGCAATAATTCTCTATTTTAGAGATAAAAAATATTTAATTGGCTTAACTTATCAATTTATTAATGCAAAAAATTATCAAATATTTCCCAATGGGGTAAAGCGGGTTGTGCACCAACTTTTGTGGTGGTCAGCGCACCCGCCGCAGCGCCCCAAACCATTGCTTCTCGGAGGGATAAACCCCGATCTAAAGCTGTTGCCATTGCCCCATTAAAGGCATCTCCTGCTGCTACTGTGTCTATGGCTTTAACTGGAAAAGAGGAAACATGAAATTGTTGAGATGAACTGATACAAAATACTCCTCTATCTCCTAACTTAATCACAACTGTTTTTACGCCTCGTTCTAATAAAATATTGGCAGCTTTAATCCAAGAATTTTTATCCGTTATTTCTACTCCAGTTAAACGCTGCGCTTCCGTTTCATTCGGTGTAATAATATCAATTAAATCATACAATTCCTCGGGTAAATTATCCGGTGCAGGTGCGGGATCTAAAATCACTTTCACTCCGGCATTTTTAGCGGCTTTTGCAGCGGCGATCGCAGCCGAAACAGGTATTTCTAATTGTAATAATAATGCGGTGGCTGTGGGCAATAAAGGCAGCATTCGTTGAACATCTGTTTCATCCACTTTTCCATTTGCTCCGACGACAATAACAATTGTATTTTCTCCTTGATTATCGGTTGTAATCATTGCCACACCGGAAGCTATTTGAGGCTGGATTAATATCTGTTCAATATTAACTTGATCGGCCTTTAAGCCCCTCAATAATTCTGCTCCAAATTGATCATCACCCACTCGTCCAATTAAATAAGTTACGGCTCCCAAACGAGCCGCCGCAACCGCTTGATTGGCTCCTTTTCCACCGGATGCTGTAAAAAACTGTTGACCTTGAACGGTTTCACCAGGGGTCGGTAAACGTGGCGTTTGTGCCACTAAATCCATATTTAAACTACCGAATACAATTAAGCTCATATTGATTTAGTTATTAGTTGTTAGTTGTTAGTTATTAGTAAGAGTTTATCTGTTGCCTTTCTATTGCCTGTTATAGGAAGGTCTGTTCTCCTGCAACAACAAATAACGTGCCAACGAATAACGCGCCAATAAAAACTAACTTTTCCCAGAGGGAACTTCTGTTAATGTTGCAGGTTCAGGAGTGGTTTTAGCATTCATTTTTTGGTTCAATTCTCGAACACGACGAGATAACATCCGAATAATATTAATAGCAATGCCAGGGGTTTCATCAATGGCATCATAAAGCTGCATTTGAGTTAACATTAGGCAAATACAAGGCTCTAAGGTTGTGACGGAAGCTGAACGGGGTTCTGCATCAAATAACGACATTTCGCCAAAACAGGCCCCTTCTTTCAATTGTGTTAGATCGCGATCGCGTAGCGTGCTGTCAGGCGTATCGCCTAAATGCACCCGTACCCGGCCATAAACCACAATATAAAGTGAACGACCTTCTTGTCCTTGGGTCACAATATTATGATTTGCTGGAAAAGATAACTCATCCATTACAGAGGCTAAACGAACTAAGAAATCATCCCGTAATTCAGCAAAAATCGGGACTCCTCGGACAAATAATAAACGTTCAACACTGGTTAACATTAGTTTGAGTTCAAATAAGATGCAAAATTTGAGTGAATGTTCAATTGAGGAAAAATAAAAGGCTTAGGGTATTTATCGGGTGATGTTTTTAGACTGACTGACCATTTTCTAATCCTAATTCGCTCATCAGTTGTCTAACTTGGTTTGCAACCAAAGGATCAGGATCAGTTTGCAGCATTGGCAATAATTCTATCAAAGCTCGCTGCGAGGCTATCTTTAAATAACATAGAACTGCTTCACGTACAAAGCCTGTGGGATGACGCAGACACATCAAGGTTTGTTCAGCAGTTAGACTCCAGCGAGAAGTACGGGCGAGATGGAAACAGCAGGCTAACCCCCAGTCAGAGAGGAAATGACGTAATTCTAAGAGTTGACGTAAGCGATCGCTGGGTTTGAGGGGTCGATATATCATTAAAGGGGTTAAAAGCTCTAATTTTTCGGATAATGGGCAACGATCAAGTAAGCTAATGAGCGATCGCTTGCTGCTAATATCAACAGTATTATCTAAAATTTCTAATCCTCGTGCCAAATTGGATATTGCATTGGATTGAATATTAAAGGCGGCGGCTTGGATCGAACTGAGGGGATACAAAAATTTCATCAGTAAAAAGCACCGATCTACCGCGTCTAATTCCATACTCCGCAAGGCACGGTGGAGAAATTGGGGGGAGGAGTTAGCATCAATTTGAGCGCTACCTAAATCTAACATTTCTCCGGTAAAGGTTGAGTTAGATTCAGATTCTAAAGATAAATCAATTAAAGCCGCGTAAATTTGCCCCATAAACATTAATTCTTGCTCAATTAACGCTTCTAAACCGCTGCGACCGATCCGGTCTAAGACCCCTTCAATTCCTGCATCCTCGGGAATTTTAAGCAATATTCGTAAAATACTACGTCGGGTATGACCCCAAGAAGTCATCAGATGGTTAATTAAAGTATCGAGGGCCTCTAAACTACCAATTTCACCGATGGCATTCCAGGCTTGCAGTCGGACTAAATCGGGTTTATAAATATCCTGTGCCACTTCGACTAATAATGGGATGGCTTCATTCCCGAGTCTAACTAATGCTTGACGGGCGGCCTCGCGGGTGGAACGATAGGATAAGGCGCGTAATAGAGAGGGATAATATTCCTCCATGTGGGTCCCGGCAATCACATCGAGTAAAGCACAACGAACTCGTAAAGATTCATCTTGTAATAAATCACTAAGATACAGTCGCAATACTTGTAAAGAGTCCGCTTCCCCCATGGCGCGGGTTCCCATCACTCGTTCTCGTTCTTCTGTAGCTGTCACCATTCGACGAATAACATTGGTTGCGGCGGCTTTTTGTTCGCGATCGCCTCGACGCATAATTAAGGCCGCTGCTGTGCCTCGTACGACCGGATCAACTTGAGGTTGAAGATAAGGGCGCAATTGATTAATATCAGGAGCAGATTCGGTTAACCAAATATACCGTAATGCTAAGGCTAATACTTCCGGGGGTAACGGTTGCCGCGAAAAGGATCGCATCTGGTCTAAATAAGCTGGGTTGGGATGTTCCAGCATCGTTTCTAAGCTTTGGCGCTGTAATGTTGGGGGTAAATCATTCAACAGCGGCACTAAGGTTTCACCAATATTTTTTGGATCGAGTTTACTCAATAATTCAATGCAGGAACGCTTATCTGCCTCGGGTTTCGGTTGGCTCAGGGTTTCAGCGACAGAGCGTTTAAGGGCGCGCATATCAATATCCGTTGTTCCGAGTCGGCCCCGTTCTGCACTACGGACTAATAAATTAACATATTGCGAACGAATTGCCCAAACCACCGCCATCCAAACCCCCGCCAGCAATATAATGACTCCGACAAAGATTAAACTTTGATTTTGTAGAAATCCAGTTTCGGATTGAGTTGGGATGATCCATTGACTAAACGCCAGAACCAGTAGAATAATAATTCCAGAGGCTCCTGTTGAGAGGGGTTCAAATACGCCATTAACTAGGGTTTGAATATCGCTACGGGTATTATCCGGTAGGGGTTGAAATAATACTGCGCCAGTAGTTTCAATTAAAGTGTAGTGAAAGAGTTCATCGAGGAAGCGTAGAATAATAAACCCGAGAAAGATAGAAAATAATCCCGTGATATTGCCCACTAGAGAAAACAAGCCTAAGGCTGCTATGCCAATGGGTAAAATCATCGCCGTCACAAATACCCCGGTTCTTTCCACTAAGCGACTGGAGGCAAACCACTGAGTTGAGACTTGAAATGTACTGAGAATACCTTCAAATACTCCCAGGAAACTAACAATTCCACTCGCACCCCCCACACCCCCTGCATCATTTTGAAGTTCTAATTGACTAAAGAATTGAAAATCAACCAACACATAGAGAACTTCCGCCATCACAAAAAATGCCACCAGAGGAATGACATAACCTTGCAGGGGCCCCTTGATGTTGCGGCTACTAAACTCTGGCTGTTCGTCTTCAGGAGTCCAACGGGAGTTATCGGGAAAAGATTGTTCGTAACTTTGAGATAAATAGAACAAAATCAACGCCCCCGCCCCCAACATTAACCCAGATAGGAGAGTGACGTTATTCAGTCCCACGACTCGCAGGACAACGGGTAAAGAAAATCCACTGACAATACCCGCCACCAGAAAACCACTACTGACAATGGGATAAGTTCGTTTAATTTCGCGAATATTAAACAGTTGGTTAGCGGTAATGGAAGTATTAAGATCATTGAGGAGGTAACAGGCTTCCACCCATAACCACATAAAAAATAAAGTCAGAAATTCTACACCGAAACCAAATACCTGAAATTGCTTGCCAATTCCCACCCGGAAGAGAAATAGGGGGACTGCCATTAATAACAGGATAACCACAATCACCCGGCGCAAGGGTAGAACTTTTTGCAGCCAGGAGTAAACCACACCCAAACTAGAACCAATGACAGCGCTAGCAATATAAATCCAAGGTAGTTTATCCGCGCCGTATTGATCGATGAACAAGCCAACTGTACTCAGTTCTAGCCAAATTAACCCAATTGAAGTGAGGGTATACACAGCAAACATCAACAGGGTACGTTCGACTTCTTCAGGCCGTAAGTTCAGCCCTCGTAATACTCCCTGTCCAACTGCTAGGGAACGAATTGGCTTTTCCATGCAGTATCAAGACCCCTCATAAAATCACATATTCCTTATTCTATTTCCTTATTCTATGGAATCCTACGCTATTGGTCATAAATATTTGTTGATTTGTGGCGCGTAGCGCTAGGGAACAGGGAACGGGGAACGGGTAACAGGTGAATTTGATGACCTCTCCCTAGCCCTCTCCTGGGAGGAGAGGGAACGAATGGTCTTTATGGTCTTTTCTTTTAGCAAATATTGGAGAAGTGGAGAAGTATTGTAAAAAACACCTCAACGAGTTAACGATACGACTCAATCACGCGCGATCGCAAAGCCGCAACGCCAACCGCAAACAGATCAAAGATCTTAAGCCCCTCTCCTGCTAGGAGAGGGGTTGGGGAGAGGTCTGCTTTAAATTCATCCCCCTCAAGGAAATAGTCGGGTTTACAGCAATTCTGATAACAGCGATGGGGTTTCCAACAATTGCGCCATTACTCCGGCGGTGAGGGTTAATGAAGTATTATCAGAATGGAAAATTAGGGTTGTTTCCAACAATTGCGCCATAACCCCGGCGGTGAGGGCAAAATTTCCTTGACACTTACTATATCAAACTAAGGAACTCTAGGATGATTTTCTCGGCGGTAACAACGGCCCAATTAACTGACCAAAACTGGTGGGGTTATGGGTTTGACAGTAGAGTTTACCTCGGCCATGAAACCGACAAACTAATCCTTCTTTGCCGAAAAATGCCCCTAACCAACTTTTACCGGGTTTAGTAATTTCAAATTCTAAGCTTTTTTCAAAGGCAACAATATGACCCGTATCTACAATATATTCTCCGTTGACATCAATCTCATAAATTCCGCCAAAAGAACTCAGAAGAATATCCCCATATCCTGATAAATCTAACCAGAAAATTGATTCACCTGAAAAGAAGGATTTAAACCCTTGAAAACCTAAATCCATTTCGATAGTCTCGCTACTGGCTAAATAAGAAGTTGCTTGTACCACTAAGCCATCTTTTCTTAAGGGATAATGTAAGATATCTCCCATGAGTTGGGGTGCTAAAAAGACTTCTCCATTGTGTCTAGGTGAACAAAAAACACTTAAAAATAAAGATTCTCCTGCCATCATTCTTTTGAGTCCTCCTAATACACCGCCACTTTTTCCTTTTCGCAGCGTGGTAGTCGTATTAATAAATTCACTCATTGCAATCATTGCCCCTGCTTCTGCTATTAATTCTTCTCTGGCTGCTAATGTTACACGGGCAACAGCGTTATCGGGTTGTTGGATAATTTGGATTTCCATAAATTTAAATAAGATATTTTTTCAAGCTTCAAAAATTAATCGTTTTTATTAATGTCAGGAGTAGGGGCGCATTGCATGCGCCCGTGGCTGAGACAGAATTCAGGAGACAGGAGTTAGTAGAGACGTTCCATGGAACGTCAGTACAGGAGTCACCGAAAGCCTTTTTATCCCTATTACCTATTACCTATTACCTATTACCTCCCTTAACGACATCTAGGAGATAAAAACTTAACCAATCCACTTTTACTTCGAGACTGTAAATAAATCACACCTTTGCCTTTTAATCTATTAATAAATCCTTCTCCAGAGGTGATCGAACCCAATAAACCTCCAGCTAAACCAATTCCCATTTTAATCCCTTCTTCATAAGCCACTAAATGATCGTTATCGACGATAAAATCTTGAGTAATATATTGTTGACTGATACCACCATAAGCGCCAAAAAATACTGTACCTTTTCCTTTTACTTTTAGCTTAAATAATCCTTCTCCGGCAAACCAACTGCTAAAGCCTGCCCATCCAACGCCTAATTTAATATTGGGTGTATTGGCAATATAAGCCCCCGGCTGAAAGCATAATTGTTGTTGTCCGGATAATTCAACGGCTACAATATCTCCGGGAGTAGATTGAGATAAAATAAGCTGTCTAGAAAAAGAAGTATTATTGGTAAATGTATTAACAAATAATGATTCTCCGCCGAACATCTTTTTTAGCCAAGCAGAAAAGAATCCGCCTGAAAATGTAGTTTTGACTGATAAATCTGCATCCATACTGACCATACTTCCAGCTTCGGCGGTGATGGTTTCGCCTGGTTCTAGGGTAACAAAAATAGTCGCAAAAGCAGGTTTGTAACGAATATCAAACTGCACGGTCTCAGACTCCTGTATTATATCTTTAATCTTGTCTACAAGAATGCCTTAGCATTTTCCTGTTCACCTGATAATTTTACAAAAATAAACACAATGCCCCATCCCCGTAAACAATTTGCCCAACATTGGCTACGCAGTCCAACGGCGTTAAATCAAATTATTACTGCTGCTGAGTTATCACCCACGGATAAAGTCTTAGAAATTGGCCCTGGTACCGGAATTTTAACCCAAGATTTATTAAAGTTTGCCGAAACAGTTGTAGCGGTTGAAATTGATCGAGATCTCAGTAAAAAATTAGTCAAAAAACTGGGAAATATTGATAATTTTTTATTGCTACAGGGAGATTTTTTAGAATTTAATTTAGAAAGTTTAATCAAGGATTTTCCAAAGTTTCAACCGATCAATAAAGTGGTTGCCAATATTCCTTATAATATTACAGGCCCCATTATCAAAAAACTGTTGGGAAGCTTAAGCCAGCCTGTGGTTAATCCTCATGAATTGATTGTATTATTAATTCAAAAAGAAGTCGCTCAGCGTTTATGTGCCACAGCGGGTAGTAAAATATTTGGGGCATTATCAGTCCGGGTACAATATCTCGCCGACTGTGAATTGATCTGTGAAGTCCCCGCCAAAGCCTTCCATCCCCGGCCAAAAGTAGATTCTGCGGTTGTCCGGTTACGTCCGCGTCCCATTGACACCCCCGCTAAAAATCCCCGCCATTTGGAAACATTAGTCAAGTTGGGGTTTGCCAATAAACGTAAAATGTTACGAAATAATTTAAAAAGTATTACTCAACCCGATCAATTGACCCCATTGCTGGAACAATTAAAGATTAATCCCCAGGCCCGCGCTGAAGATCTAGGGGTTAAACAATGGGTGGCTTTAAGTGATTTAATTTCTACCCAATTACAGTCTAACGTTTAACAAAAATGCAAACTTACTCTTTACTCGCCCCAGCTAAAATTAATTTATATCTTGAGATTATTGGCGATCGCCCTGATGGATTTCATGAGTTGGCGATGGTACTTCAAAGTATTAGTTTAGCAGACATCGTTACCCTCAACCCCATTAGCATTGATACCATTAGTGTCCGCTGTAATAGCCCGGAAGTTCCGACAGACAAAACCAATTTAGCTTATCGCGCAGCAGCATTAATGGCGCAACAGTTTCCCGATGCCATGGCACAGTATGGCGGTGTAGACATTAACATTGATAAAAAAATTCCGGTTGCAGCGGGCTTAGCTGGGGGTTCTAGCAATGCGGCGGCTGTTTTGGTCGGTTTAGACCTTTTGTGGAAATTGGGACTGACCAAGGAGGAATTACAGGTATTTGGCGCACAAATTGGATCGGATGTACCTTTTTGTATTCGCGGGGGAACGCTGTTAGCCACCAGCCGGGGAGAAATGTTATCTCCGTTGAAAAATTTAGATCATTTTCACGTTGTTTTGGCAAAATATAATAATCTCTCGATTTCCACCGCTTGGGCATACAAAACCTATCGCCAACAATTTAGCGATACTTATGTTTCTCAACCGCAAGATCTGCAAACTCGGCGACAACGAGTTCATTCGGGCGCAATTGTGTCTGCAATTTTACACGATGAAGGAGAAAAAATCGGTCAGTTATTACACAATGATTTAGAAAAAGTTGCCTTACCTGAATATCCCCAAATTGTACAATTACGAGAAGCTTTTGCCAGTCAAAATGTACTCGGAACAATGATGTCGGGTTCAGGGCCAACCGTATTTGCTTTAACAGAATCCTATGAACAAGCCATTGCTGTTATGAAAGCTGTTAAACAACAAATGGCTGACCCGAATTTAGAGTTTTGGACGGCTCAATTTATTACAAATGGAATTACTTTAGCCTAATCTATTTGGCATAATATAAAAGTTATAGCATAACGTTCTAAGATTTTTAATACTATAACTACCCCCTACTCCTGTACAAACGTTACATGTAACGTCTCTACGTCTGACTCCTTACTACTCTCTACCATGACAGAACAAAATCAAACCAATTCAACCTCAAAAACTGACTTAACTAAAGTGAGTCCGTTCCGCTGTTTAACTGGATCTTTAATTGCCAGTGGATTTGCGATCGCCTCATATTTATTAACATCTTCAGTGGCTCAAACTTTAGCAGAAACTCCCATTCGTTCCGGCAATCCATATGCCATACAAATTGCCTCTGCTGTCCGAACTTTAGTGATAGGAATGTGTGCATTAGGAACAGGTGTATTTACCATTGCTGCTGTCGGTTTATTCGGATTAATGATACAGATTATTATTCAAAAACGACAAATACAAGATCATCCTCCCTCAGATGCTTCCTCTTAGTTACGATAATAGAGTGATATTTAAGAAGAATTTTAGGTAATCCCAAATATGTAAGGATAGAGAAGATGAAGTCAGCTCAATCAATAGATGTTAGACCACTCGAACAAATAAAATGTTCCTTTCTCCTAATCTGAGAGTAACTGATGAACTCGATCTGTTTTCCATCCTAGAATTCTGTGGAAGCGACCCTGAGAAGACAAGTTCTGAATCTTAATCCTAGTCAGATCGTTTTTTTCTCTCCCCTGACCACGACCTTCATCCAGGCTATTGTTCTAGCTGGGCTTGCGTCCACCCTTGTTGATCTCTAGCCATGGTAAACTTCAAGGATAGCCTAGCAGCTTTCAAGGCTGCTTATCGTACAACTTTTTTGTAAAATTTCCAACTTTATTACTAATTTTTCATTCTTTTATCACTCTACAGATGCAAATTTTAGATAAACCAGTTATTCAACCGACTGATACACCCTTAACCATCGCAGGTAAAACCTTTAACTCGCGTTTAATGACCGGAAGCGGAAAATATTCAAATATGGCAGTGATGCAGCAGAGTATTGCCGCTAGTGGTTGTGAAATTGTCACCGTGGCAGTGCGACGAGTTCAAACCCAGGCTCCGGGACACGAAGGTTTAGCCGAGGCCATTGACTGGACAAAAATCTGGATGTTACCCAACACCGCCGGATGCAAAACCGCCGAAGAAGCCGTCCGAGTGGCGCGTTTGGGCCGAGAAATGGCAAAATTATTAGGACAGGAAGACAACAATTTTGTCAAGTTAGAAGTGATTCCCGATCCAAAATATTTACTTCCCGACCCCATCGGTACGCTAGAAGCCGCCGAAATATTGGTCAAAGAAGGGTTTGCGGTATTGCCTTATATTAATGCCGATCCCCTATTGGCTAAACGCTTACAAGAAGCAGGCTGTGTCACGGTTATGCCTTTAGGATCTCCAATTGGTTCGGGTCAAGGAATTAAAAATGCTGCTAATATTGAGATTATTATTAGTAACGCAACGGTTCCGGTTGTGGTAGATGCCGGAATTGGTACACCCAGTGAGGCGGCCGCAGCGATGGAAATGGGGGCCGATGCATTGTTAATTAATAGTGCGATCGCCTTGGCTCAACAACCCCCTGTCATGGCAACTGCAATGGGTTTAGCAACCCAGGCGGGTCGGTTTGCTTATTTAGCGGGGCGTATTCCAGTCAAAGATTATGCGATCGCCTCCTCTCCAGTCACCGGAACCATTACGTCATAATCTCCGGCGTAGAGACGTTACAGGTAACGTCTCTATTGGATGATCAATCAAACAGGCAGATTAATTATTCCCCTGAGACTAAAGCTTGATACTCTTCTGCGGAGTAAGCGTCCTCTACTTCGGTGACATCATCGACTCGAACTTTAAGCAACCAAGCTTCACCGTAAGGATCTTCACCCAGTAATTCTGGGGAGTCCACCACCTCCGAATTGCAATCAACCACAGTACCACTCACAGGAGATTTTAAATCTTCAACAGCTTTAACAGATTCAATTGAACCAATAGAGCCACCCTTTTCGACTGCATCATTCATTTCGGGAAGTTCTAGAAAGACAATATCCCCAAGTTGATCGACCGCAAAGGCACTGATACCAATGGTGGCAATTTCGCCATCGAGTCGGACATACTCGTGAGAGTCGGTATATTTTAAATCACTAGGATATTCTAGTCCCATCTTAATTCCTCACAACCTTAATCAATAATATCCGTACTGAGGTTAACATAATCGTACTTTTCCCAGTGTATGACGACCGCCGAAGCGATCGCAGATTTTCTTTTGTAGTGGCAGGTGAGGATGTAGGAATTCACCCATAAAGATTAATGATTCTAATCAGAGGTTTATACTCATCCTACACCCAACACCCTTCAATCTCTTATTCCCATTCAATGGTTCCAGGAGGCTTGGAGGTGATATCGTACACCACGCGGTTAACGCCTGCCACCTCATTCACAATACGGTTAGAAATGGTTTCTAACAAGTCATAGGGGACCCGTGACCAATCGGCTGTCATGCCATCTTCACTGGAAATACAGCGCAATACAATGGGATGAGCATAAGTGCGTTGATCCCCCATCACGCCCACACTGCGAACGGGTAGTAACACCGCAAACGCTTGCCAAAAGTCGTGATACATTCCCCGACGGGTGATTTCGTCTCGGACAATAAAATCGGCATTGCGTAGGATTTTTAAGCGTTCTGGGGTAATTTCGCCTAAGATCCGAATGGCTAAACCAGGGCCCGGAAAAGGATGACGACGAACAATTTCTTCGGGTAAACCAATTGAACGCCCTACTTTACGAACTTCGTCTTTAAACAATTTCCGTAACGGTTCAATCAGCTTAAACCGTAGATCTTTCGGTAAGCCACCCACATTGTGATGACTTTTAATTTTAACGGCAATACGTTCTCCGGTTTTGGGATCAACGTTTGTATCGGCTGACTCAATTACATCAGGATACAATGTGCCTTGGGCGAGATAATCAAACGGGCCTAAACGGGCTGATTCTTCTTCAAAGACTTTAATGAATTCATGACCAATAATTTTACGCTTTTTCTCCGGATCTGTGATCCCGTTTAATTTTTCTAAAAAGCGATCGCGGGCCTTGACATATTGCACCGAAATATGGAACTTTTCGTTAAATAATTCAATTAATCGTTCAGGTTCATACTTTCGCATAAACCCTTGATCAATAAACATACAGGTAAGTTGATCGCCAATAGCGCGATGGAGTAAAAACGCTAAAGTTGAAGAATCAACCCCCCCAGAGAGGGCCAGTAAGACTCGCTTATCTCCTACTTTTGCCCGCACTTCCCGGATAGCTTCTTCGACAAACGCTTCCGTTGTCCATGTGGGTTGACAGTTGCAGATATGATAAACAAAATTCCGAATTAAAGCTAAACCATATTCAGAATGAACCACTTCTGGATGGAATTGTACGCCATATAGTTTACGTTGATGATTGGCAATGGCAGCGCAGGGGGTATTCTCAGTATGGGCTAAAACCGCAAAGCCTTCGGGTAACTTGCTACAGGAGTCTGCGTGACTCATCCACATGGTGGAGGCTTCTTCGACGTTTGTTAGTAGGTCTGTGGGATCATCAATTAAAAGTGACGCTTTACCATATTCTGCCCGTTTGGCGCGTTCTACGTCTCCGCCAAGCTGTCGTACCATTAATTGCATGCCGTAACAAACCCCTAAAACCGGAATATTTAGATCCCAGATTTTAGGATCGCATTGGGGTGATCTTTCGTCGTAAACCGAGTTCGGGCCGCCGGATAAAATAATTCCTTTTGGATTGAGAGTCGCCAGTTTTTCGGCACTGGTACGATAGGAAATTACTTCTGAGTAGACCTCAGTTTCCCGAATACGGCGGGCAATTAATTCTGAATATTGAGATCCAAAATCAAGGATCACAATCATTTGTCGGTTGAGTGATGGGGTAGAAGAAACTGTCGGTTCCGATTGTGTCGGTGTCTCAGTTTGGGAAGCCATGTTGTGTGAATTAGTCGTAAAGATTAAAGGGATAAAAAACTGCGGGCGATCGCAGATTAAATTCAGAAACTTTTGGGCGGATATTACGTTAAAGTCATCTGAATTAAAGAACTAGAAAGTTTTAGCAAGCTACGTCAGAAAAATTATTATTTTAGCATTTCTTAATTCCTCATAAAGATTGACTACTATTCTCTGAGAATAAAGAGTCATGATGCTAATCCACAGCAGATATTTGCGATAGTAGTTTTTCGCCTATTTTACTTCTAACAATAATTTGACGACGGCGGTCAAATAAGACTGAGCCAATCTGAACGGTTTGAGGGCAAAATGAACGAATATAAGTAGCAGTCCGTTGATCAATGCGTTCCGCGATCGCCTGATAAACTTTTAGAACCCAGGAATGATCGTCAGTTAGATTTACTACAGTCTGGTCTAACTTTTGTAGATAGTTTAACGCGGCTTCTGTTGTCTCACAATTAAAGAGAATTGATAGATCTTTCGGGGGTAAACCCAAGACGGCACAATGAGCCGTTAAAATCTCCAATCTTCCATCGGCTAAATGATGGTGAGTATGAAAAATTCCTCCTGCTAATTTAATTAATTTACCATGATAACCTAAGAGTAAAATCGACTCAACCCCAGCTTCTGCTGCCGTGATTAACATCGGTCCTAACCAATTGGCGGTTTTAACAGTTTGTTGAGTGGGAATACCTAAAGTTTGAGCTAAATTCAGACCATTTTCACCCCAACAAAACACTAAACATTGATACTGCGAAGCCTTAGAACGCAATTCAGTCTGATAAACTTGTAACTGTTCAGGTGTTGTCAGGGCTTGAGCAATGCCTGTTGTGCCTAATAATGAGAGTCCTTCAACGACACCAAACGCTTCATTGGATGTACGTTGTGCCAGTTGACGACCTTCGGGTAAAATCAGGGTCACCCGGATTTTCTCGGTGGGGGAGAGTTGCTGCGTTAAATTGTGGAGGAACAGTTGTTTTGCGTAACGGTAAATTGCAGCTTTGCCGTTTAAACGATCGTATCCGATGCCTGCGCCCCCGCACAAGCTGATTTGTGAACTAATGGCATCCTCCCTATCGAGTTGCTCTACCTGTTCTACTATCGCCCAAATCGGTGTATTGCGGGTTAAGTCTAAATTATCTCCGGGTTGAGAACGGCTAATTGCTAATGCCTGTGTGGGTTGAAGCCGCGCAACTTGTTCGATTTCAATATTAACTGTTTCCGTCGGTTCAACCAAGTCTATCTGAACGGTTGTCAGCTTGCCATCAAGTTGATGCAGGTGTTGTAGGGCAGCCACCGCAGAAGCACAAGCAAAAACGGGTAAAGTATAACCTGAACCAGGAGTCGAAGAAATGGAAGTCATGATATTGCCGGATCTGATAATATTATGGTACTGTCGAGTAAATTTTAAGATCCCTCAGCGTTAAATCAGGCGTTATTCTTCTGATTTTCCTAATGTATGGCAGTACAAGATTAGTTTAAGACATCTCAGACTGTTGATGTAGATAGGGGGTATAAGGTGTGGAGTACCGTCAAGTGTCAAACACCTGATTCTGGTAATGCTGTATCTGTAAATTTTTATTAGTTTAACGAATAAAAACGCGACCAATAGATAATAATAGATCGAAAGCTGAAAATCCACTATCATGTAAACCTTAGTTACTCCTAATCCGAGGACTCTAGCAGTGTAGATAATTATTTTTCTTTAAATTGAATAAAATCTACCTTTGGGCTGATGTTACTGAGGATTAGAAATCAATAGTATTGAGATTATTGCCTTTTTAGCCAATATTTTCTGCTCCCTTCTCTGCCACAAGTCATAAAAAATTGTGATTGTTACGGGACAATTCTTGAATTTAAATGGATAGTTACTGAATAATGAGTAAAATTCGTGTTGTTTTAGTCGAAGATCACGATCTAAGTCGAATTGGTTTGGTGGCAGCACTAAAGCAAGTTGATGACATAGAGGTTATAGGAGATGCTGCCAATGGTCGCTTGGGTTTGCAACTGCTGCAGGAGACTCAACCCGATGTTGCCATTGTTGATATTGGTTTACCCGATATGGATGGAGTTGAGTTAACTCAAAGCTTCAAACAAGCAGATGTTCCCGAACAAGTTACTCAAACCAGAGTTTTGATTTTGACGATGCATGAAGAAGAAGATTCTGTCCTGGCTGCATTTGCCGCCGGTGCCGACTCTTACAGCTTAAAAGATGCTAGCTTAGAGACTCTCGTTCAGGCGATTCGAGTCACTTCAGAAGGTAATACTTGGATCGATCCCAATATTGCTCGTCTTGTACTTCAACAAGCTCAACGACCCGAAACAACGGGAGTCAAAACTGTTACTAAAACATCACCTACCCCGAATCAAGAGCCGGAAACAGTACAAATCAAATCTGCACAACCGGATGTTCAGCAACTGGTAGAAACCTATCCTCTCACAGAACGAGAACTAGAAGTTTTAGAGTTAATTGTTGCAGGCTGTAGTAATGCTGAAATTGCAGAAAAACTTTATGTGACAGTGGGTACGGTAAAAACCCATGTTCGTAATATTCTTAATAAGCTGTGCGTTGACGATCGCACTCAGGCAGCCGTGAGGGCATTACGTTCAGGAATTGTGGGTTAATCGAAACTTATAAAAATTCAATTTTAAGATGTAAGTGAAACTTGTTTAAGTTAGATGCTTGAGTGCAAGAGACTAGATTAGTAAAAAGAATGCGAAGTTTATGTTGCTCTTCGAGTTGAGTATAGTATTTAATCCAGTCAAGGAGGTTGTCAGCGGAGTCGATTAAACGTAGATCCTGTTGCATTGGGTTTGCTCCAAATCATTTCTGTTCTTTACAGTTTCTATCTTCCTCTATTTTCTAAGAATAAGAAGTGATTGATTCTCAATTAGATTGTGAAAATCGTCATGATTTTGAGCGATCTTAGTACCATATATAGAGTGATGAATACTTCGAGAAGGTGTGATCTAGATCATGATCGCCAGTGAAAGCAGGATTTGATATCTTCTCTATGGGTTTGCCAGTCTGCTATACATAGCACTACAAGAAATTGTGTTTGACATTAGTAAATGAGTCTACTTCTGACAGGCGTGTAGAGACGTTACATGTAACGTCTCTACGCTTGACCCCCGCCTACGCTTGACCCCCGCCTACGCGGGGGCTGGCCTCTGACGCGCACGCGCACGCGCTATACTCTCCACTCCCGGCGTTGGCGATCAAAAGATTTAAGGATTTTATATTTAGATCGCTGCAAACTTGATATTAAGATAAGGGTTGCCTGGAATAACGACCTCAAGGAGAAATTATCGTGATCAACCCAGAAGTGCCTGAATCAAATACCCGTACCGAACGCGATAGTATGGGAGAAATTCAAGTTCAAAGCGATCGCTACTGGGGCGCACAAACCCAACGATCCTTACGGTATTTCTCGATTGGTAATGATTATATCCCGCCGGAAGTGATTACTGCTTTTGCTATCCTCAAGCAAGCCGCCGCCCAAACTAACCAGGAATTAGGCAAGCTATCCCCAGAAAAAACAGAATTGATTGTTCAAGCTGCCCAAGACATTATAGACGGTAAACTCAGCGATCATTTCCCATTGCGAGTATGGATGACGGGCAGCGGCACACAATGTAATATGAACGTCAATGAAGTGATAGCAAACCGGGCGATTGAAATTGCCGGGGGAGTAATGGGGAGTAAAGATCCGATTCATCCTAACGATCATGTTAATCTGTCTCAATCCTCTAACGATACATTCCCCACAGCGATGCATATTGCCGCTGCTGTAGCGATTCACGAGAAATTGCTGCCGAAGGTCAAACTGTTACGAGATGCCCTACAAGCCAAATCAGAGGCGTTTGCAGACATTGTGAAAATTGGTCGGACTCACCTGCAAGATGCTGTCCCTTTAACTTTAGGACAAGAATTTTCTGGGTATGTGGCGCAACTCGATGCCGATCTCAAACGGATTGAAATGATTTTACCCGATTTATATGAATTAGCCTTAGGCGGGACGGCTGTTGGCACTGGGTTAAATACGGCGAAAGGGTTTGCGGAAAAAGCGGCTGCCAGAATTCAAAATATTACCGGAATTGGGTTTATTTCTGCGCCGAATAAGTTTGCGGCGATGGCGGCTCATGATGCAATTGTAATGGCAAGTGGTGCGTTAAAAACATTAGCTTGTTCTTTAATGAAAATAGCGAATGATATTCGCTTTCTCGGCAGTGGTCCCCGTTGTGGTTTAGGAGAATTAATTTTACCTGAAAATGAGCCGGGTTCTTCTATTATGCCAGGGAAAGTTAATCCTACCCAATGTGAAGCCTTAACGATGGTGGCGGCGCAAGTCATGGGTTATGATACAGCCATTACAATTGCCGGATCTCAAGGACATTTTGAGCTGAATGTATTCAAGCCGATGATGATTTTTAATCTATTGCAATCAATTAATATTTTAAGTGATAGTTGCAATAATTTTACTGAATTTTTAGTGGTAGACTTACAAGCAAATCGTGAACAAATTAATCATTATCTGGAACAATCGTTGATGTTAGTCACCGCATTAACCCCGAAAATTGGTTATGATAAAGCGGCTCATGTGGCTCATGTGGCACATCAACAAGGATTAACTTTAAAACAAGCTTGTTTATCCCTCGGTTATATTAGCGCTGAGGATTTTGACAGTGTAATTAATCCTTATAATATGGCACATCCAGAAATATAACTGAATCAGGTATTAAGTGGCGACAGATTGAACTTCTTCTGCTGATTCATCTTGCACTTTAAAATACCAATATAAATTAGCTACTGCGATATCAGAGGCTTGATTTAAATTCGTGCTATTTAGTGCTTGAAAACCACTATTTCTAGCATATCGAGTCACGTACTTTTCATATTGTTGTCGTAATTCTGGCTGCATCAAAAATAGCAGTTTATCTTTAAGCGCAGCATAATGAGATTTTTCTTGTAATTCTTGATAAAGCTTAAATTCAGGCGGCTCTACTATTGTAGTTGTTTCTATTTCTTCTGCTTGATTAATGTCTACAGTAAAATCT
Organism: uncultured Lyngbya sp.; assembly: GCA_964434975.1. GTDB lineage: Bacteria > Cyanobacteriota > Cyanobacteriia > Cyanobacteriales > Microcoleaceae > JAAURB01. Next base: position 53,897 of record CAYSWY010000010.1, read on the forward strand.
GCACTTTCAAGTAACTTTAATTCATCTGCTGGTAAATCCATCATCCATTCAATTTGATTTTGTGATGCTTTAAGTGCTGCTAAATCATGATGATAAATATGAGTAATTTCAGGAAAGATAAAATCTAACTCTGCTTTATTTTCACAAGATTGTATGACATCAACAGAATCTTTTCTAATTTTTTGTTGTAAATTTAAAAGAGAAGCTTGAAAAGCATTCAGTTCATTTTGTAGCTGATACGTTAAGCTAATTGTCTGCTCAATTAACCAAGCACATTCGTATCGCCGGAGTTTTCCCAGTGCAGAGGTTTCTGATAATAAATGCGGAGTATTATACATCGCTAAAGATTCTGATAAAGTTTGACGCGCATTTGAAAGTTCTACATTTCTTGCGGTTAAATCTTCTATGGAAGTCGCGACTTTAATTAAATTGACTGCTTCAGTAAACCGTGCGTAAGCCTTAATATATTCCAGGCGATGCTGCTTAAATTCAATATCCTCAGCCACTTTATTAATATGCTGAATAATCTCAACACCTTGATTGCTTAAAGCTTGTTTAAGGTCAATAAACCCGTCTTTAACCTCTACTCTTAACTGTTGCACTTCTTTTTTTAGCTTGATTGTTTGCCATAAATTAACGGCTGATAGTGCGACTGTTGCTACCACACCAACCCCAATAAAAGCGGTACTGGCTTGTAATACTCCTAAACTCGCTTGAATATTACCAAGTTGTCCTAAAATTTGATTATTCTGATACATTTTTCCGATATCCATAACAGCATTTAAAGGATTTGCTGCTATTAAAGGCGATAAAGCATTACCATTACTAGCTATACCTTTTGCCATTTCTACAAATTGACCATTTTCAGGATTTCGTAATAATGGTAAGAGTTGATCTGCTGCATTTGTAACTTGAGTGAGTTGACCAGAATTTAACAACGCTTGACCGGCTGCACTAAAAATATAGTTCATCATTGTTAATTTTTATTCAAGTGTAATTTTACGTTTCGTTTGGTGCATACTTTCTGGATAGAGAGCATTAAATATAGATTACCCTTTTAGCAAATAGTTGCTTTCACTTCAAGAAGTTGCCAATATTGAGGAAAATACCGAATCATGGATGTATCACAAATTCAAACCGAAACCGTAAATTTACTATCTGATATTACTGGATTAAAAATTCGTGAAAAAGATATTAATCCAACTATCTTATTTTTAGCGGCTTTAGTGTCTGTATTACTGGGTGTTATTTTTGTCGATCAACAAGTTACAGAAGAAGAAGTTCAACGCCTTAAAATTACGCTGCGTCAGTTTATTCCAAATCAAGGAAATATGGCTCAATTAGTGAAATTGATGGTAAAAGGAGTACGCCAGCAAAAAAACTATCAAAATATTAAGGATTTATTGCAACTCACTGCAACTTTTACAGAATCAGAGAAATTATTACTCATCAGTTTAGGATATGAAATGTCCGCCGCAGACGGCACTATGGATACACGAGAAAAACAGTATCTAGAAATCATTGCTAACCATTTAAAGATTGAAACAAAACACCTCAATACATTAGAATCTGCTTTCGGTGGTAATGTTTCTATCGCCAAAGAAGATATCGAAAAAGTCCGATTTTTACTTGACCCCGTCTGGTTTCATGACTTGGATACAGTATTTGTGAAAGCCGCCAGTCAAATCTTAAAAATATTTCCAGAAAAAACAGAGAAAAAACAGACTCAACAACAGGCAAATACTCGCTACAAAAGCTTACAAGCATTTCAAGAGTATAAAACTCAGCTTGATAAAAAATGCTTTAGTCTCAATCAAATTGTGCAAAATTGTATTAACCGGGACTTTCTGCAAGAGTCTTTAACTCAAGAAATTGCTAAGGTTTCTAAAAAGCTACAGTCTCAAAAGTTTCGGGTTGCTGTTGTCGGGGAATTTAGCCAAGGAAAATCAACCATTTTAAATGCATTATTGGGTGAAGAAATTCAACCCGTGCGAAATATTCCCTGTAGTGGTGCCGTCACAGTTTTACGATATGGCCCCCAGAAACGGGTGATTTGCTGTTATAAAGACCAGCGACAGGAAGAAATCTCATTAGACCAATATCACGAAAAAGCCGCTATTTCTGAAGCAGCAGCTATGGGTAGTCCTACAGAAGAGTTAGCAAATTCTGAAATTCGTGAGATTATTTTTGAACATCCGAATTTAGCATTGTGTCAATATGGTGTCGAAATTATTGACTCTCCAGGGTTAAATGAACATCCAGCAAGAACAGAAATTACCCAAACATTACTCAAAGATACCGATGCTGTGATTTTTGTAGCGAATGCTTCCCGTTTATTGACTGAAACTGAACGAAAATTACTGCAAGACTTGAAAAATCAACTCAATGGCGGCAAAGAAGATAAACCCGCGAATAACTTATTTATGCTTATCAATTTCTGGGATTTAATTCGCACAGAAACTGACCGTCAGCAAGTTAAAAAACGGGTTGAAAATTTAGTGATTGAGCAAAATAAAGTGATTGCAGGAAGTAATCGAATTCACTATATTTCGGCACAGGAAACATTAGATGCTGTATTACAAGGAACAGAAAATGAGTATGTTCAGAGTTTCTCTCAGTTTACACAATCTCTAGAATATTTCTTAACTCAAGAACGAGGTATTTTAGAGGTTCAAAAAGCTTCTCGAGATATCAATCAGTTAGTTCAATCTGCACAGAGTGATTTACTTGTAACTGAAGATATTCTAGGTGGTAAGCTAAAAGTTTCGCAAGAAGAATGTCAGAAAATTATAGAAAAAATAGGAGAAGCTAGCGGACGAGATATTAAAATAAAACAATTTGCTGAAGAGTTATTTAAGGAAGTAGCAGATAAAGTTAATGACTCTTGGAATACATGGATAGAATATTTAGATAAGCGCTTAACAAACTTGGCAGAAAATTGGTCATCAGAATATTCTGCATTCTTTAGTCGTGACAAATTAGTTCAAGATTATATTAATCAATTTCAAAAAAATATTGCTGATGAACTAAACGGATGGATAGAAAACGAACTGAAAGCAAAAATATTAACTAACTATGGTAATCAACTAGATCAAAAGCTACAAAAAGAACTATCTTGTATTGATAAGTATTTTCATGAAACTATTACCTCCATCAATAATTTTTCTACTGATAATCAAGAAATATTCACCTATAGTTTTGATATTAACTCTAAAATAGAAGATAAGAAAAATTTGTTTGGGTTGGGTACAACAGCAATTTTTTCGCTAATTTATGGGATTGATTTAATTAATCCGCTCAATATCATTAAATACATAATTAAGCTAGAAAATGTACATCAACTAGGTGGTCTGCATACAATAGACAGTTTAATTAAAGCTAAAGTATTGATGGCAGGGGGGCAACAACTTATTGAATCTAAGGAAAAGATAAAGGATAGTATTATTGAAAAAATTATAGCTGCTTTTGATGAAAGATTAGAACAAGCTGAAAAAGCGATTCAGGAAATTATTATGCATTATGATAATATCTTAAAACAGAATGAAAAAGCACATCAAGAATCCCTCGAACAACGAAAACAAGATAAAGATTGGATTGAACAAAAACGTCAAAAACTTGAACAGGTTCAACAGGAAATAGAAGGAATTGTAGAGAAATTTAAAGTTAGCTAAACCATAAAAATAGAGCGGTCATATTTTATCAAAAATACGCGGTCGCTCTTTCTATCTCAACTAAAATAGAGGCAATCTTTCAATCACCTCTATCTGACAAAATCAATTAAATTACTATAATTAAATTACAGTACCATCTGGAATCACAGCATTCTTAAAGATTACGGTAATTCCGCTACGGATATAAAAGCCTAATTCCTCTTTTTCTGCTTCTTGCACGTTATCTTTATTGATAATTTTTACCCCTTGACCAATGCGGGCATTTTTATCAACAATGGCGCGACGAATCGTTGTATCTGCACCAATTCCGATGGGAATTTTACCATCGTTTGTGCCTGATGCTCGCTCTGCGGAAGACTCATAAAAATCAGATCCCATCAATAGGCTATCTTCAATCACACAACCACTTTCGACTCGCGCCCGCAAACCCAAAACAGAGTGATGAATGCGACAATCTTTTAAGATACAACCCTCTGAAACAATGGATTCTGTGATTTGAGAATTGAGCATTTTAGAGGGAGGCAAATACCGAGATCGAGTATAAATCGGAGCCTCTTCATGATAGAAACTAAAAGGCGGTTTAGGCTGACGAGTTAAACCTAAGTTCGCATCATAAAATGCTTCAATCGTTCCAATATCTTCCCAATAGTCGTTAAACAAGAAGGCTTGAACGTTATGATCTGCTGAGGCATTCGGAATAATTTCTTTACCGAAATCTGTTTGTTTTTGATCTTCACTGAGTAGCTTGATCAAAACATCTTTGTTAAAGACATAAATACCCGTTGAAGCAATGTAAGGACTTTCTTTGGCTTCTTCTGCCGATAACCCTAAAGTTGTGGTATCTACCGCCATCTGCTTCAGTGCATCTCCCTTGGGTTTCTCACTAAAGTCTACGACTCGACCAGAATCATTAATCTTCATCAAGCCGAAACTAGAAGCCCGTTTTTCATCAATCGGAACCACTGATAAAGTAATATCAGCATTTGTATCAATATGACGTTGGACAAATTCCCGATAGTCCATCCGATATAAATGGTCACCGGATAAAATCAAATAATGATCCACATCCCACTCATCAAACAGCCACAGATACTGACGAACCGCATCGGCTGTCCCCTGGAACCAGTTTGGATTTGCACTGGTTTGTTGGGCGGCTAACACTTCGGTAAAGCCATCGGTAAAGCCAGAGAAATTATACGCTCGGGCAATATGGCGGTTTAGAGAAGCGGAGTTATACTGCGTCAGAATATATATTTTCATAATTTCTGAGTTAATGCAGTTACTGATCGGAATATCGATCAGACGATACTTACCCGCCAAAGGGACAGCGGGCTTTGCTCTCAACTTCGTTAACGGATAGAGGCGAGTACCTGCACCGCCACCTAAAATAATTGCTAAAACTTTTTTCACAAAAATTGACCTCTCAACTGCCAATGATTTCCCACCTCAAGTGTCTGACTGTACGGTAATCTTGACAAGAGGAAAATTAAAAAATCTTACCTTAGCAGGACTAATTACTTATTGGGTATTCGTTCTGGGTTGTTTGTGATTCAAGTCAGCAAGTCTGGTAGGGGCGCATTGCATGCGCCCTAATTGCCAGATCCGCTGTTCCCCGTTCCCCGTTCCCTATTCCCTTAACAATAACGAATCAATATTTTTCGCCTAGAATAGACAGATTAAAACCTTCTTGGCTTTGTTGCTGTCTGTACGTCATATGGATCTTGATGATATCCTAAATCCCCTCACTGCTAACCCCGAACAGTTAATTGGTGCTAAGTTAGCAGGTGCACAACTCAAAGGAGCCAATTTTAGGGGAATTAACCTGACAGAGATTGATCTCAGCGACGCAATTTTGGCTTATGCAGACCTGATTGAAGCCAATTTAACACGAGGGAACCTCAAGCGGGCTGATTTGACAGAAGCCTTTATGAATTTAGCCAATCTCACCGCTGCTGACTTAACGAGCGCCCATCTCCCGGAGGCGACATTAGTCGGCGCAGAACTCAGACAGGCGAACTTGAATCAATGTTATCTCAAAGGGGCAAATTTAGTCGGGGTTAACTTTGACGGGGCTAATTTAACCGGGACAAATCTCAGTGAAGCAGACTTAAGAGGCGCACAACTCGGTAACGCTCAATTAAGTGGCGCAGTTTACAATAATCGAACTATCTTTCCAAAAGAGTTTAATCCCCAACAAGCGGGGGTTTATCTGCTGGCTCCCAATGTGATTCTTAAGGGGGTGAATTTAGCCAAAATGGACTTACGCGGGGCAGATTTACGTGGGGCAGATTTACGCGGGGCAAACCTATCAAGAGCCAATTTAAAGGGTGTGAATTTAGATCGGGCTAACCTGAGTGGAGCCAATTTAAGCAGTGCTGATTTAAGAACCGCGAACTTAAATGAAGCCCTGTTAGAAAAAGCAATTTATGATCCCAATACTCGCCTCTCTTCCGGTTTAGATTTACGGGAAGGGGGAGCCTATTTAATTGCGGCGGATGTGAATTTAGCCGGAGTGAATTTAAGTCAGGTTGATCTGAGCTATACCAATCTCAGTGGTGCTAATTTAAGCGGTGCAAACCTAAAAGCTGTTAGTTTTAAAGCCGCAGATTTAAGTCGAGCGAGTCTCAAAAAAGCAGTATTACAACAAGCCAATTTAGAGGATATTGATCTACGACGTGCGAATCTAACCTCCGCTAATTTAAAGGGTGTTAATTTAAGATATGCTGATTTACGCGGGATTGATTTAACCCGAGCCAATCTTGATGGGTCTGATCTGAGCTATGGGGATTTACGACAAGCTGATTTAACCCGAGCCAGTTTATTTCAGGTGAATTTAGCCCACACAGATTTGAGGGGAATTGACTTGACTGGGGCCAATTTAAATCAGGCAAACTTAATTAATGCCAACCTCAGAAATGCAGAACTAATTCGCGTCAATTTAGCCGGAGCTAACTTAAGCGGAGTGGATTTTAGTGGCGCAATATTGCTGGAAGTTAACCTCGATGGAGCTGATTTAACTGGGGCAATTCTCACTGATGCTATCTTGAAGCACGTTTCTTTATCCAATACAACTTTAGAAAATACCGATTTTGCGGAAAAGTATAAACCGTCACTGTAGTCTAGAATTGACCGAATCTTAAAATTAATCTGAAGTTTAGGGGAAATTCGCCTATTTTCCTGTATGAATAGTCAAGCTTAAAGATCTCAGGGAAATGCTGTCAATTTTTGCCAAGTTGTGCAGAGGTTTTTTTAAAGTGATACATTATTTCAGTAAGTCCAACTTGAGTCTATTTTGTCAGAAATTCTGCTCAAGCAAGACTGAAAATTTAAGTGATTCGCTATTGTTGAAGCAACAGATATGACATCGGAAAAACCGCTTGGTTCTGTGACTCAAGGTTCCCTCACTAAAGGATTAGAAGTTCGACTCTATCCCGATGTTTCGGTTGAACAGATGCGGGTGGGAAAGTTTTTAGTGGTGCGCGGTGTGCGATCGCATTTTTTCTGCCTTCTGACGGATGTTTCCCTAGGCGCTGCCAGTGTTAGGATATTCGCTAATCCACCCCATCCTGATGATGATTTCTTACAAGCTGTTTTGGCAGGGGGCAGCACTTACGGCACGATTGAACTGAGTCCGATGTTGATGCTAAATATCCTTGATTCTGAGGTAGATATGCGCCAACAACTCGAAGCGCAAACCCGCTCAACTCAAGAGCAAGCCACCAATGGTCAACTGACTTTAGCATCTTTTCAAGCTCAAACCAATAGTGATGTGGAACTGCTTCCGGTGAAAACTATTCCCAGTCATTTTTCTCAGGTTTATGAGGCCAGTGAACGGGACTTTCGGAAGATTTTTGGTTGGGAAGATGACCCCCATCGTCGGAATTTTGCCATTGGTAAACCGATTGATATGGATGTTCCGATTTGTATCGATTTAGACCGTTTTGTTGAACGCAGTAACGGTGTATTTGGGAAGTCAGGAACCGGAAAATCGTTTCTCACTCGCCTATTAATCTCTGGGATAATCCGCAAAAGAGCTGCTGTTAACTTGATATTTGATATGCATTCTGAGTATGGTTGGGAAGCTGTTTCAGAAGGCAAAAACTTTAATACTGTTAAAGGTTTACGGCAGCTATTTCCGGGACAGGTGGAAGTTTATACTCTCGACCCTCAATCGACCCGTCGGCGCGGTATTCGAGATGCTCAGGAACTGTATCTCAGTTACGATCAAATTGAAGTTGAAGATCTTTATTTGGTGCAGCGGGAGTTAAATCTATCTGAAGCTAGTTTGGATAGTGCTAATATTCTTCGCGGTGAATATGGCAAGTCTTGGATTAACCAACTTTTAGACATGACCAACGAAGAAATTCAACTCTTTTGTGAGGAAAAACGCGGTCATAAAGGTTCAATTATGTCGCTGCAACGGAAACTGTTACGGATGGAGAATTTAAAGTATATACGCAACAGATGCCCTCAGAATTATGTAGACCAAATCATCCAAAGTTTGGATGCCGGTAAACACGTCATTGTTGAGTTTGGTTCTCAGTCAGATATGTTATCTTATATGTTAGTTACTAACATGATGACTCGCCGAATTCATCAATCCTACGTGCGAAAAGCAGAGAACTTCTTGGCTTCAAAAAATCCTTGCGATCGCCCACAACAGTTGGTGATTACCATTGAAGAAGCCCACCGTTTCCTCGACCCTGCAATCGTTCGCTCCACTATTTTTGGAACCATTGCTCGGGAAATGCGGAAGTATTTTGTCACCCTATTGGTGGTGGATCAACGTCCTTCTGGAATCGACTCCGAAGTGATGTCTCAAATAGGGACTCGGATCACCGCTTTATTAAACGATGATAAAGATATTGATGCGATTTTTACAGGGGTTTCCGGTAGCCAAAGCTTGCGATCTGTTTTATCTAAACTCGACTCTAAACAACAGGCTTTAGTTCTAGGTCATGCCGTGCCGATGCCGGTTGTCGTTCGGACTCGTCCTTATGATGAAACGTTCTATCGTGAAATAGGCGAAACGGACTGGGAAGAAAAGTCAGATGAAGAAGTCTTAGAAGCAGCAGCAACGGCAATGGATGATTTAGGATTTTAGAGTAAATCTAACCCATAAGCATAAAAAAAGTGGATTGATTGTATAAAATAAGCACAAGTACTTAATTGGGCGGAAAACTAGGGCAAAATGTTCGGTTATTGCTGAATGATTTTTATTCCAAACAGAAGAATTTTTTGGCAACATATAAAGTAAGTGATTAAAGCATTAATTCTTAAACAAAGTACTTGACTTTTTCTATGGTTATCCTTCATAATAATTGTAAAAGATGCAAATTTTAATAATCCTGAGTTGAAGCCTCGTTTCAGGATGGAAACCGCAGGCAAAACCATGAAGGATTTTTGTGAGAAAAAATCATCAGTTCCCTAAAACATTTTGGATAAGCGTTCATTGAACTCATTAGTCGATTTGATCGTCTAAACGAATTGAGATCTGATGAAGGGGATGGGGGTAAAGGTTAGGGACTCGTCCCGCCGAGGTGTCTACCTCAATGACACGATACAGAGTAGAAACCCTCTGCCTCAGGCGTTCTACAACAACTAAATACCAAAGCGCGATGACTTCTGAAGTGATCGCTCGTCGCCGCCCCTACTCCCAACTGAGTAGGAAGCCAGGTTACACCTTTGAGTTTGTAATGGGAGTATATTTTTAAAACCTATGGCAACTGCTAAAACACAAAACAAAGCTAAGTCTACTAAAACGGGTGCTCGTACTGGTATTTCAACTGACACAGTTCGGACCTATCTTCATGAAATTGGTCGCGTTCCTTTATTAACGCGAGAAGAAGAAATCATTTTCGGTAAGCAAGTTCAGCAAATGATGCAACTGCTGGAAACCAAAAAAGAACTGGCAGAAAAGTTAGATCGTGAACCCACTCTCAAAGAATGGGCTGATCAAGGCTCGTTGAGCGAAGTAGAACTCAACCGGGCTATGAAACAGGGACGACGGGCGAAGCAAAAAATGATCGAAGCCAACCTCCGTCTAGTGGTTTCAATTGCCAAGAAATACCAGAAACGGAACATGGAATTTCTGGACTTAATTCAAGAAGGAACCTTAGGTTTAGAACGGGGTGTAGAAAAATTTGACCCCACCCGAGGTTACAAATTCTCCACCTACGCTTATTGGTGGGTTCGTCAAGCCATTACCCGAGCCATTGCTCAAAATGGCCGTACTATCCGTCTTCCCATCCACATTACCGAAAAATTAAATAAAATTAAACGGGTTCAGCGGGAACTGTTCCAGAAATATAGCCGTAACCCCACACCCGGAGAAATTGCCGAAGCCTTAGATCTAGAACCCGCTCAAATTCGGGAATATCTACTGGCTTCTCGTCAACCCATTTCTCTAGACTTACGAGTGGGAGATAATCAGGATACAGAACTGCAAGATCTCTTAGAAGATGAGGATGCTTCAGCCGATAACTACGTCACCCGTCAACTTCTCCGTCAAGATCTGAAAAATCTGATTTCTGAACTGACTCCTCAACAGCAGGAAGTCTTAAACCTCCGCTATGGTTTAGACGATGGTAAGGAAATGTCTCTATCCAAAGTCGGTGTACGGATGAATATTAGCCGAGAACGGGTGCGACAACTAGAAAATCAAGCCTTAAACCATCTACGTCGTCGCAAAGCCAAAGTTCGGGAATATCTCGCCAGTTAGTAACTTTTTAACCTTACATATGGAGACGTTCTGATGGAGCGTCTCTATCTTTTTGAATCAAACAGGTATCATTTCCCAGTATACTGGCAGACGCTATACTCAATATTTATAGCCGTAGAGACAACGATCAACAAATTGCAATGGACGTTTTAGACCTTAAACGAGACATCGAACTGTTATCTGAGCGCCTGGGTAAAACTCAGGAGTATCTTTGACCTAGCCGCCGTCAATGCTAAGATTATTGATTTAGAACAAATTGCAGCTCAGCCTGAATTTTGGGATGATCAAGCGATCGCTCAAAATACAATGCAAGAATTAAACGATTTAAAATCGATTGTAGAACAGCAACAACAATGGCGACAAACAGTTGAAGATACTCAAGCCATTTTAGAATTATTAGAACTCGAAACGGATGAGGGGTTATTTCAAGAAGCAAACCAAAACCTCACCCAACTGACGCGAGAGTTCGACCAATGGGAGCTACAACAACTCTTATCAAACCCTTACGATAAAGATGGGGCTATTTTAACCATTAATGCCGGAGCTGGGGGTACAGATGCTCAGGACTGGGCAGAAATGCTACAGCGAATGTATACTCGTTGGGCAGAGTCTAAAGGGTATCGGGTTCATCTGACAGAACTCTCTGAAGGAGACGAAGCGGGAATTAAATCGGCTACCCTAGAAATTGAAGGGCGTTATGCTTGTGGTTACTTAAGATCAGAAAAAGGAACCCATCGCTTAGTCAGGATTTCTCCATTTAATGCCAATGGTAAACGCCAAACCAGTTTTGCTGGCGTGGAAATTATGCCGATTTTAAGCGAAGAAATTCAATTAGAGATTCCCGAAAAAGATTTAGAAATTACCACCTCTCGTGCGGGGGGAAAAGGCGGTCAAAACGTTAACAAAGTTGAAACGGCTGTGCGGGTGGTACATCTTCCCACAGGAATTGCAGTGCGATGTACTCAAGAACGATCTCAGTTACAAAATAAGGAAAAAGCTTTAGCGTTGTTGAAAGCCAAATTACTGATTATTGTTCAAGAACAACGCGCTCAAGAAGTGGCTGAAATTCGAGGTGATTTAGTTGAGGCCGCTTGGGGAAATCAAATTCGCAATTATGTTTTCCATCCCTATCAAATGGTAAAAGATTTACGAACTGGGGTAGAAACCACTGCAATTAATGATGTGATGAATGGTGAGCTGGATGAATTTATTGAAGCCTATCTGCGTCAAGAAAATCAGCTCGTTATTAGTGAATCAGCATAATGGATTAATCGTAGAACATAGAGATTGAAGGGGGAAACTTAAAGACGTACCCTGGTACGTCTCTACAGGAATATTTGTTGCTTCTGGGTTTAGGGATTTTGTTGTAACTGTTTCACTGTGCGATTTAAATGCAATAGATAAGGTTTAACAATCCTTCGGTTTTGTTGATCGAGTCTGAGAACTTGAGTGTGAAGTTGATCGAGTTGAGATTGAATTGTAGATAAATCAGGAACAGCCTGAGGAACGGGAGACAGTTGAATCGGTTCTGAAGGGGCGCTAACCTCTGTAGTACTGGTCTGCTGTTTAGACTGTTCTAGACGCTCTTCTAACAGCTTAAACCGAACGTTAAGGGTTTCCCAGTCCTGTTGACGCAAAGCGTCTTCATCGAGGCGTTGAGTGAGGTTTTGTAACTCTGTAACCGCTTCAATAATTGGATCTAAATCATTTTGTATCTCTGTGTCTGGAGTCTCTTCAGGGAGAAATTCAGCGATCTCTTCGGGTTGTGTCCCTTGGGGTGGTAACTGTTCAACCACTGTTTGAATATCTGCGATCGCAGAATGAGTATAACGTCTCAGTTGTTGTTCAAACCGCTGTCGATTGACTAAATTCAAAATCGCAGCCAAGGTTAAGGGAGTCGTAGCAAACAGAATTTGTTCCAGCCATGCAGCGGCAATAGAACCGACTACAGAAGCCGAAACTGCTGCGTATTCTAGGACTTTCAACGGATCAAGTTGATCTTCAGATGCTTTCGATAGTTCCTCTGGCTTCTGCATGGCAATCTAGATAAGTCAAATCAATTATAGAGTTATGCTATCGCACAACGGTTGAGAGCAAAATTAACAAAGCTGTTGTTGATTATTTGTTGTTTATGGGTATAGGGTATAGGGTTGCTTCGTCAACTGGACTTGGAAGCAGCCTATATTTTTGATCGGGCAACGGGTTAACAACTGGAAAAACTCACAGCCCCAGAACCTCAAAGCGGTGTACTGTTTGGTTATACTGTTGCCATAAATGGTAATACATTTTTGATTGCTTATCCCCATGAGGATGTTAGACGACAGAGAGATCTAGGTTCGGTTTATTTGTACCGATTTACACCTTAAAGAAATGAAAATTGCAATTTCTCAGATCGCTTGGCAGGTGACAGAAGAACAAACCATCGCCCAACTGTTACAAAAATGGGGAATTCGAGGGGTTGAGATTGCCCCGACAAAAATATGGCCTTCTCCTCTGACGGCGACTGACAGTGAAATTAGTACATATCGCCAATTCTGGAACCGCTACGGCATTGATATTGTGGCGATGCAAGCGTTACTATTGGGTCAGCCGAATTTGAAAGTTTTTGCGACTCGTGAGACTCGTCAGGAAACCTTTAAATATTTAGCTAAAATGATTGAATTAGCGGCTAAACTCGGCGCAACTTATCTAGTGTTTGGTTCGCCTAAAAATCGTAGCATTGGCAGTTTGGATACTCAAGTAGCCTGGGAAATTGCAGTTGAGTTTTTTTATCAGTTAGGGGCGATCGCCGAACAACATCAGGTTATTTTTTGTATTGAACCGAATCCTACTGCTTACCATTGTGATTTTATCAATACCGCTCAGCAGGGATTGGAATTAGTTAAAACGGTTGATTGTCCTGGATTTGGTTTACATTTAGATGCGGCTGCTATGACCTTAAGTCAAGAAACGGTAGAATTTGCCCTACAACAAGCCTTGCCTCATTTATGCCATTTTCATATCAGCGAGCCTTACTTAGCGCCTGTGGCCAATGCAGCGCTTGATCATCAAAGATTTGGCTCAGCTTTAAACCAGTTAAATTATCAAGGTTGGCGGTCGGTCACAATGGGAATATCCCACGCGACTGATAATCGTCCTGTTGTGACTCAAGCCTTAGAAACGGCAATTTCTTGTTATAAAAATCAGCCAGAATAGAGATGATTGACCCCTCTGACCTCTCCCCAACCCTCTCCTAAGAGGACTATTTTTTAATAGATAGGGAGAATGAAATAGTCCTGAAGATGGGAGGGGGGTTAAAGAGAGAGGTCGGTTTTAAATCCGTTATTCTAGCAATGAGAAACAAGCCTTAATTCTTGCTTTTGCCATTTCCATTACTATCACCTTTATTATTATCTGAAAATGTAGATAACACTTGTTTCGCTAACTTATCGGGGACTTCTTGCAGATGGTCAAATTGCCAGCGGAAATACCCCACACCCATGGTTAGCGATCGCAATTCTACAATTAAATTTTGCATTTCTGACTGTGCCATATACCCAGAAATTTTATCCCAATTTGCCCAACCTTCGCGGTTTTCATACCCCAAAATTTGTCCTCGGTGAGTTGTAATGAGTTGAAACACATGGGAGGTAAATTCACTCGGGGCGCAAATTTCAATTGAGGCAATGGGTTCTAATAAAGTGGGAGAACAATTCATCATTCCCGTTTGCATTGCGACTCGCGCCGCTTGTTTAAAAGCTTGTTCAGAACTATCAACCGAATGATAAGATCCATTGGTTAAAGTGACCGCAACATCAACAACAGGGAAACCTAACGGCCCTTGAGAGAGATATTCTCGCACACCCGTTTCAACGCCGGGAATATATTGTTTTGGAACCACACCGCCGACAATATTTTGATTAAAATGGAAGCCTTCACCTCGCGCCAGCGGCTGAATATCGAGATACACATCGCCAAATTGTCCATGGCCGCCGCTTTGATGTTTATAGCGTCCGTGACTGGAATAATTTTTACGAATGGTTTCTTTATAAGGAATACGGGGTAAATGAGTCGTCATCGGCAGGTTATATTTACGACGCAACCGATCTAAACTAACTTGAATATGAATTTCTCCCTGTCCCCATAAAATCACTTCATGAGTATCGCCATGTTGTTCCCAATATAAAGAGGGATCTTCTTCTAATAATTTAGATAAAGCCTCGGTGAGTTTAACTTCATCTTTGCGTTTTTCTGGCGTAATAGCGAGGGCATATACAGGGGGTAATGCTTCAGCTTTAGGCAACGGTTTAATTTGACTGGGTTCTGTTGTTAACGTCTCTCCGGTTTGAATATTTTCTAAACGCCCTAAAGCGACAATTTCCCCAGTCTTTGCTGTTTGAATACTTTGGGTTTGTTGACCCAGCATCCGATACATTCCACCGATACGAATACCATTTAAACTTATACCATCTTGCAGTTCTCCCTGCCAAACTCGCACCAATGATAACTTGCCTCCCTGGGGCGTATAATAGGTTTTCAAGACTTGGGCGATGGGGAGATCATGACTCACTATTAAACCCCGTCGTTGGGCTGTGAGAGTGGTTTCCGGGGCTTCTCGCACCAAGGCATCCAATAGCGGTCGCACCCCGCAGTCTGTTTCAGCAATACCGAGAAACACAGGAACAATTAAGTCTGCCCCCAGTTCCATTTTCATGTCTTTGATAATTTCTGCTTGGGTGGGTTTAATATCTTCGAGAAGTTCTTCTAAAAGATGATCATCAAAGTTTGCCAACTCCTCTAACATTTCCTGACGGGCAATAGTTTCTTCGGCTTTAAGATCTTCCGGCAAAGGAACTGGATCTGGATTGGCATCGGCATGATAATGATACGCTTGTTCAGACACTAAGTCAATAAACCCAACTAATTTAGATCCTTTTGCAATAGGATATTGATGGGGAATAATAGGACGACTCGAAACCGTTTTAAGGGCGTTTAAAAGTTCAGTAAAATTAGTCGTACAACTGACTTCATCGCTAAATGCCCGATCCATTTTATTGATAAATACGATATGGGGAATTTCCCAGTCATCTAAGAATTTAAATAAAGGAGATAAGCTTAAAATACGACTGGCATCCGGTTCGCAAACCACCACTGCTAACCCAGCACCCACTAAAGTATTATAGGTTTCTTGGGTAAATTCTACTGAACCTGGACAGTCGAGAAATGTAAAATTAATACCGCTGTACTGAGTACTAGCGGCATTGACTTCAACACTCATATTTCGTTGTTTGGCTTCGGCGGCTGCATCTGCGACTCGGTTACTATCTTTGGCGTTACCTTTACGGGTTATTACTCCAGTGACAGATAGCAAACTTTCAAGTAACGTTGTTTTACCACTGAGATAAGGGCCGACAATAGCCACATTACGGTAGTTGGAAATAGTTTGGGTATTCATATCTAAATCTCCATCATCATTATTGAGTTGAATTGAAAATGCCTCAAAATGGGAGAAAACGGTAGTCGTACTAAAGAGGAATGGACTACAAGATTTATATTTTTATCTGAAATTCATCGCAATGAATATGAGATTTAAAAGCGCGCTTTCTCTATTTTCATCACTGAATTTCTCTCCTTTTTCTCTCAATTAGAAGCTGAGGAAGTTAACGAAAAAATTATCAAGCTCCGACTTTTCGATTTATTGGTAACTGCTAACTTTCATCTGGAGGGAATGAGAAAGATTGTTTCAAGTATCAATAAGGTTTTCATCTGAGATCAAAGTTAGCTTACTGTTTAATTTACGACAATTTCGCTCCAAGACAACCCCAACTTAACTAAAAAAAACATTTTATACTTATTAAAATTTTTGTAACTGTTTTTTACACTTCCGTATATTTTTATAATTGACTTCAAGCATAGGTTACTTGTGGATACAGTTGTGCTAAAGTTTCAACAGTCATTGCTTGAATGGGGAAACGCTGGGTTGTTTGAGGCGGCAAAGATAAATCTTGATATTGAACAAATGCAATTGAACTGTGGTTTAAAGTCAGTAATACAGGAGATTGAATGCGGAGAAATTCTTGGATTTTGGTTTCTATTGCAGCTAACTTAGTCTCGGGAATATTACTATCAATATTTCCAATTCGCATATAAAAATCATTATCAATTCCCGTTTGAGGCTGATGCTTATGCAAGACATTAACAGTTTGAACAGATTGACGAAAATTACCAATATCTTGAGGAAAATGTGATTGATAAAACGGCCACCCTCTTAATACAGCCTTACAGTTTTGAAATTGAAAAGAACGAAAATAAGGATGTTGATCTCGGCTATTAAATCCATAATCAATCGTAGCATGATATCCAGCCAGGCGAATTTGAACGGATAATTTCTCAAATTGATCGACAGCATCAATTAAACCCGCTAAATTAATCTGACGCTGTTCATTCCTTTTTTTAAGAAACCATTGACTGAGAATTCCTTGCGGTGTTTTACCTCCTTCACAACCCAGTAAAGTTCCATGTATTTGAGGCAGCGGTAAAGGAGTAAACTGCTGAGATAGTTCGTTGGATAAATAGCCCTGTAATAATAATAGTAACGCTTCAAAATCAGGCGGCTTCTGACCGTAGAAACTAACTAAACTCACATTTGGCGTTTCAGGCACTATGATAGGAGACGGAGAATTTTTAGCCATGATGTCAAACCGGATTACTTACAGTCCAGCATACACCTTAGTTCCTACTTATGAATGTTTTAATCGATGCAGTTATTGTAATTTTCGCACAGATCCCGGTAAGAGTCCTTGGTTAAGCTTAGAAGCAGCAGAAAAAATATTACGTTTATACTTAAATCAAGGAATTATTGAAATCTTAATTTTAAGCGGTGAAGTTCATCCCCAAAGTTCCCGCCGCCAAGACTGGTTTAACCACATTTATCAGTTATGTGAATTAGCCTTATCATTAGGATTTTTACCTCATAGTAATATCGGGCCGTTAAGTTATGAGGAAATGAAACAATTAAAAACGGTAAATGTTTCCATGGGATTAATGTTAGAACAACTCACCCCCAAACTATTACAAACCGTTCATCGTCACGCCCCCAGTAAAGATCCAAAATTACGCTTACAACAGTTAGAATGGGCAGGAGAATTACAAATTCCATTTACAACCGGACTCCTACTTGGTATTGGAGAAACAGTATCTGACTGGGAAGAAAGTTTGAAGGCGATCGCCACAACTCATCAACGTTGGGGTCATATTCAAGAAGTGATTTTACAACCTCATAGTCTGGGTAGTCAACAACATTGGCAAGGAGACGGATTTAATCTGCATTGCCTCCCTGAAGTGATTAATATCGCCCGTTCACTGTTACCAGAAAACATCAGTATTCAAATTCCACCGAATTTAATCGATCAACCTTCTCTACTGTTAGAATGTCTCTCAGCAGGCGCTCAAGACTTAGGCGGAATTAGCCCCAAAGACGAAGTTAATCCAGACTATCCTCATCCTTATCCGCAACAATTAGCAGAATTATTAACTGCTAACGGATGGCAATTAGTCCCCCGTTTACCGATTTATCCACAATACGATCATTGGTTATCTTCAAGTTTAAAAGAGCAAGTTTCGGATTGGCGACTACAACTTAGTGATAGTCAACTCAATATATTCTCTTAGTATTATTTAAAGAAATAGTATAGCTAAAATCAACTATAATTAAGAGGATTCTAAGTCTATAAGGATTTGCTGAATAATCAGTTTAAGCTTAGGAAAATCTTATTGTATA
>CAYSWY010000010.1:72147-116686 GCA_964434975.1 uncultured Lyngbya sp.
GTCTATAAGGATTTGCTGAATAATCAGTTTAAGCTTAGGAAAATCTTATTGTATAGTGTCCCACAACATTTGCTCATCTACCCCAAAATATTGGTGGATCACTTTGTCACGCATTCCGGTAATACTACGCCATGGGATCTGAAGGTAGCGATCGCGAATGGTTTGACAAATACTTTTAGTCGCTTCACCAATAATTTCAATGGCACGGGTTACAGCATAGAGAGTCCGTTTATCTTGTTTAAATTCTTCATAGGTCAACTCAGAAATAAACTCATGAGCAATATCAATATTTTCCTCGGTATTGATTGCAATTTAGAAATAGTTTATTTACTTTCTCTGATTTTCTATTGAATCAATCAGCGTTAATGGGATTAGAACAAGAAAACATCAATAATGATATATTACTAAAATCTGAACTTTAAAAAATATAGCAAAGTTGATGAATACTTGCTTACTAATTTTTATTGATTTTGTATAGATTGATGCAGAACTCAAATATCATGATTTCATTGGATTTATATGGGGGTAATAATGCGGATATAGTCAACAAAACAAGATATACAAATATGAGACTTAAGGTTATAATCCGCTACTATATACAGTCCTTAATAGGTGTGCATCGATGTCAACGATTCTTATTCCCAATCCGGATACCCCTTTTTTCCAGGCAGATAACCCAGATGTCACTGATGGCGGTCAGATTATTAGTGGTGACTTTGACTCAGATATTGATGATGGATACCTAGGTAGCGACGGTAGCGACTTAATTTTTACCTTCGGTGGTGATGATGCGGTTTTAGCAGGCAAAGGTGATGACCAAGTCATTGCTGGCGATGGCAATGATTCTATTAATGGCGGCGACGGTAATGACTCACTTGCTTTAGGTGAAGGAGATGACCTAGGTTTAGGTGGTTTAGGTGATGATGTTCTTGATGGTGGTATTGGAAATGACCTGCTTTACGGTGGTCTGGGCGACGATCTTGTCATCGGTGGTACTGGTGATGACACCATTATTGGTGGTAAAGGTGATGATACCCTCGAAGGTGGTAAAGGTGCTGATACCTTCGTCCTTATATCAGATGGTAGTGTTGATACAATTACTGACTTCACTCCTGGCGCGGATGAGATTGTATTTCAAGGCATTGACCCAGAGGCAGTTGTTGAGTATGATGCAGCAACTGGTTCTTTAAGTATTGATGGTGAGGATGTCGCTATTCTAGATACTGGATTAGATCTAGACGAGGATGATTTTACTTTTCTGTAATTTTCAGATAATAGCTTAACTTAATAAAGCTACATTAAGGATGAAAATTAACCATGCAACTTAAAGATAATCCCGGTAATTTACTGGGGTTTTATTTTTTATTAAACTCTTTTATCAAAAGGTTAACGGCTGGATAATATCAACACAGCCATCTAGCTTTCCATTGAATGAATCGGCGTTTACAGAATTTAAATATGAATTTTTATATCAATGGACTGGCTATGATTGATACTCCAGATACGATCAATTGATAACTTTATAATGAGGGTGAAGGATTAACCATGACATCTAACGGCAATAGAGATCAGCAACAATCTCAAATCGTAGCAAAATTAATCGAGATTTTAGAATCTGAAATTGCAGCATTTGAACAGAGAAAAGAAGAGTTAACTGCTGAAGAACAACTTCATCTAAAATCTATGATCCAGAAGGTAGAGTCGGCTCGTGCTTTACAAACTCAAAAAGAATCTTATAATCAGGCAATGCGTGGGTTAAAAGATGAATTAGGATCTATTAGTAAAATTTTTAAGACTGATTGATGGATCGTATAAATCTAATAATTTAAGCAGTCATGATTAATGAAATATTGAATATTATTTAAGAGATTATTATAAGCTAATCAACGGATGTATTTCTATTAAAAATAGACTTGATCAATTCTTCTTTGTGTCTTCGCGGTTAATTTCTTCAAACCTAAATTAATTCTACAATTAACCAACTTCCTGCTTTATTTAAGCGTCCTTCACCTTTGATTAAAATATTAGAATCACAATTTTCTAAATATTGATTCACTTCTGGTTGTAAAGTTACTATTTTCCAGACTTGATCTTTTAACTCAATCGGAATAGTGAATTTGATACTATAATCTTGAATATTATGACGGTGAAAAATACCTGCAAAATGAATAGAATTTAACTGGGTTTTATTTGGAAAAGATTGAACCGGACAATGACCATCTGTAGGATAAGCTTCGGGATGTTGTAAATAATATTGCTGCCAGTTTAACCATTCTGGATGAGTTGGGGATAAATTCAATAAAGGAATCACTGCTGCGGGTGCAATTTTATCTGTTAATAATGCGGTTTGTAATTGAGAAACGGGTAAATCTCGCGGCTGACAATTTAATTCTATACATAAGGCTGCTGCCATCCCCGCTGCTTGTCCAATTCCTAATACTACGGGTTGTAAACGAGTGGCACCATTGGCAATATGGGAAACTGAAATATTTTTTTCTGCGACTAATAAACCGTTTATTTCGAGGGGAATTAAGGCGCGATAGGGAATAGTAAAGGGTGTGCCTGTCCAACGTCCACCCCAACGCATGGATTTAGGTTGTAGAGGAAATGAACCTTGTGTATAGTGATGATCGTTAATATAATTTCCAATCGCAATAGTATCGCATTCTCCCTTTTCATTACAAGGTAAAGGGGCAACTTGACTATTTTGCATCGGTAAAATATCTAATTCCGTAATAGTTGTGAGTCCTTGTAAACGTCTGCTTTCTCGATAATAAGGATGCAAGGCAAAAGCGGTTTGAGTATTGGCAGAAAATTGTAAATATTCAGGATGAATAGCGGGGAATATTCCGGTGGCTAAACCATAGCGACGACCGAGTTGGGTTTGAATAAAATAGGCAAAACTTTGACTCTGCCAAATCATTTCTTGGTGTAATTCTTGGCGAGATGTTTCTGACTCAATTAACCGTTGTAATTTCTCCCCATAATCATTGCCATTACAAGGCCAATTGATCATGATTAAATGATCCCCTAAACCGCCATAACTGAGAAAGCGTTCAACGCCGTGATTTTCCCAAGCGCCTGTAAATTGTTCTGGAGAGTGGTAGGGTGGTGGCGGAATTTCCGGGGCTGTAACCGTCTTAGCGTAATCTTTCAGTAAAATCACCCAAGTAGGGGCTTGCACTGGCGACAATTTTGACGGATAATAAGTGTTATGTGGGGCGCTGGGTTCTTGCCAATGGGATTTGAGTTCCCAACCCCAACGATACCGGACTGCCGCTAGCGCCAGTAAATCTCCCAATTCCGTTGCATCTACGATTATTTCAGCAAAAACAGTAAAGTCGGCAAACCGCACCCCAACGACTTGATGATGTTCTACTAATACTTCTTTTGGGATAAACCCCGAAATCCACCTGAGATTGGGCTGTTGCCGCACCCAGTCTGCAAAAATATCTGCACCTAAACGAGGGTTAAATGTGAAGAAACTGACCCAACCGTGGTCTAAACCTTGCGGTTGACGCTGTTGTAGTTCTTGTAAAAAAGCCTTCCAAATTCCTGTTTGAAATGCTGCCAATTCATTGCCATCTACAGCAGAAACTCCGGCTGCGGTTAACATCCCTCCTAACCATGGAAATTCGCTGACTATCAGGGTTTTAGCACCCTGTCGGGCGGCTTGGAGGGCGGCGGATGTCCCACCTGTTCCTCCACCGACAACTAAGACTTCTGTTCTGAGTTGTTGCATATTTTGCTGAAATTACTGAGAAAAGTCGGATATAACTGTAGTGAGGGATAAAAGTTTTGATAAATGAGGGCAGACTAAGTTTAAGTTGATGGTTAACTCATTTCTAATGCATTTAAGTGAAAGCCAGTGAAGTTGAAAGATTTATTATTACTATTGTCAACGCCGATAATATTACTGACAGGGGTAAAAACAGCTTCATCACAGTTGTTACCACCCCCGCCTGAGTCGGTGATTATTCCGGTTCCTCCGCCCCCAATGGCTCAGCCTTTGCCTGCTCCAATGTCTGATAACCCCAATCATTATATCTTGGGAGTGGGCGATCGCTTGCAAATTGATATTTTTAATGTCCCAGAATATAGCGGTGAACAAGGCCGCCATCAAGTGTCAGTGGATGGGTCATTGAATTTACCTTTAATTGGCCGGGTGGCAGTGGGAGGGATGACCCTGGAACAGGTGACAGACACCTTAACCACAAAGTATGGGGAATATTTACAGCGTCCTCTGATTACTTTAACCATGATTTCGGCGCGTCCGTTGCAAATTGCGGTGGCGGGGGAAGTCAAACGGCCAGGGGCCTATACTTTAGCGGCTTCGGCAACAGCCAATACTGCTAACAATATGGGGATGATAGATGCTTCTTTGAAGCCACCGACGTTAACTCGTGTGATACAAATGGCGGGCGGGGTAACGGCTTTAGCTGATGTTCGACAGGTGAAAATTCGCCGTTCTCAAGCGGGGGGAATAGAACAGGTTTTAGATATTAATTTATGGGAATTATTGCAAAGTGGTGACTTGCAACAAGATATTGCTCTGCGGGATGGAGATACCGTTTATATTCCTACTGTGACTGAACTTGACCGGGTGGAGGCCCCTCAACTGGCGGCGGCAAACTTTGCCAGTAGTACTCGTCAACCGATTAATATTGCGGTCATTGGGGAAGTTAACCGTCCGGGAACTCATGTGCTGGAAGCCGAGTCTATGCCTATGACAGAGAGTGGCGAACAGGGTCTCAGCGGGGCGTTACCGGAGTCTACCGGAGTCTTTACCGTGACGAAAGCGTTAAAAGCCGCTGGCGGTATTACGGCCCAAGCCAATATTCGAGATATTCAAATTCGCCGTATTAGTCGGACGGGGACTGAACAAATTATTGAAGTTAACCTCTGGGCATTATTGCAAGAAGGAGATGTGAGTCAAGATGTGATGTTACAGTCTGGGGATACTATTACCATTCCAACTGCGAAAAATGCTGATGCCAATAGTTCAGAAGAAGTGGCGATCGCTAGCTTTTCACCTGATAAGATGACTATTAGTGTAATTGGGGAAGTTCTTACCCCAGGACAGGTGAATTTACCCCCGAATACTTCGCTGAACCAAGCTTTGTTAGCCGCAGGAGGGATGAATGAAGGTCGCGCTGACAAAGACGAGGTGGAATTAATTCGATTACATCCTAATGGAAGTATTTCACGCAGCGTAATTGCCGTCAATTTCTCAGAAGAAGTCACCCCAGAAAATAACCCTACCTTACGCCACAATGATGTCATTATTGTCGGACGTTCTGGCGGGGCAGCATTCCGAGATGGCCTCGGTAGTGTTCTTGGGGCCGTCAGCCCTCTGAATGGAGTGTTTGGCGTTCTACGCTTTTTGAATATTTTTGATTAGTCATTAGTTATTGGTTATTGGTTATTAGTTATTATAAAACCACTAAAAACTAACCATTAAAAACCAACAACTCAACACCAACACATTGTTTTTAACTCAACAGCGCCTAAAATGAAAACCGGAAAATTATCTCAAATATCAGTTTCTCACTCTGATAGACAGCAAGTTCCCGTCACTCCCACATATCCTTTAAGTTCTACTGTCGTTAGTCATCCACAGATTCATTTATCCGAGACAAAGCATTCTAAAGTTAGCCAATTTTTTAAAGCGATTAATCGCCGTTCTTTACTGGTGATTGGGGCAACCACTTTAGCAATCACAGCCGCTTATTTGTGGACAAATCATCAAACGCCCAAATATAAAGGTTCTTTTCAACTATTTATTGAAGATAGTAATAACTTGAGTGAAACAGAAGGATTATCAGAAAATGGGATTGATTATGCTTCTCAGATTCAACTCTTACAAAGCCCTAAGTTACTGTCTCCCATTATCGAAAAGATTCAAGCACGCTATCCCGAAGTTAACTATAGTTCTTTATTTAATCAAACCACTGGGCAAACTCAATATGAACCCAATTCACTGAGGATTGAACCCCTAAACGGCACTAAAATTCTTGAAGTTGAATATCGCGATACAGAACCTCAAAAAATTCAATTTATTTTAGATGAAATAGCCCAAGGTTACCTGGATTATAATTTACAGCAGAAACAGCCCGATACAATCGCAGAAAAACGCAACTGGATTAATTCTCAAATTCCGACGCTGAATAATCAAATTAAAACCAATCAACAGCAACTGTTGAACTTACAACAACAACATACCTTTATTAATCCAGAAACCAAAAATCAACAATTAGTCAGCCGTTTAAATCAGCTTCAAACTGAAAAATTAAGTTCAGAGGCACAACTTCGACAAGAAAGATCTCAATATCAGGCTTTACAACAACAGCTTGGATTAACCCCAGAACAAGCGTTAAAAGCATCTGCATTGTCTCAGTCGCCTCGTTATCAATCCTTACTAGAAAAGTTATTAGCGGTTGAAACGGAGATTGCTGTAGAATCTTCTCGGTTTAAAGAAACAGCCCCCCAAATCCAGGTTTTATTAGACCAACGTAATCTAATTTTACCGCTACTCACACAAGAAGCCGAACAAATTGTTGGTCAAGATTTAGCGGCGGTTGCCCCCGAAATTTTAAACTATCAAGACTCGGTTCGCTTAGATTTAATTCGACAATTAGTTTCTTCTGCGAACACGATTCAAATGTTAGAAGTTCGCAATCAAGTATTAGATTCAGCGGTACAAAATCTCACTCCTCAAGTGCAAGCTTTCCCAGCAGTTGCCAGTCAGTTTAATACCTTACAACAAGAACTCAAAGAAAATAAAGCAAAGCTGCAACAACTCACCGAACAACAAGAATCTATACAATTTGAAAAGCCCCCCGAATTTCAACCATGGCAACTGATTGCAGAACCGATGATTCCCCAAAATAAACAAGGAGAATTAATTGCATTTTCTCCTAATATGCCCCTGAATTTAGCATTAGGTGGACTCGCGGGATTAGCCCTAGGAGTCGGTTTAGCTCAAGTAGCTGAACGATTAAATAACGTCTTTCATAATAGTCGTGAAGTCACCGATGAATTGCCTGTACCATTATTAGGAATTATTCCAGCCAGCGATGAAGCGTTGCTATTACCTGCACCGACCTCTACCCCTGCACTGGCTTTAGTAAAAGACCGTACCGCCCCTTGTACGCCCTTTGAAGAAGCGTTTCGCTCCCTGAATGCCAATTTGCAACTTTTGAACCCCGATTCCCCTGTCCGCTCTTGTGTAGTCAGTTCTGCCACCCCTGCCGATGGTAAATCAACCGTTGCCTTTAACCTGGCAAAAGGGGCCGCAGCGATGGGAAAACGAGTATTATTAATTGATGCCGATTTACGGAATCCTAAACTGCATAAAATGATGGGATTACCGAATGAAACCGGACTCTCTCAAGCCTTAACTCAAGAAGAGATTGATATCTATCAAACCATTTTAGTCTCTCCCATTGATGATAATTTATTCGTGTTAACCGCTGGTGCAATTCCTCCCGACCCAACGCGGTTATTGTCTTCTAAGAAAATGAAGGCATTAATGGATGAATTTGAACAAACATTTGATTTAGTTCTGTACGATACACCGCCATTAATTGGTTTAGCAGATGCTAATTTATTAGCCGCCCATACTAATGGTTTAATGATGGTTGTGGGTGTGGAAAAAACAGAACGTCGCGCGGTAGAATATGCCTGGCGTGAAATTCAAATGGCGGGTGTTCCAGTTTTGGGAATGGTGGCAAATGGTGATAAACAACCCAGTCATTACTACGCTTATTCTTAGTTCTTAATCCTGAATTAATTAATTTTCCTGTAGAGGCGTTATATATAACGTCTCTATATTTTTAGACCATTTGCATACATCAGCATCAAAGCCAATAATCCTCGTTAGTTTAACAAAGGTGAAAAACTCTGCTATTGTAAAGCTGTGCATACTGCTTTTATTGATCAGATGATGCCTAATTTTTCAGAACCACTCAAGCCCGAACCACAGCCTAATAAAACATTAGAAGAAGAGATCGGATTGACAATTTATCAGGGACGAGAGTTTACCTTAGCTGATGTGATTGCCAGAGAAGCAGGTAATTTCATGAAAGGAGAATCTACAGTCCCTCGTTTAGTACAAGTAGAGACTGAAATTAATACTTTTATTAGTCAAAATTTACGAGATGTTTCAGGAGCATTACAAGCAGTTTTGCGTCGCTGGGTATCAGAAGACACTGCCCGAGTTAGTCAGCATTTTGAGGTTCCATTAACAGCATTATTAGGGTTATTAGAATCAATTTTAGATAATCCTCCAATACTCTATGAATTAGTCCGGCAAGTTGATATGTTGTGGGGAGAAATTAATGGTGAACGTCCTTATTTTCAGCAGCCAGGACAACCCCCTCATCCTGATGATGAATATACTCATGAGTCAGTCCAGCAGCAGCTTACTGAGTTGGTTTGTTGTCTGAAAGCCTCTCAAATTGACCTCAACTCAGCGGTTAATGAAGCGACGAATATTGATTGAATGATCTGATGGCAACCCGGTGGTAGGATGTAGAGGTGGTGAAGGGTTGAGGGTGAATAGGCGTGAATATTAGTTCAATTTGGCAACAGTTAACCTTATCCAATATTGGGTTATCTCAATGGCGCAGTGGGAGTTTACTGTATTGTCTCTATATTTTTCAGCTTACATGACTTCCCATTTTTTATATAGTAATATGCCTATATATTATTAATAGTTCTTTAGGAATCAAAAGTTAACCAACTAAATAATTGATTCACTGAAAGCTTTAAATCCTTTAACACTTCAAGCACAGGTAAAATTTGTTCACCTTCAAAAATTTCTGGTTCTTGCAACCGTTTAAAAACTAAAACTAATCGTTCTTGCGGATCAATTAACCAGCCTAACTGGGTTCCATATTTGAGACAAAATAAAATATTATTAATCACGCGAGTTGTATTTTGACCGGGCGATAAAATCTCAATTGTCCAGTCAGGGGCAATATTAATCTCATTGCTAATTTCACCTTTATTATCAAGCGGAATATTTTCCCACTCAAAGACAACAATATCAGCAATAATTGAACGGGCGTTAAATGAGCAGCGTAATTCTGGAAAACTGTAAGCAATTTTTTTCGCTACACCGATTTGATTAATCGTTTGATTCAGGCGACCTTGGAGTAAGCTATGTTTGCCTTTTGGCATCGGTTTTTGATAAATTTTTCCGTTAATATACTCGCTAGCAGGCGTGGTTTCAGGCAGGGCTAAAAAGTCTTCTAAAGATAGATTTTCGGTTGAGGTTTTATTTGAAATTATCATAACTGCCTTCTTGCTGTGTCAGGTATCGAATTGAACAAAAGACCCTATTTTCGTGAAAATGATGCCTAACAACTTAGCTTGACAAAAGTCTGAAGTATTTATAAGCTACAGGTCAATTATATGATCATTCCCAGAATCCGACACAATATCCGACCCAATATATGTAAACGTTTCCGTCCTCGGATTAAAGCGTCGGTAGTAATTGTTAGTCAATTGCTGTGACATCCTTGACTCAGTTTTGGATGTTGGAATAGGATTTTTATTATCATTGTTATTGGTAGTTTGAGAAGTTTCACTTGGCTTGGTTCCAGTAATTCCCCAATTTAACTTCTTCAGCAATTGCGGATAATTATAGCTTACTCTGTTCTGTTGCCTAGGTGGCAGTGACTTTCTTGACGCAGTTTCGGGTGTTGGACTCGGTTTGATTCCAGTAATTCCCCAAATTAACTTCTCCATTAGATTTGATTGAGAATCTCGAAAGTTAACCCAGGTATGTCCTTCTAAAAATAGTGGTAATTCGGGTTTTTTAGGAGCATTCATTAACAGCACTGGGATAACAGGACAGCCTCGCTCGAGAAATTGACGTAAAAAAGCATTAATTTCCGTTTTCTGCCAAGGCCCTAAGCCACTATCTCCAATAAAAACTGCTGCTGCTTTGATGTTTTCAATTTGTCGTTCAAGTTCTGGTTGCCATAGTAAACCTGGACGAAGTTCCCATTCATCTAGCCAAGGTTTGATTCCCTTTTGTTGAAGTTGTTGTGCAATTTCTCTTACTTCTGGTTTATCTTTACTATTATGACAAAGAAAAACATCAAATTCTTTGGGTTCACTCATTTACTAATTTCCTAATTATCAAGATTCAATACCAGCAATTTGAGCCAAGGCTTGAGCATATTTATTCAATTCTTGTCGTAAAGCTTCCAATTCCCTTCGCAATTGCGCTTCTTTTTCCCAGCTTTATTCATGTTCTTTTGGACTCACACCCTCAGGCTTTTGAGCTTCCCAAGTCTGTAAACTCGGATGCCACTTCGTTAAGAAAGGTCTTAAACCTCGGTTGAGAACTGCTATGGCAATCCCACCCACTGAGTTATGGGATGCACCTACACCTGGACCTGCCTCTCTCAGGACTTCACGAGTTGTCCCAAATAGGCTGTAAAGAGAATTGAACACTTCTCTGAGAAATCCTTCTTGTTCTTTGAGAGGTTCAACTGAAATACGTGTGACCAATTCAACATAGAGTGACCAAGCAGCATCACGTTCTGTTGAATCAGCCTGCCATTCAGCAGCACCCAAGCCAAAGGGAAGGCTGACCGATACTTTTTTTAATATAGCCGGATCTCGTGCCATTAAATTTTCCCTATCTAACTAATAAGTTGTATCTTGATTGCCTCCGAGTTGGCTAATCCGATGTTCTCATGCACTCATTGCAGCAGTATTGATCTCTCAAGTCCGTCATATTTCAGTATTAGCTAATTCCTTCTCTAACGACCTCTACTGAAGTTCATTCAGTCAGTCAAACAATGGAGGAACCATCGATAAGCATCAGTTAATGATGCCATGATTAAGATCTTCCTTGATATCGTTTCAAAACCAGTATAACATCTACTTAGTTTGAGCTTCTGGCAAAACTTAAACAGAATGAAGTCGGTTTCCACAAAGGAAATGGTCGGCTGTAAAATGAGCAAAGCGTTAAAGGTGAAGAGGCGTGAATATTAGTTCAATTTGGCAACAGTTAACTTTATCCAATATTGGGTTATCTCAATGGCGCAGTGGGAGTTTACTGTATCGTCTCAGTGGCAGTTTACGACAGTGGCGACAAGGCAGTTGGCTGATGCAGTGGGGTGAACTGTTAGGAGTGCTTCTGGTTGCCTTGGTGTTGGGTTTAGCGCCCTTTGTGGGGACGGCCTTAATTGGGGTGCTTTTGATTGCTTGTGGCGGCTTCTGGCTCCTGCTAACGTTATCGGATGACCCCTCGGAAACCGCGTTTACACCGATTCATCTCCTCGTACTATTTTACTGGGGTGTCGCAACAGTTGCAACGGCTTTTTCCCCGGTAAAAATGGCGGCGTTTTCCGGTTTAGTGAAACTGAGTTTATATTTAATTAATTTCTTTTTAATAGCGCGAGTTTTGCGATCGCAACGGTTACGTTCTGCTTTAATTACTTTATACTTACATATCGTTTTAATTGTCAGTGTTTACGGTTTACGACAATGGTTTTTTGGCGCGGAAGCGTTAGCTACTTGGGTTGACCCCACTTCCACCTCTGCTAAAATAACCCGCGTTTATAGTTATCTCGGAAACCCCAATTTACTGGCGGGATATTTATTACCTGCCGTTGCTTTTAGTGTTGCCGCAATATTTGTCTGGCGAGGCATACTACCAAAAGCATTAGCCGTAACCATGACACTCGTAAATACAGCTTGTTTAGTATTAACTTTTAGTCGCGGCGGTTGGATCGGATTTGTCGGCTTAATGTTTGCTTTTGCTGTATTGTTATTGTATTGGCTGAGTATTCACTTTTCTCCCTTTTGGCAAAAATGGGCGCTGCCTCTGGGAGTGGGAAGTTTAGCCGGGATGATGATATTAGCTGTTCTAATTTTACCGCCATTACGCGATCGCGCAGCGAGTATATTTGTAGGACGAGAAGATAGTAGTAATAATTTTCGCTTAAATGTTTGGGCCGCAGTCATAGAAATGATCCAGGATAGACCCATTCTTGGTATTGGGCCTGGAAATAATGCGTTTAATAAGATTTATCCGTTGTATATGCGTCCTCGCTACACCGCTTTAAGCGCCTATTCTGTTGTATTAGAAATATTAGTTGAAACCGGAATAATTGGTTTACTCAGTTTCTTGTGGTTGTTACTGGTGACCCTGCAACAAGGCTGGAAACAACTACAACGACTGCGACAACTGCGGAATTCTCAAGGCTTTTGGTTAATTGCTGCGATCGCCACTTTAGCCGGAATGATGGCCCATGGTGTCGTGGATACAGTGTGGTATCGTCCTCAAATTAACACATTGTGGTGGTTTGTGGTTGCGGTGATTGCTAGTTTTTATCATAAAGAAAAGTTAATTCAATAATTACCAGACTTTAAACTTTTGTCGGCCCAACTTTACATTAATTTAGGCCATACACACGAATTTGAAATAAAGTTTTACATTCTGTCGTTTCATTTGAATAACTTTATGAATTGACAAATTTACTAAAATATGTTTTTCTCTGATTCAATGACTAAATTGCCATGATCAATAGACTAACTTTATCTATTTTCCACAACCGAAATGGTGTGCAAGATGAGAGAGCTTGAAGTTAGCTTAAACAGAAAAGCAAGATGTACAACAGAAAGATTGCTTGGATTGAAACATCAATTTACTGACGATTGAGTGCTATCACATCTATCAACTTGATAGTTTAAACAACTCAAAACAACTTAGGTAGAGAGATGAATTTAAGCCAAATATCACAGTTCTGTTCTTTATAAGAACTAATTCAGGGGTTAGCTATTTCGAGAAACAAAGATTCATCTTACTTTGATCGGCTAATTCAATCGATTAATATATCCTCAGAAAGTCTTCATTCTTATTGTAATTGGAACCCGCAATTTTATACTCGTAAGTTAGTGTGCGGCACTGATATATATCAGCTTTTGATTTTATGTTGGCAAGCAGGACAAGCGAGTCCCATTCACGATCATCAAGGTCAAGATTGTTGGATGTATGTTGTTGAAGGAGTGATTAAAGAAACCCTTTATCAACCGATCTTTGATCATGAAAAAGGTTTAAGACTGCATGAAACTGACAAAAAACAGTATCAAACAGGGAATATATCTCGTTTAATGAATTCTACCTCAGCTTGGCATTCGATTCGGGCGATCAGTGAAAAAGTGATTACACTACATCTCTATTCACTGCCCATTAAGAAATGTCAAATCTATGATCTCAAAACAGGTCAATTCAGTGAACGTGAACTGAATTACTCATAAGTTCATTAGTTAAAGAATCCCCTCAAGTTAAACGCCTTTTATTCATTATTTATTTATCAGCCATCATGACAACAATCAGCCCAACACAAACCGTCACAAAATACTTTTTTGATCCCTATATGATCAAAATCAATTTAAGTGGCGAGGCCTGGAAACCCACTCCTCATGGTCATGCTTTAGCCAATGGAATGGTAAACGTTCCTCATGCTTTTTGTGGCAAATCTGTAATTGAAATTGGCGCGGGTACAGGTATTCATGCCATTCTAGCCCTGAAATTAGGGGCAAAACATATTGATATCACAGATATCAGTGAAGAAGTCAATCAGGTTGCTAAAGAAAATGCGGAATTTAATGGAGTTCAATATCGCAATGTTTGGGTGAAAGATTGGATGAGTTTTGAACCCGTTTCTGAAGGGTATCAAATGGTGTTATGTAATCCACCTTTTTGTAAATCTGGCACGCCTAACCGCCGTTGGTTTATTACAGAAATGATTCAACAAAGTCGTCGATTTTTAAATCCTGGTGGATACTTAATGTTCTCCCAAAGCAGCATGGCAAACTTCAAGCAAACAGAAGCAGAATTAGAGGAAGCTGGGTTTATTTATGAAGTGGTTTATTCTACCCGAGGATTATTCCGAGATTACTACTTTACTGAACCTGGATTTCTTGAAGAAAGCCGTCAGGTAAAAGATGGATTTGAAATTATCGATGGTGAATATATCGAAACCTTACAGGTTTATTTAGCGACTCTAAAAGCTTAGAGTTTTCAGCAAGAATAATAGAGAGTGTTGATGTGGTCTTTCTCAAGCAAAATCAATCCAATAGGAGTTGAAAAAAATGGCAGACCATCATGGTATGAGTGCATTTCAAAAAATGCTGGAAGTATCCGCAAAGAAAAGCGAAGGTAAACACCAAGGATGCTTTGGTCGGTTACTAGACCCCGGTAAAAACGTTAACCGTAAAGATGTCGAAGAAGGCCTGATAAAACTTGCTAATAGCATGGATGAAGGCGATAATGAAGACCCTGCAGGAGATAGTGATATTCCCGATGGCTATGTCTTTTTAGGACAATTTATTGACCATGACATTACTTTTGATACCACTTCTGGTCTGAATAAAGTCTTTGGTAAGATTGAGGATATTGCTAATATTCGTACCCCCATCTTTGACTTAGATTCTCTCTACGGAGATGGACCCGAAGCCATACCATTTTTGTATCAGCGTAAACCAAAAGATGCTTTCCTGATTGGCACTCCAAATAATCCCGATGATTTACCCCGTAATATTGAAGGACGGGCTTTAATTCCAGAATCTCGGAATGATGAAAATGGGATTATCTCTCAGTTACAGTTACTGTGGATGAAATTTCATAATGCGGTATTAGAAGGCATTGAAAATGAAGATATCGAAATTTTTGAACCCGTCCAACATAAAGATGTAAAATTCGAGAAAGCAAAGCGGGCAGTCCAACGCCATTATCAATGGATTATTCGCCATGACTTTTTACCTCGAATTATTGTTAAAGAAGTCTTAGAAAAAGCAGAAGCAGATATTTTCAGTGGAAATTATCAAAATGATCCCATTTGGGGAAATGCACCGATTATTCCCATAGAATTTGCGGGGGCAGCTTATCGGTTTGGTCATACCTTAACCCGTTCTCATTATCACATTAATAGCAATCGTTTAGATGTCGATTTGTTTGAGAATTTCAAAGATAAACGCGGTGAGGGTAAGGGTTTATCAGTCTTTAATGAAGTTCATCCACAAAATGTCGTAGATTGGCGTTACTTTTTTGAGGTAGATGATTCTCTTCCACCGCAAAAAGCCCGTAAAATTGATACCTGGATGGCAAATGAGTTTTTTGATTTACCGTTTGTGCCTCAGCCTGCCAGAGATAAAGGAGAGAGTTCTCTTGCTTATCGTAACTTGTTGAGAGGAGTAGTTTCTTATAGTTTACCCAGTGGGGAAGCAGTGGCTGAAGCCTTTGGGCTGGATGTAAAGCCAGAAGATTTACATGACAAAGTGAAAGCAGCCGGACTAACAGAAACTCCTAGTGCAGCGCCACATACCCCAGAAGGTTCAATTCAACTGGATAATTGGTATCATATCGCCATTACTAACGACGGTACCACCGCCAAAACCTATATTAATGGGGAATTAATTACAGAAGGCCCCGTGGAAGGAGATGTAGTTGTTAGCAACCGTCCTCTATTTATTGGTCGTAGCCTCGATGGAGACAGTAGCCGTTATTTTGAGGGTTACATCGCCGAGGCCCGTCTCTGGGACAATGCCCGGTCAGCAGAAGAAATTAAAGCCGATATGAACCAACGTCTAAGCGGCTATGAAGACGGTTTAGTGGGGTATTGGCTATTAAATGAACGTTACGGAAATATTATCCCAGACCTGACCTCAAATGCTAATTCAGGGACTCATCACACTTAAAGAGTGAGGATAAATATTAAGAATAGGGGCGTTGACAACAAATTCTCGCCCCGCCAATATTACCCCGTTGAAATAAGTCTGCCAACGCTTGGTAACGGTTAGTAAGACTTTGCATAATTTTGTCACCATGAAGGCGCAAATGTCGGGATTTATTTTGCTTAAAATTAATCGCCCGTTGAATTTGCCAAGGTTGCCAAAGATCAGTAATATCTTCAAATTGCACATTAACAAAATCAGCCTTTTCTAAGTCTAGTAAATATTGTTCGCGAGAGGGTAAATAATCACAGGCTATCGTGTCAGATAATTGAGTTTTATCCTGAGGCGTGAGGGGTTGACGCTGAAAAAAGTCCTCAATATAACCTTTTCCTCCCGGTTTGAGTAAACTGAAGCATTTAGAAAATAAAGTCGAACGGTCAGGAATATGCAGAAAAACACCAATAGACAGCCAATGGTCAAAGGTTTGACCGTTTAAATTAATCGTTGTAATATCTCCTTCAATCATCTTTACTTGCTTTGATAAACCCGTTTTGTGAGTCCAATCAATCGCCGCTGAACACATCTGAGGATGCAGTTCAATTCCGGTCACAGAACATTTATATCGATGGGCTAAATAACGCGCAGATCCTCCGACTCCTGCCCCAATATCGAGGATATGATTTGAGGAATAAATTCCCAGTTGGTTAACGGCTTGATCGAGAGCTGTTGTAGAGAGGGGATGAAATTGATCGAAAGGAATTAAGTCTTCAACGGTTAAATTATCCTCTGTTTTACCCAATGCTTCGAGTTCATTTTTAATCCGTTTAACGCGATACCAATAGAGAGACTCGAAGGTAAAATCAGAAGCTGAAATTGTCATAAATTAAATTAAATTTTTTATAGATCAAATTATAATATTTTACGATTGCAATACGCAAATAAGGTACGCAGAAGCGAAAGCGATGGCCTCTTAATACGCGAAAATCCCATAACTGACCCGAGTTAATACCCCCGTCCTCCACATCCGGCTAATGGTTGATTGCAAGCGGATAAAACACTCTCACTTAATAATATAGATGATATGCGATCGCCACTAAATTATCTAATAGTATCGTAATTACTCGTTTTTCCTGACAAAGCAGGCTATAACAGGAAAGAACTTTACTTAAAATATCCAGATAAATTGGCTATAATGCCGTCAGGTGCTTCATTCGACTCATAGACTCGATTACTTGGATTTTACACCAGCATGACAATTTTTCTGACCCTTAGTATTCTGGTTCTTGCCTTAATTAGTTTTATCTTTGAATGGCTTCCGGTTGACTTAACCGCAATTACAGTCGCGGTTGTCCTGATGCTATTTGGACTGGTTACCCCAACTGAAGGCATTTCTGGCTTCGGTAATTCGGCGACAATTACCGTGATGGCAATGTTTATCCTCAGTTCAGGCATTACCCGCACAGGCGTGATTCAAATCATCCGAGATGGGTTAGTGAAATGGGGCGGAAAAAATCCCAATCAGCAAATCTTTGTCCTCGGGGCTATCGTCGGGCCTGTTTCTGCCTTTATTAATAATACCGCAGTTGTGGCTATTTTTCTACCGATTATTGAAGATTGGTGTAAACAACAAAAATTATCCGTTTCTAAGGTTTTGATTCCGTTATCTTATGCTTCAATTGTGGGTGGGATGATGACGGTGATTGGGACTTCTACAAATATCCTCGCCAGTGGCATTTCTGAACAATTGGGTTATGGTGCTTTTAGTTTATTTGAATTTACAAAGGTTGGAATTATTCTGTTTTTTATTGCTTTAATTTATATTTCTTTTATTGCGCCTTATTTACTCACAGAACGGAAACAAACTGATAGTGATTTAGTCAGTCAAGATTATGACCTAAAAGATTATGTTAGTGAACTGGTGATTAAACCCCGTTCTAGTTTAATTGGACAGACCTTATATCAAAGTGAAATTCAACGAAAATTTGATTTAGATGTGCTTGATATTATTCGCAATAAAATACGTTTTCCTCAACCCTTAGCCGATAAAGAACTCAATGCCGGAGATGTTTTAGTCGTCCGTTGTAGTCGAGAAGATTTACTTAAAATCAGAGAAGAACGCGGACTAGATTTACTGCCAGATGTACAGTTTAAGCAAGAATCATTAGAAACAGTGTTGGGTTCAGGATCTGAACAAATTGCTGAAGTTTTAATTCTTTCTAATTCTCGTTTAATTG
The DNA here is from genome assembly GCA_964434975.1 of uncultured Lyngbya sp. Lineage (GTDB taxonomy): Bacteria > Cyanobacteriota > Cyanobacteriia > Cyanobacteriales > Microcoleaceae > JAAURB01. The sequence continues at coordinate 90,084 of CAYSWY010000010.1, forward strand.
GAACCACATTAAAAGATTTACGATTTCGGCAACGATATAACGCAACTGTATTAGCCATTCGTCGCGGTTCAGAATTAGTCCGAGGACGCTTAGGAAGAATACCCTTAAGGTTTGGTGATGTCTTACTGGTGCAAGGCCCCCAGCAAAGTTTTATTGGTCTACAAACCACCCGCGAACTATTAGTTTTAGAACAACGAAATGTAGAAAACTTACGACAAGATAAAGCTAAAATTGCCGTCAGTATTATTGTGGGAGTGATCTTAATTGCAGCTTTTGATATTACCCCAATTTTAGTCAGTGCATTAGCCGGAGTCATTGTAATGGTGATTACTGGCTGTTTAAAACCCGGTGAAATTTATGGTGCAGTGCGTTGGGATGTCATCTTTTTATTGGCTGGATTAATTCCCATGGGTATTGCCATGGAAAAATCCGGTGCAACCCAATGGTTATCGGATAATCTTGTTAGTATTGGCGGCAATTTATCGGGATATTGGATATTAGTATTCTTCTTTATTGTTACCGTCGGTTTAACAGAAGTTCTCTCAAATAACGCCTCAGTTTTATTAATGATTCCAATCGCCGCCAGCGTAGCAAACACCTTAGGACTCAATCCATTTTCTTTGATGTTTGCTGTCACTTTCGCCGCTTCTTGTAGCTTCATGACTCCCATTGGTTATCAAACGAATACAATGGTTTATAGTCCAGGAGGTTATAAATTCTTTGACTTTACCCGAGTGGGTGCGCCACTCACTTTAATTATGACCATTGTTGCGCCATTATTAATTATGTGGATTTATGGATTATAGGGATTTGTTATTTAATGAGAAGATAACAGAAAGCAAACCACAAAGACACTCTTGACACACTAGAGAAATTCAAAGTTTCTTGCCTCTCAGGAGAGGGATTTAGGGTGAAGTTTCTATCTCCCTTTATTCTCATAGATTGTATCAATTTCCTCCTCAGAGTATCCGGCATTTGCGAGTTCTTCAACTAATACTTCGTGATATACTTCGGGTAAGCGATCGCTCATAACATTATCTTCAATTCCGTAGCCGAGACTGGTCCAAGTGCCAGATAACAAATCTAAGATTTCTTCTAATTCTCCGTTTTCCAGTTTTTGAGTAATATCAATCTTCCAAAAGAGTTCATCTCGCAACCACTCATAAATCACTTTATCTTGAAATTGGGGTTGAAAACTATAGGATTTTTTAGATGTAGAGGAATTGGCTTGAGGATGATACCATGGCGCAATTTGTTCCCAAGTTGGAGTGAGGATTTGATAACGACCCGCAGCAGTTGTACACTGACCAATATTGGGGCCTGCCACAATAGCGACACATTTATCCGGATGACGGCTTAAATCTGATAAGAGTCGTCCCCCATAAAGAACATGGTAAGGTTTGACATAATTTGATTCACTGGCTGAAATCGTCCGCATCAGCGCCCGGATGTAAGGACTTCCCCCTTCAATCACCAAAGGTGGCCAAGAATCTTCCTCAGCCAATTCTGCCATTATTTCCTCAGCATCCGGATACAAACTCTCCTGCGCCTCCGGCCAGAATGTAACAATTCCCATTAATACCAGGGCTGTTAACACCACCCGTTTAATGTTGTTAAGCCGTTGCCTTGCTCTTTTAATTCTGGCTTGTCTGCGCCGGGATAAATCAGCCGGATAGACCAACACATTCGCCCCCATTGGAGGAATGGGGGGATGACTCTGCTGAGTAAATGCACTCTGAGATTGAAGGCTAGTTTTGTTTCTCCTCACTCGACCCATGAAACTTTAGTTAACACTCGCAAACATTTGCTCAAAAGACTGCTGCTGTGCTTCTGGCTTTGCAACAATCTCAATAATTTTATTATGTGCAGTCGGAATCAACAAGGCTTCGACACAAACTGTCGCGACTTTCGTCCGGGGAATACTGCCCTCAAATAATTGGTCGGCTGACTGCATCACAATGGGGAATTCGTTATCCTCGTTCTTTAGCCCTCCTGGCCGGACAATTGTATAGGTTAAGCCACTCTTCTGTAAATATTCTTCAGCTTGCTTTTTCCAGACTAAGATTAACCAGAAGAGATTCAGCGGATGAAACAATTGAGACACACACATCGAAGTCACTAACACAAACTGTTGAATATTTTTTGTTTTGGCAACATTAATCAGATTTTTTGTCCCTTCGTAGTCTACTCGATAAGGCAACGTTGGATCAAAACTGGGAGTCGCGCCTGTGGCACAGATAACAACTGTACTATCTCCAATCGCGGCTTCTAAGCTACTGGGGTTTAAAACATCCCCGGTTACCATCTCAACTTCTGACGGTAGGGTTTGCTGAGCTTTCTCTAAGTTTCGCACTAATGCTCGGACCCGAATACCCCGTTGAACGAGTTCTTTTACAATTCGAGATCCGGTTTGACCTGTTGCACCTGCTACAAATGCTTTCATGAATCTATGATTATCCTGAGGAATGCACTGAGCTTGAGTTACTGTTATAACTAAAAAAGTTCAGTATATTCATTGTAGCGGTTCCCGCTCATCAGGGGCATTCTGGTATTAGGCAGCTCGTACAAGAACGCAGGAGAACGCATTATGCAGCAGGATTCGGTTCAACTTCAATCAATCACTATGTCTCAGGACTTGTTGAACGACTCCCTTAATTTTCAGCCTTCGCAACAAACCGATAATGCCCTCACCCAACAGGTAGAGTCTACTTGGTTTCAGGCAAAATTTGAAGATTGCATGGTCATGTATGCCGATGTACCATTGGTGGCAGAGTACTTTGCTAATCATCGGGGTTGGTTCTGTCGTTGTGCTGAACCGATGAAAACTCAACCCATTGGGGATAATGCTTATGATATTCTGATTGGTCGATTTGGTGCATTCGGCTATCAGGTAGAGGCACGAGTTGGTTTAGAATTAGCACCCCCCGATGAAAAGGGGATTTATAAAATTAACACAATTCCTATTCCCGGTTATGTTCCTCCCGGATATGTGGTCAATTATGAAGCCAATATGAGTTTGGTTGAGTTATCTGTAGATGAATTTTCCGCGCAACATAAACTGAAACCGGATCAGATCCCAACTGCTATTACAGGGGCAAAATGGACGCTAGAGTTAGGGGTAGGGGTAAAATTTCCACAGTTTATTCGTTCTATGTCTCCCGCTTTAATTCAAACCACAGGCGATCGCTTATTACGCAATATTGTCAAGCAAGTGTCTCGTCGTTTGACTCATAAGACGCAATTAGATTTTCACACAACCTACGATATTCCTTTTCCCAAGACTAAGAAAAATCATCTTTCTTGGAAATAATCTGTTGAAAAGATTAAGTTTAACTTGATCTCGTCTCAGCAAGAGGCGGGATTTTTTTTGATCTAAAATATCAAGGCAAATATTTCTGGACAACCGTCCACCCCGTCCAGGAAACCATGGCAAGACCTAAGAACAAGACTAGATTGATGCGAATGTGGGCTTGTCGCGCCCAAGCTTGACGGGGGCTAATCTGTGTCGCACTCCATGCAGATAATAACACTAAACCGACGACTGTTAATCCTGCCGTTAAGTGACCTGAATGACCTAAACTTCCGTAATGACCTAAAGTCCCGACAATACCAATTAACAGTAAGAGTAAGACTAACGCCACTAACGTTCCGCCAATAATGTAGTGCAGGGTTCGTAATATCGGTGGCCGAGATTGACCGCTATTACGGCGATAAAACATCCAACTTCCCGAAATTGCCAATAATAAATAAGCAACAATTGAAAAGCCCATAGACCAGGCGGCAATTTTCCAAAGCCAGATAAAAGACGGTAGATTCATGAAATCATCTGAAATACTATGTTTGATCCTAGTCTTGAGTGAGTTGCCCGTCAATCCATTGTTGGGATAATTGAAATTCGAGATTTGGTGCAGCAGAGGAGGCAGAAGAGAGCCAATTAATCAGTCCGAGAGTGGCAACAATCAAAATAGCATGGGCAATATAAACACAATTTTTCTTTGAGAATTGATGGGGTTGTGAGATTTGGCAGAGTTGGACAGATGTTTGAGCGGTTTCTAAGTTAATTTCATCCGGTTGAGTGAATTCAGGTTGAGATGGTCCTAGCATATTCGATTCGTTGTAAACGGGCAATTGAGTGAAAACTGAGTTTCCTCTACTTATTATTATTCTTCGTCTAGATAAGGTTTTCCCCAAAAAAACATGAGAAAATCTTCATCTCTTAAACATGAGAACTAATCTGTTAGACATCCTATCATACAGAGTGATAATTCAATCAAGAGTTTTTCTGATTTTACTTGAAGCGGATAGGCAATGGGTGTGAATTAAGCCCGTTTAAGCTGAATCCGTTATGATTTTAAGATTAGCTTGTGTCAATTGAGGATAGAACTATTTGAGTGGATTTGTGATAATTTCCAAAACCTGCTAAATTATTTAGAGTCTTTAATTATACTGTTAGTGACCAAAAAATAAACGGGATACAAGCCCCGTATGAATAAAACGGACAGAAGTTGGGTGAAGGTGACTTGCAAGAGTACCCGCACCCGAAAACGTCTTCCTTCTTCCTTCTTCCCTCTTCCCTCTTCCTTCTTCCCTCTTCCCTCTTCCCTCTTCCCTCTTCCCTCTTCCCTCTTCCCTCTTCCTTCTTCCCTCTTCCCTCTTCTGTAGTATTGACCTATTACTGATTACAGAACGATATTTTTATTACTTCGGTAGAATAACTCGTCGGGTTAAACTAGAGTTTCATCCCTTGTTTTTCCCTTGCGTTCCCCGTCAAATAATTCAACAATGATCAAGATTCTTCACGTCTCGGATATTCATCTCGGTAGTGGTTTTTCTCATGGACGTACCCATCCAGAAACCGGACAAAATACTCGTTTAGAAGACTTTGTTAAGACATTAAGCTGTTGTATTGACCGGGCAATTAATCAACCCGTAGAATTAGTGTTATTCGGGGGAGATGCCTTTCCAGATGCCACCCCTGCCCCTTATATAAAACAAGCCTTTGCTGCCCAATTTCGCCGCTTAGCCGATGCCAATATTCCCACTGTATTATTAGTGGGTAACCATGATCAATATTCCCAAGGTCAAGGAGGAGCAAGTTTAGGGATTTACCGAACTTTAGCAGTACCTGGATTTGTGGTAGGCGATCGCTTAGAAACTCATTTAATTGAGACCCAAAAGGGTGCAGTTCAAGTGATTACATTACCCTGGTTAACTCGTTCTGCTTTACTGACTCGTCCCGATACAGAAGGCAAAACGTTAGGGGAAATTAATCAACTGTTAATTGATCGGCTTACAATTGTTTTAGAAGCACAAATACGTCAATTAAATCCCGATTTACCTACTATTTTACTGGGGCATTTAATGGCAGATAAAGCCAGTTTAGGAGCCGAACGTTTTTTAGCCGTGGGTAAAGGATTTACAGTTCCGTTGTCTTTATTAATTCGTCCTCAGTTTGATTATGTGGCTTTAGGTCATGTTCATAAGCATCAAAATTTAAATCCCAACAATGATCCCCCTGTGATTTATCCCGGTAGTATTGAACGGGTTGATTTTAGTGAGGAAAAAGAAGATAAAGGATATGTTTTAATCGAGCTGGAAAAAGGTCAAGTCAATTGGCAGTTTTGTCCGTTATCCGTTCGTAAATTTATTACGATTAAAGTGGATTTATCCCAGTCAGAAAACCCGCAAGAAAAGTTATTGAAAACTATTAATAGTAAAAACTTAGAAGATGCGGTTGTTCGGTTAATTTATCAACTGCGATCTGAACAATTAGATTTAATTGAAAATACCAGTTTACATGAGTCCTTAGCATCGGCTCATACCTATAGTATTCAACCGGAATTAGTCAGTCAACTGGCTCGTCCCCGAGTTCCGGAGCTAGAAGCGGGTAGCGGTATCGATCCGTTAGACGCATTAAAAACCTATCTCAAAAACCGCGATGATCTGCAAGAAATTGAAACTGATATGATGGAAGCCGCTCAAACTTTATTAGCCGGTGAGACGGTAGACTAAGGTATAATTTCATAGTAGAGTTAAGACTGATGAGAAGATGGAGAGATGTACAAATAGTATCTTTTTGAATAACACCTGGATGAGTCAATCATAAGCTGAACTTGAAAATTAATCATTATATTATTTGAGGTGGCACTGTCCTATGAAATTTAATTCTAATTTTATTGTCATTGACACAATAGGACAACCAGTTTTAAAAGAACTGGCAATTGTTGATCATCAGGGTCAACTCATTTATGAAGCTTATGCAGAAAACCATCCTCAAAATTCAATTAATAGCCCCAAAACAAAGCCCTTAAAAGTTATTATTCAAGACTTTTTAGAACTGGCTCAATCTAAAACAATTATCTGTCATTATGCGCGTCATGATATTGATGTGCTACGCAATACATTTCAATCTGTTGGTATTCCTCCTCAATCCTTAACATTTGAATGTAGTTTTAAGTTAGCACAATCCTATTTACCTGAACTAGATAGTCATTCTTTAGATAGTTTAAGTCACCATTTAAACCTGAATCTTAATGGGGAAATGATGGCAAAAGATGACAGTTATCGTGCTAAATCTGATGCTTTATTTACTTATCAACTCTATCGTTACATGATGACAGAGTTTTTAAAAACTAAACTGAAGCAAAATCCTAATCCTTTTAGTACTAGCCGGGTTGATACTCCCTTTCAAAATCATCTTGATTATCGAGAACTATTTCAAGACGAGTTTGAACGGTTAAAATCGATCTTAATTGATATTAAAAACGATCCCAATCATCAGAGTAAAGGCGCAATTGTTATTGGTGAACCGGGAGCGGGAAAAACGCACCTAATGATGCGGCTGGCTAAAGATGTACTCACAACAAATCGCTTATTATTTATTCGCCAACCCAATAACCCAGATACAATATTATTTCATATTTATAGTAGAATTTTAGAGTCTTTAATTCAACCTGTTCCTGAAACAAATAGAACTCAATTAGAATGTTTACTCGCAAATAGTTTTGCCGAAATTATTCAAAATACTGAAGAATATTCAACTGCGAAAATTCAGAAAGATGACAAAATATTAGAAGTGATTCAATCTGATAATCTTAATTTGTTTACGGCTTTAGGGAAAGAAGAGACAAAAACAAAGCGAGAATATTGGCAACATATCGAAAAACGAGCCACAGACTGGTGGAATAGAACGTTTTCGGCAGCGGGATATTCCCCTAAAATCCTCAAAGGAATTATTCGCTTTTGTGGCTATACGGATTTTAATCGTCGTCAAATTATTACCCAGTGGTTAGCGTTAAATGACTTATCTCAAGAAGAATTAGATAAAGTTAGTTTGGAGAGTTGGGGAGAAGAAACCAGCCGAGAAGAAATTGCGTTAGCGGCGTTAGAAGTATTTAGTAAATTATCTTTATTGGATGAACCTTTAATTATTATTTTCGATCAATTAGAAGGTTTAGGATTAGCACATAATGACCGATTATTACGCAGTTTTGGAGAAGCTATTAAAGAGATCTTTACTCACGTTCCTAATAGTTTAATTATTTTAAATTTATTTCCAGATCGATGGGAACAATTTAAAGATATCTTTGATGGTTCTATTGTAGATCGAGTCTCTCAAACTCAAATATTGTTAGATAAACCGTCTGCTGAGACATTAAAACAACTCTTGAATGTGAAAGCACAAACCGCAGAGGTGACTTTTGAAGAATTGTTTGAACCGCAAGAAATAGAAGTGATATTAAATCAAGCCTCTATTCGTGCCACTTTGAATACAGCAGCGGATTATTATCGTTATAAAATTGATGAAATTGCCTTACCAAAATTCTCACAAAATCCTCCAAAATCTACTCAAAAAATTAGTCGAGAAACCGATAACCGTTTGCAGTATTTAATGGAAGAAGTGAGTCAACTCAAGCAAGTTGTGATTCAAATTACTCAAGCATTAAATCTAACAGAGACAGAAAATGGTGTTTCAATTGATCTCTCTACAATTACTCCGCCAGCGGTGAGTGAGTCGCCCACAAAGCAACAAATTAAAGATTATCTCCAGGAACAACGCCGTCAGCTAGAATTGAATTATGATCAGCCTCAAATTATTACGGAAAGTGATGATTTAGGTAAACTCAGAACGATTTTAGAATCTCTCCGGTTAGTGATTGCGCCGCTGGAATTTGATACATTAAAGTTAGGGTTACGCCGAGTGGTTCCTGAACATCTCCTGGTAAAAACATCAACGCATCAATTTGTGGTGGGTTTTCTCCATCAAGGCGGAAATCGTTTTTATCATCGGATTAGAAATTTTACCGAATTAGTTAATCAAAATCCAGATATTCAATTTAATCTTTGTCGTGAGTCTCGGGAAGGATTAAGTTTAGGAAAACGCAGTCTAGAATTATTAGAAAACTTTAGAAATTATCAGCAAACTGAGTTTATTTTCATGGATAAAGAAGAACGGATTACATTTGAATTAATTTATCAAATGATTATAGATATTCAAAACTATGATCTAGAAGTCACTTTAACAGAAGCGTTAGATACTGTTCTGTTTGAATATCGGGATTATTGGCTATTTCAAAAAGTTACTTTACTCACCCTGGCACCGGAATAAAAAAAGTCACTCGTCATTCGTTATTTGTTGTTTGAAGAATGACTTCTAACGAATGACAAATGACTAAGGGTAAAGTCTCCTCGTCTGTCTACTGTTTATTTATTGCATCATTTTAAATGATCTCTTCTGTTGAGTCAGAAGGAGTTGGGGGTTGACTACTTTGTTGAATGCCAAAAATTACTGCGAGGATGATTAAACCCAAAATTCCAATTGCTAATAGAATTTGGAACCAACGTTTTTGCAGTAAAGTAGATTTGACTTGAGGTTCTGCTGATTCTTCTTCCATTAACGCCCGAGATGCTTCTGTCGGTTCAAACTCAATGGGCTTGTCTAAACTTTCCTCAGGTTCTGTTTTTAATAAGACTAATTGCTGCGCGGAAACCCCACAATAGGTCAATACAACAGAAGTATTATCATGACCGTTTTTCTGATTAGCCAATTGTATCCATTCTTGAACCGCAGCTTCTAAAGATTTCTCCCCTTTAAACACGCCAGGGGCAATATTAGCCCAGGATTTTTCTACCCAATCGTTATCACTTAATCCATCAGAACATAACAATAATAACCCATCTTCTTCGATGATAAATCGCTGTACTGCTGGCCGCAGATATTCTGCATCCCTTGTTCCCAAGGCTTGAGTGAGCGCCCCGCCATCTCGACGTTGACGGGCATCCCACTGTAAACACCGTCCCAGACGCACTTCTCGCACCGATACATCGTCATCAATGGTTAAGCATTGGCAGCTTTGAGGCGTGATCCAATAGGCGCGACTATCTCCCACATTAACAATATAGAGTTCATGGGCATTGGCGGGGCTACTCTCCTGATGGGGTTTAATTTTTTGCGGTAACTGCAACGCCATCACTAACGTTGTCCCCATCCGCTGCCGAGAAGCGCGATCTTGTTCGTTATTTTCTGCTTCAATTACATTATTGGCAACGCGGGTAATTTCTTGCAGTTGAGAGATCACCAACTCCGGTTCGATCATCTCTTCCTGGTGAATCATTTCTGTAATATAACTATGAATCAGCGGTTGAATCGATTTAACCGCCAACTGACTGGCAACTTCTCCCCCTTCATGTCCTCCTACTCCATCACAAACCATTGCCAGATGGGGAATGAGTCGATCATGGGGATAAAATTCAGCTTGTTCTATGTCTGGGGGTGTGGGATAACAATTATCTTCATTATGCGATCGCATCGGCCCTGGGTCAGTTGCCCCCCAGGTTGCTAATTGCAAGGGTTGTCCTGCCGCTTGTTGCAATAATAATTTATTCAGTTGTTGAGTAATTTCTTCCCAGGCTTCTTCTGAACCCTGCATCAACTGTTGAATGTGTTGCAAAGGTTGGCGTACTCTTTCTTGGGCGGTTTCAATAAAGGGTAACCAGGCTTCAGCCAGATCCCGTAACGTGGGTTGAACCCGTCCTAAATGAAGCTGCAACAGACGAATTCGTCCTCCTTCGACTCGGAGGTTATCTTTGACCAATAGACTGTAAGCAGCCCCTTGTTCGGACAATGGTAGCCACAGTTGCAAGATTTGCCACAGCCAGTAAACTTGCCGCACTGCTTTGGTTCGGGGCCATGCTTCGACTAATGCCGGGAGTAATTCTGCTTTATCGTTGAGGGGAACATTATCTAATAATAAAATTTCTGTGGCTTCTTTGCTCCCACTGAGGGAATAAACGCCATAGGCTTCAGGAAGATGTAACCGCTGCGGATAAAGATATAAATAGGGTAAAATTTCCTCTGTAATCTGATCGGGTAGGGACGGGGAAACGGCGGGTTTTGTATCCAGCCAGACCTGGGGAGAACTGACATAATAGCGATTTCCCACAAATTGGCCGGAATTAATCGACTGGGCAACCGAACCCACAGCCCACAGATATCGATAGACTAAAGCGGTTTTGCAATTGCTACAAACTTGCTGACCCAACTGATTTCGGGGTTGAGAACAGGTGGGGTTTGGACAATACAGCGGCGGGGGAGAAGCACTGCTAATTTGGAAGAGTTTTTGTAAAGACACTAGTCAAGATATATTACTAATGAACTAAAGTTTAAAATGTTAAAGATAGAATGATTGTAGCAAGCGTATAATTTTTCTATTAGAGATTTTTTGCACACAATTGTTGCAGTGTTGCAGTTTCCCCCGAGACCGAGTTGCTATATTAAAGAATGTCCCTCCCTTCTAAAAAAGGATAAGAAGTTATTCTAGAGGGAACTTAATTTTATCAATGCAATAGACAATGTGGCTGAATCCAACAATTCTATGGCTATTGGCGGGCGCAATTCTCTGTTTACTGGAGTTCTCTGTGCCAACGGCATTTGTCGAGTTTATGATGGGACTGAGTGCCTTTATTGTGGCAGGAATTTCCTTATTTCTCCCGGCGGTTAATCTTCAGGTGATGCTGTGGATGATTTTATCCCTTGCCTTTGTGATGCTTTCGCGGCGCTTAATTCCCCGTCGTTCCGTTTCCAGTATCGAAGATGCCATCGAAGGAGAAACCATTACGGAAATTTCACCCGGCCAAACGGGTCGAGTCTTGTGTGACGGGATTTCTTGGCGGGCTAAATGTGAATGCTGCGATCGCGATATTGCGGCTCATCAGCGGGTGATTATTGTCGGTCGTGAAGGCAATACTTTAGTTGTGATACCAGAATACCTGTTGAATTCTTAAGATTAAATAAAATTAATCGAATTTTTAGATTCAGGAATACTTCAGATTTTGATTGAAGTTTTAGATGAGTTTGTTAGAATTTAACTACAACTCAGGATTAGTATAATTGATCTAGAATCGTTTTGCTTGAAGTTGAATTTCAGTCTGTTTTTTAATCAAAAGATCAGTTCGTTGTCTGAATTTTTCATATTTTTGTCATCGTAAACTAAAGATATTTGAGGCATTTAATCATGGAACAATTATATTTAATGATTCTATTGGCATTAGGGGGATCAACGCTGGCGGGTTCAGTTAAAATTATTAATCAGGGAGATGAAGCGTTAGTAGAAACCTTAGGAAAATATAATGGTCGTAAACTGAAACCCGGTTTAAGCTTTACGGTTCCTTTTGCAGATCGGGTGGCTTATAAAAAAACAGTTCGAGAACAAGTTTTAGATATTCCGCCGCAACAATGTATTACCTCTGACAACGTTTCTATCAGCGTCGATGCTGTGGTGTATTGGCGCATTATGGATCTCGAAAAAGCCTGTTACAAGGTTAAAGATCTGTTAGCCGCTATGGAAAACCTGGTTCGCACTCAAATTCGTTCGGAAATGGGTAAACTAGAACTGGATCAAACCTTCACAGCCCGAACCGAAGTGAATGAAATATTGTTACGGGAATTGGATGTGGCCACAGATCCTTGGGGGGTAAAAGTGACTCGGGTGGAATTGCGCGATATTTGCCCCACCAAAGCGGTAATGGATGCGATGGAATTACAGATGTCGGCTGAACGGCGTAAACGGGCTGCTATTTTGACTTCAGAAGGGGAACGAGACTCCGCTATTAATAGCGCTAGAGGCCGGGCAGAAGCCCAGGTATTAGAAGCAGAAGCGATGCAAAAAGCCATTGTTCTCAAAGCCCAAGCAGAACGTCAACGTCATGTTTATCAAGCCCAGGCAACCGCTGAAGCCTTGCAAATTCTCAGCAAAGCCTTAGACACTGATCCAACGGCAAAAGAAGCATTACAGTTTCTCCTAGCCCAACATTATCTCGATATGGGAACCACTATCGGCAATAGTGATAGCAGCAAAGTCATGTTTATGGACCCTCGCGCTATTCCAGCAACCTTAGAAGGAATGAAGTCCATTGTTGGGGATCAGCTTAACGGCAAGTTAGAAAAATCATAGATTATTGATGATTGAAATAGAATAAAAAATGGGGGGGTAGGAAGAAAACTTTTCTACTCCTTATTTGTTGCAGTTGGGCAGAAAGTTTGTTGGATTAATTTTTATGAAATTCTGTCAATTGATTAAGTATTAAGATCACACTGATGCTGTTAAAATAAGAAGGAACGATCAGATGAAAATCCCTTTAAGATCACGATGGTTGAATCAGAAAATTTATCACCCACTACCGATTTGAAGACTTGGCAACATTTCAAAGAATTTGTTGCAGAAAATGAACAGTTACTGGCGGCTTTATCCTGGAGATTTTATCAAGAAAAAGAGGAGACTGGAGAGATATTAGGGCTGGAGTTACACCCCGAACCTCACTTTGTCGCTTGTTCTCAACACGCCATTGAAACTCTTAATCAAAACGCAGATAATCGACTGCGGGAAATGTTAGGAATTGTAGAAGGATATAAACCAGAAGAAGAAGTTTTAATCATTGGTATGGATCGCGATCGGCTACAACTGGTTTTCTTTGTCCCTAGACCCACTCCCCCGGAATGTTGTGAAGAAGTGGGTCAAGATCTCTACACGTTATTAGATGAAATAGAAGCAAAAATAGCTAAAATTATTAATAGCAAACAGGGGTGAGAGTTGTCAGAAAATATTTTTATAGAAGGCAAGTCGGCAAGTAGGAGTAGGCAACAGCGATCGAGAATTATGAAACTCATCAAAAATCCTAACACCTAACACCTAACACCTAACACCTAACACCTAACTCCTTGTCTCTCACTATGATTTCGGTTGAACCCAAACAGAAATTCCTTCTACTCTTAAAGACTTACCGCGAGTGCCGCAATATTCCCCATTAGAACAGACTGGAACATCCCCCATATTTTGAATATGAGCATTATAAAATACATCATAGTTTTTGGCTTGCGAACCCGTTAAATTGATGGCAAATCCTTCTATTTGTCTTTCTTTGCCTGTTTGTCCTACCCACTGGCCAGCAGATGCGATCGCAGTATCTCCCATTCCAGAAACATGAGCCATATACTGAATATTCAAATCCGGAATTGTTGAGTCAAAGGCAATGGAAAATCCTTCTAAACGACGACCTTGACCTCGAGTTCCGGCATATTCTTTGGCACCAAATTGGCGTTCACCTAAGCCTTGTAAATGTACCGTCACCTTTAATCCAACAGTAGAATCAATTGTAGCAGTCGTCGATTGACCGGCAATAGGCGCATTACCAAAAACAATATTTTCACTTTGAGTTTGAGGTAAATTTTGAGGAATTTCTAAGCTGGGAACGATAATAATATCTTCAGATTGAGAAGGGGTGGGTTCTTCTAAAATAATAATATCCTCAGGAGTCGCTTGAGGTTGGGTTTGACCTGTGGACTGATAAATTTTTCCCCGAGAAATGGCGACTGCTAAAGATTTACCAAAGGCAACGGCAACTTTTTCTTCCAAGACAACCCACTGAGTATCACTTAAACGATCTTGTTGTTGGACTAAGGTGAGTAATGCCGAAAACGGATGTTGACCTGAGGCCAATTCTTCGGCTGTTTCCGACAAGGGTTGGTTGGGAGTTGAAATCACAGCTTTGAGTTGCAAAGCTTGTTGTTGTAGGGTTTGTAGGGGTTGATAATTCTCGACATCTTTGTGAGCTAAACAGAGAATGCCATCTAATAACTTTAAGCTATTTTGACGCAGTGTGGAGTTACTGGCAGACTGAACCTGATGGTTGATACTTTGCTTGAGATCGTTAAGGGAAATTTCTGTTGTTGGAATTTTACCCGTCTCAATGGTTAATTGTTGTCGGACTTGATTAAAATCTCGACTGTATTTCACCAATTCTGCCAATAAGCTTTCTGAGATGGGAGTGCCTGAATTGAGAAGGTTATTTGCGGCTTGAACTAAACGACGACCTAAAGCCGGGTGACGTTCAGATAGCGCTGTCAATTGTTGCATGATCATTTGCTGTTGTTGTTCCATTTTCCATCTACTCCTTATCAATACATTGGACGAGCGATAATGTCGGTTTTTTTAGTCTACTATCCGGAATAACAACCGAAAATATAGAATACTGTAGAACTCGTTGTCCAACTTTCTGTGATGTCACCGATGGCGGCCATCAGCCAGATGCTGAAGAGATGTCCCTTCTACGAGTGTAATCATGTAGATCTACAGACTCATCAATAGACTTATAGATAGCTGAAGACCCGGAAATATTCGACTATATCTAACAGCAAATTCCCTTGATTATAGGTTACTGGTTATGGCGTAAGTCGCGCAACAGGCCAACGCAACCGTCATGACATGAAGTCCCCGCCGGCCATAGCAACGTTGTCGGTTATTGCGCTTGTTTTGAGGTCGCGCTAATACTTGATTGCTTTTGAGGCTGTGACTTCGGGAATGTGGGCAAATCTGTTAAATCATACGTTATCTTTTTTGCCTCAAACTTTATACTCACCAAAAAATAGGTAAAAATAACATGATCGTTATCACAATTTTTTAAGAGTTAAATCACATCAATGAGTCGATTAGATCACAAATTTAGCCTGTGATCTATCACAGAAAAAATTCCCTATAATGGAGATACTCTGAGTACTATTTCGGTTTTTTTGGAGAAAATTAATGGGCTGTATTAGTGAAATTGTGCATCAAGTTTTGAGATCCGGATACCTCAGTGTAGAGGAAGAAAATGAGCTGAGACAAATGTTACAAACAACTCACTATGGGTTGGACGATATGACTGCATTTATTGATTTACAAATTGCAGCTCTGGAAGGAGACATTTGTCAAGAATCTAGAGAAATCATTGAAAGAAAGCAAATTTTATCTAAACTCAAAAAATAATAATATATTTATATTGTTAAAAAATAAATAGCTTCATTCAGTTTATTAATCAATAAAAATGGGTTTTTAAATCCTAGTATTTTTCAGATATTTTAAGAGAGTTTAAAATATATTACTAAACGATATAAACTCTGTTTAAATCTAAACAATATGTAAAATGAACTTACCGATTAATTTATTTGAATATGAAGCAATTGCTGCTCAACATTTATCCACAATGGCTTACGATTATTATGTCAGTGGAGCCTGGGATGAAATCACTTTAAAAGATAATCGCAACGCTTACCAACGCTACAAACTTCGTCCCCGGATGTTACGAGACGTAAGTAAGCGCCATCTTAACACTAGCCTGCTGGGAACCCCCCTGTCAATGCCGATTCTGATTGCTCTTCGTCCTAATAGAGAACGGGATAGACGCAATCAATTTACCTTGCCTGCGGGGATGGATCTAGCCAACTTGGTTTCCATGGCATATTTAACCATTCCTCAAGTGGAAGGAGAGGATTACAGGATTTGAAAATGTTCGCGCCTTATCTGCGAGCGTGCTATATCCCTCACTAATTAAAAGTGAAATATTTTACATCGACCTTGAGTTAAGTATTTTTTGTATCCTCAGTTACATTTTCTTGAGTCAAATTCATTTAGGATACAGCATCGAGCTTGACATTGGCAGATACTGTTTCTAGATTTAGTCTCGACATAGGGTTATTGTTGAACCGCTTTTCGTCAAACCTTAAAAGAATTCAGCATCAAGATTCAGCTTGATCTAGAGAGGTATAAATAGCTAAGGTTAAAGCCACTCCATTACAACAATTCATTGAGCATTTATTATGAGTGAGGGGCTAGGAAGACGTAAGTTTTTAATCTACGGTTCAGCAGCATTTGGTAGCAGTTTTCTACTCAAAGCCTGTGCCAGTCCAGAACAAACCGGAACCGAAGAAGGGGCAGCGCCAGGAACCGAGACCGCACCTCCGGTTACAGCCAGTGGTGATACCATTAAAGTCGGGATTTTACACTCCCTCAGTGGCACAATGGCGATTAGTGAAACCACCGTTGTCGAAGCCGAAAGACTGGCAATTCAAGAAATTAATGCCGCAGGCGGTGTGTTAGGGAAGCAAATTGAAGCCATCGTCGAAGATGGGGCTTCTGACTGGCCGACATTTGCGGAAAAAGCTGAAAAACTCATTGACCAAGATCAGGTGGTGACGATCTTTGGATGTTGGACTTCAGCCAGCCGTAAAGCGGTGAAAGATGTGTTTGAGTCCAAAAACCATATGTTATGGTATCCCGTACAATACGAAGGTCAGGAATGTTCTAAGAATATTTTCTACACGGGTGCGGCACCCAACCAACAAATTGAACCCGCTGTGGATTGGTTATTGGAAAATAAAGGCGTTGAATTTTTCCTCGTGGGTTCAGATTATGTCTTCCCTCGGACTGCCAATACGATTATTAAAGAACAGTTGGCTGCCAAAGGGGGTATCACAGTTGGAGAAGATTATTTACCCTTAGGAAATACTGAAGTTACGCCAATTATTGCTAAAATTCAACAAGCTTTACCCAATGGCGGTGTAATTTTCAATAGCTTGAATGGGGATAGTAACGTTGCTTTGTTTAAACAGATGCAAGGGGCGGGTTTAAACCCCGATCTTTACCCGGTGATGTCGGTGAGTATTGCTGAAGAAGAAGTGCGACAAATTGGGCCAGAATTCCTCACGGGTCATTATGCCTCTTGGAATTATTTCCAAACTGTAGATACCCCTGAAAACCAGAAATGGGTGAATGATTTTAAAGCGGCTTACGGACAAGATCGCGTCACCAATGACCCGATGGAAGCAGCTTATATTATGGTGTATTTGTGGAAGCAAGCGGTCGAACAAGCAGGCACTGCCGATAATCTAGAAGCGGTGAGAAATGCCGCGATTGGCCAGGCGTTTGCAGCCCCTGAAGGCCCGGTGACCATGAATGCCAACCATCACCTGTCTAAGACGGTGCGTATTGGTCAAATTCGCGATGATGGTTTATTTGATATCGTTTGGTCAACCGAAGGGCCAATTGCTCCTCAAGCGTGGAATCAATATGTTCCCGCGACTCAAGGATTTGCCTGTGACTGGTCAGATCCAGCCAAGGGTGAAAAATTCAAAATTTAAGGAATTTAATTGAAGATTATCTGTAGGGACGTTACATGTAACGTCCCTACAGGATGACACACTGTTTTAAAACCTAAGAAATGCTTAATTTATTCAACGCCATTTTTAATGGTATTAGTATTGGCTCCGTGCTGCTGATTGCGGCATTAGGACTGGCGATTGTGTTTGGATTAATGGGGGTAATTAATCTCGCTCATGGTGAACTCATGATGTTGGGGGCTTACAGTACTTTTATCGTTCAAAATGTGTTTAAAACATTCGGCGATCCCCTATTTAGTACTTACATCTTTTTTGCCTTACCTGTTGCCTTTATTGTGGCTGCGATCGCCGGATTAATCTTAGAACGAGGGGTGATTCGCTTTCTCTATGGTCGGCCACTGGAAACGTTACTGGCGACTTGGGGAGTGAGTTTAATTTTACGTCAGTTAGTTCGCAGTGTAAACTGGGTTTTTGTGATAGGTATTGCGATCTTTTGTTTACTGTATTTTGGCGCTTATATCTTTCTTAAACGCAGCCCCGACCGAGATCGGATTAAAGCTTGGTTTTTAGGCTTATTGTTTGGGATTTCAGCCGGAATTGCCACGACTTCTGCGATTATTATTTCTCAGTTTAGCGGCACACAATTAACCCGTCCTTGGTTTAGTGCCAGAAATGTTGATGTGACGGCCCCAGCCTGGTTACGAGGAGGGGTACAAATAGGTAACATTCAGTTTCCTTATGCGCGGATTTTTATTATTATTTTAACTATTGCTTGTTTAGTTGGAATTTACTGGTTTTTGAATCGTTCAGACTGGGGATTAAAAATTCGTTCTGTGACTCAAAATCGTACCATGAGTGCTTGTCTCGGAATACCAACCAATCAAATTGATGCCTTGACATTTGCCCTCGGTTCAGGGTTAGCTGGAATTGCCGGATGTGCCATTACATTACTCGGTTCAGTCGGCCCCAATACGGGTCAAAATTATATTGTAGATGCCTTTATGGTGGTTGTTGTTGGCGGGGTTGGTAATCTATTCGGAACGGTGTTAGCAGCCCTGGTAATTGGTACAATCAATTATTTAGTGGGATCTGGAGTTTTAGCCCTGATGACCTCCTCTATTGATGCTTTACAACCGATCACAGATATCTTCAATTTCTTTGCCACAACCAGTATGGCAAAAGTTTTGGTATTTGCCTTAATTATTGCCTTTCTACAAGTGAAACCCTCCGGAATATTTCCACAAAAAGGGAGAACGGCTGAACTATGAAATCAAAACAGCGAAAAAAATGGTTACTTGAAGCCAGTATTGTCCTAGGAATTGCCCTAATTTTAGGTGTATTAATTCCCCTGATAGTACCGGATTTTCGACTCAAACTATTAGGCAGATTTTTATCTTTATCTATTGTTGCATTAGGACTAGATTTAATCTGGGGATATACAGGATTATTGAGTTTAGGGCATGGGATATTCTTTGCTTTGGGCGGTTACGCCTTCGCCATGCATCTCAAACTACAATTACCCCAGGGAGAAATCCCGGAATTTTTTACCTTATATGGGGTTTATGATTTACCCTGGTTTTGGAAACCGTTTTACTCTTTTCCGTTTACCCTGCTAGCCATCTTTATTATTCCGGCAATTGTTGCAGCTTTACTGGGATATTTAGTCTTTCGTAACCGAATTAAAGGGGTATATTTCTCAATTTTAACTCAAGCCTCGTTACTGGTGTTTTTTAACTTCTTTAACGGACAGCAAAAGTTAATTAACGGAACCAATGGCCTCAAAACCGATACAGAGAAAATATTTGGTTTATTAGCGGGTTCTGATACAGCGCAACTGATTTTTTATGAAGTAACTATTCTCTGTTTAATTGGGGCTTATTTTCTCTGTCGATGGTTAACCAGTGGTCGGTTTGGACGATTATTAATTGCCATCCGAGATGATGAAACTCGGGTTAGATTTACTGGGTATAATCCCACCGGATTTAAAGTATTAGTCTTTGCTGTATCGGGTGCAATTGCCGGGATTTCAGGGGCATTATATACGGTACAATCTGGGATTATTACCCCGAGTTTTATGGAAGTTGCCTTTTCAATTGAAATGGTAATTTGGGTGGCTGTAGGCGGGCGAGGCAGCCTCGTTGGGGCAGTACTTGGCACTTTAATTGTACAGTTAGCCAGAACCTCATTGAGTGAACAATTTCCCGAAATTTGGCTATTTTTCCAGGGGGCTTTATTTTTGATTGTGGTGACTGTTTTACCCACTGGAATTGTCGGTTTACTCCGAACTTGGGGCGTGGAACAATGGCGCGCTATTTTTGGTAAGAAGAAACTGTTAACCTATCCGGAAATAGAGCAAAATCCTGAAGTCCAAAGAGAACGAGAAGAAATTGAACAACGCTAATTAGAACATATGACTCAGAAGATATTAGAAATTGATAATTTAACGGTAAGCTTTGATGGATTTAAAGCGATTAACCAGCTTAACTTTAGTATGGATAAAGGGGAATTACGAGTCATTATTGGCCCCAATGGCGCGGGAAAAACCACCTTTTTAGATGTAATTACGGGTAAAGTTCAACCCACAGAAGGACGGGTTTTATTTCAAGGAAAAGACTTACGAGGAACTACAGAACATCATGTAGCCCAGCTAGGAATAGGACGGAAGTTTCAAACCCCTCGAGTGTATCTTAATTTAACCGTAAAAGATAATTTAGAGTTAGCTTGTAACCCTGAAAAAAATGTATTGAAAACCTTATTTGGCAAAGCTGGAAAAGCCGAAAAACGAAATATTGCGGGATTATTAGAAACCATTGGATTAACCACAAAAGCCACTTTACCGGCTGATTTATTGTCTCATGGCGAAAAGCAACGGCTAGAAATTGGGATGTTAGTGGCACAGTCTCCGGAGTTATTATTAGTCGATGAACCCGTCGCCGGGTTAACGGATGAAGAAACAGAAAACGTGGGGAATTTACTCCTAGCTTTAGCAGAAAGTCATTCTATTATTGTTATTGAACATGATATGGAATTTGTCCGACAAATTGCCCGCAAAGTTACGGTATTACACCAAGGTTCGGTATTATATGAAGGTTCAATGGATCAGGTACAAAATGATCCGAAAGTGATTGAAGTTTATCTCGGAGAAGCCCCTTCAATTTCAACCCATCAATTAAAGTTTCTCCGAATTATTACCTCATTAGCTTGGGCAGATGGGACTGTTTCTACAGAAGAAGCGAATATTTTAACCTCTCGTTTAAGTCAACGGTTTACCACCAGTTCTCAACAGCAGGAAGAAGTCGAACAAGAGTTAAAAATGTATATTGCTCAAGATGTACCGATTGAATCTATCCTATCAGACATTAAAGATCAACAAGAGAAAGAAGATTTAGTTAAATTAGGCTATGAAGTGATTAAAGCCAGTGCGAATTCTCCAAATCAAGCATTAATTAATGCCGATGAAGCTTGGGCTTATCAACAGCTTATTCAATTATTAAACCTGCCCAAAGATCGCGTTAAACAACTAGAAACTGAAGTCGATTATCAAAAATCATAATTTTAAAAACGATGAACACAGTAGACTTTAAAAAATCATCTGTTAATCAAAGTTATCAAGCGATGCTACAAGTATCGGGATTGAATGTTTATTATGGCGAAAGTCATATTCTGCGGAATGTTGATTTGAATATTTTTCCTGGTCAAATGGTCTGTTTAATTGGGCGCAATGGGGTGGGAAAAACGACTTTACTGAAAACTATTATGGGTATCCTTAAACCCCGTACAGGTAGCCTTGATTTATCCGGAACTCCAATTACCAATTTATCAACAGATCAGCGGGCAAGATTAGGCATTGGCTATGTGCCTCAAGGACGAGAAGTCATTCCCCGTGTGAGTGTCAAAGAAAATTTATTACTGGGTTTAGAAGCCTTACCAAAAGATAAAAAACGCAATAAAGAAATACCAGAAGAAATCTTTGAATTATTCCCCGTTTTAAAAACAATGCTATCTCGCATGGGAGGCGATCTTAGCGGCGGACAACAACAACAATTAGCCATTGCGCGGGCATTAATGGGTCAACCCAGATTACTTGTTTTAGATGAACCCACAGAAGGCATTCAACCGTCAATTATTTTAGAAATTGAAGACGCTGTTCGTAAAATTATTAAAACAACAGGTATTTCTGTGTTATTAGTAGAACAACATTTACATTTTGTGCGCCAAGCAGATCGATATTACGCTATGCAAAAAGGCGGTATTGTGGCATCGGGTTCAACTTTAGAACTCAGTCAAGATGTAATTCAACAATTCTTAGCAGTTTAAATCATATTTTCCCTCTGAGTTTATTTCTTCCAATTTCTTTTACGGCCGATCTCCAATAAACAAGCGATGATAGGAAGAGTCTGCATTAATAGGAGAACACGATACATTATGGCTGCTGCTGCGCTAAAGTATGCATATTTTCCGGGTTGTGTTGCCCAAGGGGCTTGTCGGGAATTATATCAATCCACTCAGCTTTTAACTCAAACTTTAGGAATTGAATTGGTTGAATTAAAAAAAGCATCCTGTTGTGGTTCTGGTACATTTAAAGAAGATTCTCAACTCCTGGAAGATACGGTGAATGCCCGTAATATTGCCCTGGCGGAAGAACTGAATCTACCTTTATTGACCCATTGTAGTACCTGTCAAGGGGTAATTAGTCGGGTAGATGAACGGTTAAAAGACTCTCAACAAAGTGATCCGGCTTATGTCGAAAAAGTCAATACTTTATTACAACAAGAAAGCTGTTCTCCCTACACTGGGGCAACAGAAGTTAAACATTTATTGTGGGCATTAGTGGCGGACTATGGCTTAGAAGAATTAGAACGTCGCGTCACTCGTAAACTCTCCGGATTAAAATGTGCCGCGTTTTATGGCTGCTATTTACTCCGAGTTCAAACCCATTTACCCTACGATGATCCTTATCAACCGGAGTCGATGGAAAATGTGTTTCGTTCAGTCGGCGCAACTCCAGTGTATTATCGGGGTAGAACCCAATGTTGCGGCTGGCCGTTATCGAGTTATGCCACCGATCAATCTTTTCAAATGGCAGGAAATCATCTTCAAGAAGCCATCGACAAGGGCGCAGACTGTATTGTAACCCCCTGTCCGTTATGCCATCTGAACTTAGATTCTCGTCAACCTGAAGTCGAAAAAGTGATGGGAAAATCCCTCGGTTTACCCGTTTTACATTTACCTCAATTGGTGGCGTTAGCTTTAGGAATTGATCCCAAACCTTTAGGGTTAGACAGGCATATTGTCTCGACAAAATCTGTGTTGGAAAAATTAGGATATTAACTCAATCTTCCTTTAGCCCCCCTGAAAAAAGGGCAGGGCTGTTTTATTCTCGGCAAACATTTGCTTTGACCTCTCCCCCAACCCCTCTCCTATGAGGAGAGGGGAGTATTTTTTTGATGATTAAATGTCTAAAACTATTAATTGCCCCCCCTTCCAAATAAAAAAATTTATTCCTTTTCCCTCTCCTTTCAGGAGAGGGTTAGGGAGAGGTCAGAGGGCAGGGAGAGGTCAGAGGAAAAATTTAAGCGTGAACACTTAACAATTCATGGGCGTGTTTGGCTGTTTCAAAGAAATAAGCCACATTATCTTCCGGTGTTCTTTGTAGTACGCCATGTCCTAAATTAAGGATATGACCTTTACGTCCCGCTTTACGAATAGTGTCGAGAATGCGATCGCGAATTATCTCTTTTGTACCAAACAATATACCCGGATCTAGATTACCTTGAACTCCTAAATGATCGCCGATACGGTTACGGGCTTCTGCCATATCCACCGTCCAGTCTACACTAATCATATCGGCTCCAGACTGTGCCATCCGTTCCAAAATTCCGGCACTACCGCTAATATATAGAATTAATGGGGTATCGGGATGAGTTTGTTTAACCTGATCAAACACTCGTTTTTGATAGGGTAGCGCAAAGGTTTCATAATCTTGCGGACTCAGTTGACCCGCCCAAGAGTCGAACATCTGGATAAATTGCGCCCCACAGTCAATCTGATAGCGGACATAAGTGGCGATAGAATCTGCTATTTGTGTTAGAAATTGATGTAACATTTTCGGTTCAGAAAATGCCATGCGTTTGATATTGGCATAATCTTTAGAACTCTTGCCCTCAATAGCATAGGCGGCTAACGTCCAAGGCGCACCGACAAACCCTAAAACCGCCGCTTCATTCCCCACTTCTTGCCGTAGCGTTTGTAAAATAGTGCGGATAAACGGTAAAGACTCCTCTGGTTCGAGGGGATGCATTTGTTCAATTTGTGCTAAGCTGCGAATCGGTGGATCGATGATTGGCCCTTTGCTTTCAACGATATCAAAATCAATCCCCATTCCCGGCAGCGGCGTTAAAATATCAGAAAATAGGATCACGCCATCCGGCTTAAATGCCCGATAGGGTTGTAGAGAAATTTCCACTGCAATATCAGGATTTTCAGAACGTTCCCGGAAAGACGGATACTTTTCTCGTAAATCTCGATAGACTTTCATATAGCGACCTGCCTGCCGCATCATCCACACCGGAGGACGGTCTAATTCTTCGCCTCGTGCAGCTCGCAACAGATAGGGAATGGCGGTCGATTCACTCATCTTAACTAATTATTTAACTTTAAGGTTTTATCAGAATTTTCAACACTTCTGATTAGCTTATCACTGTGTGATCCACTCCAACCGATGCGATCGCTCATTTCTTATGAAGAATTGTGACATTGAGGATGATAATCAACTTAATATTGTGAAATAGCAATTTGAAAAAGAGGTGATTTACTTAAAATAGTAATCAATAAAAGAGGTTAAAAAATGAAAGGAAGTTGTGTTTGTGGTGCGATTGAATTTGAAGTCACGGAAATTCCGAATATGGTATTTAATTGTCATTGTACGCGGTGTCGAAAATCTCATGGCGCAGCTTTTGCCACCCAAGCATTTGCAATTCGCAATACATTAAAATTCATTCGTGGAAAAGAGGCGTTAAAAGAATATGAATCTACGGGCGGAATTAGAACAAAACGTTCTCATTGTGGTTCGAGATTAATGAATTATGCTAAAGACAATGGAGACTATTTAAGTATTGCCCTTTCTTGTATTGATACGCCACACAATTTAAAGCCTGTTGCCGAAGTTTGTATTAGTTCAAAAGTGAATTGGCATGATCTTTGTGACCAGCTTCCACACTTTGATGAATTGCCACCGATATAGTTGATATAATATAAAGTTAGAAGTTTAAGAGGGTATCAATAAAATGGTTCAAAAAATTGCCCTGTTCAATCATAAAGGCGGAGTCAGTAAGACAACTACTACTTTTAATCTCGGCTGGATGTTAGCTTCAAAAGGAAAAAAGGTGATTCTCGTTGATACTGACCCCCAATGTAACTTAACAGGTATGGCTTTAGGGGAAGGGACAGAAGATAACGAAGAGAGAATTGCTCAGCTTTATGAAACTCATTCTAATATTAAAACAGGTTTGGCACCCGCTTTTGAATCTCAGCCCCGAGCAATTGAAGCCGTAGATTGTATTCGTCTGGAAGGTCAGGAGGGATTATATTTATTACCCGGTCATGTAGGTTTAGCAGAATATGAAGTAACATTAGGAATTGCTCAAGAACTGAGTGGTTCTATTCAAGCTTTGAAAAATTTGCCCGGTTCTATTACAGATTTATTAGACAAAACAGCAAATAAATTTAATGCAGATTATATGTTAATTGATATGAGTCCAAGTTTAGGTTCTATCAATCAAAATATATTAATGACGAGTGACTTTTTTATTATTCCTACAACGGCTGATTTCTTCTCTGTAATGGCAATTGACTCCCTGACTAAAGTATTGCCTAAATGGTATGCTTGGGCAAAAGCGGCTAATTCACTACCAATTTTGAAAGAAGCAAGTTATCCTTTTCCAGATATTAACTTACGCTTTTTAGGGATTATTGTTCAAAACTATCGAATTAGAAAGGGTAAAGAAACAGTAGCATTTGAAAAGTGGATTCACAAGATTGAAGATAATGTTTCTCAAAAATTGATTCCGGTTTTACAGCGAAATGATATGATGCTGTCCCATAAAGTTTACACTGAAAGTGGTATAAATCAGAATTGTACTCTGGAAAAAATTCCTGATTTTAATAGTTTAATAGCATTGTCCCAAGAACACCAAACACCAGTTTATGCACTCACACGTGAACAACTTCGTTCTGCTAGATGGTACGGCAAGGTGTTAACAAAAGGTCAAGAGAAGCAAGAGCAATTTGAAAAAACTTTTTCAGGTTTAGCAGATAAAATTATTAAATTAACTTCTGCCGCTTATGCAGTCAGCGCTTAATCAATTCCGAATTAGTATAGCTCGGGTTCGGGATTTAATTTCTCTGTATAATTCTATTCAAGCTCAGTCTACTTCTGCTCTAGATTTATCAGATATATTAAGAGCAGCTCTTGTGCTAACAGTGAGTGCTTTAGATTATTATATTCATGAAGTTGTTACCCTCGGAATGTTAGAAATTCACAGCGGTCAACGTCCTGAACCTAATCCTAAATCTAACAGTTCTCAATCTGCATTTTCTCGGTTTCAAGTATCACTCGGAGGTGCGCGTACAGAACGGTTAATTGCAACAGAAATTGCGGCTTGGTTAGAAAGTGAAATTCAACAAAGACAAGGTTCTGCATTTTTACAGCAATCTCACACTATTTCTTCATTACTTCCTATTATAGAAAATA
Source organism: uncultured Lyngbya sp. (assembly GCA_964434975.1). Taxonomy (GTDB): domain Bacteria; phylum Cyanobacteriota; class Cyanobacteriia; order Cyanobacteriales; family Microcoleaceae; genus JAAURB01. Next base: position 116,264 of record CAYSWY010000010.1, read on the forward strand.
GTGTTTTAAATAAACTGAATAATACAGCTTGGCTAGAGGATGAAATTAGAGAAAGTCTGGGATATCAAAGCTTTCAACAACCCGATAAAATTGCTGATGCAATTCGACTCATTTCAGATAAAAAACTGTGGGATGAAGTCGCTACGAAGTTAGGCAAACCCGCAAAAGATGTGAAACAGCAACTCAACTTTATTATTGATCGGCGAAACAAAATTGCTCATGAAGCAGATATTGATCCAACTTTCGGAATTGGTAGTCGATGGAATATTGATGAAGTGTTAGTCAGTGATGCAGTTAACTTTATCGAACAAGTCGTAGAAAGTATTCATCAAACTTTATAACTATTCAATTTAATAACTTATCCCTCCGCAAACCCGAAGACTTTGGCATAAAAACTATACTCTTCTTCAATTGCCCGTTTAA
>CAYSWY010000011.1:0-89450 GCA_964434975.1 uncultured Lyngbya sp.
ATGAAGAGATGGGGAGACTTGGGGTGGGGGTGAGGGGGAGAAGGAATGATGGCTCTTAGAAGGGGTTAGGGGAAAGCTAGGAAAGAAACGTTCCCCGATCAAGATCAGTCTGTGCTAACCTGGCAAAGGCTGGGAGAAGACGGAGATACAAAGCAGCGTTTGTAGCAAAACTCAATGAGTGTGAGTGTGGAGATTTAGAGCGAAATTATGCTCTGGAAATTTATCAAAGTTATAATCATGCTCATAGGCGGTTTAGTTAAAATGATCAACTATTTTTAATATTTTCCTGTAATCAACAACCTAAAACTGTAGTTATACTCTGATATCAACCGCCCATAAAAATAGGCTGATATTTATCTTTTTTTATTTCCGTTTTTATTAATCAAATCAATATAAAATTAAACTTGTATTCCGAAATAGGTAATGACTAAATCCTGTGTACCTGAATTAATCACTTCATGTTCTTCTTCTGGTTCGACCGCAATACAAACACCCGGTTCTAAAGTATATTCTGTACCATTAATCCGAATCATTCCTGAACCTGATTCGATAAAAAAGACTTCGCACATATCTTGATGAGCATGAACAAATGCAACTTGACCAGGTGCAAATCTAGCTTGAGAAAAATTAGTTAAATGAGGTAAATCCCCAACTTTTAACATTGTTTTTTTCTTGATTTCTCGATTATGAGAAACAGTTTGTTCAGGTAATTGATTTAAAGAGATAAATTTCATATTTTAGTAGAGCGCTAAGCGCCGTTATTTTTTCTGGGTTATTTGTTTCCTGTTTATGTACAATAGATTAGCTAATCTGTGCTATAGCATTCCCAATATTGATCCGAATATTATCACTATTCTAAAACCGATTAATATCAGCCTTTGATCATATATTTCTGAATCGCTTCTATAGCCGCTTGTGGTGTTGGCACAATAATTACTTGTTGCGGCGCTAACTGTTGAAAGAAGGCTTGACTTTCTAATGTCTGATTCAGTAAAATCACCGTTTTATTTTCTTTAATGGCTAACGCCACTTCCGATGCAGTTCCGGCTCCCATACCACAGGCAATAATAATATCACTAGACAGAACATTAATAGCATTTCTGGCATTTCCTAAATTGGTTAAAATTGCAATATCAACCGCTTCAGAAGCATTAATAGTATCATTATTGGGTAAAATTCCTATTGTTAAACCTTGAGCTGATTTTGCCCCTTGACTAGCAGCTTCCATCACCCCAGAGGCACGACCTCCAGTTAACAAAACCCATCCTTTTTTTGCAATATATTCACCCAGTTGATAAGCATAATCTAAATCAATTGCCGTAGCGCTTTCTCCGGGTCCCATCACACCAATGATTGTTTGTTTCATCTGATGTATCCTGTTGAAATCCTTCAACTAACGAATAATTTCAAATCCTTGTAATTGTTCGACTTGCTCATATTCAACGATCACATTTTCGGGTTTTGCAGCGCTCGGGCCATGGTGACACCATTGAATCATCTCTTCAACATTTGTTAAGATTCCCTCGAACACCGCTTCCACTCGACCATCAGGCAAATTTTTAACCCAACCGTTTAGATCTCGTTGCCGCGCTTCTGATAAGGTAGAGAATCGATAGCCTACACCCTGGACTCGTCCTGAGATCCAAACATGAACCCGAACAAAGCTTGAATTTGGGGAGTCGGCGGTAGGATATGGTGTATCGGGCGACATAAGATTAGTATTTATAGCGAATTATTGAGAGTGGCAATCTATGGATATTGTTAATTTAATAATAATGCTCGTCATTGGTGCATTAGCTGGGGTGGGAATTGGATATTGGAGTTTGCAAAAACGTCTGGCAAAACAACAACAAGAATACGAAGCTAAAATTCGCCTCAAAGTTGAAAAATTAGAAAGAATTCATCAAAATCGGATTCAAGATCATACAACTGCTTTACGAGCCGATTATGAAGCTCAATTGCGTCAGCAAGCCGAAGCGGCTGAAAATGATTATCAAACCCGGCTTGAAAAAGCTCACAAGCTGCAACAGCGGCAGTTTGAAGTGCAGTTGACTCAAATGATTCAACAACTTGAAGATCGCGAGTCATTATTAGGCAGAGCGAATCAAACCCTCTCGGACTATGAAACTCAGATTGAAAATGTCAATACTCAGCTTCAAACCAGCAATGCTCAACTGCAACAAGCTTATCACTCGATTGACAATTATCAAACTCAATTGGGAGAAGTAAGCCGACGCTTGCAGCAGGGTGATTTTCAGATGGATGAAATGAATCAATCTTTAAAAGAATATGAGTTTCAGTTAGGGGAAATGGGTCAACAATTGAATCTGAGTAAAGATCAAGTTGATCAGATGAATCAATCTATTTCACAGTATGAAACAGAACTGTCATTGTTGCGTCAAAATGCTCAAAGTTCGGAGCAACAAGTGCAGCAAATGAATGATGCTATTACTCAATATAACGATGAATTACAGCAGGTGAGTCTGGAGGCAACTACCACAGAGACAGATGTACAACAGCAGATGGCAAACCTGCAACAGCAACATCAAGATAATATGCAACAGTTACGCCAAGATCTCGAACAAGATCACGCCATACAAATGCAGGGAGCGGTAGCAGGTATCGAACAACAATATCAGAATCGCATTCGCACAGAAACCGATCAACTGGTGCGGCGGATGGAACAAGATAATTTTACTTTAACTGATAGTGTTTCAGATGAGAATGAATCTTTGAGTCTATCGGCTTCATCTCCCATTATATTGCCGGATAATTCTGAGATTGATCGCAATATTATAGAAGAAGAAAATACCACAGAAGAACCCTTAATTATTACTGAGAAAACACCAGAAATTACGACAGAGGAACCTTTAATTGTTACTGAGGAAGAACCCAATTTTTCAGCACCAGTGGTTCATAATCCATTTCATATCACTCCGACTCTCAATCAACCCAAAGTTGTCTCTGAGTTAATGACTAATATTCAACATCCTCACAGTCAAGTTCGTCAACAAATCGCTGATCGTTTAGGTCATATAGCGGCGACTCAAGGGTTAACAGCAGAGGTTAAACGTGGGATTCAAACACTAGAAAAACTCAGTCAAGATATCGACCCTCAGGTTAGAGAGCAAGCGATCATCGCACTCGGAAATATTAAGTCAGAGCAAGTCATTCCCACGCTGCAAAAAGCATTGCGAGATCCTCATCCCTCTGTTGTCTGTGCTGCTAGTGCTGCTTTAAATAAGTTTAAGTCTTATGGCATTACACCGAAAGTGAAACCACAAAACTCAGCTTGGCAAAAACTTAACCTAAAACAACAATAGGCTGATTTGGTGCGTCATTTGATGTAGATTGGATAAAGCTTAAAATTGAGTAGCAAGTATTAGGATGTGTGATTAAATGTAGATAAAATCTACTCAACAGTTAGAATATGATGACGCACCTGATTAACTGGTTAAAATCTTTCATTGATTATTTGTAATGAGTCCAACCCTTCATCCGCTAGAAAAACTTTCTCTATCTCGTCGCACCCTCTTAAAACTATTAGGTATAAGTGCAGTTGGTGGACTGCTTAGTTATTCACGTTTTAGTAAACCTCAACCGACTATTTATCAAAGCGATCAATTCAATTTACCCTACTATTTATCTCAATCTAAACAGGTTACAATTGTTGGTGCTGGCTTAGCCGGATTAGCTTGTGCCTATGAATTGAGTCAGCGAGGGTTTCAAGTGACTTTACTCGAAAAGTCACCCCAATTAGGTGGTAAAATTGCCAGTTGGCCGATTAAAGTAGGCGAAGAAACTTTTAGAATGGAACATGGATTTCATGGCTTCTTTCCTCAATATTATAATCTCAATCAGCTTGTTCAAGAGCTAGAAATTCAGGATAATTTTAAATCCTTAGAATTTTACTCTGTTGTCTTCCGCAATAACCGTTATCAACCCGAAGTCTTTCGGCCGTCTCACTCGGCTTTCCCGTGGAATATTGTCGATTTAACGATTTCTTCTCCCAACCGTTTACGCTGGGGAATTAACTTAACGCATCCCAAACATTGGCAAGTTTTTCGAGAAATTAGTGGCTTCAAAGCAGCGGATAGTTATCAACGCCTCGATCATCTTTCTGTTACCGAATGGGTTGATTCTGACTTTCCTCAAGGCTTATATGACTTGTACTTTTTACCCTTTGCTAAATCGAGTTTAAATGCACCCGATAAACTCAGTGCAGGCGAATTAATGCAATTTTTTCATTTTTACTTTTTTGGTAATCCTGAAGGCTTAGCATTTGACGGTACGCGGCAAGATATGGGAACCAGTTTAGTCCAACCTATTGCTAATACCATTCAACAGAATAAAGGGGAGATTTTAACGGATGTTACTGTCAGTAATATTGACTGGAAAAATAATCAGATTGATTCAATTTCTTATGTTCAAGGAGACGTTAATAATTCGGTTCCGTTTTGGGTGAAACCCAATGCAGTATTAGCAGATGATTCATTCGAGTATTTTGGTGCAGGAGATGAAGTTTATGCTTTATATCCTAATCAAAAAGAGGCTATTTCTTTAAAATGTACTCATCAAGGTTGTACTGTCAAGCCATTAGAAAATGGTCAGTTTCAATGTCCTTGTCATGGTGCTGTTTACGATCAACAGGGTCATGTGATTTCAGGGCCAGCACAACGGGATTTAACTCGGTTTAAAGTGATTCAATCTCAAGACAAAAACCTACAGTTAGCGGCAGTCAATACGTCATCAAATATAGAGAATAACGCTTCAACAATTTACGCCGATTATTATGTTGTAGCGGCAGATATTCCCGGAACACAGGCTTTATTTAGACGAAGTAGTGGGGAAGTTAATGATACAATTAAAGCTCAGATTGAACAGTTAAAAACAGCCGATCCGTTTGCCGTTTGCCGCTTTTGGTTTGATCGAGATTTTCCTTGGGAACATAGTGATTTTACTTCTTTATCCGGTTATGAATTAACCGATAGTATTAGCCTTTATCATCGTATACAGGAACAGTTTATTCAATGGCATCAGAAAACAGGCGGAAGTGTCGTAGAACTCCATGCTTATTGTTATAAAGAAGTTCAATTTCCCACACAACAGGATTTAATTAGCACCTTTGAACAAGAACTTTATGAAGTTGTACCTGAATTACAATCTGCTAAACTATTACATCGAGAATTAGTGAATCAGAAAAACTTTGCAGGTTATCCACCCGGAAGCTATCAAGAACGTCCTCAAACGGCTTCTGGTGTGAGTAATTTAATCTTTGCAGGAGATTGGGTGAAAATGCCGTTTCCTTGTGGTTTAATGGAACGTGCTGTTAGTAGTGGGTTATTGGCAGCAAATCAGATTTTACAGCAAGAAGGTTTACAACAACGCAGTTTATTTTCGGTTAATCCTGAAGGGATTTTAAAGATTTAAACTCTAGAAAAATAGTGAAATATTTATGGCTCATTTTGATGTGAGAAAACAAGAAATTAATCCGAATTATTGGTATGTTGTGGCTCGTAGTAATCAAGTTAAAACTCAACCTCTAGGGGTAAAAATATGGCATGAAAATATTGTTTTATTTAGGGATAGTCTGAATAAAATTCATGCTTTAGAAGATCGCTGTCCCCATCGTCAAGTTAAACTGAGTCACGGTAAAGTGATTGATAATTATCTGGAATGTATTTATCATGGCTGGCAATTTGCGGCAGATGGTTTTTGTGTTAAAGTTCCTTACTTATCTCCCGATCAAAAATTGCCTTCTTGTCAATTACGTTGCTATCCAGTGCAAGAATTAAATGGTTTTATTTGGCTATTTCCTGGAGATAGTCATTTAGCCACACAAACTCAACCTTTAGCTATTCCAGAATGGGAACATTTAAATTATATTGCAACCGTTTCAACCATTCATTGTCAGGCTCATTATTCGTTTCTGATTGAAAATTTAATGGATATGTATCATGGGCATTTACATCAAAACTGGCAAGCTTGGACAGATGCAAAATTAGAAGAAATACAACTGAATGAGAATAAAGTTGATGCTATTTATCAAGCCAAAAGTTATTATAAAATAGATAAAATTTGGTCAATTTCTCAATTGTTTTTTCCGCAACTTAGAAAACTACATCCAGAAAAGCTAACGGTTAGTTACAGTTATCCCCATTGGTATTCTACGCTGGGGGAAGACTTTAAAATTTATTGTTTATTTTGTCCTGTCAGTTTAACAGAAACTCAGGCTTATTTAATTCATTTTACCTCTTTAAATGCATTTTGGCGATTACATAAACTGCCTGTATCTTTTAGACGATTTGTTAAAAATAGCTTGTTTGGATCGGCTCAAACATTATTAGATGGACTGGTTGAACAAGATATACAAATGATCGAAGAAGAACAACTGGCTTACGAACAAAATATACAGAGAAAAGCCTATGAATTTAATTCGGCAATTCTTAAAGTTCAACAATTAATTCATCAACAAGCACAATCTTATTTATCCTGTAAATTTTGAATCAGCCAGGTAAATTTGGCTTCAGCTAAAGTTAGGAAGTTTAATGTACTTTGATTGACATCTTGTATATCTAAATTCGGATCATCATCTTCAACTGCATAACCTAAACGTCTCACAGTACCTCGCATTCGACTGGCTAAACATAAACAAATTCCTTGATAAAATCGAGAAGAAAATCCCGAATTACGGTGAAGTTGTAAACTGAGTGCATATCGAGGAATCACTAAAACCTCACTTTTTTCCACGGCTTTTACGGTGGCTAAAGGCGGACGACTATCCACAAAAGAAATTTCTCCCACCACTTCTCCGTCTGCTAGTAAAGCGAGTTCTGTTTCTCCTTCTGCAGAAATTGAAACACTGAGTGTTCCACTTAAAATAATGTATAAAGCATTGATAGATTCTCCTTCATAAATTAATGTATCTCCTGGAGATAAAACCTTTTTCTGACTCCGGTTAACAATCCACTGGAGATCATTATCATCTAATCCACCTAATATAAATAGTGCTTTTTTCGGTCTTTTCTGATTCATCATATAGTAACCCTTTAGTTTAATATTTTTTTGATAAAATTCAGCAAGGCTTCATGAAACTTATTTGTGGCTTTCATATAGCAAGCGTGTCCCGCTTTGGGTAAAACAATCTTCTCAGCATTCGGCATTAATTCTATTAATAAATTGGCATGATCAACTGGAACAATTTTATCGCCTTCTCCCCAAATTGCTAAGGTGGGTAAGTCTATTCCTTTGAGTTTTTGACTCATCTTCATAATTCCAACAGGAGCAACTGCAACAAATCCTTGAAGTTGTTCTGTATGTTCTACTAAAAAAGGTAAACTATAAGTGCCACTCATGGAAGGGGAAATTAGCACAACTTGGGTTAAATTTAGTTTCTCAAAAACTTTAGGCAGTATTTCAGATTGATAAGTTGAGATTCGATCTGATTTACCATAACCGGGTAAATCTAAAGCCACAACTCGATATCCTTGCTGGCTAAAGCGTTTCAATGTGCCTAAATCTTTCCAAGTTTGAGCGCTAAAACTGGCTCCATGGAGGAAAAGTAGAGCAGGTTTCTCTAAATTTCCGGCTTCTAAATAATGAAGATTAACGGTTTGAATCTGAATAAAATTGGATGAAATTGAATATTCCATATATTAAAATTAAAAAAATCAATCTAAATTCATTTGAAAACAAATAATTCTATCACAACTTATTATATCGTGCTACATACCCTCGTCAGTGGATATCAGGGGAGAGAGAATGAAACCACTTGAGCGTAACTCAGTCTAGTAGGATGTCAGATTTTGAGCAATTCAGAGTCTTATTCTGTATGAAGCGTCGTTGAGATCATGTCAGAATTTTCAATCAATAACATCCAACTAGGGGTTGATCTTTGTATGATTAGGTTGACATGATCTCAGATTAAAATCTGATTGAGTAATAATCGAGGGTGACGGAATTTGAGACAATTGACACCCGAGGGAAATTAGAGTGAATCTGGTATTTTTTGTTACCCTAAATTGTATTGTGAATATAGACTGAATATCATTGCTGTAACGTTTTTATGACTATCGAAGATTCATCACAAACAACTCCGGTTTCCCCAGGCGATGATCCGCCGCCATCTTTACCCAAGGTGGGTTTATTCACCATGCTGCGCTTGGGACTGTTCCAAATGGGGTTAGGAATAATGTCTCTCCTGACGCTAGGAGTGATTAACCGGGTTATGATTGATGAGCTGAAAATCCCTGCTTTAATTGCCGCCGGGACGATCGCCATGTATCAATTTGTCTCTCCGGCGCGGGTATGGTTTGGCCAAATGTCCGATGCTAAACCCCTATTTGGTATTCATCGCAGCGGTTATGTCTGGATAGGGGCGGCATTATTTACAACGGTGTCATTTATTGCGCTACAAGTCGTTTGGCAATTAGGCGGTAGTTTACAAGCCAATGGTTTAAATGCTCTCACCTACGGCTGGGTGGCAATACTGGCGCTAGTTTTTGCAATATACGGTTTAGCCCTCAGCGCCAGTTCAACCCCGTTTACAGCCCTATTATTCGATATCTCCGACGACGATAACCGATCTAAGCTAATCAGTATTGTTTGGTCGATGCTGATTATGGGGATTATTATTGGGGCAATTATTAGTTCAAGAGTTTTAGATCAGCCAGAACTATGTGGTACAGAAATCTTATCTTATAATCCCACAACCTCCGGCACTACCACCAATATTGCTCAACTCAAACCCGCTGTTAATTTCTTATTTATCATTATCCCGGGGTTAGTGTTAGGGCTGTGTTTAGTGGCAACATGGGGAGTGGAAAAACGCTTTTCTCGGTATAAAAATCGTTCCACAGTCGCCCAACGAGAAGATCAAATTACCTTAAAACGAGCCTTACGCATTTTAACCGCTAATCGCCAAACGGGATTATTTTTTAGCTTCTTATTAGTGATGAGTATTAGCTTATTCATGCAAGATGCTGTTTTAGAACCGTTTGGGGGGGAAGTGTTTGGGCTGTGTGTCTCAGAAACCACTCTATTTAATGTCTTTTTTGGCATGGGAACTTTAGTCGGAATTAGCACCACTGGCTTTTTAATCATTCCCCGCATTGGTAAGAAAAATACGGTGAAGTTTGGCTGTATTGGCGCAGCGGTTTTCTTGATTTTATTTATTATTTCCGGTTTAGCCGTTAACCTAGAATTATTAAAAGCTTCCTTAGTTGGTTTTGGACTCAGTTCAGGGATTTTAACAGCCGGGGCGATTAATTTGATGCTAGATTTAACCGCAGCCGAAACAGCAGGTACTTTTGTTGGGGCGTGGGGACTGGCACAAGCCATGGCAAGAGGACTAGCAACCGTATTAGGGGGGGCGGTGTTAGATATTGGACGCAGTCTATTTACAGTTCCGACTTTAGCCTATGGGTTAGTGTTTGCCACTCAAGCGATTGGGATGATCGTCGCAATTACGTTACTGCGCCGTGTTAATATTCAAGAATTCCGTGATAATGCTAAACAAGCCATTACCACAGTCCTCGAAAACGAATTGGATTAAACCGTAGAAATGCCCAAGATTTTAGCGATCGCAAATGGTAAAGGAGGCGTTGGCAAAACCACCACAGCCATTAACCTAGCTGCCATCCTGTCTAGAAACTTTTCTACGGTACTCGTCGATAGCGATCCACAACAGTCGGCTTCTTGGTGGGCAGGGCAAGGAAAAATGCCGTTTGAAATCACATCCTATGCCGATCCGGCTGATTTACAACAACTACAAAATCATCAAAATGCCGACTTAATTGTCGTCGATACTCCCCCCGCATTAAAGTCAGAAGCGTTATTATCTGTGATTCAACTGGCTGATTATTTAGTCCTTCCCAGTCAACCCGCACCGATGGATTTAGTGGCTTTAATTGAAACCGTTAAGCGGGCAATTATTCCGGCTCAAGTGCCTCATTCTGTGCTTTTGACCAAAGTTGACCCCCGCAGCCTTCCCGATGCCATTGATGCCCAAAGATCCCTACGAGAAACAGGAATTCCTGTATTTGAGAACTTTATTCGGGCTTACAAAGCTCATGAACGTTGTCCCCTCGAAGGCGTTCCCATTATCCATGCCAAAAGTCCTAATGCCCGTGAAGCGGCTGCTGATTATCGTCGAGTTGGGGGTGAATTGTTGAGACGTTTAGCTTGATTTCATCGCCAGTGCTACCGACATCCTGCAAATAACAAAGACGAATAACCCATAAAAATGACGATTGAAATTGCAGGAATAACTGTTGCGCCAGGGCAACAACAACAGATTGAAATTCCGGTGGCCCGCTTACCGACTCAAACCATGATTTCGTTGCCTGTAATTGTGATTAATGGCAGTCAACCGGGGCCCACATTATGGCTGAGTGCCGCTATTCATGGCGATGAAATTAATGGGGTTGAAATTATTCATCAAGTTCTTAATAAAATTAGCCCTCAACAATTACACGGCACGATTATTGCAGTTCCTATTGTTAATGTTTTTGGCTTTATTGAACAATCTCGTTATTTACCGGATAGGCGAGATTTAAATCGTTCTTTTCCCGGTTCAATGCGAGGGTCTTTAGCTTCTCGATTGGCTCATTTATTCATGACAGAAATAGTCAGTCGTTCGACTCATGGAATTGATTTACATACAGCCTCTGCTCATCGAACAAATTTACCCCAAATCAGAGCCAATTTAGACGATCCACAAACTTATAATTGTGCCAAAGCCTTTGGCGCACCCGTGATGATTCATTCTCAGACTCGGGATGGTTCTTTGCGTCAAGCCGCCACTCAAAAAGGGATTCCAGTATTATTATATGAAGCCGGGGAAGCGTTAAGATTTGATCGTCAAGCGATCCAAATTGGCGTTAATGGTATCTTGCAAGTCATGACCCGTTTAGGAATGTTTTATTCTCGTATATTACCCGAATTAACAACAGAAACCACTCCCACAGAAATTAGGAAAACACACTGGGCAAGAGCTTCAAAAAGTGGGATTTTAATGTTAAATGTTAAACTAGGAGACCCAGTAGAAAAAAAGCAAGTTTTAGGGATTATTTCTGATGCCTTTGGTAATGAAAGTGTGAAAGTGCGATCGGCTTATGATGGTTTAGTCATTGGCAATCTAGAAAATCCGTTAGTCAATCAAGGAGATGCAATTGTTCATATTGCTGTACAGGAGAAGTGATATCGGTAGGGGCGCATTGCATGCGCCCGTATAGGAGTTAGAATTTAGAAGACACATCTAACATCCAAAACCCAAAACCCTATCAATTAAACGGCTGTTTCTAAGGTTTCTGATAACTGTTCTTCCAGTTGATCTAACCATTCAATTAAAGATTCTAACTGTTTATTGGCATTCATTACACCTAAACCCCGAATTGTGACTTTTCCAAGACTATAAACAAACCGGGTTTTTAAATGATTCGGTAAATTTTGTTTGAGTAAATTCCAGGCGGGTTCTTCCATTGGCGTTTCTAAAATAACATGTTGTTTACCCTCTGGTTTAATCCGAGAAAAGCCTAATTTTTTAGCAATTTGTTTCAGTTCCATAATCCGAATTAACTGTTGTGCCGGAGTTGGAATAGGGCCGTAACGGTCGCACCAATCTTCTTCTAAACGCCTTAATTCATCCCGACTTTGACAAGCGGCAACTTGACGATAAGCACTCATTTTTTGATCTAAATCAGGAATATAATCAGCCGGAATAAACGCCGTTAAACTCAGATCAATTTGAGTCTCATCTACTTGCGGGATTTCCTGACCTTTGACTTCTTGAATCGCTTCTTGTAACATTTCTGTATATAAATCAAAGCCAATTGTATTCATTTGACCGGATTGTTCTGCCCCTAAAATATCACCCGCGCCGCGAATTTCTAAGTCTCTCATTGCCAGTTGATAACCCGAACCTAACTGAGTAAATTCTTGAATAGCCCTTAATCTTTTACGGGCATCATCGGTTAAAGCCGCCCGTCCATCAGCGGTTACCGGATAAAATAACCAAGCATGGGCTTGTATTCCTGCCCGACCCACACGACCTCTGAGTTGATACAATTGAGCTAAGCCAAACTTCTGGGCATTTTCAACTAAAATTGTATTAACCCGAGGAATATCTAAACCGGATTCAATAATAGTCGTACAGACTAAAATATCGGCTTCTCCGGCACTAAAGGTTAACATAATGGATTCTAATTCATTGGCTTCCATTTGTCCGTGAGCGATTAATATTTTGGCTGTGGGAACCATCTCGCGAATTTGGGCAGAGGTTTCTTCAATTCCTTCTATTCTAGGTACGACATAAAACACCTGTCCACCTCGGTCTAATTCTTGGCGAATTGCCGTTCTAATGCTTTCTGGGTTATAAGGTGAAAGATGAGTTTGTATCGGCCGACGAGAGGGCGGTGGCGTGGTAATGAGGCTCATTTCTCGAATCCCTGAAAGCGCCATATATAAGGTTCGAGGAATGGGAGTAGCGGTTAAGGTTAATACATCTAAATGAGTTTTCATTGCCTTAATTTTTTCTTTTTGATTTACCCCAAATCGTTGTTCTTCATCCACGACTAATAATCCTAAGTTTTTAAATTGAATGGTTTTACTTAATAAAGATTGTGTGCCGACAACAATATCAATTTCACCTGTGGCTAAACGTTGTTGAATTTCTTTTTTTTCGGCTGTTGTACGGAAGCGATTTAATAAAGCAATTTCTATCGGATAAGGGGCAAATCGTTCTTTTAAAGTATGGTAATGTTGCTGAGTTAAAATGGTTGTGGGCGCTAAAAATGCCACCTGTTTACTAGCAGTAACCGCTTTAAAAATAGCCCGAATAGCGACTTCTGTTTTGCCAAATCCTACATCTCCACAGACTAAGCGATCCATGGGGCGTTCGCTTTCCATATCCCGTTTTACATCTTGGGTTGATTTTAATTGATCGGGTGTGGGTTGATAAGGAAAAGAATCTTCCATTTCCTGTTGCCAAGGTGTATCTAGCGGATAATTAAAACCCGTTTGTTCTGCACGTTGGGCATAGAGTTTTAATAAATCTACCGCTAATTTTTTCAGGGATTTCTCGACTTTTGCCTTAGCTTTTTCCCAGGTTTTTCCGCTTAACTTATTCAGTTGAGGAACCTTACCACCCGTTGAACGAAAGCGAGATAAACTCCCCACTTGATCGGCTGCAACTCTGAGTAAACCATCGGCATATTTTAAAACTAAATAATCTCGGGTTTCATTATTAATCGTTAATCCTTCTAACTTAATAAATTTACCTATTCCATGTTGACGATGAACGACATAATCACCCGGACGTAATTTATTCGGATCGACTTGTTTAGAAGCAGCGCGGCGACGTTTACGAATATAGCTGGGTGTGGCGAGAGAATGCTGCCCATAAAATTCTCGATCTGTAACAAGAACTAGTCGAAATGTGGGTAAAATAAACCCTTCTAATTCTGCTAATCCCGTGTATTTTAAAGCAACAGGCGTATTTTTAATAATGCTATCGATTGCCGGATAGTCTTTCGGGTTTGGTACAAACTTTGCCGGACAATCATGTTCTGAAAGTAAGGCAACGGAACGGCTAGGTTGAGCCGAAATTAAAAAGGTAGTAAAATGTTTGTCCCGTTGTTCTCGAATTAAGTCTGCTAATTTAGCAAATTGATGGGGTAAAACCGGAACTGGACGACTGGATAAATTTAACGGCGCAATCTCAACAAATTGACTTTGATATTCTGCTAATTCCGATAAAAATAAATGATCAAATTCTTGTTGAATCGCCGCTAAAGACTCGGTAAAATGACGATGACGTTGGGGTGAAGTTTGATCCCATTGTTCGGCAATATGTTCGTACCAACGTCCGCCATGAGCCGCACATTGATCGGGTTCATCAATGGCAATTAAAGTATATTCTGATAAATAATCCAGCAGAGAAACAAACTGATCAATTTTCAGTTCCTCGGTTCCCATTCCCCAAGGTTCATAACTGGTAGGCGTTAAAATTAATTGTTCTATTTTATCGAGCGATCGCTGAGTTGAGGGGTCAAATTCCCGAATTTGTTCTAATTCATCCCCAAACCATTCTAAGCGCACAGGCAATTCTGCTGCGACGGGAAACACATCAATAATATCCCCCCGCCGACTCCATTGACCTTCTGTCTCTACCAGCGAAACCCGCTCATAGCCCAGCTTAGCCAGCTCGTGGTCAATCGTTTTAGCCTCCCAGCTCATCCCCCTTGTCCAGGTCAAACAATAGGGTTTAAACGCCATTTTAGCGGGCAGATGGGGTTGTAAAGCCCGTTCGGTGGCGACGACGGCAATATTGGGTTTAACTTCGCTGGTATGATCTTCTCTTACCACTAAATCGGCTAACACCTGTAACTGTCCCCAAGTCATCTCCTCTGAGTAGGACGGTTCGTAGGGTGATCCTTCTGAAGTCGGGTAAAAATGTACGGTTTCCCAGCCCATGGCTTCGAGTTGGGCTGACCAACGTCCGGCCTCTTCTAAAGTGGCTGTGACGACAAATAAGTTGAGTCCCGCTTTCTGGGCTAACGCTGAGGCAACTAATCCTTTGGGCAGTCGAGGGAGTCCGTTGAGATATAAGGATTGTTGTTGATTAAGTTTGGTTAGCAGTTCATGGGTTAAGGGGGATTGCCCTAATGCCCGAACGATGGCGGAGAAGCTCATAGATAGTGGATAATCAGGATGCGGGTCATATGCTTTTTCATATTGTAACGGAGATGTTGAGCGTTACATCAATTGAAGGAAGGATTTAATTGATCCCTAAACAATCACCCGTGATGCCATTCTCCATTCCAGCCGTTCAAAAAAAATTTTACTCAAATGGTTGACAGCATTCCAAATTTTCGCTATTCTAATAAAGGTGTGAAGCACAAAACCTTCACTTCATTAGCTAGCCCCCATCGTCTAGAGGCCTAGGACACCTCCCTTTCACGGAGGCGACAGGGATTCGAATTCCCTTGGGGGTATTAATAAAATAAATAAAATCAACTTAGTGATATAGCAATAGGAATCAATAATCTCCTAATTGCATTTAGCTGAGTTTAATTTTTTTTTAATAAGATAATATCCCCGGCAACTCAATTGATGTAACCGGGGTATTTTTTATTGGATTGGTGTTTAGTTAAAACCGAGACACCTTACATGGCTGAACCCACACCCACGTAAGATCCGTAGAAAAAGATTCCCAGTACAACTAGAACACCTGTTCCAGCGACAGTTGCAACTAACCACAATGGAATTCGAGCTTGTCCAGACACAGATTTTACCTCGTTATTTCAAACAATAATTTACTTAATTTGATCTGCAAATTTGCTAGATAAAAAGCCAGTTAGTTAAAGAAGTAACTGGAAAATAAAATCCCTAAAACAAAGATCAATAGTAAACCCAGATAGAGAGAAGTCCGGTTTAATTCTACCGGTTGTCTATTGGTATTTTGGTTACGATCCATGAAATTCCTCCTAACGTTGAATAAATTGCATTGCGGCGATCGCTCCTAGGAAAAATACCGTAGGAACTGCTAAAGCGTGAACAGACAGCCAACGAACAGTAAAAATGGGATAACTGACTGGCTGTTGGTTTTGATTACTTCCGGATGTCATGATCTTAAAACTCCTAAATTTAAACTACTGATCGCCGATAAATCTTTGAATTTGATCTTTACCACCAAAGCGATCTGTGACAACAGGAACTTCCTGACGCTCTTGACTAAAGTACTCGTTCGGACGAGGTGTGCCAAAAGCATCATAAGCGAGTCCAGTGCTAACAAATAGCCACCCTGCAACAAATAATGCCGGAATTGTGATGCTATGAATCACCCAATACCGTACACTTGTAATAATATCCCCAAAGGGACGTTCTCCGGTTACACCAGCCATGTGTGTATTCTCCTTTCAACTGATCTTCAATCTTTCTTAATATACTATGATATTGGACGCAAAATAAACGGTAAGCCAACTCTTTTTTGGAGTTAGAATTGGCTTTTTGATGCATTAAGCGGCTGTAGATGGGTCTGGTGTATACCGCAGCAATGTACCTCTTTGACCCAGAATAAATCCTTTATCGGGAGTAATAAACTTAATTCGGTTCAAATTACCCGGCACATTTTCAACTTGCTTATCTTTAAACCAAGTTTCTCCGCCGTCAAAGCTGCATAATAAATTGCCACTCCCACCGCCAATCCAAATTTCATCAGGCGTGCGATAAGCTAAGTCAAGAAATCCCCAACTGGTAGAATATTCTGGATTAATCGCTTCTCCCCATTCTTGCGGATCATCTGGAGTTGTAAAGCGAATTTCACCGCCTCGACCCAGCATCCACAGACGGCCATCTTCACCAAAACCCATATTTTCTAGGCGTTTAGAACTATAACGATTATGGGGTTCCCAGGCTTTCTCACCGGGAGTCCAGGTAGAGTAAAAATTACCTTTAGCTGAAACCGTCATGTAACGGCCATCTTCAGCACGGGAAACATTCCGAACAATACCCACCGCTTCTTCTACCATGGCTTTCCAATTTAAGCCACCATCTTCTGTCTTGTAGATAGCTCCCACATCCGTTGCCATTTCGGCCGAATTTGGCCCGAGCGCCACAATATTGTAGGGAGATCCCGGTAACTTAGAACTCAAAGTAATCTGGTTCCAGGTTTGACCCTGATCATCGGTATGCAATAACACAGAGGGTTCTCCCACAACCCAGCCTTCTGAACCGGAGAAACTCACAGAAGTCAGTCGAACTTTATCTTGATCTAAATCAAAGGACTTCGGTTCCCAGCTTTTGCCGCCATCTGTGGTTTCGAGTAAGGTGGCATCACTCCCTACAATCCAACCATGATCTGGATTATCAGTAAAAGCAACATCATATAAATTTCCGCTAACATCAATTGGAACCACTGCCCAAGGATTATTATCCAAGACGGAAAGATAACCACAGCTTGTACAGACCAGCGCGATCGCACCGATCATCACAAACCGCCTTAACAAATTTACGAAACGCATAAGTTATAACTCAATCAAAACTGTTTTAATTTAAACCATACAAACTGAGGAAAAACAGAAAGCCAAGAACTAACCCACCGAAAATCAGTAGATTCTTTTGCTGAGATGTCATTGTATTGACACCTAAACCATACCCAAAGTTTTCCTGAAATCCAGACGCTCCGGCTTCGGCTCCAATATCTCTAAACTGGCTTCGGGGAGAGCTACAAACCGGACAGCGCCACCCGACAGGAATTTCTTCAAATGGTGTTCCCGGTGGAATATTTCCAGACGAACTGCCTTTGCTCGGTTCATAAACGTAACCACAGGCATTACATTCGTACTGATTGAAAGCTGGGTTCTTGAGGTTTTCTGGGATTTCTAGGTTTTCTAGATTTTCTGGGTTTTCTGGGATTTCTGGGGTTTCAGTGGCTGGGTCACTCATGGCTTCACCGCAGTAGACGATTAAATCTTAAATATCTATTACATAATATTACAGAATCTCATCAATTTGTCATTTTCGTTGGTCATTTGTTCTTTGTCCTGGGTTATGGGTGACTTAACAATCTTTCTGTTCCCTAGAGAGACATGGGCATTGGCGATCGCGAATGCTCCGGAGATATCATGCCCGGCTTGCCCCTAAGGTAGGGATCGCACCGCAGATACGCTGTTACCTCAATCTATCGAACGACCAATAACCCATAACGAATGACCCACAACTAATAACGAACAACCAACCACCAATGACCCTATAATGTAAACCACAAGTTACAAAACTCTATCACTCGTACTTATTGTGTTTGTTCTTAGCGGCTACGAATATTTTCTGGGCTTCTTAATTATCTGTAGCTTAGTGCCGATTCTGGCGTTAGGCGCTTCTAAAATCCTACGGCCCAAGAATCGTAAAGGTGTTCGGCGAACCACTTATGAGTCCGGTTGTGAACCCATTGGCGGTGCATGGATTCAATTCAACATCCGTTATTATATGTTCGCTCTGGTGTTTGTGATTTTTGATGTAGAAACTGTTTTTCTCTACCCCTGGGCAGTTGCATTTCACAAATTAGGGGTATTAGCGTTTGTTGAAGCATTGGTTTTTATTTCAATTCTGGTTGTCGCCCTTGTTTATGCATGGCGTAAAGGTGCTTTAGAATGGTCGTAAATTAATCAAAACTGTATGAAAAACCCAAATATATTTCCAGAAAATACAAAAATTCTCAATCCAGTTGAGCGTCCTCCTGAAATCACTCAGGAACTGTCAGAAAATGTCATTTTGACAACCGTCGATGATCTCTATAACTGGGCTAGACTCTCCAGTCTATGGCCGCTGCTCTATGGAACCGCTTGCTGTTTCATTGAATTTGCGGGTTTAATCGGCTCTCGGTTTGATTTTGATCGATTTGGTCTCGTCCCTCGTTCTAGTCCCCGACAGGCTGATTTACTCATCACTGCTGGCACAATTACCATGAAGTATGCTCCCGTATTAGTGCGGTTATATGAGCAAATGCCTGAACCCAAGTATGTGATTGCCATGGGAGCCTGTACCATTACCGGTGGGATGTTTAGCATGGATTCCACAACCGCTGTGCGTGGGGTTGATAAACTGATTCCAGTCGATGTTTATATCCCCGGTTGTCCCCCTCGACCGGAAGCGATTATTGACGCAATTATCAAACTACGGAAAAAGATTTCCAACGATTCATTTCAAGAACGGGGAAATTTACAGCAAACTCACCGTTACTATACGCGATCGCATAATCTCAAACCCGTTGAACCGATTTTAACGGGAGAATATCTGGCGACCGCCAGTCGTCAAGCCCCACCCAAGGAACTGACAGAGGCGATGGGTATGCCGGTTCCCCCAGCATTACTGACAGAACAAGCCAAGGAGGAGCAAAGTGGCTGAAACAGAAGAAAATCAGATTGTTGAATCCGGCCCTGTGTCTCAGTGGTTGAGTCAAAATGGATTTGAGCATGACTTTCTCAGCCCGGATCATTCGGGAGTTGAGATTATAAAAGTAGACCGTCAATATCTCATTCCCCTGGCAACTGCTTTGTACGCCTATGGGTTTAACTATTTGCGGTGTCAGTCTGCTTATGACGAAGGCCCAGGCGAAAATCTCGTCAGTGTTTACCACCTAGCAAAAGTGGCTGATGACGTGGAACAACCCGAAGAAGTTTGCGTCAAGGTATTTGTCCCTCGTACAGATCCGACGGTTCCTTCCGTTTTTTGGATTTGGAAATCAGCCGATTTTCAAGAACGAGAATCTTACGATATGTATGGGATTGTGTACGAAGGTCATCCCAATTTAAAACGGATTCTGATGCCGGAAGATTGGGTGGGCTGGCCGTTACGGAAAGATTATATCTCTCCTGATTTTCACGAATTGCAGGATGCGTATTAATTTCTGAATTGAGAGACCTCGTCGGTTCACTGACCGTTTGAAGCCCTCTAAATCGGAATGAGCATTTGCTGTATATATTGTGTTAGGAGATCCCAGACGCTGTCATCGAGAGCAGATACAGCAGTGAATCAACCCGGACAGAAAAGCAAGATATTTTAGTCCAACCCGACTTTAATGTCCTCAAGGCGATGACGTTGCCAGATCTCCAAAAAGTCTGATATAGTTGCCTACGATTAGGTAAAGTCGGTGTTGGGCCGAGTCCACTTGGCAGTAGTAATATTGATTACATTTGTCATAATACGTTCGAGGGTTTATCCCTTGTATTGTCCAGTTGGACTATTCTTAGCACATCACTTTGGTGGAGGAGTTAAATGGTAGCTACACTTACAGGAACCGTCTTTCAAGACGTTGATTTCGATAATATTTTTAACACAGGCGCTGGAGATACTCCACTGCCTAACGTTACCCTGTTTTTAGATCGTAACGGTAATGGTACATTTGAACCAGATGTAGAACAATCTGCAATCTCTAATCTCGATGGTATCTACAGCTTTGTAGATATTCCCGCAGGAGATGTTGTTCTGGTTCAACCCGGCCCGGATGGGACTTTTTTGGGAAATACCCCAGTGTTTTTACCCTTAGTCGATGGTGAAACAGTCATTTTTGATGTTTCTAATCCAATTGTGGCTGCACCCCCAACCCCAACCCCTCCAGTCGTCCCTACAGGAACTGGAAGCATTTCTGGGACAACTTTTATAGATCTCAATCGCGATGGATTATATGACCCGGCTCTAGAACCCATTCGTTCAGGTGTAGAGATTTATATCGATACCAATAATGATGGGACTCGGGGAGGGAATGAACCCCTCGTTGTGAGTAACGAAGGCGGATTCTACGACTTTTCGGGTCTAGCGGCTGGAACATATGTTCTGAGATTTTCCCCAGGAGGCGACTTTTCAGCAACTACTGATAATCCAGCAATTGTTGATGTATTGCCAGGCTTAGTGACCGGATTTGACTTTGATCCCGACGAGCCTGGGCTTTTAGATGCTAACACTCCTGGCGGGGTGGTTATTCCCAATAGCGTCTATGGTTTCGTCGTCAACGACCTTAACGGTAACGGCTTAATTGATTTTGGTGAGCCGGGGGTTGCTGGCATTGAAGTCAGAGCCGATGGTGAGAGTGCCACGACTGATGAGGATGGATTTTACGTCATTGATGGGTTAGATGTTGAAGTGCCTGGGGCAGACGATCCTCGCAACCCTTTTGAACAGTTTGTTGCAGAGGACGATCCCAGTGGATTTGGTCGGACTATCACTGTAGACTTTGTTGCGCCAACTGGGGAAATTCTGGGAATTAATGATGAGGTTTTATTTACCTCTCCGTTCTCCTTCACCTCTCCAATTATCGACGGTAGCAATCCCGGTCGAACTGATGTGTTTGTGGTTCCGGGTGGAAGCGCAATTGCCAACGCCACCATTCAGACTCCTGTTCTATCACCCCCCATTCCGGTAGCAGACTCTATTACAGGGTTCTTCTTTAACGATTTCAACGGCAATGGTGTTGCAGACCCCGGAGAACCTGGCGTGCCTGAGGCAGATATCTTTATTGATTTTGATAACGATAAAGCTATCACTGACGGTGAGCCTGTGACGACAACTGATGCAGACGGTTTATTTGGTTTCTTTGAACTGACTCAAACTTTCCCAGGCGCAACGAACTTTATCGTTCGAGTCGATGGTTTAACAGGTTCTCTAGACTCTACTGAAGGGCCGTTCTACACCACTCCTCTTCCTGTTGTGTCTAACGTCGGTGGAAATGGTCTTGATGTTCTACAGAGTTCAGGTGTAAGCGTTGCCATTGGCGGCTTTGTACCCGTTCCAGACTTCCCCACCGCACCCGTGCTGAGTGATACAGTCATTTTTTAGATTAGAGATTTTTTTGCACGTTAATCATCATACTCCCTGAGGTGATGAGTTCAAAAATACCATAATGAATTAATCGTCATTCTAGGAAGAGGAGGGGATTTAACTCCCAAATTACTGAATTCCTAGGATGATTTTTTATGGGGATGATTAGAGAAAATTGCTACGTCGATGTTGCAACAGTTATAGCGCTACGCAAAGCGCGTGTTTGACATGAGTAAAAACTAGAAGCCTCTTGTAGTCTACTTCTGAATGCATGACTTCAGAATAGCTGACGCGCACGCGCACGCGCTATACAACTGTCGGAAAATATCACAGTTAAATTGATCTCAGGGTACAGTCTTCATGCAGCAAGAATATTAGAACTGCTGCTGAATGAAACAGACGAAAAACAAAATCGATCTTAGTAGATTCTCTGTTCTCGCCTGTTATTTAACATTTAGAATGAAGCCATTAAGACTTAATGTGTCTAATTAACAGTTGTGCGATCGCCTGTAACTGCTTTTTATTGAACGTTTTCAGCAACACTTTAACCACTTCCTTCGGATCTGCCGGAATGGTAATTTCTTTGACCGCAGCGGCTTTAGCAGTCGCCAATTGCTGTAGGGCTGCACTCGGTGCAATAGCACTGGCTTTCCCTGCCTCTAATAGCTTTCCAGCTTGCTGTAATTCCTTAACAACTGTATTGGCTAACTCTTTGTAGGAGGCTTGGGGATTTTTAATGGCAGCCTGAATGGTTTTGACTAAATTTTGCCAAGGCTCAATATCAGAACCCAGTTTAGCCAGATGTAAAGTGAGTTTCAGAAGCTGTTGACGAGAAGCTGTTGACGGGGGTTTCTTGAATAACTGCAACATCGGTTTAAGCACCTTCGTGACAGTCGCAGATGCACCCGCTACAGCCGCTGTGGTCGCTTTGCCCGTAGCTGGAACTTTCATCAGGTTTGCTAGATGTTTTTCCAGTTTGTCGTAAAGGGGAAGAGAAGCCGTCGCAATTTTCTCTCCCATCTGCGGAGACAACCCAGAGGCACTCTGACAACGATTAATTAAATTTTTAATAACTTCGTAGCCTTTACTGGAGAGGGTTTGAGCCGTAGAATCTACTTTAATGGGAGTATCTTTAACAGACTTAAAACAATCTTCTAGGCGCTTAGAAACTTTGTTAATACTGCTCAGACTCGGTACATCTTTCATCAACATTGCTGAGCCACCTTTGAGAGAGTGAGCCGCCCGATACATTGCAGTAATTCGCTCTCGATCTGAATCTGCCATAATTGCAGGTAGATGCTTGAGTCCAGTGTCCAATGTGTCGAGGTGCTCTTGAGCCTCCTCCATAAAGATGCCAAAAATTTTTCGATACTGGTCTTGATCCGTTGGCACGGCTACCCTCCTATCAATCTCTATTGCAAGCGGAGCATTACCTTACGTTGTTCATCATAGTCTACTGACCCCCTCAACTGTAACTATTTGATGATGAGTTACTGGTTATTCGTCCTGAGTCATTATATTATTGCAGATCATCGAGGAGTCATTCTGAATCTCAAACATAGAATGCGGGGACGTGCTTGTTGCTTATAGCTTGTCGTTCGATCCGCGCGTTGCGTGACTCTGTAGCTTGCTCCTAAGTGTTGCCTATTTTATTCCCTCTCGATCGCAAATGACAAAAGACAAGTCACGAGTCGCTAATTTTTCCCTAATGTTTCCGAGAGATAATTGGCTGTCGCCTCAACTAAAGTAATTGCATTTTCATACACCATCCGAGTCGGCCCTAACATTCCGACGCTGCCCACTGGAATGGTATCTCGATGGTAAGGCGCACAAATCAGTGTACAGCTTTGAATGGGTTCGAGGGGATTTTCTGCACCGATGCGAATATTAACAGTTTGTTCTTCGCTGGGAAGTTGTACAATTAATGGCCAGAGAGATTGTTGTTCATCTTCTAACAAATGAATCAGGGTTTGGACTTGTTGCAGTTGGGAAAATTCAGGCTGACGTAACACTTCAGAAATACCACTAAATTGAATTTGGGTAAATTCTGGGATTTGATGGCGACGGCTAAAATTAGTTAAAAGTTCTCGGACAAAGTCAACATAGCGTTCAAATTCTCGATCCAATGCTTGCCAGTCGAGGGTTGCTAATTCCGTTAGCGATCGCCCTTTTAGATGATGATTTAAGAAATTCGATAATAGTTGTAATTCTTGTTCGATTAATTCTTCATCTTCTGGTAAGGGTAAACTCGGAGGGGCTGAGGGATCAATAGGGTTGGCTTGAGGGGATAATTCCATCACCGTAGACTGGGTTTGATAGCCATCTGTGACCACGACTAACATGATTTTTTTAGAATCAAGTAATACCAGTTGTAAGTGGCGTAAACAGTCTGCTGTGGTCTGAGGCATGGTAATCAGGGTAATATATCCACTCAGGCTGGATAAAATTTGAGCCGCCCCTTTTAAAATTGTTTCTACACTCCAGTTTCTGTGGTCAAGCTGTTCGCGCAACAGTTGAGTTACTTGTTGTGCTAAAGTCTCAACGGGTGAAATCAGTTGATCGACATAGATCCGGTAACCGAAGTCTGAGGGCACTCGTCCAGCGGATGTGTGCGGCTGATACAGCAGTCCAGCCTTTTCTAAGAGTCCCATACCGTTGCGAATTGTTGCTGGACTGACGTTTAAATCATACTCTTTTGCTAAAACTTTAGAACCGACTGGCTCAGCCGTGGCGATATAATGGCGGACAGTTGCCCACAAGATATGCTGTTGTCGTTCTGTTAATTTAACTTGCACAGACTTTCGGTGTTAAACAAATTTCAGTGAATTCAGGTTTCACGATTTCAAGAGATATTCTGGCTGGCTTTGAAATAAGTTTTAATTGGCTAAGGTGGTAAATTTTCTTTATTTTAACCTAAGATTTAGAGTTTTTGAACAAGATCTGCCTGACGTAGTACAGTATTTTACACCGATGCTCAAAAAAATATTGCTAAATTTTATACTGCTAAAAAATTTCAGTTGAGAAATAGAGAGTCACATCATACCAGATTAACTAGAGATCTAATCCGAGTCATCCGGGAATGTTGCTCGTCATTTAAGCCGGGGCCA
Organism: uncultured Lyngbya sp.; assembly: GCA_964434975.1. Classification (GTDB taxonomy): domain Bacteria; phylum Cyanobacteriota; class Cyanobacteriia; order Cyanobacteriales; family Microcoleaceae; genus JAAURB01. Next base: position 24,420 of record CAYSWY010000011.1, read on the forward strand.
ATCCGGTTATTTACACAACTAATTACTATCAGGAAAGAGACGATTATTTACTCTCTATCATCACAATTATCGCCTCTCCTCACTTAGAGATATGTCTCAATCACTGATAATGTGTATCGAGAGAGAACTAAAGAACTCAATCACAATGATAGAGAATTATCATGGGTTTGACTACGCCGCTTTTGGTGCTTGATCACTTTGTATTTTAGGAATAATAATCACAAATTCTGTTCCCTCTCCCAGTTGAGAGTAACATTGGAGAGAACCGTGATGTTTTTGTTCGATAATTTGACGACTAATTGCCAGCCCTAAACCTGTTCCGATATTTGTCGGTTTTGTCGTAAAGAAGTTCTCAAAAATTTTCTGTTGATGTTCAGTAGAAATACCAGGGCCATTATCTATTAGTCTGATCATAATTTGATTAGAATCTAAATTTTCAGTCATAATTGTAATCGTTGGATTAGTTTGATTATTTTCAACTAAAGCATCGATAGCATTATTGATTAGATTAATAAAAACTTGTGATAAGGAACTAAAGTATCCTTCTACAAAAAGAATATCTCCATATTGCTTTTGAATTGAAATCCCTTGCTTTGTCCGATTTTTTAAAATTAAGAGTGAACTGTCTAAGCAATCATGAATATTAATATTCTGTGGCTGGGCTTCATCCAAGCGAGAAAAGTTTTTCAAACTGGCAGCAATTTGTTTTGTTCGTTCTGCACTAATTTTAACAGCTTGTAAAAGATTGGGAAGATCTTCTTCAATATAATCTAATTCAATATCTATAATTTTTTCCTGAATCACTTCAGAAGGTTCTGTGACTTCTTGCTGATAGGTATGAATCAGTTCTAATAACTGCTCTGAATATTCTATTAAATAATTTATATTGCCTGAAATACAACTAATAGGATTATTAATTTCATGGGCTACTCCTGCTATCATTTGACCTAAGCTAGAGAGTTTTTCATTTTGTATCAGTTGTGCTTGAGCCGATTGCCTTTGTTCTTCTAATAAAACATCTACTTTTGAAATGAGATGATTAAAAGATTGGGTTAAGCTACCAATTTCATCTTGACTATTCACGGGAACTTGGATACTAAAATCAGATTCATGAGTAACTTTTTGAGAGATTTTAGTTAAGTTTTGAATAGGAACTGAAATTATTTTTGTCATATACCTTGATAACAAAAAAGCCACTAAAAAAGACAAATTAAAACTGGTTAAAATAATTGAATTATGAATCAGTTGTGCTGTTTCTAAAATTTCTTCTACTTCTTCTGCTTCGCTCACTAGTGCAATATTAAGTTCATAGAATAACTCAGATATTTCTTCTGATTTATCATAAAAATCATGTAATTGTCGATTAATTAACTTTTTATTCTCTAAATATTGGCTGGCTATAACATCTTTAGACTCAAACTGCTGTATCTGCTGATTAAAATTTTCTAAATATGGAATAATACTGTTTTGATACTCTTCTCTGAGTAAATTTATCAACTCTGTTTCATCATTCAGTTCAACGACTTCTGCTTCTTGATAAGATGTATTTAAGGCAATCCAAGATTGATTTAAACGATATTCATAGATTTTAATTTCTTCGTATTCCTGCTGAAACTGTTGATAATTATCTAGAGACAATGAAATGGCGTGCTGATGCATCATTACATACATAAAATTATCTTTTACTTCAGAGAGTAGTTGAATTTCTTCTAGAATATCTTCCGTTAAATCTTGAGTATGATTTTTATATTGATTACTAATAACAATTCCGGCTACAGCACCAATAATCGTAATTCCTAACGAGAGAATGTATCCTGTCGCTAGTTTAGAACTAACTGGACGCTGATTTAGCCATGACTGTATATTCATTGTGCTAAGCTTGAGTAAAGATGATACAAATGATGATTACCTGACAGTTTAGTATTTAAGAGAATTTACTGAAAGACTGCGTGAGTTCCTAATAAATAGCCATCACGGTTTACAGTATTCCCAAACTCTTGTAAAATGACAGCATTGAACAAAAATTTTGATAATACTTTGGTTTAAACTGAAAAGATTAGAATCGTCAGAAAAAAAGGTAAAGGATACAAATCATCAGACGTTGTGATCTTCAAGATGAAGCTAGACTATCCCCATTAAAAAAGCTCAAAATTAATTAAGCTCAATATAACAAATCATACTGTTTTCATTGAAATTTCTGCCCTGCGGTCATAGTCAGCAGACGATTGAAACAAAAGCTGATTTATATCAGCAATGCTGAAGTGATGCTACCGATGGCAGCAGCAGAGAAAAAAAATATAACTAATCTCAGACTTTTGGTCATTTAGAACGGAGAGGGTGGGATTCGAACCCACGAGAAGCCCGTAAGACCTCTAACAGATTTCGAGTCTGCCGCATTCAACCAAGCTCTGCCACCTCTCCAATGCTTAAATACAAAGGTAATATTTAAGATTGGTGCTTACTATTATATCAAAGAAACGACCCATCGGTTTCGTCAGAACTTAAGTTAGTTGAAAAGCCTTCACTGGGTGTCCATTGGATCGCCCCATCGTGTCCTGTCCAAAACACCTGAACTTGTTGCTGATACAGTTGTTCGATGGTTTTGGGATCAATTGCTTCGGCTGAGGCGATCGCCACTTTTGGCCGTAATAACTGTACCACTCTTTGATCTAAGCGTTTCCCCGACCACCATAAAATATCAACGGGGTTGAAAATCTGTTCTTTAATTAAATCTTCCTGTTCTTCTAAACGCAGATCTCCCAATAGTAGCCAAGTCTGATCTCGAATTTGAAATTGCACCATCGGTATTTCTGCATCCAACAGTTCAATCTGAGTTGAACCCAAAACTACAGCATTCTCAACTGGCAAGGGGAGATAAATTCCTTTTTGTTGGTCTAATGCCGCTTGAATGGCTTGGTTACTGACTTGATAGGTTTTTTTCGATGCCGGATTATCATAAAATACACCGACAGGCATTTTCTCTAAAATCGTTTGCCAGCCAATACTTAAACCCAGACGAGAATGGGTGGCAATTGACCAATCAATTTGATTAATTCCCTGTTGCTGTAAAACGGGTAAAACAGTGTAGCGGGCTGTATTTTTTCCGCCACTATTGACTAAAGTAACTTCTCCTAAATCTTCAATCAGTAAAATCGGTTCTCCTGGCGTATCTAAAACCGTTACCTGAAAGCGAGAATAGTGACTATATCCAGCCGGGATAGCAATCAGCAAAATCGCAACGATGGTGGCAAGGGGAACAGGATGGAAGAATCTAAAATTATCCACACTAGAAGGGTTAAAGGGATCGTGATTCTGTTGTCGTTGATTAATTGTCATTGCAGCCCAAACCAGACAATATAGGCTGTATAAGGCAATCAATTGTAGGTCAGAGACCGAACCCACGGTCATCGAGTTACCCGGAAGTTGGGCAAAGCCTTGAACGATGTTGATTAAACCCCGGAGAGGATAATCTAACAACCCAGCAATTGCCCCTCCCGCTTGAGGGATAATTAACGCCACTGTGGCAGCGATCATTCCTCCTAAAGTATTAATTACGACAAAGGGTACCGTGAGGATATTGACCGCAATACTGTAGGGCGAAACGACTTTGAACGTATAGAGTTGTAGCGGTAAAGCCCAAATTGAGGCTGCGACTGGGACAGCAATTAGTGTGGCGAGGGTAGGAGGAAGGATCTTTAAGCGATTAACAATAGCTGGGGCAGTCACCAGTAAGCCGAGGGTTGCCAGGAAACTAAATTGAAATCCAAGATCCCAAATCCATTGGGGGTTCAATAGGAGTAACAAAATGGCAACGGCGAATAAGACATTTAAAGATTTAACTTGACGTTGCAAGACTAAACCAATTAAAGCCGCACCCCCCATTAAACCCGCCCGTAAGACAGAGGCTGAACCGCCTGTGAGTCCGATATAAATTAATAGAGTCAGTACACCTAAACCCAGTCGAGTTTGGGCTGATAATAGACGAGTTAATACCAGGACTGTTGCCAGTAAGAGTGAGACATGAAATCCAGAAGCAGCTAAAATATGGGCTAATCCCACCTGAACAAAAGCATCTCGGATATCGTAGGGTAAGTCAACGGCACGACGGCCCAGCACCATCGCACTTAATAGAGACCCTTGCGGCACGCCTAATTTTCCCACAATTGCCTGTGAAATTCGTTGTTGTAAGCGAAACCATCCCCAAGGGGATATTTCTAAGGGTTGAATGGGGGTGAGATAGCGGCCTCTGAGTCCGGCAAATGCCCCTTGACGGGCTAAATAGGCTTGAAAGTCAAATGCCCCTGGATTAGAAGGTTGTGAGGGTTGATATAAATTTCCTGTAATGGCAATATCCGCCCCGGGATAAAGTCCTGTGGCTTGCAGCAAAGGAACTGTGACGTAGAGTTTACCCCTGACATCTTGACTGACTGCAACGGGTTCATTATTGCCTGCGATTTCACTCACTTGATAGGGTTTTAACCAAAATTGACCCCGTCCTGAACGGGTGACCCGAGGGGAACTGGCAACTTTTCCCCGGACGGTCATGAATAAATCTTGAGTATTGCCGCTTTGAGAAATTAACTGACTGATATCGTTGACGGCGGGTTGAGGCGTGCGTAAGTCAATATAAAGGCTGGCGAAGACAGCCACTAAACCAGCCATTAACCAAACTGTTTCTGGAACTCTGGAAATCACCTGATTCAGCCGCAGTAACGGCCCAGACTTTCCCGGTTGCTGTGGGATTTCGTTGGCCTCTGTTGCGGGAGAAACGATTTGCTGCTGGTGTTCTAATTTAAACAGGGTTTGAGATTTCCGCCGTTTACGAATCCAAGATTGCCAGCACAGAGTCGCGATCGCTAAAATTAAAGCAACCAGGAGTATTCCGGAGCGTCCCCAACTGTAGGCACTCACCAGTAGTCCCAAAATATAAGCAATTCCATAGATAAAGGCGGCCGTTTGATTCATGATTCATCCGAATCTACAAGGCTACAACCCAATTAAATCGAGAAGCCCAATTTTAAACCTAACACCACATGAATCAGCATCAGTCCTAAAGCGATGCTGCCAACATAAGCATGAGTTGTTCGGAATGCGGCTTTACCACCACCAAATCCACTGAGGGAAATTAAACCATTGAGGCCTAGCAACCCAAGTAACACCGTCCCTGTCCAAAAATGAGGGCTTTCTAAAATAGGTTGCCGCTGCATGACTAATGACAATAGTCCACCAGTATAGCCCAAGGCGAGAAACAAAAACATCCAAGGGGCAAGCTTACGATGGGCAGAATGGTTAGTTGTGGCTACTTTTTCATCCGGGCTGAGTCGCCCTTTCCACCCGGAATATCCCACAAAGCTACCCATGACAAAAATAACAATGCCCATCATGACCGGATGTCCCCAGTGGGTAATGGGTTCAGGGAGGTCCATACTACGAAATTGACTCGCAATAGGTTCTAGAAGTTCAGTTAGATTCATGGTAGGGTGTTCTCTCTCAAATCTACGTTATATATCGTTACATAGATTTGTTATTTGTCATGGATTGTTAGTCATGATTGATGGGTTATTCATGATCTCCGATATCTCCGCGTCTCTGCCTCATCAGAATGTCTCTATCTCCCCACCTCCTCTGGGATCGCATTTTCAGACGGTTTAATTTTAGAGCCATAAGTTCTCGCCCAGACTTTGGTTAATTCTGCGCCAAATAAGAAAATTTGAGCTGAGTAAAATACCCACATTAAAAAGATCACCAATGAACCTGCTGCCCCATAAGCCGAACCCACACTGCTAGTCCCCAAATAAATACTTATTCCGGCTTTACCTAATGTAAATAAAATCGCAGTAATAACTGAACCGACGGCAACATCTTTCCATGAAATTTCAACATCGGGTAAAACGCGATAAATTTGACCGAATAAGAGGGTCATCAAAATCACAGAAATTAGGTTATCGGTGACTGACCAAACAATACTCGGAACCGCTAAATATTGTTCGAGTAAACGGTCAACTCCTGATAATACTGCGCTTAAAATTAAAGACAGTAGCAGAATTAAACCAATTCCTAGTACCATTAAAATGGATAAAATTCGGGTTTTAATAAAGCCTTTTACCCCTTGACCGGGCTTGAGTTGAACATCCCAAATCATGTTTAAGGCTTGTTTGAGTTGTACCACAACAGTGGTAGCGCCGAAAATCACGGTGATTAGCCCAACTACGGTTGCAATGATGTTTGAACTGGGTTTAAACTGGTTCTGAATCACCACTCGGACTTGTTCGGCAACATCAGCACCGAGTAACGCTTCCATCTGTTCGATGACTTCCTGTCTCGCAACGCTTTCCCCCACAATGAACCCCACTACGGCAATGACAATAATCACCATGGGGGCAATGGAGAAGACCATGTAGTAAGCTAAGGCAGCGGCTAGAATCGGTACTTTATCCTTTTGCCATTCCTTAACTGCTTGTTTTAATAGTTTCCAGATTTTTTTCAGGTTCACGGGTTTTGACTGTCTAGCCCAATGGTTGAGTATAGGGGTTCAGATTCTGAGGCAGGCTTATTTAGGTGAATGGGAATTTCAACTAAAAATTCTGCTCCATCTCCCGCAGAAGAATGGCAGCTCAGGTGTCCCTTGTGTTTTTGTACCACAATCTGGTAGCTTGTCAATAACCCTAACCCTTGTCCTCCTCCCACAGGCTTTGTGGTAAAAAAGGGATCGAACAAGCGGGGTTGAATCGCTTCTGGAATACCCACGCCATTATCTTTAATTTTAATTGTGACGGTTTCTGCTGAATTTTGAGCGGTAGAAATCCACAGGGTGGGAATATAATCTGGGGATAAATTCTGACGATATTGTAGTTCTAGGGCATCGATGGCGTTGCACAAAATATTATAAAAAACTTGGTTGATCTGGCTAGCATAGCAGGTGACCAATGGGAGTTTTTGATAATCTTTAATAATGTTAATTGTTGGTGTTTTGCTCTCCCCATCCATGCGATGTTGTAGGAATAGTAAGGTACTCTCAATCCCTTGGTGTAAATCGACTGTTTTAATATCTGATTCATCTAAACGAGAAAAGATTTTAAGCGCTAAAATAATGGTTCGGATTCTATCGACTCCATTTTTCATGGAACCGACCACTTTATGGATATCTGAGAGAATAAATTCTAGGTCAATCTCTTGGATTAAATCTTTAATATTTTGACTCGGCTTCGGATATTCTTTTTGATATAAACCAATTAGACTTAATAAATTGTGAATATAATCGTTGGCATAACTAATATTACCTGAAATAAAACTGACTGGGTTATTAATTTCATGGGCAATTCCCGCGACAAGCTGAGCTAAACTTGCCATTTTCTCTTTTTGAATCAGTTGGGCTTGCATCATTCTGAGTTCCCCCAGTGCAGTTTGGAGTTGAGTATTTTGCGCTTGAAGTTTCTTTTGCAATTGTTGGATGGTGAGTTGATTTTGAATCCGAGCCATCACTTCTTCAAATTCAAAGGGTTTTGTAATATAGTCTATTCCACCGGATTTAAACGCTTTGACTTTTTCATTAATATCGTCAAATGCACTTAAAAAAATAACAGGTATATTTGTTGTTTCTGGATCTTTCTTCAGTTGCTCACACACTTCATACCCGCTCAGACCGGGCATATTAATATCCAGTAAAATCAAATCAGGAATCATCGCTTTCGTCGCTGTTAATGCCATCTGACCATTAATGGCTTGACGCACGCTATAGCCTCGTTCTACCATCATTGTCGATAACAACCGCAAGTTAGCAGGGGTGTCATCCACAATCAGAATATCGGCTTTTGGTGAACTGAATTCAAGATCATTCATGCGGGTTATCGTCAAAATTCATTATGTCTAACCCCTTCGATTTTTCCGTCACTAATTTAACGGCTTCTTCTGGGGGAAGTGGCTCAGAAAAGTAATACCCTTGTCCGAGGTTACAGTCTAAGCTACGAAGTTGAGTGAGCTGTTGTTGTGTTTCTATCCCTTCAGCAATTACACTCATTTCCATTGTTTGAGCAATCCCCAAAATCACAGAAACAAGCTGTAAATTTTCGGGTGTACCATCAAGATATTTCACAAAAGATTGGTCAATCTTTAAAGTATCCACAGGGAAAGAATGCAAATAACTTAAAGAGGAATAACCTGTGCCAAAATCATCAATTCCCAGTTGGATTTGACGCTGTCGTAGTTGTTGCAAAATCTCTGCTGCCGTTGTGGGATTATCCATAATGGCATTCTCTGTAATTTCCAACTTCAGACAATGGGGATGAAGATGAGTTTGATCTAAAATTCCCTCAATTTGTTCAACTAAATCTAACTGAGCGAATTGCCGAGTGGATAAGTTGACGCTGACAAACAGAGATTCCGGAAATCCGGCTTGTTGTTGCCATACATGCAACTGATGACAAGCTTGCTGCAAGACCCAGTGGCTAATTTGAGTCATCAGACCCGTTTCTTCTGCAACTGGAATAAATGATTCTGGACTAATCAAGCCTCGTGTTGGATGATACCATCGAACCAGCGCTTCAAATCCTTCAATAGTGCCTGTTTGGAGGCAAATTATCGGTTGATAATGAACGACAAGCTGTTCCCCGTGGACGGCGCGGTGTAACTCCGATTCTAACTCCAAAGCATTGACCACTGCAAGATGCAGGGTACGATCAAAGACATGATAACAGCCTCGACCATTGGCTTTGGCTTGATACAAGGCGGTATCAGCGTCTCTGAGCAAATATTCTGGACCGAGATAGTCCTGACTTGACAAAGCAATCCCAATACTAGCATTGATAAATACTTCATATTGCTCAAGTTTGAAGGGTTGGGATAATGTCTGTAAAATTTCTGAAGCGGTTTGCAGCGCCGGCTCTACTCCGGTGAGCTGGGGCAATAACAGGGCAAATTCATCGCCCCCCAGGCGTGCTAAGGTTTGATGGGGTTGAATTAATGTGTTAATTCGCTGACTCAAAGACTTCAGCAGTTCATCTCCCACGACATGACCCAGGGAGTCATTCACCACTTTAAAGCGATCGCAGTCAATAAACAATACGGCGAGTTGTTGATGGGGGGCTTGTTGAGTGAGGGCAGTCTCGAGACGTTGACGAAATTGAATCCGGTTGGGGAGTCCCGTTAAGGCATCGTGAAATGCAATTTGTTGCAGTTGGATGTTGGCGAGTTCGAGTTCGTGGGTGCGTTGACGGACGATGCTTTCAAGTTCTGCGTTGAGTTTCCACAAGCGTTGTTCTGCCATTTTTAAAGCCAGTTGGTTATTGACGCGAACAACAATTTCTTCATACTCAAACGGTTTGGTAATGTAATCCGAACCCCCAACGGTAAATCCTTTCACTTTGTCGTTGACATCATTTAAAGCGCTGAGAAAAATAACGGGAATTTGGGCGGTTTGCTGATTGTTTTTTAAGTGAGTACAAACTTCATATCCTGTGAGATCTGGCATCATCACATCTAGCAAGATCAAATCGGGGGGGGCTGCGTTAATCGCGGTCAGGGCCATCTGTCCGTTAATCGCTTTGCGAACTTCATATCCTTGTTCGCTGAGTAAATTGGAGAGTAAACGTAGATTGACAGGTGTATCATCCACCACCAAGATATCGGCTTTGGCTGAATGGGGTTGAAGCTGAATCATCATCAGTTGGATTATCGGTGAGGAAAGTTTTATCTCCAGTCTAGCTTTCAACTCAAGTTAATGATTTGATCGAAAACAACTGATGATGCTTATTGAGATCACAATCATTTGTCTGAACCCGAGAACAAAACAAGGTAAATGAACTAAATCTGCCAGTAATTATAGAAAAAGTTATCTATTATGTTTTATTATGCTTCAAATTAAACAAACAATTACCTCATGTCTTTGCCTCTGTTGCGTGCAGCTTAAAAGTCAACAGAGTTGAAAACTAGATCATATATTTGATTGAGAGATCATAAAGATTAAATGAAGTGATTTATGATGATGATCGTTATGTATAATCTCTAATTTTTTTTAAATATGATACAGTTTTACTCAGCTCAAATCGTTGAATCTACTGAAATGATACTCTGTGTGGATCACTCTGCCGGGCTAGCTTGAGCGAAAGACACATTTTTGCTGATAACTGACCTGCCAATGGCCCTTCGTGAGAATTGATATAATTTAAAACAACTGAATAGACCTACAACTTAACTATGTTGAGAGAGGGGTAGTGTCTATTCTCAGGTTGTAGCCTGATTGTTTGAAGATTAGGCCACAATCACGCACCCACTAACACAAAACAGTACTACAGTTAGAGACCCAAAGTGTCTCCCAAGACAACAGCACATTCGTGTTTCGGTAAAGCTTATTTGACTGGTAGTGGTGTTTTTTTCAGGGATGTATAACAGTTGAGAGTAAATCCGGCTCAAACTCTCATTCCCGACTGATACAAACCCGTTGTCAGTCCATCAATTCTCCCTTCTAAGGCAGCTAAAATGCTGTGTGATAATGAACGATAAGAGCTGTGTCCCACCCCGTCTTTCTGGATGCCTTCTTAAATCACTCACCCGCCAAAACGAGGAGAATATGTTGACCAATGAATCTACGACCATTGCTCATTTGCTAGAAAAACTTGATCGCCTGTGTCAGCAAATGGCTATCGGCCAGCTCATTCTCAGCAGCCACGCTCGAGAAGGGCAGCTTCACCTGTTTTATGGTCGATTGTTATATGCGACAGGGGATTTTCATCGTGTCCGACGTTGGCAAAGAGCGATTCAAAAATATACCCCCCGTTGGCAGCCTCAACCTCAATCTTTTCCCCTGAATGCTGATCAACCTTGGGAATATCAGTTACTGTATGATGCAGTTGCAACAGACCAGATCTCTCTGGCTCAAGCCAAATCCATTATTCAGGTTGTTGCTTTAGAATTGTTATTTTCCTTGAGTCGTTATATGGATGCCACAATTCGTTGGGAAGCTCATGACGATGGCAAATCAGAGCTTTCTTTAGGATTAGCACTGTCGTTACGAGAGTTAGCACCGGTGGTGACTAAAGCCGAACAACTGGGGCAACGATGGTATGATGCTGGCTTTGAAAATTTGAGTCCTAACCTGACTCCAGTGTATAAAAAAGCTATTAGTCCAACTGCTTTATCTGGTTGGGGCAAATATCTGAATGGTAAATATACCCTGTGGGATATTTCAGCCCGTAGCCGCAAATCCATTGTCAGTGTGACGAAGATGCTATTGCCGTTAGTCAAAAAAGGACTGATACAGTTTCGTAACTTAAAAGATTTACCCAATCCGATTGTGGACAAAACTGCGGCAGACTGTAACTCACCCTACCCCAATAAAGGATTGATTGTCTGTATTGATGATAGTCCCATGATCGCGACTGTTTTAGAAAAAATTGCTCAACCTGCGGGTTATGCCATTATTGGGATTCAAGATCCGGTACTGGCATTAGCAAAAGTTGCAGAATATAAACCGGATTTAATTTTTCTAGATTTGGTGATGCCCAACGCCAATGGTTATACGGTTTGTCAATTTTTAAAAAATGCACCTGTGTTTCAAAAAACTCCGGTTGTGATTCTCACCAGCCGAGATAATGTCCTTGACCGTAGCCGAGCAAAACTCGTTGGGGCTTCAGATTTTTTGGTCAAACCCCCTAAACCGAAAGAAACTTTAGCCATCATCGAAAAATACTTATCTGCTAAAGTAGATAGTTAGGGATGGATTAATCGCTTAGAAAAGATGACAATTCGTTTTTAGCAAAAGTTTCAATCATAGTCAGGCTTAACTCAGTTTTTATCCGATTCAACTTTTAAAATCGTATATGATAAAATTAAACGGATCAAATACATTCTTAATCATTGAAGCTCACAGCAGATATTAAAGCGGGTCTAATGTGTACTGAATGAATGGTTAATGGTTGCTAAGGTTTTAAAATCAGAAGCGATTTGTATCTTTCTTGCTTGTGTGAGCTCAAGTGGGGGCGCTAAATGTTTGCTGCTTTAGCAATGTTATGAAAGTAAAATTATGCAACAGCCGAATTTAAGGTAAAAATGGTTAGTGTTCTAATCGTAGAAGATAGTGCAACAGAAGCAAGTGTATTGGTAGATTGTTTACAACAATCTGGTTTTGAGGTAGTGAATGTCAACACCGCTGAAGCGGCTAAGGTGATTCTCACTCAAAGACAGTTTGATGTGATCTTAGTTGATGTTGTATTACCCGGACAAAGTGGTTTTGGTTTATGTCGAGAGTTAAAAAATCAAGAAAAAACAGCCCATATTCCGATTATTATCTGTTCTAGTAAATCTGAAAAGATCGATAAAAATTGGGGTTTAAAACAAGGGGCGGCGGCTTATGTGACCAAGCCAATTAATACAATGGAGATTGTCACCACTGTTAAAGATGTCCTACAGGCGATTAAATAGTGAATGAGTTGCGAGAGTCAATGTTATCTAACTGTTGACGCAGTTGTGCCGCACGTTGAGTAATACCCAACCAATTCTGTTCCCTCAACAGAGATTGAAGAAATAAATCCGACGATAGTCCAACGGCTACAGCGCCAGCTTGAATAAAATCAGGAGCATTTTTTAAGGTGATACCCCCGGTGGGAATTAGAGGAATTTGACCGAGAGGAGCGCTCAAACTTTTGATATAGTTGACACCTCCCATGGCTGAGATGGGAAAGACTTTAACAGCGGTTGCTCCTGCTTGCCAAGCCGTAACGATCTCTGTGGGAGATAATGCGCCAGGGATAGTGGGAACCGGGCCAGCAGCCTGAATCATCTCTACATTGGTGTGGGGAGAGAACAAAAATTGCGCCCCCGATGCGATCGCTTCTTTAATGTGATCGACAGTCAGTAACGTCCCTGCACCGATATAACAATGGGGTAAGTCCTGACGCAGTTGAGTGATTAATTCGGTGGGGCGATGGCTATTCCAAGTAATTTCAATCCAATTTATCCCACCTTGGGCAACGGCTGAGGCCATTTTTCGGCCGATCTCAAACTGCTGAGATCGGATCACAGCGATCGCACCCGACTGCTGTAATTGCTGTAAAATGTTTTGAGGCTGAGGTAAAGTCTCATTGGTTTCTTCGGTCATTTATGCTTGTAATCACTCCTGCTTAATCATGCAATCATCATAATATCGCTAAAAACTATTGTTTAAAATTCAAACTAATCTTGATGATGTCGGGCAGCGCTAAGGGGAGAAATGAGAACATTTAATCGGGTTTATAATAGTCATCTTCTTTAATTTCTCCAATTAACTTCGGATCTTTATTAATACAACCATTTTGTTTGACAAACTGACACACTCTGGCTGCTAATTTAGCGCGGGTTCCAGGCTTTCCTGTTGAAAATAAAACCCGATCTCCGCCTGGGGCTTTCATAATCTTGACGTTACAAACGGGACAAACTTGAGTTTCTGCTTCTACCATTATCTTTAAGCTGATCAACAGTCTGATAGAATAGTATGACTTGATCTGTTTAGGGTCAACTGATTTTCTAGAAAATGAAATGTATCTTAAAGATTCAACCATAAAACGGTAGCCATTCTCGCAGCGTTTGATAAATTTTAACCAATCCTCGAATATGAGATTTTGACGAACGACCGTACAGAAAGTCATGCAAACTCATCTGATAGTTTTGTTGTAGCGCTAAATCTAACCATACATTATTAAATGCTTGCCCTGAAATATAATTTGGAATCCTCTCTTGATACTCTGGGAAAGTATCTAAACAAGTATTAAAAAAGTTTTTCCGCCCCCGATATTTGAGATATTGCATTCGGGGTTTAAAATTTGTTTTATTTTGTAAAACTGTATGAATGGTATCTGCTAAAGATTCAGGATTAAACTGAGCAGATAATCCGGCATTTTCTGGGAAAATAGGGTCTTTTCCTCTAGCATATTGATTAAATTCTTCAAAGCAAATTACCGGAACGTTACAGCTCATTGCCTCAGATAAACTTCTATTTTTTCCCTCTAGCAAAGCACCTAAAACGTAGACCTTTGAGCGGGAATAATATTTTGGAATATCTTGATAGTAATCTACAAAAGGAATAATTTTAATGTAATCAAATGGATTTCCTAAAATAGATATAATTTTATTCCATTCTGTCTTTTTAGATGGGTGTAAGTTATCAATATTTCGAGGATTAAAGTTGCGGTCACCCATAATCCATGTCATCATGATTTTATTCTCTGGATATTTTTGACGGTATATTTTTAAGGCTTGAGCAATCATTGACATATTTTTTTCTGGAGAGAGTCGAGCCACACAAAGTACATCAATATCTTTTTGCTGAATCGGTCGAGGTGCAATAATATATTCATTTAAAAAATCAGTATCATCTAAAGGAATAAAAGCTTGATTTTTTCGATGTGGATGCATTCGCCGAAACCAGGCAATTCGTTGAGGATTTTTATAAAGACAAGAGTAAGCATCCGCCGTTTTTGACCTTGAATAAGCACATCCCATTGTATAAGCTAATGAAAAAAAAGATTGAGATAATTGAGGTAAAACCTTATTCAATAAATCCACGGATTCACTCAGATAAAATCCTTTAATAAATTTATTTTCATATTTTAGCGGTGGTAAAATAACATAAAAACTAACCGTATCAAATCGATGACTTTCTGCTTCCGTGATTTCATAGGAATAAGCATCTAAATCAGTATAAATTTCTTCTATGGATTTATTAATTATAGGATTGCTTAAATATAACTGTTGAATCTGATCATTTCCCTGTGCCATACTGATGGATCTAAAAACATACTAATTTAATCTTAAACTGTTTCTCAGCTTATACTCAGCTTTACTAGATTTAATCAAGAAATCATATAAACTATCTAAAAGAATAACTTTGTGCAACTGCCATCTTTTACTTCCGTGACTCAACCCAATTTAAAACAGAGTAATTTAAACCTGGATCAGATTTTAGTCATTATTCCAGTATTAAACGAAGCTACAACTTTAGCAAATGTCATTTACACTTTGCAACAACTGGGGTTAACTCAGATTAGAGTGGTGGATAATGGCAGTGATGATAATAGTGTTTGTATTGCTGAAGCAGCGGGTGCTGAAGTGATTTTAGAACCGATAATGGGCTATGGTCGGGCTTGCTGGCGAGGGTTACAAAACTTGTCACCTAATATTGAATGGATTCTGTTTTGTGATGGGGATGGTAGTGATGATTTAAGTGAATTACCTCAGTTTTTTGAAGCCATAGAAACAGCAGATTTTATATTAGGAAATCGTCGGGCAACGGTGGCAGGTCGTTTAGCCATGACTCCCGTACAAAACTTTGGTAATTCTTTAGCCACTCAATTAATTCATTGGGGTTGGGGATATGGTTATCATGATTTAGGGCCGTTACGATTAATTCGTCGATCTGCTTTAGAAGCTATTAATATGCAAGATCGAGGGTTTGGTTGGACGGTAGAAATGCAGGCACGGGCGGTAGAATTAGGATTAAAAACGATTGAAATTCCCGTTAATTATCGTCGTCGTCAAGGGGGTCGATCTAAAATTTCAGGAACATTACGGGGGAGTGTACAAGCCGGAACAATTATTTTAATGACGTTAGGAAAATTATATATAAAATCTCAGTTTCAATTTATCCTAAAAATCCTGAGTTCTTTTTTAATTTTACTTGGGTGTTTATGGATAATGCCTCATGGTAACTTTCAATATCCTGATAATTTTAAACCTTTTTGTACGGGTGTAATATTGATGGGGATAGGATTTATTTTAACTTGGAAAATTAAAGAAATTAATAGGGTTTGGTTTTGGATAGTTGCGGTATTCTCTCGCTTATTTTTATTACCGATGTATCCGGGTGATGATATCTGGCGTTATCTCTGGGAAGGAAGGATTCAAAACTTAGGATTTAGTCCATATCATTTACCACCCAATGCAGCAGAATTAATCCCATATCGTACAGCTTGGTGGTCACAAATTAACCATCTTGATACTTCAGCGATTTATCCCCCATTTACACAATTAGGATTTCGGTTTTTAGCAACAATTTCAGCTTCAGTTTTACTATTTAAATTAGCGTTTGTGATTGCTGATTTAATCACCTGTTGGTTATTATCTCGTCAATTTGGCTCTGCAAATACTTTAATTTATGCTTGGAATCCACTCATTTTATATTCCTTTGCGGGAGCCGCTCATTATGATAGTTGGTTTATTTTACCTTTGGTCGCAGCTTGGTTAGTTTATGATAAAAATAAATGGAGTTGGAGTGCAGTTTTACTGGGAATTAGTATTGCAGTTAAATGGATTTCTTTACCAATATTAGGCTTGATGGCTTGGTTTAAATTACCTCGATGGAGAACCAGTATTAGTATATTTTTTATTGGTATACTGCCTCTTTTGATGAGTGCAATTCCGTTTTGTACGGCGACTGAATGTCCTTTAATTCCCACAAGTTCTACCTTTGTTTCCCATGGACGTAGCGCCGAGTTTATTCCTTATATTGTTAAGCAATTTTGGAAATTTTCAACGGAAACAAACTCTATTTATATTATTCCCTTGTTGGGTGTTTTACTCTGGATTATTATTCGGTATCATCAACAACAATATGTAAATCAATCCGATGCGATATTACAGGCTTGCCAAACTTATTTAATTGCACTGTTAGCAATTTCTCCAATTATTCATGCTTGGTATTTTACCTGGCTCATTCCGTTTGCTGTGGCGACTCGTCATTTGGGTATTCGTTTAGTGAGTCTGTCTGCATTTGTTTATTTTGTTTTACCTTATCGTCAAGGTTTAGGTCATTTAAACTGGAATTTAACAGACTTACAAAGACTACTATTATGGCTACCTTTTATTATCGGTACAGTCGTGATGATGTTTAATACTAGGAGGAATAATCAGAACTCAAAATCAGAATAATTAGTCAGTTGAGTGTATCTTTCAGTCAAATTTATCAAAAAAAGGAGAAAATAAATGTTTAAATCAATTGCTGTTTTATCCCTATTAATTTTAGTCTCTAGCTGTTCAACCAATACTGAGTTTAATTTTGAAAATCCTGATAATAATCAAACACAATTCTCAGTTCCTTTAAATAAATCAACAAAGTTTAGTTATGATAATTATGCTCAGGTTTTATCTCAATATGTCAATAATCAAGGAGAAGTTGATTATCAATCTTTACAGCAAAATCGTCAGCCGTTAGACAGTTTTAATCAATCAGTTGCTAATTTATCTCCTCAGACTTATGACAGTTGGACAGAGAATGAAAAAATTGCTTTTTGGATTAATCTCTATAATTCATTCACCTTAGAAGCGATTATTGATAACTATCCAACGGATAGTATTAAAGATATTCCTGGGGTGTGGAAAAGGCTAAAATTTCCTGTAATGGGGGAAGAATTAACTTTAGATCAAATTGAGCATGAAATTCTGAGAAAAGACTTTGATGAACCTCGGCTTCATATGGGTATAGTTTGTGCGTCTATTGGTTGTCCTATATTACGACCAGAACCCTTTATTGGAGATAAACTCGATCAACAATTAGATGAACAAACCGTTGAGTTTATAGCGCTAGATCGTAATTTTAAAATTGATAAAGAGGAGAATAAAGTTTATCTTTCTTCTATTTTTAAGTGGTTTGGGGAAGATTTTGAATCTAAATTTGCGGCGGAAAATCAGTTTGCCGGGAAAGATAAAGAACGAGCCGTATTAAACTTTATTAGTCAGTACTTGGAAACTCAGAATCAAACCTATTTGACTGAGGGAAATTATCAAATAAGCTATTTAAATTATGACTGGTCACTGAATGATGTTAAATTAAATTGAGAAATTACCCTCAAAATGATAAGATTAAGTTCTTTGTGATGAGGAGTAACAAGAATGTTAACTAAGTTTCAGGCAAATTATCAACAGTTTGCGATTCGTCAAGGCGAAAAGTTAGTGAGGAGTTTAGAAGGACTGATTGCGCGTAATTCTCTGGTGGGAGATTCTGCTTTTTTCGATTCGCAACAGTATGAATGGGTGGAAAAGTTAGAGTCAAATTGGCAAGTAATTCGTCAAGAATTAGATGACTTACTGAAGAGTTTAAATACAATTCCTAATTTTCAGGATATCTCAAAAGATCAATATAGCATTACTCAAGATAATCGCTGGAAAACCTATTTCTTTTATGCTTATGGACTGAAAGCTGAACAAAATTGCAACCGTTGTCCTCAAACGGCGAAACTGATTGAACAAATTCCGGAAATGAAAACCGCTTTTTTTTCGATTTTATTACCTGATAAACAGATTCCTGAACATCGTGGCCCCTACAAAGGAGTATTACGCTATCATTTGGCTTTAAAAGTGCCTGAGGCAGCGCATAAATGTGGGATAAAAGTAGGGGGTGAAACTCGTCACTGGCAAGAAGGAAAAAGCTTAATTTTTGATGATACATTTCCCCATCAAGCTTGGAATAATTCTGAAGAAATTCGGGTTGTTTTATTCTTAGATTTTGTTAGACCAATGAAATTTCCGATTTCTCTATTCAATCAATTGATGATTCAACTGATAGCTTGGTCTCCCTATGTACAAAGTGCAAAGCAGAATTTTAATCAATGGGATGAGATACATTCTCAGAAGAATTAACCTAAAATTTCAGTCATCAAACTGAAGATGCATTATTAATAGACTGATTGATGGTGGCTTGTGTTTGTTGAGTCATAGAGATAGGAATTTGAACAATAAACTCAGTCCCTTGCTGTGGAATAGAATGACAGTCTATTTTACCTTGATGTTTATCGGTAATGATTTTATAACTAATCGATAATCCTAATCCGGTTCCTTTTCCAACGGGTTTTGTCGTAAAAAAGGGATCAAATAGTTTATTCTGGATTTCTTCGGATATTCCAGGGCCGTTATCGGCTATCTGAATACTCACCCAATTATTATCCAATTGTTGAGTTGAAATTAAAATTTCAGCGGATTGAGTTTTACTTTCTTCTAAAGCATCAATAGCATTATTAATGATATTCATAAACACTTGATTGAGCTGACTGGGGTAGCATTCCACCTTAGGTAAATTACCATATTCTTTAATCACTTGAATATTTATAGAACCCGGTTTATATTTTAAGCGATTTTGTAAAATTAATAATGTACTATCAATCCCTTCATGTAAATTAACGGCTTTAACTTCTGATTCATCTAAGCGAGAAAAATTGCGTAAGGATTTTACAATATCTCGAATTCGTTCTGCGCCATTTTTCATCGAGTCTAATAATTTAAGAAAATCTGCAGCCAGAAATTCTATATCTAATTCATCCAGATATTCTATAATTTCAGAACTCGGTTGAGGATAGTGATTTTGATAGAGTTCAATTAATTCTAATAAATCTTCTGTATACTGGATAGCAGGACGAATATTCCCATAAATAAAACTGACTGGATTATTAATTTCATGAGCCACACCTGCGACCATTTGTCCTAAACTAGACATTTTTTCTGCTTGAATTAACTGAGTTTGGGTTTGCTGGAGTTCTTGAACTATTTTTTCAAGTTCTAAGTTTTGATTCCTGAGTTGTGCTTCTGACTGTCTTAAAGCAGTTTCGGCTTTTTGACGCTCACTAATATCCTGAAATATAGCCGTATAAAAACTATAATCGCTAATTTCAACCTCAGTCACTGCTGCTTCTAAAGCAAATGTTTCACCGTTTTTTCGGCATCCTACTAATTGATGTCGTCCTGTTTTTAATAATTCAGCCAGTAATGATTGTTCTCCTTGTAAATTATTAGAATCAAATTGCAAGAGTTGATTGACTGACATTTCTTGTAACTCTTCTAAAGAATAACCAAACATTTCAACGGCTGTGGGGTTTGCCATTGTAATCTGGAGATTTTCTTCCGTAAATGTTATAATTCCATTAATTGCTGTTTTAATAATCGCTTCTGTGCGAATTGTGGCTTCTTCTAAGGCTGCTATCACTTGATTATAGCGGAGGGCAATTGCTCCAACATCTGTAAACGGTTGAATGGGTACTCGTAAACTTAAATCTTTGGTTTTAGCTTGTTTTTCCATCACATCAAACAAATCATAGGGTTCTGTTTTTGCATGGTGTTCTGAGTAATTCAGTCCTACCTTTTCCTGTTCCACAGAAACTCGTAACGGAAACTTTTTATTCAAGCAATAAAGTAGAATATAAGTAATACTAAACGCCCATTCAAACGCAATTAAAATTCCCAGCAGTTGTACCCCAATTTGAGCATATCGGCTTAAGCCTGTGCCTAATACATCGAGTTGACCAAATAGCCCCACGGCTAAGGTTCCCCAGGCTCCCGCTCCCCCATGAACTGCGACTGCACCAACTGCATCGTCAATTCGCCAGCGTTGTAACATTTTTTCAATCAACAACATGACGGCAGCCCCTGTACTGCCAATGATAATGGCAATGGGAGCATCAACCGCATTACAGCCCGCGCAAATAGCCACTAACCCGGCTAAAGAACCGTTAATCAGAATTTCAACCTGTAAGACTTTGTTTTCTGTCCAACTCAAAATGCCGGCTGTCAGCATTCCAGCACAACCCGCGAGAACCGTATTGACCATCACTAACGGGACTTGCTCATCTAACGTCAGGCCACTACCCGCGTTGAAACCCAGCCAGCCAAACCATAGCAAAAACATTCCCAAAACAGAAAACTGTAAATTAGAACTAAGATTCGTTTGGAAAGATTCAGTTGTGGAAAAACGACCCCAACGCGGACCAATAATCAGTAAAGCAGCCAGAGAAGTCCATCCGCCGATACTGTGAACCCCTGTAGAACCCGCAAAGTCAACAAACCCTAAACGTCCGAGTAAACCCATCGGTGTTCCTGTCTCTGCTACGTTCCATACCCAGTGAGAAAAAATTGGATAAATGACGCTAGAAACAATACAAACGATGAGTAAATAAGCGCTAAATTTCATTCGTTCTGCAACCGCCCCTGAGACGATAGTAATGGCTGTGCTGCAAAACATGGCTTGAAACAGGAATAAAGCCGCGATATAAGAGTTATCAAGACTGAGAAAAAAGTCACTGATGCCAATCCAACCGTTGTAAGAGCCTCCAGACTTAAAAGCATAGCCGACAGCCCAAAATATGAGAATAGAAACTCCAAAATCGGAGAGGTTTTTGGCGGCAACATTTATGCTATTTTTAGAACGGGTGAGTCCGGATTCTAAACACATAAATCCGGCTTGCATAATAAAGACTAAGCAGGAGCAAAGCAGTAGCCATAGGGTATCAATCATAACTGGGTGATAGGGTGAGATGTGAGCTAAATATTTATGTAGATATCACCCCAAAAGAGATTAGATAAACTTGATAAAACTTAACTTCAATTGAGTATCAGCCAGGGTGAAACACTAACTTAACATACAAAAAAATTATCCCATACCCTATCTACCCTATGGATGAATCTATCTATCTCTTGTCTACCTTTTATATATAATTTGATAACTTCTCTGATTAGTTTGTAGCCAGGTTTGTAGCCAATTTTTTTTATTTTAGGTTCTGATTGAGTGACTGTATGACTTAATCTAGATCAACGGAAACTTCTAATTTGATATAGAGACGTTAGATGTAACGCCTCTACTCTCAGCATAATATAATATCTGAACCCAAACGATTAGTAAGCCCGAGCAAAAATTACTTGCTGTTTGGTTGTTTTACCCGTATAGAAACACTTTCCTTCTGTATCGGGTTGTTCTAAAGGAATACAACGTCCTGTGGCTTTTGTTTCTTCCTGAATTTGCTCTTCGTCGTCCGGGCTTCCGGCAAAATATGCACGATAAAATCCGGGTTTTTCTTCAATTTTTTGCTTTAATTCTTCATAGCTGGAAACGTCATATGTGTTTTCTGTTTGAAAGGCTTTGGCGCGTTCAAATAACTGCTGATGAATCTCTTCTAATAAAGCGGGAATTTTCGTTTCTAATTCAGCTTGATCGATAATAATTTTTTCACCCGTATCTCGACGAACCAGCACGGCTTTTTCATTTTTTAAGTCTCTCGGCCCGATTTCTAAACGCAGCGGAATTCCTTTCAATTCCCAATCATTAAATTTAAATCCAGGGCTGAGATTTTCCCGGCTATCGACTTTAAAAGAAAATTGACCATTGCCTTTAAACTGTTGCTGAAGTTGTTCAAATTTAGCTAAAACATCTGCTTTTTCGCCATCCTTACGATAAATGGGAATACCAATCACTTGTAGCGGTGCAATACGCGGCGGACAGACAAAACCTTGATCATCTGAATGTACCATAATTAAGGTTCCAATCATCCGAGTGGTAATTCCCCAACTGGTGGCAAAGGGATATTCTTGAGTGCCTTCAGCGGATAAATAAGTGACATCAAATGCCTTAGAAAAAGTCGTGCCTAAGTTATGACTGGTTCCGACTTGAATAGCGCGTTTATCCTGGGTCATCGTTTCAATTGTGTAGGTATGTTCAGCCCCCGGAAATTTCTCATTTTCTGTCTTTTGTCCTGCCCATACAGGAATGGCTAAATACTCTTCAACAAATGTGCGATAAACTTGTAACATTTGCATGGCTTCAGCTTCGGCTTCTTCTGCTGTAGCGTGGGCAGTATGTCCTTCTTGCCAGAGGAATTCAGTGGTTCTTAAAAAGGGTCTAGTTCTGAGTTCCCACCGACAAACATTGACCCATTGATTCAATAATAAAGGTAAATCTCGATAACTTTGAATCCACTTCCGATAAGTTGACCAAATAATCGTTTCACTGGTGGGACGAACCACTAAAGGTTCCCCTAATTCGGCTTCAGGATCAACTGTTATTTGTCCTTCATCTGTTGTGGTTAAACGGTGATGAGTAACCACTGCACATTCTTTAGCAAAACCGGAAACGTGTTTAGCTTCTTTCGAGAAATAACTCACCGGAATAAATAGGGGAAAGTAAGCATTGGTATGTCCGGTTTCTTTGAACATTTTATCTAAGGTTTGTTGCATATTTTCCCAAATTGCAAACCCTTCAGGACGAATCACCATACAGCCGCGAACGCCTGATTCTTCTGCTAACTTTGCCCGATCTACAATATCTAAATACCAGCGAGAATAGTCTTGATCGCGAGGGGTGATTTTTAGTAAATTTGCTTTCTCTTTTGCCATTATTCTTGGCTCCTATCTGTCCAATATTAACTATAAAAATTAACGGTTTAATTCCGCTCCAATTAATTTAAAGGATATCATAAAAAGGGAACGGTAAATTATGAATTATGAATTATGAATTCAATAAAACATCTCTACAGACAACTGAAGCTGCTGATGTTGGGCAGACTTACAACAAAGGCACAGCCGAACTGTGCCACAACAAAGAATTAATAACAGTGATTTTTATCTGATTTAAGACTCTTTGGGTGCGGTCAATACATCCCAGGCAGCTTGGGCAGCTTTAGAAATGCGATCGCCAAAATCAGCAATTTCTTTCACCATTCCTTCTAAATTCTGCTTGGCATCGGTTTCAAACTGATCAATTGAATTTTCTAGTTGATCTTTATCAATTAACCGAAATTGTTCAATGGTTTCTTTGGCGTTACGGACGGCATTAATATAAGCCTCTTCTGTAAAATCTCCGGCAGCCTGAAGTTCAGCTTGTACCATTCTATTAATAGCAGACATTAATTCTTCAGTTTCCTGCTTCATTTCCTCCGGCTTGGATTGGGTTTCTGGCACAATTTCAGTGGTTGATTGTTCAACAAGCGCAGATTCTTTAGGAACTGTTGGTTCAGTCATTTCATGTCCTCCTAATTATGGTTACTAATCATTTTAATTGAAAAGTATTCCCAATGACATCGTCTAGAAGGTTGAGGGTGTGAGTCAGATCTTATTCTAGCTTTAATAACGCTTGAATTCGGGCTTCAGTTGAGGGATGAGTTGAAAATAATATTGCCATCATCTGCCCGGAAAATCCGTTCATAATTAACAACGGTTCAAAAGCAGGGTTGGCTTGCAGAGGTATCTTTCTAGCCGCACTATCTAAGCGTTGTAATGCCTTGGCTAAGCCCCGAGGATTTCCGGTTAATTTCGCCGCCCCCGCATCAGCCGCAAATTCCCGAGTCCGAGAGATTGCCATCTGAATCACTGTAGCAGCAACAGGGGCAATCATTACAGTTAATAACCTCACCAACGGGTTACTATTGCGTTGTTGACGACGAGAACCGCTAAAAACGGTGTAAAATTGAGCAATCTGTGCCAGGGAAGTAATTGCACCCGCAACTGTGGCAGAGACGGCCTGAGTCAAAGTATCTCGATTTTTGATATGACTAAGTTCGTGGGCAATGACTCCTTCAAGTTCATCTTCGGGTAATAGTTTCAAAATCCCTTCGGTGACCGCCACAGCAGCGTGTTGAGGGTCTCGTCCGGTGGCAAAGGCATTGAGGGCTGAGGTGGGGACAATATAAAGTTGAGGCATGGGCAAGTTAGCGCGATCGCACAAATGTTGTACCATGCTATGTAATCCAGGGGCCGTTTGAGAACTGAGGGGCTGGGCGCGATAGGCATTCAGGGCAATTTTATCGGAATAAAACCAGGAGACTAAATTGATCGCTTCGGCGATAACAACCCCAATTAATACGCCTGTTATCCCGCCAATTACCCAATAGCATAGCCCCACCAGTAAGCCGCTTAACAAGCCTAGTAAGGCAACGGTTTTGAACAGGTTCATTAACTTTCATTCCCCGAAACGATGGAGACCCTTAACAATTACTATACAACCCATCGTCATTGGATGAGCTGCGCCATCGCTTTAGCTGAGTCAGCCGGGAAAGCCGGGGAGGTACCTGTGGGGGCTGTGGTTGTCGATGCCCAAGGACAGCTACTGGCTGAGGCTGAAAACCGTCGTCAACGAGATTGTGATCCCACGGCTCATGCTGAAATTTTAGCCCTGCGCCAAGCGGGTCAACGGCGACAGAATTGGCATCTAAATGATTGTACTCTTTATGTGACTTTAGAACCCTGTCCGATGTGTGCGGGGGCAATTGTTCAAGCCCGTTTGGGTTTATTGGTGTATGGGGCAGATGATCCCAAAACAGGGGTTATTCGGACGGTTGCTAATATCCCTGATAGTCATTATTCGTTTCATCGTTTGGCGGTATTGGCCGGAATTTTAGAGTCAGCTTGCACTCAGCAATTACAAAACTGGTTTATTCAACGTCGTCAGCAAAAACGCCAGAGAAAAGATTAATGGTTTTCAGGTTGCGTCCCTAGGGTAAAGTAAAAGGTGGCTCCTTCCCCCACCACAGCCTCAGCCCAGATTTGACCCTGATGGCGGTGAATAATGCGCTGAACGGTGGCTAAACCAATTCCTGTACCGGGATACTCAGCATGGGAATGAAGACGCTGGAAGGGGCGAAAAAGCTGGTCTGCTTGCTGCATATTGAACCCTATCCCATTATCTCGAATCAAATAGGTGGTTTGGGGAGTCGAGGACTCCACGCTGAATTCAATCTCGGGTTGGGGTTTGCGGGCGCTGTATTTCCAGGCATTACTCAGAAGGTTTTCTAACGCAATTCTCAACAGACGTTGATCGCCATAGGCCATGACTTTCGGCGTAATTTTAAAGTTAACAATTTTTGTCGGATGTTGCTGCTGTAGTTCTGTGGCGATCGCAGTAATTAATTGACTGATATTGACTAAACTCAGCGATAATCTATTCTTCTTGACTCGAGATAACATTAATAAGTCTTCAATCAATTGATTCATCCGTTTTGTGGCGCGGCGAATTGAACGGAGATAATGTTGACCTTTTTGATCTAAATTTGAGCGGTACTGTTGTTCTAAAATACAGCTATATCCATCGATACTAATCAGTGAAGAACGTAAATCATGAGAAACAGTATAACTAAAAGCCTCTAATTCCGTATTCCGGGCTTCGAGTTGTTGAGTACGCTGCTGTAAAATTTGATTAGCAACTTCTAGCTGTTGTTTTTGTCGTCTGAGTTGTTCTTGAGTCCGTTTCCGTTCAATTGCAGAACGTAAAGCATGAACCAGGAGTTCGCTAACAATTAATCCTTTTTTGAGATAATCCTGCGCCCCTTGACGAAGCGCTTCTAATGCTAATTCTTCATCATTGAGTCCCGTCAAAACGATAATAGGGATATGGGTGGCGTGCTGTTCAATTGCGGTTAATGTTTCTAATCCTTTACTATCGGGTAAGGATAAATCCAGTAGAATAATATCAAAATAATCTTGAACAATATATTCTAAGGCTTTTTTTAACCTGACTGTGTGAGTAATATTAAATTGAGTTGTACTTGATTTTTTTAATCTCTTTTGGATCAGATTTGCATCTTTCGGATTATCTTCCACCAGTAAAACATTTATACAATAATGATTCATCTTGAATTTTGCTCTGCACCCTAGTGAGAAAAGTCATTAAAATGATGGCTCTCTCTTTTTATCTATTATGAAGCAAATTATTCAATTTGGTTAAATATCACTTTATATATATCGCTTAATATCTATTATAAACAAGCTGAGATCTATATAAATTAATCATTGATAAAAACAATTTTATAAAATAAAAATGAGTAAAAAAAACTTGAAATAGTAATCTTCTAAGAATTGTAATAAAATCTTTTTATAGAAGGCAAGTAGGCACTCCTGCTACAGAATCATCAAAACTCCTGACTTGGTGTACAGACGTTACATGTAACGTCACGACAGACTCGGTGACTCTCCGTCTCGCTGACTCCTGACAAACCATAAATGAATTGCAGACAGGAGTTTAAACAAATCGGAATTACGGAATAAAAAAAACCGACTTGTTCAAAAAGCCGGATTAGTTTTATATTGAATACTGCAAAAGATCAAAGTAAACTCTAACCTAACGAATCTTGAGAGTATATGATCCTCTGCCTTTTGAGTCGTAAGAATTGACAATCACTCGATAAACACCTGTGGCGGGTAAAGTCACTGTAATGGCAGAATTACTATCAGTTTGACTCACATCATCATGTTCTTCGAGCAACTTATCATCCGGTGTAAAGACGGCTAGATAAGTATCAAAATCACTACTGTCTAGAGTCACTGTAATAGACTGACCTTCTTCGCCATCAAAGGTATATTCATCATACAAACTATTATCTGATTCTAAGACCTGATCGCCGTCTACCAGTTCTCCTTGAGCATCTAGAATTAACTCAGCCGGTTCTGTCACTTCTTCCGGTGGCATTGTTTCTGGGGTGGGTTGTTCAACAGGGGCTGAGGGTTCAGTTGGAGTCGGTTTGGGCGTTTCTATGGGTTCTGGGGTCGGTTGCGGTGTAACTTCGGGTTCTGGTGTAGCTGGAGTGGCAGGAGTTTCTGGGGTTTCGGGTGTGTCGGGTGTTGAGGGAACGTCTGGAGTTGGAGGAGTTTCGTCGTCGGAGGTTTCGTCGTCGGGGGTTTCTGGGGTTTCTGGGGTTTCTGGGGTATCGTCTTCACTCTCCTGAGCGATCGCCGAATTTCCAGTAGGATTAACGAAGGTAGAAGCAGAGTACTGTTGAGATGCAATAGTTGTTGTTGTGCCAGGAACTGCGGTGAGTAGACTGGCAAAGATGGCCCAAGCTTTAATCAAATGATACATCAGGAATACCGATAGGGGTTAGCACAATACAGCATAATACCCATAACTTTTGAGGGTAAAATTATTTTTATCTAGAAAGTGAGAAATAATTCTCAGATTGAAACCGATCTCCCCGGTTGCCAATAGTTTAACGAACAGTCAGTCGATATTCACCGCGACCTGTGGGTTTATAAGCATTCACCACCACTCGATATTGACCGGCTGTGGGTAAGGTAATGGTAATTACGGCATTGGTATCTGTTGGGGTAACATCGTCATTTTCAGCCAATAACTGACCATTAGCATCCAATAAGGCAACATAGGGGTTAAAATCCTCACTCTCGAGTCGAATGGTAACGGATTGACCCGCGACTCCTTCAAACTTATATTCATCATATAAGCTGTTATCCGAAGGCAGTATCGCATCGGTTTCTTCTAATATTCCGCTTTCTTCGATTAAGGTTTGTCCCGATGGCAAGAGAGAGGGTAAAGTAGGGATGGCGGTGGCCAGTGTCAACTGATAGTTACCCGACTGTCCGGCTTCGTAGGAATTGGCTAAAAAGGTGTATGTCCCATCCGTCGGCAATGTAATCGTAATTTTGGCATTTTTATCGCCGCCACTATCATCATCTTGGGCCAGTTCACTGCCGTCTGCATTCAATAAAATTAAATAAGAATCGATTTCATCACTGGTCATTTCAATGGTGACTTGCTGACCGGCTGTGCCTTCAAAGGCATAAATATCATAAAAACTATTATCAACGGGAAGAATATTATCTTTATTATCTAAATTTCCCAGAATTTCTGGCCCGTCTAATTCAACCTGTTCAGCATCTTGTTGAGTAAATAAAGCGGGTGTGGCTGTGGGGGCTTCTGTAAGGGCGCGTCCCTCTCGTACCGCTTGTAGAAAAGGTGGAATCTGATCAACTAAAATGGCAAAGCCAATCCCAATATTACCACCGCCTCGTCCTCGGGTAAAAATCGCAGTATTCACCCCAATTAATTCCCCTTGACTATTGAGTAACGGCCCCCCTGAATTTCCGGGGTTAATGGCCGCATCGGTTTGAATTAAATTACGATCTTGATCGATACGACTGACAATTCCAACGGTTAAAGTGCCTTGAAATTGACCAAAAGGATTACCAATTGCAAAGGCCCGTTGACCGACTTTTACTGAACTAGAAGCGGCAATGGGAACTGTGGGTAAATTACTGGCATCACGAATTTGCAAAACGGCTAAATCTAACCCCGCCTCGCCAAAAGCAATCACATCAGCCACCATTTTTTCACCATCGGCAAGGATCACATCAACGGTGGTTTCTCCGGCGACTACATGGGCGTTGGTCAAGACTAATCCATCTGGGGTAATAATTGTACCGCTACCATTGGTTTTTTCTGTATCGATGGAAACAACCGCTGGACTTGCTTTTTGATAAACCTCAACGTTAGTTTCTTCGGTTTGATCTTGGGCCAGTTTTAGGGTTTCAGACGGATTTGAATCAGGATTTAAATTCGTTGAGATGTTTTCTACGGCAGCATTTCCCGCAATGGCGCTGGCAATTACAATCCCAAACGTTGCTAAAGTTAGAAGCTGATGTTGCATAGATGATTCCCGCTAACTCCCTCACCTAGATTTATGTTTGCGGTGAGTTGGAAAGTAGGGCGGGTCTACCACTTTCCAATGGACAACTGTTTAAAATCCTAACAACTCAACTGCTAGAAGGGGGGGGGACGGCAGTCCTACAGATGGCAGGTTCATTGTGCCGCTGGTTAGAATTGAGTTGAAATCAATCAGGAAAGTTCTACAGATGTGATTAATTTAACCATTCGTAGACATTTGATTCATTATATGATCTCTGGCGCGACATAATGGGTAGAATTTTTTCATCTCAAGCATAACTTCAAGATGTTGAATATCCCTCTCTCAAGTTTAAAGTTTTCCGGATTAAAATTGCAATGCATTCGATAAAAGCAAAAATTACGAACCTACTGCAAAAAGCCTTATTCCGCGACACATTATGGATGCTAATTGCTCAGGTGATTGGTATTTTTCTACAAATGGCCTACTTTATGATTGTGGCGCGGGTTTTGGGGATTGAACAATATGGTAGTTTTTCCGGGGTGTTAGCCTTAGCATTTGTGGCCAGTCCTTTTTCGGGTTTAGGCAGTGGCGATGTTTTAGTGCAGAATGCATCGAGAGATCCTAGCTTATTTCGCCAATATTGGGGGAATTCTTTATTAATTATTTTAATCACGAGTATACTGTTGTCGGGTTTAGCCGTCTTCATTTCTCCCTTAATATTTCATCAAGAGATTTCTCCGTTATTAGTTTTCCTGGTTGCAATTGCGGATTTATTGTTTCTACGAATTTGGGTAACCGCCAGCGCGGCGTTACTGTCACAAAGTTTAGCCAATAAAGCAGCACAAATTAAAGTGTTTCATAATTTTAGTAAACTGTTAGCGGCGATTGCACTTTTAGTCTTTTTTAAGCAGCCGAGTATTCTCACCTGGGGGGGATTATATTTAGTCGGAACAGCCGTTTCGGGTATCGTTTCTTTTCTGTTAGTCTGCCGGATGCTAGGATTACCGCAACTGAATATTCAGCGTTTAATTTCTCAGTTGAAACCGGGATTTTATTTCTCGATTAATTCTTCGGCAACTACAGTTAATGCCCATGCCGATAAAATGATGTTAGCGAGTCTTTCCACCTTAACCGCGACGGGAACCTATGCGGCTGCTTATCGGTTTATTGATGTGGGATATTTTCCAATTTTTGCTATTTCTAATGCAGCTTATGCTCGCTTTTTTAAAGAAGGCGCTACAGGCATTAAAGGTAGCTTAAATCTGGCTAAAAAAATTATGCCTTCTGTGGCATTATATGGATTCGTTGCCATGATTGGGTATCTCGTTTTTGCTCCGGTTATTCCCTGGATTTTAGGAGAAGAATATCGTGAAGCCGTGACAGCTTTACGCTGGTTAGCGCCCTTTCATTTACTGTTTGTCTTTCAATATTTAGCTGCTGATACTTTAACCGGATCAGGGTTCAACAAATGGCGCAGTTTAATTCAAGTATTTGCCGCTTTACTGAATGTTGTGCTCAATTTTTGGCTGATTCCTCTCTATTCTTGGAAAGGTGCTGCTTGGGCAACTTTAGCCTCTATTGGCGTTCAAACTATCGGTTTATGGTTACTGGTTTATGTGTTTTATCAACAGCAAAATAAAACCTCATGAGAATTTAGTTGTTTTCTCAAGAATATAGCCTAACTTTTCCAGGAATTATAGTGATACTTCAAGTAAGAATAACCGAGTGACTATTTTGACTTCAAAAATATTAGATAAAAATGATTCCTTTAATGATAAACTGATAACTATAGCAATCTCCGAAGAGTTGTTAGAAAATATTCTTGTAGAAGGCAAATAGGCTTAGAGGCACTACTGCTATGAAACTCATCAAAAATTCTGACTACTGACTACTGACGGGCGCATGCAATGCGCCCCTACCTGACTCTTTATTTCTCAAAACAGAAAAATCACACAATATTTATTACAAAAATACAGAAAATTATGGTTAAAATTCAAGCACAAGGAAAAGTAATAACCTGTGAAGCAGGGGCAAACCTACGCCGAGTCTTGTTAAAAAATAATATAGATTTGTATAATGGTAATGCCAGTGTGATTAACTGTCGAGGAATTGGGACTTGTGGGACTTGTGCGGTTGAAATTGAAGGGGATGTTTCGGAGATGAAATGGCAGGAAAAAGCCAGATTATCTGTACCGCCTCATTCTCCCAATACAACAAAACGCTTAGCCTGTAAGCTACAAGTTTTAGGAGATATTAAGGTTACTAAATATGATGGATTTTGGGGACAAGGAACTCAAACAGAATGGACACCCGAAGCATAGATTATGCTCTCAGGTTGGGTTACTCGGATTATTATTTCTTGGAGGATGTCAGCCGCTTTCAACAGCGGAATTTAATTCAATCATTCCTCAACCGATAACCCCTATTGCTGCCGCTAATGACGTGAATTTAAATCAGTTAAAACAATCCGTTTTTCAACAAGTTAATGAATATCGTGTTTCTCAAAATCTTTCTCCATTAAAGTTAGATTCTGCCATTAGTCAACCCTCTCAGCAACATAGTCAAAATATGGCAATGGGTACAGTTCCCTTTAGCCATAATGGCGCTGAACAGCGATTTGATAACATTTCTAACAAAATATCTTATCAGAAAATAGCTGAAAATGTTGGCTATAATTCAGGCTACAATAACCCCGCAAAACAAGTTGTTGAAGGCTGGATTAAAAGTGATGGACATCGTAAAAATATGTTAGGAGATTATAATTTAACCGGAATTGGTGTTGCCAAAAATAACGAAGGTGAGTATTATTTTACTCAAATCTTTGTTCGGAGTCGTTAATTGAGTGATTTGTTCTTTCTTCTTTGTTTTTTACTATTAGTCAAATTAAGATTAGCATAATATCTATAAAAAATGAGTGATTTTAAAGTTTGCGATCGCGATTTATCTGAAGAATTATTAACTCAATATTTAGAGTCTGATAAACTTGCTGTCGATACAGAAACCATGGGTTTATTACCCTCAAGAGATCGATTATGTTTAGTTCAACTCTGTGATGTCAATGGATTAGTCACAGCCATTAGAATTGAAAAAGGACAATCCGATGCACCGAATTTAAAAATGCTGTTTGAAGAGCCAACAGTTTTAAAAATATTTCATTTTGCTCGATTTGATTTAGCCACAATTATCTATCATTTGGATATCAATGTTTATCCATTTTTCTGTACTAAAATTGCCAGTAAGTTAGTCAGAACCTACACAGGCAAACATGGCTTAAAAGAATTAGTTTCAGAATTAGAAAAAGTAGAACTAGATAAATCTTCGCAAAGTTCTGATTGGGGAAATATGGATAATCTTTCGGAAAAACAACTCGATTATGCCGCTAATGATGTCCGTTATTTAATTAATATTCAGCAAAAACTTGTCAATATGTTAGAACGCGAAGAACGTTTAGAATTGGCTCAAAGCTGCTTTGAATGTTTACCCACGATTGTTAGTTTAGATATATTACAATTTAAAGATATCTTTGAACATCATTAAAGGTTTGAACGATTAGTGATGCACACACCTTGATTTATTCAAACACATCAGAGAGTGATAATGATCGGTTACAAAGTTGGTCTATTTGTTGAGATAAAATAGGGTTTAAAAAAGCAGAATTGAACCATTGAGAGCTAAAGAATATTTTAGCACAGTCTAGTAGACTGTGGCTTCTTACATTTATTTTTTCAGGAACTTAAGTTTATCCAAAATAGAGAAAGTATTCTGTCACAACTTGAGTTTAATAATTAGTAATTTTTAAACGAATAATATTGTAAAATTAATCATTTTTTGGAGGCTTAATAGATGTCTTTCCCACGAAATACATTGGGTCATCCAGCTTGTTTTATCACTTCTCATTCAGATTCTCCCCAGGAAAAGTTCTGTGTAACTTTCCGATAACGTTTTTATCAGCATCCTTTGATTTATAATCCTTCTCCAGATACCTCTTATAAAGGAATCTTTTTTGTAATTATTACTGTGTTGATGCTGGTAATACTATTTAGAGTCATTTCGGAAGACTCTCATAACTCCGAAGCTGTTCAATTGAATCACAGAGAGAAATATCCCTATTTCATACTTCGGCAGTCTTATAAATGAGGAAATAGACACAAGTTATCATTAAGTTAAAATATTCTTGAGTTGATAACTGCGGTATTTAGCCTCGGAGAAAACATCATTGATTTTGTCTAAACATAACTAAGAATTGATAGAGAGGGAAGATACAGTAAGTTCTTGCCTCTATTTTTGTCTTAATGCTAGACAATGACTCAGTTAAATGATTCTTTTGCTGAGGTGAGTGGGTATGTTAAATATAGCTTTATGTCTAGGGATTGATATTTTCAAAAGTATTGTTGAATCAGTTTAACGATATTATTAACGAACGTCAGTAAATATTGAGTTCTATATTGCATTAGCAAATACCAGTAATCATGATGAAATATAAAAATTTTATTGGGTTGATTTTATCAAGTCTATTACTCACGAGCTGTGGAGAATATACGACAGAATTAATAACAGAAACAGAAGTTGATGATCAAGAAGATGTCTTAACAATTTGGTGGGATCGAAGTTATTACATACAAGAAGATGAAGCCATAGAAAATATTATTACTGAATGGCAGCAGAAAACCGATCAAAAAGTTAATCTTTATTTTATTAGTCAAGATGATATTCTAAAAGATACAGAAAATGCAATAGCAGCAGGAAATCCGCCAGATATTGTTTTTGCAGAACGTGCAGATGATTCTACAGTACCGCGCTGGGCTTGGGATGGAATATTAGCTGATGTTACGGATGTCATTGAGCCTTTAAAAGAAACCTATAGTACTACAGCTTTACAATCTGTTTATCTTTATAATCAACAAAATAAAAAAAATTCTTATTACGCTGTTCCTTTCAAACAACAAACAATATATATTCATTATTGGCGAGATTTACTCACAGAAGCAGGTTTTAAAGAAACAGATATTCCGACAGAATGGGATGATTTTTGGGCATTTTGGCAACAAGTTCAAGATAATTTAAGAGCAAAAGGACAAGAAGATATTTATAGTTTTGGTTTTCCGATGTCTCGGGAAGCTAGCGATACTCATAATCTTTTTGAGCAGATTTTAGATGCTTATGATGTGGAACTATTAGATGAAGCGGGTAATTTATTACTTGATAATTCTCAAACTCGCAAAGGGGTAATTCAGGCTTTAAATTGGTATACTCAATTTTATTTAGAGGGTTATGTTCCTCAAGATGCAGATAACTGGACGAACAGTTCTAACAATACTACATTTCTAAATCGAAATACAATTCTCACGATTAATCCTAGCCTTTCTATTCCAGGCTCCCAACGAGAAGATCCTGATATTTACTATAACCAAATTGCCACGATTGCTTTTCCTCAAGAACCGGATGGAGAACAAATCAAACAGATTGTTTCAACTAAACAAATTGTTCTATTTAAATCCTCTCCTCATACAGAAATTGCGAAAGATTTTCTTTCCTATTTAGTACAACCCGAACATCTCAGCACTTACTTAGAAAGCTCTTTAGGACGCTACTTTCCCACGATGCCAGTGATCGCATCAAAACCCTTCTGGAACAATCCTGATGACCCTCATATTTTTATGGCAAACCAGCAATTTAAGAGTAATACCCGTGCTAAATATCAATCTTTAAATCCGGCTTACACTCAAGTACAAGCTGAAGGCGTTTGGAATCAAGCAATTGAACGTATAATTCTTGAAGGCTGGTCTGCTGAACAAGCCGCAGATGAAGCATTGATTCAGATTGAAGCAATTTTCACTCAATGGCAATATTAAGCTATCCCACTCATCTTTCATCTATGATTAAACTTTGGAAAAAAAGCCTACTGTTTCAAGTTGTTGGATCATTTTCATTACTCTCTTTAACCATTGTGACGCTAGTAGGCTATCTGGCATTTGTTCAAGCAAAAAATTCCCTCAAGCAATCTGTATTTGATCGATTAACAACTGCCGTCTCTTTAAAAGAAGGAGAACTCAATCGCTGGTTACTCGATAGACGAGATACATTAATTGCCCTGAGTCAACTCTCAGAAATTAATACTCAAGCTCAAATATTATTAACTCAAAATAAACCCACTCCTGAATATCAATCTACCTTAAACAATTTACAAATTACTTTAAGTCATTGGATAGAGAATCATTTTGACTATCGAGAAATTGTGATTCTCTCTAAAGGCGGGCGAGTCTTAGTTTCAAGTAACTCAGATCACATTGGTCGCTATGCCCCCCTCGACCAAAGCAGCGATGCACTAGCAGGTTCTCGTAATACTGCATTCATCTCCAATTTTTACCCATCCTCAGACACTCAACAACCCACCACCAGCTTTGCTACATCAATTTTTGATCAAAACGGTCAACGGTTGGGAATGATGGTGGTTCACTTAAATTTAGCCCGCGTCGATGAGATTATCCGCGATAATCGAGGATTGGGAACCACTGGAGAAACCTATTTAGTTGCTAATTTAGGTAATAATTTTGCTCAGCGTAACACCTTGGTTTCAGCAGAACGATTTGGGTCTGAAGCTTTTGCTGATGGAATTACAAGCAATGGTATTAGTTCCGCCATGGCAGGTGATGATGGTCGAGGACTGTATCCCAATTATCGGGGTGTTCCTGTGATTGGAGTGTATCGCTGGTTAGAAGCACAGGATGTGGCATTATTAGTGGAAATGGAACAGGCAGAGGCATTTCAACCCGCCCGTCAGCTTGCTAGTTCGATTTTATTGGTGGGTGTCGGTTTGGCTGGGGTAATGGCTGTGGGAATATTAATACTCGGTCGTCAAATTGTTAAACCGATTTTAGCGATCGCGCATACTGCTCAATCGGTGATTAAAAATCTCAAAGCGGGTGATTTTTCTCATCTCCAAACTGCTCCCATTTTAACACAAAATGAGATTGGAAGTTTGGCTGAAATTTTTAATCATATGACCCAGCAGTTACAACAATCCTATGAACAACTCCAGGAATATAGTTATGGATTAGAAGAAAAAGTAACGGCTAGAACCCAAGAATTAGAAGATAAGAATCAAGATTTGCAATTTACCTTAAAAAAACTGAAGCAAACCCAAACTCAACTGATTCAAAATGAAAAAATGGCCAGCTTAGGACAGATGGTAGCTGGCATCGCTCATGAAATTAATAATCCGGTTAATTTTATTCATGCTAATTTAAATTATATTGAAGAATATACTGATAATTTTCTAGATTTAATTCAATT
Organism: uncultured Lyngbya sp.; assembly: GCA_964434975.1. Taxonomy (GTDB): domain Bacteria; phylum Cyanobacteriota; class Cyanobacteriia; order Cyanobacteriales; family Microcoleaceae; genus JAAURB01. Next base: position 60,839 of record CAYSWY010000011.1, read on the forward strand.
ATATGAAACCGAATACCCTGAAGAAAATCCAGCGATTACAGCAGAGAAAGAAGAGATCGATTTTGAATTTATTCAAACTGATTTAGCTAAAATTTTAGAATCAATGAATATGGGAACCAGAAGAATCAAAGAAATTGTTCTCAGTTTACGCAATTTTTCTAGGTTAGATGAAGCTAATTTTAAAACGGCTAATCTTCATGAAGGCATCGAAAGTACTTTACTCATTTTACAACATCGCCTCAAAGCCCAATCAGATCGTCGGGAGATTCAAATAATCAAAGAATATGGTTCACTCCCGCAAGTAGAATGTTACGCAGGGTTACTCAATCAGGTCTTTATTAACTTAGTCAGTAATGGAATTGATGCTTTAGAATCGGCGATAGAAGCAGGCAAGATTACAAATCCAGTGATTAAAATTCGCACCGCTTTAGAATCGGAAAAAGTGGTAATCTATATTACTGATAATGGCACAGGAATGTCAGAGGAAACTTGTCAAAAAATATTTGATCCGTTCTTCACAACCAAAGATATCGGTAAAGGAACAGGGTTAGGATTATCAATTAGTTATTCAATTATTGTAGAACATCACAAGGGTGAGTTAATTTGTCATTCCTCTCCGGGAAAAGGAGCCGAATTTATCATCCGTATTCCGAGGGGTTAGGTTTTAGGTTTTAGGTTTTAGGTTTTAGGAATTAGGAATTAGGTAAAACGCTAATTATTCGTCTCTTATATCTGTAAACAGCGAAAAGTTTGGGTACAACTTAGCGGAATAAAGATAAAAATAAGCTGAGGATTTATATCTCCCCAGCCCTGACTAAAAATTAAAGAATAATTACTGATTCTTAGAACAGTTCAAAGTCACCTGATGTAATTGTGGGAGTACCGGTGAGGGTTGCCACTAATTGTCCATCAAAGAACAGTTGACCTGTGGTGGTATCGTAAGCTAAACCAGTAGTGGGTGCAGTGCCGCCTGCAAAGGTTGTAAACTCATCGGCTTCAACAGACGCACCTAAAGAACCAAACACATCGGTACTCAGAGCAATTTGGTCTTCGGCCGCATTAAAGTCACTAACCGTATCAGCATTATCTGTACCCAGATGTCTAAAGGCAAAGGTATCACTGCCGCCACCGCCAGCAATTACATCATTTCCTTTATCCCCACTGAGGAAGTCACTACCCGCGCCGCCTTGTAGGTTATCAGCGCCTTGACCACCATAGAGAGTATCTGCGCCGTCACCGCCTCGCAGAACATCCGCATCCATTTCACCGTAGAGAACATCATTTCCTTCTCCCCCGAGCAGGGTGTCATTGCCCTCGTTACCGCGAATAACGTCGTCACCACCGCCACCATCTAGGAAGTCATTTCCTTTATCACCACCGATGCTATCTGCTCCGGCACCACCACCAACAAAGTCATCTCCTTGACCCCCATACAATAGGTCGTTGCCTTCACGACCCCGTAACGTGTCACTATCTGCATTACCGAAGAGTTCTTCATCTCCGCCAACACCGAGGATAGAATCATCTCCGTCAAAGCCAAAGACAATGACTCCTGGACTTTCTCCGGCAGCTAAAGTATCCGCTGCGTTTCCACCGTTAATCAGAGAAACTGTACCATCGGCGGCAGTGGGTGAAATTCTGTTAGACTCAGTTTCAGAACCCACTAGGGCTACAGTCCCATCTCCTGGATCAACGGGAGTAAATGCGGTCTTTAAATCGACTGGTATTTGTGACATATTTATCTCCTCACGAGAGCTTCATTTATGGACATTAACAATTGGGATTCTACAATAGGATTAGCAACTTCCGACCACTACTTTATTAAATGATCAAACCTGCTCGCTTGGTCTGTTGGCGACCCAATAAAGCCGTATTCTAAACTATAAAACAAAACCCAGGCTAGCTCTCAATATAGAATGCTATAACAATCCAGGATTTTGTCAATCACTACTTGACTGAATTGCATCATCTTACCGGGCGATATTGCTGATACTTATTTCAGTTAAGGATTTGCATATTCCCGAGTACGATTTAGTCTATAGAGGTAATCCTTCGATTGCGCAGGGTAGCAGCGAAAGTAACACACCCTTATTGCAAATCTGTTAAAGATAGCAATTAGACATAAATATCCTGAAAGTTTTTTCAGAGCTTTCTGTCCAACGGGCTGATGTGCAGGGCATTGACGCGGGCCAAGTCTACTCAGATATGTCAACCGAGGGGTATTGATAGAACTAAAGATACTTTATGCTCATTAAAGATGTAAACTATTAAAAAATTCTGTACTAGAATAACAGAAGTGATATAAAAAAGGCAACCAATCTTAGAAAGATTTTAAAATTAGTTTTCCCTGAAATTATCACCCATGGTGTTGATCTAGATTGAACTTGAACCTCACTCTTTGAGGTAGAAGTAGATCAATACATTGTTGACTCATTACAGAACGCTCCATTTTGATTGACTGCATTCCCTTGAACTAAAATCAAAGGCTGAGTCCGGTCGAATCAAACTGACTTATGTATGTAATTATTATTCCTGATGGAGTGAACACGAGAGTGAAGCTCTTGCTCACTATTTGATTGGGTAAAACTCGCACGCCTGATACCTTAATTAAAGTTCCCCAAAATGCAACAAATCAGATCATCTAAATTTAAAGTTTAGATTGTCTAAGATCATCTCAAGTGGGTTCTCCTCACTGAGGTTGGCAGAGTTACCATCAAACAGCTTAATGCAAGAAATGTAACAGAACACCTCAGTCGCAAACCTCGGCACACAGCCGACTTTAGTTTAATGACGCATCTGTATTTATAAAAGTTCCAATGACGAGGCGATCAATTTCTGGTGTAGCTAAAACCCTATTCAGAACAAACCAACGTGTATTTTACATTTCACCACAGAAGGATTATCCGGGCGGATAATGGCGGGGAAAACGGATAGTACAGAGGCTACAGTTGATCACTGTAGAGATGGCAGGCGAGCAAAAATCACTTCATGTTGTCGGATTTACGCTATTGAGTTTGTAGAAAGACTATATCAAGGCACATCATTTTTACGGATCGAAGTTGATCTGGGACAAATTTATGATAAGTTATGGTGGAATCTTAAGTTCTACTCAAGTCAACGCGATCGCCGGACTACAAGTTGGGCGCGATGCGTCCCTCAGCGGCAACGCGGTGATTGAGTTGGAATATAGAGTTAACTGTCGCATAACTTATGAATAATCCTTCATTACGTGAAACACCCGTTTATGAGCCTGCCGATGTGATAGCCTCACAGCAGCGAGTCTCGCTACTGGACTGGCTTAAAGCAACAGGTCGGCTGATGGAACGAGATGTTCAAGAAACCTCAAAAATTGCTGAGGAAGAAGAGGAAATCTCAGAATTAATTGTCGATGATGGGGCTTATGATGATGAGGATGATGATGAAGAATTCTCAGATGACTAAATCATAAGTATTCACCCAGAATTGATGTGAAACCTTGAAACTGTTGACGAATCTGACAATGATTCAGCTCACAATTTTAACTACAATTTTGGGACATTGGTGTTGAGGATTGATTTAAAAAGACCTGTGGACAGTATATCATCACGATCTTTACCGTTAAAACTTTCAGGGCGCACCCTGTTTCTGCTCTTAAGTTTAGGATTGAGTTTATTTGCCATCGTTTGGGATGGAATGACTCAAAATTTTCTAGACTTGAGATCATCTTTATTTTTACCATTTGCAGTGTGCGCGGGACTCACCTCTGCTTTAGGATATTGGGTCATTCCAGTGCTAAGTCGCATCAAAGCCGGACAATTTATCCGAGAAGATGGCCCCCAAGCCCACTTAAAAAAAGCGGGTACTCCAACAATGGGAGGAATCTTCTTTATCCCTGTGGCAGTGGGAGTCGCCTTAATTTGGTCAAATTTGACCCCAGCAGTTATTGCCGTTTCTCTACTAACTTTAGCCTACGGATTCATTGGCTGGATCGATGACTGGCAAATTCTCCGGCGTAAATCGAATAAAGGCATTAGTCCTAAACTAAAACTATTGTTGCAAGTTGGGTTTGCCGTCCTGTTTTGTGGGTGGCTGGCCATCACTCAACCCGTCACCATTACAACCGTCGCCCTACCTTTAGGAATTGCTTTGCCTCTAGGGTTACTGTTTTGGCCTCTGGCTGCTTTTGTCCTGGTGGCTGAAAGTAACGCCACAAACCTCACCGATGGCGTAGATGGGCTGATGGGAGGCTTAGGGGCGATCGCCTTTTTAGGCGTGGGTGCGAGTTTGGCTTCGACTTCCCCCGAATTAATGATATTTTGTGCCTGTCTCGCTGGCGGTTGTTTAGGGTTTGTTAGCCATAACCGTAACCCCGCTAAAGTGTTTATGGGAGATACTGGCGCATTAGCACTCGGGGGTGGACTGGCAGCAACGGCTTTACTGAGTCAGAACCTTTGGCTGCTGCTGATTATTAGTGGTATCTTTCTGATTGAGACCCTATCGGTTATTGCTCAGGTGAGCTATTACAAAGCCACAAAAGGCCCTGATGGAGTCGGTAAACGGTTATTGAGGATGGCACCGTTACATCACCATTTAGAACTCTCTGGTTGGTCAGAAACTCAGGTGGTGGGGTTATTTTATTTGATTAATGCCATGCTCGTTAGTCTGGCGTTGATGGGATGATAACGGCTATTGCTGCGATGCGATCGCGCAACATTTAAGATTGCCTCGGTCTTGTTGGAATTGAGCTAGGATTGATTCACCCGAATTGTATTTCCTTACCGACAGTGAAACCGATGCCTTACGTTTCTGTGATTATCCCTGTTTATAATGGTGAAGCGGATTTACCAGAGTTAATAGAATGTTTGCGATCGCAGACTTATCCAGCCGAGAGGGTTGAATATTTACTGGTGGATAATAACAGTGGCGATCGCAGTTTTGAAATGATTAATGCTGCCTCTACTACTGAATCTGGTAAGATTTTGATTCACCCGTTACAAGAAAATCAAGTTCAAAGTTCCTATGCAGCCCGCAACCGAGGAATTCGCGCCAGCCAGGGAGAAATTCTTGTTTTTACAGATGCAGACTGTCGCCCCGAACCTCAGTGGTTAGCAGAATTAATCCAGCCTTTTGATCATTCTAATATTGGTCTTGTTGCGGGGGAAATTCTAGCTTTACCGGGCAATAATTGGTTAGAACGCTACGCAGATAGCCAAGAAACGTTATCTCAAAAACATACCTTAGCCAATCAGTTTTGTCCTTATGGTCAAACCGCAAACCTAGCCATTAGACGCACAGCATTTGAACAAGTCGGGTTATTTCGTCCCCATTTAACCACAGGGGGAGATGCAGATATCTGTTGGCGAATTCAACAAAAAACCGCTGATCAACTTCACTTTGCAGAAAAAGCAATTGTGAAACATCGCCATCGTTCAACCCTGGATGAACTTCAGAGTCAATGGTATCGTTACGGCAAATCTAATCGTTATTTACATCAATTACATGGCGTTCCTTTAATGAAAAAATTAAATCAAAGAGATTATTTACGCCGTTGGGGACGATGGATATTGAAAGAGTTACCAACAAACAGCGTTCAAGTCATCATGGGCAAAGCTAACGTTGTGGATCTGTTAAATACTCCCATTAATCTATTTACAATTAGCGCCCGAGAAAAAGGTCAAAAAGAGTCTCGTCTGTCGGACTCTGCCCGTGAAATTGAATGGCTTTAATCTTGAGAGTAGAGTGTCTGATCAGATTTAATCCGGTGGATTTGCTGCAATCGGAGTAGAATGTTTCAACAAAATGCTAAATTGTCAGTAATAGTTCTATTCGATCTCAGAACAGATTCCCGTGGTCAACGTTTCATCTTATAAGCCTTCCCCGGAGATCCAGACTTCTGTGACTCAGGCTTGGATTGATCCAAACTTACTTTGGGTGGCTAGACGGCTTTACCGGGAATATTTTCACACCCACGCCCAACAAATGCGCCGTCCCTTAGGTGTAGCCATTCATCGTCGTACCCATCGGGCAACGGTGATTTTTGCTCGTCACCCGGTTTTACTTTGGGATGAGTGTTTTATTCCGTTTGAACGAATTGAGTCAGAGATTAATTAACAGATTGCCGCCTCAGGTTAAAATCCCTCATAGATAAATCTATTGGATGTATGCAACAAGGGCTGAAGTTGCGGTACGCTTAAATTGATGAGACTTCACATATTCACTTCACTGTTACTATACAATGAGATTTTTGGATCATTTACTTCCGAAAGTGGTTCAGCCGAAACCGCAAGCACCCACTATTAAGAAAAGCCGCCGGGGAATTCATGTCAAATCCGCTGCCGAAATAGAGATTATGCGCCAAGCGGCTCGAATTGTGGCGACTGTTTTAAAAGAAATTTCTCATCTTGTTGAGCCGGGAATGACCACCGCCGATTTAGATGAATATGCCGAGAAACGGATTCGGGAAATGGGGGCAGTTCCGAGTTTTAAAGGATACTATGGTTTTCCGGGTTCAATTTGTTCTTGCATTAATAATGAAGTGGTTCATGGTATACCCAGCCGCCGTAAAGAGATTAAAGCAGGAGATGTTTTAAAAGTTGATACGGGGGCTTATTACAATGGGTTTCATGGTGATTCTTGTATTACCATTGCCGTTGGTAAGGTTAGGGATGATGCTAATAAATTGATTCAAACCGCAGAAGAAACCCTTTATAAAGGGATCGAACAAGTCAAAGCGGGTGCATATTTACTCGATATTGCCGGAGCAATTCAAGACTATGCTGAAGCGCAAGGCTTTAAGGTTGTAGAAGAATTTACAGGTCATGGTGTGGGTCAAAATTTACATGAAGAACCTTCTGTTTTTAATACTCGCACTCAGGATTTACCCAATGTCAAGTTAAAAGCCGGAATGACTTTAGCCATTGAACCAATTTTAAATGCGGGTTCTCGTTATACTCGAACTTTGTCAGATCGATGGACAGTGGTGACGGTTGATAATGCTTTATCTGCTCAGTTTGAACATACTGTTTTGGTGACAGCAACCGGTTATGAAATTCTGACTGATCGATCTAAAGTTTAGTTCTTATCTTTTGAAGAAAATTAGTTTTTTAAGACAGTAAAATGCTGGAATAAAAAACTAAAAGAAGAGTTAGAGGCGTTAGAATTAATGTCTCTATTTATTAATTTTTCATAGTAAAAATTTTCTGTATTTCATCCTAATTTTATATAAAAGTATGAATCATCTCAGTGTTCAACGGGTTGATTATCAGGTGGCACAGTCAAAAATTAAAGCGATTCGACATCAAGTTTTTGAAGTTGAACAAGGCATTGATCATGCTCTAGAATTCGATGGCAAGGATGAAACAGCTCAACATTTATTAGCATATTGGCAGCAACAACCTGTTGGTACGAGTCGCATTCGATACTTATCTCCAGAGATAGCTAAAATTGAACGGTTAGCTGTTTTAAAAGAATTTAGAGGACAAGGAATTGCTAAACAACTGATGCAATTTGCTTTAGAAAACATTCAGACGACTGAAGTCAAAGAAGTGATTGTTCATGCTCAAGAATATATCAAAAATTTGTATCTTAATCTAGGATTTAAAGTCACAGGAGATTATTTTTATGAAGCCAATATTCCCCATTTGAAAATGATCTATTTCAATTCTAAAATATTTTAATTAAATGAAACTATTAAGCTGAACCAGCAATATTGAGGAGAAGTTCTCTCTCTAGAGAGATATTGACTTGATGGAAATAATGTCAAGTGTTACTGAGGTAGTGAAAACCGATCTCAGCGGTTATTAAGTTTATATTAAAAGTTCGCTAAATTTGACTTAAACATATAATTTACCTGAAGATCTATGTCAAGTCAGACTGACGGAAACACCCCTCAAGATGCAGAAATGCCCACTACTCCTGCCAGACTCTTACTCGTAGATGATGAACCTGGGTTACGGGAGGCAGTGCAGCTTTATCTCGAAGATAGCGGTTTTACCGTAGATGTCGCGAGTAATGCTCGTCAAGGTTGGGAACTGTTAGAACAAAATTTACCCGACTTAGTCATTAGCGATATTATGATGCCGGAAGTTGATGGTTATCAGTTTTTAGAACAACTCCGTGAAGATGCTCGCTTCAAAACTTTACCTGTTATCTTTTTAACAGCGAAGGGAATGACAACAGATCGAATTCAAGGCTATCAAGCGGGTTGTGATGCGTATATTTCTAAACCGTTTGATCCTGAAGAATTAGAAGTCATTGTACGCAATTTATTAGAACGTCGGGCTGCAATTCAAGCCAGTAATAGTGATGGGAGTAGTCCAGATATTACTGCTTTAGCCGGGCAAATTGCTCGGATTGAAAATATGTTGAAAGGTAAAACGGGTATTACTCAAAAGCCATCACCCATTAAGATTGATTTAACACCTCGAGAACAGAGTGTTTTAGACTTAGTGGCACAAGGATTAATGAATAAAGAAATTGCTCGAAATTTAGAAACGAGTGTCCGGAATGTCGAAAAATATGTCAGTCGTTTATTTACTAAAACAGGAACGAATAGCCGGACTGAGCTAGTTCGGTATGCCCTGGAACATGGATTAACGAAATAGTATAAAATTATATTTTTATATACTATATACAAGCTTTATTCATTATAAGTGTGAGGGAGTTGAGTTTTTTTAAACTCTCCCCCTGCCTCTTTTTAACTTCTCCCACAAGGGAGTATTTTTTTTTGATGATTAAATCTCTAAAACCATTAATTACTCCCCCTTCAAATACAAAAAATTATTCCTTTTCCCTCTCCATTAAAAAATAGTTTCCTTGGGACAGAGTTTCCCTCTCCATTAATAAACAGTCCTGAAAAGACACAATATTATCCGCTACGATGTTCCCTTTTAACTCTCTTTCTTCGTGATCTAACTGTTAGGGTCGGCGATACTGAACCTGACAACTGACTGTTGAGCGGATATACTATACACTCATATACTCAATAGTAGAGCTGATGTTTGTTCCCCTCGGCTCCATCCCAGAGGGCACTATATACTCATTATTATCTATCTAGATCGATGGGTCTTTATTGATCGATAGCTGTAGTATTTTTTATATAAAACCAGTAAAAATATAGAGCTTATTTCATTAGTAAATAAAATTTTATACGTGATACTACTGAAATTTGACAGAGGGTTAATCAAGAGGTTAGGCTAAGGATATAATTAGACTTAAACTCAGTTAAAATTTATCTTTATAATGATCTTAATTTGTCCATCTGCTAGTCTTCAAATTTCCCTTTATTGATGAAGTCAACTTAAATACATTTATCTGATTTTTTATTAAGTAAAAATCCCTATATTATGATTGGTAAAAACCCTGATTCCCATCCTCAATATCCTAAAAGGAAGCAAACCTCGAGTGATTCCCATCAATCCGATCAGCGTGCTCCCCAGAAGTTAATTAATTTTGATAAAGGGCAGTTCGTTGCATTAGTGCGGACAGTTCTGTTAATATTGCTAGATGGAATATTAATATCTTTAGGATGGATTGTTGCTAAGTATATTGTTCTCACAGTCAGTTGGTTAGACGTTGTTCCATCCTTTGATTTGATTCAATCTTCTCCCCAAAGACCTGGATTATTACTACTCATTTTAGCTGTTAATCTAGGGATTATGTTTTCTGCCGGACTGTACAGCCGTCGGGATAGCCGTCGTCGTTTTATGCGACTAATAGGTTGTATTAGTTTGGCACAAGTTTTTCTTGTGTTAATCTTCTTTTTATATGATCCGGGTGTATTTATTTCCCGCTCCATGTTTTTATTGGCATGGCTGCTAACGCTATTTTTCGTACTAGGAGGTCGTTTAGTTGCTGAGTTGGTTGTTATGAGCTTACGCAACCAAGGCATTTTAAGTCGTAAGATTTTTTTGGTGGGTGTGCCTCGAGATACATTAGTGGCACAAATTGCTTTAAAATTGATTAGTAATCGTGAGTTTGAAATTGTCGGTCACCTTGATATCTCAAATCCCACCAGTCAAGCCCGTTGGTTACAAATATTAGAACAAATTAAAACAGAAAATGTAGAAGAAGTGTTTGTTTGCTCTTGGCAATCGATTAAGAATCCGACAGCGTTTTACTGGAGCTTAAAAAGAGCCGGAGTTCATCTGCGGGTTTTACCGATTGGACTAGAATTACCCTACCAAGCGCCGCAAATTGAAATGATTGGTAAAATGCCAACCATTCAGTTTGTTACGCCAGGGATTGTCGGAACAGATTATTGGCTGAAACGGGGTTTTGATTTAACCATTGCTGCTTTATTTTTAATTTTTGCCAGTCCTATTCTATTGACAATTGCCCTTTGTATTAAGTTAGATTCTTCAGGGCCGATCTTTTTCCGTCAAACCCGTTTAGGTTTGAAAGGGCGACATATTAAAGTTTGGAAATTCCGAACCATGGTCACCAATGCTGATAAATTAATCAAAGAGCTTGAAGCGAAAAATGAAATTCAAGGGGGCGTTTTATTTAAGATGAAAGATGATCCCCGTATTACTCGAGTGGGTAAGTTTTTACGTCAATATAGTTTAGATGAATTACCTCAACTGATTAACGTTTTAGTGGGTGAAATGAGTTTGGTTGGCCCTCGACCTTTACCGTTAAGAGATGTAGAAGGTTTTGCACCCCATCATTTTGCCCGCCAAAATGTACTGCCTGGAATTACTGGATTGTGGCAAGTCTCAGGTCGTTCAGATATTGTTGATTTTGAAAATGCTTTTCGTTTGGATGTGATGTATATTAATAACTGGTCACTGTTGTTAGATTTTCAAATCTTATTTAGAACCGTTCAAGTTGTATTCAGTAAAACGGGTGCTTACTAGATCAGGTGAGGGAATAGAAAAAATCAGTTCAGTTGATATTCTATCCCTCACTTGCTATCGGTAGCCATAGAGAAAAAGTTGACCCCTGACCGGGTTGACTACTGACGGTCACATTCCCGCCCATCACCCGAGACAATTTTTTCACAATGGCTAATCCTAAACCAATGCCGCCATGTTTACGGGTGGTGGACTCATCGACTTGAGTAAAGGGTTCAAAAATCCGAGATTGTTGCTCAAAATCAATTCCAACTCCGGTATCATGACATTGAATCAGTAACCAGCTTGAAATTTGAGGGGTTAATGAGGGGGTAGATTGTGAGGGGGTGAGGTGAGAAATACGTTGAGATAAAGCAGAATGAGAAATACATTCTAAAGTAAGTAGAATATTTCCCTGTTCAGTATATTTACAGGCATTTCCGAGTAAATGAAGTAAGCATTGACGTAGATTTAACCAATCCAGATAGACTTGATTCACATCATTAACAAAACGAATCTCTAATCGATTTTGATTCTGGTTAAATTGGTGCTGTACCTGATGCATGACTTCTTGAACCAAGGATTTTAGTTCAAAAGTAGAGGGATGAAGTTCAGGCTGGTCTACTTCGATTTGACACATTTCCAGAATGTTATTAAAAATTTCTAGGAGTTGTTCACCCGAACGATTAATTTGTTGTAAATCCGGAATCATGTCTTCTTGCTGTTGTTCTTCAGCCTCCATTTCCAACAGTTGACTGTACCCAATAATGGCATTGAGGGGGGTTCGTAATTCATGACTCATCAATGCTAAAAATTGGCTTTTGGCGCGATTGGCTTTTTCTGCGGCTTCTTTAGCGAGGGTTAATTGCTGTAATGATACTTCGAGTTGATGTTGGGTATCGCGCAAATTTTCTAACGCAGTGGTCAATTCAGTAGTGCGCTCCTCGACCCTTATTTCTAGTTTTTTAGTGAGTTGCCGTAAGGTCAGATGAGTTTTGACCCGTACCAGTACCTCTTCAGCTTGAATCGGTTTCGTAATATAATCTACACCCCCTACCTCGAAGGCTTTGACCTTATCGGGGACATCATCTAAGGCACTGAGGAAAATGACCGGAATATCTTGAGTGGTGATATCAGCTTTAAGATGGGTACAAACTTCGTAGCCATCCATTTCTGGCATTTTAATATCCAGCAGAATTAAATCCGGTGGCTTCATTGCCACTGAACGCAACGCCATTTTACCATTAAGAGCTTTACGCACAGAATATTGCTGTCGATCCAGAATGGTAGACAGAAGAATAAGGTTATTCGGGGTATCATCCACGATGAGAATATCGGCTTGAGTGTTCTCAATCGAAGTTTGATTCATGATGGGATAGATTGAGAGTGTCGGCGATTAGATCACGGCGATTAGTGTAATGACCGACCATGTTGTCTGGTTCATACAAAAGAGGTGTAAGGGCGATAAACCAATCTTAACGCTTTCCTCAAGCATTGTAGACATAATACTCAGTGTATCCTAAGCTTAGGGTTGATTTAAAATACGAGCTTGATACTTGAAGTGAGGACGAATTAATCCCTCCTTACCGCCGCTCCTATTTTCCCAGATTCTGACAAGGCTGGATAATAATCCAAAGATTAAACCGAAACAGAAGTGAATGGAAATATCTCAGGGACGACATTAAGTAAACATCAATCACCTGAGAAACAGATCCCAGGCGCTCAATGTTCTCAAATCTGTTAATCATTGATTAAGTATTACTGTTTGAGTCAGGGAGTTATTTCGATACTTCCTAAACCTGCTTTGTTTCTAGCTTCTCTCAAGTCTAAAAGCTCAGTCTGATTAAATATTTCTGTCTTTGGCTGATCTCAACTCAAAACTGAAGAAGAGAGCTGAGGAATCTTAGAATGAGAGAAAGTTTCTTGAGTCTCTTCAGCCGAATGATTGAGCAAACTGGCTAATACTTTTATTAGATATTTCGGATGGAAAAACGCAGTAGGAGATTGCAGCATATGAATAACTTCAGTAAAGGTTTGATATAAATCGGGGTGATCTTTCATGATTAACATCATTTGATTAAAATACCCTTGATTGAGTTGAGTCATCCAATTGATCTCTCCTCCCTCTGTCGTTGGCCGCGCGAATATCTTCTCCTGTTGCCATTAACCAAGGCGTTTGTATCACTTTAAACAGTTTTTTCTGAAAGATTGGAGTTAATTTTTTGAGTTGTTTTTGAGACTGTAAACAGTGATCTAATGTTAAGGCTCCTAATGCAGCCGAGGTCATTCCTTGGCCATATATAGGGTTAAAGGCACAAACTGCATCTCCTAACATCACTAACCCTTGAGGAAACTGAGTCAACTTTTCATAATGATATAAACGATTTTCGGTACGGCGGTAAGGATAGACAGGAGAGAGGGGTTGAGCATTTTTAATCACATCATAGATGATCGGATGGCGTAAACTCCGAGCAAATTCTAAAAATTCTGCTTCATCAGTGGGCGGATAATCTCGTCCTAAACCGCTAACCGTCACAATCCAACGATTGCCTTCAACCGGATATAATATAGCAGCGCGTCCTTGATTTGGGGCTAAATTTTCAATCAACAATGCCTTCCAGTCTACTTTCAAATCATCCGGTTGCTGATACCAACGACTACCATATCCTACAAAGGCATTAATCATGGTTTCTGCGGGAGGTTGATATCCGAGTTGCGTTAACCATTTCGGGGTATTTGAGTTTCGTCCCGTGGCATCAACAACCAGTTGACTGGTTAATTGTTGGGTTTGTTTAGTTTTAAGATGATGGATTTCGACCCCTGTAATTTCACTTTTGTCCGCGTTAGTAATAAGCTGACTGACTTTAGATTGATCAATAAATTGTAGTCGATCAAACTGTTGTAATCGTTGCCGTATTTTTAACTCTAAAAAATAACGACTGCAAGTATAAGTCACCACATCAGAAAAAAAGCGGGGATGCCAACCCCGAACACTATATACAGGACATTCAGCCGTCCAGTTCACTTTCGGCGCACCTGCTTCAACCAGTTCTGCAATCAAGCCAGGAAACAGTTGTTCTAAAATCTGTCGTCCTTTAGTCAGTAAGACGTGAACATGGGTTGCTTGAGGTACACCAGGACGGGGTTGAGATTCACCCGAGAGGGGGTCGCGTTCAACAATGGTGACTCGCTCAAAATGATTCAGTAAGATACGTCCTGCTAGTAATCCTGCCATGCTTGCACCCATCACAATCCCATGACGGTGTTCAGGTTGGGTTGCAGTGGTCGTATGGCTTGATGAGGTTGATATTGATGTCATTGTCAGATTTCACTTGCAAACTTTTCATCTCAGATTTTAGAAGAATTTTCTGTGATTGCGAGTCACTCCAATTAATTTGTTAGCTTTTTTAGTCGATAATTCTAGGGTAGCTATTTGACGAGCTGGATAGGATTAAATGATAAAGCTAGAGCTGAAGTCATGGCAAAAGCTATAAAAAAATATGAAGAAAAATTGAACGGACTGCCTTGTATTTAGTGATATTCTTGTCTCACTTAAAATCTAAGCTTAGAGTATTTTTATTTTACCATAACCCTCGAATTGGTGTTTCTGGTGGTTGACTACCCACTGCGAGACAATCTCCGTAGAGACGTTCACAAACTTGATTAATTTTATCTTCATCCGGAAGTTGTTCTTGATAGTCTCGAAATAAAGATCCGGTAATAATGGCAATGTATTCTTCTTTTGTCATCGCTTCAATTTCAACATTTTCAAGGGCTAAATCTTGTGCTAAATTCACCGCTTTTTGCCCCGCTTCAATGGTGAGGGGATTAGGGTTTTCTAAGTTATCTTGTCGTCTCAATAAAACTTGACCTTCTAAAACATTAATTTGACCGATATTATCTTGATCAATTTGCATTAAATAAATAGTTCCTTCCACACCAACGGCAAAGTCCGATAAACAACCGTTAGCCGGCCCTGAAGCCACTATTGCACCTTGTTCAACTTCAATGCATTGACCGACAACAATTGATGTATTTTGGTCAATACGTCCGGCTGCACCATTATTAAAGCTTAATTGAGCCCGTGCTTCTTCGGTGCGAACTTCTTCTCCTAATGTGGCATCATCGCTTTCTTGCGCGACTTGATCTTCGATAAATACTTCGTTTTCATCCCCTAAAATTTCTAACAATACAGCTAAGTTAATTTGCGCTAAACTGGGAACACTCATCACGATTATTGCGATCAGAGTATTCAAGCCCGTTAACAAAGAAATAAATAAAGGTTGATATCCTTGTTTTCCTGAGTTTAATTTTAAATTCATAGATGTTCTCCGGATAAGATGTGAAGTGATTTCGTAAGTGATTTATTTTAGACGTTTCAAGTTCGTAATTAGATGATTATACTTCTTTATTTTAAGTTAAGTGATTTCAGGATGATTTTATTTTTTAATACATTGTCAATATTAAAGTCCACACTTTCTAATTTTTGTGGCTAAACTTGACCAGAGTTTTCCGCGTCGTCCCCAACTGGGTAAATGACCTAGGGGTGCGGTTAAATTAAAAGTAAGCTGAGTATAGGGTAACCAAGATTGACTCACTAACCATCCAACTTGTTCCCCAAATTTCTCATAATTTTTATCAAGCTTTCTCCAAATTCGGCTTTGTTGGCTAAAGCAAAATCTTCCCTCACTATATTCTGTCCAAAGTTGATCGAGAGTCCGTAAATCTCGGCAAGGAATTTTCTTAATTTCTTCAGTTTTAATCTTTCCTGCTGTTTCGCAGCCTAATATCTTGAGAATGATATTTGCTGTTTCTTGATCGGCTGCTTTCCACTGACTGGAAGACAATAATTCCTGTAAATTACTATAGTCAAAACCAACAGCAGAAGACCAGATTAAAATAGGATCATTCGGTTCAGTTATAATGGGATATACTTCTAACAATTTCAACCAATTTTGTACAGACTGGGGACGTGATTCTGGTTCAATTTTCATCCCTGTTAAAATAGCATGATTAATCCGATTACTTAATTTTGGATTCAGTTCTTGAGGAGAGATTAAAGAATCAGATTTATATTTCGTTAAGTGGCGATCGCGGATAATTGAGGTTTCCGGTTTTTTCCCTGTTACTATAGCATATAAAGTTGCCGCTAACCCATAAATATCAGTGTATGCACCCCGTTGTGATCGCCTGTCATATTGTTCAATCGGGGCAAATCCTTTAGACACAAATTCGGTATGGACTTGGGTTAAATTTTGACTAAAATCTCGCGCAATTCCAAAGTCAATTAATATAGCTTTTGCTTCCGACTGACAAATCATAATATTGAGAGGTTTAATATCTCGATGTAAAAAACCCTGTTGATGAACATGATCAATCGCTTCTCCAATTTGTTTGATATATCTAATCGCTTCATTTTCAGCTAATGCGCCTTTTGCTTCAATCCATTCTCCTAAATTCTTCCCTTCAATATATTCTAAAACTGTACACCAGCGATTATCTTCTAATATTAATTCTTCTACTTGAACAATATGAGGATGATGACATTTCGCTAAATAAAGGGCTTCATTGATAAAATCTTGCTGATGTTTATTAAAATCAGGTTGCTTTCGCCGCTTTTCATTTAAGGTTTTAATCACCACTTTTTTATCTGTATCAGTGCTGGCTAAATAAGTCATACCAAAGCCACCGCGATGTAGTTCAGATTGGATAATATACTTGCCATTTTGTAGGCGATCGCCTTTAACCCAACTCATAAGTTATATGATTAAATTCTATAATTATCTGATTATATTCGATCCATTCACTAATCCAGTAATCTTTTTAAACCTTAATTTACATCCAATTATTATATATTTTTTCTTTCCTTATTCTCGATATTGCTATTTTCCAAAAGACTCAATCTCCTGATGATCCGATTTCACTGCCATCCTTATTTGTTTAGTTTCGGTTATTCTAAAAATCCGTTTCCATCAACTCTCTTTTTGAAATCATCATTAATCAAATAATATTCGCGCTTTTACAAACCCGTAAGCCATCCTGATCCTATAACAATAAGCTCTCTCAAGGATTGTATCTAATCTATCTAAACAAAAAAAATTGAAATTTTATGTTGACAAATCCTAATTTTTAATGTTATATGTAGTGTTATACAAACCCAATTAAATCTCACCCAGTCAGTGACTTGGAGTCGAGACAAGCGATGAGGTTAGGGTTTCAAACTTCTCTAATAGTTTGAGAAGCTATAAAACATTAAGAGTTTTAAACTCTTACCCAATCATTCTCCGGATTATTAAAAGGTTGCATTGTTTATTGAACTGAGTTTAATTTCAGTTTCTGCAACGCCCATGTTTTGGATTAAACCATTGATAGATTTCTGTACTGATTGAGATTGAATGATTTGAGTCAGAAACTAAGATCTAAAAATGGCAATTTTCAACAGACCCGATCAAAGCAAAAAAGCCGGAAGTGTTTTGTATCCAGTCAAATCCAGTTTTCGTTGTTCATCAACTTTGTTATCATCTTAAAGTAAGCCATGCCTACATTTCCTTCCGCTCAAGATCAATATATGCTCGAATTAGTGAATCGGGCTCGTGCAAATCCTCAAGCAGAAGCAGACCGATTACTATCAGGAGATTTGAATGAAGGTCTAGCAGCAGGAACGATTTCAACTGATCCGAAGCAACCTTTAACCTGGAATGCAAACCTAGGCACAGCGGCAGCGGGTCATACTCAAGCTATGTTTGATGATGACTTTTTTGCCCATACTAATCCTGTTACAGGCAGCACCCCGAGAACTCGTGCGACTGCTGCGGGATACACAACCCAAGGTGGAGTCGGAGAAAATATTGCTGTAGTTGTCAGCAGTGGTTCTCTGGATTTAACCACAGCAACAGGTAGTAATCATGATAATTTATTTGTTGATCTAAATTATCCAGGTCGGGGACATCGGGTCAGTATCCTGAATGGGAATTACCGGGAAATTGGGATTAGCAATGACGTTGGCGCAAACTATCAAGGCCCGTTTTCCAGTCAGTGGAATTCCGCTGCTATTGCAACTCAAAATTTTGGTTATGCCAACGGGGGAAATCCTTTCATCACAGGAGTTGCCTACACTGATGGTATCACTGATGATGACTTCTACACAGTGGGAGAAGGACTCGGCGGTGTCACTGTTACAGCCGTTGATACTGATAATAGCGCTAATACTTTCACCACTACAACTTGGAGTGCTGGCGGCTACAGCATAGAAGTTACACCCGGTGCAACTTACGATATCAGCTTCTCCGGTGATTTTGATGGGGATAATCAGTCTGATACTGTGGGTTACCGGGTGAGCGTGGGTTCTGAAAACGTTAAGCAAGATTTAGTCACCGACTCCATTACTCTTACACCTCAACCTACCCAACCCACCCCCGGCGATGATGATCTGACCTATACCAATGCTGCTGACACCATCGATGCTTTAGCCGGAAATGATATTATCCGAGCCCAAGGAGGCAATGATGATATCTTTGGTAACGACGGTAATGATAAGCTGTATGGTCAAGGTGGAGCAGATACCATTAATGGTGGCGCAGATAATGACACTCTCTTAGGCGGTGGCGGTAATGATCTGCTCATTGGTAGCGGTGGTCGGGATATTCTTAACGGCGGTAATGGTAATGATATCCTGATTGGAGTTGATGAAAATAGCGAGCAACCCGGTGGGGGAGAACGAGATATTCTCATGGGTAAAGGAGGAAATGATACCTTTATTTTGGGGAATGCAAACACAGTGTTTTATCAGGGTAATCGTAATGTTGATAAAGCCATTATCAAGGACTTTGCAGCAGGAGACATTATTCAACTCAACGGTGATAGCGATTATCTGTTGAAACCAACGAATAGTGGTCACACCAATATTTTCTTGAAGCCGGAGGGTTCAGCAAAAGATCTTGTTGGTGTGGTTCAGAATGTCACAGGTTTAGATTTGGAGAACTCTAGCCAGTTTAGTTTCGTTTAAGAGTCTTTCCCATAGAGGCGATTGTTATGTCGTGCAGTCGCCTCTGACTAATATCGCAAATTTTATAGAAAAATGATCACACTTCCGGTGATGGCAACACTACCGCAAGAAATGTAAGTTACGATAATTTTCACTTAATTTTTGGCAGCCAGTTTATTAGAAATAAATATAACGATTAAGAATTGATAAGATTGTAACGAAAACTATACAATTCAATGGGTACGAGTTTATAGGGGTTGTGGCGGAGGAAATTTACCAATTCTTGCCAAATTCTCGTTTTGTGTGGTATGTTATAGAGAGTATAATAGAAAAGAAGTGTACCTATAGACTGAAAAAGCATCATAGTCTTACCAAACTATCTCTTCAAACCCTAATAATATCGTGTAGGCGATCGCTATAGAACTCAGTTAAACTCACTTCAAACAGATCGAGAAATTACTTTTATTTTTGACCCAGCTTTTACAGGGAATTGACAAAAACACAAAAGTATGCGTCCTCAGTCAATTCATTTTAATTTTTATTTGCGATCGCTTCTTAAATACAACTTGATTATATAGCAGTCATTTTAGTAATAATGATTTTGGATAAATCTGATAAAATAGCTAGAGTAAAGCTTGTAATCTCGAATTTATAAGATTTATTCTATGTTAGAAATTAACACAACTCTACCTGAATCTCTCGTACAGGCTCTGGAAATTTATACAAGGGAACAAGTTATTCAACCGACTGCGAATACTGTTATTCAAACCGCTTTGGAAGAATTTCTGGCTCAACGAGGATATTTTACACCCGTGAAAAAAACACTGCGAATTAAACCGGCTCCCAGAGGAAGTGGTTTGACAAATACATCTATTAATCACGATAATTACTTTTGTTTAAATATTGACCTATCGAGCTTCTGAGATATATAAAAAATAGCTTTAGAAGTTTATGCTAAGTCAGGTTTGCTTTAACTTTGCCAAAATCTCAGCTTACTGTAAGTGATAATAGGAAATTATAATCGGTAACTGAATCATCTCTAATTGCTATTTTTCAACGGTTTCCTCATCCTCCTTATTAACTTCAGTAATTGTATTATCTCCAACTGAGATAACTGAACGGTCTCCTGTCATAATATGATATTGAGCTGTTGAGGTTTCATTTTTATGAAAAGGCTGTATTAGAAGCTTGGCAATGATTTCAGAAAAAGCTCTTATATTCAAAAATATAAATGCAAATAGAATTAATCTTACCAATATAGCTAGAAGGTCACCAAAAAATGGAACTGGATTAAGTATTTGTGGAACAGTTATAAATAATATGAAGAAGAGTACAAAATCCATAATTCTATAAACTTCATCCTTTTCTCCTTTGTATTTCTTAGGAACTAGCTCAGTATTACTACTATCTGGATTTGAAACAAATAAATTTGGGATTTCATCTTGCTGAGAATGTCTTGCAGTAACAAATCGAAATCCTACTTTTTGTCCAGGTAATATTTCTCTAATTAAATACCTTTTTTTTATATTGCTTTCATTTATATCTTCTATTTTTACTTCCTCTATACCCATTAAATTATCATATAAAGGTGGCTCAAAGAATTGGTCTAAAATTCCAATATTTGCAGAATGAAGCTCAAATGTAATCTGATTATTTTTAATTACTTTTCTTCCTGTATTTTCAAGATCACAGGATATAACATAAAGATCTGCAAGATCATGATGTTCTCTATAACGAATACCAATTTCTTCATTAGAGCCGATGTCTTTTTTAAATTCTAAAACACTTGATACGCTTGTTGCATAGGAAAGCTCTATGGCTTGATCTCTGTGTTGCTTTCCCGAAGAGAAGTAACCCAATATTGTGCCTAAAAAAGCTGATATAATACTAACAGAAAGTTTTTCCCAGAAACTGCTATTTTTATAAAAGAAAGCCTCTCGAGCAACTTGAGCAGTAGTAGTACTCTGAGCTTGAGTGACAGAAGAGATAAATACACAGAATAAAATAGAGAGAGTAAAAGTTAATATGAACTTTAGAAAAGATTGTTTTAATCTCATATCTTTATTTTATAAAAAATACAGCAAAGCAGAATATTTTAGAGTGATTTTTTAATAGATATATCCGTATCAATAAAGCCACTAAAAGCTCAATCAAAATATAATTTATTTTCTCTAATAACTACTTAACTGAAAATATTATAACATAAGTGATAAAAAACACCTGACTTCAAGCTAGGTTGTCAGAGTAAGAAGACTAATTGTTATTCTTAGACAGGGACACAACATATTGTTATGCCCCTAGAAAATATTACAGATTATTCAAATCCTTCAATGGGTGCAAACCCTTGACGTTGAATATTTTCTGTAATGGTACGAGGTTCGAGGAATTGAAGTAAATAATCAGGTCCTCCAGCTTTTGAACCGACACCGGAAAGTTTAAAGCCGCCGAAAGGTTGACGAGAAACAATTGCTCCGGTAATCGTTCGGTTAATGTACAAGTTTCCGACTTCAAAATCAGCTTTGGCTTGGTCGATATGAGAGGGAGTTCGTGAATATAATCCCCCGGTTAATGCAAAGTTAGTGCCGTTAGCAATATCAATGGCTTCGTTGAAATTCTTTGCTTTAATTACCGCTAAAACAGGGCCAAATATTTCTTCTTGGGCAATTGTGGCATCGGCAGATATATTTTTAAAAACCGTGGGGGGGACGAAATATCCGGTTTCTGGGGTATCAACTTGAATGGCTAATTCTCCTTCTTGTTTACCTGTTTCAATGTATTCTTTGATGCGTTGTTGGGCTTTAGCATCAATCACTGGCCCGACAAAGGTACTCGGATGAGTTGCATCCCCAACATTAAGCGATCGCACTGCTTCTGTTAATCGCTTGACGAAGGCATCATAAACAGGTTCTAAAACAATAGCGCGGGAACAAGCAGAACATTTTTGTCCGCTGTAACCAAAGGCGGAATAAACCACCCCAGCGACGGCTTGATCGAGGTCGGCACTTTCATCAACAATGATGGCATTCTTACCGCCCATTTCGGCAATAACTCGTTTTAAATGTTTTTGTCCAGGGCGTAAAATGGCGGCTTCAGCGTAAATTTGACAGCCCACTTCTTGGGACCCGGTGAAGGTTATCATGTGAACATCGGGATGTTTGACTAAGTGTGAACCGACGGTTGAACCTTTACAGGGAATATATTGAAATACGCCGTTTGGTATGCCAGCATCGACTAAAATTTCGGTAATTTTTGCGGCAATAACTGAGGAGACTTCTGCGGGTTTTAATAAGGTGCAATTACCCGTTACCAAGGATGCAACGGTCATCCCAACCGGAATAGCTAAGGGGAAATTCCAAGGAGAAATAACAACAGAAATACCGCGAGGTTGATATTGATAACGGTCGGTTTCTCCGGCTGTATCATAATTGTATCCTTGATCTAAGCGTTCCATTTCATCGGCATAATAGCGACAAAAATCTATTGCTTCAGAAACTTCTGGGTCAGATTGAGATAAGGTTTTACCCACTTCATACGCCATCCAAGCACACAATTCATAACGCCGTTGTTCCATTAATTCGGCTGCTTTGCGTAAAATTCCAGCCCGTTCTCGGACGGGTGTCCGTTTCCAAGTCTGAAAGGCATCTTTTGCTGCTTGAATAGCCTTGTCTGCTTGTTCAATACTAATTAAGCCTATTTTTCCAACGACTTCTGTCGGCTGACAAGGGTTAACCGAGTTGACTAAGTTTTCGCTATTTTCCCGTTGACCATTAATTAAGGGTAAGTAAGTTTGACCCAATTGTGAATGAATGGTTTCTAAAGCTTTTAAGGCTTTTTCTCGTTGAATGGTATCGGAAAAATCGCTATCATCTGCATTGGGGAAAACAGGTTTCCAGTTGTCAAAAATCGTACTTTCTTCATCACCTCGCGGCGGCGCTAAAAGTTGATCAATTGGCTGTTGTTCTTGACTTTGTCGCAGGAATGAACTGTTAGCCGTATTTTCTAATAACCGTCGAATTAAATAGGACATTCCCGGTAATAAATCCCCATAAGGACAATACATCCGCACCCGATATCCTTTTTGGGCTAAAGCTTTTGCCAGTGGGTCACCCATGCCATATAAAACCTGCATTTCAAAGGCCCGACGGGGAACATTTAAGGTTTCTGCTACAGCAATAGCTTTGGCTTGAGAACGAACATTATGACTGCCAATAGCGGAATAAATGTATTGATGATTTTCTAACATCAATTGGGTAATTTCTTCATAGTTGGCATCGGTGGCTGCTTTGTCATTATAGACCGGTTGGGGCCAGTCATTCTGCATGGCTTTGATGGTTTCTTGATCCCAATACGCCCCTTTTACCAAGCGAACAGTTACCGGATGACCGCGTAATTTTGCCCATTCAATAATGCCTTCTAGATCTTTTTTAGAGTCCCGTAAATAAGCCTGAATGGTCATGCCAATATCAGTCCGACTGCGGAATTCTTCTTCTAATAATATATTTTTGAGAATACTTAATGTCTGATCTTTATAGGCATATTGTTCCATATCAAAATGAACCGCAGCCCCCACTTCTTTTGCCCGACGTAACAGTATGCGAATACGTTCACTTACTTGAGCTTCACTACCTTTAACATCTAGGGGGTCAAATTGAGAATAAAAAGCCGTTAATTTAACCGAAACTTGGACTTTTGAAAGGGGTTCACCATCAGCTTGATCAATTTGAGGAACAGGTGACCATTTTTGCGCCGCCTCACTCAATTTTTCCATCAGTTCGAGATAGCTATTGAGATAAGCTTCGGCTTCTGTTTCAGTAATAACGGCTTCTCCTAATAAGTCCACCGTAAATGCTAATTTATCTTTCCGCAGTTTTTCTAAGGTTTTAATGATTTGCGCAATAGTGTCCCCTGCGATATATTTATGAGCCAGAGTTTCAACCGCAGGAGCAACTGTTGTGGCAGCCAGTTTACCCGGAGCAGAATCAGGGTTGGCAAAGTTTAATAGATTCTTAAGCAAATCGGGTAATTCCACCGTTTCAGTGGTGAGATATTCCTGCAAGTGGGCGGCAATTTCAGGTTTACTTCTCAGCGCTGGTAAACAGTCAATAAAATGGAATAATTGGACTCGTAAGCCGGGATTTGACATCGTCCAGTCTAAGAGTTTATCATCCAGCCGCATCTGGTTTTGTAACTGACTGAAAAAAGAGCGTTTCTTCTCTTGTGTTGCGGCTAAAAGTTCTTTCGCAATTTCTTGTGTTTTAGTTTCGTATTTTTCAGAAATTTGTGCAACCATAAGTTATATTACTCCAACAATAATCAAGCCTGAATCAAACATGATCAATAAAGGAAAGAGATCGTTTACGAGCGAGGTCTCTCTCCTTTATTAATAGCTAAATTCTTTTTTCTATTATACTGCTCAAGGGTTAGTTTTTTCTAACTTTTTTAAAAATGCAATAAAAAGTAATTTTGTTTCGAGATGAATGAATCGGGTTTTTTAAGTCAAATTTTGATTCATAATCTGGCTGACGACTGATGGCAAACAATGATCGCTATAACATCTATTTTATCAATCGAGGAAAATCTGAGCATCAAACTGTAAAAGAGAAATTATTGTTTTGTTATACTTTAAAATAATAAGAGCGAAAACCCTCAGATTTTAATGATTATTTTACATTACTTTCTACATCAGCTATAGCTTGTTCGAGTTGTTCAAGCTGTGCAGATAACTGCTGTTGTTCCAGTCGAAATTGTTCCGAAGGTTCAGCTATCCATGGAATGATAGGAGTTTGTTCTAACTGATTTAAATAATTTTTCGTTTGTCTCCTCGCTTTTTTTAGAGAGTCTGGATTATGATATGCGCTAATTTTTTGAAGTTCAATCTGCTTAAGTTGAGCTTGATTCAAGTTTTTTTGTTGAATTTGTTTAATCCATGCAATACTACAGCTACTTAACGCTGTAATCATGAGTCCTATCATCAAAGCTTTATATTTAGACACGATGCATCCCTTCAGTTATACCAGCCTAATTCAATAGATTGAATTGTTTTGCCATATCTCTAGAATAATTAAATATTCAGGGTTTGACATCATGTTTTATGAGAATCTTAATTTAAGTTAAATCCCCAGGCTTAAACGCTTAAATAATATTAAAAAGCATTAAGGTTTTATGACTGATTTAGGAAAAGGTCAATTTACCCGAATTAGATAGGTTTTATATAACTTGATATGCTATGATCGAGTTTAAATCATTTATCGACGACGACGAGTCCGACGGGAAGGACGACGATAAGTTCGGCGGTTTCTATAAATAATTACAGGTTCTTTTTCTTGGACGATAACAGTATTAACATCATCTTCAGAACTTTCTGTCATCTCTTCTGTCTGTTCTACTTCATTATTTATTTCTACATTAGGCTGAAGCTGTTGAGCCACTTCTAAGGCTAAAGTCTTTGTGGCTGTATCCCCTTCTTTTTCAAGCAATTGTGCCGCTTTTTTTAAGTCTTCTACTGCTTTTTTGTTTTCTCCCATTTCTGCATAAATAAATCCTCGATCTAAATAAGCAGAGGAATATTTAGGATTCAACTGAATCACTTTATTATAATCACTCAATGCTGTTTTTACTTCTCCTTGTTGTAAATATTCATCTCCTCGATAATAATAAGCATCCGCACTATCAGGCTGAACTTCTACTGCTTTATTATAATTATCAATTGCCGATTGATGGCTGTTGAGTTGTGAATAAGCAACGCCGCGATTGAGGTATAATTTAACTTCTCCAGAATTGAGATTAATCGCTTGATTTAAAGTATTAATTGCTGCTTGATATTCTTCAGATTGAATCTGTTGTATCGCTTGATTATTAAGTCGCAAAGCTTGTTCTGCTTTTTCCCACTGTTGTTGAATTAATAAATAATTATTTTTGTAATTTGTTAGCTTTTGTTGGGCTTCGATAAAATCAGAATGTTCTGGCGGAATTTTAACCAGAATTTCAATGGCATCTTGCCATTTTTGTTGTGCGCTTTGCCACGTAGACTGAGGATGGGGAGGATTTTGCACTAGAGTAGAAGCTTCCCAGGCTAGCTGTTTAGCTTTCTCTAAATCCGTCATTTTTTTGTCTATACTTTCTGCATTTTCTTCTACAGAAAGACTGTCTGTCATAGTATCCGGCTGATCTAAATCTTGACTTTGATGAATCAATTGACAAGAACTGATACTCATTCCGAATACAGCAAGAATCGCAATATTTTGAAGATTCATTCTATCTCTCCTAATGTCCAGAGTGATACAATTTACACGGGATGTTTGAAATAATCTGACCTCATTAGTTTTCCCATAATCCGCTAGAATGATAAACCTAACCTGTATTAAATTTCTTAACTGTTTGACTGTCTCAGGATTTAACAATGATAAACTGCTGATAGTTCTATTGTTTTGATGATAATGAAACGCCGAAAATTATTAAATTATGCCGCAACAACTACGGCTGCATCTATCGGTTTAAATCCGGTTTCTTCTCAAGCAAAAGCTCAATCTCAGCCGAATATCCGGTGGAAACTGACAACAAGTTGGCCGACTTCTTTAGACACATTATATGGGGCTGCCCAAACCATTGCCCGACGAGTCAAAGAAATGACCAATGGACGGTTTATTATTCAAACCTTTGCCGCCGGAGAAATTGTTCCCGGATTAGAAGTTTTAGATGCCATTCAGCAGGGAACCGTTGAATGTGGTCATACAGCTAGCTATTATTATATCGGTAAAGATCCCGCTTTAGCTTTTGCAACTGCTGTTCCGTTTGGACTCAATGCCCAACAACAGAATGCTTGGCTATATCAAGGCGGTGGAAATGAAGCGATTAATCAAGTTTATTCTCAGTTTAATATCATTGCTTTTCCGGCAGCAAATACAGGGGTACAAATGGGGGGATGGTTTAAACGGGAAATTAATACCGTTGCCGATTTACAAGGGTTAAAAATGCGAATTCCGGGGCTAGGGGGAGAGATTTTATCTCGTTTGGGCGTGAATGTTCAAGTGTTACCGGGAGGAGAGATTTTTCTCGCTTTAGAAAGAGGGGCAATTGATGCGGCGGAGTTTGTTGGGCCCTATGATGATGAGAAATTAGGGTTAAATAAAGCGGCAAAATTCTATTATTATCCGGGATGGTGGGAAGCCGGGCCAACGTTACATTTATTGGTGAATTTAAAGGCTTGGAATAGTTTACCGTCAGACTATCAAAATATTTTACAAACAGCAGCAATAGAGGCCAATACGGAGTGTTTAGCTAAATACGATGCCCGCAACCCTCCCGCTTTACAACGGTTAGTTCAACAAGGAACTCAACTGCGAGAATTTAGCCCAGAAATTTTAAAAGCGGCTGAAGCAATGAGTTTTGAGTTATTTGAAGAAAAGGCAAGTAAAAGTGCATCCTTTAAACAAGTTTATGACAGTTGGAAACAATTCCGAGATTCGATTTATTTGTGGCATTCTATTAGTGAGTTAGAATATAGCCAGTTTTCTCTGTCTAATTTTGTTAAATAAATTAATATGATTTTTTCGATTGATTGATAAAATAAAAAAATACTATTTATATTAGATTAAATTTTAAAATGAAACGCCGTAAACTATTAGGATATGCTGCAACAGGGGCTGTAACAACGGCTGCAATTTCTGCTTGTACGTCCTCTGAGACTGCCTCTAATTCTACCACCACAGAAGGCGGACTTCCTAGCCTCAGGTGGAAGATGGCAACCAGTTGGCCGACTTCTTTAAAAACCCTTTATGGGGCAGCGGAAATGGTAGCAAAACGAGTCGATGAAATGACCAATGGACGGTTTACAATTCAGGTGTTTTCCGCTGGGGAAATTGTACCCGGTTTAGAAGTCTTAGATGCAGTTCAACAAGGAACCGTTGAATGTGGTCATTCTGCCAGTTATTATTACATTGGAAAAAATCCAGCGTTAGCGTTTGGAACTTGTGTTCCGTTTGGTTTAAATGCCCAACAACAAAATGCTTGGTTGCATCAAGGCGGGGGTTTAGAATTAATGCATAAACTGTATGCTGATTTTAATACCATTGCCTTTCCGGCGGGAAATACGGGGGTACAAATGGGGGGATGGTTTAAACGGGAAGTGAATACGGTTGATGATTTAAAAGGGTTAAAAATGCGAATTCCAGGGCTAGGCGGACAGGTTTTAAACCGCTTAGGGGTGAATGTTCAAGTGTTACCAGGCGGTGAAATTTTCCTCGCATTAGATAGAGGGGCAATTGATGCAGCGGAGTGGGTTGGGCCGTTTGATGATGAGAAATTAGGCTTGAATAAAGCTGCCCAATTCTATTACTATCCGGGATGGTGGGAACCGGGTTCTAGTTTTGATTTACAGATTAATTTAAAGGCTTGGAATGGGCTACCGACAGAATATCAAGAAATCCTAAAAGCGGCTGCTGAGGAAGCGAATATTAATTGTTTAGCCACCTATGATAGTGAAAATCCCCAGGCGTTAAAACGATTAATTGAAAGTGGGACTCAATTGCGGGCTTATAGTCCAGAAATTATGCAAGCTGCCCAAACTCAAGCCTTTGAATTATACGAAGAAAATGCCAGTAAAGATGCAACTTTCCGGGAGATTTATCAACAGTGGCAACAATTTAGAGAAAATATTTATCAATGGCATGCCGTCAGTGAATATAGTTATGGAAATTTTGCAGTTGCCCCCGCTTTACAAGCGTTAAAAAACCCGAATTGAAATTGAAAGGGCGCATGCAATGGGCCCCTACTCCTCAAATTACTGTTTTTGATAACGTAACTGCTTGACAATTTGTGT
>CAYSWY010000011.1:89550-114793 GCA_964434975.1 uncultured Lyngbya sp.
GCCCCTACTCCTCAAATTACTGTTTTTGATAACGTAACTGCTTGACAATTTGTGTGAGATTACGGTCTGTTCTGGCTTCTTCTTGATAGCGGGGATTAATTACTATGGCTTTTTCCAGGTTTTCTGACGCGAGTTCTGTATTCTCTTGCATGGCGTAACAAATGGCTTTATTATAATAAGCATCGGCGTGTTGAGGTTGAATTTTTAAGGTTTGATTGAAGCTTTCTAACGCCTCCTGCGGACGATTTAACTGCATTAAGGTATAGCCTTTATAATTCCAAGCTTTGGCTGAACTGGGGTCTATTTCTACAGATTTATCGAAAGATTTAACGGCTTCTTCGTACTTTTCAATCACCTGTAACGCCATGCCTCGGTTTAACCAAGCGACTGCATCGTCTGGCTTCAATTGAACAGCTTGATCGAATGATTCATAAGCGGCTTCATGTTGTTGTAAAATACCCAAAGAAACCCCTCGATCAACCCATGCTTGATGATAGTCTGGTTTTAATTCTAATGCCTTTTCGTAGGAGTTAATAGCATCCTGATGGCGTTTTAATCGTCTTAAAGTGATCCCCCGGTTTAACCAGGCTTTATGATGTTGGGGTTGCAATTGTACGGCTTTTTCATAAGCCACAAACGCTTCTTCGTAACGTCCTTCTGAAAAGAGTACATTTCCCTGTGTGATGACTTCTTCTGCATCTAAAAAGAGTTCCGGTTGATTAGATTTAATTTTCTCAACTTGTTCAGTCAGTTGATTAACTTTATCAAGAACTTCTGAAATCGCTTTTTCCGCAATAAATGTGGGTGAAATTTCTGCTAATTGTTGAATAATCTTATCTTTTTCAGCCTTAGCATCGGATTGAATTTCCGCAATTTGTTCGGCTAACGTGGTTTCAAACTTATCTAACTTTTCAAATGTAACATTTTTGCGATCGCGCAACGCTGACTTAAATTCAGACAGTTGAGTCCCGGCTTCTTGCTGAGACTCATTTACCACCTGTAATAACTTCTCATACTGACTTTTAATTCCCGTTTGTGCCTCTGTTGCCTGGGTTGTAAATGCTGTTTCAAGCTGTTTTAAACTTTCGGTTTGCTGGTCTTTTTGAGTTTGGAAATTCGATTTTGCTTGGGAAACTTCAGCAATATATTCTGCTTCTAACTGTTTCAAAGTCTGATATTTTTGCTGAACTCGTTCTTGAATTTTACCCTGCGCTTCTGCCAATTGTGCCGCCAAAGCTTGACCGACTTGTTCTAATTCTTGCAGAGATTGTTCAAGTTGCTGCTGTGCTTTTTGTTCTGTTAATGTCCGGATTTCCATTAACTGCGGTGTAAATTCTGCTTCCATTCCTTGTAGATTTTCTAGGATAATATCTCGTTGCTTTTGAGTTTCCTTTTGCAATTCTGCTAACTGTTTAGCAAACTCCAATTCCGCTTGTTTCCACTTCCTAACAATTTCCCCTTGCTGTCCTGTTAAATCTCCTTGAACTGTTGATATTTTTTGCCGCAATTCTAACTCAATCGCTGCAATATCTTGTAACATTAACTGGCGTTTTTCTTCCGTTTTATTTTGTATCGCCGCCAATTGCTGTGCCACTTCTGCTTCCGAACCTTTCAACGCTTGAAGTGTACTATCTTTATTTCCTTCAACTTCTGTCTTAACTTGAGAAAATTCCGCTGTTAACTGTGTACTAGCTTGTTGAAATTCCTTTAATATTTCATCTTGTTGCTGTTGTGTAGATTTTTGTAACTCACCTAACTGAGTCGTAAATTGTTCTGTAAGCTGTTGTTTAGTTTCTCTTGCCTGTTTAAGCTGTTGTTCTAACTCATCTAATGCTTGTTCTTTGGATTGAACGAACTCGGCTTGTGTCTGTTCAAAATTCCCTAAGGTTTGATCTTTTGAGGCAATTAACTCAGCTTGTGTTGCTTCAAAATTCCCCAAAGTTTGATCTTTTGATTCAATTAACTCAGACTTTAACTGATTAAAATTTTCGACGGTTTGCTGTTTCGCCTGTTCAACTTGCGATTGTAACTGTTGAAATTCCGCTATTTTGTGTTGTTTTTTCTGAACTAAATCAGATTGTAACCCTTCAAATTGATCGCGTTTTACCTCTAAATATTGTTCAAATTGATTGGCTTCTTGATTTAATTCTGTCGTTAAATCTTCTGTACTTTGTAACACCGCTTCGAGTTTGCGATTTCCTGTAACAATGCGATGTTCTAAATCTCCCAATTCATTCAAATGACTTTCAACAATTCCCGTGACTTCATGAATCACAGAACGGCGCAATATCCATAATGCCACAATTGCACCCGTCAACACTATCGCCAGCAACCCCAACATCAGGTTAAATAACAACATGCTTCGACTAAAAATGCGGTCCGCCTCAGCCGCTTGTATTTCCTGTTCTTGCCGCAGGCGTTCAAGTTCCTGCTGTTGTTCTGAAAGGCTTTCTGTGGGTGTTTCGGGGGTTTGCGCTAAAGTGATGGGTACGATTGTCAGGCTGGCCGCAAACAGCAGTGTCGGCAGGATTAAACCATTTCTGATTAAGTATACAAATACAGCTTGACTCTTGGACTTCATCGCAACTCCTTCAGTTCGGGAATGAGAATTAAAACAACAGATCAGTTTGACGGATGCTATGAATTTTAGCGCAGTTTGCCAAACCCACTTCCTTCTAGTGTACAGAAATTTTAAATTATAGTGCTGCACCTGGGAATGGGGAAGAGGCAATCGGCAATCTTACTGTAGGTAATCAACTCATAACCAACAACTAATCACTAAAAACTCTCTATTATTTTCGATTACTTCCTTTCTAATAACCAATACGTTGTCATTTCCCCCTTGCCTTTGACTTCAATTTCTCCTCGTTTTTCTAATAAATATTTATCTTTTAGTTGTTCATAAGTCGCTTGAGTGACCTGAATTTTTCCAGATTCTCCGGTTGATTCCATGCGATAGGCAACATTGACGGCATCTCCCCATAAATCATAGATAAATTTTTTCGTACCAATCACTCCTGCGACTGCCATTCCCGTATTAATTCCAATTCTAACTTGTAAAGTTTCTCCTTGATCAAATATAAAATGATCCACTGCAACTTGCATTGAAAGTGCCATATCCGCAATCACTTCTGCATGATCTTCTCGAGGAATGGGTAATCCAGCCGCCACCATATAAGCATCTCCAATGGTTTTAATTTTCTCTAAATCTAACACTTCAGCCAGTTGATCAAAGGTTGAAAAAATATGATTCAGCAGTCTCACCAGTTCCATCGGATTAAGTCTTTCAGACAGTGGCGTAAATCCGACAATATCTGCAAACAAAATAGTCACTTCCTCGAACTTTTCTGCAATCACTTCTCCTTTCGTTTGCTTGAGTTTTTCAGCTATTTTTTTCGGTAAAATATTTAACAGTAACCGTTCGGATTTTTCCTGTTCAACTCGTAATGCTTGTTCAGCTAAACGACGTTGCGTCGTATCAGTTGCCACAGAAAGAATTTCAATTAAATCACCTTTTTTATCATAAATTGGTTGATTGACCCAAGTCACCCAAACTCGTTTACCATTTCGGCAGATATTTTCATTTTCATAAATCGAATATTCTTTTGGATTTTGACAAATTTTTTCCACAAGCTGGCTTAAATCTCGACCTGAGGTTTCAACTTGAGGAATTAATGTATCACTTAAATTTTTACCGATTAATTCTTGTTCTGAATAACCGAAAAATTCTAAGCCATAAGCATTAATAAATTGAACGTATCCTTCGGGGTCCCAGCGAACAATAATAGAACTAACATTTTGAATAATATGACGATATTTTTCTTCACTTCTTTTTAGTTTTTCTTCCATCTGTTTACGATGAGTAATATCTTGAGAAACCCAAATAACGGTTTGATCAGATAAAGGAGAAATACTAGCAGAAAACCAAATATCTTGCTGTTGAATGTTTAAGCGATATTCCACTTGAACGGTTTGATGAGTTTGAAGTGTCCAATGTATTTTTGCTAATAATTGATTGGCTTTAGCCACCGGAAATTGATCGTAGAGTGTTTTACCCATTAATTGTTCAGTCACTTGGGAAAATTGAGATAAATTTGTCGGTGCAATTTGTAAACAACGTCCTTTTGAATCAAATACCATCACAACTTCTGTCATGGCGGCAAATAGTGCTTTCATGCCAGCTTCTGTTTTTTTCTGTTGTAAAACTGTACCGAGTTGAGTTGTAATTGTTGAAATTAATTGAGTAAAACGTTCATTTTCGGGTTGAGCATCTTGAATAAAAAACACCAGTACTGCCAAAACCGGAGATTGAATATTTTGTCCTAATAAATAGTGAGGATTTGATAAAGAATTGTTTGAATTTGAACCGGAGATTACTTGCTCTTGAGTCGCAGCAATAATATCATTATTATTAGTGACTTTGCTCCCTAAAATAGGAACACCAAACCGAGCGCGAAACCCATAATTTTTAGCCGGATGTTGAACCAGATGAGGATAACTCACTGGGGGAATTGTTTTACAATCTAAGCTTTGATAAATATCAGGAATCCATTCTGTTTTTTTGGTTTGCCAAACTCGTCCAGCAATTCCTTCTCCCGGTTGGAATGTAATCCCTTTAAGATGATTGCGAAACTGATGAACTGAGGCAATTTCTTCGGGTTCTTGATCTTGACAATTACAATACCAAATCGGACTACATTCTAATACGGTTTCATCTACAGACGGTAACCACACCTCACCATAAGTCCAATTTGTGCGCTGACAAAGGGATTGCAATGCAATTTCTATTGCGGTCTCAAAGTCAGTTGCTGAACTAATGGCCTGACTTAAATTTAATAGAAACTGTAACTCTTCTTCGACCCATTGTAACTTCGTTATTTGTTGATGAAGCCGATCATTTGCTGTCAATAACTCAGCCGTTCTTTCAGTGACTTTTTTCTCTAATTCAGTGTTGAGTTGTTTTAAATCTTGATTGTGTTGAGCCAGTTGTAAATCTTGGCGATATCGTCGAACTGCCTCTTGAACCGTTAACTGTAAATCTAATTGATCCCAAGGTTTAGTAATGTAGCGATATATATTTGTTTGTTGGACAGTTTGCTCAAAATCTTGAGGATTAATATTTTCTGTTAATAATATTTTTAACGGTTGTGGAAGCTGAGATTTAAGATTCAGTAATAATTCCCAGTCTGACCGATTGGGAAGATAATAATCAATAATTAAAACAGCAATTTCATATCCCTCTGCTGGCAATTCTGTGATGAGTTCTAAGGCGGCTTCTGGGGCTTTTACTGCGACAATTTTTATGGGTTCTTTCAAACAGCGGCTAAGCTGTTCTAAAAGAACATCTAACACCATTTCGTCATCATCGACACATAAAATTGCTAGGGAATTCATAAATTACTGTAGTGCTGATGAAATAATCCGAACGAGTTCTTCCTCACTCCAAGGCTTATACAAACAACAGTATAAATTAGCTTCTTCCTTGGCTCGACAAATTGCTGTATGATCTGCTTGTCCTGTTAACATAACAGTTAAAATATCGGGAAATTTTTGATGAACTTGAATTAAAAAATCATCTCCCCTTACCCCTGGCATTAACCAGTCTGAAATAATGGCTAAAATTTCGATTCCCTCTGCCTGTAATTCTTCAAGAATTTCCCAAGCCTCATCGACACATTCGGCGGTTTCATATAAATATTGATGACCAAATCGGCGTTTTAGTTGTTCTTTGAGACTGTCTAATACAATCACTTCATCATCGACACATAAAATTGCTTTACTTGACATGATTTCCTCTAACCGTAGTGACTCAAACTGGGTTTTTATCTTCAACTGCTGGTAAAATTGCGGTGCGGTTGATGGGAGATTTTCATCCCGGTTGCAAGCGCAGCAAGAATTAACAGTTTTAACAGAGAGAACCTTGAGTTGTTGCCATTGGCAGATAAACTTGAAATATTGTTTTTTGGGGTTGACTCCTGACTTTAATTTTACCCTGATGTTTATGGATAATTTTTTGCACAATATCCAAACCTAACCCACTGCCTTCTCCCACAGGCTTTGTTGTAAAGAAAGGTTCAAATATTTTATCTTGAATCTCTGGCGCAATGCCACACCCTGTATCGCCAACTTCGACAACCACATGATTATCCTGTTGAAAAATTGACAGAGTGAGGGTTCCCTGACATTCCATCGCTTGGATGGCGTTATAAATTAAATTTGTCCAAACCTGATTGAGTTCATCTGGATATCCTTCAATCATAGGAACAGTTTGATAGGAACGAAGGACTGCAATACCTTGCTTGAGTTGATTGTGATAAAGTTCTAATATCGTTTCGATACCCTCACTCACCTGCACACACTGTTTCTCTTCAGTTTGATCATAACGAGCATAGCGTTTTAGGGCAAATATCACTTTTGATGCACGTTCAACGGCTTGAATAATTGTCTGATTATTGGTTTGTAATCGACTTAAATTATAAATGACTGACAGTAACCATTCTTGGTCATGATTTTTTAGTAACGGTAAAAATGGCTCAATATTATCATAGATATTAATATCAACTAATGTATCAGCAATTTGTCGAGCGCCGGGAATTCCTTCTGATTGTAATTGCTGAGTGAGATGGCGTTTAAACTGTCGTTTTTCTGCGGGTAAAATCGGATGAGGTTTCTCTAGCGCTCGTTTTAAGAATTCTAAGAAATTATTTTGTTGATCGGTTTTAGTAAATTGTTTTAACAGTTTTGGTAAAGCCACAAAAAACTCATTTAAAGCGATTTTACTATTGCTGCTAGAGGCTTGGATGGCTCCTAAAGGGGTATTGACTTCATGGGCAATACTGGCAACTAATTGTCCTAAAGCTGCCATTTTCTCAGATTTAATAATATGTTCTTGAGCTGTTTTTAATTCTTCTAAAGCTTGAGATAACTCATTGTTTTTTGCTTTTAGTCGCTCCTGTAAAAAACGATTTTCTAGATGGGTTTCAACTCGAGCAATCACTTCTTTCGCTTGAAAAGGTTTTGTAATATAGTCAACGGCTCCCATGGAAAATGCCTTAACTTTATCGATGACTTCGTGCATCGCGCTAATAAAAATAATAGGGATTTCCTGAGTTATTTCATTAGCTTTCAGTCGCTGACACACTTCATAACCATCCATATCAGGCATCATAATATCCAGGAGAATTAAGTCAGGTAGTGCTGCATGAATCCCTGCTAAGGCAATTCTTCCACTGGGTAAGGCTCGAACTTTATATCCTTTGGCACTCAAAAGATTAACCAACAACCTCAAATTAGCAGGGGTGTCATCAATCACTAAAATATCTCCGCGATAAGTTTTAGATTGCTGAGTTTTATTCATAAAATGATTTTAAACTCGACGAATAAGACTATTGATAAACCGAAACAGTAAGGCAATAATAGCGCGACGCGCACTGGCAAGATAGAAAGCCTTATAAATCACTCTTTACTAATCACTAATCTACAGCTTGAGTTCCTGTTTCAATTGATGAATAACTGTATCTTTATCCACTTGATTTAAGATATCTTGAATCACCGTATCAATGCCAAATTCTCCCCAAGTACACCCTTGTTCAAGGTAAACTTGAGCCGCTTTCCCTACCGTGTAAGTGCCGTAAGCGGCAATTGACGCTTGAGTAATGGCAA
The DNA here is from genome assembly GCA_964434975.1 of uncultured Lyngbya sp. Taxonomy (GTDB): domain Bacteria; phylum Cyanobacteriota; class Cyanobacteriia; order Cyanobacteriales; family Microcoleaceae; genus JAAURB01. The sequence goes on from CAYSWY010000011.1 coordinate 97,213, forward strand.
CGCCAGCATAAGTTGAAATATCAGTGGCTAAACCCGCCGCACTTTTACCCAAACCCAGTAATAAACCACTGCCTAATTCTGCCAATAACATTCCGCCAGAACTGAGTAAAATCTTTTGTAATAACTTTCCCGCCTCATAACTGGTCATGGGTAAACCATATAATCGTGCTAAAGAACGAATTAATAATAAATCCGCCATGGAAGTTCCTAATATATCTAAAATCGCAATGGGATTAAATGCCACTGCCAATGCTTTATATCTGGTAAATTGCCAAATTAAATCATCTGCTTCATTCTGTTGAATTTGTATTGTTTCATGAGCAATAGTTTTTTCAGCAGATCTGGCTTGAACAAGTGCATTTAATGCCAATAGCGATCGCCCTTCTCGGCGCAATGTACTGACAATCACTTGCCGTAATTCTTCAATATTAGGGGTTTGAGCTTCCCACTGAGCGCTAACTCGACCATCAGGCCATTGCACCCGTACCGGAATCGGGGCAGGTTCAGCCGCTACTTTAACCACTTCTAAGACAGCATCATTGAGGCGAGAAGGTGCTTTCAAAGGGATTTTTGAAGTTTTTGCCTCTAACACCACCTTTCGCAGATTATCCACAATTGCCGCTTGTTCTGCTTCAGTATATAAATCAATCTTGTTAAAAACGACAATTAACGGTTTTTGCGCTAAACGTAATTCACATAAGGCATCATGTTCGGTGCGTGTTAAATCCCCCGACACGACAAACAGAATTAAATCCGCTTGCCGCGTTACCTCCCGCGCCATATCTCCCCGGACTTCTCCCCCCACTTCATCTAACCCCGGTGTATCGATTAATTCAACCGGAATAATATTATCCTCAGAACTGTTATCGATCACCACATCCCAACGCACCGAACGGGGCCATTGCGTCACGCCATTCAGGGGGCCTGTTTGTAGTAAACTTTCTCCCAATAAAGCATTTAAAACCGCTGACTTGCCTCGACTGACTAAGCCAAAGACGGCAATGCGAATCAAACATTGATCGAGCTTTTTTAAGCTGGCGTTTAAGATTTCTAACTGAGTTTGTAACGTCGCTTGCAGTTGTGTCTCTTTGCCTTTTTGTCGCCGCATTTGGGAAATACGAGACAGAGACTGTCGTAAACTGTTACGGGCGTGCTGAATGTGGGTGTTTTGTGAGTGAGGGGAAACCATGGTGAGTCTGGCTGTTGATGGTGAATAAATCTTCGTAATTGATCGAGAGAAGAAACCTAAGTTAAGAGATTGTTAGTAATTCGGTATTCGGTTGTACTGACAATCATCAAGAGTCGGTTGGTATAATTCAGTTAAGCTGAAGATGCCACAACTCACTATAACTTGTTATTTTAATTGACCCATGGCAAACAAAAAGCCAATGACCAACAACTAATTACAATTCCTCTGCTAACTTAAAATTTCTCTCAACGCGGCTTCAAGCTGGGGATATTGATACTTAAATCCGGTTTGCTGAGTTTGTTTGGGTAAGACTTGCTGACCTTCCAACACCAATTTAGCCGCTTCTCCCAATAATGCTTCTAAAGCAAAAGCAGGCACGGGTAACCAGGAGGGACGATTGAGGACTTTACCTAAAATTTGGCAGAATTCTTTCATTCTAACGGGATTGGGGGCCGTTCCATTTAATACTCCTGTCATCTCTGAATGGGTCAAACTATGAATGATTAAATTCACTAAATCATCTCGATGCACCCAAGAAAACCACTGATTACCGTCTCCCAGTGGGCCGCCCGCAAACAATTTAAAGGGAGTTAACATCTTTTCTAATGCCCCTCCCATCCCCATCACCAGGCCAACTCGAATAATCACTAATCTTGTCCCCGTGTCTTTAACGGCTTCAGCGGCTGTTTCCCATTTTTGACAGACCTCAGACAGAAAATCATCCCCACTCGGACTGGTTTCGTCATAAGTTGCGGTTTCACTGGTGCCGTAATATCCAATTGCCGACGCATTCACGAGTACTGCGGGCTTGGGGTCGGCTTTTGCGATCGCACTAACGATATTTTCAGTCAGTTTAACCCGACTATTGATAATTTCTTGCTTGCGTTCGGGTGTCCAGCGTTCATCGACTAAAGCGGCCCCAGCTAAGTTGACAACACCCTCACATCCGGCTAAAGCCTCCTGCCAAGCACCGGGTTGAGTGGGGGTATAACTGACAATTTCGAGTTGAGGATAGGCTGATTTGGGGAAAATACGCTGGGCTTTGTCACGGTTGCGGCTAAACACTAAAATTGAATGTCCCATTTCACTGAGTCGTTCCACCAAACGACTGCCGACAAACCCTGTAGCCCCTGTAATTGCAACTTTCATTAATTTGAATATAAAGGAAATAATTTCTGATATTTTTGTTATTATACGGGACTGTGATTAGCAAGGGAACGGCGGATCTGGGAGTGGGCAAGTGGGTAAGTCGGCAACAGGGAGTAGACTCACAACAAAGAATGGATGCCAAATCACAAATAACCCATTTAGAAATTTAACGCAACGGTAATATTGTCTTAATCTGATTAATTTAACATCAAAGATAAATATTCTTTGACAAAGGAGATTTTCAATATCGTTATTTCAACTGAGTGATGGATGATATTTCTAGGATTAACAGAATGGTTTAATGTAAATTTATGAAAGATCTGCTATTGAGATTTGACGGACAGTAATTAGATCAATTGGGGAGAGTTATTAATTCCATATAATATTCAGACAAAACTTCCGTTTGATCACTATAATTTTTCCTGATAGACCGTTAAAATACTAGTATTTTAATCAAAGACTTAAAGTCTATAAGGTTAATTTTATAGAGATTTTACTAGTCTTTTTATAGAGCTAAAATTGATCAATATTCCTAGCGGAAAGGGAAATTGATCGGGGACAGTGCTGCAAATTAGTCAGCACTGACTCATCATTCTGATGTAAAACATGGAGTAAATTTTACAATGACTACACTGTTTGTTGAAAGTTTCGAGACGGACGGAAATGGCACTCGATATACCACTTCAATTCCTGAATTTAGTGATGGTAATGGTGACTTTTTTACTCGGACAGATGGGAGTAATATTAGTGGCGTTTATCAAGTTTTAAATCCAGATGGTAGCTTTTATTTTACCGCACAAGATATCAACGGAGAAGGAGCCGATCCTCTACAAACTCTGACTTTTTCAGGGATTGATATTAGCGGTTTTGATAACCTTAGCTTCAGTACATTACTCGCAGAAGATGATGCCAGTGATGGTAATCAAGATTGGGATAATTCTGATTTTGTATTATTTGAATATCAAATAGATGGGGGCGGTTATAACAATTTATTGGCAATTGAAAATGATGGTAGCACGTTCAATTCAGCCCCGTTATTGGATACGAATTTTGATGGCATAGGAGACAGTACAGAAATTACAGAGACTTTTGGCTTATTCACCAGTACAATAACTGAAACGGGATCAATATTAGATTTACAGATTACCTTCGATCTTGATTCCGGGGATGAAGATATTGCCATTGATAATATTCAGATTATCAGCGATAACGCTACAGGTACAAATTTAGCGATCGCATCGACTGACGCAGACAAAGCCGAAGGCAATACAGGTACAACGCCTTTTACTTTTACCCTAACCCGTTCAGGAGACACTACAGGTACAACTGCTGTTGATTTTACCGTTTCCGGTGATGTGAATGGGGCTGACTTTGGCGGAAGTTTACCCTCTGGGACAGTAACTTTTGCAGCCAATGAAACCAGCCAAATAGTAACAGTAGAAGTTGCCGGAGATACGGATATTGAGACAGATGAAAGCTTCAATGTTACTCTCTCTAACCCGACAAATGGCGCAACCATTACAACGGCAACCGCCAACGGTACAATTCAAAACGATGATGGTACAAATATTACGTTAATTTCAACCATTCAAGGCAGCGGCGCATCCAGCCCCATTGTAGGGCAAACCGTTACGATTGAAGCCGTGGTTGTGGGAGATTATCAACAGGGTAACGGTACAGATGGTGATTTAAGTGGCTTCTTTGTCCAAGAACAAGATGCCGATACAGATAATAACTTAACCACTTCAGAAGGACTATTTATCTTTGATGGTAGTTCCCCAGCGGTAGATGTCAATGTCGGGGATGTGGTGGAAGTCACGGGAGAAGTGACCGAATTTTTTGGTTTAACCCAACTCAGCAACGTCACGGTCAGTATTCAAGCAAGCGATAGTTTACCGACCCCGGCAACGGTTAATTTCCCGGTTACGGCAGTTGAGGATCTCGAAGCCTACGAAGGGATGCAAATTACTATCCCCGATACCCTATTTGTCACCGAATACTTTAATTTAGATCGGTTTGGGGAAGTTGTACTCTCGTCGAATAGTAGCAGCAACCAACCCGGTACAGATGGTCGTCTCGATCAATATACTCAATTTAACCAACCCAGCGTTAGTGGTTTCAATGCCTATCAAGCAGACATTGAAAAACGGCGTATTGTCTTAGATGATGGTCAAACCGTACAAAATCCCGATCCCATTATTCACGGTCGCGATGGTAACCCCTTAAGTGCCAATAATACTTTACGGGGTGGAGATACAGTCAATAATCTCTCCGGTATCCTCAGTTTTGGCTTTGGTGACTATCGCATTCAACCCACTGACCCGGTTGATTTTCAGGCCACTAACCCTCGTCCAGCTACGCCAGATGATGTTGGTGGAGATCTCAGCGTTGTTAGTTTCAATGTCCTTAATTTCTTCACGACTTTAGATGTTGCGGGTAACCCTGGTAGTGGCCCCAATAACCTCGATCCCCGTGGCGCAGACAGCCAAGCAGAATTTGATCGTCAACTGGATAAGTTAGTCACCACTTTAGAAATTATTGACGGGGATATTGTTGGTTTAGTTGAGTTAGAAAACGAATTTAACGGCGATCAAAACGGGGATGGTGAATTTGCCATTGATGTATTGGTGGATGCCTTAAATGCTGAAGTCGGCCCAGGGACTTATGATTATGTTAATCCAGGTGTACCGTTTGTCGATACCGGAGATGCAATTTCTGTCGGTGTGATCTACAAAAGCGATCGCGTCCAAATAGCGCCGGGGACAACAGTTGAAATTCTCACCGACTCTGACTTACCCGCTTTGGGTTTGAGTGGCCCTATTTTTGACGGGGTCAGTACAAACCGCGCTCCGATTGCGGTATCCTTTGAAGAAATAAGTACAGGTGAAGTCTTTACTGTTTCGGTTAACCACTTTAAGTCGAAAGGCGGCAGCGGATCAGGAGATGATGCTGATATTGGGGATGGTCAAGGTAATTTTAATGGGACTCGCTTACGAGGTGCCGAAGCGTTAGATGCTTGGTTAGACAGCGATCCGACGGGGAGTGGAGATAGTGATATTTTAATTATCGGGGATTTAAATGCTTATGCCCAAGAAGATCCCATTACATTCCTCGAAGCAGAAGGTTATACGGATCTCGCAGAAGAATTTATCGGGGATAATGCTTACTCGTTTGTGTTTGATGGTCAGTTTGGAACATTAGACTATGCTTTAGCCAATAGTTCCTTATCTGATCAAATTACAGGGGCAACAGAATGGCACGTTAACGCTGATGAACCAGATGCACTGGATTATAACTTAGATTTTGGACGAGATCCGAGTTTATTTAATGGCGATCAGCCTTATCGTAATTCCGATCACGATCCGTTAATTGTGGGTTTGGATCTCTCTAGCGTATCCGGCGCAACGGATAGCCCTGATAATATCACAGGAACATCTGGTGATGATACCATTGATGCCCTCGCAGGGGATGACACGGTTAAAGGTTTGGCTGGAGATGATGTACTACTCGGAAATGATGATAATGATCGTTTAATGGGTAACCGTGGTGAAGATACCTTGATTGGTGGTGCGGGTAACGATACCATTGTCGGAGGTAATGATAACGATGATTTAATTGGTGTTGATCCAGATTCAATGTCTCCCGGCTTAGGAGAACGGGATATTTTGCGAGGTCGTAATGATAGCGATCGCTTTATCCTCGGAGATACTAACGCAATTTACTACATTGGTAACAATAATACCGACAGGGCAATTATCCCAGATTTTGAACTGGGAATTGATACTATTGTGTTACCCGGTAATTTTGAGGATTATTTTGTGCGGGTTAATAATGCAGGTTCAACGATTATCCGAGATCATTCCCGAGATTTAATTGCTGTAGTTCGTAATGTTACTTTAACAGAATCAGATTTTGAGTTTATTGCAGAATAAAACAACTTAATCAGTTGCTGTTTACGATACATCTATTTGTTTTAACCCTTGGTAAGCTAAATTCAATTATCAGGGGTTTTACTGATGTTTACCTTAAAAGATGTATTTTTTGCCTTCATTTGGATTGCCCTGCTGGTCTTAGCGGGGCGATACCTTAAACACAAAATTCCCTTTTTTCAACAACTTTATCTGCCCGAATCGATTATAGCAGGAGCATTAGCACTGTTACTCGGCCCCCAAGTGTTAGGGGCAATTGTTCAGGCCGTCACCGGAGAAAACACTTTCCTGGCGGGGGGATTATTTACCGAACCCATTCGCACCGTTTGGTCTCAGTCTCCGGGGATTTTTATTAATATTGTCTTCGCTGCGTTATTCCTAGGAGAAACCATTCCCAGTCCTCGTAATATTTGGCGCAAAGCCGCCCCTCAAGTGGTGTTTGGTCAAGCCTTAGCTTGGGGACAATATGTCGTCGGTATTCTGGTGACGTTACTGATTTTAATTCCTGTCTTTGATGTCAATCCCATTTCTGCGGCGTTGATTGAAATTGGCTTTGAAGGGGGCCATGGCACAGCAGGCGGCATGGCAGAAACATTCAGAGAATTAGGCTTTCAAGACGGGCCAGATTTAGCCTTAGGATTAGCAACAGTGGGAATTGTCTCTGGCATTGTCACCGGAACGGCTTTAGCCAATTGGGGCCGCAAAAAAGGACATATTGCAACGGTTCAATCTCCGGCCGAAGATTTAGAGGAAGTCACCGAACTCAGCCACCGTCAAGAACCCCCCCGCCGACAGCAACGTCGCGCCTATCTCACCCAAGGATTATTAATCGATCCGTTATCGATGAACTTTGGGTTTGTGGGCATTGCGGTAATTTTTGGCTGGTTAATTCAGCGGGCATTAGTTTTAATTGAGGCCGTAACTTGGGGACAAACGGGATTCCAAGTCATGAGTTATGTGCCGTTATTTCCTATGGCATTAGTGGGCGGTATTCTCCTACAATTACTGATGGTACGTCTGGATTTAGACGTATTAATTATACCGGGTTTAATCAAAAGTATTGCCGGAACCGCCTTAGATGTGGTGGTGGTCACGGCTTTAGCCTCGATTTCATTACAAGTGATTGGCAGTAACCTCAGTAGTTTTCTTATTTTGAGTGTGGTGGGGATTGCTTGGAATATTCTGTTCTTTTTGTTTTATGCCCCCCGTATCTTCCCCGATCATTGGTTTGAGAAAGGCATCGGCGATATGGGTCAATCGATGGGAGTGACCGCAACGGGTATTTTACTATTACGGATGGTTGATCCAGCGAACCGTTCTGGGGCATTTGAGAGCTTTGCTTATAAACAGCTCTTTTTTGAACCCATTGTCGGTGGTGGCTTGTTCACGGCGGCTGCACCCGCGCTGATTGCCAAATTAGGATTGGTTTCGACCTTGTTAATTACGGGGGGATTATTAATATTTTGGTTAATTGCGGGTTTGTTGTTAATGCGACAACAATCTGTGGCTCAACAGAGAACCTCGTGATTCGACTGTAACCGTTGATTGGCAATGGTTTTTGCCACTTCTATTGCGGCTTTAAAACTGGAAGGGTCAGCAATGCCTTTGCCTGCAATATCAAAAGCCGTACCATGATCGGGAGAAGTGCGGATAAAGGGTAAACCAATGGTGGTATTCACTGCCCGATCAAATGCCATCAACTTCACTGGAATTAATCCCTGATCGTGATATAACGCTAAATATGCATCATGGGCAATTACAGGACGGCCTAACCAAGCTTGACCCGGTTTAACCCACATCGTATCCGGTGGCACGGGACCATCAATTTCGAGTTGAGGATAGCGGCATTCCTGTTGTAATATCCATTGATTTAACCAGTCTTTTTCTTCAGTTCCCAGTTGTCCTTTTTCGCCGCTATGGGGATTTAAGCCTGCTACAGCAATTTTAGGCCGAGAGATGCCAAAATCTGTTTTTAGGCTGGTAATTAATAGATCTAATTTCCAACTCATTAATTCTGGTGTCAGTTGTTGAGGAACTTCAGACAGGGGAATATGGGTCGTGGCGAGTAAGGTGCGTAGCGTCCAATTGCAATAGGGGGAAGTTGCCACAAATAACATCCCGAATTTATCTACTCCTGAACGTTGGGCGAGTAGTTCGGTTTGTCCCGGATAGTGATGTCCGGCAGCGTGCCAGCTACTTTTGGCAATGGGGCCCGTGACGATAGCATCAAATTTTCCGGCTAAGGTTTGAGTAATGGCTGTATTAAGATACTCAAAACTGGCTGCACCACTGTTGCTGTTGCTAACCCCAATTTGAATAGAATGATCACTCGGGTTGGGTTCGACTGCTAAGATTTGTAAGCGTTGGGGATCGGCGGCGGTAATTCCTTTTGACTGTAGCTGTTGATAGGTTTGTTGCAATAAGGTTTGACTGCCAACTAAGGTAATTTCACAGCCATCGGTTGTGGTGGGGTCAGTGAGTGCTTTTAAGATCACTTCCGGCCCGATACCTGCCGGATCGCCTAAGGAGAGGGCTAAGCGGGGAACAGAAGGGTGATGAACCATAGGAATACTAAATGAGGGTATGTTTCCTATCATTTATAGCGCAGGAGTGTCAGCCAAAGGTAATCAATAAAATTTAATTTGTGATTCGTTCTCCGGTGTCTGCCCCAATACTCCTGTTTTTCCCCCTCACAAGAGTCTGTAGCTTTGAAGACAACCGTCACGTTCTTAACTTATTTTATATTGCAATGCAGTTAAATTTGATTAAATATAAATTATATTATAATACCCTGTTTATAATTTGATTTTGAAAGATTTAAACATGAATTTAAAATTCAAAAATTGAGATAAATTCTGGTAAGATATAGATTCTCAAAACTTCAGTCATCAGAATATTTTACTAAAGCTTAATGTGATCAGCGTTAAATCTTTACAGAAGAGACTTATATTAAGGAGTACTCATCCGATAAGCTAATAATGGATTTAATAAGTTCAGTGGAAAGTAACAATCCCTGGATTGAGTAGGTACAAATAATTCATTATCATCAGGTATTATCCAACATGAAAGTTGCAATTCTGGCAGGGGGCTTAGGAACGCGCTTAGCTGAGGAAACGGAAACGAAACCAAAACCCATGGTAGAAATTGGGGGATATCCGATTCTTTGGCATATCATGAAGCACTATCTTCATCACGGCTTCAAAGACTTCATTGTTGCCTTAGGTTACAAGGGAGAAGTTATCAAAAAGTATATGGTAGATTACTGTGCACTGAGCAGTAATAAACTTTCTGTCAATTTAGCGACAGGTCAGGTTGAACGATCTCAAAATATTCCTCAAGATTGGAACGTTGAACTGATCGAAACGGGCTTAAATACCAATACCGGCGGTCGAATTAAACGTTTAATTCCTCATATTGGTAACGAAACTTTTATGCTAACTTGGGGCGATGGCGTTTCAGATATTAATTTACAGGATTTACTAGCGTTTCATCGTCGTCATGGCAAAATGGTGACAATGACAGTGGTGCGGCCGCCGACTCGCTTTGGCTTACCGATTTTAGACGGTGACCAGATAGTAGAATTCTCTGAAAAGCCTCAAATTCGCGAAGGCTGGGTGAATGGAGCCTTTTTTGTGGTTGAGCCTGGCGTTTATGATTATATTGCCGGAGACGATACCCTCTGGGAAAAAGAACCCCTCGAAACTCTGGCCCAGGAAGGACAGTTAATGGCTTATCGCTACGATGGCTTTTGGCAATGTATGGATACCATTCGAGATAAAAAACGTTTGCAAAAAATCTGGGATGGTGGTGAGGCACCCTGGAAAACCTGGGAGGATGAAGACACCGCTGTATCCATTCCTTCTCCCGGCTCTCAAATTAGGCAAAATGGCACTCCCGCTGCTGGTGTCCATGATACAGTTTGAGTAAATAACTCTGAATTAATATCGTTTTAAATTTGTTGAATTGAAGCGATATTGCAAATATTTTTTTCAGCTCATGTCTAACAATTTGCTATCGCATTTAATGGACTTGAAATAGTCTACCATAGAATAAAATTTTAGACTGAATGCTCTTACACACCCTAGTTTTTTTTCGGTAATATGAAAGTTCTCGTCACCGGTCACAAAGGCTATATTGGAACCGTTCTTGTCCCGATGTTATTGGCTCAAAACCATCAAGTCGTTGGGTTAGATAGTGATTTATTTGAACGTTGCACTTTTGGAGAGGGTATTTCAGACATTCCAGAAGTTCGTAAGGATATTCGCTCAGTTGAAGCGGCTGATGTGGAAGGATTTGATGTGATTTTACACCTGGCGGGATTATCCAATGACCCATTAGGAAATCTCAACCCGGATTTAACGTTTGAGATTAATCATCGGGCCTCGGTTCGTCTGGCAAAACTCGCAAAAGAAGTGGGTGTTCCTCGGTTTATTTTCTCTTCTTCTTGTAGTAATTATGGCGCTGGCGGAGAAGATTTACTGAATGAAAGTTCTGCGTTTAATCCGGTGACTCCTTACGGTCAATCGAAAGTGATGGTCGAACAGGATGTCAGTCAATTAGCTGATGATAATTTTAGCCCAACATTCTTAAGAAATGCCACGGCTTACGGGGTTTCTCCCCGGTTACGATTTGATTTAGTCTTAAATAATTTAGTGGCTTGGGCGTTTACAACGGGGCGAGTTTATATTAAGAGTGACGGTACACCTTGGCGGCCAATTGTTCATATTGAGGATATTTCTCGGGCATTTATTGCCGTGATGAATGCACCTCGTGAATTGATTCATAATGAATCTTTTAATGTGGGTCGAAATGAAGATAATTATCGGATTCGGGAATTAGCTGATATCGTTGAAGATGTGGTTCCCGGTTGTACGATTGAATATGCAGCAGATGGCGGCCCGGATAAGCGTTGTTATCGGGTAGATTGTAGTAAAATTCTGAATACTTTAGAGTTTAAGCCACAATGGAATGCCCGCAAAGGTGCAGAAGAATTGTTAGCAGCCTATCAAAAAATTGGCTTGACTTTAGAAGACTTTGAAGGGGAACGTTACAAACGAATTGCCCACATTCAAAAATTAATGCGAGAAAACTTATTAGATGAATCCTTACGCTGGAATACTTCAGCAACAGTTACAGCGGGTGTTAATTAATCGGAGAATCTGAATCATGGTCAATACATTACCCCCTTGTCGGTCTTGTGGTTCTGAACAGTTAGAGTTAATTATTTCGTTTGGTTATACCCCGTTAGCCGATAATTTACTCACTTTAGAACAGTTAGTTGAACCGGAATATACTGCCCCATTAGATTTGGCTTTTTGTCCAGATTGTGGTTTAGTTCAAATTACAGAAAGTGTGCCGCCGGAGATTTTATTCTGTCAGGATTATCCCTATTTTTCCTCCGTTTCTCCTTCCTTATTGCGGCATTTTGGCGGCAGTGCTGAAGCGATTATGGCATCTCGTCATCTTGATAGCAATAGTTTAGTCATAGAAGCTGCTAGTAATGACGGCTATATGCTGAAAAACTTCTTGGAAAAAGGAATTCCCGTCCTGGGAATTGACCCTGCTTCTGGCCCGGTTGAGGCGGCGCGTAAGGCAGGTGTAGACAGTCTATGTACGTTTTTCTCGGAAGATTTAGCCAAGAAATTACAAGCAGAAGGAAAAGCGGCGGATGTATTTTTAGCCAATAATGTTTTAGCCCATGTTCCGGATTTAAATGGCTTCGTTAAGGGGATAAAAATCCTATTAAAACAGACAGGAGTTGCGGTAATTGAAGCGCCTTATATAGTGGATTTAGTCGATCATTGTGAATTTGATACGATTTATCACCAACATTTATGTTACTTTTCTGTAACGGCTTTAGATCGTTTATTCCGTCGTCATGGTTTGTTCCTGAATGATATTCAACAGACGGCAATTCATGGCGGATCTTTACGGTTATTTGTCGAACCGAAAGAGGATGTTAAAGATTCGGTGAAATCCCTGTTAAAAACTGAAGCTGAACAGGGCGTAGATAGCAGGGATTATTATCAAAGTTTTGCCGATAAAATTACCAATGTCAAGCAAGCTTTGATGGAAATTTTGTGGGATATTAAACAGCAAGGAAAAACCGTCGTGGGTTACGGCGCGGCGGCAAAAGCAACCACATTATTAAGCTATTTTGGTATAGATAAAACGTTGCTGAATTATATCGCCGATCTCAATAGTTTTAAGCAAGGTCGGTTTATGAGTATTAATCATTTACCGATTGTTCCGCCGGAACAACTCTTAGAAGATCAACCGGATTATGTATTGATTCTGGCTTGGAATTTTGCGGAAGAAATTATGCAACAACAAGCAGAATATCAAAACCGAGGCGGTAAATTTATTGTGCCAATTCCATTTCCGAAAGTTGTCTAAATTCTATTTTTATTGATTTGCTTCTACCATCTCTCGAAAAATTATGAACTCTTCTTCTCTCCTCGAACAAGCGAAAGCTTACCCCGAATTTAAACCCGTTCAACACACTTGCCCCAATTGTGGTCATTCAGAATTACAGACGTTTTATGAAGTGCGGAATGTTCCGGTACACAGTTGTTTAATGATGTCTACGCAACAGGAAGCCTTGGATTTTCCCTGTGGAGATGTGGTGTTAGGCTATTGTGAACAATGTGGCTTTATTACCAATACTGAATTTGACTCAAAATGGTCAGCTTATGCCCCAAATTATGAAGATCAACAGAGTTTTTCACCCACGTTTAATAAGTTTGCCCTGGAGTTGGCACAAGGGTTAATTGAAAAGTATGATTTGCATGAAAAAGATGTTGTAGAAATTGGCTGTAGTAAAGGAGATTTCCTGGTATTAATGTGTGAACTGGGAAATAATCACGGTGTTGGAATTGATCCATCAACTGTGGTCGGACGAGTTAAAAGTGAAGCCACAAAACGAATCCAATTTATCCAGGATTATTACTCGGAAAAATATACAGATTATGTGGGGGATTTTATCTGCTGTCGCCATACTTTAGAACATATTTATCCGACTCAAGACTTTGTAGAAACAGTTCGTAAATCGATTAGTAACCGCCTTAATACTAATGTCTTTTTTGAGATTCCAGATATGGGGCGCGTGTTACGGGATTTAGCATTTGAAGATATTTATTACGAACATTGTTCCTATTTTACCCCAGGAACTTTAGCCCGTTTATTCCGTTCTTCTGACTTTGAAGTGACCGATTTATCGTTAGCCTATGGCGATCAATATTTATTAATTGAAGCTAAACCTGTTTCTAATACTTCGACTCAGTTGCAACCCGCCGAAGAATCACCCGCAGAAGTGAAGCAATGGGTACAACAGTTTGCCAATCAAATTCAACAAAAACTCAATCACTGGCAGCAACAATTACAACAAGCCCAAGAACAAGGTAAAAAGACAGTGGTTTGGGGTTCAGGATCTAAATGTGTGGCATTTCTCACGACTCTTAAAACCGTTGAACAAGTCGAGTATATTGTGGATATTAATCCCCATCGTCATGGGATGTTTATTCCCGGTGTTGGCAAAGAAATTATGTCACCTGAATTCTTAAAAGAGTATAAACCGGATCAGGTGATTGTGATGAATGCCATCTATTGTGATGAAATTCAAAAAATGCTAGATGAAATGGGTGTCGTCACCGAGTTAATTCCGGTTTAGAAACTCTTAAAAAATGTTGCAAAATTGAGACAAAAAAGGGAGTATGTTGTATAATTGCTTTAACAGGAAATAAAAATCAATATATATCACTCCTGTCAACGTTTGATTGTAGTTTTGAAGCCTACAATTATTCTGTTAAAAGCAAGTTCGTCGTTTAAGGGCTCGCTAGATATCAATAGAAGAAATGCAAATCTTCTACTGAAAGTATTCTCAGATGACCCCGTAAATCTCACTCAGAGGAAAAAAATGGCTCATACTCCCAGGGTTGTTATTGGTGTACCCGTTTATAATGGAGAAAATTATCTTCGTCAAGCTTTAGAATCTTTAGAAAATCAAACTTTTACAGATTTTAAAGTGATTATTAGTGATAACGCTTCAACGGATTCAACTCCAGCAATTTGTCGAGAATTTGTTGAACGAGATAGTCGCTTTACTTACTATCGTCAGCCGGAAAATATTGGCGGCGCACCCAACTTTAACTTTGTCTTCCAACCGGGGAATTCTCCTTATTTCAAATGGGTGGCTCATGATGATGTGATGGCAGCAGATTATCTGCGTCAGTGTGTAGAATGTTTAGATGCTGACCCCGGTTTATCCATGGTTCATAGTCGTTCTACAACAATTGATCAACAAGGAAACCCCATCGGCACTTACGATAATGAATTACGCTTAAATGGTGAACGCCCGTGTGATCGTTTCTGGCGGATTTTATGGGTAGTTCATTACACAGAAGTCTTTGGTGTGATGCGATCTGATATGATTGCAAACACTCAAATGCACCCCAGTATTGTCGGTTCAGATCGTCATTTTATGACGGAAATGGTACTGCAAGGGGATGTGGGTTATGTTGAGGACTATTTATTCCTCCGTCGTCATCACCCAGAATCATTTTGTAATGCCCTCAAAAATAATCAGGCCCGACTGCAATGGTTTGACCCCAAAGCAAAATCTTCAACGTTATTTGCCAGTCCCCGAAAATTTAAAGAATATATTATTTCTATTTTCCGCATCGAAATGTCCTGGCATCAACGCATGGCTTGCTTGCGGATGTTAGTCGAATGGACAGCAAGACGAGGAATTGAAAGCGCCTTTGGTTTAGGGGATAGTTATCGTAAAAAGTTAATGGCGGACAACACAGTCTCTAATTCGGTCGTTCAATCTAGCCAGGCCAATTAATCATTGATTAAAAAGATTGCTAGAACTTTGGGGTCAATTGTAGCAGTTGACCCTTAACTATTCAATCAAAATAGTCGTTTTTAGGAGCATATTGACCCGTGTATGATGTTGCAATCATTGGTGGTGGTATTGTCGGTTTATCAACTGCAATGACGTTAACGCAGCGTTTCCCTGGGAAAAAAGTCATTGTGATTGAGAAAGAAAACCGGGTTGCAGCGCATCAAACAGGTCACAATAGTGGAGTGATTCACTCTGGAATATATTATAAACCCGGTAGTTTAAAAGCAAAACTTTCCCGTAGCGGCTGTCAATCTATGGTAGAGTTTTGTCAACAGCAGGGAATTGATTATGATGTTTGTGGTAAGGTGATTGTTGCCACAGAACCCGAAGAATTACCGCTGTTAGAAAAGCTTTATCAACGGGGTTTAGAAAATCAAATTCCGGTGGCGAAAATTAGCAGCGAAGCAGTTAAAGAAATTGAACCTCATGTGCAATGCTTGGCGGGTATTCGAGTCAACTCCACTGGCATTGTCAATTACACTCAAGTCTGTGAAAAATACGCCGAACTGATTCAAAATCAGGGGGGAGAAATCCAATTTAACACTCAGGTGCAGCAAATTCATCAAGTTTCTGAGGGGATTTTACTTGAAACAAATCAAGGGATGATTCTAACTCAGTTTATCATTAATTGTGCGGGATTGTATAGCGATCGCGTGGCGGAGTTGGGCAACGTGAAGCCGGAAGCAAAAATTGTTCCGTTTCGGGGAGAATATTACGAGTTAACACCTGAAAAATCTTATTTGGTTAAAACTTTAATTTATCCGGTTCCTAACCCTAATTTTCCATTTTTAGGGGTTCATTTTACTCGGATGATTGATGGTAGTGTTCATGCCGGGCCGAATGCTGTCTTAAGTTTTAAACGGGAAGGTTATGGAAAAACAGACTTTAATTTTAAAGATGTATTAGAAACATTCACATATCCTGGATTTTGGAAATTAGCCGCCAAACACGCCGATATGGGAATTGCAGAAATCATTCGTTCTTTTAGTAAAGCTGCTTTTGTTAAGAGTTTACAACGGTTAATTCCGGAAGTCAAGTCAGAAGATTTAGTAGTTTCTCCGGCAGGAGTTCGCGCCCAAGCTTTAAGGCAAAATGGTGAATTAGTGGATGATTTTTTAATAGTAGAAGGACAAAATGCGATGCACGTTTGTAACGCACCTTCTCCGGCAGCAACCGCTTCTTTAGAAATTGGTAAAGCCATTATTGAGCGGCTTTCTTTCCATTAAAATGAATATTGTTAATCAAATTTTCAATAAAATAGCAATTTATTGTTTGATTTTTGGAATTTTATTAATTCTGATCATGACCTTATTTCCTTATGATTTTTTCTTTTGGGAAATACTGAGTAAATTCAATGTAAAAGAACTATTTGAACTGTTAACAAAATCGAGTAGTAAAAGTGATATCATTCTCAATTTACTGTTATTTATTCCCTTCGGATTTGGCTTACATAGTTGTTTAAATAGTCGAAATATTAATAATCAAAATCCTCTATTTTTAATCGCGATCGCAAGCTTATTATTCTCATTAATCGTTGAATTTTTACAGTTTTTTCTTCCGGGGCGAACTTCAACCCCCATTGACTTATTTACAAATACATTAAGTGGAGTGAGTGGCTATTTAATTTATCACTATTGGGGTCAATTTATCTTTAATCAGTTTAATCTGTTTCTGAATTGGATTAAGCGTCTAATATCAATTCCTCGCTTAACTTTTATTTTTCTATTTTACTTGATTTTAACCCTTTCACTATCCTTACCGCTTCAAAATACTAGGGATTTGTGGAGTTTAGAGAATTGGAATATTAATTTTCCCTTGAATTTAGGGAATGAATTAACTGGAGATAGACCCTGGAATGGAAAGATTAATCAGTTTTGTTTAATTAATAAAATAGCTTTAAATCCTGATATTCAGCAAGTTTTTACCTCAGAAAATCCTTGTAAACCTTTTTATAATGATCCAGGAATAATATTGAATCAAACTCAGATTTATTCCTCTCCAATAGCGATAACTCAACTGAATCAAAGAATTAGTCAAACTTCTGAATTAACCCTTGCTATTCAACTGTCTACGGCGGATATTAATCAAACAGGCCCCGCTAGAATTATATCAATTTCAAAAGATTTATTTCAGCGGAATTTAACCTTAGGACAATGGCGATCGCATTTAAGTATTCGGATTAGAAATACTGTCACAGGAGAGAATGGAACGCAACCCGAATTAATCATTCCAAATGTCTTTTCAGATTTAAAACAACATACTATTTTGTTACTGTATCGTCCTGATAAAATTAGATTTTATATTAATAACATCAGTCAAGAATATGAATTAAGCTTAACTCCAGAAATGGCGCTATTTTGGCAACTTTCTCCTGTTCGTCAAGGTAGTATTCATCTTAATTCCTGGAAT
>CAYSWY010000012.1:0-114619 GCA_964434975.1 uncultured Lyngbya sp.
ATCCTTTGAGAGGAGAACACTAAAAACTACTTTAGCTTTATTGAAATAAATTGTCAATAGTATTGAGAAAGTTTCTCAAAATTAGGTCGATGAACTCATTTGGGTTGAGAGTGGCTTCATAAATATTCTTCCTGTATCCGTATTTACACGTACGTGTTTATGAAGCATGCAAGAAATAATACATAAAAAATATACTGTTTATTAACAATTTATTCATACCAATTCATTAATAATTAGTAACTTACTTAATTTTTTTTCGATCAGTAACTTTTTTGAAACCCATTTACAGAAGCATTTTTAGTATATTCACCTAAAAAAATAAAATTTTGTAAAGAATCAGTGAATCTAGTCTGAATAGAACAAACTCTATAGACTTTACTGTTTTGTATCAGTATCATAGGAGACAATAGCGAGACATGAGAGCTACTTGAGAAAATATCTATCACCACTCTCAATACTTATAAGTTCAACATCAGAAAGGAGACTTAATTTAAGATGAAATCCTTATTTTCTAAAACAACTGCATTATTAGCTATAGGTGTAGTTGCTGGAGGAATAGCTTCACCCGCATTGGCTGGACAAAGTGGCACTACCTGTAATGTTCTTGATGTGACTGGTGCCATCGACTGTTATGGTTCTGTTAAAGGCAATGACAAAGAGAATGATGTAATTGACGTATTTCAGAACGAAAGCGACATTACTAACGAGATTGGGGGGGTGTATAATTGGGATTTAGTCGATAAATCTGACGATGGTACAGAAAGCTATTTCTCAGTTGCTAATGGCAACACTGACGGAACAATTACCATTTTGCAAGATATTGACTTTACATTCGCCGTTAACTTGAAAGCCGCTAACTTCTGGAGTGCTTACTTCTTCGATGGTGCTAAAGCAGGGGATACGATTGACTATGTCACAAATGGTGTAGCAGAGAATAACAAAGGTAAGGCAGCCGCTTTATCTCACGCTTCGTTGTTTATTTCTGATAATGCTGTTTCTTCTAATCCTGACACATCTGAGCCTCAAGAAGTTCCTGAACCCACTGTGATTGGTGGACTGCTAGTCTTAGGTGCTGGTTTAGTCACCTCTCGTCGTCGTAAGGCATAGTGATCTAGTCACAATCCCAGCTTAACCCTTGAATACGATTGATTAGGCTAGGGTGCGTTTACGGAGTGTCTTTGAAACTCAATCGTAAACCTGAAGTTGTCTCAAGACGCACCCATTTTATCACGATAAGGTAGCAGAACCATGTATATTTTAAAATAAATAACAGGTCTAAGTTGTATTCTCAGACCTGTTTTCTGCTGTTTAACTTCGTAAAGTAACGTTAAATTGCTTGACTAATGCATCCCGTACTTTTTGCTGTAAAGGTTCAATATCTTCATCGGTTAAAGTGCGATCGCTCTTACGATAAACTAAACGAAAGGCTAAGCTACGTTGACCTTCCGGTACATTTTCACCGCGATATTCATCAAACAATTCCACCGACTCGAGTAACTTGCCGCCTGCTTTTGTCATCGTGGCTTGTAAGTCTGCTACGGACACATCAACAGCGACAAAGAAAGCAATATCTCGGTCAGAAGGCGGCAAAGTTGAGTAGGCAGTAAATAACCGCTTTAAATTGTCAGTTTGTAACAGTGCTTCCAGTAAAACCTCTAGGTTAAATTCAAAGGCATAAACCTCATCGGGGAGTTCTTTTTGTTGGCGCAACTGGGGATGAAGCTGACCAAAGATTCCTAACTGTTTTTCCCCTAACCACAGAGAAGCCGTGCGTCCAGGATGTAATTGATTAATATTAGATTCTGATTTGTATTCAACCGATAAATATAATCGTTGTAAAGCCGACTCTACCACCCCTTTCGCTTCAAACCAAGTCATGGGTTGTTCTCGACCACCGCGCACCCAACGACCTTGAGACGGGTCACCCCCAAGAATTCCAGCAATGGCTTGTTGTTCATGAAAAGTATCTTTTTCTTTCCAAAAAATCCGACCCATTTCAAACCCATTTAATGAGCCGTTACCATTTTCTAAATTATAAACAAACGCATCAATTAATCCCGTTAACATCTCAGTGCGTAAGGCAGAATATTCAGCAAACAACGGATTAAATAATGCCACCTGATTATCAGTTTCCGCTTTCACCAAAGAATAATGCATCAATTCCGTTAACCCAGCAGCACGAAACGCAGCCCGAATTTGTCGCAATACCGACTGTTCCGCAGAGAGAGTTCCCGGTACACTTTTACTGGGTATAGTGTCGCAGAAATTATCATAACCATATAAACGAGCCACTTCTTCAATTAAGTCTACTTCCCGTTCTAAATCTCGCGCCCGATAAGCCGGAACTGTTACAGTCCACACCGTATCATTGTCAAGTTGTTCCTGAATTAAACCACAGCCGAGGGCCGTCAGAATACTTTCAACCTCTTGAGGCTGTAGATCAGATTCAACTAACGTTTCTTCCCCCCGTTTAAGCGGCCCTAACAGTTGATTAATCCGACTTAGGCGTAATTCAACCTCTGGGGCAGTCAAACTGTCTGTGAGGCTGCTAGCACTCTCTTGAGTCACCGCCGTTCCTTGGGCTAATTCTGTCATTAATAAAATGGCCCGCCGACAAGCCAACACTAACTCAGTCGAGTTAACCCCCCGTTCATAACGGGTTGAGGCTTCCGTCCGCATTCCCTGAGTCCGGGCCGACCGCCGAATAGCAACGGGACTAAAGACAGCCGCTTCTAACATCACATTTTCAGTTTTGTCATGAACTTCCGTTTCTTCCCCTCCCATGACTCCAGCTAACGCTACTGGTTTATCATTAGCGGTAATCAGTAAGGTTTCTGCTTCTAATTTACGAGTTTGACCATCAAGGGTTTTGAGGGACTCTCCTGTCTGGGCAAACCGTACCCCCAGGGTTAAATCTTTTGTTGTTGTAATCTGTTGTAGGCGATCGCGATCAAAAGCGTGTAGGGGTTGTCCCCATTCGAGTAAAATATAGTTGGTAATATCAACCACATTGTTAATCGGTCGGACTCCTGCGGCTTGTAGACGTTGTTTTAACCAATTAGGAGAAGCCGCAATTTTTACCGATTCAATCACGGTTCCCGTATAAATTGGACAAGCCGAAGAATCACTAATTTCTATATTTAAGCTATGTTGTGCTTTTTCAGTTTCTAGTAAGCTACCTGTTGCTTCTGGGATACGCAAGCTTGCCCCGGTTAAGGCTGCCACTTCGCGGGCAATACCCACCATACTTAATCCATCGGCGCGGTTAGCCGTCGCGGTGACATCCAAAACGACATCATCTAAGCCGAGTAAAGGTCTAACATCACTACCTGGCTGAGGGTTATCCAAATCAAAAATATGAATCCCGCTAGAGTCTTTTTCTAATCCTAATTCTGCTAAAGAACAGATCATGCCTTCGGAGGGGACACCCCGCAATTTACTTTTTTTCAGTTTAAGATCAACTTTAGGTAAATAAGTGCCAATGGTTCCCACCGCAACTGTTAAACCTGTCGCAGCATTCGGCGCGCCACAGACAATATTTAACGGGGTTTCTTGTCCAATATCGACTTGACAGACTTTCAAACGGTCGGCATTGGGATGTTGCTCAGCCTCTAAAATTTTACCCAAAACCACCCCATCAGCCCAGGTACTCCGATCTTCAATTTCTTCGACTTCAAACCCTGCCATGGTGAGGGTTTCGGCAAGTTGTTCTGGAGTGAAATTAATATCGACCAGTTCTCGCAACCAATTGAGAGAGATACGCATACTTTAAACTAAGTTTAGATTTTAGATGTTAAACGGACACGATACATTCTGTCACGTAAATTGTTAACAAGAGCATTAACTCTCCATCAATCATTAAAGATTATAGTTGAAGATTCCTTGACTTACATTAAGGCTTTCTGGGTTCATCAGGTCTGAGCGCTTATCCCAATATTTATCCCAATATTCCGGCCAGACCCTTTCCACAGACATTTTCTATTTTCCGTTGCCCACGGATACAAATCACCATTGATGCTGCGACACCTCGGTTGACAATCTAACTGTTGAGGGCATATCAGACAAAGCTTTCTGGCTATTAAATTATCCATCTCTGGCGAAGTGTAGGATGATGACCACTCATGAGAGGAACTCTGGTCGCTCAAATCAATTAATACTATCTATTTTATGATCATGCATACTAAGCTATTCTTTAACGATCGCTCCTCGTTGTTTTAAATCAAATTTTGCCGAATTAGATAATCCGATGACACCAACAAATAGAGTATTACTCACCTGCGCGTGACTTAAATAAACACCACTCAAGTTAGCCCCTGTAAAATTAACGCCCGTCAAATCCGCATCAATAAAGTTAGCACCGATTAAGTTGGCTCCACTTAAATTAGCGTAACTTAAGTTTCTCCCTTTTGCGCCTTTTGTGACAATCTCCCGCACTAGCCGCCACTTGTTACTCATAACTGTTGTCTCATCAATAATAGTCCCACTAAAATTGACACTGGTTAAATCCGCATTACTTAAGTCTGCACCTCTGAGATCGGCTCCGATCAGATTAACACCCGTTAAGTTAGCATATTTTAGATTAACACTCGTTAAGTTAGCACTAATTAATTTAGCTTTGGTTAAATTTGCCCACTTTAAATTAGCATCTACCAGTTTGGCATGAATCAGATTGGCATCGTTTAAATAAGCTTTCATCAGTAAGGCTTTGGTTAAATCTGCACCGATTAATTTAGCTCCTGTTAGGTAAGCTGTAGTTAAATCTGCACTTCTAAAGTTAGCATTACTTAAATTAGCATTAATTAAGTTAACATTTGTTAGATGAGCTTTTTGTAAATTGGCTTCGGTTAAGTCAGCATTGATTAGGTTTGCTCGACTGAGATTAATTCTGCTTAAGTTTATTCTTTTTAGTTTAGCTCCGATTAAAATTGCACCCGGAAAATTGCGTTCTCCTTGAGCGTAGCTTTCTAACAATTGTTTGGTATTCATAGAAATTATTGTATTTCAAAACAGATTAAGTTGTTGTTGTATCCAACTTAAAAGCTAGCTCACCGCTTGAGAGAATTGAAAACGACTGAACACTTTAGGCGGTTGGCTGAGTCCGAAGCAACTATCCTAACGGCAGATAACCCACCCTATCTGGGTCGGTTGGTAGGGTTGTCTGTTGACGATAGTACCAAATCAACTAAACCTCAGAGCTAGCCTAAGGTAGCGATCGCAAATCTCATGCTCTCTATCTTATCTGTTTAAACGAAACTTGATATCACTCAAGATCCAATTTTGATCCAATTTTCAAGATGAAATCAGTCATTAAGCTTTTAAACTAACTTCATTCAGCGGGTAGCTTGTATCATTTTATGACTTTTCATTATTTTACCCAAAGGGTATATCACAAAGATGATAACTAACCCGGATGAGGTGTATTCTTCTCCCAGTCATTCAGAAAGAATAATCAACGACTTGATCTCATATCAAACTCAATCCTCTTACCACTACATGACTCGCAAGCGAGTGATGGGGCAGACCTTTCAGGATATTGATAATAATTTGCCCCATAGGAGGGACACAAATTATTATTGTTACAAATCTGATTATAATTCAATTTCTCACCATTAGCTAACCATCAAATTAGCTGAGTTTCTGATCAAAGCGATCACTTCTAGATGATTTCTAAAGAGTTGATATGAACTAACGCTTGAACTAACCAAAGTCGGTAGGGCGGGAGTGGGCATTAAGGTTGTCAAAAAAGTATGAATGACAGACCATAATAACGCAGTAGCAAAACAAAAAGAAACAGGAACTAAAACAATATTACTGAAGTTGAGGCATAGGAAAGAAGTCCACGTCGCCTTCTCAGAACGCGCAATCAAAAACAGAGGTATTCTGGGTGTCATGGGAAGCTATTTAGAGCCTGGGGGGGTACAACAAATTAGACCAATTCAAATTAAGGATACTGAATCGACAATCTCTCTAATATTCAGTTAGAAGGTTGCGCTTCAGCCTCCCCTCAATGCTGACGGAGTTAGCTGACGGGCTAGGGTTGAGAGATACCCTTCTCTTCCGCTTGAGTGTTGATTTAAGCCGCTTCTCAAGCACGGATATATCAGAGATTCGCCCCAAAAATTGGTTCCTCCGCTTCAGCAATACTTCTATCGCTTCATCAATGAACTAAATTCATTAGTTCTCGACAGAAATACTTTAACTTTCGCTGAATTAAGCAGGCTGTTTTTGTCGTTGGTTTTATTGTAAGTTTATCAACACTAAAATGTCAACACTTTTGATAAATTTTTTGCTCAAGGATAGATCAGAGATAGTTTAATAAAATCTAGGTTCTAAATATCCCGATCAAATCCCTTCATGTGACAATAATTTAGGTGGCTATTTAAGACAGTATTTCTCTTTTTATGTAAAAAAAAACACCAAAAAACTGTATCACTCGATTACAATTTCCCTAGACAATTAAGTATCTGTCTAAATTTATTTAATAATTTTTTCTAAAGTATGATATGCTTGAAAGTTGTGCTTAATTATTTAACCTTATGCCTGCGTCCATCGACGCTCCACGGATTACGGTATTCCCCCTAACAGCCGTTGTGGGGCAAGAAGCTATCAAACTCGCCTTACTGCTTGCTGCGGTTGATCCAGAGTTAGGGGGGGTCGTAATAGCAGGACGCAGAGGGACTGCCAAATCGGTGATGGCTCGGGCGCTTCATGCCTTATTGCCGCCGATTGAAGTGGTAGAAAACGCCATGGCGAATCTTCAACCCAACTCAGAAGATTCTACCGTTACGACTCAAGTTATTCCTACCCCTTTTATTCAGATTCCTCTAGGAACCACCGAAGATCGACTCATTGGGTCTGTCGATGTGGAACAATCGGTTCAAACTGGGGAAACCATCTTTCAACCGGGACTGCTGGCCGCTGCCAACCGAGGCGTACTTTATATTGATGAAATTAATTTACTCGATGATAATATTGCCAACTTACTGTTAACGGTTCTGACCGAAGGACGTAATTTAATCGAACGAGAAGGCATTAGTTTTACCCATCCTTGCAAACCATTATTTATTGCCACTTATAACCCAGAAGAAGGTAACTTGCGACCCCACTTATTAGATCGGATTGCAATTGCCCTCTCAGCCGATAGTTTACTCAACTTAGAACAGCGGGTCGAAGCCGTTGATCAAGTTCTGAATTATGCCCGTTCTCCTGAAGAATTTCTTAATGAGTATAGTGAAGATATTGATAACCTCAAAACTCAAATTTTACTGGCGAGAGAATGGCTTAAAGATGTCACCATTAAACCCGAACAAATTCTTTACTTAGTTGAAGAAGCAGTTCGAGGCGGGGTGCAGGGTCATCGGGCTGAACTGTTTGCGGTTCGAGTGGCAAAGGCTGCTGCTGCTTTAGAAGGACGTACTGAAGTTAATGCAGAAGACTTACGAACCGCTGTAGAATTAGTGATTGTTCCTCGCGCCACTATTCTCGAACAACCCCCCGAAGAACAGCAACCACCCCCTCCACCGCCGCCGCCTCAAGAACAGATGGAAGAAGAACCAGACGACGAAGAGGAAGACGACGATGAAGATAACGCCGAACCGCCAGAGGAAGAGGAACAAAGTATCCCCGAAGAATTTGTCTTCGATCCAGAAGGGGTGCTACTTGATCCAACAGTGTTACAATTTGCTCAGATGGCAAACCGTCAAGGGAAAACCGGAAGCCGCAGTTTAATTTTCTCAGAAGATCGGGGTCGTTACGTTAAACCGATGTTACCAAAGGGAAAAGTTAAACGAATTGCAGTTGATGCCACATTAAGAGCCGCTGCTCCTTATCAGAAAGCACGACGGTTACGTAACCCAGGAAAACAGGTGATTGTTGAACAAGGGGATATTCGTTCTAAGCGTTTAGCCCGTAAAGCGGGGGCGCTGGTGGTATTTGTGGTAGATGCTTCGGGTTCGATGGCGCTGAACCGGATGCAGTCAGCAAAAGGGGCGGTGATGCAACTGTTGACGGAAGCCTATCAAAGTCGAGATCAGGTGAGTGTAATTCCGTTTCGGGGAGAACAAGCTGAGGTATTGTTACCGCCGACTCGGTCTATTGCCGCTGCCCGCCGACGCTTGGAAAAGATGCCCTGTGGGGGCGGTTCTCCTTTAGCCCACGGGTTAACTCAAGCAGTACGAGTGGGAGTGAATGCCAGACAGTCGGGAGATGTGGGACAAGTAGTGGTTGTTGCCATTACCGATGGCCGGGGGAATATTCCGTTGGCCAGGTCTTTAGGAGAACCGATTTTAGACGATGAAAAGCCCGATATTAAGGCAGAATTATTAGAAATTGCCGCAAAAATTCGAGGCTTGGGCATACAATTGTTAGTAATCGATACGGAAAGTAAGTTTATTTCTACTGGGTTTGCTAAAGAATTAGCCAAAACAGCGGGGGGTAAATATTATCATTTGCCGAAAGCTACCGATCAAGCGATCGCAGCCATGACTCAAAATGCATTAAAAGATGCCATGAGTTAAGTTGATTTAGAGGTTATTTGAAGTCGCATCAGTTGATTTATAATCTACACTGGCTGGCCCTGCCCCAAAATATGCAATATAAAACATTGCGCCGACAAAGCCCATATTTTTTAGAAATGGAATGAGTTCACTGGGGTCAGCTAGGGGATTATGAAAAACAAAAGTTGTGGGCAGTAAGAAGATAATTAGTAATATTGCTCCCCATCGGATTTTAAATCCTAAAACTAAAGAAATTGCTCCGAGTAAACAACAAATAATATTACCAGTCAGAGCGATATCGGGAAACGGTAACATCTCACCAATTCGATCTCGTGTGGCTGCATAGCCGAGTAAATTGTTGATGCCGCCATAGAAAAAAGTTAGAGATAAAAGAATACGACCAATTAAAGGAAAAAATGGTGGAATTTTCATGGTAAATGCTCCTAAATTGTGAAAATTAGACGATTAATTGTTTTGTTTGCGGAAACGATCAATTGAGATTAAGTTATAAGGAAAACCGATTAACAAGACAAAAAGAATCAGACAGTAAGTTAGTTGTGAGCCTGCAACATCCCATTTTTGTAATAAACAAACCCCAAACATTAACGGCATCATTAATAACGATCCGGCGATTAAGGCTTTGCGAGTTTCTAACCCAATAATCATCAATAAACCAATAATAAATTCAACGATTGGAATCAGAAAAGCTGGCCCCGCAATTAAAAATTCAGGTACGGGTAATCCTTCATACAGCCCAACTTGAGACTGAACAAATCCCGGAATATTTCCAATCCGAACTAACCCATGAACAAACATATTAATCCCGAATACAATTCGTAAGAAAGTGTAAGCTAGGATAATATCTTGTGAGCGTAGTTTGATTTCTGATGGCAATTTATCATTCATTATTTAGATTGAGTTAGTTTTAGAGGCGGAATGAATATCAGAAGATTGCAATTTAGCAGGTAACTTTTCTCGTAGAATTAAGCGGTTTGTTCCCTCTCCTAAGAAATAACATTTTAACCAGTTAAATAATACACCGAGACGATTACGAATACCCGGTAAATAAAACCAATGCACCTCTAACCAGAGGAACCAGGCTAACCAACCGATGAAGGCAAACTTACCAATACGTCCCACACCGCCATGGCGACCAATAATAGCCAACGTTCCTTTATCGTAATAGTTAAATTCTTGGGGAGATTGACCTTGAATTTGCTTTAGAATATTCTTTGCTGCCGTTTGACCCTGTTGAATGGCTTCTTGGGCAACACCCGTCATGGACTCCTGTTTAACTTCCGCTAAATCTCCCACCGCATAAATATTCGGCAGATTTTGTACTTGTAAAGTTGGCTGAGTGATAATTTCCTGTCGTTTTGTGGTTTCTGGAGTAGGATTAAGGTTTGGAGTTGCCCCCTCAACCCCTGCTGTCCAAATCACCGTTTGAGTGGCCAGGGTGGTTTGTTCTTCTAATTCTACGGTTTCTGAAGTCACCTGACTGACGCGAGTCCTCAAATAAACCTCGACTCGATGCCGCCGTAACCAGCGGGCTGTATAATCTCCTAAACGTTGAGGATATGCTTTTAATAAGCGATCGCCAGATTGAACTAAAACCACCTCAGTTTCAGATGGGTTTAATGTGGGATAATCTCGTTTTAAAGCCGTTTGAATTAACTCAGTTAACGCCCCGGCTAATTCTACACCTGTTGGCCCACCGCCGACAATTACAAATCGCAGCAACTTGCGTCGTTCTTCGGAGTCTAAAGTTTTTACAGCCTGTTCAAAACAAGATAAAATTTGGTGACGTATCGCGATCGCTTCAGGTAAAGATCGCATCGGCCAGGAATATTGCGGTGCGCCGGAAACTCCCAAATATTGAGATTGACTGCCTGTGGCTAAGATGAGATATTGATAATCTAAAGTTAAACCCTCGCGAGTTTGAACCAACTGCTGATTAAAATCAATATTATTCACTTCTGCCTGTAAAATCCTAACAGAACGTTGTCCGCGAAACATCCGCCGCAAAGGATAAACAACGTGTTGAGGGTCAATGACTGCCGTTGCCACTTGGTACAACATCGGGATAAACGTGTGATAGGTATTGCGATCAATTAAGACCACTTCCACGTTGGATTTTGCCAGAATTTTAGCTGCTTCAACGCCAGCAAACCCTGCCCCAACAATCACAACTCGAGGACTTGGGGGTAAATTCAAACCTTGAGATTTTGCATCATTTGGAAACACAGTGACTTCCTTCATTTAACCTTCTTTAACCCGGTCTTAAATTTGCATAAAGTAAAAATGAAGACTTAATGAACATATTTTAATAAATTTTTTAGAATTTTGTGTCAATTGATGATTAATCCAAATATTTTGATATTTAGGATGTTTTCAGGAAAACTCTATCAGCGCCTTGTAGTCATCATGACAGCTCATCTCAAGTTCAGTATCAGTATGAGTACAATTGAGCGAGATAGATAAAAGTACTGAGCAACAAAATGCTACAAGATCAGAACGAGTCTTTTTAATCCCACTACGTTCAAGCATCGTTTAATTATTCTACTGCAACGGGAACGTTAATACTGTTTACAATTTTAATTTTTTTACTCTGAAAAAACCATGGTGACATACAGACAAGATCAATTTAACCCCGCTGTTATTTTAGGCGGTATGGCGGTTGCATTTCTGGGGATTCTGGCTTGGAATTCTAAATATATTGTTCAGCCGGGGTATACTGGTGTGGCAATTGTTTTGGGGAATGCAAACGAAGAACCGATGACAGAAGGGTTAAACTTTAAAGCCCCTTTTATTACTAGCGTGCATTCCGTTTCGGTTCAACCTCAAACCTATAGCCCGAATGAGCGAATTGCAGCAGGTTCGAGTGATTTACAATCTTTACTATCTGAAATTCAGGTAGAATGGCGCGTCAAAGAAGATCGCGTGGTTGAATTTTGGCGAGAATTTCGCTCCCCTGAAGCCTTTCAAAAACGTATTCTTCAAAGTATTGTAACCGAAACTTATAACACGAGTGCAGCCCAATTTACAGCCGCTGATGCGGTTAAGAAACGGACTGATTTATCCCGTCAATTTGCTGAATTAGTCACGGAAAATACCCAACGTTATCCCATTACAATTTTGCGGGCAACGGTGACCGATATTGACTTTCAGCCGGAATTTGCCAAGGCTATTGAACAAAAACAAATTGCCCAACAAAAAGCCCAGGAAGCGGCTTATCGCGCCGAAGAAGCCCAACAGGATGCCCAAGCCAAAGTTAACCTGGCAAAAGGAGAAGCAGAGGCGGCACGGTTACGGGCAAAAGCATTACAAGAACGAGGCGGAAGCTTATTTCTACAGCAACAAGCCATTGAAAAATGGGATGGCCGAGTACCAACTATTATGGTGACGGGTGATGAGAGTCCGGGTAACTTTATTTTCGATCTCAATAGTTTACCGAATTCTCAAGATTAACGATAACGCGATCGCAGCACTTTCATCAACTTTAGGGTAGTCGATGGCTTTGTAGAGATGTAAAATCTATGTCTCTACGTTATTTATAATTTCCTCTAGACATCATGAAGATAATCTGTTAAGATACTAAATTGTCACACCTTGGAGAGGTGGCTGAGTGGTCGAAAGCGGCAGATTGCTAATCTGTTGATAGGTTTATTGCCTATCCGAGGGTTCGAATCCCTCCCTCTCCGTTCCATTAAACGATACGTTAATCCCCTCACCCAGCAGGCAAGGGGATAATAATTGCGTATTTTACAGCAACTGATTTAACTGAGGATCGTCTGCTAATTTTTTCAGCATTTGTTTAATTTCTTGAGTTCGATCTTTTTTCACAATCAACGTTACGTTACCATCACGAACGACAACAACATCTTCGATACCGATGGTGACCACAACATCCTCGTCAGAACCATACAAAATAGCGCCTGTGGTATCATGACCGACGTGTTTGAGTAATTCCACGTTGGGTTTACCGTTACCCGAGAGGCGTTCTAAAGAATTCCAATCTCCTAAATCATCCCAACCAAAATCAACGGGAATGACATAAGCTTTTTGAGTTTTTTCCATCACTGCATAGTCTAAACTAATTTTATTCAGTTCTGGATAAGCTTCAACTCCCTTTGTTTCCAATGCTGTGACTAATTCTGGGGCATAAGTCCGAAATTCCTGCAACATTACCCCAGCGCGAAACACAAAAATCCCTCCATTCCAACTAAACCGACCAGTTTCTAAAAACTGTTGGGCCGTTTCTAGATCGGGTTTTTCGGTAAACCGCGCCACTGGATAAGCCGGAAACTCACCTTCACCAACCGCTGTATCTCCTTGTTCAATGTAACCATATCCTGTTGAGGCGTAAGTCGGTTTCACCCCTAATGTCACAATTGCCTCTTTTTCTTTCGCTAGCTTGGCAGCGGCGGCTAAAGTTTGGTGAAACTTCTCAGGTTCTTTGATCCAATGATCTGCCGGGAAAAAGGCAACAATAGCATCTTCACCATAGCGGCGAACAATTTCAATCACAGTCCAGGCCACAGCCGGGGCAGTATCACGGCCTTCGGGTTCAGCTAACAGGTTCTCAGTGGGTAACTCTGGGAGTTGTTCCTGTACCCCGTCAGATAACAGAGAAGAAGTGACAACCCACAACCCATCCCAACCCGTTGTAATCGGTAATAGGCGGTCTGCTGTGGCTTGTAGCAAACTCTTACCACTACCATCTAAACTCAGAAATTGTTTTGGCCGATGCCGACGACTCAGGGGCCAAAATCGTTCACCTTTACCACCAGCAAGAATAACAGGTATCATTCGGTTTAAACTTTGTAACATCCGTTGATTCGATTGTATGTTGTCTATGGGTGTGTTGTCAGTTCATCTAGAGAACAAATCATCATTGATATAGCAATTCGGTTTTGATTTGTGAGGGATAAGGAGTCAGGAGTCAGTATTCGCGCCCGTCAGTAGTTAGGAAGGCCAACTTAATCCCTATTGCCTACAAGAAGCCTTGCCTTCTACAATTCGATTTTCTTACAACTCTTAGGAAATTGCTATATTACAAAGAATTCCCCCGTTTTCGTTGTTTGCGATCCTGTAAATCTTGTAACTTACCGTTGAGATTGATATAAAATTCCAATCAGATGATGATCGATTCAACGATTTTGGCTTGTTAAACTCTCCGGGTGACTCGCTGGCTATTTAAAATCACGATTCAACCCTTTTAAAACAATGAATTCTCCACTGTTCTCAGTTTCATTACGACGTAAACTAATTTTAGGGTTTCTGGTTGTAATTGCCGGAATTTCAGCCACTTTGGGAGTCTTAACGTTCAGAAACTCTCGACAAACATCTGATATCGAATCAACCGAATTAAATCTATCTTGGCGCGATCGCATTTCGACTAATTTATCTCGTCCAGTTAATATTTTAGTCATGGGAATTGATCCGGGTTCCGATACCCTGATTGACTCAGAAGAAGTGTTTAAAGGTCGTAGCGATACTTTATTATTAGTTCGATTTGATAAAAGCGCTGAATCAGTTAATGTTTTATCTATTCCTCGTGATACTCAAGTTGAAATTCCAGGGGTAGGTTGGGGAAAAGTTAATGAAGCTAACTATTGGGGTGGAGTGGAATTGGCAACTGAAGTAATTCAAGAAAATCTCAATCAAGTGCCAATAGATCGTTATATTCGTGTGAGTAGCGGAGCATTTAAAGAACTCGTGGATTTATTAGGTGGAGTTGAAATATTTGTCGCACAACCAATGTCTTATCTGGATCAAACTCAACAGTTAAAGATAGATTTATTACCCGGATGGCAAACTTTAAATGGAGAACAAGCAGATCAATTTGCTCGGTTTCGCGGCGATGGTGAGGGTGATATTGGTCGAGTTCAACGCCAACAAGCATTATTACAAGCAATTCAAGAACGATTAAATCATCCAACCGTTTTACCTCGTTTACCTCAAATGATTCGAGTCTTACAAAAATATGTGGATACAAATTTAAGTTTTGAAGAATTAATTACTCTGGCTCATTTTGGTTTGAAGTTAGAAGAAAATCAAGTCAAAATGGTAATCTTGCCGGGAGAAGGGAGTGATTTAAATGAAACCACCACCAGTTATTGGTATATTGATCAATTAGAACGCGATCGCATTATGCATCAATATTTTCAACAAAATTCTAAAGAATATCTTTTAAAGACATTAGAATCAACCGATCCAGAGTTTCCATTTAACTTGAAAATTGCCATTCAAAATGCCTCAGGAAATACTAATGCTGATGAAAAACTATTAGAGTATTTCGTTAATAAAGGTTTTTATAATACTTATTTAGTTTCGGATTGGCCGGATGAACAACAACAAACTCAGATTATTGCCCAACAGGGTGATTTGAAAAGCGCGGAGTTACTCCAAGATTTATTAGAATTTGGTAAAATTGAAGCGGCTTCTATCGGGGATATCGGTTCAGAATTAACCTTGAGAATTGGCAAAGATTGGTCGGGAAAAATTTAGTTAAAATTAATTGATGAAGTCAATCATATACTGGATATTTATTTTAAATTTAGCAATATTCTGGTTATTATTAACCGCAAAACCCGTGTAAATAGATTTATGATAAATCCCAGATCAATATAAAATTTAGCGATCGCTATCTCGAATCTGGTATGATGCAGCAGTTAGTGGCGATCGCAATTCCGCAAAAGATGTCTAATTCTGTAACAGTAACAGTACCCGCAACGACGGCAAATATAGGGCCAGGATTTGATTGTATTGGTGCTGCCTTAACGTTGTATAATCGTCTTACTTTTACTCTATTACCCTCATCGACTCAACCCAACCCCTCAACGGTTGAGATTAGTGTCACTGGAGTAGAAGCGGCTCAAGTGAGTACTGACTCAGATAATTTAGCCTATCAAGCTTTCACGAAACTCTATCAACATTTAAATCAAACAACCCCACCCGTTAAAATTCAGATTGATTTAGGTGTTCCTTTAGCCAGGGGTTTAGGAAGTTCAGCCACAGCTATTGTAGGCGGTTTACTGGGGGCAAATGCACTCGCCAATAATCCACTGAGTTTAGCAGAAGTGACAGAACTCGCGATCGCCATTGAAGGACATCCAGATAATGTAGTGCCAGCTTTATTGGGAAATTGTCAACTTTCTGTTGCTGACGATAACCGCTGGGAAATTTGTGATATTCCCTGGCATCGGGATATTATCCCCGTGGTGGCTATTCCCAACTTTGAACTCTCTACCGCAGAAGCCCGCCGAGTCTTACCCACAGAATACAGCAAAGCGGATGCTATTTTCAATACGGCTCATTTTGGCTTATTAGTGCGGGGTTTAGCAACAGCACAGCGTCAGTGGCTACAGGTGGCTTTAGCAGACCGTATTCATCAACCTTACCGTTATTGTCTGATTCGGGGCTATGAAGCCGTTCAAACAGCCGCTATGGGGTGCGGGGCGATGGGACTGGTAATTAGTGGTGCGGGGCCAACATTACTGGCGTTGACGGATACAGAAAATGCCACAACCGTTGCCACTGCCATGAAAACAGCCTGGAAACAACTTGGAATTGAGGCGAATGTTCAAGCTTTAGCCATTGATAGTCAGGGGGCCAGGGTCAATTAAGGACGCGATCAATTTTCTCCTAACTGCTGTTACCTGAGTTAAATTGATATCTCCCAAGACAAGAAAATATTGCTATATCATCCTTCTAAAAAAATAAGCCTCGTAATATTGCTTTAAATTTATCATTGCTACGCAGGAATTCTAAATCTGGGTCAGTTTTTGCCGCGAGTAAATACTTTTGTGGATTCTGTTTGATGGCTTGAGCAATATAATCAATCGCTAAATCAACATTTCCTCTACAAGCATAACAATATCCTTTATTGTAAATTGCATTAATATGATCTGGCTTAATTTTTAAAGCATTTTCAATACTGCTTAGGGCTTCTGAATATTGACCCAATTTTACTAATGCATAGCCACGGTTATCCCAAGCTTCATGATTTTTAGGATCACATTGTAAAGCTTGCTCAAAATCCGCGACTGCCGCTTTTATTTGACCCATTTGTCTTAAAGCGAGTCCCCGATTATTCCAGGCATGGGTTTCACAAGGATCAATGGCAATGGCTTGATCATAACAGTTTAACTCATCTTCTTGTCTATTTAAGCCCGCTAAAGCTACCCCTTTATTTAACCAAGCACTGACATGATTCGGTTGAATTTCAATGGCTTTTTCATAAGAAGCGGCAGCTTTATGATAATTTCCCATTGCTAAATAGACACATCCTTGGTTATACCAAACTTCAGGATCATCGGGTTGTAAACTCAGGGCTTGATTAAAGCTTAAAATTGCGGCTTTTAAACGTCCAACATTCACTAAAGCGTTACCACGATTACTCCAGGCTTTATAATAACTGGGATTAACTTTAAGAGCGCGATCATAACAGCCAATCGCTTCTTGATTGCGATTTAACTGAATTAAAGAGGTGGCTCTATTTCCCCAAGCTTCGTAATGATCGGGCTTACGCAAAATAATTTGATCAAAGCTAGAAATGGCTTTTTCATGCTGCTCCATTTCAGCCAATAAAATCCCTCGGTTTAACCAAACTCGCAAATCTTCAGGATCAATTTCTAATGATTTTTCAAAGCTGACTAATGCAGCATTGTACTGTTTTAAATGTCCTAATGCCAGTCCTCGACATCCCCAGGCTTCGGCATTTTGAGTATTTAGCTTTAGACTGTCATCCAAATACCCGACCGCGCTTTCAAATTGACGCGCCGTTAAACACTGATTGCCTTTCTCAAATAAGATCTGTGCTTGTTTTGCTGGATTGCGAGCCATAATGATTTTATCAGTCTAAGCCTTCAAGTTAAAGAATACACAAGAGGCAGAATAAATCCATCTCTTCGGAGTATAAACCTTAATCAATATTGGAAAATAATCAGTTTCAAAGTCATAATATTACTAGGTTTCAGCGGATTAAGAATTCACTTAATTATCGGGCACTTAAACGAGGGTCAAGTGAGAAGTCTTGTCATCCGAAGCGCCAGCAGCAACAGAAGGTTGCCCTTTTATCCCCTATCTGGGGGAATTGTACCAACCATTTTGAATCGCTTCTGATTCGGTGTCAAACCAGTATTCTGCGGCGGTTAAATTGATCGGAGTGGATTCGTAATCGTCCATCGCGGGTAGATCATAAACCTTTTGATCGATTGTATAAGAAATATCACCCTTAATCAGATATTCAGCCTGAGTCACTGAAGCCGTTACAGATTGAGAATGACTCGGACTTCTCTGCATTTGAAGTAATGCAATTGTACCAATGATAGCAGTCGCGCCAATCGGTTTAAGTCGCTTCCATTTTGCTGTTTTTGTCTGGGCCGGGATCAATTGTAATGTCATCCCACCAATTGAAGCTTTGACAGCCCGTACCTTTTGACCCGGTAACGGCATAGCCTCAAATATAATTCTATCGCCAACCTGGGGAGAGCGATCCGTTTTCTTCAGTACACTGATGTCAAGCAAAACTTCTTGATCTCCGACATCCGGTTTGATAAAGCCAAACCCTCTATCGGGGTGCCAGTTAATCAGTCGTCCTGTTCGTTGAGTCGGTTTCATTAAATAGTGTTATGTTAATGTCCATTCTCAAGGATGCCCAAATTTATGATTCAACTAAGCGAGTGAGACTAAAAATTTAGAGACTTAGGCTAACTTTGAGGTAATTTTGCCAAACTCTCGGGAAAAATCTCTATTTGTTGGTTGTTATCTTCTCGTTGATAAATTGAACGTTTGACCTCACCCAGATAAAGGGGTTCTGATACACCGGGTTCAGGATGTATAATGGTGCGGGCGCGAATGGTGAGAAATTGGTCAGAACGTCCGATTCGTCCTGGAGAAAACAAGTTACTGGCTGCTTCTTGCAGCGTTGCCTCGAGTTGAGTTGGGGTAATTTCCGGGGTAACTGCAATTACGATTTCACGCGCGCCATTATCATATACACGAGTGTAGCGAACTGCGTCTGGAATTTCCGTCCGGTTAAATAACCCCAACCCTAGGCCAATTACACCACCCGTTAAAACCCCCATAAAGGCGGTAATTCCCACGAGTCGAAAGCGAATTCCCCATTTAAACAGAAACCCTAACACCGTGATACCGCCACTAATGAGGGTAAGTAGACCAAACCATTTAGAATAATTTAGCAGTTCAGCAGTATCTAGCATTAATTTATCACCTGTATTTTAAAGGTTAAATGATTTCGATTGTTTATTTTATCGCAAAGGCAGCTCAACCGTATAGATTATTCTATTAATAATTCTAATTGCTGAGATTCAATCCGATTGGCTTGATATAAAGTTTCTGCAATTTCAGTTAAATTTAAAACGGCATGACCTTGATAACCTTTTTCAGCCAATTTTTCGATAACGTTATTTCCGTGATCGATTAAAACAACAATATCTTTAATTTTTAATCCGGCTGATTCTAATTTTGCCGCGCCTTTAATTACACTACTGCCTGTAATTAAAATATCATCCACTACGACAATGGTTTCACCGGGTTGAAAATGTCCTTCAATTAATCGCCCTGCTCCATGTTTTTTGACTTCTTTACGGGGAAAAATCATCGGTTTTTCTAATTTTAAGGCTAATCCTGTAGCGGTGGGTAATGAACCATAGGGAATACCTGCTATTCGGTCAAAGGTTAATTGTTTTAATATTTTTGTATAAGCCTCGACTATTTGATGGAAGATTTGTGGGATAGAAATAATCCGCCGCAGGTCAATATAATAGGGGAATGTTTCTCCAGACGCTTGTACATGATCGCCAAAAATAATACAGCCAATATCATATAATTGCAGAATTAAATCTCGGTGAGGTTGGGGTTGAATAAAGCAAACATTCGGTAGCCATAAATCACAGGTTGGACTGGAAGTGATTGATTTTTGACGATGTTGATTAACGCGATCGCGAAAGTTTTCAACAGCAGAATAAATCTGTTTTTCTGCTAATAATTGAGTCGGGATAGGCAAGAGTAAACTTGAGGCATTTTGATCTAATCCGCTGGTTAAAATTTGACTAAGATTATCATCATCTATTAAATCATTTTCTTCTGCAATATCTCCTTCTAATAATATCCAACGTTCCGGTGCAGTTTGCCGAATTCTAGCCAATATATTGGGAGTTATTCCGACTTGTAATCCTAACTGTTCTGGTGTTGCCCAAATTTGTGTTTCTTGAACCAGTTTAAGATAAAACGGATCTTGAGAATTGGGATATTCTTGTAAATAAATTGCAGAAGGATTTGCAGTGGCACAGAGAACAAAAACAGCTTTTTCAGGATAGACTAAAAACGGACTAATTTGATCTCGTCCGGCATAGGCAGAAACCGTACAAGCATCACAGTTTAACTCTTGAAAGATATATTCAGCGAAAATACTGCTAGTGTTTAAATCGCTATATTTTGCATCGAGAATAATGGGAATATTGTCGGGGATTTTACTTAATACTTCTATTAAGAATTCTCTGCTTTTCTCTGGGAGTATTTGATAATAGCCAAATGGAATATTATAAGCACAGACTAAATTTTTCGTTTCTGAAATCAGGAATTCTAACTGTTCTTTCCATTGCCCAGATTGTTGCTCAAGATTAGGAATTAGGGAAAGATAAAGTAAGCTTTGATTTTGTTCTGCTGCGGCTAATAATTTATCTAAAAAGTTCATAAGAAGGAAATATTAAACAGCAGTTAAATAAAAAAAGATGCTACCAGAATTATATCAGAAAATACTGGACAAGCATCTCAAAAATGTAATCGTTTAACGTGATAACCTCCCCTAACCCCTCCTACAAGGAGGGGAATCAGAGGTCAGTTAATATTGATCATGCAAAGCTAACAGTTATCCCTTGCTCTTTTTGGATTTTCACAAAATGATTGATGTAAAATCGTAAATTAATCCCAAACGATTAACTTTGTGATTGAATTGTTTCTACGAAACCAAAATCTAGGGTTGGTGGTTCTAAACTGGGGATAGTAATTTCTAATCCTGGCGGTAATGGTGGCAGTTTTGGAATTCCAGTTTCCCAATCTTTTGTCGTTTGATTTAAAGTAGAGATAAACGCTTGAGAAGGAACTTCTGCCACTTGTAAAGTATTTAAAACTTTTGCTAATGCCATCTCAATTTGGTTGTGAGGATCAATTGCCACCCAACCTTGATCGGTAAATTTGCGGAGTTCAAAATGTAAGTGGGGGCCAGTTGACATTCCTGTATTGCCGACTCGTCCAATTACTTCTCCTTGTTTAACTAATTCTCCTGGTTTAACAAATAGTTCCGACAAGTGACCATAAAGGGTTTCTTTTGACTTTTCCTGGTGATCTAACACAACCGTTAAACCATAACCCCCTAGCCAGTCCGCGACACTGACTTGACCGGAGTAGGAAGCCACAACCGGAGTTCCGGTATCTGCGCCCATATCCATTCCGGTATGGAATCGGTTATACCCTAAAACCGGATGTTGTCGCCAGCCAAATAATGAGGTGATGGGGGCCGGAATACTCAGCGGGAACAGTAAAGCAATATCGCCATTGCCTGGAATACTGGGAGGACGTTTGGTGCGATTATAATAAGTTTGGCCAGAATGACTCATGGCACTGGGATAAATTGGCCCGACTTGAACCGGATTATACACGCCTCTGGGGGCATACGTTGAAGAACTACCACCGCCACCACCATACCAACCGGAAGTGTTCTGTGGGGGTTGCCAATAGGAGGTAGAAGGAGTGGCTGCCACAGGTTGTGCATAACTGACGTTGCCAACCAAAGTATTTTGTACTTTAGCCAGGGCATTCACTCCGGGATTATATTGAGTAGGGGGAGTTGCGCCACACCATTGACCGGAAGGGTTTTCTCCTAAACCCAAAACCACTTGACAGCCAGAAGATCGTTCTGAAAGGATAACGGAAGTGGGAGATTGATAGGTTCCAGTAGACCCAACACTATAATCTGTAGGATCAATATACTCACTGGCTGAATAATCTTCTTCTAGAAGAATTGGCGGTGAGTCGGGAATAAATTGTTTTTGAACTTGTTGCTTATCAGGAAACGCAAGCTGTTGATCTGAGGGCGGTGCAATTTCCCGTTCTTGTGGTAAGTATAGGGTAGTTGGGGGGTCTATTGCTGCTTCTGGTTCAGCATAGTAATAATCTTCGGTCGGTGGTGAGTAAGATTCTGTTGTCGGTTCAGAATAGTAATAATCTTCTGTCGGTTCAGAGTAGTAATAATCTTCAGCGGGTGGTGAATAAGATTCTGTTGTCGGTTCAGAATAGTAATAATCTTCTGTCGGTTCAGAATAGTAATAATCTTCTGCCGGTTCAGAATAGTAAGACTCAGTCTGGTAACTATCAACCGCAGCCGGTTCAGGTTGCCAAGTGTCATAGGCAGAGTTTCCCCAATTGGGTTCGGCAGTTTCAGCCGGAATGGACTCATAAGATTGAGTATCCATCGGGATAGAAAATTCGTCGTAAGCTGCAACCGAACTATTTAAGAGTCCGAAACTGGTTAAACAACTTAATCCGACAACCAGAGACCCTTGAGATAAACGACTGGCTACGAGAGGGGGATAAAGGTTAGACAAATTGTCCTCTGGTGTTTTAGCACAAAAGGACTGGAAAGGTTGATTCAAGTCGTTGGATTCAGTCATGTCCTCACACTGACACTGCAAATTTCTATAACTTAGGATTGATGCTAAATTAACTCCGATCAATCATAGCCCAGACTTATTGTACCGGGTTTAATGCAAACTTCCCGGATGGAAGCTGAGTCAGGGATTGAATCGAGTTGCACCCGTAATTCACCTGATTGAGTGACCCCAATGACTACGCCAGAGTTCCCATCGATTTCAACTCGGCGACCTAAACTGTTGAGGAGTTCGGTATAACTTTTTAGTAGATAATCTATCTTACCCTGTAAACACCGTTGCAAGCCTAATTCTATCCCAGAAATGACTAAAGCAGCCAATAACTCTAAAGATTGTACTTTAATAGGTTCAGTAGATTTAGCGAAAAATTGTTGTAAGTTGATACCTGTCTCTGGAACGGTATTACTCCAGTTAATCCCAACTCCAATCACCGCTTGAGTGATTTGCTGCTGAGATATTTTCGTTTCGGTGAGAATTCCCCCTAATTTGCGTCGGTTGAGAATTAAATCATTCGGCCACTTCAGTTGCACCGGAATATTATAATCTCGTAATTGAGTTGCAATTCCCCAAGCCGTTGCCATGGTCAGTTGCGGGGGTAGAATATTGGCGCTGTTGAAATTAATCCCCATCGAAAGATATAACCCACCCCGTGTAGACTGCCACTGCCGTCCCCATTGACCTCGGCCAGCGGTTTGTTGAGTGGCGATCGCCACAGGAGTTAATGTAGTATTCTGTTGAAGTAACTCCCACAGGGTTTGATTGGTCGAAGAAACAGTTTCTAATATTTGGATATTTGAAGCAGTGACTGGAGGAGGGGAGGAAGACGATAGTGAACGTAGGGTTTCAAGACTTGATTGAATTCGTTGTAAATTAAGCGTGACAGTCATATCGTTGAAGTTAACTATTCTGAACCTCAAACACTCTAATATCTATATCATCATCATCCGGATGAGAGAAAGAGTGTTGAAGCCTTTGATTTTCTCATCAGGTATATGAAAGCGGGGTAAAATTTGTGTAACCGAATACATAGAAAGCATTTCCAGGTATAGAGGCTAACCTCCATACCTCGGGTTAATTGATTATGCCAATTATGTGATGGGCGTTGGAACAAGGACCACCGGCGCTATCCAGGTAGCACTGAGATACACACCTTTACCCTGGTTAACAGCTTGCATTAATGCCAATTGTACTGATACATATGCTGCAACGATAGCAACTAACGGAGCTAGTGTCCCACCAGATGCAGCAATTAGGGAGCCACCATAAGCCATGAATGCAGCAAAAACATTTGATACCTGGGAGAACTCTTTCATCACAGCTTCGGGGATGACAAAATGATACCCCCACCAAAATGCGGCAGCAGTAATAACTTCTTGCCTGGCAGCGACATTCAAGGTTTCACCCAGTTGTATATTCTCTGCCGTAGTTTCAATTGGCGGGGCTTCCAACCCGGCTTGTTCTAAACTGGCACAAATATTCTCAGCAAGCTTCTCACGAAACTTGGGGTCCTGTTGCAACTTCTTTTCAAATACTTGAGATACAGCTTCAAAACCATTATTAAGATTCAGTGAACTCGTCATCATCGTTATCCTTTGATAAATAGAGTATTGTGGGAAATGCAAAGTTCAGCTTTTTTGCTAATTATTTTGCTCTTTCTTAATATCAATACTATCTTTTAAATTCTAGATATGTAATGAACTATTTTTAGGTAATAATCGCATAAATTATTAATTATTTTTAGGTCAATGCCACTTATTTAATTCTATATAATCTGAAGTTTCTTCAGTTCTAATAAATGTGTAAATACTCAAACAGCAGCAGTCAGTAACTGCCGAAACAATTACTCACTACTGCAATCATTCACAAACCGATCAATCTACTTGTTTTAGTGTCTGCCAGCAGTCTGATAATCAATATCGAGGCGTTGCAATTCACGGACAACTTCGTCCAGTCCCACTTTATTGATGTAAGACTTGAGTACTTTACCATTTCCTTTGAAAGCAAAAGCATGACCTCGTCGAACCGATTTTAAGATATGATGCCGATCTCCAGCATTACCATAAGCACATTTAATCCCATAGTTAAATAGGGCGCAATTATTCCGGTCTAGAGAACGTTCGGCACTTCGCATATCTTGCAGTGACATATAAAATACGTCAGGTTTATCCGGATTATCAATGCTGTTAGTTCCGTATTGAGCTTGAGCGGGATAACTCGCAGTTAATCCTATTCCTCCTAACATTGAAATTAAAGCTACACCACTAAACAAAGCACGGCGTAGGTTGATTTTTTTTGTCGCTAAGTTCATGATTTTCTCCTTTATTTACAGAACTGAATTGAATTGAAAGATTAGCTAATTTACTAATGCTTTATTTCTTTGTTGCTCTCAGTCTATCTTTTTAAAAATAGATTGATAATGAAATATTTTTAGGTATTGATGTATTTTTAAATCATATAATTTCCTTTATTTCTTCAGTTATTAGCAATATCTTTTGCAGTTATCAGCAATATATCTTGCAAACTGAATTATTGTTCAAATTTCGATCTAAATTCTATTTTTATTTAGAAATATCCGGACTCAAGCTGGTTTTTTTGTAATATATTGAGATTCAGGCTTAACCACACTCCACTGACCTGTATTGGGATCTCTATAGGTGGTGAAGGGATTAGTTTTAACAGGCTTTTTAGGGCAATTTTGTTGCTGTCTTTTTCTCCAAGCTCGGGGAGTATTTTTATGGTAATTACGAAACTGACTATAAAAATGATTGAGATTTTGATAGCCTATTTTAAAAGCAATCTTTTCAATCGAATCCTCTGTTTCTAATAGCAAGCGTCTTGCTTCTGCGATTCGGCGTTCAATAATCCAATTATTAACCGTTTTTCCGGTCATTTTTCGGACTAAATCTGTTAAGTAAGCAGAAGAATAACCAACAGCTTGAGCAACTTCTTTGAGTTTAATACTTTGATGATAATTCAATTCTATGAACTCGAAGATATCACGCAGTCGAGGAATAGATGGAAAGATGGACTGGGGAATATTTGATGCTTGAGTTTCGGTAGCCGTCAAGAATTCCTGCTGTGCTAGAGGACTATTATCACTTACTAAAATATGAATCATTGATTTGAGATAAATTGGAGTTTGCTCTACTATTTACTCGGTTAAGAACAGACCTCTTTATCTGAAATACAATAGAGTTGTAACAAAACTTTGGAATAAGTTGACGCACTCTGTAATTTTATCAACAATTCAATCACAAAGATGCTTGTTGTTATCAGTAATATTAGGATTAGTTTTGAGATAATCGCGCAGCCAATCACAACCTAATTCTAGTAGCCTTTCAATATCTAAATTCTCCTGCCAATTCCATAAAATGACAGTTTCGTCCTTGCTGGCTGAAGCCAGCGTCTGGCCATCAGGGCTAAAAACTATTGCGCTAACGGCATCCCTATGACCTGTAAGAGTTTTGATGAAGCTGCCATCAGTTTTCCAAAGTTTGATAGTACTATCATGACTGGCTGTAGCAATCATTTCACCGTCGGGACTGAAAACTATTGCGCTAACGGCATCCCTATGACCTGTAAGAGTTTTGATAAAGCTGCCGTCAGTTTTCCAGAGTTTGATAGTACTATCATGACTGGCTGTAGCAATCATTTCACCGTCAGGACTAAAGGCAACGGCATTCACCGCTTGGGTATGTCCAGAGAGAGTATTGTGGGGAGAAGTGGAAAACTCTCCTGTAACTTTACGTTTCCAGAGTTTGACGGTTTTATCGTCGCTGGCTGTAGCAATCATTTCACCGTCAGGACTAAAGGCAACGGCACGAACTGCTTTAGTATGTCCAGAGAGAGTGTTGTGGGGAGAAGTTGAAAAATCACCTGTGGCAAGTTGTTTCCAAAGTTTAACCGTTCCATCTTCACTGGCTGCTGCAATCATTTGACTGTCCGGACTAAAACTGACTCCGAGAAATTTACTCGTATGCCTTTCGAGGGGTTTGATTAAAGTA
Organism: uncultured Lyngbya sp.; assembly: GCA_964434975.1. Taxonomy (GTDB): domain Bacteria; phylum Cyanobacteriota; class Cyanobacteriia; order Cyanobacteriales; family Microcoleaceae; genus JAAURB01. The sequence goes on from CAYSWY010000012.1 coordinate 26,194, forward strand.
CCGTCAGACTTCCACAGTTTTACATATTGGTCTCCACTGGCTGTTGCAATCATCTGGTTGTCCGGGCTAAAATCTATTCCAACAACTGGGCTATCATGCCATTCCCCAGTTTGCAGCAATGTCCCTTCTCGGTTCCAAAGTGTGACGGTTCGATACCCACTAGTTGTGGCAATTTGGCGACCATCCGGACTAAAACGGACTGTATAAACCTGGCTTCCCGGCTTGAGGGCGGGCATTGGGGGTCTGTAGGGTTTCCAGAGTTTGACAGTACCATCATGACTCGCAGAGGCAATCATACGACCCTCAGGACTAAAAGCGACTGTCTGAACCACATCCCGATGTCCAGAGAGGGTATTGACCAAAGTACCATCTAATTTCCAGAGTTTGACTGTTCTATCACTACCCGCAGTTGCAATAATTTGACTGTTTGGACTGAAACTAACTCCCCAAACCCCGCCATCTTTGTCTGCTGAGAAAGTTGTTGTTAAAGTCCCATCGACCTGATGGATGTTGACACTGCCGTATGAAGTCCCTGTCACAATCATCTGACTATTGGGACTAAAACTAACTGTATTAATTGCACCTGCACCTAAATGGGTTTTGCTGATGGAAGTTCCATCTTTGTTCCAAAGACGTAATGTTCCATGCCAACCGCCTGAAGCAATCATCTCACCATTGGGGCTAAAAGCAACGGTTAACTGAAAATCAAGACGACTATTTTTTTTGTCTTCTAGAGTTTTGAGTAAGGTACCGTCTTGTCTCCAAAGTTGCACAGCCCCTTGCCCACTTGCCGCATCCCCACTTGCGGTTACAATCATTTTGCTATCTGGACTGAAAGCAAGGTTGACAACGGTATACTGATGTCCTTCCAGCCTGTTAAGCATCTTACCCTTTAGATTCCAGAGCGTAACAGTTTTCCCACTGGCTGTAGCAATGATTTTACTGTCTGGGCTGAAAGCAACGGCGGAAATATCTTTTAAATCATTCAGCCAAGGTTTATTGAGTAAGCGACCATCTGGCTGCCAGAGTTTAACGGCCCCATCCCAACTGACAGTGGCAAACATTTCACCATCGGGGCGAAACACTAGGTCTTGTATCCGACTTCCATCCCCTTCTAAGTGATTGTAGTTTTTGATTCTGTAAAGTAGGTGTTGTAGGGTACTGATAACAGTTGTGCGAGTCTCTGTTTTAACCCAAGGCAATTTTTGCAGTTGTCGCCCCGCCCTCATGGCTGCGGTGAGTGCTTCCAATTCTTGATGGGAGGCAAATAACGCTTCTGAGGATGCACTGGTTGTGGTAATTTGGCTAATGATTGCATTTTGCCATTGCCATCGGGCTACCCCAGCCAAACTCAAGGCGATAACTAAACCACCAGAAAGTCCCCAAATTGTTAATTGTCGTCTGCGTTTTTGTTGATGAGTTTCTCGTTTTCTCAATTCCTCACTCAACCCAATAAAATTTCTCTCTACGGCACTCAATTCTAAAAAACGTTCATTTTGCCAATATTCTGCATCACAGAGGGGTTTTCCTCGCAACAACGCCCCTTCATCACAATTGCTACTCTCCCAAGTCCGCATGGCTGCCCGTAACTGTTCTTGCCAAGACCGAAAATCCCGGTCAAGTTGCATCCACTGTTGCAGTTTTCCCCAACTGCCAATCAGCGCTTCATGAACAATTTCTACCGTTTCCCAGGCTATTTTCTCATCGTATCCGGTCACCACTAACCGCCCATCCGCCAAGTAGGTGACTAAATCCCAATTTTCCTCACCGACTTCTGTACGAGTGGCGACACGGCGGGTATCTTCTGTGCCTTCTCCTGGCTGTACCAGTTGAATAAAAATCCGCTGCGCCCTTTGTTGTTCCTTATCGTTGAGTTGATGATAAATTTCATCGGCATAACTGGCTAATGCTGCTTCTACCCCACCCATTTCATCGTAAGCCCTATGAGTTAACTGAGTATTGTGCTGTTTTTCCCACAGTTGAGTTAAGGCAAACTCTAATAACGGTAAGTTTCCCGGTGCGGCACTAACGGCAGAAACAATGCGTTTGCTGAGTCCTTTTTCTAGAGTCACCCCTAACAATGCCGCTGGTTTTTCGACTGCGGCTTGCAATTCAGTATTCGTCATGGGGGCGAGTTTTAAGTCGGCATATTGTAAGGCATCGGCAAAGGGACGATAAGACAATGCCTGTCCGAGAAAGTCTGCCCTCAATGTCAATACAACCGTAAAATGATGACAATTGTGAATCGCTTCTATTAATCTATCTAAGAAGGCTTGGCGTTGTTGTGTATCTCGGCAAAGGGTGTAGAGTTCTTCAAATTGGTCAGCAACGAGTAATAAACGCTGGCTGGAATTTTCCCAAAAGATATCATCCATTGTATCGCGCAAACTATTCTCACAGGTTTGTAGGTGGGTGGTGAGGTTTCTAATTTCGTTTAAACGTTCCGTCCGACTACGGTAAACTTGTTGATGGGAAACAACGGCTGTGGCGAGGGAAAATAAGGGTCTTAAACCGGGACGAAAGTGAATAATCTGCCAATCTCCTGTATCGCGCAAACGCTTTATTAACCCCGCAAAGACTACACTTGATTTACCACTACCACTCGAACCCATAACCGCCACTAAGGGTTGATGATGGACTGCTTCTATCAACATATCGGTGAACGTTTCTCGGCCAAAAAAGAACGGTGCATCCTCTTCAGCGAAGGCAAATAAACCACGATAGGGACAAATTTTAGTCGGACGGCGACCTAAGTCTAACCAAGTGGGTGGGGTTGTGGCAGCATTTTGACAAATTACGGGCAGCCAAGAGGCACAGGGATATTTATCTTCTAACCCCTGCAATTTTAATCTTGCTTCTTTTGCGGCTTGATAGAAGGACTGACTATCGACAGCAAAAGCGACAAGAAAATACTTTAAGAATATCTGTGCCACAACATCTGGCACTTGTTCTCGCATTACAATAATTTGAGGAATATTTAATGCTTCTAACTCAGAGGCTAATCCTAAGCCATCACAGGAATTAAAAATTGCTATCGCTAAACCATTGCGGCTGGCTTTTTGCAAGCTATATTTGAGGTCATCAATGGTTAAATATTCCTGATGCTGATTAATATAAATTCGTCCTGTCTCTGCCACGGTTTGGCTATGACCCGCAAAGAATAGAATATCCCAAGGTTTTTCCCACAACTGGTCGTTAATTTCATGACGTTGGGGTTGTCGCAAAAAAGTAATATCGGTATCGGGTAAAGTATTGAGTAAGTTGCGGTCGGTTTCAATATCAATCCCACTACTATTGCCTAAAATGGCTAGAATTTTAACTTTGTCTCTGTAAGTTGGCGTTTTTGTGGTTATCGGTTTTTGATAGTTAGTTGCACTTAAAGTAACGGTAGCATGGGGATATTCTTCTATTAAATCCCAAAGATGCCAGGGAATTTGTCGTAGCTGTTGATTGGATGTGCGAATTAATACCTGTACTAAATCTTGTTCTTGTAATTCTTTTAACCAAGTCTCACGAATGGGGCGAAAAGACTCTGAACGTAGCCAATTATTCAGTTGTTGTTGTAAGGTTTTAGCAGTATATTTACAGTCTTTATGTCTCTGGGAAATTAAACCATCATAGGTTAGTTTTACCGCTTTGATAGCGCGAGTCGAACTCCCTAAACTTCGGTAATTTGATTGCCATTGCTTTATTGTAGTTTGTAAGGGTGCAACAGGCGGTAGATTACCGCTCACTTCTTTATAAGGGCTAACTTCTTCATTGGCAATTGAAAGCGTTACCCCGACACCCCGCTGTAAATTACCATCCAGCTTTAAAGCAACTAATTTGGTCATGGGAGATGCCAAAATTCAGTAGATTCTGTTACAGAATAACTACAGTCTATCTCAATAAATGATTGAGAAGCAGTCGCACAAATGAGTGACACGGGAAAAAGTGAGCAGAAAGGTATAAATTGAAATTTAAAGTATAAAATTCTCGGTGACGCTAACATCTCCCAACGCTATTTTAATACTAAAACTGTCTCCCGTAGCAGCAGTAAACTCCAATTCAATTTTTTTATTATCATTTTTAGCTATTGCTTTCATCACAGCAGTTTCTTCTTCATCTAAAATCATAATTCCCAGCGCAGCAGGTAAATAGTCTTGATTATGAACTGGATGTAACTCTACAATAATCTTCATTTCGTCGCAGTTATTGTCATCCGGACTCACCTTAACCACAATTGCAACTGATGCATTATTTTCTTTTATGCCAAAATCAATTAATTTTGCCCGAACTTTTTCAGTACTTCTAAACTGCCAAGCTGGTTCAGTTGAAAAGATAGACTTTATCGCTTCCCAACCGGATTCAAAAACATCCTCAAACCATCTGTTTAAGTTAACAATATTTTGACTAGAAGATAGAGTATTTTGTAATTCTAAACGTTCTAGATAATCCAGAAAAATATCTAGCGGTTGTAGTTGGTGAATTGGCAATTCATCAGTTGATACCTCTGGAACAAATCCTAATAACTTAGCTGATTTAAAATGGTCACTAATTTGTACGACAATATATCCAATACGATTCGATTGTACTTCTGGTGGCACATCAACAAATTCTGCATTTTCTAGCACCGGACGACATTCTAATTTACCTAAATTTTTAATAGATAAATCAGCGACATCCATCAGCATTTGTTGGACTGGGTGCCAACTATCACTGACTTCTAAATCTGTTTCAAATCCCATACATTCTAGATAGAAACTGACGAAAGAAACAGCCAAGCTATTTAGCATAACCTGCTGGCTTTTTTCAGGAGTTGCTTGTTGTCTTGACCATTGTTCTGCTCGTCTACGAGCAACTGTTGAGATCGGACCTGTAAATGTAGAAAGTGTTAGCATATTACTCATGATTTTTATTCTATAAATTAGTTAAGTTTTCAAGATCACATAACTCTCTCAATTCGTCGCGAAATTTTTCTAAACTTCGTTGATAAAAGTTACTTAAGGTTGCAATAGGAGTATTGAACTCATCTGAAATATCTTTCCAAGAAATACCCGCCCATCTTTTCATTGCTATTTCTTGAAAGTTTACTAGGGGATATTTTTTAATCTGGGCTTGTCTAAAAATCCCTTTCGGATCGAGTTCTATATATCGTCTAATTTTTGAAAAAGCAGAAATATAATCATCCTTGTTCTCATTTTTCTCAAATGCTAAACTGGATAGATTTTCTAAGACAGAATCTGCTACATTAATTTCATGGGTTTTGCCTATAATTTTAGGAATTGCTTCTTTAAAAAAGCGTTTACTCAATAACATATTCACCCAATTCATCAACTTTCCCCGTTCGGGATCATACTTATCAATATTTTTACAAATATATAAAAATAGGTTTTGGACTGCTTCTTGATAAATATCTTCATAGACTCCTTGAAATTGACCTTTATCGGGGCGAATCAGTTGATTTGAACGGTAAATTATATTAATGAGTTTTGATAAAGTGACCCGTCTCGCTGTTGTCCCGACTGGGTGTTGTCGGGCTTGTAAAGCCAGTTCTTGAAGCTGTTGCTCGTTCATACATTGATTGATTGATCAGAACTACATCCTCTGATCACTATCAGGTCATTACTGGGCAGATTATCCAAATGGGTTGACGATTTTTACAAAAATATACAATAAGAAAATAGCTTTTAGTATTAACGTGGTTTAATTTCGTCTTGAATCTAATAAATTTTGACTGTTAGAAGATTATTTGCGATCACTTTAACTTGGGAAAATTGAAGTTGAAAATTCTCAGCAAATCTGAAATAATAAAGAGAGGGGCAATATCTAATGATTAAGCTACAATCATGCACACTTAAATATCAATTTTGTTGAGATTGCACTTTAATTATGCACACCTGGCACTGGCACTATTGGCAAGATTTACCCTATCTCAAATGTAGTTTACTCGATTCCTGGCCCCATGGCTTTTTAACTCGTCATTTTAGTCCGCGCCTACCCGCAGAGTTAGTCGAAGTCTTACAACCGGCTGCCACAGCTTATCGAGTTAAACAAGTTCATGGTAACCGAGTATTAACCACCACGACGATTAACACCTCAACTCAGACTGAATTACAAGAAGCGGATGGGTTACTCACAGAAAATCCAGCAGAAGCGGTTTGGGTGGCCAGCGCCGACTGTGTGCCTGTGTTAATTGCAGATACTCAAACCCAAAATGTGGCTGCAGTCCATGCAGGATGGCGAGGAACAGCCGCTAAAATTGTACCCGAAGCGATCGCAAAGTTTCAAGCAAAAGGCAGTCAATTGGCGAATTTACGGGTTGTGATGGGGCCAGCAATTTCTGGGCCAGTGTATCAGGTTTCTACAGATGTGGCGCTGCAGTTAAGCCAATCTTTTAACCCAACAGAAGATTTAACTGAGTTAATACAACAACCCAATTCTCCATTTTTAATAGATTCTGAACCGGATAAAGTGAGAGTCGATGTTCGCCTGGTTAACAAGTTACAACTCGAACAACTCGGCTTAACTCCCGAACAATTTGCTATTTCACCCGACTGTACTTATCAAACACCAGATTTGTTTTTTTCCTATCGGCGAGACAATCAGAAAAAAGTACAATGGTCAGGAATTGTTAGTCTTTAATATTAGTTGTTAGTTGTTAGTTGTTAGTTATTAGTTGTTAGTTGTTAGTTGTTAGTTGTTAGTTATTGCCTATTGCCTATTGCCTACTTGCCTACTTGCCTTCTTGATTAAATTAAAGGTTCAATTTCTATCCAAACTCCTGTTTCTGGTGTTCCGGGTACAAATTCAACGCTGAGTTGTGGTAAACAACTGAGGCGGTCATCTTTTAATATTCCGGCACCATTTAAGGTTAATGCATCTAAACAAGCACCCGCTAAATTATCAATATCTGAATTAGTTCGATGATTACCAAAAAACCGTAGAGAAATTGCTGCTTTCTGTAAGGGAAATTGGGGGGCTGGATGTAATTCACACATTTGTCGATACAGTTCAACTTCTGCCTGATTTCGCCAAGCGCGATATCGTTGAGGTAAATGTGTGCCGCGACTGGTTACACGGGGGCGGGCTTTAGGAACTACGTTACCAGCCAAGCAAAATCGAATAATTCCTGTCTTTTCGGATTGAGATTGAGGGGGAGTTGCTGGAACAAAATCAACGTCTATCACGGCTTCAGGAGATGTCTCTAAAGCTGTTTTCTTAGGGGTGGACGGTTCTACTTTTTGAGCAGGAACAGAGAAGGGACTCTGAGAGGATAGGGGAGAATTTTCTAATTTTTCTGTAGATTCTTTTGTATTTTTTTGTGGATTTTTAGCGGAATTTGACTCAGGAAAGATTAATGTTTGAAATGAGAAATTATTCTTTTCGTTAGAATGATTTTTAGGGGGATTTGTTAGGTTAGGAGAAGAGGAAAGTGAGGTTAAATCAGAATCAGATATTGTTGTAGAAGATGGAGATAATATTCGAGGATAAGCAGCACATTTCGTTGCCATTTGCATATACATTTGTGCTGTTTCAAGCCTTACTGGACAATCTGTGGTTAACCACTGTTGCCATTGGGAGGAAGATAGCTGTGATTGAATTTGAAGTAATCCAATTCCGGCATTACAAGCATGAATTAATGCAGTTTGAGGAGAGTGAATACAGCGCTGATGTTCTTGATAAATTCCCTCTTTAATCGGATCAAGTTCAGTAAATGAATGGGTCGGTTTTGAAGTGAGTAAGGCGTTGAGCATCAGCAACATTAATTAGGATGATAGAATCAGGCAATAGGGTAACAAACGTATCTGGCAATAGTCGGCAGTCAATAAATTTAGGATACAGAAATATCCTATAATCTGCATATTGCTATATTATAGAAAACAGTTCTATTGGATGCGTGTTAACTCTTCTTCAGTATCAGAAGATGATATTACCCGAAACAACAATTCATTCTGTTTCCTAGAATTAAACGGTGACTGGTTTATTTATACCCAATCTAACCGAATATTATCCATTGATTGTAGATTTAATCAGCACACCTGGTTCTTTCTGCATGGGTAGCACATCTAGGGTATCGGTTTGAGCGCAATATTTCAAGTCATCATAACATTCTAGGCGCTGCAAACGTTGTCCATGACTGGCCGCATTCAGGAGTTGATCCAATTGCTCTTGCCATTGTAAGTATAAAGCGATCGCGCCATATACTTCATCATTGCCAGCCAGTTGTTCTAAAGGAGTACCTGTTTGCGTGGCTAAACTCTCAGCAATTGCCCCGGCACAAACGGTATCTTCTAGGGAGTAACTCCCTTCCCAACCCGAACCAACAATCCAGACTGTTTCAGGCATTTGTTGAGCTACATATTTTACCACAGTTTGGCGATTAACCAATGCAGCGGTTAACACAGTGGGAGTCTTTTCAACTCGTTGTAAGGCGCGAGTCCCGTTTGTCGTTGTCATGAATAAACGTTTCTCTGATACCACCTCAGGGGTATAGTTCAGAGGAGAATTACCCAGATCGCAACCTTCTACCATTTTCCCACCCCGTTCACCAATACGGATGCGTTTCTCAGCCGGCCATTGCCCACTGACTTGCATTAATTGATCGATATCACTAAAGACTTGTACGGCTTCTGCCCCAGCATTAAGGGCAGTTGCAATGGTTGTGGTTGCCCGCAACACATCAACAACAATGGCACAGTCGGCTTGAGTATCCGTGGGGGTTTGTTCTGGGGTGTGGTAAATAAAGATCTTCACAATTCACCGAATTTAGTCAGCAAGTAGTCTTCTATTGTACGAGTGTTTGGCAATTTGTTATACATTTTTGCAAATGCCATTCATCCCGTCTCGCAAAAGTGAGGTATCCCCCCTATTGATTTTCTGAAAAAAAGCTTTATTATATCTACAGGTAGATGTACTTATTTCCCACTTATGAGTTTCTTTAACACCACAGAGCCTTTGATTCGTTGCAAGCAAGAAGCGTTAGATGTTCAAGACTTACGGGGACTCTTACACATTAATTGGAAAATTGGTAAAATTCAGCTAATTTCAGCACTTTATACCCGCATCGATCAGATTTTTGTGATTTGGGGATGGATCACGGCGATTATTTTTCTGGTGGCCCAATTTTTCCCCGTCAGTTGGCAACATCAAGCCATCGTCTGGACGTTATTAACGGTTGTGGCAACTATTGCGATGTCACTACTGGCGTGGTTTTGGGTAAAAGTTGAACAGCTTCGTTGGGTGGTTTATACTTGGGCAATCTTAATGTTGGGTGGAGTCATCCTCACAGACTGCGGCATTTTTCTCGGTTGGGGTTGGGTGTTAATTAATCTATGTCCGTTGTGGTTAGGATTAAGTGCAGCAGGTTACGCTGTAACAGGTTGGGGAATGCGATCGCGCACATTTATCATTGCTGCAATGATTCACCTGATTGCTATTACTTTACTGCCTTACAGTGGTTCTTTGCCATTTTTGTTCACAGGTGGCGTGATTGCCGGAACGTTGTTATTCTTAGCAGAAGTTCAATGGGATATGCGTCCGCCCTCTGCCAGAGCATTTTTAACCACTGAAGAAATCCAGTTTAATCAAGAACAACATCAGCGTCGTTTAGCCAAAGTTACAGTTTAATTATCTTCTAGAAAGCTTAACAGTGCTAACTCATCGACTTCTAAATACTCATGCGTCAAATTCTTCTGGGTTTTAATGTCTTCTAAGATTGGTAAAAGTTCTCCGGCTTGATAAGTTTCCAAAATTAAACGTTTTGCAACCTGTTTGACCACATTTACAATATTCTGTTTTGCTTCGGTTTGAGATTGAAATGATCCGACTTTTTGTCAGGCAGAAATAGCCTCAACAGTACCTGCCCCAGTGCGGAATTCTTTGGCGGTAAATGAATGTCCTGTAATCATTTCTAGATATTGATTAACATCTCCTGAATCTATGGTTTGTCGTTTTCCTGCCTGATCAAGATATTGAAAAAGTTGATATCCGGGTAATTGTTGACAACGTTTAATTGCCCGTGCTAAACGTGGATCGCGCAATTCTATTTGATGATGAACTCCACTTTTACCTGTAAATTCAAAACACACTTTTGTACTAAATACTTCAACATGACGATTGCGTAACGTCGTCAAACCATAGGATGAATTTTGCGATCGCATATTCCGGGTTTCCGACTCGAATTAAAGTTTCATCTAACAATCGCACAACTACCGCTAAAATTTTATTACGGGTTAATTGAGGATGACCTAAATTGCAATCGCATTCTTGACGAATCAGTGGCAAAGCCCAACCCAACGGAATCATTCGATCAAATTTAGCCTGACTCCGTTGCCGAGACCAGTCCGGATGATAACGATATTGCTTGCGTCCCCGTTGATCTCGTCCCGTCGCCTGTAAATGGCCGTTAGGATCGGGACAAATGATTCGGTTTAACAGGACTTTATCAGTGAGGCGATCGCCTTTCTCATCAAAATAGCTAAAACCCCGCCCCCAACGTTTATGAGTCCATCCTGTTGTATCATCGCTAACATACCGTAACCCTGCTGATTTTGCGGCGGTTTGAGGATTAATAATAATATCGGTTGCCAACTTTTCACGAATCAGTTGACGATGATCGGCTAGTGACGATGGAATCTGCATTAACTTGGAATTACTAAACTAAAAATCAGAGAATATAACTGTATTAAACTTGATTACTTGGTCTGCAACATCTATCGATTGCCTGATATTCTTATCTTTATTTAGTCTTATTTTAGCAATATACTTCGATTTTACATAATATGAAATAAGCTATTTTTTAATAAATTAATTAATGATGAAATTTAGAAAAATCAACCTGTTCAAGAATATTTATAAGTAGAAAGTTAAACTAATATTTGGCAGATTGAAGATGAAATATGGTATTTTTATAGCAATCTCATTGATTAGGCAAGGCTCGCAAATAGCGCTCAGACCGGGCGTGATTCGTGCATCACCTTTCGCGAGTGCGTGTGCGCGCCTCACGTAGCGGTGCGACCCTGCGGCAATGCACAGCCGCTAAGCGCGTAAGCCATGCCGTTAGGCTATAGGAACGCGCACTCCTGAGAGGGAACGCTGACCAAGACACGCATAAAAACGCTTTCCGTGCCTCCTATCTCCTGACTCAATTACAGACGTTACATGCAATGCGCCCCTACCTGACTCCTAACGCCATTTATGGTGGATTTAAGCGGTAGTGGGGATGGAGATCTACTGTTAAAGTTGCCAGTCGCTCGGGATAAAAATGAAGAAAAGATAACAAATATGTCAGAAAACAACAGGTTTTGAATCTTGATTATGTGCTGAATTTCCCGGAACTCAGCCTAAATCTATCGATTTTTAACACTCTTGCATTTTAGGAGACAAATGCCCATTGATCTCCGTCCCTTGCTACCATGTCATCTATGCATTATGACAAGATTAACAATCTAGGTCATAGCCCCAAAGCATTAATAATGGCAAGCGCAGGTATTAGAAATATGCACCTGAGTGAAATTACTCATCCAAATCAACTTCATGGTCTGTCAATCCACGAACTCCAAGAAATAGCCCGACAGATTCGAGAAAAGCATTTAGAAACAATAGCAGCCAGCGGCGGTCACTTAGGCCCTGGATTAGGTGTAGTCGAACTCACCCTAGGACTTTACCAAACCTTAGACTTAGACCGAGATAAAGTCGTTTGGGATGTCGGTCACCAAGCCTACCCCCATAAAATGATTACTGGTCGCTATAACAATTTCCATACGTTACGGCAAAAAGACGGTATTGCAGGCTATCTCAAGCGCTGTGAGAACAAATTTGACCATTTTGGCGCAGGACACGCCTCAACTAGCATCTCAGCCGCCTTAGGAATGGCGATCGCACGGGATCTGAAGGGGGAAAACTTTAAAACGGTTGCCGTCATCGGAGATGGTGCCTTAACAGGCGGTATGGCCTTAGAAGCGATTAACCATGCGGGTCATTTACCCAATACCAACTTAATGGTGGTACTCAACGATAACGAGATGTCGATTTCTCCGAATGTGGGGGCAATTCCGCGATATCTCAATAAAATGCGTCTCAGTCCTCCGGTTCAGTTTCTCAAGGATAATCTCCGAGAACAGTTTAAACATATTCCCTTTGTGGGTGAAACCTTTACCCCAGAAATGGAACGCCTCAAAGAAGGGATGAAACGCCTGGCTGTGCCAAAAGTGGGGGCAATTATTGAAGAATTAGGCTTCACTTATTTAGGCCCAGTCGATGGTCATAATTTAGAGGAATTAATCGAAACCTTCAGACAAGGACATGAAATTCAAGGGCCAGTGATGGTTCATGTTTCCACTGTTAAAGGCAAAGGATACGCGATCGCAGAACAAGATCAAGTGGGTTATCATGCTCAATCTGCGTTTAATTTGGCAACCGGAAAAGCAATTCCTTCTAAGACTCCTAAACCCCCGAGTTATTCTAAAGTCTTTGCCCATACTTTAGTTAAATTAGCGGAAAATAATCCTAAAATTATTGGGATTACCGCAGCGATGGCAACGGGTACAGGGTTGGATAAATTGCAAGCCAAATTGCCGAAACAATACGTTGATGTCGGTATTGCTGAACAACACGCCTTAACTTTAGCAGCGGGTTTAGCCACAGAAGGAATGCGTCCAGTGGCTGCGATTTATTCGACGTTCTTACAACGGGCTTATGATCAAATTATCCATGATATTTGCATTCAAAAATTACCCGTATTCCTGTGTTTAGATCGAGCCGGAATTGTGGGTGCAGATGGCCCGACTCACCAAGGACTGTATGATATTGCTTATCTACGGTGTTTGCCTAATATTACGATTATGGCTCCCAAAGATGAAGCGGAGTTACAGAAGATGATTGTCACTGGAATTGAGCATACAGACGGGCCAATTGCCATGCGTTATCCTCGCGGTTCAGGAATTGGGGTTCCGTTAATGGAGGAAGGCTGGGAAGCGCTACCCATTGGTAAAGGGGAAATTTTACGTCAGGGTGATGATTTGTTACTGTTGGGATATGGTTCAATGGTGGCTTCTTCTTTACAGGTGGCGGAAATTCTCAGCGAACATGGGATTGAATCAACTGTGATTAATGCCCGTTTTATTAAGCCGTTGGATACCGATTTAATCTTACCTTTGGCTCAACAAATTGGTAAAGTCGTAACATTAGAAGAAGGCTGCTTAATTGGAGGTTTTGGATCGGCGGTTGCCGAGGCTTTATTAGACGATGATATTCAGGTCAGTCTCAAACGCTTTGGTGTTCCGGATAAATTAGTCGATCATGCTAAACCCGATCAATCTAAGGCTGATTTAGGCTTAACCAGTCCTCAAATGGCAGAACAGATTCTCAAAACGATGTTTAACCAGCAACCGTCTACTGTTGCTATCTCGTAATTGGGTAATATGACACTGTCTCTAAAATTTTTGTAAGATAAAGCGCGATCGCAACCCTTAAACCCAGAAACGCGGTCGCTTTTTTTATGATGTTTTAAAGTTCCGATTTAATTAAGTGAAGAAAAAGTTAGACTGGAATGGTAAGCTGTTCAATTTCTCCATTTTAAGAACCAGCCAAACAAATTAATATCACCCCGCATTTTCTCCACTTCTTGCTGGTGAGCCTCAGCCACTTCGCGATACCATTGGTCATGATTCTGACAGGCTTGACGATACTGGGCTTCTTGATAAAATTTATGAGTTACCTGGTAAACCTCAAATGCTTCAGCGGCGGGTTGATAAATTTCAGGATAGATGATTTCATGATCATGCATACATATTCACGGTTTGTAGTTTAGGTTTTTCGAGGGGAGAGGGCAAACTAAATTTAATGGAAACAGGTTCAAATTACTGTTGATCTCTAGCTGAGTTCTATCTGACATTTATCCGGGTTCCCCAACTCAACCCAGCGCGGAGCATCTCACGGTGTTGTTGATGGTACAGGACTTTGCCTGTTGAGTCGCGTAACTTTCTGGCGTGCGCGATCGCCCACCATTAGCATAAATCTCTCTGGTGGATTATACACCCAGCCGAAGCCTCTGACTATAATGTGGTAGTAAAGAGTATAGCTCATAATATTAAGTCTACCTCGATAACCTGCGGAATTAATACTGATTCACACTGTAGATGTGTTGAGAGCAGTTATATTTCGGTGTTATTCGGCTCATTATTTTAAGGAGAAACCAATGTCTGATCTTCCAACTGATAAGCTTAATACTACAGAGACCCCAGTCACGACTGTGAGTACATCTCCCACGGTGGTCGATCAAATTCAAGTAAAAACTAATCAAATATTCAACAGTTGGAAACTGAAAGCAGGGCTAGCTATTTTAGCCGTAGTTGGGGCTTTAATGGTTTACTTTTTCTGGGCGCATATAGTGGCAGTTCAGGGAATGAAAGGATGGTCAACAAGTTCCGGAGCGCAGCCGATTTCTTGTATGATTAAAGATACAAATGATGACGGATATGTCAGTTGTAGTGCGTTGCTCGAGGAAGAAGTTGTTCCTTTAGAATGTGGTGCTAGCATATTCAATGTCGGCTGCCGAATTAATTATGGTGCGGCGGCTCCCAGCATCAAAGTTAAAGCCAGAAATAAAATATAGTGACCCATTCTACTCGATTCGATATTAACGATCTGTAGGTTTGATTGTTATCAGGGGCTTTGATCAAAAGCCTCTTGTCTTTTAAGGGGAACCAGATTGATTGGGCTAATTTATTTTTTCATCAGCCTCAAAATTCACTATGGTAAAATAGAAAAAACAAAGTGAATTTAAAGCAGGCAAAAATTTAATGAATTGGGTCAGATATCTTTGAGTTAACAGACAAATTTAAACCTATATTTTATCGGGGATATAATCGTGGCTCATACTTTTTTAATAGAATCGGGTCAATGGATGATTGAGGGAAACTGGATAGATCGTAATCATCAACCCGTTATTGTCAAAGGTAGAACTTTAGTGGCATGGAATCAAGGGGAATGGTTTAATATGGTCACAAAACTGATTTTCCCAGACAGCGATCGCAGCGATTATATTTTAAAGTATCGGGGACGTTTGGGACACCAGGAACGGCAATATACATTTGTTTTGCAACACAGCGATCTCGGTAATGTTGAAGGGGAAGGTATGATCACGCCCGAGTCTATTATTCAGCGTTATTGGGTATTGGGAGATGAACGACAACGTCGTAGTGGCTTTGAAACGTTACGGCGTTTAGATCAAAGTTGTTATCATTACTCCAGTGCCATTATGACCGGATCATCCCTAAATTTTTTAAGTGTGATGGAAGCCACATTAGAACGAAAACAATAAGAAATTATCATTAGATAATTCTTTTTTATCAGAACAATGATTAAACCTAAACTGTCTAATTAAAGCCTTTGACGCCCCATGATCCCCGACCCGTTTTCTTAGATTGAAAAAAAGTAAGAGATTGAGGTCGCCGTCGGCGACAGCACTAGAAATTAGTCGTTACAGCCATTGGGCTCTAAACCCCATTGATGCTTAAGAAAATGCTGATACATATTCTCTCGCATCATCATTTGCTCATAGAGATTGACGAGAAATTCTTGAGCTTGTTCTTGACTCATTTGATCGACTTGTAACTTAAAAGATGACAAGTTGAATTTTTGCTCTAAGGTTAATTCACTCGGTTGGCTCATGTGATCCTCCTAATCGTTCATTTTGAACAGTTTAGTTGATTGAATTCAGCTCAATAACAGTCTGAAATGACTGCATTTTCCTCAACCAGAGAGAGCTGGATTGCTTAACGGATAACAGTTATGAATGTACACAACTGAAATGTTAAGAAATACTACTTTCATTTTATCAAATATTCCCCAGACACCGTCGTAAGCCTTGAGACAGATCTTTGAAAGTATATATGTCAAGATCAACAAGTTTGAGTGATTTTCAGGAAAAACTTCAACTAACTGCGATGACTCAAACTCATAGCAGTATTGTCTTTTTGGATACATCAGCCTGCTGTATCTGTTGTGCCGGGGAATATATTGTGCGATCGCGGTAACGCAACACAATATGCATATCCTCACGTCTGTATGTAGCGCCGTCGGCTATAAAAGCGGGTTTTCTTGTTTATTGCTACAACATCAACGTTACTCTCGCAGCAGAGGATAGAAGGCTGTAATCAGAGCGGTAATGGAGACAATCAGCCTTAGCCAACCGCGACAGGATGTGGAGAATGTCACTGATGATGAAAATAGGCGAGCGATTGTTTGAGTTATTCTGGAGATTGTATCATAAACTATAGCAGGCTTAGAGAACTCTTTTTTATTCGTATGTTAGACGTGGTATTTTGGATTTTAATTTTTGTCGTCAGTTTATCAGTTTTAATTAAATTTTCTGATTTTTTTACAGAGTCTGCTGGTCGAATAGGGGTTTTTCTGGGGTTTAGCCCGTTTATTGTGGGTGTTACGATTGTTGCAATTGGTACTTCTTTGCCTGAACTGATTTCTTCTCTGGTTGCTGTTGCTCAGGATTCAACAGAGATTGTAGCGGGTAATGTGATTGGTTCTAATATTGCTAATATTTTCTTAATTATTGGTGTGGCAACGGTGATTAGTAGTCCCCTCAAAATTTCTTATAATTTACTCAACGTTGATTTACCGTTATTTGTCGGGTCAGCATTTCTATTATATTTTACCTTATCAGATGGTCGTTTTTCTTTTGGAGAGGCGATTTTATGTATTATTGGTTATATTATTCACCTGGCTTATACGATTCGTTGTGGGCAAATTGAGAGTGATATTAATTCAGACAATATCAGTCGTCATCCAGGGTATTTAATTAAACAAATTGTATTCCTTTTGATTTGTTCTGGTGGAATGTTTGTGGGCGCTAAATATACGATTGAATCGATTATTGAAATTTCTGAAATATTAAATATCGGCAAAGAAATTATCGCCGTTAGTGCAGTTGCCCTGGGAACGTCTTTACCAGAACTCGCAGTTACTTATTCAGCCGCTAAAAAAGGAGATCCTGAAGTTGCTATTGGTAACGTGTTAGGGTCTAATATTTTTAATTCTTTAATTGTCATGGGTATTCCGGGGCTAATTACAGAACTTCCGGTTCCAGAGTTACTCAGAACAGATGGTTTACCGATGTTATTGGCTGCGACTTTATTATTCTTTTTCGTAACCCAAGATAAACAGGTGACAAAATGGGAAGGATGGTTATTTTTTGTATTGTACGCTTGGTTTATTGGAGATTTATTTCAAGTCTTTTAACGATTAAAAGGGGATGAGTCAACTAATTAATCACCCCCAAACTCAATAGGGAATATTTCACAAATTGTTTGAGTTAATAGCTCATCAAACTTGATTTAACTGATAGCAGAAATTAAACCCACTTCTACCAGGATATTGTAAATTACAGAACTAATAACACTCAAGGCAAAAGAACCAATTAAGGCACTCCAAAATCCCCAACGTAAGCGAAACCCTGTAACTAACCAAGCGGCTAAGCCAAAGATAATCGCATTAATATTGACATCCTCCCGCCGACGGAGTCGGGGGATTCCTAAGACTCACGACTTAGGTTTCTGTTTCCTTCCCTTACGGGTTTTTCGCAACTGCCCTTTAACATCATGGTTATCGGGTCTTACGTTCGCTCCACAGACAGTCACTGCGAGTCCCGCAGCGAGTATATTCTTTCCAGCATTGATGTCTCTGTCGATGCCTTTAGTGTTGCAGTTAGGACAATCCCAACTACGAACATCCAACGGCAGTTTATCCATTACAAAACCGCAATGGTTACATCGCTTACTACTAGGAAAAAATCGGTCAATTTTGACCAGTTTCCGCCCGTACCATTCACATTTATACTCAAGTTGACGGAAAAACTCACCCCAAGAGGCATCGCTGATACTTCGAGCAAGTTTGTGGTTTTTCACTATATTCCTAATTGCCAGGTCTTCAATAGCAATCAAGTTATTTGCTCTGACCAAGCTAGTAGTCAGCTTGTGAAGAAAGTCGGTACGAGCATCTTTAATTTTGGCGTGTATTCGAGCTACTTTAAGTCGCGCTTTGTCTCGGTTACTAGAGCCTTTGGTTTTCCGACTCAGTTCCTTTTGCGCTGCTTTGAGTTTCTTATACAGCCGATTAAAATGCTTAGGGTTGGATATCTTGTCGCCATCGCTAGTACACAACAGACTAGAGATACCAACGTCAATACCAACCTTTTTATCAGTTGGTGGCAATACCTCAACAGTGTAGTCCTCTACCAGCAAAGAAACAAACCACCGACCAGAAGGGTCGAGTTTGACTGTAACAGTAGATGGACTACATTCTTCTGGCAAAAGCCTAGACCAAACAATTGGCAATGGATCTTTGCATTTAGCAAGCCAGAGTTTTCCATCTCTGTACTTAAAAGCCGACTTGGTAAATTCAGCCGAACCACCATTACGCTTGGCTTTAAAACGAGGATACTTGGCACGTTTACCCCAGAAATTAGCAAATGCTTTTTGCAGATGTCTCAGACACTGTTGCAACGGTACGCAGCTAACCTCGTTGAGAAAATCCAAATCTTCGGTCTTTTTCCAATTGGTCAAAAGACTAGAAGTTTCCTTGTACTGAACTCTTTCTTGTCTTTCGTACCATGCTTCGGTTCTAGCAGCCAACGCCAAGTTGTAAACTTTCCGTACACACCCCATTGTCCGTCGCAAAAGATTTTCTTGCTCGGTAGTTGGGTAAAAACGGTACTTGTAAGCTTTTTCAACCATAGCTCACATTATACCACGCAAAATGTAAACAGGAAAGTACTTAAACCCTGCCCTGCTTTCCTCCCATCGGCAGAGCCGAGGGTCTCCAGCAGGAAGAAAAGATGAAGGCAAATAGCCCAAAGGTCAAAAACGTTAGCGGAAAGGCAAAGAACGCAAATACAGGCCGTACCAAAGCATTCAGCAGTCCAAAAACCAAGGCTGATATTAATGCTTTTTTGAAGTTATCAATCTCAACTCCGGTAAAGGCGCTGAGTTGGGCAATGATAAACAAACTGACTGCGGTGACCAGCCAAGTAATAATTAAACCAATCATGTTAAGTGGCTCCTAATTGAAGGAAACGACATACTAAACATTAAAGCGGAATAACATCACATCGCCCTCTTTTACAACATAATCTTTACCTTCCGAACGCACTAAGCCTTTTTCCTTTGCCCCTGTCATCGAACCTGTGGTAACTAAATCATCATAAGCCACCGTTTCAGCCCGAATAAAACCCCGTTCAAAATCAGTATGAATCACTCCTGCTGCCTGGGGTGCAGACATTCCTGCCCGTATGGTCCAGGCCCGTGTTTCTTTGGGGCCAGTGGTTAAATAGGTTCGCAAACCCAGTAATTCGTATGTGGCTTTAATTAAAGATTTTAATCCGCCTTCTGTAACGCCTAAAGACTCTAAAAAGTCTCCTCGTTCTTCTTCGGGTAATTCAATTAATTCGGATTCAACTTGGGCAGAAATCACCACAACTTGGGCATTTTCTGTAGCAGCAATTTCTCGAACTTGTTCTACCCAGTCGTTACCTGTGGCTAAGTCATCTTCTGAGACATTGGTAGCATAAATAATCGGTTTATTGGTTAACAGTCCCAACGCCTTAATCATTTCCGCTTCTTCTGGGTCTAACTCCACCATGCGGGCGGGTTTACCTTCATTCAATACTGCAACTAACTTTTCCAGTATTTCTAACTCTGCTTGGGCTTCTTTACTGGTTCTGGCTAGTTTCTTGACTCGGTCAATGCGGCGTTCAACTTGACTTAAATCCGATAACGCTAATTCTAAATTAATTACCTCAATATCCCGTCCGGGGTCAACTGAACCGGAAACATGGATAATATCATCATCATCAAAACAACGTACCACATGAACAATGGCATCCACTTCACGAATATTGGCTAAAAATTGATTGCCTAAGCCTTCTCCTTGACTCGCCCCTTCAACTAACCCGGCGATATCGACAAATTCAATTCGAGTCGGCACAATTTGTTCAGAGTTGGATAATTTCCCCAATACCTGCAACCGTTCATCCGGGACTGCAACCACCCCTACATTCGGTTCAATAGTACAAAAGGGAAAGTTTGCAGCCGTTGCTTTAGCATTGGCAACAAGGGCATTAAATAAGGTGGATTTACCAACGTTTGGCAGTCCAACAATTCCAGCTCTGAGCATATCAATACAATCGCCATGGGTTACCTATGTTAGGATAGCAGAATTTTTGAGTTGTTATTTGTTATTTGAGTAGGGCGCGTTAGTTACAGTTATTTGAGTAGGGTGCGTTACTAACGCACCTGACTAACGCACCTGACAAGACAGCAGCATGATTGACAATGACGGGTTGATTAGCTAGTATGATAATATAATCCTACTTATATGTCGCATAAAGCTTGCAGCCATGAGTAAGAAAGTCAGCATAACCTTAGATGACGAAGTTCTAGCTTTTGTAGATCAGCTAGCCAGTAATCGTAGCAGCTTTATCAATGATGTTCTTCGCAAAGAGAAGAATAAGATTTTCATCAAAGAGTTAAAGGATGCTTATCAAGATCAGGCTAATGACCCAGAGTTTCAAGCAGAAATCTCTGTCTGGGATGTTGCAGCAGGCGATGGTTTAAATGCCTAACGGAAACTTAACCTATAGACGAGGAGAGATCTGGTGGGTTGATTTGCAACCTGCTGTAGGTCATGAAACTGATAAAGAGCGCCCTTGCCTGATTTTACAAAATGATATTGGTAACGAAAATGGGTTAACAACAATCGTTGCGCCATTGTTACCTGGAATAAAAACTTATCCGTTTGTTGTCAATATTACACCCACTAAGCAGAATGGACTAAAAGGAGATCGACACATTAACTTAAGTCAAATGAGGGCTGTAGATGCTCAAAGAATTAAGAATAAACAAGGTGTTTTAGAAGATATTTATTGGGAAGAAATCGAGAAAGCAGTCTGTATTGAGCTGGGTTTTAGTTTAGCATTTAAGTCTTCGTAACTTGCCTAACAAGCGGCTACACATGAAACGGACGTTACTTATCGGTTATAAAATCATTAATGCTAAGGTAGGGCGCATCCTTGATCTACTGTCTTGATTGCGATTACTATTAACAGCATGAATATATCCCAGAATAATCTACCGCAACTGAGGCGATCATTACTAACATGGTATCAACAACTCGGTCGAGATTTACCTTGGCGCAATAGTCGTGATCCTTATCAAATTTGGATTTCGGAAGTTATGCTGCAACAAACTCAGGTAAAAACAGTTATTCCTTACTTTCAACGCTGGCTGGCACAATTTCCCACGGTTGAAACTCTTGCTGCTGCGGAATTAGAAGCGGTTTTAAAAGTGTGGCAAGGTTTAGGATATTATGCCCGCGCTCGTCATTTACACGCCTGTTCTCAAATTATTGTACAAGAATATAATAGTATTTTTCCCAGTGATTTAGATCGGGTTTTAAAGCTGCCGGGAATTGGTCGCACGACTGCCGGAGGAATATTAAGTGCTGCATTTAACCAACCGATTTCTATTTTAGATGGAAATGTCAAGCGCGTTTTAGCCCGATTAATTGCTTTACAAATTCCCCCCTCAGACGCTCTCAAACAGCTTTGGCAACTCTCTGATACAATTTTAGATCAAAACCATCCGCGAGACTTTAACCAAGCGTTGATGGACTTAGGAGCGACTGTTTGTACTCCTAAAAATCCTCAATGTTCTGACTGTCCTTGGCAGTCTTATTGTCAAGCCTATCAACTTAATTTACAATCTGAAATTCCGATGCGTAAACCTTCTGCCCCTTTACCTCATAAAATTATCGGCGTTGCTGTTATTTGGAATAATAAAAAGCAAATTTTAATTGATAAACGTCCGGCAAAAGGACTCCTCGGTGGACTTTGGGAATTTCCCGGCGGTAAATTAGAACCTAACGAAACGATTCAAGATTGTATTATTCGAGAAATTAAAGAAGAACTCGATATAGAAATAGAAATAGGCGATCATTTAATTAATATCGATCACGCTTATACTCATTTTAAAATCACTTTAAATGTTTATCATTGTCGCCATATCAGCGGAGAACCAAAACCAATAGAATCTGATGAAATTCGCTGGGTTAATTTAGAGGAACTCGATCAATTTCCCTTTCCCAAAGCTAACGAAAAAATTATCGATAAATTGAAAGCAATTTAAAAAAAATCTCTTTATATTCTTTGTGGTTAATAAGATTGGTGGCGCTAAACAAGTAATGATTTATTATAGTAATCAGAAATTATTTGTAAACGGCATTGCCCCCAAATTCCCAACTCGCGCGTTCCCTGGGGGAAGCGCGAATCACCCCCGGTCGCTCGTCAATGCATGGGGGCGATTATTGAGCGATTTTTCGCGCGTTCAAGTAACATTGCTATAGATATAGAAAAATATTAAGATAAATCGCTAATTTCACTGAATGATTCTTATAGTAATTTCATGAATTCAAATCTTTCTATTCCTTCCTATGATGATTTGTTCCAACCTACCTTACAAGCGCTTAATAATTTAGGCGGTTCCGCAACAGTACAGGAAATTTATCAACAGGTTTGTGAAATAGAGAATTTATCGAATGAACAGCAAGCAGCGACTTACAAAGATAAGCCGCAAACGATAGTTGCTGATCGATTGAGTTGGGCAAGAACCTATCTGAAAAAATACGGCGCGATTGATAATATTGGTCGAGGTGTTTGGGTATTAACGCCAAAAGGAAAAGAATTAAAAGAAATTGATAAAATAGCGGTTAAGCGTTTTGTTCAGCAGAATAGTCAATTCAAATCTTCAGTGAATCATTCCTCTGAAAGTATTACAGGAGAAGATAATAAAAATTTAGACAATAATTTTGACTTTGATCAAATTCCTGTAAATTCTCAGCGCTGGATTGAGCAATTACTCTCAATTTTACAAACTATTCCGCCGGATGCTTTTGAACGATTATGTCAATGTATTTTAGAAAAATCTGGATTTATTAAAGTTGAAGTAACGGGACGAAAAGGAGATGGGGGAATTGATGGAATAGGAGTATTAAAAATTGCCCTATTAAGCTTTAGAGTATTGTTTCAATGTAAGCGTTATATTGGGTCTGTGGGGGCTGCGGAAATCCGGGATTTTCGCGGGGCAATGGTAGGTAGAACTGATAAAGGGTTATTTATAACAACGGGAACCTTTACCAGCGGGGCAAAACAAGAAGCCACGCGAGATGGTGCGCCTACATTGGATTTAATTGACGGGAAACAATTGTGTTATCTTTTGAAAGATTTACAATTAGGAATTGAGACAAAAATGATAGAAGTGGTTGAAATTAAATCCCGATTTTTTGATGTAATTTGAACCTAATTTTAAGAGTTAATGATTCGGGAGATGAAAAAAGCTATTAAGGTGCGTCGTTGACACACCCTACAATTTAATAGCCATGTTCGGCTAAAAAATCTGGGGTAATTTGTTCTAAGCTAGAAAGAGAAGGCGCTTGATCTAACCCGGGAATTGAGCCAGCAGCATGATGAAACTGAGAGCGTAAAAACTTCGCCACATATTTTCCTAAAATATCCGCTTCAAGATTAACCCAACTGCCGGGTTTGAGAGACTTAAGATTTGTTTCATCATAGGTATGGGGAATCACTGCTACCATAAATCCATTGCCTTCTGAATCACAATCGGCAATAGTCAAACTAATTCCATTGATGGCAATACTGCCTTTTGGTACGATATAAGGGGCAATTTGTCGTTGCCAAACCTCGGTGGCTGTGGAAGGTGCGCTAAAATGCATTTCCCAAGAACTTGCCGTTTGAACTGCTGAAATGAGGCAGCCTACACCATCAACGTGGCCTGTAACAAAGTGTCCTCCGAGTTTACTCCCGGCTCGTAAAGACGATTCTAGATTAAAACATCCAGTTGATAAACTGCCTAAAGTCGTACGAGATAGGGTTTCGGGAGAAGCGGTTGCAACAAATCCAGATTGGACAATTTCCACAACCGTGAGACAGACTCCATCAACTGCAACACTATCACCCAGCGCGAGATCCCGTAAAATAGAATCAGTTTGACCCGATTGACAAGAAATTTGGAACTGATCCTGTCCTAAGGGCTGTATGGTTCCTAAAGCTTGAATTAATCCTGTGAACATAGCATTTTTTCAGTATGGAATTCAAGATAAATTAAAAGGGTTGGTGATTCACAAGTTTCCGTATTTGAGTCTAAACACTCAATTGCCGAACGTATTTTATAGAGGCTGAGTCGATGATTGAAATGAAAGTCGCCGGAATTGCACTCGATGCTGCTACACGTAATCCCATTGTTTTACTTAGAGATGCGTCAGAGCGGCGTGCCTTACCAATTTTTATTGGTCAGGATCAGGCAAAATCCATTATTGGCGCTCTCGAAAACCATAAGCCCCCCAGGCCTTTAACTCACGATTTAATCGTTAATTTTCTCGAAACTTGGGAAATGACATTAGAGCGAATCATTATTCACTCTTTGCAGGATAACACCTTCTATGCCGTTCTGCAGGTGCGTCAGGGGGAATTGAAAAAAGAAATAGATGCCCGTCCTAGTGATGCCATTGCCATTGCTTTACGGACAGATAGTCCGATTTGGGTGATGGAAGAAGTGGTGGCCGATGCTTCTATTCCAGTCGATAGAGAAGCCGATGAAGAAGAACGCAAAGCATTTCGGGAATTTATTTCCAATCTTAGCCCGGATGAACTGATCCGTCGGGCTGATGTTCGCAAAGATGAAGCCCAATAATGCTACAACTTTGAGGTAAACTGCCTAATCATTAAGATGCGTTATCGACGATTTGGTCAAACAAATCTCAAGCTTTCTGTGTTTTCCCTGGGAACGATGCGTTATCTGGCTTCCCCAGAAAATGCTCAACAAACGGTGCAGCAAGCTATTTTACGAGGGATTAATCATATCGAAACCGCACAAGGTTATGGCAGTAGTGAGCAATATCTCGGCGCTGCCTTGAGGGGTTTGTCAGTAGCGCGATCGCATCTTTACGTCACTACCAAAATTTCCCCAACTTCTGATCCAGATGAATTAGAACGGCTGATTGATACCTCCCTCGTCCGCTTACAGTTGGATTATCTTGATGGTTTAGCCATTCATGGGATTAATACTGATCAACATTTACAACAGACCATTCAAGGGATTTCTGGCGCGCAGCGGGCGATCGCAGATGGTCGGGTTCGACATTTAGGCTTTTCGACTCATGCTCCACTAGAGGTGATCAAAACTGCCATTAATACACAATTGTTTGAATTTGTCAATCTGCATTATTACTATTTTTTTCAACGGAATTTACCTGCTATTACCCTAGCTGATCAACATGACTTAGGAATATTCATTATTTCCCCAGCCGATAAAGGGGGTCAACTCTACACACCCCCTCAACGGTTAAAAGAGTTGTGTCTACCTTTTTCTCCGCTGGAATTAAATTATCGATTTTTATTGAGTGACCCGAGAATTACCACTCTCAGTTTAGGGGCAGCAACCCCAGAAGAATTAGACTGGCCGCTACAAGTGGCCGATCAAGATCATCCGTTAACCCCAGAAGAAATTGAAGTCTTAACCCGCTTGGAAACCGTAAAAACCGAAGCTTTAGGCAGCGATTGCTGTAGTCAATGTTACCAGTGTTTACCCTGTCCAGAAAATATCAATATTCCAGAAGTGTTGCGGTTGAGGAATTTAGCTGTTGCCTATCAGATGACTCAATTCAGTCAATATCGTTACCAAATGTTTGAAAATGCCGGACATTGGTTTGCTGGACGTAAAGGCAACCGTTGTACAGACTGTGGGGACTGTTTACCGCGCTGTCCGGAAGCATTAGACATTCCAAAACTATTACGTGATAGCCATCAACGCTTGAATGGAAAACCCAGACGGCGACTGTGGGAGTAATTTTAAGTGATTAGTCTGGTGGTATCTCGTCCTACTTCGATTGACGCAAACGTACCAATCTGTATAACTCCACCATCTCCCTGTAGCTTTCTTCAAATCACTAACGACTAACGACTAATGACTACTAAAGTTCGGCTATTTCTCTGGAAATTATCGTTAAAACCGAAATCATATTTCATCAGTAAGTTTGTATCTTATAAACATAAGGCAATCGCAATTGCCAACAACAAAATTTAAATTCTGATTAAGTCTGTTTAAGGAGATTACACACATGGTTAACTCATTAATACGTTGGGAACCTTTCCGAGAAATTGATAGTTTACAACGGGAAATGAACCGTTTATTTGACCACTTTGGAAACCCAGGTGGAGAAATGACACGCACTGCTTTTGTTCGGTGCTGCCGAACTTCATGAAACCGAAGATGCAGTTCATATTAAGTTAGAATTGCCGGGTATGGAAGCCAAAGATTTAGACGTTCAAGTGACTGCTGAAGCCATTGCAATTAGTGGAGAACGGAAGTCTAAAACCCAAACAGAAGATAACGGCGTTTCCAGAAGTGAATTTCGTTACGGTAAATTCCGCCGTGTTATTCCTCTTCCCACTCGGATTCAAAATACAAACGTTGGGGCAGAATATAAAGATGGTATTCTTAACCTAACCCTACCCAAAGCGGAAGAAGAAAAAAATAAAGTGGTTAAAGTCGAACTCAGCTAATTTAGAGTCATCATCTACGGGACAACTTAGCTGCTTGAAATTCAGACGATAGTCCAGCTATAAATTCAGCAATGACTCTAAAAATTTAACCTATTTAAGTTGGGAATGGGATAAAATAAGTTATGATAGACTTATATTCCACTTCCCAATTTTTGTATTGCTGTTAGCTGGAATAGCAGGAGGAACTAGGAATGCCAAAAACCGATTACAAAGACTATTATAAAATTTTAGGCGTGAGTCAAACGGCAAGTGCTTCGGAGATTAAAAAAGCTTATCGAAAACTTGCCCGCAAATATCATCCTGATTTAAATCAAGATAATCAAGAGGCTGAAAAAAAATTTAAAGATATTAACGAAGCCCACGAAGTTCTATCTGATGCAGATAAGCGCAGAACATACGATCAGTTTGGTCAATATTGGCAACAAGGGGGAACTTCCTCCGGGTTTAATGATTTTGACTTTAGTCAATATGGTGATTTTGATGATTTTATCGATGAATTATTAGGTCGCTTTGGTGGATTTAATAATCGCACTCGCCGCACTTATAGTTATGGTACTAATCCATCGGCTAGTAGTGATTTTTTTGGTAGTCAATATCAATCTCCTAAACCTCAACAACGGGATTTTGAAGCCAGTCTTCCGCTAACATTTTCTGAGGCCTTTCGAGGAACGAATAAACAGTTTAAACTAGACGGTGAAACCACAAAAATTCGGATTCCACCTGGGGCAAAACCCGGCGTAAAAATACGAGTCAAAGGCAAAGGTGGAGTGAATAAAATCACTCAAAAACGAGGGGATTTATATCTTATCGTTGAATTAGAACCCCACCCCTTTTTCAAATTTGAAGGAGATAATTTAGTTTGTGAAGTTCCCATTACTCCCGTCGAAGCCACTCTGGGTGTAAAAATTAAAGTCCCGACTCCAGATGGGTCTGTAATGATGAAAATTCCACCCGGTATAAATTCGGGGCAATCTTTAAGATTACGAGGAAAAGGATGGTCTTCTACTGATGGAAAACGTGGCGATCAAATTGTTAAATTAAAAATTATTACTCCCACTCAATTAGATAGCCACGAACGAGAATTATATGAGAAAATTCAACAATATACTCAGTTTAATCCTCGCCGAGACTTAGAAAATATTAAACTCTAAGTTGTTTCTACTCTTTATCCGGAAAATTACTTTGCTAAAATGAAGAAAATACTATAGCTTAAAATATTAAATTAGCTATATTTTACCTTTTTTGAATTGTCATCTATTAAATCAAGGAGTTAAAAAATATTCCTATGTCGTCTTCAAATCGAAAGAGATTTTCTTTGCGTCAACTTACTCGTTATCTGATCGTTGCTGTTCTCAGCGTGGGCTTTACTTTAACAGGTTTACAAGTATTTCCCAGCCAATTTTTATCGGCGGCTGAAGCGAGTACACCCCTGAGTACCCCCATTGCCATTCCCGCATTTCAACAAGCAGCAGTTCCGGTCTCGAGGGCCGGGAATTTTGTCGCGAATGCGGTTAATGCTGTGGGGCCTGCGGTGGTGAGAATTGATACAGAACGAACTGTGACTAGAAATTTTTCTAATAGTCCGTTTTTTGACGATCCATTTTTTAATCGCTTTTTTGGCGAAGAAACGTTTCCTCAAGGCCCCCAAGAATTTCAAGAACGGGGACAAGGATCGGGATTTATTATTGATAGCAACGGCATGATTTTAACCAATGCCCACGTGGTTAAGGGGGCGGATAAAGTTACCGTTGTCTTAAGAGATGGTCGGGAATTTCAAGGAGAGGTTCGCGGTACGGATGAACCCTCTGATTTAGCGGTGATTAAAATTAATGGCAATAATTTACCCGTTGCCGCCTTAGCTGATTCTGAAACCGTACAAGTTGGAGATTGGGCGATTGCGGTGGGTAATCCATTAGGATTAGATAATACGGTTACCTTGGGAATTGTTAGTACCTTAAATCGTTCTAGTTCTCAAGCAGGAATTCCTGATAAACGCCTTGATTTTATTCAAACCGATGCCGCAATTAACCCCGGAAATTCAGGCGGGCCGTTACTCAATGATCGGGGTGAAGTTATCGGAATCAATACTGCAATTCGGGCAGATGGGCAAGGCATTGGGTTTGCGATTCCAATTAATAAAGCAAAAGAAATTAAAGATCAATTAGCCCGAGGCGAAAAGATTTCTCATCCTTATATTGGGATTCGGATGGTTAGTTTAAATCCAGAACAAGCCAGACGTTTAAACACCGACCCCAATTCTACCGTCACAATTCCTGAAGTGAATGGGGTATTAGTGATGCAGGTGATTCCCAATAGTCCGGCAGCAGCAGCAGGTTTACGGCGGGCAGATGTGATTACAGAAATTAATGGCGAAGTGATTAATACGGCAGAACAATTACAAAGAACAGTTGAAAAAAGTAAGGTGAGTCAGCCGCTAAAAGTTGTTGTTTTACGAAATAATCAAACTCAACAATTATCGATTCAACCCGGTGAATTACGAGATGCTAATCTCAGATAATTTAGCCTAAAAAAATTAAGACGCTTTCTGAGTTAGGGTGGATTACAGTTATTGAGAATAATGATTACTTTCTCATCATTATTTTTGTACTGTTCCACCCTAAAAAATTTTATATAAATGTGAGGGAGATCAATTTAAAACAGTTGATCAATAAAAAATATATAAATTAATGAAGCTTTATTGACTCAGATTAAGTCTAGTTAAACAGCGATCAGAAAAATAACATAGCAATCATTATTGCTGAGTTTTGCTCAAAGAGCATAATAGATAATTAAATCAATTGAATATTATAAGCTGATATATCGCTAAATTAAGCGTCAATTAAGTTAGGAAAAAAATATAAACTCGTCCCCACGTCCCTGGTGTATATCAAAATAAGTAATATAAAAGCATGACACCTTATTTGTAGTAATAAAAACTAATTTTGGGAATTCTAGAATCAATCTAACTACCAGAAGTTCTCAACTCCGCTATGACATCCACAGCAAGCAGCAACTTACCTCAAATCCCTGGTTATTCTATTCTTGAACAACTCTACAATGGTTCAAAAACAGCCGTTTACCGGGCATTACAAGATCATAAACAACAGCCAGTCATCATCAAAGTGTTGCAGCGTGAGTATCCTAGCTTTAGTGAATTGGTACAGTTTCGCAATCAATATACCATCGCCAAAAACTTAGCAACTCCTGGCATTGTTAAGCCCTTGAGCCTTGACCCCTGGCGCAATAGTTTTGTCCTGGTGATGGAAGATATGGGGGGTCTATCTCTTAAGAAATATACCCAAGGTCAGCCTTTAAATTGGCTAGAAGTATTAGAAATTGCCCTACAATTAACAGATATTTTACATGATCTGATTCAGCATCGCGTCGTCCATAAAGATATTAAACCTGCTAATATTCTGATTTGTCCCCACTCTAAACAAATCAAACTGATTGACTTTAGTATTGCGACCTTATTACCAAAAGAAACCCAAGAACTGAAAAACCCTAATATTTTAGAAGGAACTTTAGCCTATATAGCACCAGAACAAACGGGTAGAATGAATCGAGGGATTGATTATCGCACAGATTTTTACAGCTTAGGAGTCACCCTCTACGAACTCTTAACCGGACAATTACCTTGCTCATATGAAGATCCCCTGGAACTAGTACATTGTCATATTGCTCAGCAACCCATACCACCTGATGAAATTAACCCAGAGATTCCTAAAATGCTATCAGCAATTGTACTAAAACTGATGGCAAAAAATGCTGAAGATCGCTATCAAAGTGCTTTGGGACTCAAATATGACTTAGAACAATGTTTAACTCAAGAGAAAGAAATAAGCACAGTAACAGCATTTAAATTAGCACAAAGAGATATTAGCGATCGCTTTTTAATTCCAGAAAAATTATACGGCAGAGAGACGGAAGTACAAACTTTATTAGATGCCTTTGAGAGGGTTGCACAAGGCAAAACTGAGATGATGTTA
Source organism: uncultured Lyngbya sp. (assembly GCA_964434975.1). Classification (GTDB taxonomy): domain Bacteria; phylum Cyanobacteriota; class Cyanobacteriia; order Cyanobacteriales; family Microcoleaceae; genus JAAURB01. The sequence continues at coordinate 56,812 of CAYSWY010000012.1, forward strand.
GTGGCAGGCTTTTCTGGTATAGGAAAAACCGCTATTGTAAATGAAGTTCATAAGCCTATTATCAGGCGAAAAGGTTATTTTATTAAAGGAAAATTCGATCAATTTAATCGTAATATTCCTTTCTCGGCATTAGTCCAAGCTTTGCGGGATTTGATGGGGCAATTACTCAGTGAAAGTGAAGTTCAACTGCAAGAATGGAAAAGTCAAATCTTGAATGCAGTGGGAGATAATGGGCAAGTAATTATTGAAGTTATTCCTGAGTTAGAAAAAATTATTGGTCAGCAACCTCCGGTAGCAGAATTATTAGGAAGTGCCGCCCAAAATCGGTTTAATTTACTGTTTGGCAAGTTTATTCAAGTTTTCACCACTGCAAATCATCCTTTAGTCATATTCTTAGATGATTTACAATGGGCAGATTCTGCTTCTCTAAATTTAATACAATTGTTAATGACTGAAGCATCCAGTTCTTATTTATTAATGATTGGCGCTTATCGGGATAATGAGGTGTTTCCAGCTCATCCATTGATGTTAACCCTAGATAAGATGAGGAAAGCAGATGCCACGATTAACACCATTACCCTCTCCCCTTTATCCCTAAATAATATTAACTGTTTAGTTGCAGATAGCCTCAGTTGTGATCAAAATATGGCTCAACCCTTGACGGAGTTAGTTTATCAAAAAACAAAAGGAAATCCATTTTTTACCACTCAGTTTTTATTGGGTTTATATGAGAGTCAATTGATTAAATTTAATCAGACACTGGGGTATTGGGAGTGTAATATTACTCAAGTGAGACAGCGGGCGCTAACTGATGATGTAGTCGAGTTTATGGCACAGCGGCTACAGAAGTTACCTCCAGAAACTCAAGAAGTATTGAAACTGGCGGCTTGCATTGGAAATCAATTTGATCTACAAACTTTAGCGATTATTTCTGAACAATCCAAAGAAGAGATAGCTGATAGTTTGTGGAGAGCTTTACAGGAAGGTTTTGTCTTACCCCAAAGTGAAGTTTATAAGTTTTTTCAACCCGGAAAAATAAGTCATTCTTTCTCAAGTTCTGACAATCAATCGCCCAGTTATAAATTTTTACATGACCGGGTGCAACAAGCGGCTTATGCGCTAATTCCAGAAGATGAAAAAGCCTATATACACTACACAATTGGAGAGCTTTTATCACAGAGTATTAAAGATTTGGAGAGTAATGAAAAGCTGTTTGATATTCTGAATCACATTAATATGGGCTTAGATCATGTTGTAGAACAAGCTCAGATTTATAAAGTATGTCACTTCAATTTAGTCGCGGGTAAAAGAGCAAAACTTTCAACCGCTTATCAGGCGGGTATCTCTTACTTATCAACTGGAATTAAGCTTCTACCTTCGGAAAGTTGGAAGAGTGAATATACTTTGATATTCTCTATTTATCAAGAATGTATTGAATGCTATTACTTAGCTGGAGAATTTAAAAAAGCAGAAGAATTAGTTGAAGTTATTTTAAACAATGCAGCTTCTACATTAGATCAAACAACGGTTAATTTGATTCGTTTGATCCACTATCAGAATAATGCTGCTTATGAAAAAGCCATCAAAGTCGGATTAGAAAATTTAAGTTTGTTGGGATTAAATTTATCTGAAAAACCCACTCAACAAGAGATTGAATCGGTTTATTTAGAAATAGAAAATTTTATTGAAAATCAAGAGATACAAGATCTGGCACTTCTTCCTGAAATGCAAAATGCCAAGCAACAAATGACGCTACAGTTACTCATTAACCTAATTCCACCCACGTATATTACGAATACGAATTTAATGGTATTGGTGATTTTACATATGACGAGTGTTTGTATTCAGCATGGTAATACTCCTCTATCGGGATTTATTTATCTTTGGTATGGAACTGTTCTCTGCTCAATGTTTAAAAAATATAGTGAAGGAGATCAGTTTGGAGAACTGGGATTAACTCTGAATGAAAAGTCAGATATTTTTGCACTCAGAGGTAAAATATATATGACATTCGGCAGCTTTATTAGTCATTGGAAAAGACCATTAAAAGTGGGTTTAAAATGGATTGATCGTTCTTTTCAACCTGCGATGGAAGCCGGAGAATTGTCTTGGTGTTTTCATGGATGCCTGTTTAATTTTTGGAAGAAGTTTATATTGTCTGAAACTTTAGAACCTCTGAGCCAAGAGCAAGAAAAATTATTTGAATTTTCTTATAAAGTAGAACGTCCTGCTGCTTTAGCGATTGCAACTCAGCGCCAAATTTTATTAAATTTACAAGGTCTAACTGATAATAAATTAGATCTAAGTAATGAAAATTTTGATGAGAACTCAGCACTGAAAGTATTTAATGATTACAATTATTTTTATGGCAGTAGCACCTATTATTTAGCAAAAGCATTTGTATCTTTTTCTCATGGTTATTACTCAGAAGCCTATCAATTGGGATTAGAAGCTGAGAAAACCCATGATTCTCTATATAGTCAGTTTCAATTAGTGATTCATGATTTTTATCAAGCACTCAGTCTGACACAAATCTTCTCTGATAAAACGATTGTTAATCAGCCGGATAATATTTTAGATAAAATCAATCATTATATTGAAGATTTTCAAGTTCTAGCGAATAACTGTCCAGAAAACTATTCAATTTTCTCTCTATTACTCAAAGCAGAAAATACTCGAATTTATGGCAACTTTGGACAAGCTTTTGATTTCTATGATTTAGCAATTGCTGAGGCAAAACTCAGGGGATATTTACCCATGGAAGCCCTCGCTAATGAACTGGCTGCTAAATTCTATCTTAATTGGGGTAAAGAAAAAGTGGCAGCAGTATATATGACGGATGCCTATTATTGCTACGCTAAATGGGGAGCCAAAGCTAAAACAGATGATCTAGAAAAACGCTATCCTGACTTACTCCAAGCTATTCTACAATCAGCAGCACAAACTTTATATCCACTTCAAAATCTAAGCACCTTAACTCAATCTCATCTTTCAATCAATCATACTACCATCACTAGCCAGACTGCGAGTACTAATATTAATAATACTTTAGATTTGGCTGCGGTATTGAAAGCTTCTCAAGCCCTTTCTAGTATTATTCAACTAGATGAATTACTCAGTCAACTGACTCAAATTATATTACAAAATTCTGGCGGCGATCGCTGTGCTTTAATCCTCCCCAATAGTCAGGGAGAATGGTTTGTTAAAGCCATTGCCACATTAGAAGGAACACAATTATGTTCTCAATCTTTAGAAAAAAATCCTAATTTACCGATTAAGTTAATCCAATATGTCAAAAATACTCAAGAAGTTGTTGTCATTGATGATTTAAAGACAGATTTACCTGTAATTGATGAATATTTACTCAAAAAGCAACCGAAGAGTTTATTATGTGTACCGATTCTCAACCAAAGGCATTTAATTGGTATTTTGTACCTGAAAAATGTATCCACGAGTGGTGCATTTACAACAGAACGAATTCTTATCCTTAATTTCCTTTGTACTCAAGTGGCTATTTCTTTGGAAAATGCTCGTCTCTATCGAAAAGCTCAAGATTATGCTCAACAGTTGGAACAATCTCAACTGCACATTGTCCAAAGTGAAAAAATGGCTTCTTTGGGTAATTTAGTCGCGGGAGTTGCCCATGAAATTAATAATCCTCTGGGTTTTATAAATGGTAGTATTGCCAATGTTAAAGACTATCTTCAAGACATCATTGAACATCTCGAACTCTATCACCAGTATTATCCTGAGGTTGTCCAAGCAATACAAGAAAATGCTGAAGAGATTGATTTAGATTTCTTGTGTAAAGATATCCCCGAAATATTAGGTTCGATGGCAGTTGCGACTCAGCGGATTAAAAATATTAGTACCAGTCTACGAACCTTTTCCCGTGCTGATACTGAACACAAAGTTAGTGCGGATTTACATGAAGGGCTTGATAGTACTTTACTCATTCTGAAATATCGCCTGAAAGCCAACGAAAACCGGCCTGCAATTGAAGTCGTTAAATATTATGGAACCTTACCTGCTATTCTCTGTTTTCCCGGACAATTAAACCAGGTATTTACCAATCTCATTGCCAATGCGATTGATATGTTTGATGAAGTCGCTGAGAATGTATCTGTTGCCGAGTTAGAAGCAAAACCTCAGAAGATTACAATTCAAACCGCATTACTCACATCACAAAATATTGTAGAAATTACAATTGGTGATAATGGGAAAGGAATGCCAACAGACGTAAAACAAAGAATTTTTGACCATTTATTTACCACTAAAGCAGTCGGTAAAGGCACAGGCTTAGGATTGGCGATCGCTCGACAAATTATTGTAGAAAAGCATGGTGGCAGCTTGCAGGTAGAATCGAATGTAGGACAAGGGACACAATTTCACATCCAATTACCGATGGGAGTTGACGTTTAACGGGTGATGCGCGATCGCCAATGCCTTCCTCACCTGAGTGTGATTGATTGTAGCTAGATTTCAGTGAAATTCTCTATACTCTGGCAGTATTTGATAAGATATACACAATATGCAGGCTTAGGCCCATTAAAGCCCAACTACGATCCAAGAAAATTGCTCTTACGACTACATCAAACCCTAGCTCAAAGCAGTAAGCAGTTATTTTCAAGTCTCTAGAGAATCACAAAGCCGGATCAGTTTTCAAATAGAACATCCTGTCTTGACGTATTCTCTATCTGGGTCGGGTTTATGGTCGCCCCATCAGTTATAACTGATGTAGCCCCATTGTATGAGTTTCAATCAACTCACTCGGGTGCGAAAAGGATATTTATCCGGTTGACGGCAACGCCGAATATTAAACATAGATGGGAGGAGACAACATTGGCTATGGAATATAGCTACAGTGACGGTGGAGATCAGTCCCCGCGTCGGTTACTGGTCACAGGGGGAGCCGGATTTATTGGTTCAAACTTTGTCCATCATTGGTGTCAGGCAAATCCACAAGATCGAGTCGTGGTTTTGGATGCTCTCACTTATGCTGGCAACCGGCAAAACCTCACCAGTCTTGACGATAATCCACAGCTTCGATTTGTCAAGGGTGATATTTGCGATCGCGCTCTAGTTGATTCATTATTACAAGAAGAACAAATTGATACCGTTGCCCATTTCGCCGCAGAATCTCATGTAGATCGTTCGATTTTAGGGCCAGGGGCGTTTGTTCAAACCAATGTTGTGGGAACATTTACCTTACTTGAATCATTTCGTCAATATTGGAATCAGCAAGATCAACCCTCACAATTTAGGTTTCTCCACGTTTCCACAGACGAAGTTTACGGTAGCTTAGAAGCTGATGATCCGGCTTTTACCGAAACCACGCCCTACACCCCCAATAGTCCCTATTCTGCCTCAAAAGCAGGCAGCGATCATTTGGCGCGGGCTTATTTCCATACCTATGGAATGCCCACTCTGATTACAAATTGTTCTAACAATTACGGCCCCTATCATTTCCCGGAAAAATTGATTCCGTTGATGTGTATCAATATTTTGTTGGGTAAACCGTTACCGGTATACGGCGATGGGCAAAATGTACGAGATTGGTTATATGTCCAGGATCATTGTCGGGCATTAGATACGGTTATTCATCAAGGTAAACCCGGTGAAACCTATAACGTTGGCGGCAACAACGAAGTCAAAAATATTGATTTAGTCAAGATGTTATGTCACATCGTCGATGAACTTGCCCCCAGTTTACCGGTTAAACCCTCTGAAGAATTAATTACTTTTGTTCAAGATCGTGCCGGACATGACCGCCGTTACGCCATTGATGCTAGTAAAATCAAGACTCAATTAGGTTGGGCACCGCTCGTCACCGTTGAAGAAGGACTGCGGCAAACCGTAAGCTGGTATCTCAGCCATCGCAGTTGGTGGGAACCGTTACTCTCTGAGGAATATCAAGCCTATTATAAACAGGTTTACGCCTCATAAATCAGCCCAGGGTAGTCATAGACTACCCTTTTTGAGCTAATGTGAGATAAGTTATTACAAACTGCCAATACTTCTGAACACTTGAAATTATTAAGAATATCAATTCCTAAAAAAAGCTGAAGCTCTAGTAGCCCCTAAATTTTTCACAATTTGAATTCAAAGCTTTTCTCTATATTAGTTTAAGATAATTTTAGCCTCAGTTTTTTTCAAAGTCCCTATAAAATGCTATTGATATATTCCTCGGAATTGATACTTCTGTTGTGAGCCGAGACAAAAGAATTAACGAGGGTCAACAGTAAAAGTACAGAATTTTTCAATACCTTGACTCTAGAAATTGTTTTATAATATTGATGCATTAGTCTATTCCTGTCTCAGAACTCAGTAAGAAATAGATGATAAGTTAGCCTATGCAGATAAGCTGACTGCTGAAAATGAAAATTATTAGAGGATAAAGTATAAAGTTGATATGGATTTAAACCACGTTAAATTCAATGGATTTAAGCGCTTTGAAAAAGCCACTCTCAATACATCAGGTAAAATCATCGCTCTTCTTGGCGCTAACGAAGCTGGAAAAAGTTCTATTTTAGAAGCATTAACTTTTCTGAATAATGATTTGAAGTTGAATCCTGATATTCATTTAACAATAGATAGAGGTGAAGAACCTCAAGATGAAGATATTATTTTAGAGGCAGCTTTTGTTCTCGAAGAGGAAGACAAAAAAGCAATTAAACATTTAGATAAAAATAATTATGTTAAATGGTTTTATATCAAAAAGCAAGCGAATGGGAAGAGATTATTTGATATCAAGCCACAAATGTATAGAGAGACAGAATATTGTTGTCAAGTCATAAATACAATGAATCGATTGACAAAAGATGAAGTTAATATTCGTTTTTTTGAGAATGTATCGAACAAGGAAAAAGCTGATGATATAATGAGTCAATTACAAGATTATACAAAGCCATACCTTGATATACCTTCTTCAATTCATAATCAGCTAAAAATATATGTTAATCTCATATCAAATTATATTAAAGAAAAAGAACAATCAGGGGAAGATCAATCAGTTGAGATAGAATTCATGGCAGAATTAAAAGAATGTATTGATAAATTAATAGAATATCAAAATCAAGTTAATCCGACTCAAGCTGCGATAGACATATTGAAAGAAAAAGTTCCTAGTTTTTTATTATTTAGTCAGCGTGATCGAGATTTTAAATCTAGTTATAATTTATCCACACAAAATATTGAAAAAATAGAGATTGCTTTGAAAAACTTTCTTGAAGTAGCTGGATTAGAGATTGAAAAGATTAACCAGATCAAAGATAAGCCTAGTCAAATGAAAACATTAATCAATAAAGCCAATAATAAAATTGAAAAGACTTACAAAGATAAATGGTCACAATCTAATTTGAAGCCTGTAATTGAGATTAAGCATCCAATATTAAGAGTTTTTATTGAAAATAAAGAAAGTCAAGCTTTTGAAGTAGCCCATAGAAGTGATGGCTTACGACAATTTATTGCTCTAATTAACTTTTTAGAGAAAGAACATATTGAAAAGCCTATTCTGTTGGTTGATGAGGCTGAAATACATTTACACTATGACGCACAAGCAGAATTAATTGATATTTTTACCCAACAAAATATTGCTAAAAAAATTATTTATACAACTCACTCTGTTGGTTGTTTACCTGAAGATTTAGGAACAGGAGTTAAATTAGTTTCTCCGACAGAGAGAGAAGAAAGAAGCACAATAAAAAATAATTTTTGGCATGAAGATCGTCGTCCAGGAGTATTACCTATACTATTTGGAATGGGAGCAAGTCAACTAGCATTCATGGCAATCCGTAAATGTGTGTTTGTAGAAGGAGCTGTAGATATGTTGTTGCTACCCACTTTATTGCGTCAAGCCAATCAAATAGACTATTTAGGATTTCAAATGGTTCAAGGAATTGCAATGACAGCAAACGCTAATTTTGGCTTGCTTCAAAATACTGCGCCTAAAGTTGCCTTCTTAGTAGACAGTGATAAAGAGGGAGAGAAGTATAAAAAACAATTGATCGAACAAGGAATTGAAGAATCACGAATTATTAAATTACCGAAGGAAGATACAGTTTTAGAAGATTACATTCATAAAGATTTATACTTCAAGGCTATTCAAGAACAACTCAGTATATGGAATGAAGAATATATACAAAACAGTTTATCATTAACAGATATTCCAGATACTAATCGTCCAGAATGGCTAAAAAAGTGGTGTGAGCAATCTAATTTAAAAGAACCCCAGAAAAGAGAAATTGCATATTCCTTGTTAGATTTAGCTATGGGTGAAACACAAGCACAACTAATAGAAGGGCATCTCAAAGATAGCTTTGTAGAGCTTTACAATCAAATCGCTCAAAGCCTATCATTGAAATAAAAATGCTTATTTGTGAGTTGTTACACCTCAATAGAGGCAGAAGCAGCGGGATGAAAATAATCATAAATTTGTAGGGCTAATTTCGGCTCAATTCCTCAGACTTCAGCAATTTGTTCAGGGGTAGCAATAGGAAGATCATTTCGGTTGACGACCTCTTCGACCTGCAATCACCCTCACTTTTTTTGATTCGGCTAATACAATTAACTGACGATGTCTCTTAAGGATGACTCTGAATATATTCGAGTGTACTGTTAATGACTTATTGCTCAAAATGCTCTATGTTTTTCTTCTAAAATACTTTGATTCTGTTTCGCAGATATCTATTGAGTATTTGTCATGAGTTGTTAGTGATGATGTTGCAGTAACAGTCAGACTATATCGAGATAGCGCAACCATTGTGTCTGATAATCGTTTTAAGGCGGGTATCACATCGTTACAGCTAAAAATTTTAGCATTAGTCCCCCACTCATTCAGCCAAGTGAGCACCCATGCCGTTATGGGCGTAAACAGGTAATAACTGAGATCAGTAACAAATTTAAATTTTATCTGGATTAAGGTGTTGAGCTGCCGGATTAATAGGGTATTGGAATTAAGCCGGAAACGATGTCACAATTGTGTTGGGTTGGCAAAGGATTAAGGATACCTGTGGGGATTTCAACCTTAAGAGAATGGATAAAAAAATGGCCTGATTTAAACGGCAAGCAAGTTGTTGCAACCGCGACAATTTTTTGTAGTATTTTTTTGCTGCTTGTGACTCAATTGGGTTTATTGCAACCGTTAGAGCTACTATTTTATGATCAAATGGTTCGCTCTCGGGCTGATTTGGGTGCAGATTCTCGGCTATTAATTGTGGAAATTACAGAGGAAGATATTCGAGCTTTTAATCGCTGGCCGTTATCCGATGAAACCATTGCCCGACTGATTGAAAAACTGTCTCAGTTTGACCCGGCTGTGATTGGCTTAGATATTTATCGAGATATTCGCTATGAACCCGGCTATCAACTGTTACAGGAACAATTTGAAAACAATGATAATATTGTTGCTATCCAAACGTTAGGAGATGGGGAAACGACCCAAATTGCTGCACCGCCAGGGATGCCCGCTGAACGAATTGGCTTTAATGATAGTTTAATTGCCGATCCAGATGGGGTAGTGCGTCGCAATTTATTATTTGCTGAAACAGAAGCCGGAAACTTTTATTCTTTTGCTTTACAACTGGCTTTAAAATATTTAATAGATCGAGAGATTTATCCAGAGAATAGTTCAATTGATTCTGATGTGATTCTTTGGGGAAAAGCTGCATTTTCACCCCTCAAAAAAACAGACGGCGGATTTCAAACGATTGATGATCGAGGATATCAACAATTACTCAATTATCGTTCGCCTCAAAATGTAGCGCGTACAATTAGTATTACTCAGGTTTTATATGGGCAAATTAAATCCAGTTGGGTACAAGATAAAATTGTCTTAATTGGAACCACAGCACCCAGTGGAAAAGATCTGTTTCTGACTCCTTACAGCCCTGATGAAATAGATAATCCCAAAATGCCAGGGGTTTCAATTCATGCCCACATGGTGAGTCAAGTCTTAGATGCAGTTGATGGCACACGTCCGTTGTTTAAGTTTTGGCCGCAATGGATTGAAATCTTTTGGATGGTTGCTTGGGTATTGTTGGGGGCCAGTCTAGGAATATGGAGCCGTAATCCGATTATTTTAGGTTTAGGAACTCCGATATTATTAGGTTTATTATTATCGTTTTCTTATGTTTGCTTTTTACGTGCTCAATGGATTCCTGTTGTCAGTCCGAGTTTAGGGCTACTGTTTACAACAGGTTTAGTCATTGCCTACCGGGCATTTAGAGCTCAGCAACAGCAACAAATGATGATGCGCTTACTCGGACAAAATGCTTCTCCTCAGGTTGCCAAAGCGTTGTGGGATAATCGGGAACACTTACTATCAGATGGCATTTTACCCGGACAACGATTAATTGCGACAATGCTGTTTACAGATATTAAAAATTTTAGTACTGTTTCTGAACAGATGCCCCCGGAAAAATTGATGGAATGGCTGAATGAATATTTAGGGATTCTGACTCAATCTGTACAAAGTCATCGTGGTATTATTAATAAGTTTACGGGGGATGGAATTATGGCAGCATTTGGTGTGCCAATTCCTCAAAAAACAGAAGATGATATTGCCAATAATGCCCGAGATGCTGTTAATTGTGGTTTAGAATTTGGCGAACAGTTGGAACGCCTCAATCAAGACTGGAAAAAGCGAGGTTTACCTGCGATTCAAATGCGAGTGGGAATTTTTACAGGCCCTATTGTTGCGGGAAGTTTGGGTGGAAAAGAGCGCTTAGAATATGGATTACTTGGAGATAGTGTCAATATTGCGTCTCGCTTAGAAAGCTGTTATAAAGATCGACAATCTAGTGTCTGTCGAGTTTTAATTGCTCAGCAAACGTTACAGTATATCGAAGGGGAATTTGAAACAGAATCTTGGGGGCCACTTCCGTTAAAAGGAAAGCGGCAGTTAGTCAATATTCACCGAGTGATTGGTAGAAAGACGCAGAAGCAATCACACAATGTCTCGTCCGATGCCTGAGTGATTAATGATGATGTTGTATAGCGTGATTGCTCATCTTGAACAAAGAACAAACAACGATTGACTTAATTTTTAACTTCTACCATTTCAATCACTTTACCGTCAAAATCTTTTACTAAAAAGTTTAAAGGTTTTTCACTGCGAATTTTAAATTTAATCCCTCGTAATTGTACCCGCATTAAAATTTGTTCGAGGCAGTCATGATCAAAACAAACATGGCGCTGTCGATTTTTTGAACCATAGCTAGCACCACTAATAATATGCAACTGAGTATTTTTCATCAGTTGATACCATAACCCATCTGTACCCGCAGGATCTTGTCCAACAGAGGCAGGTACAGTGGTTGTAGACATATATAACGGATCAATCCCTGTCGCCCCTAAGGTTTGTTCATAGTTGTAATAATAGTGAAGCGGAACATCGGCTACCGGTAAATCTAAGATTCCTTCATAAAATTGTCTCGCTTGACCCAGATCGCTAACCATAACCGTGTAGACTTTCGGGGCGCTGGTGAGGAACATCCACATGGCGACGGCGTAGGCAGCCAGTAACATCACCATGACCCCTTGAGTGGAAAATAAACTGTCAAGGGCAGGTATCAACGCACTCAAAGGCAAAAAATACAGTGATAAATCTAAACTGCTAATGGCAACCATGAACTATTTGAAGGTGAACAACTGAAATGAATAGATTCTATCTTAATACTTTAATGTTAACAAAAATATAGGCTTTCAACCGCTAGCATTCAAGATGAATTGGACTCAAGTATTTGTTTACGGAACCCTAAAACCTGGAGAATGCAACTACCAACGCTATTGTCAATCGTACGTTGTTAACACTCAAAACGCTATTGCTCTAGGTCAATTATTTCAGTTACCCATGGGTTATCCAGCAATGGTTCCAGGAGAGGGAGTGGTTCAGGGAGTGATTTTATCTTTTTCTGATGTTTCGATTTTACAAGCTTTAGATCAACTAGAAAATTACGATCCTCAACGCCCTCCAGAACAAAATGAATATCAACGACAACAGATTCAAACCTACAACGTCGATCATCAACCCCTCAGCCGGGTTTGGGCTTATACAATGACGCTTGAGTCCGTTCAACGGTTCGGCGGGGCTGTTTTAATTGCAACAGGCTGCTGGAGTTCAGCTTAAGGCTGTTTTAGTAAGTTACCCGAATGGGTGGCTTTAGGAATTTGAATTAACGGTTGATCCACACTAATACTCACCGCTTCTGGATCGACAATGGGAACAACGGGTTCATGAAGCGCAATTCTTAGGGGTTCTATCTCAGAAGACTGACTGAGTTGTTGCCTTAAACCCCATTGCATTCCCCCAGACATCCACCCTGAGATCGCCGCCATCAACACCGACGCAATGGCTGCCCCTCTCCAAACTAATGTTTTACGGCTTCTGCGGTGGAATTGTTGCACCACCTGTTCAGCCAGTTCATCCGGGGCAATGGTAGACTGTGGAATCGGCATAGAACGCCACTGGGAGCGTAGTTCTAACCACTGAAAGTACATGGCTTTAATCTGTGGATCATTTGCCATCCATTGTTCGACTTGATGGCGTTCTTCAGGGGTAACTTCCCCATCTAAATAAGCGCTCAATAGTTCGTACTTTTGAGAGTGATCGTGATCCACGGATGCTTCTGTATTATGATTGGCTGCGATGTTGTCTGGAAATTGATCTGAGTTGCTCATAGTCTTGCCCCCTAATTACTTCTATTCTGAGGGATTCTTAACTGTTTTTTATTAAAAAGTGACAGATCTCTCAGTCATGGATATAATTTTTGAGCTGAGATTGTAATCTTTGACGGGCTCTAGCAATTCTTGATTTAACAGTTCCCAAAGAAACTCCGGTAATCTCTGCTATTTCTTCATAAGCTAAGCCTTCAATTTCCCGCAATACAATGGTGACACGAAACGCTTCCGGTAAATCTGCGATCGCATCTTGGAGTTGATCATAAAATTCCCGAGTACTCAGATTTTCATCTGGCCCTGGAACATCGGCTGGAATTTCCCAATCCATATTGCTATCATCATAGCTGCGAGGGGCATCTAGAGATAATGGAGGTCGGACGCGCTTGCGTTTGCGTAATTCGTCATAAAATAAATTGGTGGCAATGCGGCTTAGCCATCCTCGAAATTTCTTCGGTTCTTGTAATCGCTTGATATTGCGATACACTCGAATCCAAATCTCTTGAGCTAAATCAGCTCGATCTTGCCAATCTGGGGCAAGATGGTACAAAACTTTCTCAACGTGAGTTTGATATCGACGTAACAACTCACTGAAGGCAGCTTTGTCAGGATGGAGTCCAGCTTGACATCGCAAGATCAGTTCATCATTGGATAACTTCTCGGGTGGGAGCTGAGACAGTGGATTAACAGTTTTTACTGTAGACCAAGACAGAAATGCAGATTGACTCATGGATAGAATCGGGCGGGCCATATCTAATAATTTTGTAGACGAGATTAACTCCCATAGAGTTCCCTAATTCTGTAATTGTTAAAACTCGATTGAGTCAGCCCTAGGTTAGAAAATAGAGGGTTAAAGGCAAAACAAAAGAGGAGACGGACTGCAATAGTCATGATAATTCAGTGAAGTGTTTACTCGGGTTCAATATTGATAGCGATTTTACCAACCGTTCGTCCGGCTTGACTTTGACGGTGGGCTTGAATCATTTCAGATAAGGCATAAGTTTTGTCAACAATCACTCTTACTTGATCGGCTTCAATCCATGCCCGTAGCGCCTGCAAATCTCGATGATTCGGCTGCACTAAAATCAATTTGGCTTTTTGACCCCCAAAGAGTGCTGTTTGGGCGACTGCGGCTAAATTGTCCGGGGTGGGCAGAGTTGAGATATAGATCCCGTCAGGTTTAAGGAGATTTTGACAACTATAAAAAGATTGTTTGCCAACGGCATCAAAAATCACATCATATTGGATTGGCTGCTGAGTAAAATCGGTTTGGGTGTAATCAATTGCCACATCAGCCCCGAGTTGTTTGACAAGCTCTAAATTCGCCGTACTACAAACTCCTGTTACAGTGGTTTGCAACACTTTAGCAATTTGTACAGCAAAACTCCCCACACCCCCAGAAGCGCCATTAATTAAGACGGTTTGTCCTGCTCGAATTTTACCAATATCGAGTAATGCTTGTAATGCGGTGAGTCCGGCTAAAGGCACAGCAGCCGCTTGGGAGTGAGACAGGTTGTGGGGTTTTCGGGCGGTAGTAGCCGCTGGCACAGCAACATATTCGGCATAAGCTCCCCCAACTAAAGGATTCAGAAAGGTATATACTAAATCACCCACTTTAAATTCCGTGACTTTTTCCCCAATTGCAACGACAACCCCCGAAACGTCGCATCCGATAGATTTGGGAAAGTTGAACCCCGATAAAAGTTGAAGCTGTCCAGAGCGAATTTTCCAGTCTACTGGGTTGACGCTTGTGCCATAAGCTTTTAATAATAATTGATCGGGTTGAATTGTCGGCTCGGCTACATCTTGATATTGGAGGACATCGGCTTCACCGTACTGATTAAAAATGACTGCTTTCATGATCAGTAATTGATTAAGAATAAGTTTTGTTTGAATGAATTGGGTAAAATACTAATAGTCTAACGACAAAATTATCAGCAATGAGCAAGATAGCGATGGGTTAATGATACGTGCGCTCCGCACACGCGCTCGCGAACGGATTTTCCGTGAAATTCTGAACCGGTTTAATGGCATCATCGCCTTTGAGAGAATAGCACATCTGAGCTGAAGTGAGCGAGTCAAATAGACACTTTTATACCCATTAAAAATTTTTGATCACAAATGTTCTATTTTATTGAGAAGACAGCGGTAATTCTTAATGTTTCATGATGAAAATATACAGGTTATGATTGAAGTCAAGTGATCAATCGACCCAGAATAACCATCTGGTTAAAGCGAATTAGATTGAGGCTGGAAAATTGAGAATATATGTGTAACAAGCCTGGTATAACTTCATGCATTTCTAGGACTCAAAACCCTTTATAATCAATACTATATCGTTGAAATTAAGGAAGTTGGGTGGAGTATTTATGGACTACAAACAAGAATTAATTACAACAATTCACGATTTTGGTTGTGATTTAGAGCTATTGGAAGCTCGACTCACCCAACTGACTGAAACAGCCCCGACCGCAGTTCTGATTCCAGCTTTATACGAAGAATTAGAACGACCCGCCTTAACTCATATTCGTGATCAATTGGCTTTATGTCAGTTTGTCAATACGGTTGTGGTAGCCGTTAATGCTCAAACTCAAGAACAATATACTCACGCGGTTGAATTTTTTAGTGTTTTGCCTCAAACCACTTTTGTCATTTGGGAAAATGGTTCTCGAGTGACTCAGCTTTTAGAAAAACTCAGAACCAAAGGTTTAGACTTACTGCGGTTTAAAGGGAAAGGTCAAGCTGTTTGGATTGGTTTAGGCATTGCTTCTTTACAAGCGGAGGCGATCGCATTACATGATGCCGATATCATCACATATGATAAATCTTACCCACTGAAGCTATTGTTTCCGTTGATCGAAAAAGATTTAGGCATTGCATTTAATAAAGCCTATTATGCTCGTATTGGCGGTGAGCCGTTGCGTTTTCATGGGCGAGTGATGCGTTTATTTGTCACGCCTTTACTGTCTGCGTTGACGGATTTATTCGGATACCAAGATTATCTCCGCTATCTCAGTGCTTACCGCTATCCTCTCTCTGGAGAGTTTGCTTTAACCAATGATTTGGCATTAAATACTCGCATTCCAGGAAACTGGGGTTTAGAAATTGGTCTACTGGGTGAAGTGTATCGTAATGTGGCTGAAAAACGAATTGCTCAAATTGATTTAGGAGTCTTTGATCACAAACATCAACCCATTGGTCAATCGAGTAACGAAGGGTTACGAAAGATGTGCCGAGATATTTTTCGCTCAATTTTACGCACCCTAACTGAGACGGAAAGAGTTGTCATTGGCATAGAACATATTCATGCACTGCGAATTAAATTTCGTCGAGAAGCTCAAGATTTCAGCCGACAATACTTTGTTGATGCTCGTTTTAATAATTTAGACTATGATCGTCATCAAGAAGAAGTCATTGTCGAAGTCTTTGAACAAGTGATTGCAGAAGCGGGACAACTCTTTTTTGAAAATCCTGCGGGTGCTCAAATTCCCGATTGGACCCGAGCATTAGCCGCAATGCCAGCACTGCGAGAACAGCTTAGGGAAGCCACAAAAAGAGATATGGCTGAAGCGAGGGGGTGTTTGCAGGGAAAGCAAGATCAACAGATTGTTCAAACAGAAACGATACCACCCAATCCAAAATCCTCAATGATGTCAGCTTAAATGTCTATTATCTTGAATGAAGGCCCCTATAGGTCATTCGGGGCTTTCAGGATGATCATTGACCATTCTCATCATGCTCAGAATCGAATCATATTGAAATGTTGCCGACTCAGCCTACTTCTGCCAATATTGATAAGCTGAATAAGCTAAAGTCACCACACCCGTCACAATGGCTGATTCATCAACTTTAAATTTAGGATGATGTAAGGGATAATTGGGTTGATCTAAATGCCCCACCCCTAAACGGAACATCATACCCGGAGCGTGTTGCAAATAAACCGAGAAATCTTCTGCCCCCAGAGAGGCTTCGGGTAACAGTTGAATACAGTCTTTTCCCCAGGCTTGTTGGGCGGAGTCAGCCACTAACTGAGTGAGTTTCGGATCATTTTGAACCGAAGGGACACCGCGACGATAATTAATTTTATATTTTGCCCCATACATCTGACAAACGCTCGCCACAATATTTTCAATCCAACCCGGTAATGATTCGTGGGTTTCTGGATGAAGCGATCGCACTGTTCCCAACATCTTAACCTGATCGGCAATAATATTAGGGGCGCGTCCACCGTTAATTTGCCCAATGGTTAAAACAACCGGACGTAACGGGTTATGAGTACGGCTAATGGCTTGTTGTAAGGTAGTAATCACCTGCGCCGCTATCCAAATCGCATCTTTTGATTCATGGGGACGGGCACCATGTCCGGATTCTCCCATAATGGTTAATTCTAAATCATCCGCTGCGGCTGTCAAGGCACCTTGACGTAACCCAATACAACCTGCTGGAATTGAAGGGAAAACGTGCAACCCTAAAATTGCGGAAATATCTTTCATTGCCTCGTCTGCCACCATCCAGCGCGCACCTTTGGCAATTTCTTCGGCGGGTTGAAATAAGAAGCGAATATGACCCGGTAGCGTCTCTCCCAACTGCGACAAAACCATCGCTGTACCCAACCCTACAGTTGTATGGACATCATGCCCGCAAGCGTGCATTACACCCGTCTGACGAGACGCAAACTCAACCAGCGTGCATTCTTGAATGGGTAGGGCATCCATATCCGCCCGAATACCTAACCAGTGAGGGGTTTGCGACTCACCTTTTAATTCTCCAATTACTCCTGTTTTGCCGACTCCTTCTTGGACATGAACACCACAGGAGGATAATACCCCTGCTACATAAGCCGCCGTTTGATATTCTTCTCCACTCAATTCAGGATGGGCATGAATATGACGGCGAATTTCGATTAAACGGGGGGCTAGAGATGTGGCTAACTCCTTGATTCGGCTCAGCATAGATAGTTTTTATGTGTCTTAATGTTTTAGTTTAAGATAACTCTGAAGCAATTGACAAAATATATTCTGATCTTATAACTTAATTTCCTCTCTCTTGCTGCTAGGCTATTGCATACATCGAGTGAGAATGTTTACATTTTGGAATTTTTACATTTTGGAATTTTTACAGATGTTGAGGTTCGGTACAAATCATCAATGAATTGCTATAGATAATTTGTGAGCTTATTTTACCTAATTTATAACAATTCGCGACTGCAATTAAATCCTCAATTGAGCAAAATAAAATAGCCATGAATAATACAATAATTTAGTCAGGTTTGTAATCATTAAAAGTTGCTAACAACCATCATCCTAACTTGAAATGATCCTAATTTTAGGTCGCTATCACTTGGAATTGTAAAAATAAGCGGCTAAATGTGACAATATATAGAGGTGTCGCAATCTCAATATTTTGTTCATGTCTTCATCTGATCTCCCCCTTAATCTTCCATTTCAACGTCTACGACAGGTACGCACAAAGCTACTCCACTTGCACAAAGCTTTGTTAGACTCGGAAAAGCAAGTCTATGAACAATCTTATGGACAAATTCCTTCTAAAGGAGAGTTTTTCCGCCTAGTGATTGGTGATGATTGGTTTAGTTGGCTGCGAGACTTTTCTCAGTTTATTATTCAGATTGATATTGCCCTTAATGAGAAAGAACCTGCTACCCTAGATACAGCGAATCAACTGTTATCAGAAGCCCAAACCTTACTGACTCCAGCCGAATTTGGAACGCCTCAACAGCAGCGATATTATCAAGCCATTCAGCGAGATCCTAATATTGCACTCATGCACGCTGAACTATCCCATTTGTTAGATCATTAGTCTTAAACTTAGAGATTCTCGTCATACAATGATTGTAGTAAATTTTCTAACTTTTCCTCTGAGCAGCAGTCAATCAGCATATGAAATGCGTCTAGAAGTTTAGCTGCGCTTTCTCCCAGAGTGGGACTCATTCCCCACACATCCTCCACCCACTCCTGGGGTGGGTCATCGGCAAAAATTAACCGTTCTAACAGTTGTTTCGCTTCATTTCTAGAAATAGACATAGGGGAATTTTAAGTCGGCAATAACGGCAGGAGAGTGAACTACTCGCTGGGCAAAGGTGAACCCAATTGAGTTAAGTTAAGAATATAACCCCCCGTCGTTAAATATACAGTATCAGCGACTGAGCCAATACGACGAACAATGGTTCCCAACCGATCTCGAAACGTCCGACCCATAGGATAAGCTGGAACCACTCCCCATCCGGTTTCTTCTGCCACTAAAATAATATCGGCTTCCGTTTGGCTGAGAGTGGTTAATAGGGTGGTGAGAGTCTCTGTCCAAGTGGTTTCGTCTTCTTCTAACAAGTTAGCCAGCCAGGTTCCTAAAGAATCGACTAAAATACAATAATCAGATTGTGGATAAGTCGATAATATTTTCGATAATGCCACAGGTTCAGCAATTGTTCTCCAGTCAGTGGGACGGCGTTGTTGATGCTTTTGAATGCGGCTAACCCATTCTAGATCGTGAGGATCAATGAAAGCCGTTGCCACATAAATTACTGTTTTTCCAGATTTTAAGGCTAATGTTTCTGCCCATTCACTTTTTCCAGAACGAGACGGGCCAGTGACTAAAATAATAGAGGATTGATCGCTCATTTGCTCTGGCTGATCATGTAATTTATCATCATACTATAGCACTGTCGTACCCACGTACTGCTACAGCAACGTCATGATCAATAATCAATGACCAATGACTAATTTAGACAACAGTCAGCCAATGAATCTTGAACCCTCTGCCGGAATTCCTCAGCCTAGCTATCCGATTAATTCTGTGGAACGTGAAGATATTTTAGCACGGGCTGAAGATCGAAGAAATATTTGTCGGATTATGTCCTGGGCGCATTTGTATGTGTCTATTCGTTGGTCAAATGCTAACCTTTATATTGGGATTCCCAGTACTATTTTTGCTGCAGTTGCCAGTATGCAAACCGTCTCTGAATTCGGTAATAATGAGTTCAATTCTTTTAAGATTTTACATCTTGTCCTTTCGATTTTAGTGGCAGGATTAGCACCTTTACTGACGTTCTTAAATCCTAGTGAACGGGCAAATGGTCATAAATCAGCTTCTAGAGTTTATGAATTTTTAGGCGATCGCTATGATGAATTTCTATTAAAAGCAACGTTATCACAGCGTTCTCTAGATGAAGAATTAGAGGATCTAATTTTACTTAATCAAGAATATGGAGAAGCGAAAAAGCCTTTACCCATTACCCCAGAATGGGCATTTAAAAAAGCAGAACAAAAAGCAAAAAAAATGTCTTTAATTGCCACAATGGCAAAAGATCATGCAAGTACAATGTAAGTCACGCCCGTGACTGTAGGGGCGCATTGCATGGGCCCGTATTTAATCCCTCTGTATGTATTAATCTTATGCAACCTGATTTAGTCGGATTAGAAATTAGTTTAGGAGAGATTAAAGGATTAACAGGTGTTAATGTTAAACAAGTTTATCGTCCTCCCCAGATAAAAACTTATATTCAAGAAGGGATTAAAACTCTAGTTACAATTGCTTTAGTGGTTTTGAGTTATCTAATTTTAGCGTTTATTTTTCCCAATCATCGACAGATAATAGTGGCGATTCATAGCTGTTTAGGAATCGGGTTATTGTTGGAAGATGGCTATAAAATGATATTAAGTACAAAACATCAAAGCCTGATCCGAATTTTAGATGATATTGATCGCTATAATGCCATCGTTAAAGCTATTGATTTAAACGATAACTTAGCAGAAGTGGGAAATCATCAAATACAATTAAATAACCGAGAGCAAGTGATAGCTGCTTTAACATTAATTAGAGAAGATTTAGTTAGAGCGATGAAAACAGAGAATATTTTAAGAAGAAATAAGAAGTTTTTAACTGAACATGACGACTTATTCGTCAGCAATTTAACGGCTTTAACCGGATTACAAATTAGCAACCGCGCCACACAACAGGGTAGATTATTAAACGAAGCCTTACAAATTGCCACCCGTGTACAAGCAGAACTTAAACAGCTTCAGGCAGAACGGTTTAAACAGAAAAGAAAGCCGAAACCATAGAAAATAATATCGCGACTGTTGCGGGTAGACCGTTCGGTGATAGGCTATTTCTAATATTGTTGGTTCAGATACAGAACGGATGCAACCTAAAATAATTGTTCTAGATGATGATCCTACCGGATCTCAAACGGTTCACAGTTGTCTATTATTGACCCGTTGGGATGTCGATACCCTGCGCTTGGGTTTAGAGGATGGGTGTCCTATTTTCTTTATCCTCACCAATACCCGCGCCTTGACTCCAGAACAGGCCGCTTCTATTACCCGTGAAGTCACTCATAACTTAAAAGAGGCGATCGCAAACAGTTCAGTTACAGATTTTCTCGTTGTGAGTCGATCTGATTCTACACTACGGGGTCATTATCCGGTCGAAACAGATGTCATTGCGGCTGAATTAGGGCCATTTGATGCTCATTTTTTGATTCCTGGCTTTTTTGAGGGTGGACGCATTACCCGAGATAGTGTTCATTATTTAGAGGTAGAGGGGAAACTAACCCCAGTCCACGAAACTGAATTTGCCAAAGATTCTGTATTTGGTTATCACTACAGTTATTTACCCGACTATGTGGCGGAAAAAACCCAAGGTCAAATTCCCGCTGAGTCTGTGGAGAGGTTTTGTCTCGGTGACATTCGCGCCGGAGTCCAACCCCGCTTGATGCAGTTACAAAATAATCAATGTGTGGTGGTTGATGGGGAAACTCAGGCAGATTTTGATCAGTTTGCCTCGGATGTTTTAGCGGTTGCCAGTCAGGGTAAACGGTTTCTATTTCGTAGCGCCGCCAGTATCTTAACTTCCCTTGCGGCTTTAGGTCCTCAACCCGTTTCACCGGAAGAAATGGCAAAATATAGCCGAGGAACAAAGCCTGGGGTGGTATTGGTGGGATCTCATGTGAAAAAATCCACCCAACAGTTAGAACAATTATTAAAAGAACCCGATGTTGTGGGAATTGAAGTCAAAATTGCCCAATTATTACCCAGTGGCCAGACATCGCGGGATCAATTGTTAACTGAAGTTTTAGAACAACTCCAGGAGGTTTATCAAACCGGAAAAACCCCTGTTGTCTATACGAGTCGCCAAGAACTGACGTTTGATCAAGTTCAAGATCGATTAGAATTTGGGACAGCAGTATCAGCTTTATTAATGGATATTGTCCGGGGTTTACCCACAGATATCGGTTTTCTCATTAGTAAAGGGGGAATTACCTCAAATGATGTCCTCAGTGATGGACTGGCGTTAACCACAGCGCGACTGTTGGGTCAAGTGATACCCGGATGTTCTATTGTCAAAACTTCAGCCAATCATCCCCAATTTCCCGATTTACCCGTGGTGTTGTTTCCCGGTAATGTGGGGGATGCAGACGGGTTAGCGACGGTGTATCAACGACTGAGTTCATCCTGATTGACTGCTGGCGTTGAGGGGGGAGTGTTTCGGGAATGATATCATAGTAACTCGGGGAAAAATAACGTTTAAATTAAACAAACAACAGTAGCGGTTCTTCGATTCTATTGATTACCGGATTATGCTAGGTTAATCAACGGGGTAGAACCCTAACTTAATTGTGCGAAGCATGGGAAGAAGCGTCACGTATCAAGAACAATCTATTCCGGGTAAGTTTGATCCATTGCTGGTGTTGCAGCAGTTGATTGATGCTGGGTTATTGTCGGATTATCTTCTTTACCAAAATCATCAAGAAGTCCGAATTGCAGCCAATCCTTTAGCGACTGTAGCAGTTAATTCTAATACTATTGCAACGGATTATCAAGAGTATAGTCAAACTCAAGAGATTAGCGATCCCTTGAAACAAGTTGAGGCTGAATTCGGCCGTTTACCAATCAAAAACTGGACGGCGTACGGATATATTAGTTTTGATTTTGCTGGGTTTTACTATTCTTATTCTAAAGTACAACAGTCGCCTTTACTCTATTTTTTTATCCCGAAAACTGAGATTTATATTCGCTCCGATGAAATTGTAATTAGAACTATAGAATCGCTTTCAGAGATTCAAACAATTCTCAGTCAAGAACCTCAAGAGATTAACGATAAAATCCCCGTAGAAACTCATAATTTCTCGTTAGATTCTGAGCCGTATATTAATCAGGTGACTGCATTAAAAGCAGCCATTCAACAGGGAAAACTCCATAAAGCGATTCTGTGCCGTTCTGTTAAAATAAAGCAAGAATTAGATATCTTAAATACTTATAAATTAGGCATTCAACACAATCACGATCACCGTTCTTATTGTTTTAAACTAGGAGATTTTCGAGGGGTTGGCTTTAGTCCAGAAGCATTATTGGAAGTTCGACCCCATCAACAAGTCTTTATTAATCCCTTAGCGGGAACTCGACCCCGATCTGATGACGCGGTAGAAGATGCTCGGTTACGACAGGAGCTATTTACAACGGCTAAAGAAGTGAAAGAACACGCCCTTTCGATTTGGCATATCCAACAAGAAATGAGGCAAATTTGTCAGCCAGATACGATTAAAATTCAGGATTTTATGCAGGTCAAACAGTATCGTTATGTGCAGCATTTATCCTCACAAATGACGGGACAACTTCAACCCAATAAAACCCCATGGGATGCCATTAGAGCGCTGTTTCCGGCGGTGACTGTTTCTGGTATTGACAAAGCTCAGGCCATTGCTTGGATTGATCGCTTAGAAACTGAACCACGGGGACTCTATGCTGGGGGACTGGGTTGGATTAATCAGCAAGGCCAAGGGGATTTAGCCATTCCCATTCGTTCCGCTTATCAATATCTTGATCAAGTTCATTTGAATGCAGGAGCCGGAATTATGGCAGAATCTATCCCAGAACAAGAAGCCTTAGAATGTTTGAGTAAAATGAACACCATGTTAAATAATTTAGTCTTGAAAAATTCCCTCCAATTTCCGATAAGATGAAAAGTTGTTCTGTCCACTACAGAAACTTAATTTTAGCTCCATGACTCCTGACTTAACTTCTAACCCGGCTTTACCCCCCAGTAAAACTGTACCCTTACTCCCCGCTGTTATTGAGCTACAAGTTCGATTTAAAAGCGAGGAAGATCATTTATTATTGTTTCTTCCCCCTGAATTAGAAACCCCACCCACTCCGGCTCAAAGTGCAGTTTATTGGGGAGAATTATTACAGCAATTACAATATCGTATCAATGCCGCAGAACAAAAATGGCAACCGGGTACAGAAGTACGGTTAATGGCAGGACATCGGTTACTCGATGGTAGACAACTACAAGATATTGCTCAAAGCTTAACTGAGGCAGAATTAAACCTCACCCGAGTCCAAACCAGTCGGCGACAAACGGCTATTACTGCGGCAACAGCGGGTTATTGTGTCGATCAATATGCGGAAGGAGAATCCCTCATAAAAGCCACCAGCGACTCGACAGAACTGCTAGCAGATCCTTTATACTTGCAGATGACATTACGTTCTGGAGCAGAAATTCGTCATCCCGGTACAGTGGTGGTGAAAGGAGATGTCAATCCAGGGAGTTTAATTGTGGCTCATGGCGATATTATTATTTGGGGTCGTTTACGCGGTAGTGTTCATGCGGGGGCCAATGGTAACCTTAAAAGTCAGGTAACGGCGTTGGAGATGCAACCTACTCTGATTCGGATTGCAGATCGAGTGGCTCGTGGCCCAGAAGATCACCCCAGTCAGTTTTATCCAGAAGTGGCCCATGTCACAGCCGAAGGTATTCGGATCTCTCGTGCCTCACAGATGAGTAAAATCAAACGGGGACAGGGTTAGAGAGGGAACGGGGAACAGGTAATAGGTGTTAGGTGTTAGGTAATAGGTAAGTAGGCAATCTTGTAATAGGTAATAGGTAATAGGTAAGTAGGCACTCTTGGAAGATAATCATGAAGCTCATCAAACATCCTGACACCAAACACCTAATACCTCATACCAAACACCTAATACCTCATACAAGACTGCTCAAATTAGCTGAATAATTATTAATATGAGTCGCGTTATTGTTGTTACCTCTGGAAAAGGAGGCGTTGGAAAAACAACCAGTACAGCCAATTTGGGTATGGCATTAGCTGAAAGTGACTGCACAGTTGCTTTAATTGATGCTGATTTTGGTTTGCGTAATTTAGATTTACTCCTAGGGTTAGAAAATCGTATTGTTTACACTGCACTCGAAGTTCTATCTGGGGAATGTAGCCTAGAACAAGCATTAGTCAAGCATAAAAAACAGCCTCGTTTATCGCTGTTACCTGCGGCTCAAAGCCGAACCAAAGATGCGGTTAACCCCGAACAAATGAAACAGTTAGTCGGAATGCTAAAAGAGCAGTTTGATTATGTTTTGATTGATTGTCCAGCCGGAATTGAACAAGGATTTCAAAATGCAATTGCGCCTGCTAATGAAGCGATAATTGTTACGACTCCAGAGATTTCTGCGGTGCGGGATGCGGATCGGGTGATTGGTTTATTAGAGGCAAATAGCGTACAAAAAATTCGACTATTAGTTAATCGAATTCGTCCCCAACTCGTACAAATTAATGACATGATGTCGGTACAAGATGTGGAAGAAATTTTGGCAATTGAGTTAATTGGCGTGGTTCCCGATCATACTGATGTGATTGTTTCCAGCAACAGAGGTGAACCTTTAGTATTGTCTGAAACGGTTTCTACAGCCTCTATTGCGTTCTCAAATATTGCTCGTCGCCTCCAAGGAGAAGAAGTTGAGTTGCTCGATCTGACTCCTGCGCCAGAAGGATTTTTTACTCGATTACTCAAACTCTTTAGAGGTGAAATTTAACAGCAATATTTTAGGGAACTGAGTTCAGTTTAATTCGGGTTTTATCCGGCTAATTTATTATAACTGATTAAACAGAATTAGAGGTTGCTAAAGATTTAGGGTTTAATGTCCGTTTACCTTTCATCATCATTTTAATTCCGCCTAATGGAGATAAAGTAACACCACGACGGCCTGCTTTAACCGGACGTTTTTCAGCCAGTTGTAATTGATTTTGACGCAAAATTGTTGCTAAGACTAACCTCATTTCAAATTGAGCTAATGCCATGCCAATACATTGACGCGCACCACCGCCAAAGGGTAGATATTCATAAGGGGAAAACTTATGATTTAAGAAGCGTTCGGGTTTGAATTGTTCCGGTTCAGGATAAATTTCAGGATGACGATGCAGCAGATAAATACAACCTACGATGCTAGAATCAGGATTAACCGGATATCCCATGAAAGTTGTCGGTTGTTTTGCCATCCGAGGAAAGGTTAACATTCCCACGGGATAAATGCGTAATGTTTCCTGACAAACGGCTGTTAAATAGGGTAATTTAAAGATTGTCATGGGGTCAGCATCGGCTTCAAGGCTATCCAATTCTTGGATTAATTTTTGATAAACTTCGGGTTGTTGATGTACCCAATATAACGACCAAGCTATCGCTGTTGCAGTGGTTTCATGACCTGCAAATAATAATGTTAATAATTCATCGCGCAACTCAATATCACTCATGGGTTGACCGTCTTCATCCCGCGCTGCCATCATTAAACTGAGGATATCTTGGCGGTTTTCATCAGTCAGTTGTTGCCGACGTTCTTCTATTTCTGCAAACAGTAATTGATCGATTTGTTGGCGCTGTCGTAAAAATCGCCCCCAAGGACTCCAAGCGCCTAAGTCTTTTTGTAATATTGGGAAAAATAATAAACTAGAACTCACGGGAGAATCGGTTAATGATAATAGAGAAGTGAGTAAGGTTTTGAGTTGTTCAAATCGTTCTCCTTCATACATCCCAAAAACAGCTTGTAAAATTACAATTAATGAGATTTCTTGCATCGAATCTCGAGCAATAAAGGGCTGATTTTGTACCCATTTATTACTAACTTGTTCTGCAATTTTAATAATCAGTTGACCATAATTCCGCATTCGTTCTCCATGAAACGGAGGCATTAGTAGTTTGCGTTGTCGCCGATGTTCTTGATCATCTAACAAAAATAGAGACTTTTCCCCGGTTAATGGCTTGAGAATCCCATTCACCCGACCCGGTGCTGAAAAATCTTTCGTATCACGGGTGAGTAATTCTTGAATCCCTTGAGGATTAGAAACAAAAATCAATTCATCGGGTTTAGCGACGATATCTGTACTAAATATATCTCCATATCGCTCGAAACAAGTATCCATGTATTCTAATGGATTGCTTACCCATTTCATTTGTTGGAGTAAATGAGGGGATTTAGAGCCGTTAATCTGTTTCATCTTTAATAAATGTAGTTAATAATTTAATATTATAATCATTTAAAATTTGATTGGCTATCCTCTAAATGAGTGACAGCAGCATCATCTCTTGCAGAATAATACTTTGATTGTCCTGTCGTAATTGAGCTATTTTACGCAAATATCTCAAGTCAGCGTAGATAATTAAGTGGGTTTATATTGCTTACCAAGGACTACCAATCATTGTAAAAGCAGACCAATAGTAGGGATGAGAAAGGTCTAAATTGCTTAAAGAACTGATTTGAGGGGGTAATGTAATCTCTGCGAGAGATTGAGAAGCTATAAGCTGAGTTTCAATATCTTCAACGTTGCCTTGAATCATTGCTAATTGCGCTTTTCGGAGCGCCGAAGCCTTAATTGAACTGTCGTCTAAATGACGATAAAATTCACTCATTAACGCTAAAGTTCCCGTATCATCAACATACCACAAACTTGCCAAAGCTGTTTTCACACCCGCTTGTACTGCTAAACCTGCAAACCCTAATTCTGCTTTTTCATCTCCTACCGCTGTTCGACAACTCGAAAGAACAAGAAGTTCAAGCGGGAGATTTTGCCAGCCTAAAGCTCTCAATTGACTTAACTTTAACTGTTCATCTTGCCAGAGTTGAATATAAGATTGATCGGGTGTTTTCTTGGTAAAATCACTGTGAGTTGCCATATGAACAATAGAGTAAGGATTGTTTTTCTGCTGATTCATTAAGTTCTCACGAGTAAACTCTTGATTCAAAAAATGTTTACCTGAAGCGCGTCTTTGGGTAATTAATTCAAGTTCAATAGGAACGGCAGGTAAAGGATTGAGGTTAGTAAATTCACTTGCACCCATGGCTAAAACTTCAGTATTGGCAAGAGAGCTATAATTCGTATTAATTAAGCTAATACTGGGAATTAAACTGAGGCTATATTTCTCAATTAAAAACTGTTCGCCATCATGAATTGCGGCTATCGGTAATCCTCTTAATCCGGCATCTAAACTCAATAAAATTGTATCAATTTTTGCTGCTTGTAAATCAGCTTCTATTGGACGAATTAATAAATCATAAAGCTGTTGTGCCGGCTTTAAATACCGTTTAGACATCCGGGGGTTAGCGACTTCATGATGAAACGTTTTAGCTACTTTCAATAAATCTGATCGTGGGACTTCTACGCGATAATATTGAGGTTGATTCTCAGATGTAAATACGACTAATTAAAGTTGATTTGTTGTTAAAGTGACATAGACAACGGCTGAACGAGTTCCGGTTTTTTGGGTAATATCATCTAAGACAGTCCGAACGTCTTCAGTTGTTAAATCTGTCTCAATATTATTCTTGGCTGTATTCTCAATATTTATATTGCCGTTATTTGTCTCAGCCGTTTGACTTCCTGTCTCAATATTATTCTCGGCTGTATTCTCAATATTTATATTGCCCTGATCTATTGTGACTGTTTGATTATCAGTATTAATATTCTCTGCGGCGGTATTGTTAATATTCGCATTACCGACTTCCGTCGTGACTATTTGATTATCTGTATTAATATTATTGGCTGTATTCTCAATTGCTAAGTCGCCATTGTTTGCCTGAATAATCTGATCTTCAGTATTAATATTATTCTCGGCTGTATTGTTAAGGCTAGCATTACCTGTTTCTGTAGTTATAACTTGATTGTTTGTATTAATATCATTAGCTGTATTGTCAATACTCGCTTCGCCATTACTTACCTCAGTAACTTGATTTTCTGTATTAATATCATTCTCGGCTATATTATCAATACTTGCATTCCCATTTTATGTCGTCGTTGCTGTTTGATTTTCTATATTAATATCATTCTCTGCCGTATTATTAATACCCGCGTTACTCTCTTCTGCCGTTGCCGTTTGATTCTCTACATCAATATTATTCCCTGTATTATTAATAGTGGCATCCTCATCATTTGCCTCAGCCGTTTGATCTCCTGTATTAATATTATTTTCGGCTTCATTTTCGATGGTTGCATCACCTTCGGCAGACTCTACGGTTTGATCTTCTGTATTAATATTATCTGTAGCTTCAATATCAATTCCCCCTGCATCTCCTTCACTCGAACTTGATGTAATATCTGCTGTTATTACTGAACCATCTGTGGCCGTAATTTCAATTTTTCCGGCACTTTCTGTACCAATTGATTCGATATTTCCGCTTTCTACATTGTTACCATTAATAATAATATTCCCACTGGGCCCGTTTAGACAGTTGAATATTTCCTGCTCCTGCATTCAATATTGTAGCGGGTTGCATGATAATATTTCCAGTTCCTAACCCTCTATATTCTGGGTTAGCAGCGTCTGAATTTGCTGTTAGATTAATATCTCCATTATTTGCCGAAGTGTCAATATTAGCGTTAATATTAATATCACGTCCGGCTCTGAGTTCTAAAACAGAAATTGAATCAGATTCAATCGATTGATTTAGGGTAATATCATTATGAGCCTCTAGAATAACTTCACCTGCTTGATTATTCATTAAATTAGCATCGGAGTTTAAATCAGTTTCGGGATTATCATTCGTCAAGGGATTATCTTCACCTTCTGCGGTAATATTTAGATTTCTAGAGGCGATTTCTCCCAACTCAATACTACCAGAACTCGCTTGAATATTGATATTGCCAGTGTTTCCAAATGTTCCAGAGGAGTTAATCTCAACTGTGTCAATATCACCCACTTGACTAATGAGATTAATATCACCGCCATTTTGATCTGCGGAAGAATCAAGCGAAGCTATTGTAATATGGTTAAAAGCTTCAATTAAGATATTACCTGCATCTGCATTATTTGAATCGGAATATAACCCCGCAGTATTAATAGTACCTGTATTACTATTGAGAGTAATATCTTCCCCTCTACCTGCCCCATCTGAGGAAGAGTCAATCTGATTTGTAGTAATATCGCCAACAGCGCTCAGAGTAACATTACCTCCATTTGCATTATTTGAAAAAGAATATAACCCAGCCTCTGTCGTCTCAATATTTCCGCTACTATTTAATGTAATATTTCCGGCATTTGTATCATCAGCAACTGCGGTTGAGATATTCTCTGAAAATGTTAAGTTACTGTCTATATTCAAGTTGATTTCACCGCCGCCTATTGTGGAAAGTCCTGTAAATTATTCGCTGACATTTCCAATCGTTAAATCTGAGTTATTCTCGAGAAATATTCCCCCACTGCCTGCAACCGCTTCGAGGTTTTCAACGTTGAGTAATAAAGGATTATCTACTGTACCAATACTCCCGATTTATGATGTTTTAAATAGGACAGTTGGCGCTGTAATTAATGAGTTTTTACCAATACGATTAATATTACCTTCTATCGTTTCGGCTGTTAGATAGCCTTCAGTGGTAATCTGATTAATATTAAGATCTTCTGCTGCTATAATTTCTAAAGCTTCTGTTTCAGCGAGAAGTTGATTAATCGTGAGGTTATTGTCGGAATTAATAAAGATATTTCCGCTTATATTCTCTCCTGTTGTATTAATTTCACTTTCAATAATGGCAGAATTACTGCTAAAAATATTAACGTTTCCGCCTGTATTATTATCTGAAATATCGAATCTTCCCGCTGCTATTGTGGTTCCGGGTTGTTCTGGAATTATTGTGCCGGAACTTTTTAATATCACTTCACCGTTACTAACAATAACAGTATTAGCATTACTATCAGATTCACCGCCTGTTAATAGTTGGGGTAGAGATAACGGGGTGATGGGATAGTTATTATCGTTAGCTTGTATAGGAGTAATTTCTAAGTTTAATAGTTGTCCTTCTTGGGAGATGCGAACAAAATTTTCACCTTCTACTGCCGCGATGGTAATTTGACCGCCAGGACTGGATAATTCCCCGGTATTTATAATAGTTCCACCCAGGAAAGTTAAGTGACTTCCTTCAGATAAAGTAAGATTTGCTTCGTTTAAAATAACGCCCGGTTGAGAAACTGCAAAATTATAGCCGCTGGGTGTTCCAATTAAGGTATAATAATTATTATTTCCTATTGCATTAAACCAGTTTTGACCAAATTGAATGCCTGTAGCGGTGGTTACTGTAAAGTCAGCGGGAATATTTAAACTGGCATTCGCACCAAAAATAACACCTGCTGGGTTGATTAAAAATAGGTTTACGTTGAGAGGAGCCGAAACGTTAGAATTGCCGCCTGTAATTTGAATTCAACCCTGAATAATTGAAGCATCTCCCCCCACAACTCGTCCGAGAATGTTGCGAATATCGGGGTTAGACAGGAAGTTAGCAATTTCTCCGTTATCTAAACCAAACTTTTCAAAGCTATGAAATAGGTTTTCACCATCTTGACTAACAGAACCGCCTTCGATATCATAACGGTTACCATCAGTATTAATTTGAGTGCCAGTCCCATCATTTGCCGGGGTAATGGACTGAGCCGAGACAGAATATTGTTGCAAACACAGCGTTACCACAACTCCAATTAACTGAAGCCCAAACAAGTTCGGAAAATTCTCATAGTTACGGGGGTGATAGATGTAAAGATTTCAGATGCCCCTAACTGTGCTATCTACCTAACTTTGAGCTGATTAACTCAAATCAAAAAGGTTGTGATTTATACTGAATAATTACTTAAGCTTTACATACTATAGCAAAGTTTTGTAAACTATGGCCAAGTTTTATAGATTACTGTTCCCCGTTGCCTGAAAATAATAGAGACGCTCGATGGGGAACGCCTCTACTGAAAATAGCTTATTTAAATGAAAAATTGAGTCTATTTATGCTTCATCGAGTTGAGCATAGAATAAGCCTCGAACTTTAACATTGACAGCTTCTTTTGCACCTAAGTCATTATCAGAAGGCTGTTCACATTCAAAAACTCCGGCAATTTCTCCGGTTTGGTTATCAACCTTAGACACTTTCAAAGACATATGACCTGCATTGGTAACTGTCTCAGCTTGTTTGATACTTGCCTCTTCAAATGTATCTGCTACGGCAGGTAAAGCAACGGCGTTATCATATCCGGTGGCTAAACCCCGACCTTTAGGGTCTAGGAAAGTTGAACCCCGATAGGAAGGAACGTCATAGTCGCCTTCTAAGTCAGTGGAGGTGTTGATGCCGGTGACACCGGGTTCGGTGCTGGCAACTAACTCTTTAACGGTAAACAGAAATGGAACCTGTTCTCCACCGGGAAGTAAGACAGTGATGGGTTGGAAGTCAATACCATATTCTTCGGTAAAAGTCAAGACTCCGTTGTCATCTAGATCGAGCGATCCGCCGACTTGGTCTAAGCTATAGGTAAAGCGGGTTAATAACTTACCTTCAACAAATTCAGCTTTTTTACGTTTGCTGCCTTCTTCTTCGACAAAGTAGGTGGTGGGTTGTAAACACAAACCACTAATGGTGTAGGATTTACCCGAATCTAGTGTAATTGAACCTCTGGCGGTTTCCGGTAGACTGGGACAATTGACCGCTAAACCTGTATTTCTAATATCATCATAGGTTAACAGCTCGGGGTTTTTAGTTTCTGGGCTTTGGGAACAAGCCGTTAACACACTAAAGCAGACTGCTAGAAGTGCGGCAATGACAGCGCGATATCTCATGAGTAAACCTCTATATCCAAAATCGATATGTGATGTGACATTCTCCAAGCGGCATACAATCAAAAAGTCAACGTTAACTTTTCATGCCACTTTACTGAACAATTTTATGTTTGTTATTTTTGAGATCGTCCAATTCTGCATTTTACACGGGTTTTGACCCTTTTTAGCAGTCCAGCCAAGATTTTCTGTTGATCCGGTGAATCGACTTAGGCTAAGTTACTGATGATACTGCTTCAATAGCGGTGAAAATGTTGATTGTTCCCTTTGTGTAATTTTGGCGAAACCATGAGTGAAAATGACATTGACTTTGAAACGTTCCAATCTGAGCTAGAATTACTCCAACAGAAAATGACTGCGGTCGCTGAGTCGGCCTCAGGAAATCCTGTCGCCTTGTTAAAACTGTTGCGAACTTTAGAACAAACTCATCGACAAATTCGTGAGGGTTTATTTCAAGCGGTTTTACCCCAAAATCGTCAGCAACTCTATCATTTGCTTAAG
The DNA here is from genome assembly GCA_964434975.1 of uncultured Lyngbya sp. GTDB lineage: Bacteria > Cyanobacteriota > Cyanobacteriia > Cyanobacteriales > Microcoleaceae > JAAURB01. The sequence continues at coordinate 89,863 of CAYSWY010000012.1, forward strand.
GAAATCGAAGCAGAGGGCGGATGGCCTTATATTCCCCGTGCTAGATTACAATCATTTTTAGCTCAAATGAATCCGGATCAGGAGTAATGAGTTGTTAGTTATTAGTTGTTAGTTGTTAGTCATTCATATACTTTCCTGCTCTCCCACACCCTATATTCTACTCCTAGACCTCAACATACAACAAACGAGCAATAACGAATAACCCATGACAAATCATCAATCTATTCTAGAACGCTATCAACGTTTTGGTGTTCATTTAGGCTTAGAACGAATTAATCTATTATTGGCGAGTTTAGGAACTCCTCAAACTCAAGTTCCAATTATTCATGTTGCGGGAACCAATGGTAAGGGTTCAGTTTGTGCTTATTTATCTTCGGTTTTAACTGCTGCTGGCTATCGGGTGGGACGTTATACTTCCCCTCATTTAGTCGATTGGACAGAACGAATTTGTATTAATCAAAATCCTATTTCTGCTGCCGATTTACTCAATGTTTTACAACAGGTTGAAGCGGCTATTTCTCCTGATGAACCCACCCCGACTCAATTTGAAGTGATTACTGCTGCGGCATGGCTTTATTTTGCTCAAAAACAAGTTGATATTGCGGTGATTGAAGTGGGTTTAGGGGGACGTTTAGATGCCACAAATGTTTGCGATAACCCCTTAGTTACAGTGATTACTTCTATTAGTTTAGAACATTGGCAGCGTTTAGGGCCGACGGTGGCTGATATTGCGGGGGAAAAAGCCGGAATTCTTAAACCCCGATGTCCGGCTATTATTGGACAATTACCAACCGATGCTAAAGCCGTGGTAGAAAATCGAATTCATACGTTAAATTGTCCGGCAACATGGGTTGAACCTGCAACGATTAAATCTAAAGATGAAACCTTAACAATTGCGACTTATCAGGGGATTGAATATCCTTTATCTTTACAGGGAAATATTCAACAACTTAATTCTGCATTGGCGATCGCCACTATAAAAATTTTACAACAAAAAGGCTGGGAAATTACAGCAGATGCCATTTGGCAAGGAATGAAAAATACTCGCTGGTTAGGGCGAATTCAATGGACACAATGGCAAAATCATCAGTTATTAATTGATGGCGCACATAACCCCGCAGCGGCTGAAGTTTTACGTCAATATATTGATACTATTCCTCACGCTTCTGTAACTTGGGTCATGGGAATGTTATCGACTAAAGATCATGATGATATTTTTCAGGCGTTGTTAAAACCGGGTGATACTTTATATTTGGTTCCTGTTCCGGATCATAGTTCAGCAGAACCTGAAAAACTCGCGAATTTAGCCTTACAAATTTGCCCGAATTTAGCTACCGTTAAATGTTATCCCGATTTAAAAGAAGCTTTAGATATTGCCTGTTCTGCTGAGCATGAATTAACGGTATTATGTGGATCATTATATTTACTGGGTTATTTTTTATCTTTGGGTTAAGTTAATCTTTATTGCCAATTTCCAACGAGTACAAAAGGTGCCCAATAGAAAGGATGACGGGTGCTATTTGCGGTCTCGTTATCTTCATTACGAAGTAATTTAAGTTGAGCGGCTCGTAACGCCTCCGCTTTATTGAGCTCCGGTTTGGCTAACGCTTCGTAAAACTCCACCATCAAACGAGTTGTACTCACATCATCCACTGTCCATAAACTGGCAACTGTACTGCGTGCGCCTGCTCTCACCGCCACTCCTGCCAGTCCTAAAGCGGCTCTATCGTCTCCTTTGACTGTTTCACAGGCACTTAAAACTAATAGTTCAATTGGATTTTTTTCATCCGGTTTTCGTAAAATATTATCTAAGTTTTTCACATTCATCCGGTCACTATAGGTGAGAATATAAGTCTCTTCTGCACTGGAACCAAACTGACCATGGGTTGCCAGATGAACAATTGGAAATGGAACTTGATCAATTAAACGTTGGATATTTTCTATGGTAAATTCTTCATTTTGACGTTTTTCAACACTGGGAAGTTGCTGAGAAATCTGACTCAATTCTTCGTCTACTCCCGGCAAAGAACCCAGTCCTTCCGCTTCAAAAATCGGCGCATCTGTGGCTCCGGCTAACAAACCAATTAAGTCTTCTTGAGTTAAAGATTGAGGATTTAATAATTGTAAGCCTGGGGTAAGAGCAATTTGATATTTCTCCACTAAATATTGTGAACCATCGTACAAAGCCGACATGGGAATATTTCTGAGTTGTCCATCTAAAACAAACACTAAAGTATCAATATTACTATTGTTAATATCAGATTCAATCGGTTGAATTAACCATTGGTAAAGCTGTTGAGCGTCTGATAATAATTCAGGTGGTGCTTGATCTGGTGTTTCTCGACCACTGGGTTCTAAGAATTCTCTAAAGTCTCTGATAATTGGCTTTAGAACTTGATTATTTACATTTTCAACTGTATATAAGTTAAGAACTGGATCGGGATCACCTGGGAAACTAACAATAATTTCTAAGCGATCTTCTAAGATAATTGGATAAACAATTGCTGCTGTTTGTGAAACTTGATCAATTACTTGAGGGTTAGCTTCAACGCAAGCATCACGGAAAAAGTTATTTAATTCAGCTAATTGCAAAGACTCAATAACTTTACGAACCTGCTGCATTTGAACCTGTAGTTCTTTCTGTTGATTATTATCTTTTAATTCCTCTGCATCTATTAATAATAAATTCACTAAATCTCGATAAACGGGTTCTACACTTTCTCTAAACGAAAACTGAACTTCTGGACTAATTGCGACTAAATCTCCTCGTAAAGATTGTAAGGTATTGAAAGCATTTGTATAAGCCGAAATTGCCTTTTTCAGTTGATTTTGAGCGCGATGAATTCGTCCAAGTTGCCAAGACAATTGATAGGATAATTCAGGATAGTTATAGGTAGGTGCTAAATTCAAAGCTTGTTGAGTAAAATATTTCGCTTTCGCCCAATCTTTGTTGAGTTCATATAGCCTGCCTAATGTTCCTAAGGCATAAGATTCTGCTTTGTAGTCTCCTAATTTTTGCGCTTGATCAACGGCAGTTTTTAAGATTGTATCAATTTGATTCGTTTGCGGTGAATTCGTTGCCGCATTGGCTTGTAATTTAATTAAATTATTGGCATACTTCACTTGAGCGTAAATACTGGTTCTATTCGGTTCAAACTGTAATAAAGGGGGTTTAATTCCCGCTTGATAATTTCTTGCTGCTTCCCACTGCTCACTTTCTATATAAAGGGTTAAGCTGTTTAATTGAGCTTGTAATTGAGTTAAAGGAATAGATGTGGCTTGTTGGAATGCATCACGATAAAATTGTACGGGTTTTGCTTGTAAATTTCTAATATAAATATCATATTCAATCTCGCGACTTTGTTCATTGGCTGTCCGTAAAATATTACGATATTCCCGTTCTACTCCTGCCCATTCGGTATTCCCTAAACTTAAATAAGTGGTGGCAATGGCTTGATTATTGCCTTGATTTTCAGCAATGGTTAAACTTTTCTCTAATAGCGTTCTAGACTGTCCTAACTGACCGACAATTTGCTCAATACTACCCAAACGCTGTAACACTTCATAAGTTAAATCTGACTCAGGTTGTGCTAATAATTGCTCCATCATTTCTGTGGATAAATTACAGCCTTCCTCTAAAGAAGTTTCTATGTCTACAATTTTGAGTAACGTTTGACAAGTTTTGGGATAAAACCCTAAATCTTGTAGCGCTTTAGCCTGATTTAATAAAGTCTTCTTCGTCGCTTCTGTCTGTCCTAATTCCTGATAGATTTTCTCTGCTTGGTTCCAAGTATCAATAGACTTTTCAGATTGTCCTATTTCCCATTGTAACCGTCCTTGAACTTCTAACGTTTGGGCTAAAACCTTCTGAGCATCTAACGTTATCTTATTATTTTGTAATAAATTCAGACTCTCTTCAATCGCTTCTTTTGCCCCTTGCCATTGTCCGAGTTGTTGATAGGATAAAGACAAATTACTCAGCGCCATTGCTTGATTTAAATTGTCTCCCTGACGCTGATATTGACTAACTAACTCTTGCCAAAGTTGAACGGCTTGTGTAAAATCTCCGGCTTGATAGCGAGTTTGCGCCTGTTGTAATAGATTTGAGTCTGTGGCTTGATAGCGAGTTTGAGTGGGAGAAACCCGCGCTTGAGCAATAATAGGAGAGAGTGCAACAGAACAGCAAAATAGTAAGCTGAGTATAAAGATTCGCCAGCGTTTTTGATTGTTTCGTTTCCAGCCGTTCTTCACTCTCATTGTTAACACCTCCACCGTACTATTGATTATGAATGGAGATATCTTTTAATGCAAGGGGAGAAAGATAACATTCTGTTACGTTATTTTTAGATGTTTTGCCAGCTTAGCAGGAGTTATCAATAAAAAATTATAGAATATCTAAAACTAGAGAGATTTATTTCTAATTTTTTTAAGATAATAGGATATATTTTAGCTATCAAGTTTTGCGTCAAAGTTACTACTACAACTGACATTAATCTTTTGATAAATAACCATAAAATGGTGCGTCAAGGTGACTGCCACAACTAACCTTAATTTTTGGGTAGATGACGCACCCTAGGACTAAGGTTAATTTTTTGAAAGATGACGCACCCTACAGATTTTATAATTAAAGAATTTGTGATAAAAATTGCTGCGATCGCTCTTCTTTGGGATTATTAAAGAAGGTTTCCGGTGTAGCTTCTTCGACTAAGATACCATCTGCCATTAATACCACTCTATCTGCAACTTCACGAGCAAATCCCACTTCATGAGTAACACAAACCATCGTCATTCCTTCACTGGCTAAAGTCCGCATAACATCTAAAACTTCCCGTACCATCTCTGGATCAAGGGCAGATGTAGGTTCATCAAATAACATAATTTTGGGTTGCATCGCTAAAGCACGAGCAATGGCTACCCGTTGCTGTTGTCCACCGGATAATTGACCGGGAAATTTCTTAGCTTGTTCTAAAATTCCCACCCTTTCTAATAGTTGAAGTGCCACTTCTTCTGCTTTAGGTTTCGGCCATCGTCTGACCCAAATTGGTGCTAAAGTTACATTTTGTAGAATAGTTAAATGAGGAAATAGATTAAATTGTTGAAACACCATCCCCACTTCTTTACGAATTTCTTCGATATTTTTTAAGTCATGGGAAAGGTTAATGCCGTCAATCATAATCCTACCTTGCTGGAATTCTTCTAAGGCATTGAATGTACGGATAAAAGTTGATTTTCCTGATCCACTCGGCCCCATAATTACAACCACTTCGCCGCGTCTAACGGAGAGACTCACCCCTCGCAAAACATGAAAATGATTGCTATACCATTTATGAACATCTTCAGCAATAATGGCGATATCGTCTTGTTTCGTTTGAGGCGTTGGTTTATCGGTTTGAATTTGTTTCATGATAGGAATTGCGCGCTGTTTATTATACTGCGTGGGACATTCAAATAATATAAGTCAATTGTACGCGACACAATTCCCTTGTCCGTTAAATTTGAACAATCTTGATGACTGGAGAATATCTGTTCTAGTTCACTTCTAGTCGCACCGCTGTTACCCGTTGCCTAGGTTGCTTCCCACTGACGTTAATAACGATCACTTCTAACTGGAGTCGGAATCGGGATTTCTTCTAATCCTACGTTAGACTGAGACACCGTTGAATCAGTTTCATACTCAGAAAAAGACTGAGAAGACTCAGGAATTGATAACTCCACCGCCGGATCGGTATCATATTGATTATATTGCTCTGAATTGTATTGATTATATTGCTCTGAAGCCGGTCTCCTCTGACGAGATGATCCCGGTACAGTCGTCGGTTCAGCCGTCCAATCTGAATAGGTGTCGGGTGAATTGTAGGGATTGTAAGAACGAGGCGGGATAGAATCCCAATCTGTCTGACTGTTATAATCCTGGGAAGAATAAGGTTGTGGATTTTGCCAATCTGAGGTGGGGGGAATCTCTTCGCTTAAGGCTTCAGACTCACTGGAGTAACCATTGCTGGGTGAGATATCGGTGGTGTAGCCAGAATATTCTGAGTTATTCTGATTGGGGTTTACTTCTGAGTTGTAATCATATTGATAACGATAGTCGTAAGAACTGGTATTTTGAGTCGTTTCTAATTGAGAATTCGATTCATTCTCCCAAGTATTAGCTTCTGCTGTCCCCCATTGATCTGTATTGTTGAGATTATTATCTGCTTCCTCAGACTCCCAACCATAGTCTTGTTCCCATTCCGGTTGCTGATCGGAATAATCGGGTTGAGTATAATCATCGTCATATCTGCCAGAATCAGAATAATCAGATTGATCGTTGTAATTTTCCGCCTCATCCCACTCCAATGTAGAATTGTAGCGATCTGAGTAGATAGAGTCTGATTCATCAAAATCTGTGTCGGAATCCCACTCCTGACCCCACTCATCTGACTCAACTTCAGCTTCAATCTCCTTTGTTTTAACGTCTGGGTCTTCAAACATGGGTTTAGACGGATCATAATCGGAAAAACCGGCTTCAGACCAATCTGCCGCTTTATTTCCAGATCCGAATTTTTGATGAACATCATGAAACACCATCTGGGTGTAGCGTCGGGTGACACTAAACCCTAACCAGCCAAAGACTAGTGCAGTGGCAACAAATATAATGGGGGTGCATCTTCGTAACCACAGCAAACTCATCAGAAATCGGGAGCGACTGATGGGTACAGGATCGGGTACAGTATGGGTGTTTGAGTCAGTTGAGATGGCATCCTCGCGGCCCACATCATAGGATTCCACGGAAGCAGGATGAGAATTAAACTCAGGCATAAAGGCTAACCAGTGATCAATAGTTTGAGGACGGTTGGATTGTTGGACTTCTAACCCGGCTAAAATCATGTGTTCCACAGAGGGACTCAAATCAGGATGCAGACGTTTCAGAGTGGGTTGCACTTGGCTAAACCACTGGGCTGTGCCTTGGCTGGACAACAAGGGTGCTTCTAACGGCGGTTGTCCAGTGAGTAAATAATACAGGGTTGCCGCTAAACCATAGATGTCTGTTGCAGGAGTGAGTGTTTCGTGGGGGAGATATTGTTCTAGGGCGGTAAATCCCCCCGGTAGGTTACGATTTCCCCGATACGGTTGGGTTGTCGGTTCAATAAAGCTACTGTTAATCCCAAAATCAACTAAGGTCACTCCATTGCTACCGGAACGTTGTAGAATTGTCTGAGGTTGAATATGACAGTGGAGCAAGCCTTGAGAGTGAATGACTTTCAGCACCGCTGCCATTTGGCGAACGTAATGCAGAGCTTGATCAATCGATAGAGGCGCACGAGACTGTATCGAATCGGCTAAAGAACATCCTTCGATATAGTTCATCACCACAAACGGTAATCCTTTCTCCTCAAATACGTCAAGAACCCGAACCAAATTAGGGTGCTGACATTGACTCAGGCGATGAATCACGTTACGAAAATGATGATAATACTGAGCAAAGTCCGGATGATGTCGTAAACTAGGCCGGAGTGTTTTAATCGCAACAGCTTGACCCAACTGAACATGAGTGGCTTGGTATGTGATCCCAAACTCCCCTCGATTCAGTGTATGGTTAATCCGGTACTTTCCTTGCTGTAGGATGATTTCAGCGGTTGAGTTCATCTGCTTGCCTACCAACTTGTCTCTGATACAACCGTTTTAACACCCGATCAGGGTTCGGCAATCTCAAGGACTCTGTCGTAGATAGTCTACCGCAGTTAAGTCAATTGTGACGAATTATTGAGATATATTTTTAATCACTTGAGACGACGAGGTTATCTAACGCGGTTGATCTCCTCTAAGATCACCACTATGGTTTCGTGAGGAGACTGCGAGACTGCGAGACTGCGAGACTGCGAGACTGCGAGACTGCGAGACAGGAGTCAGGATTTTTGATGAGTTTCATAATCCTCTTAGCTGTTACCTACTTGCCTACTTGCCTATTTGCCTATTTGCCGATTGCCTATTTGCCTTCTTTAAAAAACTTTTCTTACAACTCTCAAGAGATTTTTATCATGTTTTAAATAACATCTGCGAATAAATTCAGTGATTTTAAAGAATTAATTGTTAATAATTGAATCAATTGACAAGCATCTTATCAAACTATAAAATAATATATGATTCTATCAGCTTCGTTGCTGTTTATGTTGTTACAGAAATGGATTCGTCCTCTGGGGCTTAGGTTACTTCAAGTTAGTGTTCTGAGTTATATCTTTGCTAATGTTTCTGTTCAAGCACAAATTATTCCGGATCAAACATTACCTGAAAATTCCATTGTTACCCCTGAAGGGAATCTGATTCAGATTCACGGTGGCACAACAGCCGGAAACAATCTTTTTCATAGTTTTGAACAGTTTTCTGTTCCTGCAAATTCTACCACTTCTTTTAATAATAGTCTTGAGATTCAGAATATTTTCTCTCGAGTAACAGGCGGCTCAGTTTCTCAGATTGAGGGTACAATTAAAGCCTTGGGAGCAGCTAACTTATTTCTAATTAATCCCAACGGTATTATTTTTGGTGAAAAGGCTTCTCTAGATATTGGCGGTTCTTTTTTTGCCACCACCGCAGAGAGTGTTAGGTTTGCTGATGGCAGTGAATTTAGCGCCACTAATCCTAATGCAGCACCTTTATTAACTGTTAATATCCCTATTGGTTTATGGTTTCGAGAAAATCCTGCTAATATCGTAAATCATTCCGGCACAACTGTAACAATCGATATTGAATATTACAACCCTGAAGAGAATAAAATAAAAATTAAACAAGTTGCCAGAAACATCGGCGGCTTAGGCGTTAAACCCGGACAAACATTAGGTTTAATTGGGGGAAATCTTATTCTAGATGAGGGATTTTTAACCGCAGAAAATGGACGAATTGAACTCGGAAGTGTGGGAGAAAATAGCTTTGTCAGTCTCGATTTAGTCGCTCACTCTTTTGAATTGGGTTATCAAAACACTTTTAATTTTAAAGACGTTATAATTACCAATGGCAGTTACATTGATACTCAGGGAGAAGGCGGCGGTGATGTAAACATTCAAGGTAGAGAAGTGACTCTTTCTAACCGCTCAGAAATCAATAGCAGTACTCTAGGAAATCAACCGGGAGGAACCGTAGAAATAACAACAACCGAGTCAATTAATATTATCACAAGCCTAATTCTATCCCATGTCGGAGATATTGACCGAACTGAAGCGGCGGGGAATGGGGGTGATGTTTTACTCAATACTGAGCGTCTGAGTTTATATGCTGGCGGGTTAATCTCAGTCAGTACTTTTGGTATTGGCAATGGGGGTAATTTAATCATCCAAGCCAGTGATGTAGAAGTTGTCGGTCGAGATTTAACGAATAATAAACAAGGGGGTCAACAAAGTGGTTTATTTGCTGATGTTTATCAAGAAGGTACAGGAAATCCTGATGATAGAAATGGGGGTAATATTTTTATTACAACCGATCAATTAAGTATACGCTCTGAGCAGATTTTAAACAGAAAAATAGCCAACCCACCCGAAATTTCTGCCTCTTTAAGGGGGACTGGAAATGCAGGAAATATTAATATTAAAGCAAATAACAGTATAGAAGTGATTAATGGTGCCATTCGAGCCGATGTTGGTCGATCAGCAGATGATATTGGCACGGGAGGAGATTTAAATATTGAAACCGGAACATTACTCATTACTGAAGGTTCGTTTATTGCGGCAACCACATTAGGTCAAGGAAATGCAGGTAATATCACAATTACTGCAACGGATATTGAAATTAGTAATCCTTCAGGACTTCAACAAGGTGGAATTTTAGCGCAAGTTAATAAGCAGGCAACAGGAGATGCTGGCAGTGTTTTTATTAATACTGAACGTTTGACGCTACGAGATGGAGAACTAATTTCTGTTAGCAGTGAAAATATAGGAAATGCCGGAGAGTTAATAATTAATGCCACAGAAGTTGAATTAATGGGTGAATCTTCAAGCGCTACTCGCTCTGTTAATTTAGGGCCGAGTGAATTGCGAGTTGGTCTACTTTTAAGAGGGGAAAATCAAGAAGTACCCAACAGAACCAGTGGTAACTTAATTTTAAATACAGAACAATTAACAATTCGAGATGGCGCACTTATTTCGGGTTTAACCGTAGGAAATGGTGATGGCGGTAATGTCAATATAACGGCGACAGAGATTAATTTGTACAATGGCGGTGGAATTACGGCTCGTGCTGATCAAGATTCAATGGGGGGAAATATTAATATTAATACGGATGCTTTAACCCTGCGAGGGAGTAATATTTCGGCGAATGCACAAGAGGGTCAAGGGGGAAATATTAATATTAATTCAGAAGAAATATTTCAGGGGCCATACAGTCCAATTAGCGCTACATCGGCACTGGGAATTGATGGTACAGTTACTTTAAATACACCTATTTTTAATCCGAGTTCTGGATTAATTGAAGTACCACCGACCCCGATTGATGTCACCAATTTAATTGGACAAGATGCTTGTTCTTCAACTCACGATAGCGAGTTTATTAATACAGGTCGAGGCGGACTACCTCCCAGTCCTCAAGATAGTCTTCAACATGAACAGATTTTTGTCGGATTAATGGATCTAAACTTTGAGGAGAATTCTAATATATCTGCAACAAAAAATGCTGATTTACAACAACAACAAACACAGAGTTATTTATCTAATCAATTTACGTCTAATTCAGACATGATTCCAGCGCGAGGATGGATACGAAATGATAATGGAGATGTGATTTTAGTCAGTTACGATCCAACTCAAACGGGTATTCAACGACAACGGCATTTGATTTCTCAATGTCAATCTTGATCAGAGTTGTTCATTGAATCGAGAAATGATGAGGTGTTTCAAAAGCTATGATCATAAAAAACTGAATGTGATACTCTGCTATTTTTCAATAACAATAACTTTTATAAACCCTCTGATATAGACTAGACAGAAGTATTGCTTAAAGTAAAGATTAATTTGACTCACAATTTTTGTGAGATATGATAGAAATTATACGACTATCATCCTCAACTCGTAACTTCTGTTTAGTTAAAGGAAAGCCGAATGTCTAATCAAGAATTATTACTAGATAGAATTAAAACAATCGGAGAGTATGACCTTGAGCAAGATCAGGAGCTAGAAGAATTTATCTCAAAACTAGAAGAAATTGAAGAGACTGAGTCAAAAGATTCTACATCACAACAGAAAGAAAGTTCTAAAAATATCGATGGGGTTTTGAACCTTCTCGGATGGGTTCAACAGCAACCCTGGAACCACTCTAATCACACAATTGGCTATATTGCTCCGAATCAATTAGGTACAATGAAACCTATATCGATTCAGCACGCCAGTTCAATTCAACCCGATTTAACCCTCAAAAATAGCCGGATTGATATTCACCTTGATCTGCTTCGCATCTTCAATTATCCCGGTACTGGTACTCACAATATCATGGTGACATTTGCGGCACAAAACCAAGTTTCTAATGCTTCAGAAGCGGTCACATTTAGCCAGACTTATCGAGTTCCTGAGGGGGAAACGGCTCCGGTTACAGGTTGGCCAATTTTTATTGGATTAAACGTTAACAGTCGGGGAGTTGCCTTTGAATTTTCCACAATAAATGTTAACAATAAAGGAGATGAAGCTGTTTTAAAAGCATTAGAATCTCCCGCCTTCAAAACCGGGTTAAATCTATTACAAACGGCTCAACCCGCGATAGCACCCTTTACAGATATGACACTGGGAATTGTTAATGCGATCGCCAAACGCCATCAAAATATTGCAGTGCAAAAGTTTAATCTCGGTTTAGATTTTAACGAAACTGCACCTTTGGGGTTACGACTGCGGGAAGGCAACTATATTGCGGTGCAAGTTCCAGAAGAAACCACCATTGAGTGGGATGGTCGATGGATTTATGATCCCAAGTTCGGAACAATTGTTCATAAAGCAGATGGCTCCCCTTTAGAATATAATTACTTAGTTTTTCGGGTGAGTCGCTATACAGATGAATAGATAACTAAATTCGATAGGGTGTATATTGTTATTCCCATGTAGGTGGGAATCTAAAAAAAATCGCTAACATTACTTATCATATTAAAACGGGGGAAAATTTAATGTCTGAACTATTTTCTCATGGATATGCGTTGTTAATTGGTGTAGGAGAATCAGCATATCCGCGCTTATCTCTGCCAGTCACCGTCAAAGATACTCAGGCGATTTATGCAGCACTAATAGACCCTAATCTATGTCGTTATTCAGAAGATAAAATTCGAGTCTTGAATAACAAAGACGCAACAAAAAACAATATTTTAGACAGCTTGAATTGGTTACAAGCATCAGCAAAATCCGATCCGCAAGCCACAATATTTATCTATTTTTCCGGACATGGTTGGCTCAATACTGCCGATAATCATTACTACTTGCTGCAACATGATATTAAACCCACTAAAATAGCAGCTTCAGCATTATCAGCAGAAGTATTTACTGACGCTTTGCGACAAATTCCAGCAGAACGCTTATTTGTGGTAATTGATAGTTGCTATGCTGCCGGGATGGCAACCTCAAAAGATCCAGAAGAAATCATCCGAGACATGGAACAAGAAGCAACTGATCTGGCTGATGAATTTGATCAATTCCAGCTAATTGCTCCTTCTAAAGGATTCATTGATCAACTCAAACAAGGTAAAGGACGAGTTGTATTTACATCTTCCAGTGGAGAGGAAAAATCCTGGTTTTATGAGAATGAACTCAGCATCTACACCCATCATTTTCTAGAAGCTTTACAAGGTGCTGCAAATCAACCCGGTGATACGGAAGTGAGAGTTTCTAACTTAATGAATTACCTGAGCAAAGCAGTACCTGAAACAGTTCAAAAGTTGTACGGAAAAATGCAGACACCTAATTTTGATATGGCGACAGAAGATTTTGTGATTGCAAAGCTTCTCGGCGGAAAAGGTTTACCGGATAAAGGATGGTCAGAAATACAACCTCAAGCTGAAGAAAAAATTCAAGAGTTAATTCGTATTAATATTGAGGCGAGTGGTGATAACTCATTTGCAGCTCAAAAAGTTGAAGATTCTACAGTTATTACAGGATCGGGAACTGTAGTCGGTAATAATAATCAGGGAAATGTAGTTGGTAATAACAATCAAGTAGAGCAGAATACTAGGAATCAAAGCCCTGATGATCATTATACAAAATATGACATCAAAATCAATCGGGCTGAAAACACTAAAATTGGTGATAAAACTGATAAAAATTAATCACAATGTCAGAACAAGCACTTAAAAAACTCAGAGAAATTTTACAAGAGAAATTGCCACATCCAGAAGTTCAGGCTTTAATCTCTAACTTAGAAGCAAAGAACAATTAATTCAGTCAAAAACCAGAGAAATATTATGAGTCATTTAATACCTTTAATAATTTAAATCAAAAACGTCCGGATAATTTTGAGAATTTATCCTGAAAGCCCAATCCGTTTCCTGTATAAACCCTTTATGGTTCAGGATGTAATGAGGGTTCGTGACACTTGTGATTCAGGGTATATCTCAATCAGAGTAGACCACGGAAACATTTAGTACTACAATTAAACTATCATTGAAGGTGTGCTGGCAACTCACCAACCTCTCAGGGCTACGTTCATCAAGGGCTTAATTTCTTCCCTATTTTTTTCTAATAGGTGAAGCTTAAAAGCCGACCCAAAATAGATTTTTAGTCCTGTGGTGTATCGCTTGCGTTTATCACCATTGGCTGCAAAAAAGTGTCTATTTTGCTCCATGACGTAAATAATCTGAAGAAAAATATGCATATCGAAGACTTTAAAGACAAACCCAACCTCAAGTTTGGCTTAGAAGGCATTGCCAGTGACTTTATCCTCACCGAAGAAATTCACGAAGTTTTGATTGCTTCATTCTATCTTGACGGCCCGATAGAGAAACAGTTTGACTTGCTCTCAGCTCGAGCTTTTGTCAGATTTCAAGAAGACTATAAAACTGAGCTAGGAGAAGAACAACAATATGAATATCTGGGCGTACAAACTGCCATTAAATTAATCGAACTTCGGGCTGAAACCGTTGCCTCTTTCAAAGATCCAGTCATTCCTGGTAATGACCCAGCAGGCAAAATTTATCAGTATATGAAGCAGAAAAATTATCGATTCTTCACAGGCCCTAATGAATACAATATTGTTTATTTAGAAGGCATTAATCAGGACTTTAGCGAAAATTCCGACGCTCCCAATTGTTTCAATGACTTGCGGGTTGTATTAGCCGTTGAACAGGGAACTCCGGTTATTGTCGGGCAGTGGGAAGCAACGACTGAGCCAGGATTTCACTACACTGATTATCCCATGAATGCAAAAGGTGCCGCTCGCATTGCTTTTGATCAATATCGGGCTTGGCAAGTTGGAATTCACGGCAACTCCGAACCCCATGAAGCCTTAGTTCAGATAGCAGGTGAAGTTACTGTTCATCGGGATTTTGATCGAACGATGACCCGTACCCATGACCGCCTTGATTCGGGTTATTTTGGCATTAACCAACACCACGGTTATGACCATCCTCATAATGACATTTATACTGCCAGTGCAGGCTGTTTAGTGGGTCGAACTCGTCGAGGACATCGGGAGTTTATGAGCATTATTAAACAGGATCGCCGCTATCGAAACAACCCTAATTATGTGTTTTATTCCACAGTGATTGCTGGGGATGATTGGAAAAAAACAGTTTAGTTTCTTAACCTCCTGAGTGAAATTTTAGCATCTTTGTCCCGGATTAATCTATTTCTTGGATGAGGATGCTGAAGGATTTTTTCAAAGTACAGAAATAATGTTTTCGAGGAAAATTGAATAATGTCTAAATATGCTTTTGTTGTGGCAATTAGTGAATACAAAGATTCTTCTAATAATCTTCCGGGAGTCAAAGAAGATATTCCGACAATTTCACCTGTATTATCCAGCTATGGCTTCAATAATATCGAAGTGCTGAGAGATGAAAACGCAACTCAGAAAAATATTATTCAGGGATTAAAGACTTTAGTAAAAGATAAGCAGCCCGGAGATGTTTGTCTTTTCTATTTTTCGGGTCACGGTTTTCTTCTACGCCCAGATCACCCAGGAACAAACGATCCAGATGGGCGAGATGAAGCTTTAGTTCCTTATGAAGGAGTTTTATCTTCTCTGATTCTTGATAATTGGTTAGGGGAGTTCTTTGAATATTCAATTCCAGAGGGAGTGACATTCTGGGGATTGTATGATTGTTGCTACAGTGGGGATTTATCTAAGGATATTCTACTGCCAGATGAACAAGAAAAAACGCTCCAAATCAAAGATATTGTTATTGATTCGTTCCCTCAAATCCCCAAAATTAGTACAACTAAAAAAACTCAAGAATTAATCATCAATGGAACTTTAAAAAATATATTTCATTTCGGTGCAGCAATGGAATATGAAAAAGCACTCTGTAAGAAAATTAATGGAAAATCTCGTAGTGTATTTACCTGGGCGATCGCAGAAGTTTTAAAGGGAACACCAGAACTAACCATTCAAGAATTTGAAGCAAGAGTCATTAATAAAGTTGCTGAAGAAACTAAGGCGCATACTCCCAAACTAACAACAATCAAAGATAAAATGACTGAAAAAATATTCATTTGAAATCGAAAACAAGAGACTTATTTTGACCAAAAAACAAACTGGATACAAGCGCCCGAATTTATTCGTGGATAGAAAAAAAAATTTCCTAATTTTCAAGACCCTTGATTCATGGCTTGGGTTACTACTTCTTCCTTCTCTTGGTGCGCGTTACGCAGAGCGTCTTTCGCCGACGCGGGGTCGCACCGCTCTTCCCTCTTCCCTCTTCCCTCTTCCCTCTTCCTTCGTCTTGACCTCGATAGAACCCAAAAATCATTAATTTAATATAGTAAACTGGAGCAAAAAATGACGAATTCCAATAATCCCAGTGATATTATTCAGCGTATCCAATCAGGAAAAGTAAATGATTCAGACCTCGAATCTTTACGTCAATTGCTCCAAAATAATGATAATGAAACATTACAACAACTGGGAAAATTTCATGTTTCTATTGATGAAGGTAGAGAAATTCATATCGGCGATCGCAACTATTTTAACTGGAGTGATGAAGCCATTCAAGCTGTTGTAGAAGTGGTTCAACAAGGGAAAGCCGTTGCTGTTTTTAATCCCACCGGAAAAGTTACGATTTATAATTATAACAACTATTATCGAGAAGAAACAACAACTGTTTCAGTTGAACCAACAGAAGAAACCGATAATTTACCCTGTCCCTATCGAGGATTATTTCATTTTACCTCAGAAGATTCTGAATATTTCTTTGGGCGAGAAGTGTTGATTGAAGAACTCTATCAATATACCGAAACTCACAACTTTATTCCGGTTTTGGGTGCATCCGGCAGTGGAAAATCTTCCGTTATTTTAGCGGGATTAGTGCCTAAATTAGTCAAGGCAGGACATTGGCAATTTACCCATTTTCGACCCGGAAAAGATCCCTTTCTTGCCCTCGCTCAAGCCTTAGTTCCTCTCTATGAACCGAACCTTGACACCACCGATGGCATGGCGACTGCTCGGAAATTAGCGGGATATTTTCAAGATAATACTATTCCCCTATCCGATGTATTGGCAACAATCCAACGTAATCATTTACAGGATAGAATTTTACTAATTGCCGATCAATTTGAGGAACTCTACACTCTTTGTAATGACGAGAAAACCCGCCGTCATTTTCTCGATACACTCTTACAAACCTTTCGTGCTTTTGCTGAACAATCTTCTCTCTCTACCGTATTAGTCGCAACAATGCGAGCTGATTTTTTAGGAAATGCTCTCTCCTATCGACCTGTAGCAGATGTATTGCAACAAGGAAATATCATGCTAGGGCCGATGAATGAAACCGAACTCAGAGATGTGATTGAAAAACCCGCCGAAAAATTAGGGGTAACTTTTCAAAGCGGACTGGTTGAACGTATTCTTGATGATATTGAGAAAGAACCCGGAAATTTACCCTTATTAGAATTTGCCCTCACTGAATTGTGGAAACAACGAAAAGGTAAACAATTAACCCATAAAGCTTATACAGAAATTGGGGAAGTTTCAGGGGCATTAACTCGCTATGCTGATAACAAGTTTAGTCAACTCAGTGAACCCGAAAAACAACAAGTTCGGCGAATTTTTGTACAGTTAGTGCGACCCGGTGAAGGAACCGAAGATACTCGCAGAGTTGCCACTAAAACTGAACTTAATACAGATTGGAAATTAGTTAAACTATTGGCAGATGCCCGCTTAGTTGTAACGGGTCGTTCTCTGGTTACCACTGAGGCTAAGAAGAATTCAAAACAACACCCAAAACCAGAACAACAAACTGTTGAAGTAGTTCATGAGGCTTTAATTCGCAACTGGGGTCAACTCAGAAAATGGATGGAAACAGATAGAGAATTTCGCACCTGGCAAGAACAACTACGTGCATCAATGCATCGTTGGCAAGAAATGAACCGAGATCAAGAACAGTTATTGCGAGGGGCGGCATTAGTTCAAGCACAGGAAAAACTCAAAGAACGTCGGGAAGAACTGTCTCAAGATGAGCAAGAATTTATTCAGTTGAGTCAACAACAGCAAGAACAGGAACAAAGACAAAAACAACGTCAACGTCTACAGATATTGGGAGGACTGGTCGTATATTCTGTAACTATTTCCCTACTGGCTATTAATGCTTTTATTGGAGAAAAAAATGCAAAAAATGCAGAGGTAAGAGCTAATATCAGTAATTTAAAATCACGCTTTGCTGCGACTCAAGATTTTAACGCATTAATTCGAGGGATTCAGCTTGGAAATAAGTTGAAACAAGTAAATTGGGCAGCAGCTAATACTCGGATTCAAGGTATTGATATGCTGAGAGAGATGGTTTATTGGCAAGGTTTCAAAGAGTACAACAGTTTACAGCACACTGATGAAGTTAATAGTGTTGCTTTCAACCACAATGGTAAACTGATGGCTTCAGCAAGTACAGACACTACTGCTACAATTTGGAGAGAAGATGGTACTGTTGTTAGCCGTCTTAGAGGACATAATGAGCCAATCTATCGGATAAAATTTGGATATCATACAGCCTATGGAGATGAGGAATTAATTGCCACTGCCAGCAAGGACACAACAGCCAAAATTTGGACAACAGATGGTAATTTAGTTGCCACATTAAAGCACAATTCTCCAGTTTCTAGAGTTGCTTTTAGCCCTAAACGGGATCTAATTGTAACGACGACTGATGATGGCACTGTCACGTTCTGGAAATTTGATGGTAGCTTGTTTCAAATAGTCAAAGAACATAAAGAACATAAAAAAGTTGTATGGAAAATTGCTTTTAATCCGAGTGGAGAACTTATTGCGACTGCCAGTTGGGATGGTACTGTTAAGTTATGGAAATCTGATGGCAGTCTGTTTAAAACTCTCACAGAACATAGTGATAAAGTGTACAGTGTTGCTTTCAGTCCCAAAGGCGACCTAATCGCGACTGCTAGTGCTGATAATACTGTCAAACTTTGGACATCTGATGGCAACTTGATCAACACTCTCGAAGGTCATCAAAAAACTATTTACAGTGTTGTTTTTAACCCAGATGGTAATTTAATTGCTTCTGCCAGCTATGATAACAATGTCAAACTTTGGACATCTGATGGTCAACTTGTAAATACTCTCGAAGGACATAGCGATGAAGTTTTTAGTGTTGTTTTTAACTCAGATAGTAATTTAATTGCTTCTGCTAGCAAAGATAATACGATTAAACTGTGGAACTCAGATGGCAATTTAGTAGATACTCTCGAAGGACATAGCAAGCAGGTTTACAATGCTGTTTTTAGCCCGAATGGTAATCTAATTGCTTCAGTCAGTCAGGATAGTACGGTAAAACTTTGGAAAAATAATACGGTAACAAATACATTCGAGGGATATAATTGCAGGCGCATTGCTTTTAGTCCTAACGGAGATTTAATTGCTTTGGCTTGTTACGATAAGAACCTCTATATCTTTGACTATCCCGCTCTGTTAAACTCCAATGCTACTCCGATTGCTTCTGGAATAAGTAGCAGAGACCTCGCCAGCGTTGCCTTTAGCCCCAAGGGTAACTATATTGTTACAGGCAATGCAAATGGCACAGTTGAACTCTGGGAATTTAACGGTAGCTTGGTTAAAATTAAAAGCTGGAAAGGACATAGCCAAAAGATTTATGGCATTGCTTTTCATCCAGATGGAAACTTAATTGCGACTGCAAGTCGCGATCGCAAAATTAAACTCTGGGAACTTAATAGAACTGAGCCAAAAAAGACTCTTGAAGGCCATGAGGGTCGAGTTAGTGACGTGATCTTTAGCCCCAGTGGAGATTTGATTGCCTCTACAAGTTGGGATGGTACTATCAAACTTTGGAAACCTGATAGTCCTTTACCAGAGACTCTTAAAGGTCACAGTGGTATAGTCACTGGTGTTGCGTTTAATTCCAGGGGCGATATCATCGCATCTACAAGTCATGATAACACCGTCAAACTTTGGAAACCCCACAAATTTTGGAAACCCGATAGTCCTTTACCAGAGACTCTTAAAGGTCACAGTGGTATAGTCACTGGTGTTGCGTTTAATTCCAGGGGCGATATGATCGCATCTACAAGTCACGATAACACCATCAAACTTTGGAAACCTGATGGAACTTTAATACACACCTTACTTGGGCATAAACATCGAGTTGGGTACCTTGCTTTTAGCCCTAATGATGATGTTCTTCTAACTATTAGCGACGATAAAACTCTCAAACTCTGGAACTTCAATCTTGATAATTTGCTAGAACGCAGTTGTAATTGGGTAAGTAACTACCTGAAGAATAACCCTAACGTAACTGAAGATGAGCGTCGTATTTGTGGGGTTGAACCTTCAGCAACAGCGTTCTTTTTACAGGGTGAACATTTAGCCGCAGAGGGTAATATTGATGAAGCGGTTTCTTACTTTCAAAAAGCCGTTAAACTGGACTCTAACTTGAGCTTTCACTCAGCAGCTTTAAGTCTATTAATAATTGGTAAGCAGTTAGCAAAATATGATAAAATTGATGAAGCTATAACTGCTTACAATCAAGCACAGGAATTTGATCCGAAACTTGAAATTACGGCTTCAGACTGGAATACACTGTGTTGGGAAGGTAGTAAATATAAGCAAGCTGAAGAAGTAATGTTTGCCTGTAATAATGCTATTAAACTGGCTCCCGATAATGAATGGATTCGTAATAGTCGGGGTTTCGCTAGGGCATTAACAGATGATTTTGAAGGGGCGATTGAGGATTTTGAGAGGTTCATTGAGTTGTCGGAGAATGCAGAAGAAAAAGCAGAACGACAACGTTGGATTGAATCTCTAAAGCAGGGTAAAAATTCATTTATAGATGAAGTGTTACAAGATTAATGATGAGGTTGACATAGCAGAAAATAAGCGAATTAAGATATAGATTGTTGTGGATTCCCATTTGCACGGTTGGGACAGCCTATATGAGTGTCTTCACTCTCTCTTTCTTTGCTATAGTATTGCTGAGAGAAAGCTTAATAGTGTGAATTTTATCAATTAATTTTTTACAAAAGTAGTCTGTACACTTTGGAAGCGTTGCGTCCTAGATAATTATTCAAATTTATAGTATAGTGATCGAAAATCATCAATAATCAAAGTATTTTCGGCAAAAATAATGTACGATGTTCAGTCTTTATCAGAAAGCAATATTTTAGAGTGGCTATTTGTATTGGGTTATCTGAGTGTTACTGTTTTTATTATATGGCAAGTTGTTAATACAAAACCTAGAGAATAGTAAAGATCAATGAAAGCTAAAAAAAAAGATTTGAGATCGGGAAATATAATCTTTATACATTCCCCCTTATTTTTCTAATTATTGTGCTGCTCCCATTATTATAAATGCTACCCAAAACAAACTAAAGCGGCTGGACTGGCTAACCGCTCAAAATTGCTCACACCACATTAATAAGAATGAAGTATTGTATTAAATTCTAAATAAATTGTATGTTTCCTTTTTCAGAAAGGACACCGGCGACTGGCCGTGTTTCGTCTCGGTGTCCTAACTGGTTCGCTCCTCACACGCTTGCCAATGTAGCGAATAAAGCCTATTGTTGTCAATACTTTCGACAAAAGTTTTTTATTAAAAAGTTTTTAAATCTATACTGTGAGATGATTTCAGCTCTCTACAAACTTGATGATATAAGTCATTCCACCTCAATCAATCCCCTGGATGTAATAAGAAACTGTATATCACATAACAAAATATTAACAGAGAACTTGAAACAATTAGGTAGTTCAATGATTAAACCGATCTGATCACGTGATAGATGTTTTGTGGTTGTTACTCTGCTCAAGTTTAGTATTCTTGATGCAGGCAGGGTTTATGTGCCTGGAGTCTGGCTTAACCCGTTCTAAGAATAGTATTAACGTTGCGGTTAAGAACTTTGCGGATTTTGGGATTTCCGTCCTGCTCTTTTGGCTAGTGGGTTATTATTGGATGTTTGGCGGTTATTCCCCAGAACTTCTCTCTGACCCCATTGCAGTCACAAAACTGACAGCTTTTTTCTTATTTGAAATGATGTTTTGTTCCACTGCCACCACTATTGTTTCAGGGGCGGTAGCGGAACGGATGAAGTTTAAGACTTACTTAATGGTTGCAGCCCTGACTTCTGGCTTAATATATCCAATATTCGGGCGTTGGGTTTGGAATGGCTTAGCCAGTGGTGAACTCACAGGCTGGTTAGCTCAACTTGGGTTTGTAGACTTTGCAGGTTCAACGGTGGTTCATAGTGTCGGGGGATGGGTTGGCTTAGCCGCATTAGTTGTGATAGGGCCTCGCATTGGTCGATTTTCCACCTCGCCATCAAAATCAAAAATTCAAGCGTCTAATCTTCAACTGTCCGTGTTAGGGACAATATTACTGTGGTTAGGTTGGTTAGGGTTTAATGGGGGTAGTACCCTTGCCCTGAATCCTAAAATTGCTGATATCATAGTAAATACAGTCCTAGCGGGTGCATCGGGAATGCTGACTGCTGGAGTCATTAGTTGGCAACGTCACCGAGTTCCAGAAGTCGAAGCCTTAATTAACGGCTCTTTAGCCGGGTTGGTTGCCATTACAGCTTCTTGTCATGCCGTCACTCCCAATCTCGCACTGGTTATTGGCATGATTGGCGCTGGAGTGATGATGTTGGTATCCTATGGATTAAAGCAATGTGGTATTGATGATGCTGTTGATGCCGTTGCCGTTCACACAGGCGCTGGTATTTGGGGTACATTAGCAGTGGCTTTATTCGGTCAATTAGACGTTTTAGGAACTGATTTAAACCGACCCTCACAATTTCTGGTTCAGCTACTGGGTATTGTTATCGCCATGACTTGGTCATTTGGAGTAACATTTATAGTACTTCACATGATCAACTCTCTGATCCCACTACGAGTCTCAAAAGAAACAGAACGTCAGGGTTTAAATGCTTCTGAACATCACGCCAAAACAGAACTATACGAGTTGATTGAAGTCATGCAACAACAAGCAGAAACTCAGGATTTAAGTTTGAGAGTTCCAGAAAATGCCTGGACGGAAGTGGGTCAAGTTGGATTACAGTATAACCAGGTTATGGAAGTTCTGGAAGACACAATGAGTTTTACTGAGGCAATTCTGCAAAGTGTAACGGATGCAATTATTACTTTTGCAAAGCCTTCGTGGGAGATTTTAAGCATTAACCCCAGTGCTGAAAAAATCTTTGGTTATTCAAAAGCAGAATTAATCGGACGTTCAATTTTACAGCTTTTTGAGTGGCAGACTCCCTACCCAAAAGAGCAAGAATTATTGCTGAGTGAATGGATGAAAAATCAAAGGCAGGAAGTATTAGGCTGCCCGAAAAATCAAGGACAATTAGTATTAGAAGTTACTATCACAGAAGGGAAGTTTGGGGAACAATTATTTTATACCGGAGTATTTCGGGATGTTTCTCAACAGAAGCAAGCCTCGGATATTTTAAAAAAAGAACAAGATCAACTACACAATATTCGACAATTGCAGGAAAAAAATAATAAGTTAAAAACAGCATTAAAAGAATTAAAGCAAACCCAAAATCAGTTAATTCAAGCGGAAAAAATGTCAAGTTTAGGGCAGTTAGTGGCTGGGGTTGCCCACGAGATTAATAATCCTGTAAGTTTTGTTTATGGTAATTTAATTCATGCTCAAAATTATGCCAAAGACTTATTGCGGATTTTAGAACTGTATCAGCAACAGTTTCCCGAACCTGGAGCGTTAATTCAAAGTGAAGTAGAAATTGTTGATCTTGATTTTATTAAAGAAGATTTTCCTAAATTAGTTGAGTCAATGCAAGTGGGTGCAGACCGAATTCGTGAAATTGTGCGATCGCTAAAAACCTTTTCTCGCCATGATGAAGCTGAACTTAAAACCATTGATATTCATCAAAGTATAGAAAGTACTTTAATGATTTTAAGTAATCGAATTAAAGCTAATGGTAAATATTTAGGAATTGAGATTATTAGACGATATAATAATCCGTTAAAAATAGAATGTTACGGTGGACAGCTTAGTCAAGTTTTTATGAATATTCTCTGTAACGGTATTGATGCCTTACACGAAGCAATGGAAAAAAGATATTTTACCCAGAGTGAAAATGGTAACTTTCTAAAAAAACCAAAAATTTGGATTACTACCAGCCTCGATCAATCTCAACAAAATCTTCAAATTAAAATCGCAGATAACGGCCCTGGTATTTCATCAGAATCTGCTGTAAAGTTATTTGATCCGTTCTTTACAACTAAGCCAATTGGTAAAGGAACAGGACTGGGACTTTCTATTAGTTATCAGATCGTTGTAGAACGTCATCAAGGTAGAATTTGGTGTAATTCTCAACCTGAGACTGGCGCTGAGTTTGTGATAGAAATCCCTGTAAAACAAACCTTAAAAGAACAAAATCTTTCAGCCTCATGATTGGAGTTTAATGATTAACGTGCTTTTCGTCTAACAACCCAAACAACACAAAGCATAATTAGAATAACAAGAATCACTGCACTAATGGGTGCTAAAAATTGCTTAATTTTACTATAGTTTTCTCCGAGAAGATATCCAGCATAAGTGAGGAAACCCACCCAGACTGTTGTTCCAATGGTAGAGTAAAACAGAAAGAGTAATAACGGCATTCTACTAATGCCTGCTGGTACAGAAATATAGGTTCTAACCCCAGGAATAACACGGCTAAAACAGGCCGCTTCCTTGCCTCTACGATCAAACCACTGTTTAGCTTTTCTGACATCCTGGCTGGAAAGCGTGATCCATTTACCGTAGCGATCTGCTAAACGTTCAATTCGTTGTAAACCCCATAACTTCCCTAGATAATACCACGGTAAAGCACCCAATACCGATCCAATTACACCTGCAATGACAACGTATACAAAGCTTAATTCTCCACGGGTTACAGAAAATCCAGCCAATGGCATAATTAATTCAGATGGAATGGGAGGAAGGATATTTTCTAGTAGCATTAAAAGTGCAATGCCAACATAACCCAAAGAATTAACCGTATTCGTGATCCATTCCAACATAAAAAAGAGAGTGACTTTGTAATATTAGATTTAAATCTGATTTAAATTCACTTCAGTTTACTAAACAGATGATCAGTTTTCCTCTCTCTTGGGAAGTATTTGACTCCTTTCTATCTGATTTTAA